>JAIXQH010000060.1 GCA_027484055.1 Verrucomicrobiaceae bacterium | reverse complement strand
GCTCCCATCGCCTCGCCATAGCTGCTCCAGCGATACTCCGCCGGGTCCGCAACCATCCCGGCACGCACTGGATTGAGGTCGATGTAGGCCGCCATCGTCCTCGCAGCTAGGCCATCTTCGACGACCACGCTTTTAAAAGTCTCTTCCCATAGGTTTCCACGCCGCTTCTTTTCCCGGTTGTGCCAACGCGTGAACCGTTGCAGCAACGTTTTCATAAACTCAGATAGACTTTCCATCCGATAGGTAAACCGCTCATGAATCCGCTGCACATAAGCCTCGCCGTCGGGCGCCAACCCTTGCTTCACCACCTCACGAGCTGCTGCTAGTTCTACCGCCACCGTCGCCACAAATGCCTTCGAATACAGCCCGCTGAGCCGTTTCAAAAGTTGCTCATCCGTCAGCGGCTCCTTCCGTTTTGGGGGCACCTCAAGCAGCAGGTGGAAATGATTGCACATTACGCAATAAGCCAGCACTCGGCAACCCGAGAAATTCTCCATCATCCGCATGTAGATCCGGAATTGCTCCTTATCATCCGCCCCAAAAGCAAATCGCCGATCCACCACCCGAGCGATCGTATGATAAATCGCCGGCTTAGTCTCCGAATCCGCCCAAGGAACTAGCCATCGTGCTGCCATGGGTATTGAACTACCAGGGTTTTTGCAGAGGAGCAAGCAGTGTTTTGATTATTTGTGTCTGCAATGATTTGTTACGAACCCGCCCAAGGAACTAACCACCGCGCTGCCATGGGTATTGAACTACTGGGGTTTTCACTGACGAGCAAGCAGTATTTTGATTATTTGTGTCTGCAATGATTTAATGATTTGTTACGAACCCGCCCAAGGAACTAACCACCGCGCTGCCATGCGTATTGAACTACTGGGGTTTTCACTGACGAGCAAGCAGTATTTTGATTATTTGTGTCTGCAATGATTTAAGAGCTTCATGGGAGGGTAAAATATTAAGAGTTACAGAAGCGAAATTACGCTACGACGGGGAATCCTAAAGTAGTGGATCAAGCAGTTAGATATTCGCTTTTTGTCTTAATCAATTATTGATAAATGCCCACATATAATTAAAGGCCTGTCCCTTTGTCATATCCCTTGTAATGATTTTCAACGAAATACGGCTTAATCCCGTGCCATTCAGGCCTGTCCTTTTGTCGTGGAAAGCTTACCTAATTCCATGTTTTTTTATCCAAACGTCATGAAGCCTACCACATACTGGACACTTCCATGTCGGAAAAAACGGACCTGAACCGCTTCCTAAATATACATTCCCATCATGTGGAAATTCTTTCTTCTGTTGCCGAAAGAACGATTCGGGATAAGAATCCGCTGAACGCGGCCTCTCAATCTGGCGCATCATAGGGGCTTTGTGTATCTGGCAAATGGACGCGTCGATTACTACACGGCCATTTTTCGATACACGCCAAATCTCATCTTCAAGGATGTTAGGATCAGTATAAATCGCAGTTAGTATATCTATCTGGTATTCCTGCAAAGGATCAATTATGGAATCCGTCTGCTTCCATAAATATTTTCTATATTGATAACTTTCCAGATCTTCCCCATGCCAGCGACTATTAATGAACATCGCCCGCTCCCATCCGGGCCACCTAGCCTTAATTTCCTTATCTGTTGATGTGACTATTTGGACATAAACTTCTCCTGTCGGTGGTGGAATCAGTATGCGGCCAGCAACTGATCTTCTTCCCTCGGTCATTGATTTAGCATTCGCATTCGTGTAAATGATGACACCCTGCATCTCAGGAATGTTCTTACTTCCTACATCACAGGAAGTAAACGGGAGCAGTAAGATCACGGATAAAAAAAGCTGTTTCATACAATTATAAAAAATCTCAATGCGATCCATAGATCCTAATAAAAATTATTGGAATAACGCTAGGAAAAGTTGATATTTTTAACCGCCAGCGGAGCGAGCCCTACCACCCCCACCAGCCCGGAGGTCCCTTTTTATTATTAGCCTTGTTCCATTTGGCTATGTTTAACTCGGTTGCCGCTTTCGCTTGATGCCAAGCAACATTATTCAAATCCGGACTAAGGTATATTATCTGATGCCCAACTTTCAGCTTTGTATATCTTTCGTCTTTTTTTTGTTCGGCTGACATTTCACCCTCGCACCACGCATACTGATCTTGATTTACTGGACCTACTTTGTGGCCTCTCCCCTTGTGGACATAACTGTCTTGGAGGCTATGCATGTACAATTCGAATTCGGTTCGATTACCCATCTTGATTGCCTCGTCAACCTTTGCCTGAGCCTCTTCTGTCGAAAGAAAGTGATAAGGATGCTTGTTTTTGTATTCTATTTTATTATCGGCTAGGGTCCAGTCAAATCCTTTTGATACCGATTCACCTCTGCCATCATGCCCATCAGACATGTAGTTCGGCAAATCACCGTGGCCTTGAAATCTAAAACTGTTAATTTCCACCTTAGCATCCTCGCTAAGGTTTGATTGACCTAATATACTTTTTGCGATCTCTAATTCACTATACCCGAACATTCCTAATAAATCAAAATTATTAGTGCCATCATTCCCTACGAATCCATACAAGTTCGTTCTTCCCTCTTCTTCGATCGGATCCCTAGACAGCCAACGACCCGCAAGCGGATCATAAAACCGATGTCCGTAATATAGCATTCCTGTGATGACATCCTTGGGTTTGGTAGAAAAACCATCGTTTAGAATTTCGTCTAGGTTAGCTATTGTTGCGTATTCTTCTCTAAGAGTCAGATTTCCGAATGGATCGTAGTCTTGGCGGCGGATGAGCTGGCCCGTGGAGTTGGTCCAGGCGTTGATGTTGCCGTTACTGTCGTAGGAGGGGAGGTAGGAAGTGAGCGGTGCCGAGTGAGCAGTGATCAGAAGAAGACCTGAGACGCCGCCTGCGCCCTGCGGAGTACCGCTGAGGTCTAGACCCCAGAGGAGGGTTTTGGATAACACGGGAGGGCCGCCGGTGGTGCCACTCTTGGAAAACTCGGCGACGCTGTTCCAAGATTCGTAGAGAAAGCGAGTCTCTGAAACCGAAGGAATGCCGACAGCGGGGAGAGTTGTCGTTTTCTCGGCGATTCTGCGCCCCTTGAAGTCGTTGGTGTAGTCGAGGGTGACGTTGGGTGCTCCAGCGCTGATGGCGGTGGGGCGTGTGGTCATTTTCACGAGGCGGTTTTCAGCATCCCAAGTGTAAGTCCAACGGCCATCTGAGGTTAGGTTCCCGTCGTCGTCATATTGAGGAGTGACGCTGGCGGGTGCAAGCCAACGGCTGCCGGTTTGGGTGCTGGTCCCGCTGGTGATGCTGCTGGTGTAGTATTTCCCATTGGGGGCATTGGTCAGGGTGGCGCGGGCGTTGTAGAGGTTGCCTTGCTGAGTGATGCTAGCGCTTTGACCGTCGATGGTGGCGGTGACGGGGCCGGGCGAGCGGCTGAGCACATCGACAGCACCGGGGGTGGTGATGCTGGTGTATTGGTTGAGTCCATTACTGGTGTAGCCAGTGGTGGCACCGCCTGCAGAGGATGTTTTCCGATTTCCCATCTCGTCGTAGTCATAAGCGAAATTCTGGCCGGGGACAAGTTGGGAATTGCTCAGCAGCTTGTTCGCAGTGGTGACTTCGGATTTGAAGTTGTAGCCGTAGTCCCAGCGGGTGCCGTCCTCGCGTTTGGCATCTTTGCGGCGGTGGATGGCATCGTAGCTGTGGCCCACGGAGGCGACGATGCGCTCGGCATTGCCATTGGCTGGGTCTGGCGCACGCGACACCATGCCGGTGGAGCGACCCAGCATGTCGATGCCACGGGTGCTGCGGTGGATGATTTGGCCATTGAGCTTGGTGACTTGGTCTTTAACGAGGCGGGTGCCGGGCTGGTAGAGGTAGTCCACATGGGTGTTGCCTGCGGTGAGTTCATCAATGCGGCCAAAGTCATCGTAGTCAAAGGTCCAGCCATGGATGGGAGTCTGGCCTTGTTTGACGCTGTGACCGGTCACACGGCCATTTTCCGGAGCATTTGCGATCACGGAGAGGTTGGGTAGTATGCTGTGGTTGGCAGCGTAGGTGGTGCTTTGTGCTCCAGTGATGGGATCGTAAGTGAGAGTGGTTGTGTCATCGAACGTGCCGCGTTTTTCAATCACGGTGCCGGGGCGTCCGTAGAGATCGTAGTTGGAAAATTCGACTGCTGGGGTGCTGTTGTCTGAGTAGTTGATGGTAGCAAGGTCACCGAAGGTGGAACTGTAGCCGTAGGTGGTGGTGATTCCGCGTTGCCAAATCCGTTGGGCGATTTTCCCGTCGGCGGTGTAGTTGTAGTGGGTTCCCTTGTTGTCCGCGTATTTTTTGAAAGTGAGCAAGCCGGTGGCTGGGTCGCGAACCCAGGTGGTGGTGGCTGGGACCGTGCCAAACGTCTGGAGGGTTTCCTGGTCGCCATAGGCATCGTAACCGAAAACCTGACGGTAAGTGGCCGTGCCGGTGATTTCTTGGGTCTGGCCACGGGCGTTGTAGATCGTCTCGGTGGTGCCAGTGGCGCTACCACGGGCGTCGATGACTTTCCAGAGCTGGCCTGCGTTCGGGTGATTGGCTGGGTAATAACGGTAGGTGGTGACATTGCCTAGCTGGTCACGGACGTATTCTAGCTGGTTAAACGCATTGTAGCCAAAGGACCATGTGGAGGCACCACGTGGATCGGTGCGCAGATTTTCGCGACCGTAGTTGTCGTATTGATAGGTCTCAGGCGTGGTCATGCCGGGAACTCCCTTCTGGATCAAGCGGCCTGCAACTTCGATGCTGGTCAAGGTCTGGCCACCTGGAATCACGAGGGTGGTGGTCGTGGTCTGGTTGGTGCGATCAAAACTACGAGTGCTGGTGGTGGTGCCTGTGGAGTCGCTGGATTCACTTACCTCGCCGATATCTTCTTTCATCCGTCGGCTGCTGGTACTGCTGCGGCTGGACGTCGCGGAAATCGGAGTGGTCTGGGTGCGAATCTCCCACCATGCATCGGCGATTTTCTGGTAATAGGATTGGCTGGTGGAAAAGCGGTCGCCGGCGGCAGCAGAGAGTGCGTCGTCGCCATCTGCATCGAGACCATTGGACTGAGTCCTGCCCAGAGCATCGCTTAGCGAAAGCTGGGGTGACGGTCCCGCGCTATTCGTGGTCATCATTTTAACACCTGGAGCCGGATTGTAGGCGTAGGTGATCACTGGCTCAGAATTTCTAGTGCTATTGATACCGGGGGTGCCTGGAGTTCTGATCGAGACGGTCCGGCCTGCCAAATCAGTGGTGGTTTTTGTCCATCGGGGGCTGTGAGATGTCGCTGAGCCAGTTGAGGATATCGTAGTTATAAATCCGGTAGCCGAATCGACTTCGTAGGTGGTGTATGATGGGATGACGCCTGTGCCGGACGTGGACATCGCTTGGCCATCGGCATAGTGTTTGGAAACAGTGGTCACACCATTACGAGTGATGGTCTCCGTGCGGGCTGCCCTGTCCTTTGAATAGGAAGTGACAGTGCTGGCTTCGTCGGTTTCGCTAACGGTGTCACCAGCGACATTACGGGTGCTACTGGAGCTGCGCGCTGGCATTCCTGGTGCAGTCTGTGTGACTGTGCTGGTAAGGCCAGTCTTCAGGTAAGTGGTGGTGATTCCGCGACTCACTACCGTGGAAAGGCGCCCTGCAGCATCGTTGGTCGCAGTCTCGACAATTCCATTCTCATCGGTGGTTTGCGTAACCCGTCCAGGAAGATACTCCTCCTCTGAGATGATGCGTCCATCCTGACGGGTGATGATCTTTTCAAGGTAACCGGTGAGTGGATTGACCAGCCGCTCGTAAGTGGTGGTGGTCATCACTTCATAGTCATTAGGGCCTTTGTAAGCCTGTTTTTCGACACGCACTGTGTCACCGTTTTGATCGTTGATGGTGACCGTGCGGGTTGTGAGAGAATTACCGGCGGCGTCGAGTTGTCCGTCTTCGTTGCCCACTACGCCTTCGGTAACGTAGGTGCCGCGATAGGTGGCAAGGGGATTAGAGCCGGTTTCGTCCTCGATGTAGGTTCCGTCCACGGAGTTCAGCTGCATTTTCACATACCGATAGGTCATGGTGCGGCCAGATGAGTCAATGCTGCGGAAGAGCCGATTTGTATTCGGAGCTGGGGTATTGCTGGGGTAAGTCTGGGTTTTCGTCTCCGTGTAAGCATCTTTTGTGTGATACTTTCGGGTCGTTACAGTTGTGTAACCATCAGCATAGACTGTCAAAATTTCCTCCTTTGCTGTGAGGTAACCTGCCGTGTAGATGTCAATATGCTTGGTTGAAATGTAGTTTGGCGGAGCAGAAGTATACGTATTATAAGAAACTTCTGCGACCGAACCCTGAATACTAGGTAATTCACCGACAGAAGGAGCAGGCGAGTTCAGCCACGGAGAATACTCGATCGTTGGATATGGCCTGCTAGCATTATGTGAAAAATTGGCGTCTCCACCTCTCGATGTGTAATTCCATGAACCATCGGCTGTTGTAGTCAGATCCACTTTTCCATCTCCGTTGTAGTGAGTCGTTTCGGTGAGATTCTCGAAACCTTGGCCGACGCCCGGATCGACAATGGATTGGATCAGGCGATAGTCGACACGTAGTGGATTTGACCCAGCAACGATAAATGGCTCGTATTCACGCGACACGCGAGACATCAGAACGTCGGGGCCACTGCCCTGCGTGTCCCATTCTTCGTCAACGACAACAGGATGCGTCAATTCCGTTGACGCAGCGGATCGAATGGTAACAAATCTTTTCGGATTCAAAAGATCTTCCCAAATATGGGTTTTTTCTCCGTTTGGGCCGACGAGCCACGTTAGAAGATGAGTGTCCCTAGAGGGGACACTAGTGCCCGATTCGCTGACTAAGACCGTGTTCCCTGTCCGAACGTAGGTGACTGTTCGGCTCACTGGGACGTCTGGAGCGTAAAATCCTGCCTGATCCTTCTCGCCAAGATTTTGCGGAATTCCTTCCGCATTGAGATTAATCGGATAAAACTTAAGGGTTAAACTATTTGTTGCCTCGACTGCATCAAACAACTGATTGCCGTAATAATACTGAAGGCGATTCCCATCGCGGTAAAACTGGGTACCTGGCTTAAAGAAATTCGTAATCGGCGAAGCACCCGGAAGCTTTAGAGCATTCAAACTGATGGCTTGGCTGGCACTATCGGCAGTCCAACCGATCATCCCATTAGTGGTATTCCCAAGAGGATTGTTGGTAGCATCGACAGTGGGAGCTAAACCTGATGAAAAGGTATCAGTCGCTAGTGGACCTGGCGGAGCATAATTTGGTGGATTGGTGCTTCCCGGCGGAAGTGTTGGTGGCGTCCCGGGACCTGTGTCGCCATCCGGCTGATTCGAGTTCGACTCGTATTCACCACCATTCAAATCCTTCTTTTTAATCACTCGAATACTCGCAGTGATCGGCTCAGCATTAAAAAATCTATTGACAGACACATTGGTGAAGCATCCTCGCTTTCTAATTTCGAGACTACCGTCTTCAATCGTATAATCAACGTAGTCTTCTTGATCACCTGCAACATCAAACCGCACAGGTTCTCCATCGTCCACAATCACCTCAATGTAATTGATATTTCCAGTGAGAGACACAAAACCGGAAGAACTGGTATCTGAACTGGGAACGCTTGAACTACTTATCGCTGTGAGGTCGGTCCACACATTCTCTTCAATTTCAATTTCAAAATCAGAAGGAGATAAATAAGATGCGTTTAGGTAAAACTGACCATTTTGTAAGTCATCAACATGATCTCGAAACAATGAAAAATTTTGACCAGCAAATGTAGATGGTGGTCCTACATCTGCATCACTTGAAGAGGCTCCAAAGAACCTTCCGAAAGATAGACCATTAGCGGTTACTCTGTTGCAACCACAGTCGCCGTTTAGGGATATAGTAGATAAACCTAATAGACTCAAACAGATTGCCAAATAATGATACTTTAATAAATGGAACATGGATTAAGGAATAATAGAGTTAACTTTTCTAGCAGAATTTACTCAACGGAGTGGAGTAAGAACTCTCAATACACTTGTAGTGATGGTCATGATATTTGGTAAAAGAGGGGTAGCATCCTCTCCATCCGAAATCCCATCACCATCCGTATCAAAGAGCAGATAATTCGTGCCGTTTGTGATCTCCGTGCTATCGGAGATGCCGTCGCCATCGGTGTCGCCATTGCCGGGCGGAACGCTAAGCACCGCCCCCCCATTTTCGATGGTCATGCTTTCAAATCGTAGAGAAAAAACTGCCTTGAGTTGACCGATGGTGGCGAGAGCTTTGTTGGCGTCGTCGTTGGTGGTAGAGGTCCAAGGGAAGATGCTAGTCGGATCGGCGGCGGTATTATTAAGGCTGCGCTGGGCAGCTAGCCATGTGGGAGCGACTGCATGAATGCGGGTATAAAAAGGTGCTGAAATTGCTTTGAGTTGGCCGATGCGCAGCGGGGCTTTTTGAGTATCTGGCGTGAGATTGAGAACAGAGAGGTTGATGATTTGGTCGGCGTAACTGGGAGGAGTCCCAGCGAGGTCGGCCGCGATTTGTGCCGCGATTGTAGGGGCAACGATGTCGAGATTTCGAAGAGCCTCGGAGACCATGTATTTCGCTTGGCCGATGTTGGCAGGGCCTTTGTTGTTCGCTGCTGCGCCTGTGATGATGGCTGGGGTACCGGTGGCCCACCACGCGGGGGGACTTGGGGTTTGACCGCGACTTGTCACCGCCAGCGCAAGGCCGAGGAGGGGGATGAGGAGATGAGGTTTACTCAGTTGGGAGAAGTGCATGGCAGTGGATGGGCACGGTGGAGTCTTTGAGTGGAAGGCGTGGATGATTTTAGACCTGGTATGGTCGTAGCAAGCGGGGGTCATAGGCCGCCGCTAGAGGCACTTAGTTGTAGTTACCCATGGAGATGTCGCCTTGGGGGACGGAGATGGTGACTTTGCCGTTGAGGACGGTGTGGCCGTCAACGACGAGGGCTTCTCCTCCGCTGTCCGTGGTTGTGGCTGGTGGATCTGCAAGAGGAGAGGTGGGATTTGCTTTCCAAGCCTTATTGGTAAGCGTGGTTTGACCGTTTTTGAGAGTGGTGATGGCATCAGAAAGGGATAGCATGGATGAACCATTACCAACTCGGAATAGGACGTCCGTTTCATACCAAATGACTGAGCTTGCCATTGAATCTTGTTTGTTGAAGCGACCGATTACGGTTTCGCTGATTGATCTAGCAATGGTGTTTTGACCAAGGGCCAAAGCGGAGTTGCCTGTAGCTCTCGAAGTCGTTCCGATGGCGGTTGCGTTTTGACCGGAGGCAGAAGAATTAACGCCTAACGCTAACAAACCGGAGTTCGGGGTTGTCCCTTTGGCAATTCCAGTAGTCGTTGTGAGAACAGGTGAGCCTGCGCTGGTGATGGTACCGCCGAGGGTGAGGTTTCCCTGGAGTTCCATATTGCCATTTTTGTAAACGGTGAGAGCATTAGAGTAAGTTAGGGGGATGTATACCTCCCAGTTTTCATCGATTTCACCGTCCCCATCGAGATCCATCTCATAGTCGCTTTCATACATCTCCTCGTGACCATTCCCAATTTGGAAGACGGGATCATTCGAACTCCACGGATATGGGTTTCCGCTGGTTTCCGCGTTGAATGATCCGATGACCGTTTCTCCATAAGAGGAAGCGGTAGTGTAATAGCCCATCGCGGTGGCCCCCCAACCGCTTGCGGTGCTGACAACGCCCATCGCGGTGGCCACGTAACCGCTAGCGGTATTGCCATAGCCGATCGCGGTGGCCGCGAAACCGCTAGCGGTATTGGCATGGCCAATTGCGGTGGCCCCGGTACCGCTAGCAGTATTCGTGTAATAGCCCATTGCGGTGGCCCCGGTACCGCTAGCAGTATTCATGTAAAATCCCAACGCTGTGGAGCCTTGGCCGCTAGCGGTATTGGAATCGCCCATCGCGGTGGAGCTATCGCCGCTTGCCCTGTTAGCGTTTCCCGTTGCAAAGGAGTAACGTCCCATGGTTGCCTCGCTCCAAGTGGTAGCAGTTCCGCTACCCGCGCGAAAAGCAGACTTTCTTGGATACCAAAGCATGCGAGCGCCAGCGGTTTGGAAGGTTGGACTAAGGAGCGAACTTGTCCAGAACTTCCCTTCGGCAACAAGGGTGCCGTCACCGGTGGAGGAGCCAGTTCCGTCGCCAACTCTAAGACTTGGGAAATTAACTGGCGGCGCCTGGGCGCAGATGCTGGTTGCCAAAGGCAAAGTGGCTAAAGTTAAGATTACGCTTTTGGCGAGCTTGGATTTGGTGACGATCTTGTTTTTCATGGGAAGTGTGGGGGTGGTGGAGAAATGTTGGTAGAGTTCAGATTGCAGTGAAGGGAGCGGTAGGATGAGTCGAGTTAGGTAATTCGAATTTGGGGATTACAGGTGGCGCAGGATGCTCTGGGCGTGGACGTTCCGACTACGGGTGGGGATTCGCTGGTTGGGATTGGGAGAGTTTGGTGGCGGCGATTTGCATGGCTTCGAGGCGGGTAGAGTTTTGCTTGTTCCACTTCTCCATGGCATGGTGTTGCTGTTCTGGGGGAGCATCGCTTAGTTGGTTCATCAGTTCCATCTGGTCTTTCATGACGTCGTGGCGGGCGGTGAGGAACTCGCGGAGCTCTGGGGTGGCATTCTCTGGAATCCTTGGTTTTGCGAGGATAGGGAGGCGCGCTGGGCGGGACTCGGCACCCATTTTGACGGCGAGTTCCTGTTGAGCGGCCAGCTCAGTGGCGTGTTCTTGGTGCCATTTTTCGAGGGCCTGGGTGCGTTCTTCTGGAGTGGCATTCTTGAGCCCAGCCATCATTTTGGCATGACCTTTTTGGAGCTGCTGACGCGCGGCGAGAAAGGTTTTTAGGGTGTCTGAAGAGTCAACTGGGAGGACTGCTTGGTGAGGAGATGGGGCCTGAGAGGAGGGCAATGATTGCTCGCGCTGTGGGGCAAGCTTAGGGGAATTCGTGGGTAGTGTCGGCTTGCTGGGTGCGATTGAAGCGGACTTTGAGACTTTATGACGTTCCGAACTACGGACGGAAGAGACCGTTTTGGCGGGGCTGGGGGGCTGCGGGCTGGGAGCGGAAAGGTTCCAGTAGGTGTATAAGCCCGCGCATAGGATTAAGGCTCCGCCAAGTAGATAAGTGGCCTTGGGAAATCGAAACATACGTGAAGGAAGTAATGGGTTGGGCCTCATGAAAGGAGGGTCAGTCAATGGCCCGTGGGTTGGGAGGGCGGGTTTTCTGATCCCGGATCTGGCTTTTTCTTCGCGGTGCCGGTGGAGATGGTTTCGCGGGCGAGGAGGTATTCTTGGTAGAAGGGGGTGCTGCTGAACTGGAGGACGAGCTTGTCGAGGCCTTTTTCGAGGAGGCGGTCGATTTCTTCTAGAGTGGTTTGGAGGTTCTGGGTGGCGGCGGTTTTGGTGCCGCGAGCGTTGCGGGGGCTGCCGAGAAGGAGGTTGTAGGTCTCGATGTGGGTTTCTAAAAGATCGAGCTTGCCCTCGGTGAGGCCGACGCTGAGGAGGCCGCTGGTGTTGGAGCCGGGGAGGGGGGCTGGAATGGCGCGGGCTAGGGTGAGGAGCTCGGTGGCGACATCGTCCACGAGGTGGTCTGGGAGGATGGTGAGTGAGCTTGGGAGGATGTCTGCCTTGGCTTCCAGAATGGGATCCTCGCGGAGCAGGGCGAGGGTGCAGAGGGCACCTCCCGTTTCGAGAATGTTCGCGGTGAGGGTGCTGCGGGCGATCCGTTTCGCCTCGGTGATGCCGGTGGTGTTACTGGACTGGATGAGAACGCAGGCGTCTGCGTAGGAGATCTTGGCGAGGAAGCGGTCGTATAACTCAGCCCAGGCGGGCAGGCTGGAGGTGAGGGCGCGGCTGGTGGCCTTGTCGCAGAGAGTGCGGAGGGCGAGGTGGCTGTTATACTTGGCGCGTTGGCGGTCGTTCATGGTCGGGGGGGATTAGAGGATGTGATTGATAATGAATGGTTCTGGCGCGTGTAGATGGAGTTCTGGAGAATGTAGATGGGTTTAAGCGGATGCAGAGGTGTTCTGGCCGATGAAGATGGGGTTCGAGAGGATGTAGAAGAATTACTGGCGAATGTAGATGAGGCGCTGGGGGATGTGGAGGCTGTTTTGACCGCTGTAGATGGTGTTCTGGAGGATGTAGACAGGCTTCTAGAGGAGGTAGATCATGTTCTGGCGTGTCTAGATGGCGTCCTAGTGTTTGCAGATGAGATTCTGGGGCGGGTAAACCGCGTTCTGAGTGATGTCGATGAGGCTCTAGCGGATGTGAATCAGAAAACAATTCGGCGAATCATTATAGCATCAATAGGGCCATTCCAGCGACTTCTTTTGAGATTTCGAGGATTGTTTCATCTGCGGTATGAAAACCGTGAAAGTTGCATTCAGAAATTTAGAGATGGGACGCCTAGCAGTAGTATCTATCTATTACTAATCAAGGATTTGTGAGAAATTAGAATCATTCGATCTCCAACAATTGGCAGTGTGACAATATAGTCACATTGAGCCATTGAGGTTCCGCTATTTCATTTTTCAAAAATGTTGCCGAAGCGGCTTGGGGGGGGCTTCGCGGGTGAGGGGGTAGATGTTGAAATCGATGCGCTGGAGGAGGACACAGCAGAGGGCGGCGATGGGGATGATGGAGAACAAAAACAACAAGCGCCACATGCCCAAGAGCGTGGCGGCGAATCCACGGATGAAAACGAAAATCCAGCGCGATTATTTCCGCGGACTGCCCGCGGCGACCCACGCCTTCGGATCGTCCGGCCAGGGATGCCGTGGGTAGCGGCCAGCGACTTCCTTTTTCATCTGCGCGTAGCCAGCGGCCCAGAAGCCTTTGAGGTCCTTGGTCATTTGCCAAGGTTTCTGGCCGGGGGTTAGAATATGCACCAGCAGAGGCACTCGCCCGTTGGCGACGGTGGGCGTCTCCCACATCCCGAAAAGATGGGACACCCTCACGGAAATGAAGGGGTCCATCCCGGCGGCGTAAGTCACCTTCGCCGATTGGCCATTGGGTAAATCGACCCGCTCGGGGCAATACGCATCCAGCGCGGCGCGTTGGGCAGCGCTGAGCCACTCGCGCAACACCCGCCAGACGTTGGCTTCTTTGATTTCCTTGTAACTAACGGAGCCATGGCAAATCTGCGCGATGGCATCGGCCCGATCTTCATCAGCCCAGCCCGGCATTTCCAACTCCGGCATCCAGCGCCCGAGCGATGCCAATCGCGCGGTCCATTGGGTCACGGAATCATCCCAGTTCTTTAAAATCAATTCACCCGAAAGCACCCGTGACGCCAGCAATTCCGCCGCCGCGTCCAGATTCACCCCGTGGTCGCTCTCCTTCGCCTCCAGCACCAGATCGCGGAATTTCGTTTCTTTCCGCGCCACCACTCGCCGCCGGGTTTCATCCCAGGCCGCGCCGTCGGTGACGGTCAAATCCTCGGGAAAACACTCCGCCAGCCACGCCGGATCGACGGCGGTGGCGCGCCGCAAGTGAGTGATGATTTCCCGCGCCTCCACCTCGGTGATTTCTGCGGCGACGAAGGCCGGGGCATTTTTCACACAGGAGTCCTCGTCCAGCTTGCCTCTGCGATTTCCCACCAGCTTGCAGGCCAGGGTTCCTTGGCTCAGGCGGATCGCCAATTGATCGCTAAAAGCAGCGAGCATCGCCTTGCCCACAGCCACGTGATTTCCTGAAAAATCCACCTCGCGCCAGTCCCAGCCGAAGCGTTTCGCCAAAGCCCCGAGGCGGTCAAATCCCTGCGCGGTCTCGCGGGCGCCGCGCGCCAGCACGCCGACTTGATCGCAGCGCCGTGGGTCGAAGCCCATGGCCACGGCGGATTCCAGCGCCCGCCATTCCCCGGCGAAGTCTGAGTCGTCTTGGGAAAAAATGAAATCCTTGCGCCCCGGGCCGCCGCGCTTGTTGGTGAAAATGCCATCCCCCTGCACCGTCGCGGCGATGAATGCCGTCTCCGCGACACAGCCATTTTCCAGTCCGGCAAGCATCAGCCGGGCGAACCTTGGCTCCAGCGGTAGGGCCGCCATTTTGCGCCCTTCTGCCGTCAATTCCCCCTCCGTGCCGAGTGCGCCGAGATCGTGTAAAAGCCGCTCCGCCCGCGCCAATGAGAGTTCCACCGGGGCATAAAACCAGCGGAAATCCCGAATTTTCGAAACCCCCGCCGCTTTCAACAACAGCACCACCTCCGCCAAATCCACCCGCTGGACCTCCGGCGCTTCAAACTCCGCCCGCCGTGCGTGGTCCGCCTCGCTCCACAAGCGGAATGCCCGCCCCGGGGCGGTCCGCCCGCCGCGACCGGCGCGTTGCTCGGCAGCGGCGCGCGAGATTTTCGTGATGAGCAGGGTGTTGATGCCTCGCCGGGGTTCAAATGAGGCCGTCCGCGCCAGCCCGCTGTCGATCACGGTTCTGACCCCGTCGATGGTGAGAGAGGTCTCTGCCACATTCGTCGAGACGATGATTTTCGGCCGTGGTCCCGGTGAAATCGCCGCTTCCTGCGCCGCCGGGGCGAGTGCGGAATAGAGCGGGAAAACGTCCCATCCTTTCGCCAAGCCACTCATTTCCAAGAGCTCCACCGTCCGCCGAATCTCGTGGGTGCCGGGAAGAAACATGAGGATATTTCCTGCGTCCGGCAGCGCCATCGCTTCGCGGCAGACCGTCGCCATTTTCTCCCAGATCGGCGTGACCTGCGGCGGGCCGCCGCGTCGGTCATTCGTCGGAGGGCGCTCTGGGCGGTAAAGCACCTGCACCGGGAACATCCGGCCACCGGCTTCGAGCGAGACGGCGGGGGCCAAATAATCCGCCAGTCCCGCCGTCTCCAGCGTGGCAGACATGACCAGCACCCGCAGATCGGGCCGCGTGGACTCTTGTAAATTCAGACATCGTGCCAGCGCCACATCCACCGCGAGACGGCGCTCGTGAAACTCATCAAACACCACCGCACCCACGCCTAGCAGCTCGGGGTCGTCCTGGATCCAGCGTTGGAAGACACCATCGGTGAGGTAAATGATCCGCGAGTCCGCGCGGTATTTCGTGTCGAAGCGGACCGCGTATCCCACCTCGTGGCCGAGTGTGGCCCTACGCAGCTTCGCAACCCAACCGGCGAGCAGCCGCGCCGCCATCCGCCGTGGCTCGATGACGAGAATTTTCCCAGAAATGCCAGCATCCACCAACATGCCGGGCACCGCCGTGGATTTACCGGAGCCGGTCGGTGCTTTTAACAAGACCCTTGCCCGCTCGCCCTGCAGCGCCGCCGTCAGCGCGGCTTCGATTTCCATGACCGGTAAATTCACTCGCAACGATGTGGCGGGAATCCTCGCTCACGGGAAGGCGAATTTCAGGTGGGTCGCTTAGCCATACGCACGGCGCAGGCCTTGTAGTTCGGCTGGCGGGAGTGGGGGTCGAAGGAGGGGTGGGTGAGTTGATTGACTTCCCGGTAGTGCATGGGGATGAAAAGCTGCCCGCGCTGCACGGTGGGGGCGAGGTAGGCGGAGCCTGTCAGGGTGCCACGGCGGGACTGGACTTGCACGAGGTCGCCGTCTTCGAGGTCGAGTGCTCTGGCGTCTGCGGGGTGGATTTCGACGTAGAGCTGCTCGGGGTAGAGCTTGCGGAGGATGTCGGACTTCCCCGTGCGGGTCTGGGTGTGCCACTGGCTGCTGGTGCCGCGGCCGGTGAGGAGGGTGAAGGGATATTCGCCACAGGTCGGCTCGGGCAATGGTGCGGGCGGGGAGAAGAGGATTTTCGCTTTGCCACTATCGGTGTAGTAGATGCCGTCTTCGAAGAGACGCCGCTCTTGGGCCAAGCCTGCGGAGCCGGCGGGGTAGGGCCACTGGATGCCGCCGTGCTCGTCGAGCATCGCGTAGTCGGCGATGCCGGTCATGTCGCAAGGGCGATCGATCGTGAGGTCGCGAATGAGCTGGAAGGCAGCTTCTGGGTGAGTCCACTTGGCGAAGGATGCACCGCAGCCCCAGGCGTCTGCGATCAGGCGGAAAATCCGGAAATCGGAGAGCGCGAGGCCGGGGGCTTGGCGGACGACCTTGAGCGTGCCGATGCGGCGCTCGGAGTTGATGAAGCAGCCGTCCTTTTCCCCCCACCCGGCGGCGGGCAGCATGAGATCCGCGACTTGGGCGCTCTCGGTGCTGTGATACATGTCTTGCACGACGAGGAATTCCAATTTCTCACGGAGGTCGGCTAGGCGGCCGGAATCGATCCATGAGTGAAATGGATTGGTGGCGACGATCCAGAGGGCTTTGATTTTCCCGGTTTCGGCGGCTTCGAGGATCTGGTCGTAGGCGAGTGATGGCTCTGAGGGGATGGATTCCAGCGGGATGCCGAGGCCGTGAGCGACTTTTTCCCGGTGAGCGGCGTTCGCAAAGTCGTGGCCGCCGACGAGTGAGGTGGTGTTTGAAAATAGGCGTGAGCCCATGGCGTTGCACTGCCCGGTGATCGAGTTCGCACCGGTGCCGGGCTTGCCGATGTTGCCGGTGATGAGGCAGAGATTGATGATGGCCTGAGCGGTGCGGACGCCTTCGTAGGACTGGTTCACCCCCATGGTCCACCACCAAGAGACGCGTTTTCCTGGTTCGGAGACGGTGTGGGCGAGGGCCTCGATTTGCACGACCGTGAGTCCGGTCTGAGCGGCAACGGCGGCGGGGGAGTAATCTTGGAGAAAGCTCTGGAATTCATCGAACCCCTCGCTGCGGGCGATGGAGGCGGAGTCCACTCTACCGTCTCGCAGAATGCAATGGGCGAGGGCGTAGAGCAGGGGCAAATCTCCCTTCGGCTTGAGCGCGACATGCTGCGTGGCGACTTGCGCGGTCTCGGTGGCGCGGGGATCGATGACGATGATCTGCGGCTGGCGTTTATTTCGCATGACCCGCTGCCAGAGGATGGGGTGGGCGAGGCAGAGATTGGCACCGATGAGGACGATGACGTCGGACTCTTCGAAATCCGCATAGGTGGCGGGTGGTGCGTCGAAGCCGAAGGACTGCTTGTAGGCGGTGACGGCGGTGGCCATGCACTGGCGGGTGTTCGCATCACCGTGGAGGAAGCCCATGCCGAATTTAAACAAACAGCCGAGTAGGGCCATTTCCTCGAAGGGAATCTGGCCGGTGGAGAGAAAGGCGACGGATTCGTGGCCATGGGCCTCGCGGATGGCCTTGAGCCGGGTGGTAAAGGTATCGAGGGCGGTGGACCAGGAGCAGGGCTGAAGCGTGCCGCTTGCGTCGCGGAGTAGGGGGGTGGTGGCGCGGTCTGGGGCATCGAGTGGATCGAGTGCTTGCCAGCCTTTGGGGCAGGCCATGCCGAGGTTGACTGGGTAGCCGGACTGGGGGCTGAGATTGATGGCGTGGCCGTGCTCGTCTAGGTGGAGCTTGAGCTGGCAGCCCGTCGCGCAGTAGCCGCAGATGGAGGTGGTGGTGCCTACGGGCTTGAGCCGAGAGGGGATTTTCCCGAGGCCGAAGTCGCCAGGCTCCTGCACCAGATCGCGGGTGAGGGGACCGGTGTGTTGTTTAAGGATGCGACTGAGCAGCGAGTTGGTCATCGAGTGGGCGGCTTACCTAAGCACGCCCTGTGCGGAATGTGTCGGTGAGTGACACGGCGGGGGGGACTTAATCCTCATGGTAGGCATGAGTGGGTTTAATGGGGGCATCACATGAGATGATTCTGCTAGGGGGTGGAGCATTGGAGATTGGAGATTTTTGAACCGCCAAGGGGGGAAGGACGCCAAGTATGGGAGATGGAAGAACGGAGATTTTGTCTTCGCTTTGTGCTCTATGTGATCTTTATGGTAAGATCGTTTCATGATTCATTGAAGCGACAGGAGTGTCGCTCCTTCTTAGCTTCGCTTTTATCCGCGTGCATCGGTGGTTCTCTTCATCTTGCTGGATGCTTGGAGTTCAATAGCCCCCGGCGGAAGAGGGTGCAGTGCCACGGTCACAGACGCGACGCTACACTTGAGGGCAGTCTAATCAGGCGCAGCGCAGCGTGAGATGCACGATTTCTGCGGGTGCATTGACGCGGATGGGGAACCAATTTCCAACTCCATTGCTGACCCAGAGTGATTTACCGGCTTTTTGATAGAGGCCAGTCCAGTAGCGGAACATGGCCGGGCCCACGCCGACGGTGGAACTCATCATCAATTGTCCGCCGTGAGTGTGACCGGCTAGGGTGAGGGGAATGCCGTGCTCGACGGCGTGGTCGAAAGCGTGTGGGTGATGTGAGAGTAGGATGGGAAAGGCAGCGCGATCGCGGAGCGCGGCCACCACGGCGACGTCCATGGCCATGTGTGGGGCACCGAAGCTCCAAGCCACGCCGAGAAGATCTAAGGCGACTCCACGCACTTGGAGGTGGGCGGCTTGGTTGCGCAGGAAGTTCAGTCCGGCGGCTCGCACTTGCGTTTCAAAGGCGACTGGGTCGTCCATGAGGTCATGATTGCCCTCGACGAGATAAACACCGGACTTGGCGCGGAATCGCTGCATCATTTGGAGAGCTTCGGGTAGGGCTCGGAGCGAGTAATCGATCAAATCTCCGGTGAAGAGGACAAGATCGGCATCGAGCTGGTTGGTGGCGGCGATGATTTCGTCGATGACGTGGCCGGTGGTGAATTTCCCGACGTGGGTGTCGCTGACATGGGCGATTCTAAGTCCGTCTAGGGCGAGGGGGAGCTCGGGGATGATGAGGGTCTTTTCGTGGACTCGAAAGCGTCTGATTTGCCTCATACTGATGAGGGCGGTGCCGTAGGTGCCGAAGACGGGGAGTAGGGTGGCCATGCCGCCCAGCCATTTCCGCCGTGACCAGTGGCTGGCACGGCTAGGAGAGGTCTGAGGGGGACGGCGTTTTTTGAAAATCGCCTTCATGAGACTGAGAAAAGCCCAGCCAGTCATGAGCGGCATCGCGACAAACGGCAGAAATATCAGGCCCCAGAGCAAGACGATGGCCAGTAAAAGCGTAGGTGGCGTGGTCGTGATGAGGTGATCCCGACCGAGCACGACCCAAGCGTATCCTACGAAGAACACCAGCATGGAGAGGGTGAGAAGGCGCTTGGTGAGGCGTGATGACTGGTGGAAGTGCAACCGCCGATTTGCCCAGAACCACCATGAAAGCGATAAGACGGGAATGAGGAGGAGCCAGAGCAGCACGCTTTTCATCATGACAGGCAGAAGTTACTCGCTCGTCCGAGCATGGCCAAGCATGGATGATGAATTCTTGGGTTTTTAAGTGGCTGAGATGAGCGCGCAGCCCATAGTCTCGGGAATGGCCCGCCCACAGCCCGCGATTGTTTTTATTTTCATCACGCTGTTTCTCGATGTGTTTGGGATCGGGGTCATCATCCCGGTGCTGCCGAAGTTGGTGGAGGAGCTGCAGGGTGGAAATCTGCAAGCGGCGGCGCACTCCGTGGGCTGGCTGGGAGCCTTGTATGCAGTGATGCAGTTTGTTTTTTCACCGGTGCTGGGGAGTTTGTCGGATCGATTCGGTCGGCGGCCGGTGGTGCTGATTTCTCTATTTGGCTCGGGGATCGACTACTTGCTTCTCGCCTGGGCTCCGACGCTGGGCTGGCTGTATTTGGCGCGGATCTTGTCCGGGGTGACAGCGGCGAATTTCACAGCGGCGAGCGCCTACATCGCGGATGTGACGACACCGGAGAAACGGGCAGCTGGCTTCGGCATGATCGGTGCGGCCTTCGGGCTAGGCTTCATCGCGGGACCGGCGGTCGGTGGGCTGCTGGGCACATATGGTTTACGGGTGCCGTTCTTGGTGGCGGCGGTGATCACGCTGCTGAATTGGCTGTATGGGGTGTTTGTGTTACCGGAATCACTGGCCCCAGAGAATCGGCGGGCCTTTCACTGGAGTCGGGTGAATCCCTTCAAAGCCCTCAGCGGACTGGGGCGCTGGCCACTGGTGCGGGGGCTGTCGTGGTGCCATTTCCTCAACATCTTGGCGAGTAGCATTTACCCCTGTCTTTGGGTGCTCTACACGGGTAGCCGCTACGGTTGGGACAGTCGGCAAGTGGGGGTGTCGCTGGCCCTAGTGGGGGTGATGGCGGCGGTGGTGCAAGCGGGACTGGCGGGGAAGATTTTAAAAATCATCGGCGAGCGGCGCGGAGTGCTGGTGGGGCTCTTGGCCATGACGGTGGCGATGACTTGCTACGGGGCGGCGGGGCAGGGGTGGATGATTTATGGGATTATCCTCATCGGCTCACTGGCCGGGATCGGTGCGCCTGCGATGCAGTCGTTGATTTCCCAAGCCGTCCCAGCGGATGAGCAAGGTGCGGTGCAGGGAGCGATGAATAGCATTTCAAGCGTGGCGGGCATCATCGCGCCCGTGCTATGGACGGCCTTGTTCTCCTGGACGGTCGCGCCAGAGCGGGAAATCACCGCGCCCGGGCTGCCATTCTACGTGGCTGGAATGGTGTCTTTGGCGGCGGCGGGCTTGGCATGGCGGGCCTTAACCACCGCGGGCCAGCTCCCCGAAGGAGCGGACGATGCTCCCTAATAGTTTAAAAACCAACAAAATCAGCCCGACGACGAGGCCCAAGGTGACGAGTAGCACGAATGCCACCAGCCCGAGTAGCAGCCAAAGTGGCCACCAGCGACGGTCGAGTCGACGGATGCGTCCTTGCCACTGAGTCCATGAGGCTGAGCTAGGTGGTGGCTCTGCCGATGGACTTCGCGAGGCGGTGGTCTCAGGGGTGCTGCCGTCGATTTCGAGGACTTCGACTTCGATGGCGGGTGATTCGGTGCGGCTCATTCGGGGTAAGGCAAAAGATTTCCGCACAGATCCTGAGAGAATCAACTCGGATGCTGGGAAATGGAAAAATGAGGGCGCTTTCTATTCGGCTCAGATGACCCCGTTCGCGCAATTGCACTCACCGCTGCCTTGCAGGGCGTTGATGAGATTGGTGAGCGATTTCATGGCCTGCCGGGGCACACTTTCAAAGGTCCGTGATCCGACGTGCGGGGTAATGATCACCTTGGGGTGATGGAGCAGCGGGTGATCGCTCGGCGGTGGCTCTTGGTCGAGCACGTCGGCGGCGTAACCTGCGAGTTTTCCGGAATCCAGTGCAGCGATGACGTCTGCTTGGTCGATGAGTTCGCCACGACCGGTGTTGATGATCCAAGCTCCATCTGGCAGGAGAGCGATGCGGTGGGCGTTGATGCAGTGGAGTGTCTGCGCGTTCAGATTGGTGTGTGGGCTGATGATGTCCACGGAGGCGAACAAGGAGTCGAGCGTCTCGTGGCGAGTGATTTGGAATTCGGCGGCGATTTCCTCCGGCCAGTAGTTTCCGAAACCATGGACTTCCATGCCGAATGCACGTGCACGACGAGCCATTTCCTGCCCGATCCGGCCCATGCCGATGAGGCCGATGCGTTTGGCAAACAATTCGCTGCCGGTCTTACGATTCCACTGGCCAGCTCGCGTACCGTCGATGGCGTAGGGGAAATTCTTGGCCAGCGCGAGTAAGAGTAAAAAGGTGTGTTCGGCCACCGTGTCGTGATTGACGCCGGGTGTGAATAGAACGGGCACTTTGAGGTCTTTGGTCGCCGGAATGTCGATCTTGTCGAGGCCGATGCCGTATTTGGAAATCACCTTGAGGCGAGGGAGGGATTTCTCGATCACCGCACGTGTGATGCCGTCGTCGCCGCAGAGAAAGGCATCGAAATCACCCGCCAGCTCCAGCATTCGCGATTCAGAGAGTGGGCCACGTTCACGGATGATTTCCCACCCTTGTGCTGCCATCAGATCATGATGAGGACCGGGTGTGTCTTGGTAACTGCAAGTGGTGAGTAGGATGCGCATTGGATAGGAGTGGTGGCTAAGTTCAAAAGTCTTTCTCAATCCTCCCTCTGGATACAACCGCATTTCATGAGTTTTTTATCGTCAGTGAATTTTTTGTTGACTCGTTAATGCGCAATACAATACACGAAACATAGTTCGCGAAACGAATGTCGCAATTCGCGAATCCATTATCCCACCTCCTACCACACTATGAAAAATACCATCGTCAGTATCAGCCTAGCTCTCGTCTCCTCACAGATACTCACCAGCTGTGCGTCCTCGGTCGTCCAAACGAAGGCATCCCAAGCGGCCATCAGTCCGGCGGAAGCGCTTGGAGAGTTGAAGGCGGGAAATGCACGCTTCGTCGCAGGACAAGGACGCAAACGCAACGCGCTCGCCCAATCGAAGAAAACCGCCGCCGGCCAGTATCCCATCGCTGCCATCCTCGGCTGTATCGACTCGCGTGGCTCGAACGAAATCATTTTCGACCAAGGGATCGGTGACATCTTCAGCGCACGTGTCGCAGGAAACATTCTCAATGATGACCTACTCGGCAGCCTCGAATTCGCAACTGCCAAGGCCGGGGCGAAAGTCATCTTCGTCGTAGGTCACACCCGCTGTGGAGCCGTGAGTGGTGCCTGCCAACACTTCAAACTCGGGCACGTCACGGGACTTTTGGAGAAAATCCAGCCTGCAGTCCGCAAGGTCTCCCTCAGTGGGCATGCGGGCACCCATGGACCCGAGTTTGAGGATCTCGTCTCAGCCGAAAATGTAAAACAAGTTGTGGCCCAGATTCGTGCGCAAAGCAGCATCATCCGCGACTTGGAGCGCCAGGGGAAACTCGTAATCGCAGGTGGGCTTTATCATCTGAACACTGGGAAAGTTGAGTTTTTCCATTAATCAAGAACCAGCTTGTTGGATACAGCCAATGAAGAAATTTTGCTCCGCACAGACTGTTACTTATGTTCCAAATGCTATGAGATGAAACTGTTATCGGTTGATTCATGGTTCTCGCCTAGCCTTGTGAAATTCATTGCATCTCAGCGGCCTGAAGAGTGATTTGTGCCGGTTGGTTAAACTCCATGCTGGACCAAGCAAGCAGGCTGGGTTTGGATGGATGGATGAAATTTCAAAAATTACGCGCACTCATTTGGGTCAGTCTTGTGATTTCAGCTTTAAATGCTCTTGCCCAGCCTGCGGATTTAGTGAAGCAACTCGATGAAATCGCGATACTACTCAAGCCGAGTGCTGCCGACACAGAGGCTGCAAAGAATGTAAAGGCAGCTCTAGCACCTTATCCCAATACCTTTCGGAGTCTGATCGCAAAGGATCAACTCGGCAGCGTGGCGGACTACGGAAATCGAGACGGGTTCGGCGATCTTACAGCCGTGCCGCAACTTTCCGAGCGCTTGGCTGAATTTCTTAGAGCTGTCAAAGTAGAGGTGGCGGGCCGTGAGCAGGCAAAAGTTTCAGAAGGGGAGGCATTGATGACGCGAGTAGGGACACAACTCGTAAACGCAAAAAAAGCTGAAGATCTGGATGAACTGATGCAGGCTCTCAGCAACACCAAGGTATCGGAATATGAAAACAGTCCCACTCTAGCAACACTATCGCGCAAGCTTCAAGGAGCGCTGAGGATTGTGGCTTGTTGGCAGGAGTATTTGATCGCCAAGGAGGTTGGGGACGTCGAGCAAAGTCGCAGCAGTATGCAGCAAATTTCCTCCCAGTTGAGTAGTACGCCCATTTTTCCTAGGTCAATCGCGCTGCGGCTTCTAAATCCCACACTGGCAACTACGGAGGCTTCTGAACCGAAGGGAACCAATCCGCGCATCGCTGCGGAGGATATCATAAATCAGCTCATTGAGACGGGTGATAGCGAGTTAGCTCTTGAGCAGTTCAAGTCGGTTCCGAAAGCTTCGTTGAATGGCACTTATGAGGCCAGCATGCCTCAACAGCTTCTTTCAGTCGAAACCGTACGCAAGCTTGAGCCTTCCATGGCGGAATCTGAAGCACTCGCGAATGTGAGAATGCTCTACCAGAACAATCTATCAATCAACCGGATGGCATTTACGCGGGCAGTTGACCAGATCGCCCTGAATGCAGTTTCACGCAGTTATGGGCTTGGAAAGCTATCGGCCAAAACTACCTCCACCAGCCAAGTCTTGGACAAATTCGCCAAGGAAGCAAGACTGGCTGAGGATTGGGTCAAGCTTCGGCGAGTGATCACTTCTTTGGATAGTCTTAACTATGGTAGTTCGATTGATAATCAAAAACGAAATTATGACCTCACCAACATATCTTACCTGATCAGCGCTCAAGTTGCTATGGAACATAACGATCTCGAAGGTGCAATCACAGCTTATACCAGCGCAACTTCGTACGATGGGCTTTATATTCCACGTGAAACGGCTTACATCAAACTAGCGGATCTAAAACAGAAGTTTCCCGACAAAATTGCACCCATTCTCGCAAAGGCCGAAGAAAGCCGGCAGCGAGCCGATGCATTCCGCACGGCTGCAATGTTTTCAACGCGCGATGCGAGAAATGGCATGTCAGGTCCGCGGATGAGCGAGGATGAGATGAAGCGCTTCCGACCGATGATCGAAGAAATCATTGCTGGATTTTTGAAAGAGAAGCGCATCGAAGAGGCACCAGCGGAAATGGAACCCGCGAAGCAGAGCAAGGTTCCGAAAAAGAATTGATGCCCCATTTTTCCGAGATGGACGGGCCGTGACTTCTGGCCGTAGTGTCCCGCGTGCTTCCATGGTTTTCCAACTCCTCGTTCCCCGTCTATCTCGCGCCGATGGCCGGAGTCACCGATTTGATTTTTCGTCAAATCTGCAAAGAACTCGGCGCGGACGTGATGGTCACGGAATTCGTCTCGGCAGAAGGAATCATGCAGGCGGACGACCGCACGCGGAAATACACGGAATTCACGGATGACCAGCGCGCAGTCGGTGTCCAGCTCTTCGGTGCAGACGGCGAGCGAATGGGGGAGGCGGCACGGAAAATCATCGATTGGAAACAACCCGATTTCATCGACATCAATTTCGGCTGCCCGGTGAACAAAGTGGTCGCTCGGAATGGCGGCTCCTCGCTGCTGAAAGATTGCCCCGTGCTCGCCTCCGTCGCTTCTGGCGTTGCGAAGGCCGTGGGCGATCAAGTCCCAGTTACGGCGAAAATGCGGATCGGCTGGGATGAAAACTCGATCAATGCCGTGGAGGTGGCGAAAATTTTAGAGGACTGCGGGATGCAAGCCATCGCGGTGCACGGCCGGACGCGCGCGCAGGGTTACAGTGGCGAAGCGAATTGGGACGTGATCGATGCCGTTTCGCGTGCGGTGAAAATCCCCGTCATCGGTAATGGCGACATCACTTGCGGCGCGGATGTGTTGCGGCGGCGGCAGCAAACCGCAGTTTCTGGCGTGATGATCGGTCGCGCGGCGATGCAAAATCCCTGGGTCTTTCGCGAGGCGAAGCATTTCCTCGCCACCGGTAAAATCCTCGAAGAAGTCAGAGTGGAAGAACGCTGGGATCTAGTTCTTCGCCACTGTCAACTCGCGGTATCGAGCGGTCGGAATGGCAATGAACGTCAGACGCTTACCGCCATGCGCTCGCGTTTGATGGCCTACTGCAAGGGTTTTCCCGGGGCTAAAGAACTCCGCCAGCGCCTCTGCCAGGTCACCTCGCTCATGGAGGTAGAGGATCTTGCCGCCGCATCTTTAGGGGCCGTGGAACTGGCGGATTTTTGAGCCATGTGTAAGCTGCGTTACCACGGCGACGTTATAGAGAGACGCTGGAGCCAAAATTTTCTTACGATGCGCTTTTTCCTAAATTCTTCCATCATTCTCATCGGTAGCATACTCTGCGGCTGCGACAAGCCTCCGACAGAAATTGCTAAAAAAGAGGCTCCAGAGGTCCATGGGCCGATTTCCTTCAACGAGCATATCCAGCCGATCCTCTCGCAGAATTGCTACCACTGCCACGGACCAGATTCCGGCACCCGCGAGCCGAAGAAGGAGCCGTTGAGGCTGGATCGTGAGAAATTCGCGTTCGAAAAACGAGACGACGGCCAGCCCGTCATTCAAAAGGGAAATTCCACGGACTCGCTACTGATCCAGCGCATCCTATCCACCGATCCAGATGAAGTGATGCCTCCGCCGGAGTCGCATAACCAACTCACCGATGATCAAAAAAATCTCATTTCCCGCTGGGTCGCCCAAGGTGCGGTGTATGAGGATCATTGGTCATTCATCCCACCGAAAAAGGCAGAGCCACCCGTTCTTGCAAATGCCACAGCCGTGGAAAATCCGGTGGATGCCTTCATTCAGGAACCCTTGGCCAAGCTTGGTGTTTCCTCTGCACCCATCGAAGATCCGCGCACCCTGATCCGCCGTGCCTCGCTCGATCTCACGGGCCTATTGCCTGACGCCGCTGAGGTTGAGGCCTTCGTGAAAAATCCCAGCGCCGCCGCTTATTCGGCATTTGTCGAAAAACAGTTTTCCACCCCCGCCTATGCCGAACACCGCACGCGCTACTGGCTGGACTACTCGCGTTATGCCGACACGCACGGCCTGCATTTCGACAACCAACGCGCCATTTGGCCCTACCGCGACTATGTCATCCGTGCCTTCGCCGCGAACAAGCCCTACGACCAATTTGTCCGCGAGCAGTTAGCCGGGGATCTCATTCCTGCTAAGAGCGCTGACCCGTTGATCGCCACGGGTTACATCCGTTGCAATGTCTCGACCAACGAAGGCGGCACCATCCCTGAAGAAGTTCATGCCAATAACACCCGCGACCGAACCGAGGCCTTTGGGGCGACGTTTCTTGGCCTCACGGTGGGCTGCGCCGCTTGCCATGACCATAAATTCGACCCCACCGCGCAGAAAGATTTCTACTCTCTGGGGGCCTTTTTTAACAACACAGCCGAAAAGGCCTGGGATGAAAACATCGCCGAAACCAAGCCGATCCTGAAAATCGCAGAAGAGGCCCAGCGCCCAGCCTTCGACGCCGCCATTGCCCAGCGCTCCGAAGCTACGACTGCCTACGAGAAGCTTCGTAAGATAGCTGCCGCCCGATTCACCGACTGGCTAGCCGCAGGTAACAAGCCCATGCCCATTTCCCCAGCGAACATGGAACTCCGCCTCCGCCTCGACGAAGGTAAGGGCGATCTCGTGAAAAACTCCGCACCTGCGGCAAAGACGCTCACCTACAAAGCCGACACCAACCCATTGGTCTGGGGCGAGCAAGTCTGGCTCTGGCCCTCGGCCCGCATGGAAATCAGCACCAATCTCCCACTCCCAGACCAAGGCGACTTCGAGGTAGACCAAGCCTTTTCCGCCTCCGTTTGGGCGAATCGGCGGCTGAGTGGCCCCAACTCAACCACAGGTGACGGCGCACTCATCGCGAGAATGGGGGACGCCAGTAAGGATGCATACCGGGGCTGGGAAATGTTGATTGAGAAAAATTCACTCATGGTGGACCTCATCCACCAATGGCCAGCCAGCGCCATCCGCGTGCAAGCCGATGGGATCCCGGTAGGCGAGTGGTCACATCTCGGTTTTTCCTACGACGGCTCTGGCAAGGCGGAGGGCGTGAGAATTTTCATCAATGGTCAGTCGACGCCCGTTAAAATCGTCTCAAACACGCTGCAGCCCGGCCAGACAATCCGCAACCTCTTGCCGCTCAACGTCGGTCAGCGCTCAGGCTCAGATCGTCTCAAGGCAATCGCCCTGCAAGACCTGCGGCTCTATCATCGCGTACTCAGCCCAGAGGAGTTTTCCCGACTGCCTTTTCAAGATCTCGCTGCCGAAATCCTCAATGCCAAGCCCGACCCCACCACCTGGTCGCCGCAAGAACGCTTCGTCGTGCTCGACCAGTTTTTCCTAGCCACGGTCGATCCAGAAGCGGTCGCACTCCGCGCAAAAATCGCCGCCGCCGACGCAGAAATTGATAAACTCGGGAAAAACGGTAGCGCCACGCTCATCGCCCGCGAACGTCCGACTCCCGCCAACGCCTGGGTGCTCAATCGCGGCGTTTATTCCGCCCGCAAGGAACTCGTCAGCCCAGCGACTCCGGAGTTTCTACCCGGTGCCCACCAAGCGACTAACCGCCTCGAACTCGCCGAATGGTTGTTCAAGCCGGAGAACCCACTCTTCGCGCGGGTCACGGTGAATCGCATCTGGCAGGAAGTCTTCGGCATTGGCCTCGTCGAGACGTCCGACGACTTCGGCATCATGGGCACCCGTCCTTCCAATCAAAAATTGCTCGATTGGCTCGCCGTTGAGTTCCGCGAGTCGGGTTGGAATATCAAGCACATCTATCAATTGCTCCTCACCTCGCACACCTACCGCCAAAGCAATCAGGTCACGCCGCAGTCTCTTGCTGCCGATCCCGCGAACCGCCTACTCTCGCGCGGCCCGCGCTTCCGCATGGACGCTGAGGTCCTGCGCGACACCGCCCTCCAAGCATCCGGCCTGCTCTCTGCGAAAGTCGGTGGGCCTTCGGTGAAATCATACCAACCCGAGGGCATCTGGGAGGCTGTCTCCATGCCTGAGTCGAATACGCTGCATTACCAACAAGACTCCGGTGACGCGCTCTACCGCCGCTCGCTCTACTCCTTCTGGAAACGCTTCGCCCCGCCGCCATCACTCGAAACTTTCGACGCCCAAGCTCGCGAGGTCGTCTGCGTCCGCCGCGCTCGCACTAACACCCCGCTCCAAGCCCTTGTCAGCATGAATGACCCGCAGTTTTTTGAAGCCGCTCGGAAAATTGCCGAGAAGGCCATCCTCCACGGCGGTGATACTTCACAGCGCCTGCAATTCCTCGCGGGAATCCTTCTCTCCCGTCCGCTCGTTCCCGCAGAAATGACTCCGCTCACCCAGTCGCTCGGCACCTTTTCTGAGTATTACGCCACCGCCCCGCAAGACGCCAAGGATCTCCTTACCACCGGTGCTGCTCCCACCGATTCTAGCCTCAATCCTGTCGAACTCGCCTCGTGGACGATGGTGGCGAACCAACTCTTCAATCTGGACGAAACCCTCACCAAGTAAGCCATTTCCCATGCAACTCTGCTCCGACCATAATGGCGAAGGCCCCAGCATCCTCGACCTTCCCATCCCGCCCGAACTCAAGGCGGAGTGGCACGCGCTCGCCTCGCGCCGCCAATTTCTCTCCCGCGCCGGCAAGTCGCTCGCTTGGGCCAGCATCGCCGGACTTTTCGCTCGTGGGGGAAATTCAGCACAAGCCGCCGAAATGCAGGCCGCTCTCCTCCCTCACTTCGCGCCCAAGGCGAAACGCGCCATTTACCTCTTCATGGCCGGTGCCCCCTCGCAGTTTGAAACTTGGGACTACAAGCCGAACCTCATCCAGCACTACGACCAAGACCTGCCCGAGTCCATCCGTGGCGGTCAACAGCTCACCGGCATGACGGCCTCGCAGACGCGATTTCCCGTCGCCCCCTCTTTTTACAATTTCAAACAATATGGCAAAGCGGGCCACTGGGTCAGCGACCTTT
The DNA here is from genome assembly GCA_027484055.1 of Verrucomicrobiaceae bacterium. Classification (GTDB taxonomy): domain Bacteria; phylum Verrucomicrobiota; class Verrucomicrobiia; order Verrucomicrobiales; family Akkermansiaceae; genus Luteolibacter. The sequence goes on along the minus strand of JAIXQH010000060.1, from coordinate 3,470 downwards.
TCCCCTACATCGCCAAGGTTTCAGACGAGCTCGCCATCGTCCGTTCCATGCATACTGACGCAATCAACCACGAGCCTGCCATCCTGCTCGCCAACTCCGGGAACATGAATCCCGGCAAGCCCTCCATCGGCTCATGGGTTTCCTACGGCCTCGGCTCCATGAATGAAGACTTGCCCAGCTTCGTCGTGCTCACCTCCAAGCTCGTCACCAAGCAGAACATCCAAGCCCTTTCCTCACGCCTCTGGTCGGCAGGTTTCCTCTCGCCCGAGACCTCCGGCGTCGCCCTCCGCTCCGGTGGAAATCCCGTCATTCACCTCTCCAATCCCAAAGGCGTCCCCAGTGCCATCCGCCGTGCCATGATCGACGGCGTCAGTGAAATGAATCGGCAGCTTCACCAACGCATCGGCGATCCCGAAACCAACGCGCGCATCGCCCAATACGAAATGGCCTTCCGCATGCAGACCTCGGTGCCAGAACTCACCAACCTCACCAACGAGCCACAATCCACTTGGGATCTCTACGGGGAGCTTGCCAAGGAACCCGGCACCTACGCCTACAACTGCCTCATGGCCCGTCGCCTCGCTGAGCGCGGCGTCCGCTTCACCCAGATTTTCCATCGTGGCTGGGACAATCACAGCAATCTTCCCAAAAACATCAAAACCCTTTCCGAAGACATCGACCGCCCCACCGCCGCCCTGCTTACCGATTTGAAACAACGCGGGCTGCTCGACGACACCCTCGTCGTCTGGGGCGGTGAATTCGGACGCACCGCCTACTCCCAAGGCGGACTCTCCAAGGAAAATTACGGTCGCGACCACCACCCCCGCTGCTTCTCCATGTGGATGGCCGGCGGCGGCACTAAACCCGGTAGCGTCTATGGTGAAACGGACGACTTTTCCTATAACATCGTCAAAGACCCCGTTCACGTCCGCGATCTTAACGCCACCATCCTTCACCTCCTCGGCGTGGATCATGAGCGCCTGAGCTTCAAATTCCAAGGCCTCGACCAACGCCTCACCGGCGTCGAGCCCGCCCGCGTGGTGAAGGAAATACTTGGGTGAAGTCCCAGTAGATCCTTAAGGTCGGATTCTAGGCTTGGCATCGGATCACACATTCTCATCCTCGCAAAAAATGTCCGAAGCGATGCTTTCTCCACTTGGATCAGCAATGGATCTTGGTGTGCGGTGGTTAGTGTTTTGCGTTCATGGGGTCGATGGAACTCAGATGAGCCACTGGCTCAAGCCAACTCCAGAACTCCGACCGCCACACCCATCCTCCAAGAGGTAAACTTGGCAACTCTCAGGGTGATCCATTTCATGGGGTTTTCAAATTGCTCTTCGATAGGGTATCATCAAACCCGTCGCCACGCTCATACTTTCGTTTGATCTCGCCGCGACGGCGGATTTCGCCAAACGGTTCAACCGTCAAACACTGTCGCTCAGAGTCTGTTAATTTCAGTAACGCCGCTCTTGTGCAAGGGAGTCGGTGTGTTTAAGACAATTGGGCATGACTCGGTTAACGAACTTCATCCCCCGAGCAATGAATGAGTAAACCATGTGGGCTCGGCATGGCCGACTACGCCCCACCTCACCCAGCTCAACCTTGAACATTCCACATCCCAAAATCTTCCGTCTCGTCCTGCTCTCACTGGTGGCCATCGCGGTCGGTCTTGCTGCCATCAGTCATCAGAGTTTCTGGATGGATGAGGGTGGCACAATCTTCCGTGCCATGATGCCGACAGTCGATCAATGGTGGGCGATGATGTTACAATTGCGTGGATCGGACGTGTTGATGCCAGTTTACATGTTTTACGCTTGGTTCTGGCACCAAGTGATAGGCGCAACGAGCGAGTATGCACTGCGTATGTCGAACCTGCCCTGGTTTGTGCTAACAGTGGTGGTGTTGGCACGGGTGCGCTTCTGGCCACTGGTCTGCCTCTTGTCTCCGTTTGTCCTCTATTTTGTAAATGATTTCCGCCCATATTCCATGCAGATCGCCGCCGGTGCTTGTGCAGCCGCAGCACTGGGCCGTTGGATGGAAGGCTCCAGCCAACCAGGATTCCGTGGTGTTCACGCGGTCTGTGCATCGTGTTTGTTTTTGATAGTTTGTAGCCTAACAGGCGCGGTGTGGGCTGCGGGAGTGGCCATCGGTGCAGTTCTGTCACGCCCGGAATGCCTGCGCCGCATGGATTTCTGGTGGCGTGCTCTGCCGTGGTTGATGGTGTCACTGGCGGCGGGCGGCTACTATGCTTTCATGATGTTTAAGGGATACCGGGCCGTTGGGATTCAAGATGCTGGCATCCTAAATGTCTTATTCGGCGTCTATGAAATGACTGGGCTGCTTGGCTTGGGGCCGGGTAAGAATGAACTCCGGCGGAGTTTGGCATCAGTGATTCCTCACTTATGGCTGCTTGTCCCCGCCACCTTATGCATTGGTGCTGCTTGGCTCTGCGGCCTGACCAGTTGGGCGCGGAGTGGGCGTCGGCAGGCCCTGATCGGCGGGGTAGCAGCTGTCCTAGTGCCCTTGCTGTTGCTTTCCGTTATCGGCATCGTGATGGAATTTCGAGTCGTAGGCCGACACTTGAGTCCCGCGATTCCCGCAATTCTTTTGCCACTGGCCGCTTGCCTACGGGCGGAAGGTCCACGCCGTAAGATTACCCTAGCACTCGGAGGGGCTGCCTGTTTTTTCATGGCGCTTTCGGCACTTAATGTTCGCTTTCACGAACGCCATGCCAACGATGACTACCGCAAGGCGACCGGCATCGTAATCGAGGCCCTAAAAGAGGGTAAAAAGGTATGGTGGCAGGCCGACATGAACGCCACTCGTTATTATGCTTACCGTACTGGCGGCATGGACATGATCAAGGCGATCCAAGTTCTAGAGTCGGATGTTCCTTCGAGCCTGATTACAACCGACCTTGTGATTATCAATCGCCCGGATCTCAAGCATCGGGGCTTTGATTACCAGTCAGAATTGAGACGGAATTTCTTTAAGCTGGAACAGGTCTTCACGGGTTTTGAGATTTGGAAATCCGAGTAATACCCCCTGCTTCGGTTCAACTGCAGCATGTGATATGCGTGAAGATTTTTCTGATGAACCTAGAATCCGCCGTCTCGCTCTCGGCCGACAGGATGTCGGCTGAAGACAGTCGATAGAATATCGACGCTCCTTGGAGCTTCGCGTTTCGGCAATGATTTTTGGCAATCGGTCTAGGTGAAATTGACCGCCCGCAGGCAGGAACTAAAAACCAGAGCTCTTTCAACCATTGGGTGAACTGGTGAATCGTTGGTTTTTCGTCTTCAAACGCAGCTCCCATGATCACCATCCTCCATCGAAACTGCGGATTAGAGGATTATAGGTCTTTCCCATCGAGAAGCATTTTCACTTCGTGGTTGAAGCCACCAGGGTTCTTTTTCTGGCTGACCGCGTGGAAGAGGACGACTCCTTCATCATTGGTCGCTTGGACGGAT
>JAIXQH010000063.1 GCA_027484055.1 Verrucomicrobiaceae bacterium | reverse complement strand
GCGCGCGAACGCTTCGGAGCAAAGCGAAAGAATGGAGCGAGAAAGATGAGGGGAGGAGCGAGTGCGGTAGCGGGCACCTTGTGGAGCGTGAGAGATCTGCGAGTGGGAATTGCGAAGTCGTAGGATGTTCTCAATTGGCATGTTTTATTTGAGAAATCGTTTACACACGGGCGGACAATGACCTACGAAACATGCAATTTTGTGGCTGCATGTGGGATGCGCCGCATGGGCGAATGAGTCGCTTCGTAAAAGGCTTGTGAATCGGTTCAAAGGCGAACATTCGCTTTTGATTCGCCGGAAGGCCCGGAGGTCCATTCTCATCTCGATTTCTCGCTCAATGCACCTTAAGACCGCTTCTTAGCCAGTTAATTGCCCCATTTTAGAAAAAAAAGATTCCGTGAAAGACAGCGGCCAAGGAATCAGTTACACAGGCACTGATGTCTGAGGGCAACGAGGAAAAAGAAATAGAGGGAGATGCGATTTTAGTGCAGGCTTATGCGAAAACTCGCAAAAGCCTCATCGCGCGTCTTGACAATTGGGAAGATCAACGGACTTGGGATGAGTTTTACCAAACCTACTGGCGTTTGATTTACTCCGTAGCAGTCAAGGCAGGCCTCCGCCCTGACGAAGCCTTCGATTGCGTGCAGGAGACGATTTTATCGATCGCCAAGCAGAGCAAAAAGAAGCTGTATGACCCAGAGCAAGGTTCCTTCAAAACTTGGCTCATGAACATGACCCGCTGGCGAATCAATGATCAATTCCGTAAGCGCAAGAAGGATACGGCGATGATCGTGGGTGATTGGGACAATGATCGGAAAACCGCCGTGATCGACCGCGTGGAAGATCCCCAAGGCGACGTCTTGTCGCGTTTATGGAATGCGGAGTGGAAAAAAAACATTGCAGATGCCGCTCTGACTCGCGTGAAGGCACTCGTTTCTCCCAAGCAGTATCAAATTTTTGATTGTTACGTCATCAAGCAGTGGGACGCCAAGCGGGTGCAGGATCAGCTCAATGTGAGCATGGCCCAAGTCTATTTGGCGAAGCATCGGGTCGGGTCGGTTCTGAAAAAGGAGCTGGCGAAATTCCAGGAAGAAACTGATGCCGAGTAAGATCCGCCCACATCCCGCGATCCCCGACCACGAGGTTCTTAGGAAAATCGGTGGCGGGGCTTACGGTGAAGTGTGGCTTGCACGCGGGGTCACGGGAGCTCTCCGGGCGGTGAAGGTCGTATGGCGGGAAGATTTTGACGATGAGCGAAGCTTCGAACGCGAGTTTGAAGGGATTTTAAAATTTGAGCCGATGTCTCGCGACCATCCGGCCTTAGTGAATATCTTGCATGTGGGCCGCAGTCCCGACGGGGTTTCCTTTTACTACTACGTGATGGAAATCGGCGACGACATGACGTCCGGCCAAGAAATCAACCCGATCGAATATGAGCCCCGGACGCTACGTGCGGACAATCACCAAGGCGCAGGTGTCCAGTGGGATACCAACGAGTGCATTGACGTCGGATTGCGTTTAGCAGAGGCGCTGGACCACTTGCATGAGCGGGGATTGGCCCATCGGGATGTCAAACCGTCGAATGTCATTTTCGTCAATGGCCGGGCTAAGTTGGCAGACATCGGCCTGGTGGCCGTGCGCGGGCAGCGGACCTTCGTCGGGACGGAAGGCTTTGTGCCACCAGAAGGACCTGGCTCCGCGCAGGCGGATGTTTATAGCCTAGGGAAAGTTCTTTATGAAATCGCCACCGGTAAGGATCGCCTCAGTTTCCCTGAGCTACCCGATGAGATCACCACCGGAGGTGACAGGAAGCGCTGGCTGGAGCTCAACAAGATCATCTGTGAAATTTGCGACCCACGGATTTCAAAACGGAAAATCTCGACCGCCGCTGAACTCGCGGCAGCACTTCGGCGGCTGCAACGAGGCAAGCGCCGTCGCCAAAGCGGGGTAGCTGTATGGATGACAACACTGCTGCTCACTGGTTTCTCATGCTGGGCTGGCTGGCAAGTCGCCAAGGACAGTGAGTGGTATCGCCGATTCCAACTGAAAGACGGTCCTGAAACGATTCAGTCTGGTGTGTTGAGAATCGCCAGCGCACCCGAAGGTGCTGAAGTCTTCGATGCGAATGGCAGCTTCATCGGGCTATCACAGACCGGCGTGATTCCGGTGAAAGTCGGGGAATACTACTCCTTCACCATCAAGAAAAATGGCTACCGCCCCGCAATACTGGAGGGCACGGTGCCGCTCAGTGTGGTAAAGGAACCGCTACTGTTGTTCGCGCCTTTGGAAGTGTTTTCCCCGCCTGAACCGGGTGTGTCGTGGATGGATCATTTTGGAAACGTCTATCAAGCAGTCGGCCAAGACCATGAAAGCGCAGGCTATGTCACCAAGGGGATGTGGCAGCAATATGCGACGGCGGCAAATATCTCTCTAGATTCCGTGGATTTTTCAACCATTTCACCGAATGGGAATGCCAAGCCATCTTCAGTTGTGCTCGCCTCCATCGACGAGGCAAATGCGTTCTGCGCTTGGTTTAAAAATGGTGGCTACAAAGCCGGATTCTTAACCGATGATCATGACGTCTTACCCCTGATAGAGCCAGTCGGAAACCCGAAAATTCTCACCCCACGGGCAATTGCCAATCAACTAAACCCCTTTCGGATCATGGTCCGCCAGATCGTTTATGGGGAAGTGGAGTTGACCACTGACCCGACCGGCGTCGAGGTTTACATGAACGATCTGCAGGACCCGAGCAACCGGGTTTCCAAGGGCTCCACCACGGATTCCTTGGTCATCAGCAAGGTGAAACCTGGAGACTGGCAGCTCTACTTGGTGCATGAAGGTTATAAGCCGTTAACGATCGATATCCGCGTCGAAGAGGGCCAGAAAATCAGTCGCCGACTTACCCTTGAGAAGAGCCTCGGCGTTGTTTTTGGCAAACCTTGGGAAAACGGCATTCAAATGAAATTCGTCCCAATCGGCCAAGAGCTGATGGTTTCTAGCTGGGAGACGAGAGTTCGCGATTACCGCCTGTTTTGCAAAGAAACCGACTACGCCAACCCACGCAGCCCAGGATTTTCACAAACCCCCGAGCACCCGGTTGTGAATGTAACCCGCGAGGATGCGGATGCCTTTTGTGCTTGGCTCACCGAGCGTGAGCGGAAAGGCGACCGGATCGCGCAGACGCATATCTACCGGCTGCCGACCGATTTGGAGTGGAGCGAGATGGCGGGCTTGAATGATGAAGAGGGGGGGAATCCGGGTCTGAGAGATTTTCATAAAAAAGCGCTATATCCTTGGGGGGACGCGTGGCCGCCCTCGCAAAACTCAGGAAATTTTGCCGACGTCACTGCCACGCGAGCACCTGGAGTGACAGAAGATTCGATCATCTCAGACTACCGAGATGGCTTCGTCCAAACTTCTCCAGTCGGCTCCTTTCCACCAAGTGCCAACGGGCTTTACGATCTGAGTGGTAACGCTCAAGAATGGGTCAGCGATCCGCTGTCTAGTGATCACGCGCTAGGAGTCCTCCGGGGAGGCGGGTGGTCCAGCCACCAACGCGAGAGCCTCATGCTTGGATCGAGAAATGCCATGTTGCCGACTTACCCAGACTCGATTTATGGCTTCCGTGTCGTACTCGCCAAAGTTCCACAAAAATCAGAATAACCTGCCCACCTCACCCACCATGGTCGAAATCAAACTCTCCTACGAGGGCAACCTCCACTGCCGCGCCGTTCATCAACCCTCTGGAGCTGTCATTGGCACCGATGCGCCGCTAGATAATAACGGCCTTGGCCAAGCTTTTTCCCCCACCGATCTCCTCGCAACGGCACTCGGATCATGCATGGCGACGGTCATTGGTATCCTCGCCAAGCGTAAAGAAATCGCAGTCGAGGGAATGACTGTCACCGTTCGTAAATTCATGTCAGATGACCAACCACGGCGGATCAAGCGGCTAGAGCTCGACTTGAATATACCCTTACCCGGCACACATCCAGAGCGGAAACTCATTGAAAGCGCCGCTCGTGGCTGCCCAGTCCATCACAGCATCCACCCCGAAATCGAAGTGGTGATGAACTGGTTCTGGGCTGCTTGAGCGGTTATTTTGTATAAGCCTCCAGCTCGGACAGGAAGCCAAAGCTCGGTTCATAACCGTTGCGTTCTGCGTATGAATCCACAAACGTCGCTCGCACATAACGCATGGACTTGGGCTCGAAACGGACTAACTCTCGTTTCGCTTTTTTGAACGGGAAATCGGCACGGCCGACTTCTACGAATTCCTTTCCATCCACACTCACCGAAATGGCAACCCTCTTCGTGGAGCCGATTTCTGGCGTCCCGTAGGCGATGGCATGGATCGACTGCGTCGCGCCCAGGTCCACGGTTACCGATTTTGGAAAACTCTTTGAGGGACCCGTCGCAAAGCAAGTTCCGGCCTTGTTGCCCCAGACACCATCCGTTAATCCAGCATTCCATGGTTTATTAGGATTCGGGTCGCTGGACTCCGCGCTTTTTCCTGCGGCTGCGTTCTTCGTCAAAGTCGGGTCTTTTGGCCAATGCGTGTTGAACGCTACTGCGGGTAATCCCTCACGATTGATCAAGTTCGGCTCCGCGAGCTGTGCCCATGCGAAGCGTGCGCGATCGGGTTTCAACACAGCGGGGCTTGAGAGGAGAAGTGACTTCCCGTCAGGAAAAATTTTCACCTGAGCTGGCTGATAGACGGCATCAATTCCGGCAATTTCAAATAGGGTGGCTGCCTTATCATCCCGAGTCGTCAAGCCGCTTCCGACATTGGAAAAATGAATCACGATCCCTGCCGACGTGACATCATAGCCCGCATACAATGGGCCGGATTTCACCAATTCTTTCTGCCCATACGTATCGGCCAGCGCCCAGCGTGCGAGGCGTCTTGCGACTTCTCCCTTATTCGGTGGATGAATGTCTTTGATGGTTGCGATGTCCTGGGTCCCCGCCATTCCCGTATGAGGAATCTCTAGTGTTTTTTGCTGCGCGGCCCAGAGCTCTGGTAAATCCTGGCCACGTGTCTCACCGTAGTTATAGGGCGCGATTTGAACAAACAGGAAGGGCGCATCCTCATTCTGGAACTGATGGCGCCAACCTGCGATGAGCGCTTTCATCTTCGCCGCATACAGCATCCCGTCACCATTGTTGGATTCCCCCTGATACCAGAGGAATCCCCTCAGCGCATACGGCACTAATGGATGAATCATGGCTTGGTAGGTGCCGGACTCGCTATTATGTCCCATAGCCAATAATCCTGGAGCCACTGGCATGGGCGTTATCTTCAGGCCTGAGTCTAGAGCCTTCGTTGTCAGATTGGACCAGTCCCGCATGTCTGAGACAAAGCGCCGGAACGCCTGATCATACTCGGGAAATCCTGGGCTTTTCGCCAAACGCTGCGTCCTGATGTCACTCAGTTCATCGATCCCGACGAGACCCTCTTCCGCCCACCAAGGTTCGATTTTTGAGCCACCCCACGAGCTATGAATCATTCCGACTGGCACCTTCAATTCTTCCGTAAGTTTTTTCCCGAAAAGATAAGCCACCGCAGAAAATCCCTTGGCCGTCTCCGGAGTCGCAGCTGTCCAGCTGGCTTCCAGTGTTTCTTGTCGAGTCAGATTCAGTGTGCGTGGGACTTGAAATAGACGCATGAGTGGCACCGGACCCTTGGCTGCTTCTGCCTGATCTTCGGCTACGGTTTGTGCGACGACGTATTGCATGTTGGACTGACCGCTCGCCAGCCAAACCTCCCCGACCCATAGCTCCTTCACCTCCATCGCAGGCGATCCTTTTTCCGTGATGCTCATGGTCCGGTTTTCCATGCTGGCCGGCAGCGCCCCAAGAGTGACTTGCCACTTGCCTCTAGCATTCGTCGTGGTCGATTTCGTCTGGCCAGCGAAGCTGACCGAGACGGGGGTCATCGGTTCACCCGTTCCCCATACGACGAGCGGCTTGTCCCGTTGGAGCACTGCCCCGTCTTGGAAAAGAGGAGCCATGGTGATTTTTCCATGCAGCGGCATGGAGAGAACTAGAAGAGCTAGAAATGGGTTTCTCAATTTTGTCATCATTGCCCAATACCTCAGATTTGTCATTTTCTTGCGGAAAATCGAGTGGAGTCCTGAAAAATTTATTGCTTACACGCCACTTCGTATGCACCTTTTGGTCGAAACCTCATAAAACAAGGTAATGAACTAAGGATTATGTTTCCAGAGCACGCCCCATTCACTTCCGACCAGCGCCGTGCGCTGGAATCACTCCTCGCTAGCCTCAATCCTGTACAACGCGGCTGGCTTAGCGGGTTCCTCGCCGGATCTGCCCCCGGTGCTGCTCCTGCCGGATCTGCCACGGCGACCGCTAAACTCACCGTCCTCTATGGCACGGAGTCGGGAAATTCCGAAGTTCTTGCAGATCGCACTGTCAAAGCTGCGAAAAAGCGGGGCTTTCAAGCGGTCATGAAAAACATGTCCGACTTTGCCACCGCCGATTTGGCGAAAGCCTCCAATCTGCTCCTCATCGTCTCCACTTGGGGCGACGGAGAGCCACCCGAGACCGCTACCTCCTTCTACAAAGATTTTATGGCCTCGGAAGCGTCCCTCGCGAGTGTCAAATTCTCCGTCTGCGCCCTAGGTGACACCTCCTACGAAAAGTTCTGCCAAACCGGTAAAGATCTAGACGCCAAGTTGGAAAAACTCGGTGCGACCCGGGTTGCTGCTCGTGTCGATTGTGACGTGGACTACGAAGATTCCTATGCCACATGGCTCGAATCCGCGCTTACGGCGCTGGCTCCGACCTCCGCTGCGCCAATTGCCTTTGAAGCCGTGGCCAGCGTCGCCACCACGGAATACGGTAAGAAAAATCCGTTTCCTGCCGAGACGATCGACACCGTGGTCCTCAATGGTGAAGGCTCGCACAAGGAAACCATCCACCTCGAATTCTCTCTCGCCGCATCGGGTCTCAGCTACGAACCCGGCGATGCCCTCGCCGTGCTTCCTGTCAATGCACCAGACGTTGTCAAAGCCATTCTCCAAGCCGCCAAGCTCACGGGGAACGAAGAAATCGAAGTCAAAAATGTTGGCCGCAAGCTTCTCGCCGATGCCCTCCGAGAAGACTACGACATCACCGCGCTCTCCCGTGCCGTGCTCACCAAGCTTGCCGAAGCCGCAGACTCCGCCACCCTTCGCGAGCTGCTCGCTGAGGATGCCAAGGACCGCCTCAAAGACTTCAACAACGGTCGTGAAATTATCGACGCGCTGCTCGCCTTTGCTCCTAACGGCCTCTCGGCCGAAGCCCTAACTGGCATCTTCCGCAAGCTACCACCGCGTCTCTATTCCATCGCCTCCAGTCCACTCGCGCACCCGGATGAGGTTCACCTCACCGTCGCCGCAGTGCGCTACCAGACCCATGGCCGCGAGCGGAAAGGCGTCTGCTCCACTTACCTTGCAGACCTCGTCAAAACGGGAAATCCGGTCCAAGTCTTCGTCCAGCCCAACAAGAATTTCCGCCTCCCTGCCGATGGGGCCACCCCCGTCATCATGGTCGGCCCCGGCACTGGCGTCGCACCCTTCCGCGCCTTTGTCGAGCACCGCGCCGCACTCGGTAGCACTGGCAAAAATTGGCTCTTCTTCGGTGACCAACACTACACCTACGACTTCCTCTACCAACTTGAGTGGCAGGACTTCCTCAAGGACGGCGTGCTCACCCGTCTCGACGTCGCCTTCTCCCGGGACCAACCGGAAAAAGTGTACGTGCAAGACCGCATGATCCAACAGGCACAGGAACTCTACCAGTGGCTCGAACAAGGCGCCCACTTCTATGTCTGTGGCGATGCCAACCGCATGGCTCACGACGTCCATGAAGCCCTCATTTCCATCGTCGAAAACCAAGCCGCCGTCACCCGTGAGGCTGCTGAAGCCTACGTCGAAGACCTCAAGAAAACCAAACGTTACCAACGCGACGTTTACTAACATTTTTCAATTCTAACTTCCCAACACCATGAGTGACAAAAAACTCTCTGCCAACGAATACATCAAGATCGACAGCAACTACCTCCGCGGCACCATCGCCGAAGGGCTTGCCGATCTATCCACCGGTGCGATGTGCGAGGATGACCAGCAACTCCTCAAATTCCACGGCACTTACCAGCAGGATGACCGCGACATCCGTGCGAACCGCCGCAAGCACAAGCTTGAAAAAGCCTACAGCTTCATGATCCGCATCCGTGTGCCCGGTGGTGTCGCCACCCCGCAGCAATGGTTGGAAACGGACCGCCTCGCCACCCAGTTTGCCAACGGCACCATCAAGCTCACCACCCGCCAAGCCTTCCAGTTCCATGGCATCATCAAGACCAACCTCAAGCGTACCATCGCGGAGATCAACCAATGCGCCATGGACACCATCGCCGCCTGTGGTGACGTGAACCGGAATGTGATGTGCAATCCGAACCCCAATCTCTCGAAAATCCACGCCCTCGCCCTTAAGGCTGCGCAGGACATTTCCGCCCACCTCACGCCACAGACTCGTGCCTACCATGAGATCTGGTTGGATGGGGAAAAAATCGAGTCCACCGAAGAAGAAGTCGAGCCGATCTATGGCAAGACCTACCTCCCACGGAAGTTCAAAATTACCATCGCCGTGCCACCGTCTAACGATGTGGACATCTACGCAAATTGTCTCTCCTTCATCGCCATCGTCGAAGGTGGCGAACTCGTCGGTTACAACGTCGCCGTCGGCGGCGGCATGGGCTCCACTCACGGTAACGATGCCACCTACCCACGCATCGCGGATGTCATCGGTTTCTGCACGCCTGAGCAAGTCGTCGATGTCGCTGAAAAGGTCGTGCTTGTGCAGCGCGATTTCGGCGACCGCACCGACCGCAAGCACTCGCGCTTCAAATACACCGTGGACGACTACGGTGCCCCATGGATCCTCGCCAAGCTCAACGAATACCTCGGCTACGAACTCGGCCCGGTCCGCGATTTCAAATTCGAGGACAATGGTGACCGCTACGGCTGGGTGGAAGATGACAATGGCAACTCCCATCTCACCCTCTTCATCGCCGGTGGGCGCGTGCTCGATACGCCCAGCTACCCGATGCGCACGGGACTCCGCGAGATCGCGAAAATCCACGACGGCGACTTCCGTCTCACCGCGAATCAGAACCTCATCATCGCCAACGTCTCACCTGCCAAGCGCCCGGAAATCGAGCGCCTGCTCGAAGAATACGGCATCAAAGGCAGTCACTTGAAAAGCGCCCTGCGTCTCAATTCCATGGCCTGTGTCGCTCTGCCCACCTGCGGACTCTCCCTCGCAGAGGCCGAGCGCTACCTGCCTGATCTACTCACCGAGTTGGAAGAATCCATCGAAGAGAATGGTCTCCGCCACGATGCCATCACCATCCGCATGACCGGTTGCCCGAATGGCTGTGCGCGTCCCTTCATCTCAGAAATCGGCTTCGTCGGGCGTGGCCCAGCTTCCTACAATGTCTACCTCGGCGGCGGCTTCGCAGGTCAGCGCCTCTCCAAGCTCTATCGGGAAAACGTTGCAGCGGAAAACATCAAGCCTCTCCTAGCACCCATCCTTAAGCATTATGCGAAGGAGCGGAACGAAGGTGAGCGCTTCGGCGACTTCTGCATCCGCAAGGACTACGTCGCCGCCACCGTGCAAGGCCCGGATTTCCACAAAAACATCAAGCCAGAAGCCCTCGTCTCACTCTAATCTCCATGGAAGCGCTCAAATTCGAAGCCCCTGCTGTGATTTCTCAAGATATCCAGCCTGAGGAACTCTCCGCCGTGCTTGCGTCCAAGCGGGCAGGGGAGCGCTTGCGTTTTCTCTATGAGCAGTTAGGTGACCGCCTCGTCGCTTCTACCAGCTTCGGCCTGCAGGCAGCCGTCATGCTGCATCTCATTCACGAACACGCACCGAAGATTCCGGTTGTCTTCATCGATACGGGTTTCTTGTTTCCGGAAACCTATCAATACGCCGAGGAACTCACCTCCAAGCTCAACCTCGACCTCCGCATCTATCAGCCCACCGTCTCCGCTGCGCGCATGCAAGCGCTGTGGGGAAATCTCTGGGAAACCAGCCAAGCCGACGCGGACCGCTACGGCCTCATCACCAAGATCGAGCCAATGAACCGCGCCCTGCGCGAAATCGGCGGCGACGTCTGGCTCAGTGGCCTACGTCGCTCGCAGTCCAGCACCCGCGTGGACCGGCCCTTCGTTGAGCAGCAAAAGCGCACCGTGAAGGCCTACCCGATTCTCGACTGGGCAGACGCTCAAGTGGATCTCTATTTCCACCAGAACGACCTACCTCGTCACCCTCTCGCCGAGCAGGGATACGTCACCATGGGGGATTGGCACAGCACCCGCCCAGCAGCCAAGGACGACGCCGAGTCGAGCCGCTTCGCCGGTGAGAAGTATGAGTGCGGACTGCACCTGGACTCAAATACACCGGACTTCCAGATCTGAGTCACCCGCCTCCGCAGCGGCTGTGAGTGAGGGGTGAAATGGAGATCCACTCGGACCTCCATCCCACCCCCCGGTTCCCTCTCTCCTGTCTGGAGAAATCCTTTGTTACGCGTCCAGCCTTAGGGCGGCTTTCTGCGCGGCGCTGGTGGCCGTGGTCTTTGCGGTGTTTGAGCCGTCGTCTGCGGTGAGACGCATCCCGACCGGTTTGGAGACACCGAATTCTTCCATGGTCACGCCATACATCACGTCGGCACGGGCCATGGTGCGCTTGGAGTGGGTGACGATGATGAACTGCGAGTTGTCGATGAAGCGGTCGAGCACTTTGACAAAGCGGTTGATGTTCGACTCGTCCAACGGGGCGTCCAACTCATCGAGCACGCAGAAGGGGCTGGGCTTGATCATGTAGATCGAGAACAGCAAGGCGACGGCGGTCATCGAGCGTTCGCCACCGGAAAGCAGGGTGATGGATTGGAGCTTTTTGCCGGGTGGTTTGGCAGTGATGTCGATGCCGGACTCCAGTGGATCTGACTCGTCGAGCAGGGTGAGGTCGGCCTCGCCCTTTTCGCCGAAGAGCTCTTTAAACATCTCGCGGAAGTTGATTTTCACCTGGGCGAAGGTCTCGGCGAAGAGACGCTGGGTCTCGGTGTTGATGCGGTCGATGACTTCGAGCAGCTCGCCCTTGGAATTGACAAGGTCGTCGTGCTGGCCCTTGAGGAAGTTGTAGCGTTCTTCGAGTTCTTCAAATTCCTCGATGGCGTCGAGATTGACCGGGCCCATGGCGTCGAGGCGGCGTTTGATGTCGGCGACGATGGATTCCACGAAGTCCCAGTCTGGCTCGCCGGTCATTTCACCTGGCAGCTCCATGGCCTCGTCGTGAGTGCCATCGACCACCACGGTGGGCATGTCGTCGTCGGGATTTTCCTCGGAATCTTCACCGGTGACGAGGGATTGGCGGCCGCCGCGACCTTGGAGGGCTTTCTGGGAGGCGATGCTGGTGAGCAGGGCGTGGGCGTCTGGCTCGAAGGTGGAAAGGTCGATCTGGTGGCGCTCTTGGATGGTGGTGGTGAGGCTCTCGATGCGGAGATCAAGCTTGGTGCAGGCGATTTCCTCGCGGCCTTTTTGCTCGTTCACTTTGGAAAGATCCCGGCGGATGGCGGCGAGGTGGGTTTCTGCGGTTTCAATCGCTTCGAGCAGCGCGCTGCGGCCGGTGGAGCGGGTATTGATCTCGACTTGGAGGTCTTCGACTTCCGCGCGGTGGCTTTCACATTCTTCGGCGAGGCGGGCATTTTCGCCATGGGCGGCTTCGATGCGCTGGTCGAAGGCTTCGATCTCGGTTTCCCGGCGGATGGCGAGACCGCGCAGCTCGGAGAGCCGGGCTTCCATCGGCTTTTGCTGTTCCTCGGCGGATTGTTTCGCACGGCGCTCCACGGCGAGTTCGGTACGGAGGGCGTTGAGTTCTTCGACGATGTCGAGCTCACGGCGGACCACCGAGTCGGACTCAGACTGGAGGCGGCGAGCTTCATTTTCGAGGGCTTCGAGGCGGTCGCGGGCGGAGACGAGTTCGTCTTCGAGGTGCTCACGGCTCTCGGCGGCGAGGCGCTCGCGGTTTTCGAGTTCACCGAGCTCCCATTTGACGTTTTCGAGTTTGGTTTCGAAATTCTCGACCTCGCGCGAGGCGAGGCTGAGCTGGCCTTGGAGAGTGGAAAGGTTGACTTTCTGGCGTTGGAGACGCTCGCGTGAGACTTCGACTTCTTCGCGAAGTTGTTCGAGGCGGGATTCGAGATCGGTGACGCGGGTGCGGGCCGCGAGGTCGGCCTCGGTGAGGGAGGTGACTTCAGCGGCGAGGCTGCGGACTTCATTTTGTAGCTCAAGCACCGAGGTGCTGCCCTCGGCTCCGGTGCCGCCGCGCAAGATGCCTTCTCCGCTGAGGATGACGCCGGCGAGGGTGACGAGGGTAACGCCGGGAAGGGTCGGACGGAGGCGGAGAGCGGTGGCGAGATTGGGGACGATGAGAACCTTTTCCAACAATTTCTCGATGACGGAGGAAATGCGTTTATCGGATTTCACGCGGTCGAGTGCCCAGGCAGTGGCGCCTTCCGGGAGAGCCTCCATTTGGCTGCCGGGCGAGTGCTCGACGAAGGACTCGGGAAGGATGGCGGCGACACCTAACTGCTTCTCGGTGAGGCGGCTGATGATGGCTTCTGCCATGGCTTGGTCCTGGACGAGAACGGCTTGCAGGTGATTTCCAAGGGCGGACTCGATGGCGCGGGCGCAGGAGTTTTCTGCCTCGATGAAGGAGGCTAGCACGCCGTGGATGCCGGGTTTGAAATCGTCTGGCTGGCCGAGGCCTTTGAGCACGTTCTGGGTGCCTTTTTCAAATCCCTCACCACTCTCGACAAGTTGGCGGACGGCGTCGAAGCGGGCTGAGCGCTGGGCGAGGACTTTATTCGACTCAATGGCGGCGGCACGAGCGGCGTCGAGATCGCCGCGGGTGTGTTGGTAAGTGCGCTCGGCGACTTGGAAGGACTCTTCGAGCATGCCGAGCTGGGAGCCGGTGAACTCCACTTCGCTGACGATGCGGGCTTGCTCGGCGCGAAATTCTTCGAGCTCCAGGGTGAGGCGTTGCTGCTCTTCTCCGAGCTGGCGGGAGCGCTCGCGGTTGCCTTCTAGCTGGGCGAGGGCGCTCTCGATCTTCGCCTGCATGGAGGCGATGATGGTCTGGGTGCGGTTCGCTTCGCCGCGTGTTTCGCGGAGTGCGGCCTCGATGGTCTCGCGCTCGTCGCGGGTGCCTTTGGTGCGGGTTTCCTGCTCGGCGAGCTGGATTTCCTTTTCTGCGATGATGCGGCTGAGTTGGTCGAGCGACTCATTCGCGGCGGTGAACTCGAATTCTTGTTGGGCGAGCTTTTCGCGGGTTTCGGCGATGTCTTCGTGGTTCTGGCGGATGCGGGATTCGAGTTCGGATTTCCGCTCGTCATTGAAGGCCATGCGGCCAGCGGCGGAGTTCAGCGCGTTCCGGTGCTCATTGAGGCGCTGGCGGAGTTCTGCGAGTTCGCCTTCGAAGATCCGAGCGGCGGTGCGCGCTTCGGTGACGGCTTCTTCCTTGGCGGGCAGCTGGCGCTCTAGCTCGGTATCGCGGACTTCGAGGCCGCGGATGGAGACGACGAGTTCGTCGCGCTCGGCGGTGAGTTGGACGAATTTGCGGTGGCCGAGGTGGCTGTCGAGCACGCGGGTGTCTGCGGCGAGGGTCTGGTAGCGGCGGGCCTTGGCGACCTGGCGGCGGAGGGAATTCATCCGGCGCTCTTGCTCGGCGAGCACGTCGGAAACGCGGAGCAGGTTGGCCTCGGTGAATTCGAGTTTACGAAGGGCCTCCTTTTTCTCGCGCTTGAACTTGGTGATGCCAGCGGCCTCTTCGAAGACGGCGCGGCGCTCTTCGGGCTTGGAGGAGAGGATCTGGTCGATTTGGCCCTGGGCCATGATCGAGTAGGCGGTGCGGCCGATGCCGGTGTCCATGAGGAGGTCATGGATGTCCTTGAGCCGGCAGAGCGTGCCGTTGATGCGGTATTCTGAGCGACCGTCGCGGAAGACCCGGCGGGTGAGGGCGACTTCGTTGAAATCGACCTTCAGCGGGCCTTCACAATCGGCCATGGTGAGGGTGACTTCTGCCATGCCGAGGGGTTTCCGTTTCTCGGTGCCGTTGAAAATGACGTCGGCCATTTCGCCGCCACGGAGGGCTTTGGCGGAGGTTTCACCGAGCACCCAGCGGATGGCATCGACGACGTTTGACTTGCCGCAGCCGTTGGGGCCGACGATGCCGGTGACGCCTTTGGCGAATTCAAACACGGTTTTATCCGCGAAGGATTTAAAGCCGTGGATTTCGAGAGTTTTTAAATACATGCAGACAGGAGCGTGGTTAGGGGTTCAATCCGAGAGGGAACTTGGACTGGTTGAGACTAGTCAATCCGCGCTGAACTGCAACCCGAGAACTCGAAATTACACTGCATGCGGTGTTAAAAATTTCAATTAACCACTATATATGGTGTTTTCGGGTATTTTAGATCCGTGAAGTAAGTTGCAATCTTGGTGGTGGATTCTAAGCTCTTGAGTTCGCGAGGTAATTTGATTTCCTAAGCCATGCGATGCATGCGGCGAATCCTTGGGTTCGGTTTTTTGGTTCTGACGGCGACTCAGGCCGCAGAGCTGGGACCGCAAATTGAGATAGCTGCGCCTTGGGATGAGGATGCGCCATTTACGGGTAAAGAATTGGAGCGGATCAAAGCGGGGTTTTCGCCACCGGTGTTTTCATCCTTTTTTGATTTAATCCCGACGAGCGGGGAATATCTCACATGGGATCAAGAGGAAAAAAAGATGGGGTGGGGAATCCATTATTTGAAATGGTATTACAAATGGTATCCGACGAGTCCATCGATTCGCGAGACGCCGCCTCAGTTCACGGACTGTGAGGGAATGCGGATTTTACGGATGTCGAACAACGGTGAATGCCAGTTGCAATCGAGCTATGTGGTCGTTCAGGTGGAAAAACTTAAAATGGGCTGGGCGGTGACGAGGTGGAATTCCGACGACACGGTTCTTACCAAGGAAAAGGGTTGGCGCACCCCGATCCCGGGGCGGGTGTATCGATTTCGTTCGGAAATCCATGAAGTGAGATTCGACAATCAGAAGCGGATCCGAGAAGTCGTTACGAAGTTTTTTGAAGCAGGCTCGGAAGGGAAGGCCTATCGGCAAGTCCACTCAGAATCGGGTAAACGTAGCCAGGCGATCACCGAAGCCTATCGCGGAACCGAGATCGTGCCGGAGAAAATGGTCTCGAAGTCGATGCTGCAGCGGACACGGCTGGCGCAGGGCTGGCAATATGAGCAATTGGTGTCCAAGGATATCTTGGAAGATGATGGGACTTGGAAGAGTACGCAGAAGAATGAGCGCTGGGAAATCCTGCCGGATGGCAGTCGCGAGCCTTTGAAGGGTGAAAAATTATAGGTCTTTCCCATCGAGAAGCATTTTCACTTCGTGGTTGAAGCCACCAGGGTTCTTTTTCTGGCTGACCGCGTGGAAGAGGACGACTCCTTCATCATTGGTCGCTTGGACGGAT
>JAIXQH010000041.1 GCA_027484055.1 Verrucomicrobiaceae bacterium | reverse complement strand
CGTCTTTGCGCCAGCCTCGGCCTCCTTCAAAATCCCGATGATCTGCTCTTCCGTGAACCGCGTTCGCTTCATCGTCCGTCCTCTTTCAAGGGCCGGACTCTAATCCATCGTGGAGGAATATCAGGGGGTCAGGTCAGCAACGCCAATGCCCATAAGACTGACCGCTGGTTGAACAATCGGGCCGAGAATTCACACCAGCCGTTCCGACCACGGGAGCGGGCGATGCTGCGGTTTCGACAGATGCATACGCTGCAGAAGTTAAGCTCGGTCCACGCTTCTATTCACAACCATTTCAACCAGGAACGCCACTTCATCAACAGTCAACATTACAAAGCCCGGCGCTTCGCATTCCTTGCGGAGTGGCGGGCAGTGATTAGCTAGCCGCAGGGCAGTTTGGGGATTCCCGCGACCACCGAAGACGGGTTGCAATTAGGCTGACAGCACCACCAGTCACTGCCCGAAACCGTGACGCCGTAATGGTGAAGGATGGCCGCGCCCAGCGCGATCCTGCACTCCTCCCATGCTGTCGATGCCCCCACCAAAGCCATGCCTTGCTCCCCGTTTCAACGTCGCCCGAGAGCCCGCCTCAAAGGTCGATCGTCATGCTGCCCTCGTTCCTCCGCAGCGAGCGTCGCACAATACCGGCATTGCGGGCAGCGCTATCGAACAGCCCCTCGACCTCGACCCACAGGTTGAGAAAGTCGGTCGCCCGCACCAACGACCAGTTGAACCAGAAGACGGTTTGCTCGCCGCCCGCCAGCGGCGCCGCCTTGATCGCATTGATATACCCCTTCACCACGTCGGGCTCGGGATTGTTATGCTCGCCGTCGCCGCAGAAAATGAGGTGCCGCGCGCGGACGGCTTTCCCAAAGTCCTTGGAAAAGCTGTTGTGCGCACCGTGGTGCGGTACCTTGAGGACATCGACGATGATCTGGCCAGAGGCGTCGAGCAGCTTGGCGTCCTTTAGATAACCGAGCAGGCTTTCGTCGCCCGCATCGCCGGTGAGCAGCAGCCGCTTGCCGCCTTCCTCGACCATCAGCACCAGCGAAGCGAGATTGGGCGGCGTAACGTCCTTCTCGACCGCCAGCGCAATGTCACGGCTTAAACCTGCGAAATCCAGCGCGCTCGCACCCGAGCCGATCGCGTCGGCGTCGCGCTGATGTTGCTTGCGCAGCTTCTCGACGTAGTCCTTGCTCTTCTTGAGCCAAGCGATCCAATCGGTGCGAAGCTTGCGCAGCTGCTCGCTTGTCGGACCCAGCACCGTGATCGACAACGAGCCGAGCGCGATCGGCGTCTTGGGCCGCGCGGTCATGAGCTCGCCGCCGAACGCCGGATTGAGCGGGAGGTCGAGCTGGTCGGCGCCGATCCGCCAGTTGACCTCAATGGCGTCGCCGACGCTCAAGGCCAGCATCTGCACCGCGGAGGCAATCTGCCGGCTGTCGCGGTCGCCGAGCGCGGCTGCATTGAGCCCGGCGAGTACACCGGCGCTCGCGGTCAGCGCGGTGCCGAGATCGACCTTCTCGGTGCGCTCGATGTCCTCGAGAAAAGCGTTGTGCCAGATCTCGCCGATCTTGGGCGGTCGCGGCACCTTGGGTTTGCGTAAGCGCCCGCCTGCGCTACGCGAATGATCATAGGCCCGCCAGGCAACTTCATGATCGAGCAGGCGCAGGATTCCGCCGATATGGTCGCGGTCGATATGAGAGACATAGGCGACGTCGATGACTTCGCCCGCCGCGTGCAGCCGGGATAGCGGATCCGCGATATATGCCTCGTAGGCATCGGGGAGCCCGGCATCGGCGAGCAAGCGCTTGCCGTCTGCCGAGGTCACCAGCACGCAGTCGCCGCTGGCACTCGGAAATATCTCGATCCTCATCCCATCCTCTTCTTCGTGAGATCACGCGCGTCCTGGCCGATGCGCACCGCCTCGATCATACAGGCCTCGGCGTCGATCACACCGAAGCCGGCATCGTTGCTCCAGGCGTAGCTCGCGCCTGGCAGAGGCTGCGAGGTGCGGCGGATGATGCCGCTGATCTGCGCGGCGGTAAGACCGGGATTGAGCGAAAGCATCAGCGCCGAGACGCCTGCGACGTAGGGGCTCGCCATGCTGGTTCCGCTCATAGCCACCCATTGCGCTTCGGGATCGAAGCCCGAGGCCGCGATGATGTCGGTGCCGGGTGCCGCAATTTCGGGCTTGGCGCGGCCATCGCGCGTCGGGCCTTGGCTGGAGGTAACGGCGAGCGCTTCGCGCGCGGCGTCGTAGTTGGTGACGCCGGTTACGCGCGGGCCGCAGGCGAGCGAGCTCAGGGTCGAATGATCGGCATAGCTCGATCCGCCGAAGAAGGAGGGCAGCCGCCACTGCGCGCTGGCACCGCGCGCGGGATCGTCACGCTCGATCCAGGCATTGAAAGCTCCATTTCGGATGGTCCGGCCGGTCAGCCGCACCTTCCACGATCCCGAGGTGATTCCGATCACCGGCCGGCCCATGAAGGGGCTGAGATACAGCGTGATGCAGTTGTCGCCGTTCTTGGGGTCGCTCAGACGATTGTAGATCGACACCATTGTGCGGTCGGCGAGCATCTTATTTTCGATCCGTTCGCCCGGCAGCACGGGACCGATCGCGGTGCCGTCGGGCGCGAACAGCGTGACTGCGAACTCGTCCTCGGCACCGTACCAGATCGCCATCTGGTTCTCTGAGATATCTTCGAGCCCATTGCCGACGACCACCCATTCCAGGTCCGTGCGCAGGCTCGCTGATGGTATCTTCCCGCTAGCATGGACCCGCCCCGACCAGAATCCGAGATCACCATCATATTGCGGTTGGTCCTGGCCGGAATTGCCCGCCGCGACGCAGATCGCGCGCCCGGGTTCGAACATCGAGGTATCGATCCAGCGCGACACGAATTCCGAGCCGTCATGCGCACCGCCGTTGGTGCCGAGGCTAATGTTGATCGAGACGGCCTTGTACTTCTTGCGCTCGGCGAGATCGAACAGATAGGCGAGGCCATCGACGATCCGCGTCGTGTCGTAGAAGCTCTTGCCGCGGTCGTAGTCGCGATCCCCGATCGCAATCATCACTGCGGCAATCCCAGCGCGCTTGCAGACGCCCGAACGACCCGCCGCGATGCTCGAGACATGGGTGGCATGCGAGCCGCGCTCGCGCACCGATTGGGGAGCCAGATCGTGTGGCGACAGCTTCGACTTGGCCGCTTCGCGCAATGCGAAGCCGATGTCCTTAGCGGTAATCTCCGACCCATAGCCGGTCGATCGGCCCGACTTGCCTTCGCTCACCGTCAGTTCCGGCGGATCAAACGCATCGCCGCCCTGGTCCCAAATCGCGATGACGCGCGAGTTGCCCTTGTCGTCGAGGAAATCGGGATGCGCAAAGTCGATGCCACCGACATCGATGATGCCAACCAGCACATTCTCGCCGACCGCATCGAGCGCAATGGCATCGCCATGGGGAGAGGCGAGGCTACCGTGGTTGAGCGTGGCATGGCGATCGGTCGGGGGGGCTGGCGGCACTGCCACCGTCACCGAAGGATTCGGCGCCTTGAGTGTTTCGCCCAGTTCGATCAGCTGAATCGCCGGATTGCCATCGAGCGCTTCGAGCTGCGCGAGGGTCGCGGTCGCGACGCCGACCCGTCCGTTGCGCCGCGAGACGATAGCCGGGGTCGTCGCATCGATCTTGTTGAACAGAACAAAAACACTCACTTCGACATCGCGGGGCAGCGCGGACTGCCGGGCACCGCGTTTCGCCGCGAGCAGCGACTGGCCGAGCGACTTCGCGCTTTCGCCGCCTGACGGCAGCGCACTCGTCGCTGCCTGTACTTGCCGTGCCCGGGGTTTGAGCCGCACCGCGCCACTCTGCTCGGCGCGGATCGCGTTGACGTCGGTATCGCCATTGGCGACGCAGCGAAGGCGACTGCCGAGCTTGGTCAGACGATCGAGCGGTCCAGGCATTTTACCCCCGAAGATTTGGCGCGTAGGTCAAGTGAGAATCACGGATACTTTCCGATACTGTTACGTGCTACAGTATCATAGTCGTAGCCCCACGCGAGCGGGAATTTTATCAAGGCCGACTTTTAATTATGCTGGTGTGATTCCCGATAGTTGCTTGTCCGTATTTGATTGTCTTGCAAATCGAAACGTAGGCCAGTTTCAACCCCTACCGGGCTTAGGAGACTGCCGGATCCGACTGTTCTCGCCTGAACTGCCAGCTCACACCGTCCGCACGCAGGATGCCCGACGCGGCCTTGCCTATGTCGGGTTCAAGCACATCACGCCACGGCAACAGTGTGAACTCTCGTGACCGTTCGACCACCGCGTGGGGGCCGCTTTCGAGCTTCACGCGGTGCGGGATTAGGCCCTCAATTCGCTTGCCCATCACCCAAAAGACTCAAGTGAACGTAGGGCAAAGAGCGCGCAGTATTTTCTCGATGCGTGACCTTAACCAGGATCGCAGAGAAGTCGGGCATTCGGAAATCAATCTATTATGTTGATATTGAATGAGAAAATGAGCATAGGCCTGAACACTGGCCACAGGGGCCAAGCGATCCCTGAACACGACCAAAGGACGAGTAACACATATGAACATGCCCGCTGAACCCGTGATCCAGTTGGCCCGGGCTTATCATTTTGCGGCCAGCCGGCACGTCAGCCAGCGGCGGAAGGGCGCCGCTGCGGAGCCATATATAAACCACCTGACCGAGGTGGCCGAACTGGTCGCGGAAGCAAGCGCCGGCGACATCACGCTGATAGTCGCTTCGGTCCTGCACGACTCGGTTGAGGATACTGGGGCCACGCTGCAAGAGTTGGAGGCAATGTTTGGCGGTGAGGTGGCCGCTTTGGTGGCCGAGGTTACCGACGACAAAGCCCTACCGAAGCAGCTGCGCAAGGAACTTCAGATCGAGCATGCTGCACAGGCCAGCGCTCGGGCGAAAATCATCAAACTGGCTGACAAGATTTCCAACCTCAGGTCCCTGGCCAACAGTCCACCTGCTGACTGGGACGCTGAGCGGATCAAGGATTATTACGTGTGGGCTGCAAGAGTTGTGGATGGGTGTCGGTCGGCAAGTGACCTGCTAGCATCGAGGTTCGATGCAGAGTTCCGCAAGGGGATAGGTGGGCACGGTTCCCACGGTTGACGTGCTGCCCGGCTCCCGGCCAATCTCTCCAAATTGGAATTTTCCAGATGAGAACGGTCGGCAAGCGGGAAGCAGGTCAACCGCTTTCAATGCCGATGCCGTGGCATCTGCAATTTCAAGTCATCGAGCGCCTGGCTGCTGATGGTCATCGGGGGCTGGAATGGCGCGAAGGCTATGATCAAGGCGTCAGCGAGATTAGGCGAGGCGATGTTGCGCTTGGCGAGGTCCTGCTTGCTCTCAACCTTGACGCGGCCGTTGGCGTCAACATCGCGCAGGGGCATGGTGAGCTCATCGATCAGTCGGTCCAGATGCGGTATGGTTGGGTCGAGAAAAATCAGTTCGTCGGGCCTGAAGGTCTCGCCTTTGTGGATGGCATTGTAGGTGTTTCGGAACCGATCTGACAGCAGCCACCAAGCTTGGGCCTTTCGATTGGCGAAATGGTCCTTGTTTTTAATCTGCGGCATGTAGAATGCATCGGGGCGATGCACTGCGCTGCCCGCATTGAACTTTGTGTGGGGAACGTAGATTTTGCGTTGGCGACCCAAGTCGTTGAGCATGGCGCCCACCCCGGCACCGACCCCGATAGAATCATAGATAATGTGAGCATTTCGTTGACGTGCCACATTGAACACCCTCGCAGTTGAGGCCAAAAGTTCATCCTCACGGGCCGGCCACAGCTCGGCCCAAGTTACGAACGGACCATGCGCGCACACCAGCGCACATTGATCGCTGCCGCTATCGGCTACATCAAACCCGATCCGGCGCTGGCCAACGGGCTCAATGCCAAGCCTCTCGCGCGCACCGATGGCCGCGATGATGTGAGCACGTTTGATGACCGCGTTCTCATCGTCCGCGCGCGGCTCGCCGAGATAGATGTGGCGGAAATCGTCTTCATCGGCTGCGCGGCAGGCCTCGATCTCATCGAGGATGGTCTGACTGATGAAGGGGTTCTCGGTGAAATTGATCTTGCGCGTGATGGTCCGCGGCGGTGTGTTGAGGATGAAGTAGCGATAGACGAAATCGGTCGCCAGGCGCGGGTTGAACGTCAGCCAAAACTGCGACCCTTGCTTGCGCAACGTCGGGTTCAAAATCTCCCACTGCTCATGGGTGAGGTTATGCGCCTCCTCGATCCAACAGATATCGATCCCCTCCATCGATTTGATCTCATCGATGTGGCGATTGAGGCCATAGAAGACGAACTCGCTTCCCGTGTGACGATGGGTGATGCGGTCGCGGTGGATGATGAACTGATCGCGAAGCCCAAACTCTGAAATCCGGTTCTTGATCAGAGCGTAGACTGATTCTTCTATCCGATTCTGAAATTGGCGTGCGCACAGGATCTTGGCCTTGGACTTGCACGCAAATATCACAGCAACGCCAGCGGAATCCCACGACTTTGAGGCCGCGCGCCCGCCGTAGAGCACGCGCGTGCGCGCTTGCGTTTTCCAGAACTGCCTCAGCGCTGGATTGAGGCTAGGGCCGTGTGTTTTAGGCGGCGGCGTCACCAGGCTGCTCATGGCTCTGTCCCATCTACATCGCCGACGACCTTCGAGGAAAGGTCGCCGTAATAGTCATCGAAGTCCCGAACCGTTGGCGCCGAAGGCACACTGCCACTACCATTCTGCCGTTCGATCAGAAGGCGATTTATGAGACTCGTCGTGTTTGCATCGACATTGAGTGCAACACGGCCGCGGACTGCTGCTGACGCCGTCATTGCCTCTGTAACGAGTTGGTAAACCCCGTAGGCCAGTTCGTCACTTGTTGGCTCAAGAGTCGCTAGACTGACGATCTGGCCTTCAATGAGCCCGGCGACGTCCAAGGCTCCTGCACGCACCTCACCGTCATCCCAATCCAACTGCGCCTTGAGGCTGGGCGGCATGTGATTTCGAATGGTCGTCAGCAATTTGGTGATCGTGCTGACGGCTGGCGCGCAATGCAACTGCATGTCACTGTTTGATCGGCTAACGAGGTCCAGGAGTTGATCATAGCGCGCCTTCCAGAGGCGATAGTCAGTCACAAGGGCCCAAAAAGGCTGGGCCTGCTGCTCAGAGATTGGTCCCACGACCCTGCCGGTGCAGGTCATATAGTCGAGCTCAATATCAGCTGGTTGCGGCCAGATCCGCGCCTCGTCGGGGGAGCGCGGAGAAATTCGATTTGAGGCCAGAGTTTGGCTGGTGACATACTGGACCAGCAGCCCAAAACGCTCAGTTTTTGCGGCCTGCAGGCGATCATAGGCGGATAGTTCACGCGCGAGCACGAGCTTTTGCGCCGATCGGTCGCCTTTGGCGGCGGCGATCATCAGGCTTCGGCTTATCGCGCGTGCCATTGGGATTTTGCGGCGCCTGCCGTTCTCATGTACGATCAGTGAGCGGCCACCTTCTTCGAGAAGACTTTGGTCGAATGCAGAGCCAAGCCCTTCCGCCTTGCGCGCTCGGACCTTCTTGGACGCGCCGCTGGGATTTCCCGACTGGCCCGGCTGAAACTGAATCGACTTAGGCGGCTTCCCGTACCCGACAGGATAACTCTCCGGACTCTTGGCTGCTGGCTTGGACGCCTTGGGCGATTTTGGCGGCTTAGCCATGGTTTACTGTCCTGCTATCGGCGGTAGTTTCAGTTTCAGGCTTGGTGATGTCAGAGGTGGCGGCTCGCGCCTCGGCAACATCTTCAAACCGCTCGCCCGTCGAGGCGAGGGTGGCGTGCTTGCCCGTGTAGGACTGCCAGCGCCGGACGATCGTGTCGCAATAGGCAGTGTCATACTCGATCAGGCGCGCTGCCCGCCCGGTCTTCTCTGCAGCAATCAACGTGCTTCCTGAGCCGCCAAAGCAGTCGAGAACGATCTCGCCCCTTCGCGAGCAATCCTTCAAGGCATCGGCGATGAGCGCCACGGGCTTGACGGTGGGATGCATCGCGAGCTCTTCGGCCCGGCTAGCGCCAATGCTGCTAATCCCGGCATAGTCCCACACATTGGTGCGATAACGCCCGGTCTGGCCGAGGCCGAAGCTGTTGGTGTGGGGCGCCATGCCCTGCTTGAAGGCAAAGATCAGCTCATGCTTCGAGCGATAGAAGGCGCCCATGCCCCCGTTAGACTTGTTCCAAACAATGAGGTTCTTGAACTCAGTGAAGGCAAGGCGACCCGCTGCCAGCAATTCCGCCCATGTGGCGCCAATCCATGCACACAAAGGCGATGGCACCATCGCGCATGTGGGCGGACACGTTGCCAAGCGTTACCGTCAGAAATGCGGTGAACTCGTTCTCGGACATCTCGCCTGAGGCGAAGGCGAACTCGCGGTGCTTGACCTTGCCTAAGCCTGTGACATTGCCGTCGATCTTCACGTTGTAAGGCGGGTCGGTGAATACGAGGTCCGCCTGTTCACCGCCCATGAGCGCCGCAAAATCCGCGCGTTCCCTGGCATCGCCGCATAGAAGTTTGTGGCGCCCCAGGTGCCACAGTTCGCCGCTGCGAATGACCGGCGCTCCGACTGGTTGCGGGATGGCGTCTTCAGGTGCGTCGCTTCCGTCAGGTTTGGCATCTGCCGCGCGGTCGAGGGCTAGGTCGATCTCGGCCAAGCTGAACCCGGTGATCTCGACATCGAACTCCAGTTCAATCAGCCCCTGTAGCTCCAGTGCCAGGATCTCAGGATCCCACCCGGCGTTGAGGGCAAGCTTGTTATCCGCAAGCACATAAGCGCGGCGCTCTGCGTCTGACAGATGCGAGAGCGCGAGGGTGGGCACGGTCTTCATGCCGAGCAGCTTCGCCGCTTCGACCCTCCCGTGACCGGCCACAATCTCACCAGTGTCCGAAACCAGCACCGGGTTCACGAACCCGAACCGTTCGATCGAAGCGGCAATCTGCTTGATCTGTTTCTTCGAATGCACCCGCGCATTGCGGCTATATGGCCGAAGGCTGGCCACCACGTGCTCTACCAACTGGGCCTGAACACTCATCTAGCGACTCCCAAAAATGTCCATCCGTCTACGGACCGGCTCGGATCGAATTAAAATGGGATCTGTTTTCAGAGACGTCAATAACAAATTTGAAATGCGCAGAGTTTTATCTTCAGATTGCTGCGCTCTAATCTAGATTGACCGCGCGGTCATCTTAAACATGTCCTAGCAAAGTGCGAAAATGTTCAAATGTATTGACCGTACGGTCAACGTAACTATTCGAAGAAATCTTGAATATTGCGACGAGAATAATGCGCCGCTGAAGCGCTTGCTTTGTTGAGCGTCAGAGCTGCTGCCAGAGCCGACATCACGACGCGTCAGAATCCGCTGAATTGACCCTGCAGTTTCCCTGCACTGGCCGATAAAATTCCGTGCTCATTTTC
The DNA here is from genome assembly GCA_027484055.1 of Verrucomicrobiaceae bacterium. Taxonomy (GTDB): domain Bacteria; phylum Verrucomicrobiota; class Verrucomicrobiia; order Verrucomicrobiales; family Akkermansiaceae; genus Luteolibacter. The sequence continues at coordinate 257 of JAIXQH010000041.1, read as the reverse complement.
GGGCTCGAGCACTAGCCTAACGGGCTGAGTTTCCCGGGGTTAGTCGGCTGCGGGCGCCCGGAATGGCTCTCAAAAATCACTGCAGATTTGCGCGAGCAGGGAATTTTCGCCCAATATGGCCCTAAGACCAATCGTATACGGACTGCGTCGCGCACCATTTTCCGATTGTTGGTATATTGGCTTGAAAGCCGGCGCTGCTGGCGCCGCTTTCATTGCCGGGATTGGCCGAGCGCAGCCGATGCGGTGGGGCCTGGGTG
>JAIXQH010000070.1 GCA_027484055.1 Verrucomicrobiaceae bacterium | reverse complement strand
ATTTTCCATTCGGATTCCGTCATGCTGCTTGGATAACTGGCCATGCCGAGTTTCTCCAATACATGACTAAACTAGTACAGATTAAAATTCGGAAAGTTAGTCTTTTTAAGACAGCCTCTGAGATAAGCCTCAAAATCCGATCATTGATTTCGTTGGCAGGCTCGAAGATATGGGCGTCTCCGCTCGCTGACTGGCCGTGACGGCCAGCAAGCACAGCAGAACAGCCTCAGCGGCGACGGCGAAGCAGAGGCAGGACGCCAGCCAAACCGAGCAACACCGCTGATGGCTCGGGAATGGGCTTGATGGCAAAGGGCTCTGCGCCGGTGTAAAAATTCATATCGCCCAGCTTTGCCTCGAAAATCAGGCCACTGCCGGCGATTGACGAAGTGGTGCCGGTCCAAGCGAAGGTTAACTGGCCAGTCAAGTTCAGGCTGGACTGGTGGCTTGGTAGAAGGTCGTTGAACAGGAGAAGATCGACTTCGCGGGGGTTCGAGGTGGAATCACCGCCCGGCTCATGCACCCAGATGGTTTCTAGGGAGGACTTCAGGGCTCCGCTGCCATCGTTGTAAAGCAAAGCTTGGGACGCACCGCCATCGATGCTGGCGTACATGTTTTCCACTTTCACGCTGTCCATCGTGAACGCAGCGGGGACTCCGTGGGTGTCGATGGTGGCGAAGCGCAAGAGCAGGTCATTGAGCTGGTGTGGTTCACGATAGGGGTTTGCCGCGCCGCTGGCGGTTAAGGGGCGGGCGACGTTGCCCTCGACGAAATCGATCACCCGCGAGCCGAGATTGGCGCTGGCGGTTCGGGTGGTTCCGCCCCTTTCGAAGGTCAAGGTTGAAACGGGCGCGCCGTTGTTCCATGCATAAGTCAGCGCGAAGTCCCACGTATTGCCATTACCCCAAGTCACATCGGCCGCAGTGCCGAACGCACCGCCCGCTGCGCCATAGGGATTGGCGGTCGTGCCGAAATTGGGGGTGTTGATGATCGCTGCCTCGTAGCCACCGGTGTTGTTTTTGTTCAACCTTGCGGCATAGATGGCGGAGACATCATAGGCATCAGATGCGCCGTTGCTGTCGCTGAACCACCATGGAATGTCGCGGTAGGTGCTCGGACTCCAAGCCGGGTTGGAGGGACTGGCAGGTCCGTGGGGAAGGTAGGTTCCCACGATCTGCGCGGTAGCGGGAAGGGTAAGGGTCGACAGTACAGTCAAAAACGGAGCGATGCGAGGCGCGATGTTCATTTTGGGTATGAGGTAGCCTGGCGGGGGAGGCCAAGTGGGGATCAGCGGGCGGACCTTTATTTCGTAGTTATGAAAAGTAAATATTTTTTCGCGAAATACGTGCCTTTTATGCCAACGGCGATGGAGTCGATTGACCCCGCTTCATCAATTACGACAGACACAATGCATCAAAAAAATTCTCACTGCGACGGTGAATCCGATCAGTTGAGGTGGATCATGACGAGATGGACGAGAGTAGCGGTGTAAGATCATTCTAAGGAAGGACGGTTCCCTTTTTCACGCTGATGTGGCTGGTCATGCGGACACCTACAAACCACGGAGTGAGGTCGGGATCGCAGAAGTAGAGTTCAGGGGCGAGAAGACGGAACAGAGTTGTTTTTCCTGTTGCCTATGCCTAGTAACATTCAGGACAGGGAACCCCGCAAAGCGTGGCCTCGGTGCCTCCGCCGCGTGGCTCGGAATGGGCTTTAGCGGGACGGATGGGCGTAACTCAACGGTTATGGCTAGTTGTATAGCGGGGTATCACATTGCTCGATCGGATGATTGCCTAGGTTTGGACCAAAGAATGTGCTGAAAGGTCAGCGACAACGGTCTCCAACTTTGGGGCACGAGGTGGCATGGATTCTGGCAAGATCGGCTAGCGCTTCGTGCGAAGTGCGGCGTGTGTCGAAATGCCCTTTCAACCAGCCGATCAAATTCACTGTCCAATGCGCGAGGCGCTAGATGGCCTTTTGCAGCAACGTCAATGCGCACCTTCCTTGAGCCTTGGAGGCTTGATCTCGCTTGATGAGGCTTAGCTCAAATTTCACATGTCCATACGTTCGACGGATTGGCGGCTGGCCTCATCTCAAGGGGCTTCAAATTTTCATCGCTCGCCAGCAAGCCCGTTCGGCAGGCTAAAATTCTGACCGAGAGCTTGGGGCTGAAAATGCATTTCCGGAATCCTTCTTAGGAGCAGTCCAATTGCTTAAACTTGTCCATAGTTTTTCGATCTCAATGCGACTGCAACTATTCTGTCGATTACTGGTGTCTCACGTAATTTGCAGGGTTTTCATGCTCAGAAGGTGATGACTCCCCACAAAGAAAAACCCGACCGGTATAAAACCGGACGGGTTGTGAAAAAGAGTGAATTGAGCTCAGAAATAGCTCAAGCGACTCTTAGAAGGAATAGCTGAGAGCTGCACCGGCGTAGAAATCATCCTCGTTGACTTCGGAGGAGTTGATGTCTTTGCGTGCCTCCAACGAAATATTGTAAGCTACGTATGGAGTGAATGTAAGAGCATCCGTGAACTTGTAGGGAGCCGAAACAGCCAAGCGGAGGTGAGTGAAGTCATTGTCAGTACCCCCGAATGTGAAGTAGTTGCTCCCAGCATAGCCCAATTGAGCGGCAGGAACGATGGAGAATTTATCATTCAAAGCATAGGTGTAGTCTGCACCGACTTCAAAGTAGGGTGCGTTGATCCGCACGTCGTAGTAAGCGGCCATGTAAACATTCATCGCGCCCACTGGGATGGCGAAGGTGAGACCGATATCCGTGGTGTCTGAAATGGTTGAGTCCTCACCTGGGTCACCTATTGTAGTGCCATTCACTTCACCGAAGTAGGATTGGAAGAATCTGTAGTTGGTAACCACGAGTCCAACTTTACCCCAACCTGCGTCATAGGTTAAGGAGCCGATTAAATCGAGCTCGGAGTAGTCAAGATCTCCTGTGGAAACCGTGGTGTCGAGACCGTTGGTGTAATAAGCACCGAGGCCGAGTGTGAACTTATCAGCCACTGGCATGGCGAGGTTCACGGAGCCCCAAGCATTGTTGCTGGAGAACCAGAGACCACGGAAGTAATACTCACTGTCATAACCTGCAGCAACGCTGCCAGTGATGCAAGATGCCGATGGCGCGGAGGCCATAGGAGCTGCTTCGCTGGTGGTCGTGCCAGCGAAAGATGAGTTGGCAAGCACAAAGCTGCCCATAGCGACTGAGAACAGGGATTTCGTCATTTGGTTATTTTGAGTTTAGTTGCTGATGCTGATTAGTTGGCAAAATGCTCCGCGCTTTCACTAATCCTATTTTTTGAAAATTTGGTGATTCAAATAACGGGTTAGGTCCTGCAGGGCTTATGCCAGCCCGTGTGGTTCCAATCTTTCGAATGAAACCTACGCGCGGCTAGTAGATTCGAGTTTCTGGCTTTATCAATCAAAAAACATCCAACGGTGTCCAACATTGGCCTCATGAGGGGGCATAAATCTTGAAGAGACGGGCTAACGCTTGGGGACAAGTGCGCTCGGTATCCAAATAATTTTTCAACCAGCGGATGAACTTCACGGTGCGCTGAGTGAGTCGCTGGATGATTTTTTTGGAGAAGTGTCAATCCAGTATATCCTTTGATCTTTGAGTCTTTGTCCCGATTGAAAAGGTTTTTTGCTTTGCATGTGGTCTCGGCCTCGTTGCGGATCCCGGGCTCTCGGAAAATTTGTTCTTCCATGAGAGTCAGTAGGTTGTGGGTTAGGCACAACAAGCGTGCTTGGCAGGTTTTTGCATTCGTGGTGCTGGCCCATGACTTGGTTTTACCGAGTTTGTTTTTGAACTCATCGAAGACCTTCTCAACTTCCCAGCGACTCTTGTCGAGGAGAGCGACGATGCTAGAGTAGATGCTTGGTGGTAGGTTGATTAGATATTTGTAAGTAATGCAGGTGTATGGATCTTGATAGAAACCTCTCCGCACGGTCACACCAACGCTGATTGAGACTATTTCGTCAGATACCACTCCTTGGTTGATTGGATCGTTGCCATCAAACGGGTTGTTACCGACGATATCGGAGTTCATGTTTTACTTTATGTGACTGAGGAAATAGATACTGCGTTTTTTCCGTTTGAATCATTGCCGGAAGGCAATGCTGGCTCGATCCCAGATGCAGAGAATCTCGCGGCCCTTGCCGGCACCTTGGCGTAATGAGAGAAAATCTTGGCGTTTGAGGGTGCGCAAATTACGACAGACATAATTTACCAAAAAAATTCTCATGCTGATTACTCGCGTGTGATGTGATTTGTGAGATACACAGAAGTCACACATCACACCGGGCGGGTGTAGTGTGCACGGTTGGTGAATCCGATCCGCTGAGGTGGATCATGAGGAGATGGACGAGAGTAGCGGTGAAAGATCGTTCCAAGGAAGGACGGTTCCTTTTTCACGCTGCTGATGGGCGGTGCCGCCGTGGACTAGCCATGGGGTAATCTTTTGGCGGGTGAGCTTGGCGCGCCAGTAATCGAGGCCGCTGAAAAAGTCAGAGGCGATGGTTTCCCCAGATTTGATTTCGATGGCGTGGAAGGAGTCGGGAGCGGTTTCAATGAAGGCGTCGATTTCGTGGCCTTCCTTGTCGCGGATAAAATGAAGTGAGGGTTTCATGCCTCGGTTCGTTTGAGCTTTGAGCAGTTCGGTCATGACCCAATTTTCAAAAAGGGTTCCGCGTTGTGGATGAGCGGTGATGTGGCTGGTCTTGCGGACGCCCACAAACCACGCGGCGAGGCCGGGATCGCAGAAGTAGAGTTTCGGGGTCTTGATGAGGCGCTTGTTGAGATTGGTGAACCATGGCTGGACCAAGAAAATCAAGTGACTGGCTTGGAGAACCGAGAGCCAAGACTCTGCGGTGACACGAGTGATGCCGGTGTCCGATGCGAGGGAGTTGATGTTGACCAACTGGCCGATGCGTCCGGCGCAGAGTTGGACGAAGCGTTGGAAGGCAGCGAGATCTTGGATTTTGAGAATCTGCCGCACATCCCTCTCCAAATAGGTGCCGATGTAGTCTTGTAGCCAGAGGGTGGGTTCAATCGGGCGGTCGTAGATGGGAGGGAAGAACCCGGCGTGAAGGAGTCCGTCCACCGAGCTTGGGGCGCGGTCGGCGGCCAGGAGTTCCGCCATGGAGAACGGCAAAAGGGTGAGCATGGATGCCCGCCCGGCGAGGCTTTGGGTGATCGACTCGATCAACTCAAACTGACTGGATCCGGTGAGGATGAAGCGTCCCATCCGCCGGTCAGAATCGACGATTCCTTGCAGATAAGAGAAGAGTCCAGGGACTCGCTGGACTTCATCAAGAATAGCTCCATTTGCGGCTTGGCGAAGGAAAGCGCGTGGGTCCTCAGTGGCAAAAGCCCGGGTGTCTGGGTCTTCGAGGGAAAAGTAGGGAAGCTCCGGGGCGAGAAGACGGGACAGAGTTGTTTTTCCTGATTGCCTAGGCCCGGTAATACTAAGAACAGGGAACCCCGCCAAGCGTTGCCTAGCCGCCTCCGCCGCATGGCGCGGAATGGGCTTCGTAGGGACAGATGGACGGAAATCAACGGGCATGGCTATTTGTATAGCGGCATATCACATTGGTCAATCTTCTGGATGTGTGATCGGATCGCAGGACTGCGCCGAGCGCTGGGGCTGAGATTCCGTTTCCAGAATCCATTCTTCTTGAGAGCCGCCCAACGCTTAAATTTGCCCCTAGCCTTTGGACCTAAGCGCGACTGCAAGCATTTAGTCGATTACTTGTGGCTCACATGATTTATCATGTAATTTAGTGTCTCACGTAATCTACGTAACCTAATTATATCAAAACCTAACGCCCTGATTCTGCGCTATCCATCACGTTGATGATTAGGTTTTCCGTCGCCAGGTTACGGGACCCAGGAGTCAAGTTCAACCAAGACTCCAAATATAGCGGCCTGCGGTCGCTACCTCCGTCGATGTCAAACTGAATCCGGCCGTAAGTATTGTCTGCGAACCTCACGAAATAGCGACCTCTTCGAACCCGCTTCCATTCGTCAGGTGGCATTGTTGCCGTATACTCATACCTAACCATTTCTTTGTAACCAGACGCTGGAGCCTCGAATTTCGCGTCACTCTCGTCCCAAATAAGCCCGCCTCCTGAAACACGTATTTCGAAACTCCAGTCGAATACTGTATAAGCGTTATTGCCAGGAAGTTCTCTAATGTGAGTGTTACTACGAAAGCGTAAATCAATCTGATGCTCTCCTTGTCCTTCATTAGAGTCGAGCGCAATCAATTGCGGACTACCGTCCAAAGGCAGCTTCCATCGCTTCTTGTCGACATGAACTATCGGTTCTGTGGGACCTATTTTAAGTAACTCTAGAACAATCGGGTTCGCGGGGTTCGCATGTTTATTGCCCGTGCCATCTGCACCGTAGTTGAGATTTACACCGGATGAACGTGAAGTCAGTGCAGGAATACGCAGATAACCTTCTTTCATGGCAGAAGCGCCTATAGCACTCCCAGTAAGCCCATTGATCGAAAACTTACCTTCTTTGTCCGTTTTTAGCACCGCATCTGTTCCCGATCTATCGCCAAAATATTCTGAATGCACAAAAATTTCAACAGTTGCGTCTGGCACAGATTCGCCAAACTGATCCACAACTTTTCCATAAAGCGCTATCGAAGTTTTGTATGAATCCAACAAGGCTTGTAAGCTCTCTTGGTTAGCTTCGGCGTGACTAATTGCTGAGGAACGTTCACGCTTCTCTAAAGTGTCCTGGGGCAATTCGGTTGAGTCCCGTTTGAAATTACAACCACGGACCAGTAGGAGTGCTGAAGCTCCCACAGCAGCTATTACGGCAACTAGTATCGTTTTTTGAAATCTCATCGTTCGAGCAATTCAAGTTCTTCACGAAAATTACTACAGACACAAATAAAATTACTACAGACACAAATAATTAAAAAGTTTGTTAACACCGCCAATTTGAGTGTCCGTCCTTTTGGCAGTTTGGTGGCTGCTTCGGTTTTGGGCGATTGCGTCATCGTAACATCCGTCAAGCCTTGCCCCTCATCCAAATGCCCGCCAGCAAACCCGTCCGCCTGCCGAAGCACCCGGACCCAGCGCAGACGCTAAAATTCAATTTCTTGCCAAGTTTCCCAAGTTCCCCTTCACTCCGGGCCGCTTCACCCATGGCACTCATCGTTCAAAAATATGGCGGCACGTCCGTTGGCTCTCTCGATCGCATCCGCAACGTCGCTGCGCGGGTGAAACGCACCCGAGATCAAGGAAATCAAGTCGTCGCCGTGGTCTCTGCCATGTCGGGAATGACGGACAACCTCATCAAAATGGCCAAGGAGCTCGCGGAAAATCCCAGCGAGCGCGAGCTCGACGTGCTGCTCGCCACCGGTGAGCAGCAATCCATCGCCCTCCTCACCATCGCCCTCAACGAGCTTGGCGTGCCCGCCACCTCCATCACGGGCAGCCAAGCTGGCATCCACACCACCGGTTCCCACACCCGGGGCCGGATCATGCACATGGACCCTTCGCTGATGCAGGGATTCTTAGACGAGGGGAAATCTCTTGTCGTCGCGGGTTTCCAAGGCGTTACCCCAGGCGGCATGATCCACACGCTGGGCCGTGGTGGCTCGGATTTGACCGCCATCGCCGTGGCGGCCGCGCTCAAGGCAGATGTCTGCCAGATTCTTACCGATGTGGACGGCGTTTACACCTGCGACCCGCGAGTCGTCAAAAACGCCCGCAAGCTCCCGGAGATTTCTTATGACGAAATGCTGGAAATGGCCTCCTCCGGCTCCAAAGTCATGCAGTCACGCTCCGTCGAATTTGCCAAAAAATTCGGCGTCGTCTTCGAAGTCTGCTCATCGCTCAACGACAACCCTGGAACCCTCGTGCTAGAAGAACATCCCAACATGGAAAACGTCGTCATCCGCGGCGTCTCGATCGAGCGCTCGCAAGCGCGCATCACCCTCACCGGCATCCCCGACCAGCCCGGCATGTCCGGCTTGATCCTCGGCGCGCTCGGCGATGCGGAAATCAATCTCGACATGATCGTCGCGAACATCGCCCACGACGGCCTCGCGCGTCATTCGTTCACCATGCACTCCAGCGACCTTGGGAAAGCCCAAGCCGCCCTCAAACCCGTGCTGGCGGCCCTCGCCCCGAACTCGAAGATCGAGACCGAAGCCGGCATTGCGAAGCTATCCGCCGTGGGCATCGGCATGCGCTCACACTCCGGTGTCGCCGCGACCATGTTCAAAGCTCTCGGCGCAGCAGGCATCAACATCGGGATGATTTCCACGTCTGAAATCAAAATCGCCGTCACCGTGGACGAGCAACGCATCGAAGACGCCGCTCGCGCGGTGCATGATGCTTTCGATCTGGATAAGGCACCTGCGTAAAGCTTGGCATTTTTTAACCGCGAATGAACGAATGGACGCCAATGACGATAGTTTATCGGCATAAAAATTCGGATTGTGAGCATGAAGTTCTGAAAATTTGCGTCAATTCGCGTTCATTTGCGGTTCAAATCACATAAAGCAACCGTGGTTTTCCCTAGCTTGATCGCCCGAAGAACGGTTTCTGCCTAGTTTGATGGCTACCCATCATTTTCAAAATCTCACGGTAGCCAGAACGGCGGGATGTCGGTAGGACTGGGGCGTGCCGATGAAATTTTTACCCCAAGTGACTGCCTAATGTCCTCGAAAGCGACTTGGAAAGTGAGTGCGGCCGTGATGGCGAGCCGGGTGCTGGGCTTGATCCGGGACCAGATTTTTGCGGCGATGTTTGGGCACTCGATCTTGATGGATTGTTTTAATTTGGCGTTCCGGATTCCGAATTTACTGCGGGATTTGTTCGCAGAAGGGGCGCTGTCGCAGGCGTTTGTGACGACGTTTTCGAAAAAAGTGGAGACGTCCGGGCCGGATAGCGCGTGGCCGCTGGGGACGAAAATGCTGACGCTGATGTCAGTGGCGATGTCGCTAATCTGTCTGCTGGGCATCCTATTTTCCCCGCAGTTGGTGCATTTATTGACGGCGATGGATGGGAGCCGGACGGGGCAATGGGCGTTTTCCGCTGAGGATCTGGCGCTGACGGTGACGATGACGCGGATCATGTGGCCGTTCATGCTGTTGGTGAGCTTGGCGGCCTTGGTGATGGGGATGCTGAATGCGCGGAAGGTGTTTGGGATGCCGGCGCTGTCGTCGTGCTTTTTCAATCTGGGGTCGATCACGGTGGGGGCAGGGCTGGGGCTGTGGCTGGACCCGCAGATGGGGCCGCGGACGATGATTGGGTTTTCCATCGGCGTGTTGGTGGGCGGGCTGGGGCAGTTGGGCTGCCAGTTGCCGGCGCTGCATCGCTTGGGATTCCGGTGGAAGCTGAACTGGCAGTGGAATGACCCGGAGGTGAAACGGATTTTCGGCCTGATGGGGCCAGCGGTGATTTCCGCGTCGGTGGTGCAATTTAATGTGGTGATCAACTCGCAATTCGCGACTTCGGTCGGGCCGGGGGCGGTGAGTGCGCTGAGTTATGCGTTCCGCTTGATGCAGTTACCCATCGGCGTGTTCGGCGTGGCGGTGGCGACGGTGACGCTGCCCGCCTTATCGCGAGCGGCGGTAAATGGGCTGGGTGGGGACTTCCGGACGGTGTTAGCACGGGGGCTGCGGCAGGTGACGTTCTTGGTGCTGCCGTGTGCGCTGGGGCTGTGTTTTTTGGCGGAGCCGATCGTGAGCGTGATTTATGAACGGGGGAAATTCGGTTTGGATGCTCGCTTGGTGACGGCGGCGGCGCTGCGTGGCTATGGCGTGGGGCTACTGGCGTATTCGTGGCTGAAAGTGCTGCAACCGGCCTTCTACGCCGCCGATCGCCGCTGGGTGCCGATGGGGGTGAGCTTCCTCTCGATCGCGACGAGCGTGGCGCTTAATTGGTATTTCGTGGTGGTGCAGCACCGGGGAGTGGAGGCGCTGGCGCTGACGACGAGCTTGATGGCGGTGATGAATTTCGGGATTCTCTACGTGGCGATGCGAAAAATTTCCCTGGGTCTTGATACCGCCGCGTTTGCAAAAATGGGCGGTAAATTGCTGCTGGCCGGTGGGGCGATGTCTGGGGTTTGCTACGCGGCGAATGTCTGGATTTTCCATGACCTTTCGGGCATGGCACAGATTTCCCGCTTGATCGGTCTGGGAGGGACGATTTCGGTGGCGGCGCTGGTGTATTTCGCAGCGGCGCGACTGCTGCGGGTGGAAGAAGCGACGGAAGCCGTGGGGATTTTCACCCGGAAGCTGCGGCGTTAGCGGTCGCTGCGCTCGGCGATGGTCTTGCGCGCGGCACGCAGCCGGAGGACCAGCCAGACCGTGACGATGGCGGAGACGGCTAGCCAAAAATAGAAGGCGCGGGGGACGGAGCGGGCGAGATTTTCCGGTAACTCGCTAAGGCTGAGCAAGGTGGACGTGGCGTAGGAGGGCATACTCAAAGGGGAAATGCCGATGATCCATGACGAGGCGGCGAACAACCGATTGTCCGAGGTGCCCATCACCGCGCCGATCATGAGCGGGACAATGCCGATGAAAATGACCGTGAGGCCGACCGTGCGGCCACCTTTTGCTTCGAGCAGAGCGTGAAATCCAAGCCCAGCGGAAAGCAGAGTCAGCGCGAAGAAACCAAACACGCTCAAGGGCACGAGGTGACCGGGAAACCAGCGGGATTCGACCAGTGCTTGAGTGAAAACGAACCAACCTACCGCCCCGGCGAGGGCCATGACGGCGATCCATGGAAAGGCAGTGGCGGCATCGGAAAGCAGCGGCAAGGAGCTGCCACCTTCCTTGCGAACGCGCCGCCAACCCCGGATCTGGATTTCCGGTGCGGGGGTGATGATCTTGGTGATGATGAACAGGAAAATGAGGGTGACGACGCCGTAAAGCCCCGACATGCCGACGGCTTCGACCGCAGTGGGGGCCCAATTTCCAGCGTCGAAGACCCGCCGGGCGAACTCGCGGGAAGGAAAGAGATTTCCAGGTTCGATCAGCGGCAGGGCATTGCCTAGCAGGAGCATTTGGACCCAGATGAAAAAGCTGGTGGCGCCGAGTTTCCCCAGCAGCAAGGACTCGGTGCGCCGCCATCTCCGGCAGAGCATTACCAAGAAAATTAGGATCAGTCCGCCTTGGCAAAAAATCGTGAAAACGACTTCCGGGAACGCGAGGCCGAAAAATTTCACCTCAGGCGCGAGGCGCTGACCCGTCGCGACGATGGCTCCTGCGGTCTTCGGCAATAGGCCAGGAAGCGACTCTTCAAAGACTGGCGTGATGGTCAGGTATTTAAAAAATACCAACCCAAAGCGGGCGATCTGCGGAATCACCGTGTAGAGGCAGAAGACAAGACCGATGGAGATTAGGAAGGCCCAGCGGCGATTTTTCACCACCGTGCCGGTGACCAAGCCGGTCATGTGGTAGGTGATGGCGGTGGTGAAAAATACCGCGTAAAGCGGTGCCCAGATCTGAAAACTGACATGACCCTTCCACAGCGACCACGCGGAAAAGGGAAGAGTCACGAGGACCATGGCGTATTCCCGGACCGGTAAGCCGAAGAGGTAACCTAGCACTTTGGCCAGTGGTGGCATGGGGATAAGGCGTTGATAATCAATGACGCCTTCGTCCGTTTCCGCCGTCATGCCGCCGGAAACTTGGGCTGTGCCGAGGATGAAGAGGATCAGTGCTTGGAGCACCAACAGCGGGATGATGGCTCCGCGCGCGGCATCGGCAGGGTCGAGATTGTTAAAACGCGAGCCGAGCGAGGCGGTGAGGGCAAAAATGAATCCAGCGATCAGGAGGGCAATGAGCAGGGCGATGCCAAGGCCAGCAGGGCGCAGGCGGGAGCGGCAATAGCGCCGGAAAACCGGATTCGCCCAGCCTCGGATGGAGTCGCTAGTGGGGAGTGGAGGAGGGTTCATGAACGGCGGTTGGTTTCGGCGACTTCGATGAGAATGTCTTCAAACGATGAGCGTTTTTCTTCAAAGGCACGGAGGCGGATGCCCTGCTGGATCAGCCCTTCCATGAGATCCGCCTGCGCCTCGTCATTTCCCGTGAACTCGAAGCTCACCTGCTGCTCGGCAAGCTGGAGGCGATGGACGGACGCCTGAGTCTCCAGCCAAGTCGCCGCTTCTTGGTGGTGTGCGAGGACCGTGACGGTGAGGGTGCGCTTGTGGCTGCCCATTTGCTCACGGACTTGCTCGGCGGTGCCGGAAGCGAGCAGTTTCCCGCGATTCATGACGCAGAGGGAGGTGCACATTTCCGCCAACTCGCTGAGGATGTGTGAGCTGACAAACACGGTGGCACCCGTGGCAGCGAGCTTGCGCAGGGCTTGGCGGAGGTCGCGGCGGGCCAGCGGATCGAGACCACTGGCGGGTTCGTCGAGGATCAGCACACTCGGGCGGTGAAGTAGGGTCTTCGCCAACACGACGCGCTGGGTTTGCCCCCGGGAAAGCGCCTTGCACCAACTTTCACGCTGGCCGGTGAGTCCGACTTCTTCGAGGCACTCCGCCACCCGATCTCGCCGCGCGGCACGGCTGCCGATGGCATAGGCTGCGGCGTGAAATTCGAGAAATTCCCAGACTTTTAAATCCGAAGGGACCGGCGCGAGATCTGGCATGTAGCCAACGATCCGGCGGGCGGACTCGATGTCTGAAAGGATGTCCACCCCGCAGAGATTCACCTCACCGTAGGTCGGCTCCATGAGAGTGGTGAGGACGCGAAAGGTGCTGGTCTTACCCGCGCCATTTGGCCCGACGAGGCCGAAAACTTCACCGGGCGGGACGCTGAGGGTGAGATCGTTGACCGCGACGAAATTTCCGTAATCCACCCGGAGATCGCGGATGTCGATGGCTGGAGTGATGGGCATGGTGATGGGTGATTTAGTCGAGGAAATCGTTGTCCGTCCAGTCCGCAGGAAGCGTGAGGCCGATGCCTTCCAACTCCTTCTGCGTGGCGGCGCGGCGTTTTTCCTGTTCGGCTTGGTAGGCTTGGCGCTGCTCGGGCCGGAGCACGGCGAGGACCGCGTCTTGCTTGGATTTTCCGGTCACCGGGGCCGAGGTGCCGAGTCCTTCAAACTGCATGGCGGGGTCATAATCCGCAGCACCACGCGCCATGACGCCGAAGACTTGGCCGCGCTGGGCCTCGTCGAGCTTAACGATGGAGTCGAGTCGTTCGACCTTGCGATCGGCTTCTTTTTGCACAGTTTCGACTTTTTCAAGCATCCGGTCTGACTGATAGCTGGCGAGTTTGTCGCCCTTGAGGGTGCTCTCCATGAAGCGGTCCAGTCCGCCGTCGATCCGGACCTGGGTCGCCGCCTTGGCGATGTCTTCAAGCTTGGTGCCTTTCTGGGTGAGGAGGTCGGTGTAGGCCTTGGCTTGCTCGATGGCGTTCTGGTCGAGCCACTGCTTGAGGGCTACTTGCTGGGCGGGATTCAACGCGTATTTCCGTGCCAGCTCGCCGGCCTTGGTATCGCTCTGGCGCTGTAACTCTTTGACTCTCATCCGGTCAAACAGCGGAGAAAGGTCACGAAGCAGAGGTTGAGTCGCTTGGAAGACATCGTCCGGGGAAACCGGGCGCCCCGCGCGGATGTCTTCGGCGATGCTTCTAAGACCGTCTTTCAAGGTGCGTCCCGACGGTGATTTTCCTTTCGGGTCCGCCCCTTCGAGCGCGGCGACTCGATTTACGGAACGCTTCAGCTCGACTTCTAGCTTGGCGATGCGTTCCTCCGGCGAGCCCTCCTTCGGCGGCATGCTCTGGCTAAACAATATCGCTCCGGCCGCGCCGACGCTGAGGCCGACGATGAGAAATAGGTAGGGGCGCATGAATGGTGGGGTGGACGGTTATTTTAGCTCGCGTCTGAGTTCGACGATGCTGTCGCGGATTTCAAAAATGGACGAGCGGATGTGGTCTAAAGCGGCTCGGTGGTCCGGGTCTGACTCCGCATCGACTAGCTGCTGGCAAGCGCCGACTGCCTCGTTCAGCCAATTCAAGCACCGCTTTAAAACGGCCAACACGAAGCCAGTTTCCGGCTCGTAGCCGTCTTCCTTCCCATGCAAGACCCCAGCGAGCTTGCCGCTGACTTGCAAGAGATGGGTCATTAACTGGTAAGATGGTGTGTCTGGACCGGCGTCTTTATCGATGACATCCATAGCGCGCATGGCCAGTTCTTGCGCCCGGACTTGGAGTGGATGTGAATTTTCTGATTCATCGGCATCCTCCTCGTCGTCGCCGTCCTCACCGAATGGATCGTCAGGATCGCGAAAGTCGGGGGAGTCATCATCCGAATCATCGTATAAATCGTAGATCCCGAGTTTATCCGAATCCTCGAAAAAGGAATCATTTCCCCCTGTTTCTTCGCGTTCGGCCAGCGCGTCGAGTAGCCCATCCCAGCCCATGACGAAGGCTTCCTTCTGCTCGCTGTCCGAGTCCTCCATGTATTTTTCGAGAACTTCTTGGTAAGCCTCGGTGAGGCGGTCGGACTCCTTCAGGCGCTCTTCCCACGCGTATTCGTCGAGTTCCTCGGTCATTTCCGATTCCGGCAGCTCGGGGTCACGGCGGCGGATGACTTGGGCCATGAAGTCGCGCATGGAGTTGAGATTGGCGAGTTTCTGCGCGTCTTCTTCATCTTCATCCATCTTCCACTCATGCGGAGAAATGGTCATGTTGAAAATAGATGTCTCGATGACGACCCGCCCGTTGATTTCGCTAAACCATTCTAAATACAACGTATTCCGCCACTCGTGGGGGATTTCTTGGTGGCTTTGGTAAAGCTCGTGAAATTCCTCTTCACTGACGGTGGGGACTTTATTTTTCCGCGAGGCCGTCATGTCGCCGATGATTCCGGTCTGGTCCATGTCGAGCGCATCGGCATCGGCGGCAGGTTCGGGTTGGGGGTTTTCAAATTGCAGGCGGGTGCCAGCAAGGTCGCGCCAGCAGTCGCCATCAAGGGATAGGATCAATGGCTCGTCGCGCCCAAGCAGCCAGATGCGCCCGGTCGTATGTCCCGGGACCGTATTGTCAATTTCACCATGCTCGACGGCGTCTTCGATCCTCCATGCCATGGCCGATAGTTTCCACAACAGCAGGGCCGCTCGTCAAGCAAGCGTCTTGGGCTATTTTTTCAGAGTTCTTCCCGTAAAGTTGTACCCGTTCTCATGGGTCAGTTCCTGAGAATATCCCATGTTCCATCTTCCCGAATCTTTTTAATGACGGACTTTCCCATAAAATGAGGCGTTTGCGGACGCATGCCCTTCATGGCCAGCTCCAAGGGTAAATGATTGTCTTCCGAGAGAAGATGCTCAGAGGCGACATCCCGGGGATCAATACCGATCTTGGGCCTTTTTTGAGGCGGAGTTCTATAATAGGCAATTCGCAGAAGGAAATGCCGCCAACCATGAAACGCACCGAAGTCAGACTGCATACGCATATAAGCCTCGCGAAATGAGCTAAACAATTTGAATGATCCATCGAAACCCGTGCGATCGGCGGGCAGATCAAAGCAAAATCGCAGATGGATGTTCATGATATAGGGTCTCAACCGAATCCAATACCGTGGAATCAAACGGTCAAAATTTTTCACCAGGCAGGCATTGATCGCATTATTTTCCCAAGCCGCACCAATCTCATTAAAAAGCATTGTGAACGTCCAAATTTGATGACGGAATTCAATATCTTCCAGATGATCTGACAGCAACAGGTGTTTGTAAACATCCCCCCGCTCAGCGGGTGACATCTTCTCAGTGAGATAGAGAAACTGATCAACCTTGGCACGGATATCTAAAAACTCTGCTGAGTTGTAACGTTCGATGTAACTGCTCGTGCGAGTGTGTTTGAAATGGAACCATGCCGACGTCAGTAGCGCCAGGGTGAAGCCGACTGAGACCACAGCCGCGATTGCTTGGATGAGCTCTGATGTATCGGATACCGACATCTCAGCCATCTGGAGCACAGACCATGCCGAATGAGTGGCAAAGCCAAATAGTTAAACGAGCACTTCCAGAATCAATAGTGCCGCCGGTTCGGAATCAGCAAATAGTCATTTGCCAACTGTAGCGCCTCTTCGCGGCAGAGTTCTTGAGCAGGGACCAGCCGTTGGTCGGCAGGTAGCTGCATCTGGCGGAAAAACTCCGTGTCGTCGAAGCCAATCGCCGCTGCATCCTCGATCCGGAAGCCGTAATAGATTTTTTCGATCCGCGCCCAGAGAATCGCTCCGAGGCACATCGGGCAGGGCTGGCCGGTGGTGTAGATTTCGCAACCTTCGAGCGAAAAGGACTTCATGTTTTTACAAGCATCTCGAATGGCGGTGACCTCGCCGTGGGCAGTGGGGTCATGGGTCCCCACGACTTGATTGTGCCCTTCTCCGACGATGACACCATCCTTGACGACGACGGCACCAAATGGCCCACCGGCTCCTTGATTCATTCCCTGGCGCGCGAGTTCGATGGCTCGCTGCATGAAATTTTCTGGCTCAGTCATCGCTGGGATCATGCCGAGTGAATGAGCATGAAACGAACCAAAATCTCACTTTAACCGCACCCCGCACCACCCCTTCACCATTTGGGACACCGCTTGCGGACGCGTCCACGTGACGAAGAGTCCAGCGCAGGCCGCCACGGCACTACAGACCCAGAAAATCTGGCCGTAGGTCAGATGCGCCATCCCAGATAACAAGGTCTGGCTAATGGCGGCCGCCGCGATGCCGACCCATGAAAGCCAGCTCGCCGCACCTTGCACCGCGCCCTTGGTCTTCGGCGACGGGCGGTGCTGCAAGACGGATACGACCGGCACGATGAAAAATCCACCGCCCATGCCCAGCAGGAATAAGCCGCCGGCAAATAGCGGTTTCTCGATCCCTGGCCAGCCGAGCAGGATGCCAGCGCTGGACATCAAGCCCGCACCCAGCGGGATCAATCCGTACTCGATATGGCCCTTGGAAAGCCGCCCGGCCAGCACGCTTCCGATGCCTATGCCAAGGCTGGTGGCCGCTTGCAACCAAGCTTGCTCGGTGGGTCTGAGGTGGAAAACTTTCTGCGCGTAGAGCGCGAGATTGATCTGCACGAGGGTCGCCACGAAGAAAAAGGCGGTATTGCCCAAGTTCGCCCGCCAGAGGTCGCGGTCTTGTTTCATGATCCTTAGATTTGACCAGATTTCGCCGGGGATGTTCCAATTGAAGCGTTTCGTGGGATCGGCCGCGGGTACCTTGGCGATTCCTAGGCTGGTAAAAAGCCCGACGAGAGCGAGGCTCGCCAGCAAGATCCCGGACCAGCCCTCGCGATGCACCAGCGCCTCTGCTAACCAACCGCCGGCGAAGGTCCCGAGGATGATGCCGATGAAGGTGAGCAGCTCTAGGACTCCGTTTCCGGAGGGGAGCTTCGTTGGTTCTAGGACCTCAGGGATGATGCCATATTTCGCCGGGGCGAAGGCGGTGCTATGGACGCCCATCAGACAGATGGCAGCGAGTTGGAGGGACTGATTTTCGAGGTAAAGCGCCACGGCGGCGAAGAGCATGATGCCAATTTCGGCGGCCTTCACCCCGATCATGACGGAGCGTTTGCTGAATCGATCCGCTAGCCAGCCGCCGACGGTAGAAAATAGAAGAAATGGAACGGCAAACAGCAGTGACGCGTGCGAGGCGAAACCATCTTTCTCCGCATCCGTCAGGACGACTGAGGCCAGCACCGGGAAAATCACCAGCCAACGCAGCGCATTATCCGAGAACGCGCCCTGAAATTGGGTGAACATCAAGTTCCAAAAGCCACGTGGCCAAGATGAGGAGGTGTCGTCAGGCTTCATGAATTAGGAACGGATTCACGTTAGCAAGAGCAGCCTTCTAGGCGAGTGAATTTATCCGAACGCTCCCTAGCGACGAGAAAGCCGAATCGCTTGATGCAGCTGCCCTGAGGATTTTCACATGAGAAAAGAGCATTGCCGGCCCGCCTTTTTTCCTAATCCACCTCTGATCCGGTAACCTACTTTTGCGACGAGTCTTCATGGGTTTGCTCATTGGAGCTTCGCGGTTAGCTAAGTTCTTTTGGTAAACATCTAGGTGAGACTTAGCACATTCTCTGCTTGGAGATGAAGTAATCTTCAGTGAGCGAAGTTGATCGTTAGATAATGAAGAGCAACCACGGATGAACAAGCCTCTTCGCACCCCGCGCCCCTAGCACCGGACGGGTCTGTTCAACAACCGACAGGTTTGGAGTCATGCATTTTTGCCAATCCTTCAGCTTCGGACATCAGCCGGGCGGTAATCCTCAAAACAATATAAGCACTCTTTCCCAAAATCGATACACACTGGAGAATCCATCTTGAACCGACTCGGCATAGGGACGTCTGGTGAAGAAAGCGCCGACTAGCACCACGGGAGAGGCCAAGAGCATAGAAATAGGGAGGAGAAGCAGCCATAGAACGGCTCTCACTAGCAACTCCAGAAGAAGGTCTCCAATTGTGTGCATCATCGGTGTTGTCAGAATGTAGTTTTTTGTCGGAGCGTCAAAGAGCACGTAGCCCTATCAGCGAGGGCTAGCGTTGATCGCGGGGTTGGATTTTGAATTAGGGGAAATCATCGAAACAGAGAGGCTGGTAGGAGTAGTCATGGCGCGACTTGATCTGCCTCTTCATTGTTTGATTTAGTCTTTGTTCGACTTTGGATTTCCCAAAGCACAAGGCAAAGAATCAGCAATGGAATGATGATTGCCGTGTAATGAATCGAGATCGACTTAGAGTTAACGTAATTCGTATTGATACGGAATAGCGCCCTAGACAGCCCGTATTCTTCTTTTGAACGGCTAAACCGGAGTCCTTCGTGCCCTTCTTGTACAGGATCAAACGATGGCTTCATCGCCACGAACCAATCTCTATCAACGGAAAATGAGCCGATACACAAGTAGCCTACTACAGACTGCACCACGGTAATAGAGTCCCTGCCGTCTGGTAGTTCGTCCCGTGTAATGTTCCACAGAAAGCTCTGCGAGTAGCTTGATGCCGTCACTACTAGTAAGGCTGTAAGAGCGACAAAGCTCGCTATAAGTGCGATTCGCATTTTTGGGAGAAGCGTGGATTTAGTTCCGTCATTGAATGGCGGGAAAAAGAGAGTTGGTCGAGAATTTTCAGAACGGTGAGGGCTTCAGCGGATCGGAATCCGCCACTCCTTATTAGACTCAGGTAACTAACTTTTGGCAGCGGAGCCAAACAGCTCGACGCAGAGCAGGCAGCTTTTCCCATCGCAGCCTCTCGCGCTGCAATGTTCGCGGCCGTAGAAGATGATTTGTAAATGCAGGCGGTTCCATGACTCGCGGGGGAAGAGTTTTTTCAAATCCCGCTCCGTCTGGACGACGTTTTTACCAGGGGTGAGTTTCCAGCGTTTCGCAAGGCGGTGGATGTGGGTGTCCACCGGGAAGGCGGGGACGCCGAAGCTCTGGGCCATGACGACGGAGGCGGTTTTATGACCGACGCCGGGCAGCGATTCCAGCGCCTCGAAATCTTGCGGTACCTGGCCGTCGTAGCGCTCGACCAAGATTTTAGACAACTCAGAAATGGCAGCGGATTTCTTCGGCGAGAGGCCGCAGGGGCGGATGATCGCTTTGATTTCCTCAACGGGAACGAGCATCATCGCTTGCGGGGTGTCGGCGAGGGCGAACAGGGCGGGGGTGACAAGATTGACCCGGACGTCGGTGCATTGGGCGGATAGCAGGACCGCGATGAGGAGGGTGAAGGGGTCTTTGTGATCAAGCGGGATCGGCGTTTCTGGGTAAAGTTCGTGGAGCCGGCGCAGAAGATGATTCGCACGTTGTTGCTTGAGCATGGGCGGAGTTTCTTGAGGTGGCGGAGAAATACAAGGGTGCGAAATTTGGATCTGCCGCGGATAAAGAATGATTCACACCGCCAAGCTGCCAAGAACGCCAAGCTAAGTACGAAGAATTTGGTTTCTGCTCTTAAAACTTGGCGCTCTTGGCCTCTTGGCGGTTCAAAAATCTTCAATAGTCCGAACGCCACCGTGAGTCGCGCCTTGGATTTCCCTTGGCAGAAAGGTGGGGTTTCACGTTAGTCTTGTGCCGCCCATGCCAACCGAAGCGATTCTTTCCACCGCACGCCAGTTTCTGGGAGTGGACCCGACGGTACAGATCCGGCTTGAGCCGATCAAACGCGGTGCTTCTGGGCGGACGATCGTGCGGGTGAAAACTCCGGTGCATGAGCCATTCATCGGCATCCACTGGAATGAGGACCGCGAGGACAATGAGCAGTTCATCCCCGTGGCTCATTTCCTGAAACAGGCAAAATTGCGCGTGCCGAGTATCATCCACGAACGCGCACGGCATCGAGTTGTTTTGGTGGAAGACCTTGGGGATGTGGACCTTCTGTCGATGAAAGACCGCCCATTCGCAGAACGGCTGCCGTATTATCGTTCGGCCTTCGAGCAGGTTGATAAATTGTTTTACGCGAAGCCAGCCAAGGATTTTCACCTGATGCCGCCCTTCGACGCGGCGCTTTATCGCTGGGAGCAGGAGTATTTTTTCGAGTTCATGGTCGAGGATTTTCTCGGGATGGATGCGAGTGGACTGCGGGCCGATCCGGTTTTCAAAAATCTGGCCGAGCGTCTCGGCACGGTGGCGCGGCACCTGGTCCACCGGGATTTCCAATCGCAGAATCTCCTCATCAAGGATGAAAAAGTCTGGCTCATCGACTTCCAAGGCCTCCGCCGCGGTCGCCAAGAGTATGATTTAGCGTCGCTCATTTTCGATCCCTACCTCGACCACACGGCGAAAGAACGCGAGGCGTTGCTCTCGCTGTGGGAGGAAATCGCCGATGAGCGCCCGATTGAGACGCTGTTCCACGAATGTGCGGCGCAGCGACTGATGCAGGCGCTTGGTGCTTACGGAAATATCGTCAAAAATCGTGGCGACGAGTGGTATCGCCCGCACATCGCCACGGCGGCTCGGCTGCTGGGAGAGGTGACCGCTGGCACCGCCTTGGAATCCCCACTCGCACCGGTGCTCGGGGCGATCCGCCGCTTGGAAAAGTGAATGGCTCGTTTTACCGACGTTGCGGTGTCCTGACGCTGGCTGCGGCGGCTGGCGTGGGAGCGTGGAAATTTCTACCCGGCAGCGAGGTGGATCGGGTGGCATTCCAGACCGTCGCACGGGGGTTCGCGAATCCACCGCTTTTCATCTCGGGAAATGGTAGCGCGGAACGTCCATGGAGCTTGCGCGTGCTGGCCGGCGAGAGGAAATCCAGCCCGAAACACGCGCCGACGGTGGTCGCACTGCAAGATGACCCCAAAGGATTTTTCCAATCCTCCCCGCCCGCACCGGTGGACATGGCGGTGATTTTCAGCAATCTCCTGCGCTTGGGGAAAACTCAGGCCGCCTGCGCCGCCATGCTGAATTGGGAAGCGCCTGACCCGATCGGCCTAGGTGCCTTGGAGAAAGTTCTCACTCGCTTCGACTGCCTCGTGATGGCCGCACCGCTCACTCGCGGGGCCGTCCCCGGCGTCATGCCGCCGCCATTCCGGCGTGGTTCGGTCCCGGAATCAACCGTCCATGGCGACTTGGCAAATCTCCCACTTGTGAACCGGATTCCCATCCCAGCGCTCGTCCTAGGCGGGGAAAATGCCCTAGGAGGATTCTCGCGCCTAGAAAGCGAAGCGCCGGGGAAATCCATTCATCTGCTCGCGCGCTGGGAGGACCGGATCGTCTTTTCATTTCCCCTGCTCACCGTCCTCCAGCGTCTCAAAACACCGCTCGACCAAGTGGAAATCCGGCTCGGTGAATGCATCCGGCTCGGCCCAAATGGCGCGGTCATCCGCATCGATCCCTACGGACGGCTCGATCAACCCGTTCAAAACCAACCCGCCTTCGCCACCGTTTCCGCCGAATCCCTCATCGACGCTGACGCGAAAATCTTCCCCGCAACTGCGCCCGATCCCGTGATTTTACGCGACGATCAAAGCGCCGCCGAGCCGAGCACCCGGGACTTTTCAAATAGCCTATCTGGCATCATCACCACGCTCGCCAGCGACGGTGCACTCACTGAGCCACAGTCATTTCCTCGGCTTTCCGCAGGCATCGAGCTCGGCTGCTTGGCGTTGCTTCTCTGCATCATCGGTCGGCTCACATCGGTCTCGAACGATCTTCGCAGCCTTGGCGGCATCGTCATCGGCGGCGTCATTCTCTCCGCGCAATGGCTCGCACTGGGGATTTTTTCGATTTGGCTGCCGGGGCTTGCCATGATTACGATTTTACTCAGCGCGCTGGCCCTGGCCTACCGGCGCCCCCAGCAAATCCCCAACATCCCCGAGCCCATTCGCCCACCGGAACCCACACCTGAGCCTGAAGCGACAAAAGCTCCAGCCAAGAAAACCGCTGCAAAAAAAGTCGCCTCCGCCAAGCGCACAACTCGCTCAAAATAAGCACCTGCCATGGACCCCATCGAAAAAGCCAACTCCCTCATCGAAGCCCTGCCCTACCTGCAAGCCTTTCGTGGGAAAACCTTCCTCATTAAAATGGGCGGCTCGGCCATGGAAGACCCGGAACTCGTCGCCAAAATCATGCGCGACATCGTTTTTCTCGAAGTCGCCGGCATCAATCCCATCGTCGTCCACGGCGGCGGCAAGGCCATCTCCGCCGCCATGGAAGCGGCCGGGCTTGAGGCGAAATTCGTCGGCGGCTTCCGCGTCACGACCGACGAGGCCATCGACATCGTCGCCCGCGTTCTCTCAGAAGAAATCAACCCCGGCCTCGTCCGCATGATCCGCAACTACGGCGGAAAAGCCGTGGGCATCCCAGGCAATGACGTCTTTCTCGGAGAGAAAATCAAAGGCACCGACGCAGCGGGAAATCGGGTGGATCTTGGCCGCGTCGGCGAAGTCGTCGGCTGCCAGATGACCCACATGGACGCCGCCCACCGCGCAGGGATTGTCCCGGTGATTTCCCCGCTCGCTGCCGAGCTTGCCACGGGTAAGCCTTTGAATATCAATGCCGACCTCGCTGCGGCTGCGCTCGCCAAGGAGCTCCGCGTCGCCAAGCTCGTTTACCTTTCCGACGTGCCCGGCCTACTCGCCGATCCCAAGGACCCCAGCTCTTTGATCAAATCCGTCACCCGCAAAGAGGCCGATGCCATGATCACCGACGGCACTATCTCCGGCGGCATGATCCCGAAAATCCGCAGCGCCGTGGACGCGCTCAACGCCGGTGTGCGGAAGGTCCACTTTGTCGATGGTCGCCTGCCGCACGCCCTTTTGCTGGAAATTTTCACCGACGGCGGCGTCGGAACTGAGGTGGTGCGCTGATTTCCAAAAAATCCACGGATGAGGGCACTTTGAGCATTGCCGGATAATCCGTATTTGTTTAATTCTTAGCCGAAAGGGCGTTGGAACTTGATTTCTAACGTCCCGCATTGGCTTTTCACTCACCCGCTTGTGTCTAAATCTCATAAAATTCTCATCGCCTGTGGTGGCACTGGCGGTCATCTCTTCCCCGGCATCGCCGTCGGTGAAGCCCTGCGCGCGAGGGGGCATGAGGTGTTGCTGCTGATCTCGGAAAAGAAGGTCGATTCACAAGCCTCCGCGAAATACTCGCACCTCGACTTTAAGACCATGCCCGCCGTGGCCAAGCCGCCCACGCTCTCGCCAAGGATGCTGCCATTTCTCTGGAAAATGTGGGGTTCCATCGGCCACTGCAAGCGCGTCATCAAGGGCTTCCAGGCAGACGCCGTGCTTGGCATGGGCGGCTTCACTTCGCTGCCGCCCGTGTATGCCGGGCATCGACTCGGCCTGAAAACATTCATCCACGACTCAAACGCCCGCCCCGGCCGCGCGAATGTGCTGACGAGTCGATTTTGCACCCAGGTGTTCCTTGGGCTGGACGCCGCAAAATCATTTTTCCCCAAGCGGGAAACCCTCACCACGGGCACACCAGTCCGCCCGGAAATCGCACAGCTTCCGACGCGTGAAGCCGCCGCCGCGCGTTTCGAGCTGGACCCGGCCAAGCGCACCATCGTCGTCACCGGCGGCAGCCAAGGCGCACGCAGACTCAATGAATTAAGCGCCGAATCCGCACCGAGCCTACCGCCAGACGTGCAGGTCCTCCACATCGCCGGACCGACGGATTTCCAACGCGTCAGTGACATCGCTAACGGCCACCCCGGTTACAAAGTGCTGGGATTTTGCGATCAAATGCCCTCCGCCTACGCCATCGCCGACTTGGTGATCGCACGGTCTGGTGCGTCGAGCTTGACGGAAATCGCCAGCGCCGGGCACCCCTCCATTCTAGTTCCTTATCCTTACGCGGCGGACGATCACCAAACCCGAAATGCCGAGGTTTTTGCTTCTGCAGGAGCCGCCATCCTCATCCAAGAACGAGATCTCGATGCGAAAAAACTCGCCGCGTTGGCCACTTCCATCCTGCAAGACTTGCCAAGCCACCAGCGCATGACACAAGCCGCTCGCGCACTCGCCGTTCCTGACGCCGCAGATCGGATTTGTGCTGCCATCGAAGCCACTCTCACTCCATCATGATCGACCTTAGCAAGCGCCTGACCGACCGCACGACTCCTCTCCACATCCATCTCATCGGCGTGGCCGGATCCGGCATGAGCGGGCTTGCCCTCCTGCTGCTCGGCATGGGTCATAAAGTCAGCGGCTCCGACCGCGTCACCACCGCCGAGACCGAGCGGATGCAGGGCGTGGGCCTCGTTTTTTCCTCACCTCATACGGCAGCTGCGGTCAAAAAAGCCGACATCGTCGTTTATTCCTCCGCCATCAAACCGGAGAACCCCGCCTACGCCGCCGCCAAAAAAGCCAAGACCCCACTCCTCCGCCGGGCCGAGTGCCTTGCGGCGATTCTCCACACGAAAAAAGGCATCGTCATTTCCGGAACCCACGGGAAAACAACGACTTCCTCGATGACGGCCCACGTCCTCCGCGAGGCCGGCCACAAGCCCAGCCACTACGTCGGCGCGGAAATCCCCATCCTCGGCGCGAACGCAAAATGGTCGGAAGACGGCGAGTTCATGGTGGCCGAGGGCGATGAAAGCGACGGCACGCTCGCCCTTTACCGGCCCGAACACGCGGTGATCCTCAACATCGAGGCCGAGCATCTCGATTTTTACCGCGACATCGACCACATCAAGGAGGTCTTCACCCAGCTTGCCGAGCAGACGACCGGAAAAATCGTCTATTGCGCGGAAGATCCCGTCGCCAGTGAAGTCTGTGCCGGTCGTAAAAATGCCATTTCCTACGGCTGGGAAGAAGCGGACTACACCGCCACCGATGTCCGCGATCTCAAGGGCTCCTCGGCATTTACCGTCACGAAAAAGGGCAAGGTCCTCGGTGATGTCGAACTGGGCATCCCCGGAAACCACAACGTGCTCAACGCGCTGGCCGCCATCGCTCTGGCCGATAGCTGCGGTGCCGAATTCACTCTCGTCGCCCGCGCGCTCGCGACTTTCGCCGGGGCCAAGCGGCGTTTTGAAACGAAATACCTCTCGGCAAACTACCGCATCGTGGACGACTACGGCCACCACCCTTCGGAGCTGGCTGCAACCTTGCAGACCGCGCGCTCGCTGAAGTCGAAGCGGGTCATCGTCCTGTTCCAGCCGCACCGCTACACCCGGACGCAGGCGCTGGCAGATGATTTTGGAAAAGTCCTGCAAGCCGCCGACATGGTCTTCATCACCGACGTCTATGCTGCCTCGGAAAAACCAATCGACGGCGTTTCTGGGGAGACGCTCGTGGAAGCCATGAAACTCCACGGTGACATCCCCGTCACCTCGGTGCCCGACCTTGCCACCGCCCACCATGCCGTGGGCCACGCGCTCCAGCCCGGCGATTTACTGATCACCCTCGGCGCGGGAAATGTTCACGAAGCCGGGACTCGCATCGCGGCGGATTTGAAAATTTTAGAAGAAATGCGCGGCCTCATGCCACCGGGCGAGATCGACGGGAAACTTTACGAGCCGATGAGTCGCCACACCACGCTGCTCGTCGGTGGCCCGGCTCAATTCTGGATCGAGCCTCATAGTTTCTACGGCTTCGCCTTCCTCGTGGATTACTGCCGCGAACGTGGCATCCCGGTGCGCGTCGTCGGCCGTGGGTCGAATTTACTCGTCCGCGACGGCGGCATCCGCGGCGCGGTGATTCACCCGAGCGGCGGCGTCTTTTCCGAAGTCACGGTCGATGGACGCGGCCACGTCACGGCGGGCGCGGGCGTGCGTTTGAAAAAGCTGGCCAGCATCGCCGGCGGCAGTGGCATCGGCGGATTTGAATGGATGGAAGGCATCCCCGGGAATGTCGGCGGCGCACTGCGCATGAACGCCGGAGCGATGGGCATCGAGACCTTTGACCAAGTGGTCCGCGTGACCTTCCTCGACGAAGACGGCGTCATCCGCACCCGCGAGCGCGAGGAAATCGTCACACAGTATCGCAACGTGCCGGAGCTACGGCGGAATTTCGCCCTGCAAGCGGTTTTCAAAGGCAAGGCCGACAGCGCCGCAAACATCAAAGAGCGCTGGGACGCCTCGCGTGAAAAACGGAAATCCTCCCAACCCATCGCCGCGTCTGCCGGCTGTACCTTCCGCAACCCAGAATACATCCCGGCCGGACGAGTCATCGACTCGATGGGCCTCAAGGGCACGACCTGCGGCCACGCGGCGATTTCCGAAGTCCATGGAAATTTCGTCATCAATCAAGGTGGTGCTTCTGCTTTGGAAATCCTCACTCTCATCGAGTTCATCCAGGACAAAGCGCGCGAAGACCGCCAAGTCGAACTCGAAACAGAAATCAAAATCCTCGGCGACGACGAAGCCGCCTTTTAATCCACACCTCATCGCCTAACACACATGCTTGCTGGAAAAAAAATCGCTGTCCTGATGGGTGGCCCAGGTTCAGAACGCGCGGTTTCACTCGCTACGGGAAATGCCGTACTCAAGGCACTCCAAGGACTCGGACTCGATGCCGTGGGCGTGGACGTCACCACGAGGGATTTGGATCTCCCACACGGCACCGAACTCGCCTTCAACGCGATCCACGGCACCTTCGGCGAAGACGGCACCCTGCAGGCGATTTTGGAAAATCTCGGCATCCCCTACACCGGCGCTGGCTCGGCAAGCAGCCGCCTCGCCTTCGATAAAAACTTGGCCAAAGCCGCTTTCCTAGCCCACGACGTCCCCACTCCGCGCGCGGAAATTCTCGACGTTTCCAAGGGTCCCTGCCTCCCCTCATTTCCCGCTCCCTTCGTGGTCAAGCCGCCGCGTGAGGGCTCCAGCGTGGGCGTACACATCGT
Organism: Verrucomicrobiaceae bacterium; assembly: GCA_027484055.1. Lineage (GTDB taxonomy): Bacteria > Verrucomicrobiota > Verrucomicrobiia > Verrucomicrobiales > Akkermansiaceae > Luteolibacter. The sequence goes on along the minus strand of JAIXQH010000070.1, from coordinate 116,453 downwards.
TCGTAATCAGGAAGATGCCGCTGCAGCCATCGCTGACGCAGCGACCTTTGGAAACGACATCCTGATCGAGGAATTCATCTCAGGCAAAGAGCTCACCGTCGGCATTCTGAACGACATGCCGCTTCCCATCGTCCACATCGCCCCGCCCGGCGGCGTCTATGACATGGCTAGTAAATACCCTTGGCTAAGCGGCGCGAAAGGCAGTGAGTATTTCTGCCCGGCGGACCTTGATTTAGAAACCACCATGGCCGTGCAAGCCGCCGCCCTCGCGGCTCATCGCGCGCTTGGCGTGGAAATTTACTCTCGCGTGGACGTCCTGCTCGACGCGCAGAATCGCCCCTACGTGCTGGAGGCCAATACCATCCCCGGCATGACCGAGACCAGCCTGCTGCCCAAGGCCGCCGCCGCTGCTGGCATCTCCTTCCCCATTCTTTGCCAAACCATCGCCGAGCTATCACTCCAACTCCGCTCCTAACATGAACCCGCGCAGAACCCGCAAGACCAGCAGCCGCTCACACCCGAAGAAACTTCAGGTCCGTGTCATGTCGCCGCGTATTGCTTGGTTCAGCTTGGTGAAATTCTCCGGGAAATTGCTCAAGCTCGCGCTCATCCTCGCCCTGCTAGGCGGCATTGGCTGGGGAGGTTGGCTTGGCTTCCGAGAAGCATTTTATAAAAATCCCGAGTTTCAGCTAAAAACTATCCTACTCAACGAGAACCCCATCCTCGACGAAGCAGAACTCGGGAAAATCGTCGGCATCAACCCACCGCCCAACATTTTCGAAATCGACCTCGCCGACCTCGAAACTCAGCTCATGTCCCTCCCCGGCGTCGCCTCTGTCACCGTGGATCGGCAAGTCCCCGGCACTCTCGCCGTCTCGCTCATCCCACGCATGCCGCGCGCTTGGATTCATTGCCCAGAAGCCGGGCTGACCGAGGTGCGCCGCGCCGGAGCCATGCTTGTGGACCAAGACCGCACCGCTTACCCCTGCCCACTCAAGCAGTTGGACTCTGCCATGCGCCTGCCAGCCATTCAGCTGCCCGTTTCGGAACTTTTCCCCATCCATGCGGGACTCAAGCTCCAGCACCCCGAACTCAGCCACAGCTTCTGGCTGCTCGACGCTGTTGCCAAGGCAGATGAACAATCCATCCAGTGGATCGACACCATCCGCCAAGTGAACGAGTGGTCACTGCAACTCACCACCCATCAAGGCACAGAGGCCACCTTCGGTCTCGGTGACCACGCCCGCCAAATCAAAAATTTCCGCGCCGCCATGAACCACGCCACCGACCGGGGCTACACGATTAAGACCATCAATCTGCTCCCTGAGCGCAACGTCCCGATCACGCTCGCATCTGAGACCGTCGCTCCACGTGCCATCCCAGTACCCGTGCCAAGCGAACAAGAAATCCGCCAGTCTCGTCGGGAAAAAGACCTCAGCACCCTGCTCAATCGCAACTAATTTCCCCCCACTCACCGCCATGGCACGTCGCACCAAAATTCACGTCGGACTCGAAATCGGCACCAGCAAGACCTGCATCGTCGTCGGGGAAATTAAACCGGACAGCGCGGTTAAAATCCTCGGCATCGGCGTGACGAAAACGGCCGGCGTTCGCAAAGGCGAAATTTATGATTTCTCGCAAGCCCGCGCCTGCCTCAAGGACGCACTCGCCAAGGCAGAAGACTCCAGCGACGTGGAAATCGGCAGCGTTTACCTCGCCGTCAGCGGGGCTCACATCCAAGGAATCAACAACCGCGGCACCTTCCGCCTCCCAGACAATCACCCGACCGTCGCCCCAGAGCATGTCGAAGAAGCGCGCACCATCGCCCGGGACGTCCACATCCCACAAGACCACGTCTATCTCCACCCGATCATCCGGAACTATCTGCTCGATGGGCTAGAGCACTCGACCAGTCCCGTCGGCCTGTTTGGGAAAACCGTAGAGGCAGATTTCCACATCGTCCACGGCATCGGTACCCGCATTCAGAATAGCATTAAGTTGGTCCGAGAAATCCCGCTGGAGGTGGACGATATTGTCTTCTCCCCCATCGCCACCGCTCAAATGGCACTCGACCGCGAGCAGCGCGAGCGCGGCGCACTCGTCATCGACATCGGTGGCGGCACGACCGACTACGCGCTCTACTTGAATGGGGCCATCGCCGCATCCGGTTGCATCCCCGTCGGTGGCGACCACATCACCAACGACATCCACCTCGTCACCGGCCTCCAATTTTCCGCCGCAGATCGTTTGAAAATCATGGAAGGCGACGCTTCCGCCGATCCCGCTCGCTCCATCGGCATGGCCAAGCTCACCGACGACCGCGGCTTCGCCGAGGTGGAAGTCTCCCGCAGCGTGCTCAACGAAGTGATCCGCCAGCGCCTCGAAGAAACCTTGAAGCTCGTGCGCCAGCGCCTGCCCCCCGGAGCCGTCGAGGCCATCGGTGCAGGCATTTTCCTCGCCGGCGGCACCAGCCTCATGCGCGGCTTCGATACACTCGCCTTCGACGTCTTCGGCCGTGACATCTACCGCCCCGAGCCACCCGACGTCAGCGGTATCCAAGCCAGCTACCGCGATCCCCAATACTCCACCGCCATCGGGCTGATCCGCTACGCCCAAATTCTCGAAACCGAAAAAGCCAAACCTGCCAACCTTTTCGGTAAAATCCGCAACATCTTCTGGCCCATTGGGAAATGATATATCGTTAGAAGTTATGGGTTATTTGTTATTCGTAAATAAATATTCCAAAGGCCTCAAACTTCTAACTAATAACCAATAACTTTTAACTTAAAATGATCCACTACAACCGCGATCCCCAGCAAACCATCCCCGCCTCCGCTGTCAAAATCATCGGCCTCGGCGGCGCGGGTGCCAACATGCTGGAGCGAGTCGCCCTCGACGGGGTGGACGGTGCCTCGCTGCTCGCCCTCAACACCGATATCCGCACGCTGAATTCCTGCCTGGCCCAGGAAAAAATCCAGCTCGGCGTGAATTTCACCCGCGGCCTTGGCGCAGGCGGTGACCCGCTGCTTGGTCACCAAGCGATGATGGAGGCAGAAGAAACAGTCCGCGCCAGCATCCGGGGCTGCCGCATCGTTTTCCTCTGCACCGGCCTAGGCGGTGGCACTGGCTCCGGTGCCGCACCGATCGTCACCCGCATCGCCCGGGAAGAAGGTGCCTTCGTCGTGGTCTTCGCCACGATGCCCTTCGCCTTCGAGGGCAAGCGCCGCCGCGACCAGGCAGACACCGCGCTCAACGAACTCGCCGTTCTTTCAAACGCTCTCGTCACCTTTGATAACAACCGCATGGGCGAACTCGTGCTCGCCAAACAAGGTATTCACGAAGCATTTGCCGCAGCGGACCACATGATTTGTGAGTCGATCAAAGCGGTCATCCGCCTCGTTATCCGCCCAGGTCTCATCAACGTGGGCCTGGATGACTTGATGAGTGCCCTTCGCACCAATCGCTCGCGTTGCCTCTTTGGTTCCGGCATCGCCGAGGGCAAGGACCGCGCGGCCAAGGCTCTGCGAAATGCGTTAAACAGCCCGCTGCTCGATCAAGGCACCCTCCTCAAAGACGCCCAAGCCGTGCTCGTCCACCTCTGCGGCGGCGAAGATCTCACCCTTTTCGAAATCGAACTCCTCATGCAGGGGCTCCAGAAATTTGTCCCCGAAAAGGCGCACGTTCTCTTCGGCGCAGCCATCGACCCCACGATGGGCGACTCACTCTCCATCACCCTCATCAGCGCCCTTCCGGAAGACTCACTCGTGATGGCCCAGCGCGAATCCATCAGCCCACCGGCCCAAGCCAGCCCGCTGCTTGAGCCGAGCCAAGGTTTTACTTCCGCACCCGCACCAGTGTCTGTCGTCGAGCCGGTGAAGGCACCCGTCACCATTTCCGTCTTTTTACCCGATGCAGAGCTAGAGCCGCGTAGTCCAGAGGCGCGGATTCCCGAGACACCGATTCCTGAGGTGTTTCCTGAAGCAAGAGTTCCCGAACCATTTTCTGATGTGTTTTTTGAGCCGAGTCCAGCGGCCGCAGCTGCCGCCAAGCCAGCACGCGGCTCCGCACCCCTGTCTAAATTCCGTCGCTCGCTCGCTTCATCCTCGGCGAATCTTTCCCTCTTCGACGAAGAGCGCCCCTTCGCAGAACCCGATTTTTTTGCAGCCACCCCAGCCGAAACTCCACCCGCGCCGGACGTCGAACCTGAACCCGAGCCTGCGCCAGAGCCGGAACTTCAGATCGAGCCAGAAGACGAGCCATTCATCTACACCGAGCCCGAGCCCGAGCCAGAAATCCATCCCTACACCGAAGCGGACGAACCCGACCCCGCACCCATCGAATCCACCGAAGAATGGGCAGATCCCAGCCCCGGCATGGTGCTCCGGCCGCAGCGTCGCTCGATCATTCCCTCATGGGGCAGGCGCAACCCTTCCGAAGAAGCGCCCGCAGAAGATATCGTTCCACCTGCTGAGCCAGAACCCCCGAAGTTAAAACTCGGCATCAAGTCCAGCGTTCCTCAGAGCGAGCTCTCCCTCGACTCCACCCCGCGTGGCCGCTTCGAAGGAGAATCTCCAAATGTCTTCGAGGGTGAAGACCTCGACCTCCCACCCTTCCTCCGTAAAAAGAAATAAATCCCATGTCAGACGCCCTCGAAATCCCCGGCCACCTCACCCTCGCCCCCGGAAACGGCGGCCTGCTCAAAGCCATCGTGGAAACCCCATGGAGCCATGCTGAAATCTACCTGCACGGCGCCCACGTCACCCATTTTCAAAAAATAGGTGAGCCACCGCTCCTCTTCATGAGTGCGGCCAGCCAGTTCGCCGAGGGCAGCCCGATCCGTGGTGGCGTGCCGATCATTTTCCCATGGTTCGGGCCGCGCGACGGATTTCCAGCCCACGGCTACGCCCGCACCAGCACTTGGAAGCTCACGGAAACGTGTCTTCTATCAAACGGCGCAGTGACCCTTCGTTTCACACTCCCCAGCACGGATGGCTTCCAAGTCGAGTTCCTCGTCACCGTGGCAGATAGCCTGCTCATGGAGCTTTCCGTGGCGAACCGCTCCACCGAAGTCGCTCAAATCGAGACCTGCCTGCACACGTATTTTCAAATCAGCGACATCTCCGCCATTTCCATCACCGGTCTGGAAGGGGTGACTTATCTCGATAAAGTCGCCGCCCTCAGCCACTCTGAATCTTGCCCCATCCAGATCTCCAGCGAGGTGGACCGTGTCTATGGCGACACGCGCGCCACGGTGGACATCCTCGATCCCGGATTCCAACGCAGCATCCGCGTCGAAAAAACCGGCTCGGACTCCACCATTGTCTGGAACCCATGGATCGAGAAATCCAAGCGCATGGCCGACTTCGGTGACGAGGAATACCCACACATGGTCTGTGTGGAGTCTGGAAACGTCGCCGGAAATGCCGTGACGCTCGCGCCAGGTGCAAGCTCCGTGCTTGGCGTGCGACTGAGCTCGTTTTAGGACGGCTGGATTTCGAGCCCGTGGTAGTGGCTCCCTTGTAGCGGCGCGTCTGCGACCGTCGCAAACTGGCCGCAAGGCATGAGGTGCACTGGGTAAAGCGAATGAAGAAGCTCCGCGCAGTTCAGCCGCACCGACGCTCACAGAGCGACGCTACATGCGCCCCTTTCACCTGTAGCGGCGCGTCTGCGACCGTCGCAAACTGGCCGCGAGGCAAGAGGTGCGCTTGCCAAAGCGAATGAAGAAGCTCCGCGCAGTTCAGCCGCACCGACGCTCATAGAGCGACGCTACATGCATTTCTCTTGCGACTAGATCCAACCCTCGTCGGGCATGGCGTAGGGGCGGAAGGTTTCTAGGGTGCCGAGGTTCTCTTGGTGGAAGAGCGCACGGTGCAGGCCGAGGCTGGCGGCAGCGGGGGAATCGATGAGATTCGACGAGTCATTCGCACTCATTTGGAAGAGCACGCGCATTTCAAACTCCGCCAGCAGCTTGCGTGGGATCCAGCGGCTGACGTTGTTCCAGGTGTCGATGGAGGCCAGCACGTGAATGCCTGCCGGGCCGCCTTCGGTGAGGAGATTGGCGAAGGCTTGGGCGGGACTTGGGCCTGTGTCGGGGTCGCTGCTGAAGCGGAATTCGTCGTCGGGGCGGAGGGATTTGAAGCGTTGCAAATCGTGGACGATCACGAAAATTTCCGCCGCCTCGGCACTCGGGTCGGTCTCGCGGGCTTGGAGTTCGGCGGCGAGTTCGGTCATGACGCCTGCGACTTCGCTCGGCCCGATGTGGCGGATTTCCTGCGGCATGCGGGCGTCGAGAGACTTGAAGGGCGGGGCGGCGTGGGGATCAACGATGAAGAATTTCGCCCGGCCCACTGGGAATTCTGCGGCAAGGGAGGCGGCGCTGATGAGCAGCAGCGAGAGGGTGCGCTCGGCGGACTGGCCCACGGCGAGCAGGTGGCTGCCACTCTGGCGGCGGAAGAGCGCGGCGGTGGGGCCTTTGATGGAATTCGGCGCACCGAGCCAAGCGCGCGCAGCGGTGGGCAGGCTGGTCGGCGGGGATTTCCGGGCAGAGGCCAGCTCGGCATTGTCGCGCACGTCGGCAGGGGAATTTCCTTCAAAAATGATCGGCCCGGGGAGCGTGGTGCCTTCGCGGGCGGCGCGTTGCTGCACACCGTCGAGCAAGGCGTCGCGCTCCTCTTCGGGGAGCCAGACGATTTGAAAGGGGCTATTGGCTGCGAGCGCTCCGGCTTGGTCGTTGTAAATGCCTTCGCCGGGCCGGGTGAGTAGGCGCGGGGCGGGATTGTCGTCGTCCATGATGAGGTGGGCGTCCGTTTCGTTGCACTGGAGGGCCACGCGGATAACCATTTGGCCGAGGGTGGCGCGGGCCAAGGTGTAGGCACCGCCGAGGGTTTGCGAGCCGAGGATGACATGGATGCCGAAGGCGCGGCCCTGGCGGACGATGCGGTCAAGCAGCAGGGAGGCCTCTTGGGCGACGGCGTCATCCTCGGTGAAGAACTCTTGAAATTCGTCGATGAGGAGCAAGCTGCGGGGCAGCACCTCGTGGCCGGGGCTGCGTTTGTAACTCGCGAGATCCTGCGAACCCACGCGGCGGAATAGCTCACCCCGGCGCTTCAGTTCGGCATCGAGCCGCTGCAAGACGCTGAGGGCAAATTCCCTGTCGCTCTCGATGGCGATGACCCGTGCGTGGGGCAATTTCCGGGCGGCGTAGCATTTGAATTCCACGCCTTTTTTGAAATCCACCAGGTAGAATTCCACCTGTTCGGGGCTGCACCAGAGCGCGAGGTTGGTGATGATGACGTGAAAGAGCGTGGACTTGCCCGAGCCCGTTTTCCCGGCGACGAGGGCGTGCTGGCGAGTGCCTTTACCAATCGCGAGCATTTGAAATTTCTTCGCCCCGGTGCGGCCGATCGGCACCCGTAGCTCATCGGTGGTGTCGGAAGTCCAGACCTCATCGGCCGGCGGCGCGATGCTGGCGAAGGGGACTTGCACGCGGTTCGAGTCGATGCTGGCCTTACCGATGCGGTGGACGAGCGTGATGGCATCATCCGGCGCGGGCGGGGCGTCGAACACCACTTGCTCCGCGCCTGCGGGTGCGCCGACGAGGGTGAAAATGCCGTTTTCCAAAGTGAGGCGCAGGCAGGCGCGGGTCAGCTCCGTTTGCAGCGCGGCTTCGCAGGGTGGCTGGTGGGTGTCCTGCTGCATGAGCAAATGCACGCCGCAACGGGCACCGCTGGAGGCGATGGAGCGCAGCCGTTTGCAGGCCGCGTCGCTGAAGGCGTTGGGAAAACCGGCGATGACGAGGAAGCGGTATTTTTCCGGAACGGCACCGGCTTGCGCGTTGTAGTCGGTGATGGTCGCGTATTCGTTCCGCAGGTAGATTTGGATGACTTTTTCGATGTGGTCATTCAGCTCGGCGAGACGTTCCTCGATCTGAGTGCTCTGGGTCCAGATGCGATGGTGGATCAGCGTTTCCTCATAGTCGGTAAGGTGCATCAAGCCAGCGAAATCTTTCCCAAGGCCGACTGGGTCGATGAAGACGAACGAAGCCCGCCCCGGCGGCAATGACGCGAGCAGGCGGAGGGAAATGGCGTTCAGCGCCTGAGTCGCTAGGCCGCCGCTGCCTTCGCTCTCGATGAGGATCGACGCCGTTTCAGGAAATCCGAGGGCGAAGGGGACTTTGAAGGCTCCCTGATCTGGCAGTTTCAACTCGGGGGCGTGAGGCAAATTCCCGGCGCTGACCACGCAATGGCCGACGCGCACGGCTGGTGGTGCCTCTAGCGGGGCGGTCCAGGTGGCGCAGGTTTCTTTCGTCCAGCTTGGGAAATCGACGCTGGAGGTTTTTTCCAAGTCGTTGAGCGCGTGGAAGAAAGGGAGCACTTCATCCTGCCACGGCTGGGCGAGGGCGCGGATTTTTGCGCCCACGTCGGCTTGGATGGTGTCGTTGATGCGGGCCTTGGCGGACTCGGCATTACGCAGACGGTCGGCGGCTTCGCCTTGCGCCTGCTTGAGAGAAATTTCATGGGCGGCCTCGATTTTCGCGAGGCGGCGTTGGTGGAGTTTTTGATGCTTGGCGGGGAGTCGGGCGAGCTGGCGGTCGAGTTTTTTCTGGCCTTCTGCGATGCGGGCCTTCCACTCCGCTTCCGACTCGCGGAAGGTGGCGCTGAGGCTTTGACCTTCTTCGCTTTGCTCGGTTTTTACCTCGTCGGCGAGGGCTTGCAGGTGGCGGGTGGATTCTTTTTCTGCGGCGATCTCGAAGGCTTTTGCCGCGGCTAAGGACTCTGCAGCACGGCGGATCGTCGGCCTCGCACTGACGAATCCGGTGAGCCAAATTCCGAGTAAAATCGCTTCTGGGATGGCGATGTACGTTATCGCACCCACGAAAAAGGCATTGGTGATGGAGAATGCGAAAAAGGACAGCGGCAGCCAGCGGAAGAGCGTGGCCAAGGGCAATTTCTGTGCCGCCGCAGCGGCTTCACGGGCGTTTTCTAAATGGGTGAGGCTTTGTTGGCGGAGTTGTTCCGGGCTTCCGGTGAGGGCTTCCTGCGCAGGTAATGGCTGGCGGCCATCGAAGCGTTTGGCGATGAGGGGCTTGTAGGATTTCAAGGCCGCGAGCACCGATTTCAGCACGCTGTGGCGAGCGACGCGGTCCCCGGAGAGCTGCTCCAAGAACGCTTGGTGCGCGGATTTTACCTCAGCCAGTTCGAGCATCCGAGCCTCGCGAGCGCGCATGAGGGCCCCTTGCACTTGGCCGAGTCGGCGGTCCTTCACGCCTTGGGCACGGTCGGCGCTGGCACTGCGGCTGGCGTGATACGCTTTCTGGATTTTCGAGGCGCGCAGGGCGAAATGGGCCTCCTCACGGGCGATCGCTTGTTGGCGCTCGGCGGCGAGTTCGTGGATCCGCTGCGTGAGTTTTTCCTCGTCGGCCTCGTGGCGCTGGATCATTTCGCGACGGACGACGACGAGGCGCTCGGCACGGTTTTTGATCAACTCCTGCTCACGCGCGACGATGTCTGAGACGCCCGCTTGGAGTTGGCCGAGCGTGCGCTGGACGGACGGGAGGTCGATGGGTTTAGGAGCAGTCTGCATGGACTTTTTCGAGTAATTGGTCGAGTTCTTCGATGACGCGGAGGGTGGAATTCACGGTGGTCATGAGTTCGGCGAGATAGACCTCGTCGAATTCTTCCGCTTTGCGGTCCCGCCAAGAATGCCGGGTGTCCTCCCAGCGTTGTTGGAGTTGGCGGGTGGCCAGGGTGAGTAGGCCCTTGCTGCCGGAGAGGCTCATGGGGGTGATGCGGGCTTGGGGTTCGGTGCTTTTTCCGCGTAGGCTTGCAGGGCTTTGATCGACTCACCGAGTGCGTGGACGCCCTTGGGCAAGTGCTGGCCGACGATGAAAAATAGAGGGTCGAGTTGGCGCAGCAGCGGGGTGGCGCGGTTGTCGAAGGTCTGCCGCCAGCGTTTCACCACGCGTTGCTGGGCTTCTGCGGCTTCGAGTTCGCGCTGGGCCTTGAGCACGGCCATTTTTTGGAAGGCATGGCTTGCCTTGGGGCTGGTGAGGTTGGCGCTGTAAAGTTCCTGCTCGGCTTGCTCGAGCTTCTTGGTCCAGTGCTTGATTTGCCCGGCGCAGTGCTGGGTGCGCTCGGTGTCGAGCCAGGTTTGCGTCCGCCGCACGCTACCTTCCATGTCTTCCAAGGCGACTCGGGCCTTGGCGGTGAATTGGATCAAATCCGCGCGGAAGGCTTCCAGCGCATCGATGGATGAGATGTCAACTTGGTCGGACATTTCAACGTTGGTCGAGGTATTGCTGAATCCGCTCGGCCTTGCGCAGGAGCACGGGGGTGTGCCGCTCGGAGGTTTCGAGGAAGGATTTGAGCGTTTTCATGAGTTGAATGAACTCGGCGGAGAATTTTTCTTGTTCCTGGTCCTGCCAAGAATCTCCCAGCGCCGTGAAGCGCGCCATCAGTGAGCTGGTCCGCTCGCGTAAGTCTCCGTTAAATCGCTTCAATTCCGCCGCAAAACGACGGACCTCTTCGGGGTCGATGATGGCTTGTGACATGGCGCTGCTACACCCTAATAACACCGCCTACAGCGCGTTTTGCCCATCGGATTTTTCAGCAATTTTTCGGTACAAGAATGTGAGTGACAGCCCGGCGTGATTCAGTGAAAACGGGCGTCTTGTGACCCCGACAGAACCGAGAAATAACAACGCCGCCCCGACCTGGACGCGCGGACAGCGGTGGGTGAGCGACGGCGAGCCGGAACTGGGTCTGGGCATCATCCGTAGTCACGAAGAAGGGCGGGTGAAAATCGAATTCCCAGCCGCGGGCGAGACTCGGATGTATGCCACCGAGAGCGCACCGCTGCGGCGGGTGAAATTTCTCCCCGGCGACACGATCAAGGTCCACTCGGGCCAGGAAATGCGGGTGGAAGCAGTCCGCGAGCTGGCGGGGCTGCGGATTTACACCACGGATCACGGCGAGGTGGCGGAGTGTGAGTTGTCCGATTCCATCAGTTTCAGCAAGCCAGAGGAGCGTCTCTTCGGCGGGAAGCTCGACGCTCCCGGCGACTTCGATCTGCGCGGAGAAGCCCTCCACCGCCGTGCGGAAATGCGCCGCTCACCGGTGCGCGGACTCGTCGGCGCGCGGATGGATTTGATCCCGCACCAGCTCTTCATCGCCGACGAAGTGGCGAACCGTCCCCAGCCACGGGTCTTGCTGGCCGATCAGGTGGGCTTGGGGAAAACGATTGAGGCTTGTTTGATTTTACACCGACTAATCCTCACGGGGCGTGCGGAGCGGGTGTTGATTTTAGTGCCGGATCCGCTGATGCATCAATGGTTCGTCGAGTTGCTGCGGCGTTTCCAGTTGTCATTCAGCCTATACGATGAAGAGCGCTGCGAGGCGATCGAGTATGGAGATCCGGAGTGCAACCCGTTTCTCGACAGTCAGTGGGTGCTCGCGGCGGTCGATTTCCTCGCTGGAAATGAAGCCCGCGCCACCCAAGCGCGGAAGGCGGGGTGGGACGTGCTGGTGGTGGATGAGGCGCACCATTTGGAATGGTCCGCCGAGGCTCCCGGTGTGGCTTACGAAATGGTCCGGGGTCTGGCAGAAACGACCGAGAGCTTGCTGCTGCTGACCGCCACGCCCCAGCAGCTCGGGCCGGAAGGGCACTTCGCGCGGTTGCAGTTGCTCGATCCCAGCCGCTACCGTGACCTCCAGCAATACCGCGAGGAGACGCTGCATTACGAAGAAGTCGCCGATGCCGTGGCGGCCCTCAGCGCGGGTGAACCCGTGGATGCCAAGGTGCGCGGCGTCGTCGCCGGACGGGCACGACTGGAGCGGCGCGTGGCGGACTTGGAAGCGGGAAAAGCGGGGGCACGCGAGCATTTAGTCGCCGATTTACTTGATGGCTTCGGAGTCGGGCGTGTGATGTTCCGCAACACTCGCAGCCGTCTCGGGGGATTTCCTGAGCGCGAACCCCGCCTCGCTGCGGTGGCGGAAAAATTGCCGTGGTTGATCGATCTGCTGGCCCGCCTGGGTGAGGAAAAGGTCTTAGTCATCACCCGTACGCGCGAGATGGCGGAGGGGATTTTAGAGGATCTGCGCTTAGAGACAGGTGTCGTCGGGGCGCTGTTTCACGAGGATCTCACTCTGCTCCAGCGTGATCGCAATGCCGCTTTTTTCGCCGAGGCAGATGGCGCGCAAATCCTCGTTTGCTCGGAAATCGGCAGCGAGGGGCGGAACTTCCAATTCGCCCGCCACCTCGTGCTCTACGATCTCCCGGCCGACGTCGATCTGCTCGAACAACGCATCGGCCGACTCGACCGGATCGGCCAGCGCGGCACCATCCAAGTCCACGTCCCCTACCTGCCCGGCAGTGAGGAAGAAATTCTCGTCCGCTGGTTAGAAGATGGACTTGACGCCTTCCGCGCCAGCCCAACCGGCGCGGCGGAAATCCAGCGGGAGCTGCAGGTAGACCTGGAAGAAGCCTTCGACGAACCGGAGCTGCTACCCGAGCTGATTTCTAAAACCCTCGCCTGCCGGAAAATCATCTCCGAGCGCCTCGCCCGGGGGCAAGATCGCCTATTGGAAGCGAGTTCTCATCGGCCCGCGCGCTCCGCCTGGCTGGTCGATACCATCCGCGAGTGGGATGGGAGTGAGGGTTTTGAGGATTTCCTGCTGCGGCTCTTTGAATTTTCCGGGGTGAACATCGAGGAACTGGGAAATCGCCGGTATTTCCTGCTTCCAGGAAATTTAAAATCCGACGCCTTCCCCGCGCTCCCGGTGGATGGCATGACCGTCACGCTCGATCGCCAACGCGCGCTCGAACGCGAGCAGGAAGCCTTCCTCACCTGGGATCACCCGCTGGTCCGCGGCGCACTCGATCTCATGCTAGGCTCCGAGGCCGGAAACGCCACCTTCGGCGTGTGGGACTGCGCGGGGGAGAAAACGATCTTGCTAGAAGCCTGGCTCGTCGTCGAATGCGTGGCCCCGGCGCACCTGCATGTGGAGCGGTTCCTGCCCCAGACTCCGCTGCGCTGCCTCGTCGATCACAAGGGCGGCGACCACAGCGAGAACGCCGCCTACGCCCACCCCACTCTGCGCCCAGGCGACCCGGCCAGCCTGATGCGGAACGAGGCGGTGAAACGGAAATTTCTCCCCGCCATGCTCCAGCAAGTCCGCGATCTCGGCAGCACCCGCAGTGTGGCAGTCATCGCCCAAGCGCTCGCCCAGATGCACGCGGAGCTCGGTGCGGAAATCGCCCGCCTGCGGGATCTTTCTGAGGTGAACGACCACATCAAGCCCGAGGAAATCACAGCGCTCGAACAGCGCGAACTCGCCCTCGCCAGCATCCTCCAAAACGCAAGGCTGCGCCTGGATGCGGTGCGCTTGATTTGGAAAGCTCCGGCGGGCTGAGTGGGAGAAAGCGAAACGCGGAGAGAGTCGTGGAGGTGTACGATGGGCTGCGGTGCTGAATCGTTGTGGTTGCGGGTGGGAGAGATAGATTAGAGATCGGGGATAGGATTTTTTCTTCGTTTTGGGCTCTTGGTGGTAAAACCGTGTGAATCACGGGCTCCCCTCGGAAGTGGTGACGCCATGTGCCTCACTCCAGCCGTTCCAATTGGAGTTCCAAAGCGGTGAGGCTCTCGGCGCGCTGTTTGACGGAGGTCTCGGAAAGGTGGCGGTGGTACCAGGCGAAGGTTTTTGGCTGGAGGGCGGCGCTGGAGCGTTTGGCCTGGAATTCGAGCTGTTGAAGCAGTCCGCGGAATTTTTTCTTGAGGTCGGATGGGCTGAGCGCAGTCCGCGTGGCGCTGAGTTCGTTGTTCATTTTCAGCAAAGAGCGGACGATGTCGGTTTCGAGATTCTCGTTGATGACGTTGAGGATGGTCGTGTTTTCGCTGACTTCTTGGTCCAGACGCATGCCGCTGGGGAGGAGTTCGAGTTGGGAAAGGGCGTAGCAGAGCTTGGTGATCCGGTCGAACTCAACGACTGTGGTGCCTTCGGAGAGGAAGGTGCCGATGGTTTTCGGCTGCCATTTCCATTCCTTATTGAGGCGGCAGGCGAAGCGGCGGACTTCGGCTTGGCGGGTGCCCTTGGCCCAGAGATCGTCGCGCTGGGTGCTGAGGTGGGTGACGACTCCCACGGCTTGGCCGGAGGTGGCCTCGACGACGGGGCCACCGCTGTTCCCCGGGATGACGCCTGAGGTGATTTCAAGGAAATCGGCGCTGGTGCCTAGAATGGTGCCGGATTCCACGGCGACTACGCCATTTCCGCCACCGTTGCCGAGCGCGGCGATGGAGTTGTTGATGAGGAAGGTGGCGTCTGGGGCGACGAGTTCGAGGGCGTCTTTGACCTCTTCGGTGACGAGGATGCGAATGAGGTCTGCGCCTTCAGCGGCTTCGAGGGTGCCGAATTTTTTAAAGATGCTACCCGCGCTGTTCTTGATGGTGAGCTTGCGATTTCCAGATAGGACGTGGGCGGCGGTGTAGAGGTAGGTTTTGCCTTCGGTGCGGACGATGAAGCCTGTGCCTGCGCCGACATCCCCTTCGATGATGACGACGGCGTTGGAAATCCTCGGGTTGATCTCGCCATTGGGTAGGATCAAGGCGCTGAGTTCCGGGGGTTTGAGGCGTTCGATCTGAGCGGTGATTTCTTGTTTCTCCAGTTCCAAAGCGCCGAGCCGTGCCCGGAGCTCGGTGAGGTTCATCTGACTCAGGTCCTCGCCCAAACAGAGGGTGTGGATGGAAAATGCCAAGACTGGGAGGAGCTGTGATGCATTCATGAAACGTGGTCTACTCAATGCTGAAGCTGGAGTTGTGTGGTGGACTTCGCAAGCTTGTTCGGTCCGAGTGCCCGTGGGTGGGAGCTAACCTGTTGAAAGACTTGGCGGTCTATCGCGCGTTAGGGTGTTTGATGATTAAAGCCCTCGCCCTCTTTCTAGTGCCGCTGATGCTCTCAGCGGAAGACGTCGCCCCTGTCCTATTCTTGCCGGAGATGCCAGCGCCCGAGCTGGGGCCGGACTCCTTGGAGAAACCGGGCGTGCCGAAAGGGCGTGTGACCGAGCTGGTCTGGAAAGATTCCAAGAACTTCCCCGGCACCATTCGCCGCTATGCGGTGTATCAACCGGCTCAATATGATGCGAGCAAGCCGACGGCGGTGATGGTTTTCCAGGATGGCCATAGTTTCACGAATCCGAAAGGTGATTTCCGCGCCCCGACGGTGCTGGATAATCTCATCCAGTCAGGCGAAATCCCGCCAGTCATCGGCATCTTCATCGACCCAGGGACCATGGCGACTGAGTTACCTGACAAGCCGGGCAAGGCCTCGAACCGGAGTGTGGAATACGACACTCTGTCGGAGACATATGCGAAATTTCTGATCGAAGAAATACTCCCAGAGGTCGCCAAGTCCTACAATCTGACGCAGGACCCAGAGCAGCGCGCCATCGTCGGGACGAGTTCGGGAGGGATATGCGCGTGGACGGTGGCCTGGCAGCGGCCAGATCAGTTCCGCAAGGTGATTTCTGCGATCGGTTCGTTTACTAACATTCGTGGAGGGGATGCCTACCCAGGGATGATTCGTAAAACAGAGAAGAAGCCGATCCGGGGATTTTTCCAAGATGGCATCTCCGACTTGGACAATCAGCACGGCTCATGGCCACTGGGGAACATGCAGATGCAGGCAGCGCTGAAATTCGCAGGCTATGACTACCGCTATGTCTGGGGACATGGCGCCCATGCTGGCAAGCATGCTGGAGCGATTTTCCCAGAGGCGCTGCGCTGGATTTGGCGGAAGTGATGACCGCTCAGGAGTTACCAGCCAGCTTGTGGTTGAGGCTGATAGAGCTGCGGAGCGCGCGCATGACTTCCAGCAGCCCGCGGTGGTCTTCTGTCGCTTTGGCGCAGGCTGGGTAGGACTTCGCATTCCGACTCACGAAGCGACCAATCTCGGTGTAAAGTTGGTGCATCTGAGTGGTTAGGACTGCGTTTTCTGCCTTGAGGATCGAGATTTCTTTGTTGCCATTTCCAATGACTTGGAAGGTTTCTGAGGCGTTCGAGCGGCGCGCTTGTTTCTTCTCATTGAGCTTCTCGTCCAGCGCATCCAGCTTGGCATCTTCGGTGTCGATCTTCTCGGCGATAGCGAGTCGCTGCTGTTTTAACTCGGAAAACTTGGTCTTCAATTCAGTCAGGCGGGCAGTCACGGATTCGACTAAAATTTGACTTTCTTCGCTATGCTCGGCCTCTTGGCTGAGAACTTCAAATTTCATTTTCATGCCATCGTAGGCGCGGCGGATCTCGCGGGCTTCGTTGACGATTTGGTCGCGCTCGTTGGCGAGGGCTTCGAGGATTTGGAGCAGTCTCAGGCGTTCATCGAGCAGTTCCTGTTGGATCTCGGGCGCGCGATTCAGGAGGGTGGCGCGTTCTTCGTGAGCCTGGTCGAGGCGGAGTTGGCACTCTTCGAGTTTTTGAATGACTTGGTCTTTCTCTTTTGCGAATTTCCGTAGATTCCAATACTCAACCGAGAGTTCTTCGATGTCTTCGACCTTTTCCCAGACCAGCGCCCCCAGCTGGGTTTCCGCCTCGCGGAGAAGGTGCAGCTCGGATGCCGCATCTGAAAGACGGTGGGTCTTTCGATGGAAGCCAAAGGCTTGGGCAAAGCGCGCTACGTAAAATCGTGAAAGGGTCATGGGGTGGAGAGCAGGGCTAGTGGGCCGAGTCGGATGGCGGCAGGGCGCGGGCGATTTTTCTCTGAAGTGACTCGATGACGCTAAAGTCTTCAAGCGTGGTGATGTTGCCGGAAATCATGCCCGAGCAGACGAGTTCCTTGAGCAGTCTGCGCAAGATTTTCCCAGAGCGGGTCTTGGGCAGGTTTTCCGTGAAGTGAAGATCATCTGGCTTGGCAATCGCACCGATGATTTTTCCGACGTGGGTGACGAGCTCGAGGCGTAGCGGTTCAGATTCGACGAAACCCGACTTCAAAGTGACGAAAGCGGAGACCGCTTGCCCCTTCATCTCATGGGGTCGCCCGACGACGGCAGCCTCGGCCACGGCGGGGTGGGAGACGAGGGCGCTTTCAATTTCCGCAGTCCCTAAGCGGTGTCCAGAAACATTGAGCACGTCGTCTAAGCGGCCGATGATCCAGAAATTTCCGTCCTTGTCGCGGCGTGCGCCATCGCCAGCGGTGTAGATGCCGCCGGGGTAGTCGGACCAGTATGTTTTCTTGTAGCGTTCCTTGTCGCCATAGATCGAGCGGGCCATGGAAGGCCAAGGCTTGCGGATGACGAGGCGGCCCTCTTCGCCGGCTTTACACTCCTGTCCCGCCTCATTGAAAATCGCAGCATCGATGCCGAAAAATGGCCGGGTCGCGGTGCCTGGGATGCAGGGAGTGGCGCCGGGGATGGGGGAAATCATGATGGCTCCCGTCTCGGTCTGCCACCAGGTGTCGACGATGGGGCATCGACCGCCGCCGATTTTCCGGTGATACCAGCTCCAGGCATCTGGGTTGATCGGCTCGCCCACGGAGCCGAGCAGTCGCAGAGAGGAAAGATCATGGGAGTCTGGGAACTGGTCTCCAGCCTTGATGAACGCGCGGATCGCCGTGGGTGCGGTGTAGAAAATCGAGACGCCATATTCCTCGATCATTTTCCAGAATCGGCCGAAGTCTGGGAAATTGGGAGCCCCTTCATACATCACTTGTGTGACGCCATTCGCAAGCGGCCCATAGACGATGTAAGAGTGCCCGGTGATCCAGCCGACATCGGCGGTGCACCAGTAAACATCGTCATCCCGCATGTCGAAGATGTATTTGCAGGTGCTGTACGCACCCGTCAGGTAGCCGCCGGTGGTGTGCAGAAGCCCCTTCGGCTTACCGGTGGAGCCAGAGGTGTAGAGCACGAAAAGCGGGTGCTCCGAGTCGAAGCCTTTCGCCACATGCTTCGAGGAAACCGTGGCGACTTCATCGTGCCACCAGAAGTCGCGGCTGGACTGCATGGTCACGTCATTTCCGCCACGTTTGAGGACGATGACGGTCTTCACCAAGGGCGACTTGGCCAATGCTTCATCGACCACGGGCTTGAGGGGGACGATTTTCCCGCGCCGCCAGCCACCGTCTGCGGTGATGATGAGGCCGGCGCCGGAGTCTTCGAGGCGGTCGATGAGGGCTTCTGTGGCGAATCCGCCGAAGACGACATTATGCACCGCGCCGATACGGGCGCAGGCGAGCATGGCCACGGCAGCTTCTGGCACCATGGGCATGTAAATTAGGACGCGGTCCTTTGGCTTTACGCCGTGTTTAAGCAGGACGTTGGCGAAGCGGCAGACGTCTTTCTGGAGCTGACCGTAGGTGATGACTCGCTTGTCGCCCGGTTCTCCTTCCCAGATGATGGCAGCCTTGTTGCGGCGGGGACCGCTGGCGTGGCGATCGACACAGTTTTCACAGGCATTGAGCTTGCCACCGACGAACCATTTGGCGATCGGCGTTTTCCAATCGAGCACTTTGCTCCAGGGCTTTTGCCAGAACAGTTCTTTCGCTTCGCGGGCCCAGAAGATGGAGGGCTTGGCGATGGATTCATCATAAAGACGCTTGTAAGCGGCCATCGATGGGATGCGCGCTTGCTTGGCAAATTCTTTGGACGGCTTATAGGCCACATCCTGTTTGGGCGTTTTCGAATTCATGCGTTGGGCGGGTGGCGTGGGATTTTCCTCACACGCGACTCGCGCACGTTATTGAGACATCCGCGCGACGGCAAGCGCCCAGAATCGATTAGTCAGCTCTTTTTTTAGGAGCCGGCTCACTGGCTCCGCGCTTCTTGGTGGGGCTTGGATTGCCAAGTAGCATTTGGATCTCAAGCGGATTCAATGTTGCCCAAGTGCCGGGTTCTAAATCTCCCAGCCAAAGTGCGCCGATGCGGACGCGCAGCAATTTGGTCACCTGATAGCCCAGAGACTCGAACATCACCCGAATCTGCCGCTTCGCGCCGTGGTCGAGCACGACCTTGATGCGGCGGGAGGAAAGCCGCTCGATGGCCTTGGCTTTCAATTTCCCCTCGGTGGTGAAGACGCCTTCGAGGAATTGGTCGAGGTGAGAGTTCTCAAACGCCTGATTCGCCGTGACGAGGTATTCCTTTTCCACCGATTTCGAGGGGTGCATCAACTGCTGGGACAGATCCCCGTCGTTGGTTAAAATGAGGAGACCTTCTGAGTCGCGGTCCAGCCTGCCGACGTGATGCAGCGAGTGAAGTGAGGCGGGCAGCAGGGTGTAAATGGTGTCCCGGCCGAGTTCATCTTCACGGGTGCAGACGAAGCCGCGAGGCTTGTGGAAGGCGATGATCATCACGTCTCGCGGGGCGACGCGCTTGCCGTCCACCTTGACGTGGTCGCCGGGGATGATGCGGGTGCCCATGTTGATGCATGGGGTACCGTTGACCTCGACACGACCGGCTTGGATCAGTTCGTCGCAGGCGCGGCGAGAGCCCACGGCGCAGGAGGCGAGGTATTTATTGAGTCGGGTGCCGTCGTTGGTAGCCATGGGATCAAATGCAAAAGGCGCGAAACCCGGTGGGATCCGCGCATTTTAATGAGAGAAAAGAAGGTAGAGGATCAGCCCTCGTGCTTGGTCTTCGGGAGGCCAACAGGAGACTTGCCGTCTTTCCATTCGCCACGCTCCTTGAGGAGTTTGACACGCTCGAAGCGCTTGAGGACGGAACGTTTGCCGCCGACGGTGGCGTTAGACTTGAGGCTATTGTGCTTGGACATCTCGGGATGAGGGTAAGATCGTGGGAGGCGGAAGCTATGGAGCCCATGCGGCTGTGGCAACCCGAAAAAGGAGAAAATTTCCATCCCGCGTTGTGGCGCTGGGTCGCCGGGCCATCTCAGCCTTGCATGGGGCGGTGGATTCCCTAGGCTTTCGGCTGTGCCAACTGCCACTCTCAACATCCGCCGGAAGTCTTCATGGTCGCGTGTGGTCTTGCGGGTGATCCTGATTTGTGGGGGCTGTTTGGCGATTTTGTTGCCTGCATGGCTGCCGAATCGGCCACAGGTGCCGCTGGAATCAGGGACGGTGGAGTTGATGCAAGCGGGCTTGTTGTTGGCGGCGGCGGCAGTGATTTTCGGAGCCTCGGCGCATGCGGGGGCGAATCGACCGGTGTGCCGGGTTCTGGGGTTGGGGCTGCTCGCGGGATTTGTGGGGGAAATCGAGGATTTTGTTTCCGGGATCATGGGGCTGAAATTCCCTGAGGTCTGGGTGGTAGGCGCGATTGTAGCGGTGGCGCTGATCACGGGGGGTCGGCATCGGCGGGTGGTGGCGCATTTCTGCTCGACCTTGGGAAATCACGCGGGTTCGGGCTTCGTGGGGGCGGCTTTGTTGATTCTTTATGTATTTAATAAACTGTTTGGCAGCGGTAAGTTTTGGCGAGCGGCGTTGGGGCCTGCATTTTCGGTAGAGGTGCCGAAGATTTGTAAGGGGTATCTGGAGCTGTTTGGATGTTACTTGATTTTCATCGGCATCCTCGGCTTATCCATCTCCTTGGCACGTCGCAGGGAGCCAATGTAATCATGTTTAACATCGTCCTCATCGAACCCGAAATCCCCCACAACACCGGCGCGGCAGGGCGGCTGGCCTTGGCGACTGGCTCGACGCTGCACTTGGTGGAGCCTTTGGGATTTTCCTTGGATGCCAAACAAGTGCGGCGAACTGGCTTGGACTATTGGCAGGATGTGAAACTGCGGGTGTGGCCCGATTTTCCCGCACTACAGAGCGCGGCGGAAGACGGCGCGCGGTATTGGTATTTGAGCACCAAGGCGACTTGCTCGCCTTGGCAGGCGGAATTTATGCCTGGGGATTACTTGGTTTTCGGCAAGGAGACGAAGGGTCTGCCGGAAGAGTTGATCGAGCAAGCGGGCGATGCTGCACTGCGGATCCCGATGGTGCCGGGCAGCACGCGCAGTCTGAATCTGGCGACGGCCATCGCCATCGTGCTCTACGAAGCGGCCCGGCAACAGGCACCGGAGTGGTGAGTAAAAAGGAGGATCATGGAGCCCTTTAAAAATGAGTTTTCCGCCGAGAAGGCGGGCCGGATTGCAAAAGCCGTGAAGCGAGCCCACCCTGCGTTTTCCGTGCCGCGATTTTCAAAGGGGCTGGCGGAGGAGCTGGAGCCATTGGAGCTGAAGCAACGGATGAAATGCATCGCCAAGCGCTTGGAGGCAGGCCTGCCAAGTGAGCCAGCGGTGTTGTTTGGCATCTTGGTGAAAACGTTGGCGGTGGATGAGTCCGATGTGAAGGGCTTGCGCGGATTTCTGGTCTGGCCGCTGACGGAGATCGTGTCGAACCATGGGCTGGACCACTTTCCAGAGGCGATGTCAGCGCTTGCGGAAATGACGCAGCGTTTCACTGGGGAATTCGCCATCCGCCCCTTTTTACGGCAAGATCTGCCGCGCTGCATGGCACAACTACACGAGTGGTGCAGCCACCCGAACGAGCACGTGCGGCGGCTAGTGTCCGAGGGCAGCCGCCCCTTGTTACCGTGGGGCGGAAATTTACCCATGCTCATGCACGCGCCATTTCCCACACTGGCGTTATTGGAAAAGCTCCACCGCGACCCAAGTGACTACGTGCGGCTGTCGGTATCGAATCACCTAAACGATTTCAGCAAGCAGCACCCGGCGCTGGTGGTGGATACGCTGCGGCGCTGGTGTGAAAATGCGCCGGGTGATGAGCGCTTAGTCAAGCTGGCGCGACATGCCTGCAGGACACTGCTGAAAGCGGGACATCCAGCAGCCTTGGATTTTCACGGCTATCGCTCGGCGGAGGCGCTCGAACTGGTGGAATGCAGACTCGGAGAACTCACCGTGGCACTTGGCGGACACCTCACCTACGAGCTTGTCGTACGAAACACTTCTAAACGACCACTGTGCGTGATGTTCGACTACGCCATTCATCACCGAAAAGCGAATGGCACGCAGAGTCCTAAAGTTTTCAAGGGCCGGATCTGCGAACTGGGCGCTGGAGAGACTTGGAAAATTTCTGGCAGACATTCGTTCAAGCCTATCACCACGCGAGTCTATCACCCAGGTCTTCACGGCTTCGAGCCCCGGCTGAATGGACGGGTTTTTCCCCTGTCAGAGTTTGCGCTAGCATTATAAAACTGTTACTGCTCCGGTCTTGCGTTCGTCGGTAGAGGAGGTCATTTCCACGGCATGACTTTCAAGGCAGTTTTATTCGATTTCGACGGCGTGGTCGTGGACACCGAGTGGGCAATTTACCAGGCGTGGTTGCGAACGTTTCAAGCCCACGGTCATGACTTGCCGCTGGACGTTTACACCCGCTGCATCGGCTCGGATTTCGAGACTTGGTCGCCCAAGACCCACTTGGAA
Source organism: Verrucomicrobiaceae bacterium (assembly GCA_027484055.1). Taxonomy (GTDB): domain Bacteria; phylum Verrucomicrobiota; class Verrucomicrobiia; order Verrucomicrobiales; family Akkermansiaceae; genus Luteolibacter. The sequence continues at coordinate 94,090 of JAIXQH010000070.1, read as the reverse complement.
GAACTCTCCGGCCTCTCCTTCGATTGGCACGATCTGGATCAGAAGCGGCAAGCTGAAATCATGTCAGATCTCGCCGGAGAACATGCCATGCCCGGCATCGTCTCACTGCTTGAAAATCTCAATCAATGGGGCACGCGCCTAGCCGTGGTTTCCAGTTCATCCCACTCATGGGTCGATGGCTGGCTGGAAAAGTTAGACCTCACGAAACATTTTGAAACCATCGTCTGCCGTGGCGACGCAGCGCAAATCAAACCGGCACCGGACCTCTATCTGGAAGCGGCAAAGCGACTGGGCTTGGCTCCAGAACATTGCCTCGTGATCGAGGACTCGCTGAACGGCACCAAAGCCGGGCGAGCCGCTGGGATGAAGGTCTGGGTAGTGCCGAACCGGGTCACGGCTGGCTTGGACTTTTCGATTGCCACGAAAGTTTTTCCAACCATCGCCGTGTTGAGCGATGAGTTTTAGAGCCTCCGCAGGCCGGGATTTGATCTGATTCACGAAAAATTTAGTCGTTAGAAGTTTTCACTTGGCATGGGCACTTTAATCCCTACCATTTCAACCAGATTAACGAATGCACCTTTCAAAAAAAGCTGAATACGCGCTCCGCGCCACCATCCATCTCGGCATCGCGACTGAAATGGGTCGTGTTACGATTTCCGGGGCAGAGCTTGCCGAGTCAAATCGTTTGCCCCTGAAATTCATCGAGCGCATCTTTCAAGAGCTTCGTGAGGCCGGACTCGTCGAGACACACCGCGGAAAATTCGGCGGCTACTCTCTCGCTAAACCTACTTCTGAAATTGGTATCGGCCAGCTTGTTCGCCTCATGGATGGCAGACTCGCCCCCATTTGCTGTGCCAGTGAAAACGCATATCAGCCCTGCACTTGTCCTGACGAAGACCACTGCGGCCTGCGCATGATCATGATCGATGTCCGCAACGCCATAGCCGCCATTCTTGACCGCTACACCGTCGCTCAGGTCGTCGAAGTCACCCTAAGAAAAATGCGGCGTGACGGCATTGTCCCTCCTTTCGCCAATACTGATTCCATTACAATCTCTGGGGCTTCTGCTAACCGCAAAGCCGATCCCGCCGACGGATTTCTCGCCGGCTTCTCGCAACTTGCCACTCTATACGCCTCACCCGATGAACACGATCCCCTCTGAACGCTCTACCCCTGACGGCTCCAAGGCCGATTGGCTCGAAGTCGTCCGCCAGAACGTGGCTTCACTTCGCTTCGGCTCGGTCCAAATCACCGTCCACGACGGCCGCGTGACCCAAGTCGAAAGCGTCGAAAAGACCCGCTTTGTCGCCTCCCGTACTGACTCCGGCACTGGCCAGAAATAACCTTTCATCAATGTGACGAACCCGCCAGCCCGCGCTCACAGAGCGGACTATCGGAGTGAAAATCGACCAGCGCGAAACCAATACCGGCGGCCGCCTCTCTTTTCTATCTTATCAATCTTAATCCCACCCAGCACACGATGAATCCTGATTCCAGCCCCACTTCCACCACCGTTGCCATCAATCAGTCCGAATATCTCAACATTGGCCAACTTGCCGCCTATCTAGGTTGGTCCACGAGATTCATCGAGGGCTTGGTGCGTGGCGAGCATCTGCCCGGCCTAGAAATCGAAGGGCAGTGGCGCTTCCGCCGCAACGATGTGGTGGACTGGCTGGAACAGAAAATCCAGACGCTCGACGAGGCCCGCGTCACGGAACTGGAATCCAATCTGGAAACCTCGCTGCTTGCGGACGGCACGTTCCGCACCACCCGGACGGACCGCCTTGCCTCGCGTCTCCCGCTCAAGGGCATCGCGTTGGATGTCGAGCTGACGAAAAAAGAAGACGTGCTGCGTGCCATCACGACCTTGGCTGGTGCCACGGGTCTGCTATTCGATCAGGATCACTTGCTCGCCTCGCTGGTGGATCGCGAGTCGATGTGCAGCACGGCCATGCCTGGAGGAGTCGCCTTCTGTCATCCTCGCCGGCCGGTTCCCTCCATCATCGAGCGGCAGTTCCTCTGTTTCCTCCGCACCGCCGCGCCGGTGGATTTTGGCAGCGAGGACGGGGAAGGCACATCGTTGTTTTTCCTCCTCTGCACGCCGGACGACCGCTCCCACCTCCACGGTCTTGCCCGGCTGGCCCGCATTCTATCAGGCGGCGCTTTGGAAGCACTCAAGACTGCGCCCAGTTCGGACGCGGTGATCGCGGCCCTCGCGGAAGCCGAAGCGAAGATTCCACACAAAAATCTGTAACCGCCGCCGGCCGGCCGGCTCATCATGAAAACGATTTTCCTCACCCCCCTCGCCGGGGTTCTGTTACTGCTAGGATCTTGCGAGAAAAAGCAGATCGCACCCGGTCCCAAATCCGCAACACTGCTTAATGTATCCTATGATCCGACCCGTGAATTTTACGTGGAGGTGAATGATATCTTCGCGAAGCAGTGGAAAAAAGACCACGGGCAGGACCTTGTGATCAACCAGTCCCACGGCGGCTCCGGCAAGCAGGCCCGCTCCGTCATCGACGGCGTGGACGCGGACGTCGTGACCCTCGCGCTGTCGCTCGACATCGACATGATCCAGAAGGAGCGGAATCTGTTGTCCGCAGATTGGCAAAAAAAGCTTCCCTACAACAGCAGCCCCTACACCTCGACGATCGTTTTCGTCGTGAGAAAAGGAAATCCGAAAGCCATCAAGGACTGGGGCGACCTCGCCCAACCGGGAACCCAGGTGATCACCCCGAATCCCAAAACCGGCGGAGCTCCCCGCTGGTGCTACCTCGCCGGATGGGCCTGGGGTCGCCGCGAATTCAAGGGTGACGAGACTAAGGTCCAGGATTTCATCAAGCGGCTCTATAAAAACGTCCCCGTGCTCGACAGCGGCGCGCGCGGGTCCACCACCACCTTCGCCCAGCGCGGCATCGGCGATGTCCTCCTCTCGTGGGAAAACGAGGCTCACCTGATCGAGAAGGAGTTTCCCGGACTAACCGAGATCATCTATCCATCCATCAGCATTCTCGCCGAGCCGCCGGTGGCCGTGGTTGAGAAAAACGCCGAGAAACACGGAACCACGGAGGTGGCGAAGGCCTATCTTGAGTTCCTCTACACAGACGAGGCCCAGAATCTCGCGGGCAAGCATTTCTACCGCCCCCGCAACCAGGATATCGCGGCAAAGTATGTGGACAAGCTGCCTAAGCTGCCGCTCGTCTCGATTGACAGCGACTTCGGTGGCTGGGTAAAAGCCCAGAAGGAGTATTTCGACGACGGAGGCACCTTTGACCAGATCTATCAAGTCAAGTAAATCGGCCCGGGCGCCACAGTGAATTCCATCCATTTCCAATGTCAAAAAGACGCGTCATTCCCGGCTTCGGCCTGACCATGGGATTCACCATCAGCTATCTGGGGCTGATCATCCTGATTCCGCTGGCCGCTTTGTTTATCAAGGCGGCCGGTCTCGGCTGGGCGCAGTGGTGGACTTTACTGAGCTCCCCGCGGGTCATCGCCGCGACGAAGCTCACATTCGGCGCGAGCGCCGCGGCCGCTGGCGTGAGTGTGGTGCTGGGACTGCTGGTGACATGGGTGCTGGTGCGCTACCAGTTTCCTGGCCGCAGGCTGCTGGATGCGATGGTGGACCTGCCATTCGCCCTGCCGACCGCCGTCGCGGGCATCACATTGACTCAAATCTACGCGCCCAACGGCTGGATCGGCCAGTACATCGCCGAGTTCGCGAAATGGCTGCTAGACACCTTCCATCCCGGAGGGTGGATCGGGGCGCAACTTCAGGACTTCGCGACAAAAGGGGCGGCCTACAGCCCTCTCGGTGTTTTCATCGCGCTCACGTTCATCGGATTTCCCTTCGTCGTTCGCACGTTGCAGCCGGTGATGGAGGATCTCGGAAGTGAGATCGAGGAAGCCGCCGCCACTCTTGGAGCTGGCCGTTGGACGGTTTTCCGCCGGGTGATCCTGCCGCTGTTAGTGCCGGCGCTGATCACCGGTTTCACCCTGGCTTTCGCCCGCGCGATCGGCGAATACGGTTCTGTTATTTTCATCTCTGGCAACCTGCCGATGAAGACGGAAATCCTGCCGTTGCTCATCGTCGCGCAGTTGGAGCAGTTCAAATACGAAGCCGCCGCAGTGATCGCCTCGGCGATGTTGGTGGTGTCCTTCGCGCTGCTTTTCCTCATCAATCTTCTTCAACGCCGGCTGGACTGGCAGAACCGCTGATCTCATGTCCCTCCGTCCACCTACCACCGAGTCTCCGTTTGTCCGCGCCGTTCTGATCGCGCTGGCGGTCGTGGTGCTGAGCCTTTTCCTGCTGATGCCTTTGGCCGCGGTTTTTGCAGAGGCCCTCCGTCGTGGCTGGGAGGTATTCCTCGCATCCCTGCACGAGGAAACGGCTCTATCAGCCATCAAACTCACGCTGATCGCAGCTGCCGTCTCGGTCCCGCTCAATACGATCTTCGGAGTTTCCGCCGCGTGGTTGGTGACGAAATACCGTTTCAAAGGCCGCTCGTTCCTGCTTTCGCTCATCGATCTTCCCTTCGCCGTCTCACCGGTGATTGCGGGCTTGGTCTGGATGATGATCTTCGGATCGAAAGGCTGGATCCCGCCCCCGATGCTGACGGACCTACTCGCTCCGGCCGCACGGGTGACGGCGGATCTCGCGGAATACAAAGCGTTCGGCTGGCTGTTCACCGACCTCGCGGTGTGGCTTGCTGATCCGAAAATCGTCTTCGCCCTTCCCGGAATCATCATCGCCACCGTTTTCGTGACATTTCCGTTTGTCGCCCGTGAGTTGATCCCGTTGATGGAATCCCAAGGTAGCGACCAAGAAGAGGCGGCGGTGACGTTAGGCGCAAGAGGCTGGCAGGTTTTCCTGCGCGTCACCCTTCCTAACATCAAGTGGGGCCTGCTCTATGGCGTGCTGCTTTGCAATGCGCGCGCGATGGGCGAGTTCGGCGCCGTTTCCGTGGTTTCAGGACACATCCGGGGGCAAACGAACACGCTGCCGCTGCACATTGAAGTGCTCTACAACGAATATCAGTTCAGTGCCGCCTTCGCCTGCGCCACGCTACTCGCCTTCCTCGCTCTCGTGACGCTCGGCCTGAAAAGCCTCGTCGAGCACCTATCGGGCCACGCGGCTTCCGGTCACAAATAACCTCTCCACTTCTTTTCCATGTCGATCTCCATCCAATCCATCAACAAAACCTTCGGCAGTTACGCCGCGCTGGAGAACGTCTCGCTCGAAGTGCCGGACGGCTCGCTCACCGCTTTGTTAGGTCCTTCCGGTTCGGGGAAAACCACCCTGCTGCGCATCGTCGCCGGACTCGAATTCGCGGATCCGGGAAACGGAAAAATCCTCTTCCATGGCGAGGATGTGAGCGACATTTCCGCGGGAAAACGAGGCGTGGGGTTCGTTTTCCAGCACTACGCGCTTTTCCGCCACATGACCATCGCGGAGAACATCGCTTTCGGACTAACGGTTCTCCCGCGCTCCGCAAGACCGCAGAAAAATGAGATCCACGACCGGGTGTTCGAGCTGCTGAAACTGGTGAAACTGGAAGGACTCGACAAACGCCGACCACACGAGCTTTCCGGCGGCCAACGGCAACGTGTCGCCCTCGCCCGCGCACTGGCGATCCGGCCGAAGGTGCTTTTGCTGGACGAACCGTTTGGCGCGCTCGACGCCCAGGTGCGAAAGAGTCTCCGACGCTGGTTGCGGCAGTTTCATGATGAGATCGGCCTCACCACGCTCTTCGTCACGCACGACCAGGAGGAAGCTCTCGAACTTGCGGACCAGGTCGTCGTCATGCGCAACGCCCGCGTCGAACAGGTTGGCAAGCCGCAGGTGATCTACGACAAGCCGCGCAGCCCGTTTGTTTACGAGTTCCTCGGCAACGTGAACAAACTGACCGACAACAGCGGCGAGACGATCTACGTGCGCCCGCACGAGGTGGAGGTCCTTTTCGCCGCAGAGCAGGATCCGCTGAGGGACCGCATCGGCCGGGTGCAGCATCTTTTCTCAGCAGGACCGATCGCCACCCTAACGATTCGACTGGCTGACGGGCAGTTCCTCGATGTGGAGCTCTCGCGCAAGCAACTCGACGATCTGGGCCTCAGCGTCGGCGACGAGGTGGCCGTGCGCGCGAAACCGGAGAACGTAGTACATTTCTGATGGCTACGCGGACACATGGAGCAGGCTGTAGCAGCCAACGCTAAAAGCACATCGGCACCCGGTGTGCTGATTGAACCTTTTCCCGTTTTCCACCATGCTTCTTGCCGCTCTCGCTATCCTCGTTTTTTCCGTTCTCACCGTTTCCTTCCTGTGCTCGATCACGGAAGCGGTGTTGTTGAGCCTCAATCCGTTGCAGCTCCGGCTGGAACAGAGCAAGGGAGCCAAGGGAGCAGCCCGTTGGCTAGCGCTGAAACAACACGTGGAGCGCCCGATTTCCGCGATCCTGATTTTCAACACCGTGGCGAACACGGGCCTGGCGACTTTAGCAGGTGCGATTTTCATCCAGCGTTTCGGCACGGAATGGCTTTGGCTTTTCACCTCCATCCTAACCGTCGCGATCCTGTTCGGCGGGGAAATGGCGCCGAAAATCCTCGGTGTCCATCATGCCGCCCGCCTCGCGCGGCCGCTGCTCCGCCCGCTGGAATGCATGCTTTGGCTCGGGCATCCGCTAGTGATGCTGATGGATCGATTCTGCGAAAAACTCAAACCTCGCTCGCCGGAGAAATCCTCCTCCAGCGACCACATCATGGACATCATCACCCTCGTCCAGGCGGCGAAGGCGGAGCAAGCCATCCACAACCGTGAGGAAATCATCATCATCCACGCCGCCACTCTATCAGCCCGCCGCGTGGGCGCAGTGATGGTTCCCCGCCAAGGCATCCGTGTTTTCGATCTTGGAAAAAGCCTTGAGGAAAATCTCAGGAACGCAGGGGATAAAATCCACCGCAGCTATCCGGTGAGCAAGGATGGCAGCGTCGAAAACATCGAGGGCTACATCCGCGTGCGAGAGCTGTTCTGCAACCACCTCCTCAACAACTCGGACCCGTACTGGCAGAAGCTCGTCCGCCCGGTCCTGCGCATCGAGGAGCGCGCGTCCCTCACCCAACTCCTCGCGGCGTTTTTAGAAAACCGCGAGATCGCCGCGCTGGTCAACTCGACCAAGGCGGACAACGTCGGATGGATCACCTTAGACGATGTGACGGAAACGCTGATGGGCGCGAGGGGGTAACCGAACGCTGCTGGCTTCCATCATCACACTCGGTCATGGGTGTTAGGCGACATCACCGGATCGCGATGGACTTCGATTAGCTTGCAGGGTGAAGCCAAGTCTCCGTCTCTGTTGGACTATTTTCGTAACTCACTTAATGCCAATTCATGAGTCTCATCGAACCCATGGCCGAACGGACACGTGTCAGTAAATCAAAAGTAAATTACCCAATTTACTATTTATAGCTTGCAAGGTCCGGGAACGAATGATTCTCTTTGCCCGTCTCCGAATACTACGGCACACGCCGAGTGTTGATTTGGGCAACGAATCCACTCACTCCTCATCATCGTGAAAACCGCCGCACTCCCTATTTCATTCACCGACAGAAGCCCCCGTCGCGCGCTTTGTTGACGCTGTCTTCATTTTAAATTCGTCCCGGGTTTCTTTCGCCAAAAAGAGCGTGAAAAAGCTCAAGATGATCCAATCCACTTTCGATTTTTTTCGAAGCGGCTAGATTTTTCTGAAACCGTGGTTGGTTAAAAAGATCCGTCCCGGTCTCATTCCGGGACGGATTCCTCAACCTATCAGCGCATTCCGTCACACCCATTTCACATACTTTATCACCATGCATCTTCCCACTCCTCAATTTTCCCGTATCGTCACTCTACTCGCATTTGACGTGGCGGATCCTTCACTTGACTCGATGATTCTCGCCTGGGATCACATCGCCGCACGTTACCTTAAACGGTCTGGCGTCCGGTCTGCTGAGGCCGCCAGAATCGAATCGGTGCGCTTGCTTGCCATTCACGACGCCGTCATCTCGATCTTCGGTCGGGGCGAGGGCTTTGTGTTCCGCGAGTTGTCAGACGGCACCTCACTCGGCGCGGCACTAGCAGCTACAGCTCAGGCGTCTCATGATATTCTGGCAAGCGCGTTTGTAGATGGAGAGTCCCAAACAGAGCTGCGATATTCTCTCGAAGAAAGCCTGTCGTTCGTTTCGGACCCAATCGAAAGCTCGGTGGGCCAAGCCACAGGCGCGGCCAGCGCGGGCGCGCTTTTGCAAGTTTTCGGAGCACGAACAAAGTTACACCGCATTAGCACAGAGCGGAATTTGATCGGGTCCCGGCTGCTAACCGAGAACCAACAAGAAGCCGCTTTTGCCGGTGCCGCTTGGAAGCGGTCGGCTTGATTTCGCGATTACAAAATTTCCTGGTATAAACGTCGGTTAGTTAGGATGCCCATTCAGTCCAGCACGGATTGGATGGGCATTTCCGAGTCGAGGCCCTTTTCAGACAGCCACTTCGCGTTGTAGATTTTCGACTGATAGCGCAGGCCAGAATCACAGAGGATGGTGACAATGGTTTTCCCTGGCCCGTGCTCTTTCGCGTAGCGCACGGCTCCGCCGATGTTGATGCCACTGGAAAGCCCGAGGCAGAGTCCTTCCTCGCGGAGGAGTTGATAGATGATGGTCAGCGCCGTCTGGTCGTCGATGCGGTAGGCGTGATCGACTGCCAGGTTCTCGATGTTGCGGGTGACGCGACCTTGGCCGATGCCTTCCGCGAACGAGTCTCCATCGTCGTCCTCCGTGTGGCCCTTCGTGAACCATGACCACATCGCGGCTCCGTAGGGATCTGCGCAGACGGGGGCCACGTTGACGTTGTGGCTTTTCAGATAGAGCGAGGTTCCGGCGAGTGTGCCGCCCGTACCGACGGATGCGACAAAGGCATCCACCGTGCCGGCGGTCTGTTCCCAGATTTCCGGGCCGATGGTTTTAAAATGCGCGTCGCGGTTGGCTTGGTTGTCGAACTGGTTTGCCCAGAACCAGCCCTTCTCCTCTGCGAGGCGGCGGGCGATGTGATTGTAGTTTTCCGGATCGCTGTAGGGCTTTGCGGGAACAGGAATGACATCGGCTCCGAGCGTGCGCAGGACCTCGATTTTCTCGGGCGATTGGGTGTCCGGAATGATGATGACCGTGTTATAGCCGCGGGCCTTGCCGATGACGGTTAGTCCGATGCCGGTGTTTCCCGCGGTGCCTTCGATGATGGTGGAGCCGCGTTTCAGGACGCCACGCTCTTCGGCATCGAGGATAAGCCCGAGGGCGGCGCGGTCCTTTACGGAGCCGCCGGGATTCATGAACTCCGCCTTGCCGAGAATCTCGCAGCCGGTGAGTGCCGAAATCTTGTTCAGGCGGATGAGCGGCGTGTTGCCGACGTGGTGGTCCAGTCCGTGATAGATCGGTTTGCTCATGGCTTCGGGGAGTTTTGTCAGATCGACCAGTTGAGTTCGGCGGGATGTTTCGCTGCCACCTTGCTTTTGATGGAGAGTTGTTTTTCCTCGTAGATCACAAGTGAATCCGGAGGGATGCTGTGCATCAGGAAAACGTTCGCGCCGATGGTGGAGTTCGCGCCGATCACCGTGTCCCCGCCGAGGATGGTGGAATTCGGATAGATGGTGACATTGTCGCAAAGGTTCGGGTGGCGCTTTAGACCCTTGATCACGTGGCCGGCCTCATCCTTGAGGAAACTCCGGGAGCCGAGGGTGACGCCGTGGAAAATCTTGCAGTGGTTGCCGATGTTGCAGGTCTCGCCGATGACCACGCCGGTGCCGTGATCGATGAAAAAATGAGCACCGATGCTTGCGCCCGGATGGATGTCGATGCCGGTTCGACTGTGTGCCCATTCTGTCATCATCCGTGGGATCATAGGAGCACCTGCTCGATAGAGACGGTGGGCGAGGCGCTGGATGGCGATGGCCTCGATGAACGGATAGGAAAGGATGATCTCCTCATGGCTGCGGGAGGAAGGATCGTTGTTATAAGCGGCCTCGATGTCCGTCCGAAGAACCTCGCGAACAATGTGCAGGGCCTTGCAAAATTTCTGGATGATCGGCGGCGTTCGTCCGGTGGGCGTGTTCGGCCTGCCGATGCGCACGCTTTTCCTGACCTGATCCTCGAGGCGCGTCATCACATCGGTGAGACGTCTGGAAGTGAGGTCTGCGAGCTTGCCGTTGTGGACGACGTCGTTGTCATGGAAGCCGGGAAAAAGGAGCTGTAGGAGGTCCTCACAGATTTCGCCGACGGCGCGTTTCGACGGAAGGTTGAGCGCGTCGCTGTTGTTCAGGCCGCCAAATTTCTGATAGGACGCGAGCAGCTTGGGAACGAATTCCTCGAAAGACGTGGTGGCGGGCACAACGGGGACTGGGGTTTCCGGAGTCATACCGCTTTGCGTTTGTTCCACGGAGCCTTGGCGAGCAGGAGGCCCATGCCGCACCAGTCGGTGACGCCTGCGAAAATCAGGCCCGCGCCGACAAAGCCGGAAAGTCCGAAAAACGCGCGGTTCACGAACCATCCGAGGAGAAATCCCGTGAGCACGATGCTGCCCGCAGCGATGCGGACCTGGCGCTCGAGGCTGATGGTTTTCACAACGCCACGCTCAACGGGAAGGCCTGCTTCGATCCAGGCGAGCGTGCCGCCTTCGACGACGATGGCGTTCGAGTGCCCGCTTTCCGCGAGCTTTGCGGCGGCTTTGGAAGCGCGCTGGCCGGAGCGGCAGAGAATATAAAGCGGCTGTTGGTGGTTGGGAAAATGGGAGGCTTCCAATGTATCCAACGGCACGCTTCGGGCGGCAGCGACGTGGACTTCATCGAACTCCAGCGGCGTTCTCACATCGATCAATTCGAAATCCGCGGACGTGGAAAGGAGCTGACTGAGCTCCAGGGGTTTGATGGTTTTCATGGAATGGATAGGAGTTTAGAACCTGAGCGAGGCCACAACGCGCTTCGGAGGCCGAAGGGAATCTGTCGTTTTCGAAACACCCTTAGCAACGATATCCGCGCTGAGCAAGGCATCGACCTGCGCGCCCTTGCCTTGGAGGACGCGGGAAATGCGGATTCGATCATCGAGGTAAGCTTCTGATTTCAACGCCGGGCGATCTGATGGAGCGCGTTCACCAGGGCATCCACCTCGGCGCGGGTGTTATAAAACGCCAGCGACGGGCGGACCGTTCCCTCGACGCCGAAGTGGCGCACCGCGGGCATGGCGCAGTGGTGGCCGGCGCGGACCGCGATTCCTTGCTGGTCGAGGTGCTTGGCGATGCGTTCGTTTGGAATTCCTGGAATGACGAAGCCGAAGACGCTCGCTTTGTTAGCAGCAGTGCCGATCGGGCGCACGCCGTGAACGGAGCGGAGCGCTTCCTCCGCGTATTCCAGCAGCGAATGCTCGTAGGCGGCCAGCGCGGGAATACCGAGGCCCATCAGATAGTCCACCGCAGCACCGAGGCCGACCACGCCGGCGATGTCCGGGGTGCCCGCTTCGAATTTCTCTGGAGGCAGGTTATAGATGGTTTTTTCAAACGTCACATCCTGAATCATGTGTCCGCCGCCCTGCCAGGGTGGCATGGATTCCAAAAGATGATATTTCCCATAGAGCGCGCCGATGCCTGTTGGACCGAAAACTTTATGGCCGGAAAACACGAAGAAATCCGCGTCCAACGCTTGCACGTTGATGGGGAAATGCGGAGTCGATTGCGCACCATCCACGAGCACGGGCACGCCGAAGCCGTGGGCGATGGCGATGATTTCCTCGACCGGATTCACCGTGCCGAGCGCGTTCGAAACGTGCGTGACGGAGACGATCTTCGTGCGGTCGTTCAGAAGCTTCGGCAGTTCCTCCAAAAGAAGCTCACCGCGATCGTTGATCGGAATGACCCGCAGCGTCGCGCCGACTTGTCCTGCCAGAATCTGCCAGGGAACGATGTTCGCGTGGTGTTCCAGCTGGCTGACGATGATCTCGTCGCCCTGCGTGATGTTTTGTTTCCCCCAGCTCTGGGCGACGAGGTTGATGGCCTCAGTGGTGCCGCGGACGAAGACGATTTCTTTGGCATCCGCTGCGCCGAGGAACTGGCGGACCTTCTCGCGACCACCTTCGAAAAGTTCGGTCGAGCGGGCCGCCAGCGTGTGAGCGGCGCGGTGGATGTTGGAGTTATCGCGCGAATAGAACGACGACGTCGCATCGATCACCGCCTGCGGCTTGTGGGTGGTGGCGGCGTTGTCCAGCCAGACAAGGGTGCTGCCGTTGACGTGTTGTTGGAGCGCGGGGAAATCCTTGCGGACGCCATCCACATCGAAGGCGGGCAGGCCGCCGTTGGTGGTGGCGATGCCGTGGCTGAAAGTCGGCACCGCGTCGAATCCAGGAATTTCCCGCAGGAAATAGAAATCCGGTGAACTCGCGAGATCCGGAGCGACGGGGATCGCGGCGGAATGACCGGACTTCCCGGAACCGAGGCTCTGCGCATAGAATGATGGCTCTCCGAATTCATGCGAATCCCCCGAGCCGGGGCGGTGCGTGCCCGTTGGCGGTTCCAGCCGGTCCTGTTTCTGCTGCGGCTCGGCACTGACCACGGTCGGGTGGACCGGCGGCGGCGCCGAGGGCGAGGAGGACGATGGGAATCCGCCGGACAAACCGAGATCTCGCCCGCCCGCCGGTGCGGTGGGTGCTGCCGTGCTCGGCGTGGCGGGAGCACCGGCGACCGTGTGAGGAACCGAAACCGGAACCTCGGGCGTGGCGGGGGTGTCCGGGTCTTTGGTGAAAAACTCCCGGGCCAACTGCGAGATCAGAGCGGTCGACGCGTCTTCCGCGTTGCCGCCCGGATCGAATGGCAGTGTGGAAGGATCAAGCCTGTGGATAGACATACTCGTGATAGTTTCCGACGTTCACGTCATCCAACCGGGCGATCGCGTCCTCGCCGAGTTTCGCCACGGAGAAGTAGCGGGTGACGAGGTGGGAGGCGATCGAATGCTCGTTAGTGCCCATGTAGCGCACGGAAAGGCCGGGCTCGACCTCGCCGGTGACGCCCGCTTTTTGCAAACCGACAACGCCGCGCTGTTTCTCGCCGACGCGCAGGAGCAGGATGCTCGTATTGCCGTCGTTGATCGGGAGCTTGTCGCTCGGGATCAGCGGGATGCCGCGCCAAGTGATGAAGGGCGAGCCGAAAAGGGTGACGGTCGGAGGCGGCACGCCGCGGCGGGTGGCTTCGCGTCCGAAGGCGGCGATGGCTTTGGGATGGGCGAGGAAAAACGCAGGCTTTTTCCAGACCAGGCTGATGAGTTCGTCGAGGTCGTCCGGCGTCGGCGGGCCCTTCCGGGTCTTGATTTGCTGGGCGGGCGCGACGGAATTAAGCAGGCCGAAATTAGGGTGATTTACGAGTTCAAATTCCTCACGCTCTTTCACGGCCTCCACGGTCAGGCGGACCTGCTCACGGAGTTGGTCGATGGCGTTGCTGTAAAGATCGGTGACGCGGGTGTGCGTGTGTAGGACCGTCTGGATGGTGCTGAGGTGGTATTCGCGCGGATCCTCTTCGTAATCGATGAAGGAAGTGGGAAGGAGCGGCTCGCCATCGTCTACGGTGAGAAGATCCACGCTGACGCCGTTGGGTTTCCGCTTCACGCGGTTCACTCGATAGACGCCGCCATCGACGTCCACCCAAGGCAGTAGGATGTGCAGCCAGCGTGGCGTAATTTCATCCCACTGCGGCGGGGTGACGGTTGCGGTTGCGAGATTGCGGGCGGCCTCGGCGCTGATACTGAGGCGACTTGGAGAATTGATGGGATCGCTCATGGCGGATGATGAAGTGTGTTTAAATGGTGTTCTTTGAGGAAAAAGAAGAGACGTTAACTAATATCGGCAAATCCCCACGTGAGGTCATGACGGATGGGATGAGGAACGCTCCAAGAGCTGGGCGTGGACCGAGCCTCCCGGTTTTGCCTCCAAAAGTATGGTCGGCTTGCGATTCGCAGGAGTCATAGGTCACCCCATTTGGGGCGAAAACTTGCTCGTGGGAAAGCCTGTCCACCCTGTTGGGCGGAGCGCTTTATGTCAATCTAAAATCAGGATGTCTGGATGTTAGGGTAGGGCATTGGTGGGGGGCTGTTTGCGTGAGGAGATGGAGGGCTACTGCGCGACGCTTGATGTATTGGTCGAACTCGGCGTTGAGTGAACTGAACTTTTCCGGTGGAATGAGCGCAAGGATCGCTCCTCGTAACAGGGATAGATTGCTCGCGCTTTTGGGTTTGCGACGTGCGCTGCGGTCCTCACGCCAGCGGGTGGAGTCTCGTCGCCAGTGATTTTTGTTTACCGCCGACCATAGATCTCGGCCGATTTGAGCCAGCCTCGCATTCGTCACCCGACCTTCCTTAATGCTCAGGATGAAATGTCGGGTTTTCTCTTCGTACTCGCCACAGTGCTTGTGTTGATTATGGCGGGTGATACTTGGCACTTGCCGCGCCCTTGGGAAGGGGCTGGTGTCGAGGTCGGACTCGGCGATGCGTAGCTCGCGGTATTCGATGCGACCGTGGGCGAATTCTAGGGGCAAGGTCCAGGCGACGCGGAGGTGATCGAATCTTTTCTGGGAGAGGGCGCTTGTCGCACGTGACCGCATCCCAGCCGATCCACATGTCGCGGTCTTTGAGGCGCTTGGCGGCTCCAGCCCAGCAAAGGACTGCTACGAGTTTATCGCTGACATCTTCAAGGTCTTGTTGGTAAGCACCTTGCCAGAGGACATGTCCGGCGGGTCGACCGGCTTTGAGGTCGTGTTCGGCATCAAGAACCGCGCGGAGCTGGCTGATTTCAAGTGGCTCGGTGGCCGTACGAATGTGGAAAGTGGGATCAGTTTGAACCCCAGAGGCGAAGGGAATTGTAGAAGTTATGACATGCCTACCATGCAAATTCAGGGCGACTTGTTTAGGCAAAAAACTGCGATCCAAGACTGTTGTGAATCATCACCACTCGAGCCAATCGGTCTGAAGAAAATCGGGTCCTTAGAAATTATCACTAGGCATGGGCATTTTAATCCCTACCATATCAATCAGATTGACGAATGCACCTTTCAAAAAAAGCTGAATACGCCCTGCGTGCCACCATCCATCTCGGTATCGCAACCGAAGTTGGACGCAGTATTGTCTCTGGAGCGGAGCTTGCTGAGTCGAACCGCCTCCCCTTGAAATTCGTTGAGCGGATTTTGCAAGAGCTTCGAGAAGCAGGTCTCGTTGAGACTCATCGAGGGAAGTTCGGTGGGTATTCGCTTGCCAAGCCTGCGTCCGAGATCGGCATAGGTCAGCTTGTTCGCTTGGTAGATGGTCGGCTCGCGCCGATCTGTTGCGCCAGTGAAAATGCCTACCAGCCCTGCACTTGTCCTGATGAGGAGCATTGCGGTTTACGCATGATCATGATCGATGTTCGCAACGCCATCGCCAACATCCTCGATCGCTACACCATCGCCCAGGTGGTTGAAGTCACTCTTCGTAAAATGCGCCGCGACGGCATCGTTCCCCCATTTGGCAATGCCGATTGGCTTGCCGCTGCGGGTTTTTCCACCAACCGCAAAGCAAATCCCGCTGACGGTTTCTTGGCCGCGCTAATCCCTCCTGCCACCTAACCGTCATGAGCCAGACACTTGCCTCATCGTCCATCGAGCCTTTGCTTGAAATCGTCCGCCAGAAAGTCGCAGCCATGGGCTTCGGTTCCGTGCAGATCGTCGTCCATGAGGGGCGGGTCACGCAGGTCGAAAGCACGGAAAAGACCCGTTTTGCAGTGGATGAAACTCCCGCCCCACGCCGTTCCTCGCCGCGTTGGTTACCCCGCCGCCTACTGCACCCGCAGAGCACATCTGAAAACACCACTTGCTGACGCCGACCGGACCACCGGACGCAAACGCCCGCAAGAACCATGAAAACTAACGACAAAAACCTCAGTAAACGGCGTCTATCATTCCTTGCCAGCCTCCTCCTAACCGGGACTCCCGCCTTTGCGGAAGCTCCTCCAAAGTTGGAACTTGCCCGAGGCACGTTTTACCGAAGTCCGCTTAGTTACAGCACTACACGTGACCCGGATCCACCGAAGTATGCACGAAGTGTTAGTGAAGTCGGCATCGACTCGCTGCTTCATAACAACTGGCTCGATGTGGGCCTTGATTACCGATTCCGCTATGAGTACCGCGATGACGATCTTCGCCGGAAGCAAGGCGGCCTTGATGAACCATGGCTCCAGCGCACGCGGGCCTATCTCGGTATTAAAGAGATTGCTGATCCATTCCGCTTCGCCGCCGAGCTCCAAGATTCACGTCGCTGGCACTCAAATTACGCCCTCGATAATAGAGACTACAATGAGCTTGAATTCATTCGTCTCTATGGTGAGTTGTATTTTAAAGATTTGCTCGGTCAGGATTCCATTGGCAACTCGCGACCACTTAGTGTCCGATACGGGATTCACAATTTCGAGTTCCTTGACCGCCGCCTAATTGGTAACAATCAGTGGCGTAACACTGCGAACACCTTCCAAGGATTTCATGCCAGCCTCGGCCAAGAAAGCAACGACTGGCAACTCGATCTACTCGCTGTGCAACCCTTGGACAGACTGCTTGATGAGCCAGATGAACCAGCGAAACAAAAGTGGCTTTATGGTGCAATCGGTCACTGGCGGCGATGGTCGGATATTGTCACACTCGAGCCCTATTATTTAGCGTTAGAGCAGTCAGCCTATGGCAGCGTCGTGGAGCGAGTGGTGCATTCACCTGGACTTCGTGCTTATGGAGTCATTGGTGCCAGCGGCTTTGACTATGATGCGAGCTTCACCTCTCAGTTTGGTCGAAATGGCAAACGCGATATTAATGCCCACGGAGGAAACATTGAGATCGGCTACACGCTCGCTGCACATCCTTGGAAGCCACGTTTCAGCGCCTTCTTCGGCTATGCGAGTGGTGACCGCGACCCGAAAGATAATGAGGACAATCGTTTCGAGCGCTTCTATGGCTTCGGGCGTCCTTGGTCGGCAAATGACTACATCGTCTATGAAAACATCATTGCACCGAAGCTGCGTGTAGAGGCCAAGCCGCGTCACAACTTTCGCTTCGATTTCGGCTACAGTTGGTATGGGCTCGCCAGCGACAAAGACCGCTTCAATGCCGCGAACAATGCCATCGATCCTACCGGAAAAAGTGGAAGTTTCGTCGGTCATGAATTGGATGTCCGGTTTCGTTACAATGTGACTCCCAAAGATGAAATCATTCTCGGCTATGCCTACTTCAAAGCCGGTGAGTTCACCGAGAATCGTGTCCGCAGTGGCGACACTGACTTCGCATACCTTGAGTTCACTCACCGTTTCTTCTAAAACTAACACCTATCGACTCGATTGAATCACGAAACTTCTATTTCTCTTTACCACTGTTGTTCTGAGTCTTTCTGCTCACGCCGCTGATATCAAACTCCTCAACGTCTCATACGACCCGACCCGCGAATTTTACGCTGAGTTTAACATAGCTTTCGCAAAGCATTATAATGCCACCACCGGGCAGAAAGTCAGCATTGACCAATCTCACGGCGGCTTGGGAATACAAGCCCGCGCTGTTATTGATAGCCTGAGGGCCGATGTTGTCACGCTGGCACTTGCGAGTGACATCGACGTGATCAGTTACCAGGCTGGCTTGATCGCGAAAGACTGGCAAAAACGACTGCCAAACAGCAGCGCGCCTTACACAAGCACGATCATATTCGTCGTCAGGAAAGGAAATCCCAAGAATATTCAGGACCGGGATGAAATCGCCTACCTGCGGCCCCATGAAATCCAAGTGCTCTTCGCCGCAGAGCACGATCCCGCCACCGACTCGCTTGCCCGCGTGCAGCATCTGTTTGCCGCCGACCCATCGCCACGCTCAAGGTGAAATTGACCGATGGACAGTTCTTGGATGTAGAACTGTCTCGTAAACAGTTAAACAATCTCGCCCTAAGCGTTGGCGACGAAGTGGCAGTCTGCCTGCCCACTGTGCGAGCCTGAGCTTATCTCCGTTTCTTCCTCTTTGGTTTTTCCTTAGCCGCCGTTTTAGCCCCCTTGCCGAAGGCTTTGCGGCTAGTGGGTGGGCCGACTTTTGCGGCAGGTTTGCTGTGTGGTTTGCCTTGTTTTTTTGCCAGCGCCGGGCGCTTCGTTTCGACATGGGTGCCCGCCGTCGTGGGGCGTCCTGCGACGGCGAAATCGACGAAGCGTTTGTCAAAATCGATGTGGATCACACGCAGCGGCAGGCGCATTCCGAGCTGGATGACTTTCCCATCCATCGATACCCAGGCCATGCGGTGCGCTTCGAAGCGCCAGCGCCCGTCCGGCAGTTCTTCCCGCTTCACCACCCCGCGCACGCCCATGCTGGGGATCTCGACCATCAGCCCCATCGGGCGGACGTCAGTGATGAGGCCATCGAAAATCGGTGGCTCATCCGAGCTGGCGACGCGGTGAAGGTATTCGAGAAGTTTGATCTGCTTGGTCTCGCTTTCTGCATCGGACGAGGTGCGCTCGGTGTCGGAAATGTGCCGGGCGATTTCCCGCAAATCCGCCTGCGAGGGCGTGCGGTCGTGTGGCTTGGGCGGATTCTCTAGCAGCGGCTGCAAGGCACGATGCACAATCAGGTCGGCGTAGCGGCGAATGGGACTGGTGAAATGGCAGTAGTCCGCCTTGGCGAGCCCGTAGTGACCGATGGGCTCTGCAGAATAGGCGGCGCGCTTGAGGCTTTTTAACAAGCCTAACTTGATGACGTGTTCCTCCGGGCTGCCCTTGGAATCATCAAGCAATTTCTGGATGTGGGCGCGATTGGTCAAATCTCCGGGCCGGTAGCCGTGCGCCTTGGCCGTCTCGGTGTAGTCGAGCAAACGCGAGGGATCTGGATCATCGTGAATCCGGTAGAGCGCGGGCTTCATCCGCTCGCGCAGGATTTTCGCCACCGCTTCATTCGCGGCGAGCATGCATTCTTCCACGAGCTGATGGCTTTCCAAATGCACGACGGGCTCGGCGACACTGGCGCGGCCTTGCTCGTCGAGGCGAATCTTGATTTCCGGCATTTCGAGGTCGAGTGCGCCTTGCTCGAAACGACGTTTGCGCATGGCTGAAGCGAGGTTCCACGCCTCTTTCACCAGACCGACCAACTGTGGGTCCGAGCCTTCCGGCGCGGGTTTCCCATCGAGGATCGCTTGGGCCATTTCATAAGAAAGCTTGGCCCGGCTGTGGATGACGGCGTCGATGAACTTGGCCTTACGGATTTCCCCGTAGCTGTCGATTTCTAGCAAGGCGCATTTGGTTAGACGATCCACGTTCGGCTTGAGCGAGCAAATGCCGTTGCTCAATTCCGTGGGCAGCATCGGCAAGACACGGTCCACGAGATAGGTGGAATTTCCGCGCTCCACCGCTTCTTGATCCATCGGGCTGCCGGGCTTGATGTAGTGTGAAACGTCCGCGATGTGGACAGCCAGCGTCCAGCCGCGGCTGGTTTTTTCCACCCAGATGGCGTCGTCGTGGTCCTTTGCGTCGGCGGGGTCGATGGTGATGACCAGTTTGTCCCGCCAGTCCACCCGGCGGGCGATTTCCTCTGGCTCGGGAGCTTCTGGCACCGCGCGCGCTTCGGCTAAAACGGCATCTGGAAATGAGGTCCGCAGCCCGTAGCGGTGAATCACCGAAATCATGTCCACCCCAGGATCGCCCGGCCAGCCGAGCACCTCGATGATCCGCCCGCGCGGCGTGGTGTTCCGGTCGAGCCAGTCTTCCAAGTCCACCACCACCAGTTGCCCTGGCATGGCGGTGCTGTCGCCGATGACTTCGATGCGGCCATCCACCGCTTTGTCATCGCACTCGACCCAGCCGAAGTTGCCCTTTTTTTCGTAAGTTCCGACGAGTCGTCCTGAGCGGCGGACTAGCACTTGTTCGACCTTCCCTTTCACCTCCTCCGCAGGGTCCGGACTGGACTCGCTGCGAGTGCGGAATGGGCGGGGAGTGGGTTTAAGAATCGAGGCCAGCACCCTGTCACCATCGAGCGAGGTGCCGACATTTCGCCGGTCGATGAAGATGCGCGAGTGGACGGTGAGGTCGATGCCAGCGTTGAGATTGTCTGGGTCAGAGACGTCTGGGAAAAAGAAAGCGTGGCCCTTGGGGTGAAATTTCAGGGTGCCGGTGAGTTGGTTTTTCGGCACGGCAGGGAGGTGGTAGATGCCTTTTTTTCCCTCTTTGAGCAGGCCTTCCGTGACGAGAGCGTCGAGGGTATTTCGTAGTTCCGTCACGCGGGTGCCGGGCAGCTTGAGACCGCGAGAAAGCTGGGACTTGGAAAGTGGGTTCCCGTTCGCGGAGCGGAGGGCGGCGAGCACGGAATCGCGCAATGGTTCGCGGAGCATGCGCGAAGTCTGTGACTTCGTGGCCGCCATCGCAACGGCAAAGGCGGGAGAAAACGTTTGCCCCTCAGAAAAAACGACTTAAGGTAGTGACCATGTGAATGCATCTGTGATTGATTCATTGTCAGCTGCTAAATTCTCGTATTCGTTTTTTCTCAAGTGAGAGCAATTTCCTATCCCATCATGAAAACCCATCCATCCCGCCGTAAAAACGGCTTCACCCTTGTCGAGCTTCTGGTCGTCATCGCCATCATCGCTGTTCTTGCCTCTGCAGGATTCACCATGGGCACCCGCGCGATTTTAAAGGCTAGACAAGTGACCTGTCTCGCCACCGCCACCGCTGTCGAAAGCTCGGTGAATAGCTTTTTCACGGAATACGGCAGCATGCCGATGCTTTCCATCACTCAGGACACGACAGTCGCCACCTGTGACAAAGCCCCCTCCTTTGACCTTAACTTCCTGACCGTCATGCTTGGCGAAGAGGTCGGAACTTCTGCTCTGAATTCCAAAGCGATCAAATTCCTGACGGCGAGAGAGGGTAGAAACAACAAGGATGGTCTCATGTATAACAGTGGTTCTGCCGGGATCGTCAAGGGACTCTATGATCCGTGGGGCGGCCCACTCTTGGTGATGCTCGACGGGGATTACGACGAAAAACTCGAAGTTCAGCCTGCTGCTGCTGCCACTCCGACCTTCCTACGCAACCGCCGCGTCGCCGTCTGGAGCAATGGTGCAGACAATGTGACGGATAACAAATCCGCCGGAAGGGGAACCGTGGTGGACGATGTAAAAACTTGGAAATAACCCTGCCGCCAAGTCCCATTTTCCAAGAACCCGCACAGCTCTGGCTGCTGCGGGTTTTTTCGTTTGGGCTAGCAATGCTACTGCCGAGGGAGTTTGAAAGTGTAGGTGCCGGAGGGGATCTCAACCATGAGCTGCTGCGACGCATCCCGTCCCAACACCTTAAAAAATGAGTTGGCGGCAAGCGCTTTTTCTAACTGCGAGATCGCGGAAGGTGGCGCGGGGAAATGAGCGGTGGCGGTGGTGTTGGTTGGGATTTCAAAGTTCCAGACCAACTGGTTGGCTTCCTTTTTCCAATGGCTCCGTACTTGGCCGTAGGGGCTGTGGTGGCTGGCATTCACTTCGGTCAAGTCGCTTGGGATGGTGGGGGCGAGGATGATGTGGCGGTAGCCGGGCGCGGCAGGATCGGTCTTAATGCCGGCGAGGCGCTCGAAGCACCAGCTGATGGAATCACCAATCATGGCGATGTGATTTCCCGAGTTCATCGAGGGCTCGGCGGTGTCGCCATTCCAGAGTTCCCAGACGGTAGTCGCCCCATGGCCGATCATGAATCCCCAGCCGGGATAGTCCTTCTGGGTGGCGATGGAAAAGGCGGTGTCGCTCTGGCCGAGGTCGTCGAGCGAGAACAGAAGCCACTGGGTGCCGATCACTCCGGTGCCGATGTGGCCACGGTCTTTTTCGCGGATGCGTTTGAGAAATGACTTGGTGAATGCGGCTCGCGAGGCGGGAGGCACGAGGTCGAAGGCTTGGCCGATGGCGTAGCTGGTCTGGGTGCCATTGGAAAACGCGGCGAGCTCTGGTTTCCAATAGGTGTCTTGGACGGTGCGGCGGGTTTTCTCAAATTCTAGCTGCCAGCGCGTGCTATCAGCCGTGAGGCCGAGCAGTTTCGCGGTGCCTGCCATGATGGAGCAGTGCTTGGCGAGGAAGGCGTTAGAGATGAGTTTTTTGTCGGTCGTGTCGTCGGGTGCGGGCGGGTGGACGGCGTCCATGGCTTGTGGCGGTGCGACCCAGTCGCCATAGGTGTCGGGTGGGAGGAGTCCGTCTGGACCACGGCGGGTGAGGAGGAATTCTAGCCAACGGACATTGCCAGCGTAGTGGCGCTCCAAGAGACGACGGTCGCCGTATTTGAGGTAGAGCGTTTCGGGCAGCACGGTCTGAATGGCGGGCCACACGGCGGAGCCGGAGTAAAACGGCCAGAGCGCGGGGGCAACGTCGGAGACATTGCCATCTGGGCGCTGAGAGGCGCGGATTTCATCGAGGTATTTGGTGTAAAAGGCGGACACGTCGAAAAGGAAGGTCTCACTGCGGGTCTCGGTGGAGCGGTCGCCTTGCCAGCCTTGGCGCTCGTCGCGCTGCGGACAGTCGGTGGGGATGGACATGAAATTACTGCGGATGCCCCAGCGGGCGTTTTTCACGATTTGATTGAGCAGCGGGTCGGAGCAGGTGAAATCACCGGTCATTTCTAGGTCATTGCCAACGACCCGAGCTTCGAGTGTGGCGAGTGTCGGGGTGCCGGGGAAGCCGGTGAGCTCGGCAAAGCGAAAGCCGTGGGAGGTGAAACGGGGTTCCCAAGTCTCGCCCTGCGGAGCACCCATCAGGGTGTAGAAATCCTGAGCCTGAGCACTGCGGAGGACGATGTCTTTCAGGCTGCCGTCTGGGTTGAGCGTCTCGGCATGGCGTAGTCGGACGGTGCTACCGGCAGGGCCGCTGGCGTGCAGACGGCACCAGCCAGCGATATTTTGGCCAAAGTCAAAAATCCACACGCCGGGGCGAATTTCCTTGAGGCTAAGGGCGGGTAGCGTGGCGGTGACGCGGATGGGCTGGCAGGGAGTGGCGGAGATGTGACCGGTCGGGCCGGGGAGGATTTCGGCGGATTTCCAGAAGTGAGAGTCGAAGCCGGGGCTGGCCCAGCCGGATGGCTCAAGGCGGGCGTCATAGACCTCACCGTCGTAGTCATTGTTGGCGCGGATGGGGCCTTGGTCAGTGGCTTGCCATGAGGAGTCGGTGACGATGCTGGCGCTGGTGCCATCTTGGTAATCGATGATGAGACGTGCTTTCGCGACGGGCCAGCCGCTGCTGAGGGTAGGGGCTGGCACTTGAATCCGGGGTGCGTAGTAGCGACCATTTCCGAGGTGGATGCCCAGCGTATTCGCCCCGGAGCGGATGCTGGAAGTCACGTCGTGGGTGACGCTGGGAAGGCGTTCGCGGTAGTCGGTGATGCCGGGGGCGAGCACGTGGTCGGAGATTTTCGCGCCGTTGATCCATACCTCGTGATAGCCGACGCCGATGAGGTGCAGGGTGGCGCGCTGGATGGCAGGCTTGGCCTCGAAATCCCGACGCAAAAGGCGGGCGGGGAGGTGGCGATCTTGAGACAGCCAGCGTGGGGTGCTAGCCTCGGCGGCGAGGGCTGCTGGCCAGGTGGAGTCGTCGAACAGGTATCGCTCGCGGTAGGTGGTGTCTGCGGATTTGACTTTCCAGGAGGGCTTGATGAGGAGCGGCGAGCTGAGGAGGAGCTGCGCGGTTGTGGTTTTAGCGGCCTTTAGCTCGGCGGTGATGACGTTCTCTCCCACAACGAGGTAGGGTGCGATATCGAGGGCTTGGCCATCGGCGGCGCCAGCGGCACCACTCATGATGTGGCGACCATTGAGCCAGAGGGTGTGGGCTTGGCTGGTGGCGACGAGCAGTCTGGACTGGGCTGGGACTGCGGTGAGGGTGAAGCGAGTCCGGAAGGTGGAATTCCCCATCCCCGTCGCGCGAAGCCAGCGGCTGTTGGGGGGAAATGTGCCGGTCTCGGCAGGCGGTCCTGCGAGGCCGATCCATTCTGCGCCCCAGTCGGCGGGATTGAGCAAGCCCATCGACCACTCGCTGGGTGCGGAATCTGTCCGGGTGGCCGTTTCATCCCAGACGCTGACTTGCCATGAGAGGTGTTGGTTCGAGGTGAGCAGCGGCCCGGCGTAGGGGATCTGGATGCTTTCACCAGACTCGATGCGGCCGCTGTCCCAGAGGAGGGAGAGCGCTGCTTTTCCGGTGGTGACACGGATTTGGTATGCGGTTTGGCGGGCACCTTTTTTGGGAGAGCTGAGTTCCCATGAGAGGCGCGGGGTGAGTTCGGCGATGCCAAGCGGAGCGGTCAGGGACTCGACCTTCAAGTGCTGGATTTCCAAAGCGGCTTGGCCGAGGAGTGCGGTGGAAAGCCAAGCGAGGGCGCAGAGAGGACTCATGGCGCGATCCTTTCATAAATGCCGGGTGGGCGGAATGGATAATATTTTGCGCTTTGTGAAATAGGCTCTTTGTTGCGGTCTATGAAACGATTGCATGTCCTGACTTTCGCGCTGCTGACCGCGTTTTTTCCAAGCTGTCACAGCACCAAGCCGATGAAATCTGAAAAACTAGCGCCGCTCCAAGCCATGACACGGCCGATTGATTTGAAGAAGTTCATGGGGGACTGGTATGTCATCGCGCACATTCCGACGTTCATCGAAAAGGAGGCCTACAATGCGGTGGAGGGCTACAAATTGGCGAGTGACGGGACGATCGAGACGACATTTACCTTTAACAAAGGCAGCTTCGACGGGCGGGTGAAGACCTATCATCCACGCGGCTGGGTTTACAATCACGAGACGCGGACGGAGTGGCGGATGCAGTTCGTGTGGCCATTTAAAGCGGCCTTTCTGATCAATGAGTTCGACGAGAGTGAGGGGATCACCGTCATCGGCGTGCCGGACCGGAGCTACGTGTGGATCATGGCGCGAACGAAGACGATCCCGGAGGCGCGCTACTCGGAACTCGTGAAAGAGCTGGAGCGCACCGGGCATGACATTTCCAAGCTCCGCCGAGTGCCACAGCGTTGAAAATAGGTTGTCCCTCGGGCGGTGGTCTGTCATGCCTGCGCGACCATGACGCCGTCAACTGTTCTCGATCTAGCCATCATCGGCGGCGGGGCGTCGGGATTTTTCACCGCGCTGCGATACGCGGAAATGGCCCCGCAGCGTTCGGTGGCGATTTTTGAAAAAGGCGGTCATTTCCTCCAAAAGGTGAGGATCTCCGGTGGCGGGCGCTGCAATGTGACCCACGGCTGCTTCGAGCCACGGGACTTGGCGAAAAACTACCCGCGCGGGGGGCGTGAATTGTTAGCGGCCTTTCACCGCTGGCAGCCAGCGGATACAGTCGAGTGGTTTGAGAGATTTGGGGTGACACTGAAAACCGAACCGGACGGTCGGATGTTTCCGGTGACGGATCAATCTGACACGGTGATCCAGTGCTTCATGGAGCGAGCGCGGGTGTGTAAAATCCCACTGCTGCTGAAGCAGGGCTTGGTGGGAATCGAGGCGCGGGATGGGGGTGGGTTTTCGTTGAATTTTGAAAATCAGACAGAGCCGGTGCAGGCTCGGGCGGTGTGTTTCGCGACGGGTTCCCTGAAGGCGAGTCCGCTGCTTTCGCAGTTGAAAAAGCTCGGTCAGCCGCTGCAGCCCTTGGTGCCTTCGCTGTTTGCGTTTAATGTGACAGACCCACGGATTCAAGACTTGGCAGGTGTCTCGCATCCGCGGGTCGCGGTCCGCTGCGGGGCCTCCGCAGTGGCGCAAGTCGGGCCCTTGTTAATCACGCACCGTGGGTTCAGTGGCCCGGCGATTCTCCGTTTATCTGCCTGGGAGGCGCGGGCGCTTGCGGAAAAGAATCACCATTTCTCCTTTCAAATCGACTGGCTGCCCGAGATGGAGCGCGAGCTTGTGAAGCGCTGCTTTGCGGAAAACCGGCAGTCGCAGGGCGCGAAATTGGTGCGGAACTGCCCACTTGCGCCGATTTCCCGCCGCTTGTGGGAGAGTTTGGTGAAGTCGTCTGGGGTCGAAGATCAGACGACGTGGGGGCAGGTTTCCAAAGCCGCGCTGAGCACCTTGCTTGAGACGCTCAAGGCATCTCGCTTCGAGGCGACGGGAAAAACCACGAATAAGGATGAATTCGTCACGGCGGGTGGCATCGAGCGGGGGAGCATCGATTTCCGGACCATGCAGAGCCGTCTGACGCCGGGCTTGTATTTCGTGGGCGAGTGCATCGACATCGACGGCATAACCGGCGGCTTTAATTTTCAAGCGGCCTGGACGACCGCACATATCGCGGCGACGGCCCTAGCTGGGACTGAGATCTAGCATCAGTGAAATGTGCATGGCGGTGAGCTCGCCCATCGATTTACAATCGCCAAATCCCTGAGTGGCGTGCATGCGGTCGAGATCGCCGGCAAGCCGGGTGAGATGATCGATGGGCGCGAGATCCTCCCGCCGCATGATGCCGAGCAGGGCGCGCAGACGGCTACTCTCTACCTTGGCGCGGCGAGCCATTTGCGAGTATTCCTCGGCCACGTATTGGTCGATGCTTTTGCGATTCAGCACCTGGAAGGCGAGGCGGGTGATTTTCCGGTTCGAGTTGAAGCGGAAGGCTTGGTAAATGTTACCGTTGCCCTCGTAGGATTGTTGGTCGAAATCAATCGCGCGGACGCGGTATTGCACCTCTTCGAAGTCTGGCGTGATGTCTACCACGTAGTTAACGCTGCGCATGTCGCCGAGCAGGCGGATGAAGCTGCGCTCGGTAAATTTGGTGAATTCCTTGGCGATACGGACTTTGTTCAGTCCCGGCTGCGAGAGATAGTCGCGGAGAAATACATCCCCAGGGACCCCTGCGATGTGCTCCTCGACGAGGGTGTTCCCATTGATCAAGTAGTTCATCCGATTGGGCGAAAGGATGTGTTCGAGTTCCAAGCCGTAGATTCGCGAGGCGTCGGTTTGTTTGACGTAAAAATAGTCGGAATTGTCGTTGAAGACATTGGTGACCTTGATCCGGAAGGGCTTGGAATTTCCGAAATCTCCGTAATCGATGCGGTCCACGAAGAGGTGCTCATGCTGCTCGGTATTGCGACCGAGTTTGAGTTCAGTGTAAATGCTAGTGAGCTTGAGCCGAAGCTCGGCTAACACATCTTGAGGATACATCACGCTGAGCCACAGCGTTTCATGGCCGTTGGGGTCTTCATAAGGAACCGCTCCAGTGAATCGTCGCAGCTCATTATAAACGCTCGGGATCTCCCGTTGGCGGTCGTAGTGGTAGAGATACTGCCGCAGCGACTGCGTCACAGGATACATCGTTTTCTGCCGGGCGATCACTCGCAAAACCTGAATCCGATCTCGCCCGCTGACCAGCGTGACTTTTCACCTTGTCCCCACCGGCACCACCAAGGTCGGGACCATCGCCTTGCGAACGAGACCCTCGGCGACAGTTCCAAGGAGGATCGAGGCAAGCACTCCGTGACCATGTGAGCCGATGATGACGAAGTCGGTCTCCGTGTCCTGAATGTGTTCGACCAGCGCGTAGAGCGGATTCCCTTCCGTCGTGTGGGCGGTGGCGCGGGGGATCTGAAGGCGCACCTCGGCGAGGGTTTCCTCCATCCGAATTTTGGCCCGGTTTCTTATTTCGTTATGAAAAGTCGCAACGACGGGAAATTCCTCAGGCGTAAAGCCGTAAGCGCTCATGCTCGGCTCGGGCTCGATGACATGCAGCAGACAAAGATCTGCGCTGAAAGCCGCAGCTAGCTCGATGGCCACCTTCAAAACAGTGGGTGCGGCGCTTGAAAAATCGACTCCAACAACGATGGATTTCATAGGAATACACCAATACTGCGGGCAGGAGGTCTTGGCAACTCGCTAGCGGTAGATGCCTTAAAAATCGCAAGCGATGCGCAATCGTCGTTTGGCAAGCCCCGGATATTCCGGCAAGTTCTGTTCGCCATGATCCGCTTTCTACACACACGCATCCGCGTTCGCGACCTCGACCGCTCTATCGCTTTCTACAAAAGCCTCGGTTACACGCTTGGGGAATTTAAGAATTCTCCCCAAGGAAATAGCCTCGCCTTCCTCGAACTTCCCGGGAATGACGTCTTTCTAGAACTGTGTCACTCGCCGGACTACACCGCCACCTGCCCGGAGGACCTGATGCACACCGCACTGGGAGTGCCGGATATTTTGGCCTATTGTGAAACGGTGGAGCAGGCAGGCATTGAGATCTGGCCGTCCGGCTGGCGGGAGAAATTTTCATCTGGTGCTCGGAAGATGGCCTTTGTCACGGACCCAGATGGCTACGAGGTCGAGATCCTCGAGCGCTAAGCTCTCAGCTGACCAAGGCTTCCGCGACGGCGCGGATCGCTGCGTCAGTGGCGAAGGCTCCTGCCGTCAGGGCGACTCTGCGGTCAGCCCGAAAGGCCGCCCTATCGAGCTGCTCGGGGCCTGCGACGATGGTGGCGGTCTTCCCGCGCCGTAGAGCGGTTTCTGCGAGGGATTCGCAGGAGGCTTCGCCTAGATTACCGACGATGACTACTTGGTCACAGGTCGCGAGTAGATTCTCCAAAGCGGCTTCCCGAGCGACCCAGGTGGGTGAAATGGTATTTAAAAAAGTCACCCGCGCGTCGCGCCAACGGTGCCGCAATTGCTGCACGAGCCATTCCACACGGGTGGATGAGAGGGTCGTCTGGCAGATCACGCCGAAGGCCGGTGCGAATCCTAGACGAGCTGTGTCCGATGTGTCTTGAATGATCCGATTGGCCGGATGGCTACCCGCGAGGGCGATACTCTCTGGGTCTTCATGACGCCCGATGACGAGTCCTTGCGCCCCTTCCATTCTCAACAGGCCCAAGGCCACTTGGGCGCGGCGGACTTGAGTGCAGCTCAGATCTTCCAGCGATTTGGCGAATGGCTCCCAATCCCGCCGCTGCCGCGCTGTGATGCCGCAATAGGGGATGACTACAGTCCGGAATCGCGGAAAATCAGCCATTTCCACCTGCTCGGTCACTCCGAGTGCGGCGAGCTCAGCGCTCACTCCGGCGTCTGGCATCAGCTGCCCTGCGATGGCGACTTTCCCTGACTTCGCGAGCTGCCGCACGCGCTCCAAACTGCTGCGAGCCTCTTGATCCATGCCCAGTGTCTTCGCGACCTGGAGACTGATCCTTCGCTGGCTCGGAGGCATGAAGCGCGTTTGGTCGAGCTCTTGGATAGCTTTGGCGGACAAAGTAATTGGCGGGGCGGATGGGCGAAAGCGTTGCATGACGTTGAGCTTTGTAGTGCAAAGCTAAATGGGCGCAAGCCAATTATCTCCTCAGTCCTAAAATTTGTTCCAGCACCCCGAGATAGGCGACGAATGCCGCCCGCCCTGAATCCGTGAGAATGTAGAGCGTTTGGGGTCTGCCGTCGCCGGTTTGCTTTTCGCCCGCAATGAATTCCGCTTTTTCGAGCGTGCGTAAATGGGTGATGAGATTCCCGTCGGACATCTCCAACTGCGATTTCAAATCTTGAAATGGCCATGGATCGACCCGTGAGGCGAGTAGCGTCATGATCGATAGTCGTCCCTTTTCGTGGATCGTTTTATCCAGTAGCGAGAAATCAATCATGCGTTCCCATGTTCGCGGCCCGCCGTGGTGACGATCAATGCGCCGTAGATTAGATGAAATCCACCGAAGGCGATGGCCATCAAGCGGGAGCCATTCAGGTTGCCCATGAGGTTCGTCAAGGAATCTACAATGCCCGAGACGCCGGCCAGACTTGTGACTCCAAAGATGACGAAGGCCCAGCCCAGCCACTGCATCGACTTCGGTGCGAACTCGCGGATGGCTAGGAGAGCCAGTCCGTAGTGGAGGATCCACATGCAGGCCGCCGGGCGGACCTGGTCGCCACGGACAAAGATCAGCCCAAGAAAACCACCGGCTATCAGGGAGGGAATCGCCCCCCGCAGCGCGATTCTTAGGCCAGGACTCCAAAATGAGCGGTCACTCGCCAATTTAATACGGTAGATTTGAAAGGCGTTGAATGCGATCACTGCGGCGAGACCGCCAAGCCACCACTGCGCCCAGTGCCAGCTATGACGCGCTTCGGAGAGCCAAGCGGCCGCGAGCGCCGCCGCTCCGCCAATCAGGGCTGTTTCTCCAGTTAGCGCCCGGTAAATAACGGCCCGCTCCATCACCGAGCGGATGACCCGTAACTGTTCTGCGGCTTCTTCTTGCGTCGTCATGCCTTACTTTGCTGAACAAAGCGGGTGCAGGGCAAGCGGTAAAATTGGGATTTTATGAGATAGATGAATGTAGTCCTTTGTAGTCATGTAGGTAATAGGATTACAGGGTTGAAAGCATAACTAAACCGATTTTTGAGAATTGAAAAATATATCTTGTCGGTCGGGAAAAACTGTGTGAATCAGCACTCGTGAAAGTTAATCAACTCCTCCTACTGTTTACATTCCTCGGCTTTTCGATGGGCGCATCCGCCCAAACCGTTAGCCCAGTCCAGTCCGCAGCACGTCCCTATAATTTGGATATCGCGGGTCTCGTCCAAGTCGCCGGTTCCGATGCCGCCTCGCTAGCCTTCCAAAAAGAAGCGCTTCCTGGGATGTTGAAATTGGCTGAAAAAAATCTTAGAGAATACCAGGCGCTAAGTGGCAAGGCGATCTCTGCCCTCGCTCTGGATCCTGGTAAGCTTACGCTGGCCTTTGATACGGCCGCCCGGGTTTATTTCGTAGCCGAAGGTGCGGCATACCGCAACACTCTTGGATACTCCACCACCGGTCAGGGGCCACTTAGTAAAGATGCTGAATTGATTTTCCCGAACGCCTCAAGCCCTGTTGGCTATGGGGGTTCCGGGGGGCAAATCCGCAATTCAAATGATCCACTAGTGCCCGGAGACTTCGTGGATCTTGGAACCTTTAAAAAGGGAACTCTCCTCGAATTCTTCATTGTCGCTGACGGTGCGAACAAAGGTAAGGATTACTTCTCGACGAAGCTGTCGTTGAACAAAGACGGCATCGTGCATGCGGTCAGTCTCGCGCCGGATGGCTCCCCTTATTTGATGATCAGCTTCGAGGATTTGAAAGGTGGTGGTGACAGAGACTATAACGATCTCGTCTTCGCGGTCTTCCTCGGCAAAGATAACCTCAAAAACTTAACGGGCCTCGGTGCTCCTGAGCCCTCACTCGCAGCAGGTGGCCTGTTGGCTCTGGGTGCGATTTTCGGACGCAAGCGCCGCTGTTAATGAATAGACAACTGCTAGTTTCATAACACCCAAAGCCGGGCCGCATGCAAATGTGGCCCGGCTTTTTTTATAGGTGAGCTGACTTTATTTATCCGGCGCGATGATCTCATCACTGAGGCGCTTGGTGCCTGATTTGGCGATGTTGCTCTGAGGATAGATGCTTGCCGCCTTCAAATACCAAGAAAGGGCCGAGCCGATCTGTTTGGGCGTGATCGTTTCGAAGCGGCGAGCTTGATCGAGAGCACGGGTGAAATCTGCGACCTTGGGGGCTAACAATTCGATTTCTCGGCCAAGTTTTGGGTCGTCCGGGTAGGTTTCCCGGATTTCTGCGAGTTGTTCCCAGGCGGCATAGTTTTGGCCGACTTTACTGAACTCGGAGGCCTTGCTGAGGGCGGTCTCAATCTTGGTGAGACTGGTCATGATTTGTTTGAAGGCTTCCTCGCGCTGAGGATCTCCGAGGATGGTGGGAGCGATTTCATACTGACGGCGTGCGATTTCGCGGAAATTCCCTTCGCTTAACAAGCGGTCGAAGTCGTTGCGGGTGGTGACGAGTGCGCCGGAGTTGGTCACAAGCTTGCGGAACTCGGTGAGCTTCGGATTGGTTGGCCAGATTTCTGCGGCGGCGCGGATTTTTTCAGCAGCCTTGTCGCTTTCCTTCATGAGTAGGTGGGCTTTGGCTTCTTCGATGGCGAGGTCTGAGGCGAGGGTGTAGCCGGCGATGGCGCTGTCCACTTTTGACGAGGGGAAATCTTTGGCCGCGATTTTAAGGCGGGCGGCGAGTTCCATGGTCTTGGTATAGTCGTGCGCTTGAAGGGTGCCGTAGAGTTCGTTGAGGTCGCGGATGTATTGTGAGACGCGGCGCTTTTTCTCAAGCGGCAGGGTGGCCACGGGGGCTAAGTATTCGCCGAGGGCGAAGGCTTCCATGAGCCGTTGGGAGGCGTTGTGAAGGTCACCGCGCGATAGCATGAGGTCGAAGGCTTCGACGTATTTTCCGGTTTCGCGGATGGCTTCGTTCGACAGGGAGTCGAGTGAGGCCACCGTCGGGCTGACGCCAACTGATTCGCTGAAGAGCTTGGAGACGTCTGAATCTTTATCGATCCGGAGGGCGGCATCACCATCTTTCCAGATCTGATTGTAAAAACGGGCGGCCATCAAGACGTGTTCGTAGCGGCGCTGGACGAACCACTGGATCATGGTGACTTGATACTGCGCCTTGGTGCGAAGGGTCTGGGCCTCGGTCTTGGCGATGTTGGCTTTTTTGAGGACTTCGATTTCCGCGATGCGGCGGAGGATGTCAGCGTATTTCAGGGAACTTATGCCCAGTCCCGGATTGGTGAGGGCAGTTTCTGGTCCGCCCTCGCCGCCGCCTTTTTTCCCTTTGGGGGTGGCTGGGGCTTGGAGTGAGCTGCCGCGCTCGTTGCGGGCTTTCGAGTCGCCTTCTGAGATGATGGCCTGTTTTTCTTCTTCGATGGATTTGTTGAGCTTGCTGAGTCCATTGATGTCCTGCTTGGAGAGCATGGCGGTGTAAATGGACTCGGCGAGTGAGCCGCAGAGATTGGCGTCTCCGGGGTAGGCGGAGGCGCTGGGAAGCATCTTAAAGGCGGAGTAAATGTCCGGGCCGGCCTGGCGGAAGGGGGAAATGGTGATGAGGATCTGGGTGATGGTGGCGCGGTATTTCGCGGCTTCCTCGTCACTCTCTGGTGGCTGGCTCAGGTATTTTTCAAAACGGGCCTTCAGCAAGCGATTGTCACCCAGTGGGATGGCGACGCCACCCACGGTGATGGTCTCGGCGGCGGGATCGAGCAGGGGGATTTCCTGACCGAGCGGACCGGCGGCAGGCTCTTTTTTCTCGCTCGCAGGGGCGGAGTCTTTGGGCGTTTCTTGGGACTTGGGCTTGCCCTCACCTCCGGGTGGTGGGGTGTAAACTTGGCCGTGGACGAGACTCGTGACACAGAGTGAGAGCAGTAAATGAGCTTTCATGGTGAAGTTGGGAAAAAAGATCAGAGCCGGTCGATGCCGGTGGCGACGGGGATGCCACCTTGGCGGAATTTCACGCGGAAGACGTATTTTTGTTTGGAGTCGATGTTGCGATCATTGAATTCGGTGGGGATTTCGATGCCGACGAATTCAGCACCGCCTGGGGTGTCGATTTTCAGGCTGACGAGTTGGCCACGGGAGCTGGTCCACTGGAGTTTTTCGTCGATCTGGCCTTCGATGAGGTATTCGTTACCACGTAGGCTGTTGCCGTTTTCGAGGAGTTCGGTGATGTCGAGCTTGGCGATGTCGCCGAAGGTTGAGGCTTTCTTTCCGAGAAGGGATTTCCCGGCGATGATGAGGATGACGAGCGCCACGATGGCGCCGATGATGATTCCTGGGTGGAGACTTGAGCTAGCGCGGCGTGCCATGGGATGGGTGGGTTTGGTGTTTTTTAAGGCGGAGAGATTAGTCCCACTGCGGGCGGCGGGCACCTGCCCATGCCGCGATGAGGGCGACGCCGATGTGGGCGCCTAGGGTATAGAGACAGGACTGGTGGGATGAGAGTGAGGTGTCGATGACGGACTTCACCGCATCATTCACTTGAGTTTGCAGGGCGTTCACGGAGCCCGACCATGCCCAGTAGGCGGAAATGAAGGGGCGGGTGAAGACTTCGATGTATTCGGGTAGAGCCAGCACGGAGCCGGAAAGGGGGAGTTGGAAGCCCACAAGGTAAATCGACAGTAGCGAGGCCTGCTCTGCGGTCCGCATGAGCGAGGAGATGGCGAGACAGATCGTCGTCATCGCGGCATTCACCAGTAACAGGAAGCAGGCGTGCTGGATGAAGTCGCCGCGGAAGCTGCCGAAGAAATTGACGAAAAATGCCATCCATAGGGACTGGCCGATGACGAGACAGGCGAGGAAGGCGACTTTAGAGGCAAGGTAGGCGGACGGTCTTAGGCCGCCGAATTTTTCCTTTTCATAAATGGGGCGCTCGCCGGCGATTTCCCGGGCTGAGTTGTTGGAGCCCATTAGAGAAAGGAGGACCACTTGGAACATGATGATGCCCGAGATGGCGGAGCCGACCTTGGCTTGGTCGGAGCGGACACTTTGTTGCTCCTGAATCGCGGCGAAGACGTCTGACTGCTTGGTGTCTGAGTAGCGGCGGATGTTTCCAGATGCCTTATCACTGAAGATGGTCACAAGAATCGGAAAAATGAGGATAATGGCGAGCTGGAGTAACACTTGGCCACGGTCACGGAAGAATATCCGCCAACGGCGTGAGACGAGGGTGGCGAATTGACTGAAGAAGCTAGGCAGGTGGACATCTTCGGTGGCGGACGCAGTTTCATCCGGGACTTGGAGGACACCAGAAAAGATCAAGGCCGCGCGTTTTTTGGCCAGCATTTGTTCGTAGGACTCCCGATGCTTGCTCCATGAGGTGTGCCAGCGCTCGGAGGTCTGGGCGGCGAGTCTGGGGTAAACTTCTTCAGTATCTGCGACGGAAAAATAGTGATTGAGCTGCTCCGGCGGTCCGTGGAAAGCAACGCGTCCCTCGTGCAGAACGAGGATGGAGTCGTAGAGCTCCAAATGCGCCAAGGAGTGCGTGACGGAGAGTACGATCCGCCCGTCCTTGCGGGAGAGGTCGTGGAGCAGGCGGACAATTTCTCGCTCCGAGCGGGGATCGAGACCGGAGGTGACTTCGTCGCAGAGGAGAATTTTTGGGTCTGACACCAGTTCCATGGCCAGCCCGAGGCGACGTTTTTGGCCACCGGATAGGACTTTCACCTGGCGGTCGCTGATGGGGGTGAGGCCGGTTTCTTCAAGGACGCGGTCGATCCGCTGATCCAGATCCGCAGTATCTTGTGAGCGAACCCGTAGGCGAGTGGCGGCTTCGACGGACTCATCCACAGTGAGTGGGTCATAGGCGATGGAAAACTGCGGCACGTAGCCGATTTCGGAGGGCATGAAATCCCCGTCGATTGAGAGATTTCTCCCTTCCCAGAAGAGAGCGCCAGACGACTCAGGATTCAGCCCGGCGATGGTCTTCAGCAGGGTGGTTTTCCCACAACCGGAAGGGCCGACGATCGCCATGAAGTGGCCTCTCGGGACGCGGACGGAGACTTGGTCGATGAGGGGGACATCTTCGCCATTTTTGCGGATATTGAAGCCGACTTCTTGGAGTTCTAGCACGGGAAAAAAGGTCTAATTGAAGGGTCGGTTATGGGATGGGAACGATCCGGATCGAGCCGCCTGCGGGGCGGTGAAGTGAGGAGACGAGAGTCGGCGCTAGAGAGCCTGAATCGGCAGTGAGCTCGGGTGCGGGAGTGACGCCAGCGTCGTTTTCCAAGGCATTTCGCAAGGCACCTTCGACGAGTTGGCCGCAGTGGATCTTCATGGGCGGCAGCGGCCCGAGGCCGCCGGTGAGTTCTTGGGCGCTGAGGATTTTGGCTTCCTCGGCGGTTTTCCCCCTGAGCAGTTCGGTGGCCATGGAGGCCACGGCGATGGCGGTCTGGCAGCCGAAGGCTTGGAATGAGGCGCGGTCAATGACGCGCTTGCCGTCTTTTTCCGTGAATTTAAGCCACATTCGCAGCATGTCGCCGCACTCGGGCGAGCCGACGGTGCCGACGGCGTCGGCATTGGCCAATTCTCCCTGATTGAGCGGGTTGGCGAGCGTTTGCTGCACTTTGGTTTCAAATGAGCTCATTGGCATTTCTCCATTACTTTCATAAACTCGGCCCCTGACGAGTTCAAATCCCAGTTCACTTGGAAGTGAAGATGCGGCCGCGTCC
Source organism: Verrucomicrobiaceae bacterium (assembly GCA_027484055.1). Taxonomy (GTDB): domain Bacteria; phylum Verrucomicrobiota; class Verrucomicrobiia; order Verrucomicrobiales; family Akkermansiaceae; genus Luteolibacter. The sequence continues at coordinate 58,066 of JAIXQH010000070.1, read as the reverse complement.
GGTTTCCCAAGCATTCCGCACGCTGCCGAAGAGGGCGCTGAGATCTTTTTCCTCGCCGATGCGATACTCGACGGTCCGGGCGTGGGTGGTTTCCGGGTATTTTTTCACCACCATGGTGCTAATATCTATGCCGACTCGGGCGCTGCCTTTTTCATTTAGGTCGGTCGCATGTTGCGCGATGTCCTTGGCGGTCTTGCTGGGGGACTCGTCGGTGAGGGGGGAGATGACGTAAAATCGCGCAAGCGCTTGGCCAACAGAGTCCACGGTGACCTCGTCAATGAGGAGGGTGCCATCTAGCACATACTTGTGCCGACTCACGGAGGCGATGTGGTCGAGCGCGACCATGTAGTGTCCGCCTGCGAGCTTGGCCTGCCAAAATCTGGCGGGCCCTGCAGCTTCGCCCGCTTTGTCTTTGGCGGAATCTTCGGGGGTTTCCTTTTTGCCACCGGAGTCATCCTGCGCGCTCAAGGAGGCGGTGCAGGTCAGGAGCACGGTGAAGAGGAGCCAGATGGATTTTTTGGACATGTGAGTAAACTGGCAGAACCCTTTGACTTTGGCTAGCACCGGACTGGGGTGAGGTGGAGATTTTTTTAATGGCGGGTCGATGCGACTTCCTAAGTACTCAGCTCAAGAAGATCTTGCCGCGCAGTGTAGAATTTCAAAGACTCTTGGTGCTCTCATTGGATTCTCATTTTGTGGGTTCAGAGTCGGGCGCCTCTGTTTATGCCGCTTTCTACCACTTTTTCATCGGATGTCGTCGCCCCGCGTAAGGGGGCATTTTGGAGTTCGGGTTCTTGGGCACGGGATTTGGTGCTGCTCGCTGTGCTGGCGGGGATCTGGTGCTGTGCTTTGCTCGGCGATCGCCCGCTCAGCAATCCGGACGAAGGCCGCTACACGGAAATCCCCCGGGAAATGGCGGTCTCGGGCGACTTCGTGACACCTCGACTGAATGGCGTGAAATACTTCGAGAAGCCACCACTGGTTTATTGGCTCTCTGCGCTGACGATCCGGCAGTTTGGGGTGAGTGAGTTCACGGGGCGGATCTGGGGTGCGCTTTTTGCGGCGCTAGGCATCCTCTTGAGCTACATTGCAGGACGGGTGATTTATGGTCGGGTGGCCGGGATTTGGGCGGCGGTGGTGTTGGCGACGACGCTGCTCTACTACGTGATGAGCCAGATCATCCTGCTGGACATGGCGGTGGCGGTGACCATGAGCGGATCGCTATTTGCATTTATTTTAGCCATGCGTGAACCAAGAGGCTGGAGGCGCTTCTGGCTATTTATGGCGTTTTATGGGTTCATGGCCTTGGCGACTTTGTCCAAAGGGCTGATCGGCATCGCGATTCCCGGGGCCATCCTTTTTCTGTGGACCCTCCTTCTGAATCGCTGGCGACCGCTGTGGCCATTTTACCCATGGGTCGGCACGGTGCTGCTGCTGGCGGTGGCTGGGCCGTGGCATTATTTCGCCGCGAAGGCGAACCATGATTTCCTGAGCTTTTACTTCATCCACGAGCATTGGGAGCGATTCACCACGAAAATCCACGGCCGTTATGAGCCTTGGTGGTTCTTCTTGCCGATCTTCGTAGGAGGCTTGTTTCCGTGGGTGTTCTTCTCCGGGGAAGCGGTCAGAAAATCCTTGGTGGGCGGTTGGAAAGAGCGAAAAAATCACTCGGAGGCGTGGTTTTTGGTCATTTGGGTGGTCTTCACGATTGCCTTTTTCTCGAAGTCTCAATCGAAGTTGGTGCCTTACATTTTACCGGTTTTCCCGGCCTGTGCGGTTTTGCTAGGAAATGCCATGGCTGGAATTTGGAGGAATCCAGCAACGCAGAAATTGCGAGCCGTGTTTTGGGCCGTGGTGGTGGTCTTTGTCATTATCGCGCTCATCATTCTGGTGGCCCCGGCTTACCTGAAAGACGGGCTGATGAGTCAGACGCTGCTGAAAGAAATCCTCCCATTCTTACAGATCGGAATCGTAGGTTCGGTGCTTGTGGGCGTGGCGGTGATTTTCGTGAAAGGCATCCGGGGTGGAAATCACAAGGTCGCTCTGATGGCCGTGGCGATGACGACTGGGGCGGTTTTGATGATCCTGGGGTATGGTGGGGGGTATTTTGAAAAAACCTCGACCAAGCGCTTTGCGGAGATTTTACGCCCGATGTTGAAGCCGGAGGACCGGGTTTACAGCGTAGGGACTTACACACAGGATCTGCCTGTCTATCTGGAGCGACTCATCAGCGTGGTCGAATACGACGGGGAGCTGACATTTGGCATCCATGCCGAGCCGGAGTTGACGGCAGCCCGTTTCTTGAAAAAGGAGGCATTTGCTAGGCAATGGCAGGAGCCGGGTGCCGCTTATGCAGTGGTGCGGAGAAGTTTCTTTGAGCGGGCGCTGCCTAGGTTGGCGATTTCTTACACTGTGCTTGCAGAGACGGATAAATTCGTTCTCATCCGCAAGTCCCTGCCGTAACCTTGACCCATGCAGCCGTCTTTACCGCTCACTTGCCCGACCATCGACGAGGAAACCATCGCCGGAGTGGCGGAGGTGCTACGTTCTGGCTGGATTACATCGGGGCCGAAGGTGAAGGCGTTTGAGGCGGCCCTCTCCACGCTTTTCGGCGGGCGTCCAGTGCGTGCCTTCAATTCAGGCACCGCCACCTTAGAAGTCGCGCTGCGCCTCGCCGGGGTCGGGCCGGGGGATGAGGTCATCACCACACCGCTTTCCTGGGTGGCGACGAGCAATGTCATTTTAACGGTGGGTGCTCGCCCGGTGTTCGTGGACATCGACCCCGTGACGCGCAACATCGACCTTGCACGGATCGAGTCCGCCATCTCGCCAGCCACAAAAGCCATCATCCCGGTCGATCTCGCCGGCTTACCAGTGGATCGTGATCGGCTCTATGAAATTGCGAAACGCCATGGTCTGCGGGTGGTGGAAGATGCCGCCCAGTCGATGGGGAGCTCATGGCGGGGACAGCTGATCGGCTCAATCGGTGACCTTGTCTCCTTCAGTTTTCACCCGAATAAAAACCTCACCAGCATCGAAGGGGGTTGCTTGGTGATGACTTCCGAGGCGGAGGCGAAACTGGCGGAGCAATATCGGCTGCAAGGTGTGGTCCGCACTGGAATGGATGGCATGGACGTGGAAGTGCTGGGCGGGAAATTCAACCTAACCGACGTCGCCGCGCGTGTCGGACTTGGGCAACTGGTCCGGCTGGATGAGTTCACAAGCAAGCGCCGCGAACTAGTGAGAGCCTACTTCGCGCAACTGGATATGCCGGCGGTCCATGCACTCGGTCTAGGGCTGCCAATCGCGGATTTCACCCAGAGTAACTGGCACATGTTCCAAGTGGTCCTGCCGGAAAATGCCGCTCTCACGCGTGCGGAAGTCATGGCGAAGCTCCAAGTGCTCGGCATCGGCACGGGCGTTCACTACCCGGCGATTCATCGCTTCACGCTTTACCGCAGCTTAGGCCATGCCGAGGGTGATTACCCGCTCGCAGAAGCGGTGGCTTCTCGCATCCTCACCCTCCCCTTATTCCCAAGCATGACGCTTGCCGATGTCAGTCGCGTCACTGAGGCACTGATCCAAGTTCTCCAAGCATGAGCACCGCCGCCACCATTCAACTTTCTGTGGTCATCCCTGTTTATAATGAGCAGGGAAATTTACCCACGCTCTTCTCTCGTCTCTACCCCGCGCTCGATGCCATCGGCCGCACTTATGAAATCATTTTTACCAATGATGGCAGTGCAGACCGATCCTATGAGTTACTCGCAGCCCAGCACGCGGCACGGCCAGATGTCACGCGGGTGGTCGAGTTCAATGCGAACTACGGCCAGCACATGGCGGTGATGGCCGCCCTCGAGCGCGTCCGTGGCGAGGTCATCGTCACCCTCGACGCGGACCTACAAAACCCACCGGAGGAAATCTACAAACTTCTAGAAATGACCGATGCTGGCTACGACTGCGTCGGTGGCATGAGGCAGAACCGGCAGGACAGCTTTTTCCGCCGCCGCGTGTCCCAACTCGTCAACTGGATCCGCAGTCACCTCACCAGCATCACCATGACCGACCAAGGCTGCATGCTGCGCGCCTACTCGCGAAATGTAGTGGATGGCATCGTCCGCAGCGGCGCGGTGAATACATTCATCCCCGCGCTGGCCTACAGCCTGGCGCAGCGGCCCACCGAGGTTCCCGTCGCCCACGAGGAGCGCCACGCTGGCACGTCGAACTACTCGCTCTATTCTCTGGTGCGGCTGAATTTCGACCTCATCACCTATTTCACCACCGCGCCGTTGCAGATCTTCACCATTTTTGCCATGCTCTGCTCGGCGGGGTCGTTGTTTCTGGTGTTAGTGCTGGCCACGCGGCGCTTGATCCTCGGCCCGGAAGAAGGCGGCTTGTTCACGCTCATCGGCATCATCATTTTTCTCATAAGTGTCTGCATGGTCGGCATCGGCCTGATTGGAGAATACCTAGGACGCACGTATCAGGTGGTCAGAAATCGTGCTCGTTACCATGTCAGTCACACGCTAGAAATCCAGTCATGAGTCGTCCGCGAATTTTATTTTTTGGCTACAGCGAAGTTGGATTCGCCTGTCTTGAGTTGCTGCTTGAGCGCGGGGATCACGTGATCGGCCTGATCACCCACGAAGATCACCCTGACGAGAAAATTTGGTTTAAGACTCCTGCCATCGCCGCGCAGGAAAAAGGCATTCCGGTGTTCACGCCAGATTCAGTCAACACCCCGGAGTGGCGCGAAAAGATCGCGGCCATGAAGCCGGACCTGATTCTTTCCGTTTATTACCGTCACATGATTGGCACGCTCATTTTGGCGATGCCGCCGCTCGGGGCGTTTAATCTCCACGGCTCGTTACTGCCGAAATACCGCGGACGCGCGCCGATCAACTGGGCGGTTCTCCATGGCGAATCCCGCATCGGTATGACGCTTCACCGGATGGTGAAAGATCCAGACGCCGGTGCTGTCGTGGATCAAGAAGGGGTTGAAATTTCTCCACAGGACAGTGCCGAGCAGGCGTTCCGCAAGGTGCTCCCCTGTGCGCGGGTCGTGTTGGCGCGGCAGATCGATGCGCTCCTCACTGGCACCGCTGTTGAAACCGCACAAGATGAGTCCGCCGCGACTTACTTCGGCGGGCGGAAGCCGGAGGATGGCCGCATCGACTGGACTCGGTCTTCGCTGGAAATTTTCAACCTCATCCGCGCAGTCACGGATCCTTACCCCGGCGCCTTTATCGATCACGGCGCTGCCCGGCTGATGGTCTGGTGGGCTGAGCCGGCTACCGCATCCGCAGGCGCGCCAGGAACCGTGCTTGCGCTTGACCCACTTACTATCGCCACCGGTGATGGCGCACTCGTCCTCACTCGCTACGAATGGCGCGGTGCTCCTGCCCCGTCTCTTGAAATCGGCACCCTTCTCTAACTTTCCCACGTCATACCACCATGCCACTTAAAGTCCTCATTCTCGGAGCTAACGGCTTCATCGGAAGCAGCCTCATCGAAGCCATCCTCGCGCAAAAAGACTGGGAGGTCTATGGCATGGATGTCGGTAATAATAAACTCACTGACCTCCTCGGCCACGATCGCTTCACCTTCGTCGAAGGCGACATCACCATCAATCGCGAGTGGATCGAGTATCACATTAAGAAATGCGACGTCGTCGTCCCACTCGTGGCGATTGCCAACCCGGTGCAGTATGTGAAAAACCCGCTAACCGTGTTCGAGTTAGACTTCGAGGCGAACTTGGAAATTGCCCGCAAGTGTGTGAAGTATAACAAGCGTCTGATTTTCCCTTCCACTTCAGAGGTCTATGGCATGTCTCCAGAAGACGTGCTCGACGAGGCCACCAGTAACATGGTTTACGGCCCCATCGACAAACAACGTTGGATCTATGCGGCTTCCAAGCAGCTGCTCGACCGTGTCATCTATGCTTACGGCGTCCGCGACAATCTCGACTACACCTTGTTCCGCCCCTTCAACTGGATCGGGCCTAAGCTAGATAACGTCATGGAGCCGAAGGAAGGCAGCTCACGACTTTTCACTCAGTTCATCAGTAACATCATCTTCCGCAAGCCCATCCAACTTGTCGATGGTGGCTCACAAAGCCGTTCGTTCACCTACGTCGAAGACGGCGTGGACTGCTTGCTGCGGATCATCGAAAACAAGGATGGAGCCGCCTCACGCAAGATTTTCAACATCGGAAATCCAGACAATAATGTCTCCGTGGCGGATCTGGCGAAGATCATGTTAGAGGCCTTCAAGGAATACCCCGACTATGCCGACCATGTCGCGACGGCGGAAGTGGTGAGCGTGTCTTCGATGGAGTATTTCGGAAAATACTATCAAGACATCCACACCCGCGTCCCTTCCATCACGGCGGCCAAGGAAGCACTCGGCTGGACTCCTAAGACTGATCTCAAGACGGCCATCCGGCACACGCTGGACTACCACTTGAAGCAGAACGTGCACGATCTCACCGGGGAATCATGATTCTCGCCCTCAAGGTGGACGTCGATACGGACCGAGGCACGCGCGAAGGCGTGCCGGCGCTCCAGTCCTTGCTCACCGAGTTTTCTGCGCCGGCTTGTTTCCTGTTTTCGTTAGGCCCGGACAACACAGGTAAAGCGATCCGCCGCGTGTTCCGCCCTGGGTTTTTCCAAAAAGTCAGCCGCACCAGCGTGGTGCAACTCTACGGTATCCGCACCCTGCTCAACGGCACGCTCTTGCCTGCTCCTCACATCGGCAGGCGGAATCAGGAAATCATGCGGGGCGTGCGCGACGCTGGCTTCGAAATCGGCATCCACTGCCACGACCATTTCAAGTGGCAAGACTACCTCGCCACGATGTCCTTGGAGCAGACGCGCGCGGAGTTCGGCAAGGCGCTCGCCGAGTTCGAGCGAATTTTCGGCCACCCAGCCACCACGGCTGGCACGCCCGGTTGGCAGGTCAGCGCTCACAGCCGCCAAGTCTATGATGAAGCCGGCTTGCTCTACTCCAGTGATGTGCGGGGGGAATCGCCATTTTACCCGGAAATCGCAGGGCAGATTTTTAAAACCTTAGAAATCCCCAGCACACTGCCCACCTTCGACGAGTTACTCGGTCGCCCGGAATACCCGGATGAACACATCGTGCCGCATTACCTCAGCCTCCTCCGCGCGGATCGTCCGAATGTACTGACCATCCACGCCGAGATCGAAGGCATGATGAAACTGCCGCTTTTCCGGGCCTTGCTCGTTGCGTTTCAAAAGGCGGGCGTGGAACTCGTTCGCATGGATGACCTCGCCCATAGTTTATTGGCGAACCGCAAAGACTTACCTGTCAGACCCATCGTCATGGCAGAGATCGACGGCCGCTCTGGCACTCTTGCGACTCAGGGGTGAAAAAGTGCTGTCAGGGAAACTGCGGCAAGTTTGGACAAACTACCGTTGCTCCGATCAAGGCCTGGCGGGGTTCGCCTGCCATACTTCCGCAGCCCCTGACAACGCGGGAAGAGAAACCCAGCTCGTAGGATTCCGCAAATCATTTATCGCATGCGTGGAAACGAAACAAGGCACTTGCTCATAGAGACAGGTGCCTTGTCGAAAAGTGAGCCGAAAAATCAGCTCGCGAAGCTGATCTTGTCGTCGGCCTCAAGGTAGTCGAAGAGCGTGCTTGTAGCTGGATCACAGCCCGCTTCTGCACAGACACCGACAAACCAATCCTTTTTCTCCGGGTTGTCATAGGGACGTGCGGCTTCCACACCATCGGACCATGCGGCTTTTTCAGCTTCGGTTTTCGGCTCACCGTTGGCGTCGATCCATGCGGCGACTTCTTCGTTGCTAGCGCCATCAACGAGGAGTTTTTTCACGTCATCCCCCTTCACGCCCTTGAAGCCGAAGAGATAATTGTCGAGCGGGCAGTCGAAATGATACCCGCCGACCGTTCCAGCAAGCTCGGAGCGTCCCTTGTCGAGCGCACGAGCGAGAATGGCATAGCCCCCGACGCGGACTCGCGGGCTTGTAGGAGCTTCTTTGGATAGATCTTTAACAGAGGACATGGGTAGTGGTGGTATGGTTGTTTCTACGCAGGGATGGACCATGATCGGCCCATCTCAATAAGCGGACCGCACCCAACGCTGGGTCGCCGAGAAGTCAACTCGGTTTATGCCCGTGGTTCAGAAAGCCGCGCTGCAAAAAGGCATGTTTATAAAATGACCAAAGCAAGCCGCCCGTCACATAAAAGCCAGCCACCATCAGGATAACGGGCCGATGCAGGACCAGCACGCCATAAGAGCCCAGCACTGCCCCCATAAAAAAACTCAGCACCAGGCAAAGCGGAACGAGCAGCTTCCAGAGCGGAATGTCATGCCCTTTCAGCCTCATCCCGAGATGAGTCCCGAAATCTGTCAGCAGACCGGTGATGTGGGTCGTCCTCAAGATCATCCCTCGGTAATGAGTCGCTAAGGCGTTTTGAAAGCCGCAAGCGAAACTGGCGAGTAGGATTGAACGTAGCGGCATACTATCCAACGTGAAATGAGCACCTGCCAAACAGAGGCCGATGCCGATCAAGGCGCGGCCGTAAGGCCGGCTGAGCGCAACATTCGGATGGTGGATGAAATAGCCCGCGCTCGCTGCCCCCACCACAAATCCAAGCGCTGCAAACACAAGGTTGAAGGCAGCCGCTGATAGGTAATGCTGCCCCTCGACTGCGGACAGCGCGACCTTTGAAACATCTCCCGTCAGATGGCTCACCGATGTACCAAGCTCGATCAGGTAGTAGGCGTTCACCGCTGAGCCGAGAAACGCAAGGCAGCACCCCGTCACGATGACCCACCTCGGATGTGCTAAAAGGGTCAACATGATTTCTCAGCCTGCATGCGATTCTCCCGGTTCGCGACGGAAATTAATACTTAGATTTCCAAAAAGAACGCCCGGCTCCTTGTGAAAGGTGCCGGGCGTTTTTGAAAACGTTCGTTAGGAAACGTGTGAGACAGACGCTGGATTACCAGCGGCCACCACCACCGCCGCCGCCACCACGGCGATCACCGCCGCCGCCACCGCCGCCTTTGTAGCCACCGCCACCGCCGCCACGGCGATCACCGCCGCCGCCACCGCCGCCGTAACCACCACCACCACCGCCGCCGCCGTAGCCACCACCACCACCGCCGCTTGGACGGGATTCTTTTGGCTCAGAAGCGTTCACGCGAAGTGCGCGACCGTTATAGTCATAGTCGTTGAGAGCCTCGATGGCTGCATTCAACTGAGATTGATCACCAAGTGTCACGAAGGCGAAGCCCTTGGATTGTCCGGTTTCCCGATCGGTGATGATTTTGACCCGTTCGACAGGTCCAAAAGCGGCGAAGAGGCCAGAAACGTCTCCTTCAGTAGCAGTGTAGGGCAAGTTGCCCACGTAGATATCCATTTAATTCAATTCTATTGACGCCATGATGATACAACACTTCGTCGGATCATGGCGTCACAGATCAAAAAAAGAGCGATTTCACAAACTTTCGCCGTTCAATCTCGCAAGCTTTGCCCTGCTTGTGGCCAACTTGGCAAGAATTGATTTTATTTATTATCCCAACTGCCTGGGAATGCTTCGTTAGAAGAGAGTGGAGAGAGTGCCCTTTGAATCAGAATTCATCAGTAGGCAGACCGCGTCGCCATGGGACCAACTTGCGGATTGCCAAGCACCCCTTTCTTCAAAGACGGTCCCTGCCATTTCTGGGAAATCGCCACTCACATCTTCACGCCGGAAGACGATCAGGTGGACGATGCCGTGAGTCGTGGTTATGAAGCAGACCAGTGAGCCGCGCTTGCCGTCGATGACTAACTCCCGGCAGCCGAGGCCCTTGGCACCCACTAGGCCCGGCGGGAGATTTTCGCAGCTGGGAAGATTTCTCTCCCTCAAGTTCTGCATCAACGCGGCTTGGTCCTTGGATTTTAGCTCCAGATCGAAATTCGGTGCCTCGTAGGTTTTGACGAATGACGTCTTCACCACGCCGAGTGGCAGCGAGTTGTGACTCGCGATGGGGGCTGAGTCCGAGAGGGTGCTCTCGGGGCGTGTCATGAAAAACGCCAAGGTGATGCCAGCCGCAGCAGCGAGCGGAATCGCCAGTTTTTTGAAAATAGAAACCCGAGGTGGGCTGGGGAATGGGATCGGAACCGGACTCACGGTCTGATCCATGGCCATCAAAATCGTCTCACGGAGGCCGCTGGGTGGCTTGACCGTTGCCATGGCGCCGATCCACGCGGCGTCGGCCTCATCTTCTGCTTGCGGGAAGTCTCCGCGCTCGGTCGCCAGACAGGCCATGATGTCTTCGCGCAATTGTTCCGGTAAATCGACATGGCCGAGGGCTTGGGCGAAGTCTGCGTCGAAGGCTCGCTCGCTGGCTAGCCACTCGCCAAGCTCGCGGCTCTCCATCGCCAGCCTCAAGGCGGCGGTGAAATCAGGGTCACTTGCATCCGCGCCATCTGGGCGGAAGCTTTTTAGGACGAAGCGTGCTTGTTCCTTATCCATTGCGCTGTTGAGTCCCTCCGGGTTCGAGGTGCAAAATATTTTTTGGGGCGCTTGCGGGTTCTGCCGTCATCCGGTGTCTGAGCATGTCTTTCCCGCGTGAAAGCCGTGACATGACGGTGCCCATGGGAATGTCTAAGATCTCGGCGATTTCCTTGTAGCTGTGCTGTTGAAGGTAAAAGAGGGCGAGTGGTGAGCGGTAGGTTTCTTCCAACTGACCGAGCAGATCCATGGCCCGCTGGCCGTCTAGGTGACGTTCTGCGTCGTCCTGCGGGGCGATGATCGCCTCGGCTTGATCTTGATCGAGTGGCTCATCAGAATACTTGGACGCACGCCGCCGCTGGTTGAGGAACTCGCGGTGGAGGGTGGTGAAGAGCCAGGTTTTCGCCTTGGAGCGGTCGCGGAGTTGCTCGTTTTTAGCGGCCCAGATGCAGAAGGTTTCCTGCACCAAGTCGGAGGCCCGGTCCGCACTGCGCGTCAGTGACATCCCGAAGCGGAAAAGCGCTTGGTAATGGGCATCGACTAGTTCGGCGAATTCACTCATCTGCTTTCATGAGAGTTCGCCGGGAGATTTCTATTCCAATTTTTTCTCCACGCTGACGCAAAATGCCGGAAGCCCCAGTTATGAAGCGGCTTGCCAAGTCACTTCCTTGGCATCTTTCCAAAGGTCTTCGAGGCCGTAATACTCGCGTAACTCGTCGCTCATGACGTGGACCATCACATCGATGTAGTCGAGCACGACCCACTTGGTGTCGGCCTTACCTTCGGTCATGTGAGGCTTCGCGCCGTGCTTTTCTTCCACCGTCCCTGCGACATCCCGGAGGATGGCACGGAGCTGTGGCATGGAGGTGCCGGAGCAGATCACCATGAAATCGGTGAGATTCGAAACCCCACGCATATCCCAAACGCGGATGTTCTCCGCCTTCACTTCATCTGCTGCTGTCGCGCAAGCCAGTGCTAATTCTTCTCCTTGTATCGCCATAAATTCCCTCTGCGGGACGCACACCATAGCGGACTCTGCACTTCACACCACCTCAAAATTCCAAGTCACCACACAGGGTGATCCAGAGGCAGCGGTATTTTGCCCACCAGAACTGCCCTGCATCGGTTCGGTAATACCCGGTAGTCGGAACGATCCGCGCTGGCTGGTTTTCAAACGTTTCGTGGAACCGCCATTCCCGCAGAGCCACGCGGCTAGCCTGCGGCGCTCACCGAGATGTGGAAAAGGGGAGGATTCACTCGGGTTTTTGCGGGGCAGGTGGCGTCACCCGGGACGGCGGGTCGGTCGGTGGTCGGGCGATGACGGGGCCTGGATTGGTAGTTGGTTTCGTTAGGTTGGGGTTGGTGGAGCGGAACTCGTTGTCGGAGGGTAATTCGAGCATATTGCCCATACGGATGCCGTCGTTTGGCAAAGGCACAGGGCCACCGGCGGGCAGAACGGGTTCCGGGGGCTTGACCTCCGCTGGGGCAGGAACGGGTGGTTTTTCCGGCACGGCAGGCTTCGGCGCACGGCATGCCACCAAGGCGAGAGCCATACCAAGAAGGCTGGTTTGCAGGACGTAAGTTCGGAAAATCATCAAGAAGGGCATGACAGTGGACAGTGGAATGGGCCGTGCCACGGAACAAAGCGCGAGTAGGGCACAGAGGCAAGATCGAAGCTTGGGTGAGCCCAGTCGGGTTCTAGGTCCAAATGGTTTTTTAACCAGCGGATGAACTTCAGGGTCCGCTAGGTAAGCCCCTCGACGGCCTGGGTTTTGGCGCTGCGGTTGAATTCTGCATGGTTGATTAAACCGCTAAGCTTGCGAATTTACTCCTCCATGAAGGTCATGAGTTGTGAGTCAGGCAGAGGAGCCGGAGTTTGTGGGTTTTTTGCGGTGTGACTGCTGGACCAGGCTTTGGTTCACAGAGTTTGTTATGAAATCGTCTAATACTTTCTCGATGTCCCAGCGCGCTTGGTAAACCACAGCGATGAGGCCGGGCGGGATAACGGCGGGGAGGTTGGTTAGGTCGTGATAGATGATAACCGTTTCCGGGTTTTGATAGGTTGCTCGTTTATAAAGTATCGTTTACGATCCATTGGAACTTCAGTCATGCGCCAAGGTCGAAGGTGGGCCGGACGTAACTGAAAACGCCCTTCCCGGATCTTTGGGATTGCAAAAATGGGCATAAATTGGACGATCAGACATTCCTCAAGCCATCCATGAAATCAAAGCATAAAACCCTTAAGTTCATTAGTTTGCTTCTTGCCCTCCCCGGCCTTCTTGCTTCTGCAAATGCATCGACGATCATCAATGGGTCTTTCGAAAACCCACCCATCACAGTGGGTTCCTACGTGATTTACGGTGCAGGATCGACGGATATCACCGGCTGGACTGTGGTAGGAGTCAATAACGCCTTGATAGAATCCACCGTGGCGGACAGAGGGATCATCTTCAATGCGCAGTCTGGCAATCAATGGCTTGATCTCACGGGGCCTGGCCCGAACTTTAGGGAAAATGGTATCTCCCAAGACATCGCCACCATCATCGGACAGGCGTATCAGATTTCCTTTTATGTCGGCTCGGCGACTGATAACGACGCTTACTTCGCTTCCACAATTGACCTCAGCATCGACGGTGGGCCGCGCACAGGTTTCACCAACAATACGGCTCCAACGGATCAGGTGGATTGGAAATTGTTCTCGTCCACTTTCACCGCAACCGGTAACACCACGAACATCACGTTCTTCAATGGAGGAGCACCCGAAAACCATATCGCGGGACTGGACAATGTTTCAATTGCCACCATTCCCGAGCCCTCAAGTTTCATGATATTGTTCTCAGGCGGCCTGATCGCTCTTTCCTTCTCAAGGAAAAGGCGTGTGTTGGCTTGAGGACATCGAGCCATGGATATTCGGGACAGGTAATTCATGCAAATATCTCCCTGATTTTTTTATGCGACGGTTTCCAATTTTCAGGTTACAAGGGGGATAGACTTTCGTTGAGGTGAGATGCTGGCGGGGAGCTAGGTTATAATGCATTTCCAAGATTCTTTTTGGCAGCGGCTTTGTGGCGGATGGGCTTTCTGTTCGTTTTATAAAGCCAAGATTCTGTCAGAAAATCCTCAAAAAGGGCATGACAGTGGACAGTGGAAAAGACCGCGCCACGGAACAAAGCGCGTGCAGGGCTCAGAGGCGAAATCGAAGCTTGGGTGGCCCCAGTTCGCCTCAGATTCTCCCTCTTTTAGGATTTTATCAAAAGCGACACTGGCTAAAATGATGAGGAGAAGCGGGGTAGGATCGCGGCTTGACCGAGCATGAGAACTGAAACGCTTACTGCTCTGGAGAAAGGGTGGAGTGCAGTGAGTTTTTGAAAATTTTCCCGTCCTTCATGATGATTTGGAAGTTTTTCTCTGGATCGGTGAGGAGTGAGAGATTTGCGAGTGGGTCGCCATTGATCAGTAGCAGATCCGCGAGGGCTCCTTCTGCCACGATGCCAAGTTGACCCGGATATGGGTTTCTGGGGCCGCAGAGGGCGAGAAGTTGGGCGTTGTCATGGGTGAGCAGCTTGAGGGCTTGTGCAGGGGTGAACCAGGTTAGGAGTTTGGGAATGTCGGTATTTTGATTTTTCATCTGCGCAGCGGAGAACATGAGGTCGGTGCCCCAGGCGAGTTTGACATGGTATTTTGCAGCCCATTTGAAAGCGTTGTCGGTGCCATCCACGACGGTGCGCTTTTTCTCTTGGGTGTCTTGAGGGGCGGTGTGCGGTGCTTCTTCTAGGGTCTGGAGACTGAGCCAAATGTCCTTTTCGCCGAGGAGTTTCATGGTGTCTTCGTCGAGCAGTTGACCGTGCTCGATGCATTTCACCCCTGCTTCGATGGCGCGGCGAACGGCTTTGGGGGTGTAGGCGTGGACGGTGACGTAGGTGCCCCAGTCGCTGGCGGCGTCTACGGCGGCTTTCAGTTCGTCGAGCGTGTATTGGGTGACGTCGAGGGGATCGTAGGCCGAGGCTGCGCCGCCCCCGGCCATGACTTTGATTTGGCAGGCTCCGGCCCGGAGGTTCTCGCGGGTGGCAGTGAGGACTTCGTCACGACCGTCCGCGATGAAGCCGATCCCCATCAGCTCGCCGCGGGTCATTTCTCCACCGAAGCGGCGGGAGCGGTCCTCGGGCATGCGGAAATCGCCGTGGCCTGAGGTTTGAGAAATCATAGCACCACTTGGATAGATGCGGGGGCCGATGGACTTACCGGAATCGATTGCCTTTTTCACGCCGAAGACGGGACCTCCGACATCGCGAGCGGCAGTGAAGCCTCTCAGGAGCATCCGATTCGCTTCTGCGGCGGCGGTGCTTTCGAGAGTCTCGAACGAGTTCTTGGGGTTGAGCATCTCGGCTTGGGTGCTGGCAGCCATGAACAGGTGGACGTGGTTGTCGATGAGGCCAGGGATGAGAGTCTTGCCGCTGCCGTCGATGGTGATGCTATCGGCTCTGCGGTCGATGGGGATTGGTTCGGGAGAAATTTTTTCGATCAAGTTTCCACGGATCAGCACGTTGGTGGGGGCGGAGAGAGTTTGGGAAGTTCCGTCGAAGAGGCGGACTTGGGTGAAAAGAGTGGATTGCGCTTGGACTGAGACCGTGATGAGTGAAGCAACTAGAAGACGGTGAAGTGAGAGCATGATTTTTTTTGAATAGAGGAAGGTCGCATGGCGAGTCAGAATCTGGGGATTTCCAAGTTTGACGGAGCAGGGCACGGCGGCTTAGTTGGAGGCCATGAATTTGAAACTCACTCTGCTCGCGGTCAGTTCACTTGTCTCGGTCGCCCAGGCGACACTGGTGGAAAAAACGGTCATCTACGAGCAGGGCGGCGTGACGCTGGAGGGCTTCCAGGTTTATGATGATGCGGTGTCGGGCAAGCGCCCGGGGGTGTTGGTGATCCATCAATGGACGGGTCTGGCAGAAAATGAAAAACGCCGCAGTCGGATGCTGGCCGAGCTGGGATATACGGTTTTTGCCGCTGACGTCTATGGCAAGGGGGTGCGCCCTCAAGTGCCGGAGGCGGGCAAGGAAGCGGGGAAATACAAAACAGACCGCGGGCTGTATCGGGCGCGGATGCTGGCGGCTTTGGACGTGTTGAAGGCCGACGAGCGGACTGACGCGACAAAGTTGGCGGCGATTGGTTACTGCTTCGGCGGGACGGGAGTGCTGGAGTTGGCGCGGGCGGGCACTGAAATTTCTGGAGTGGTTTCCTTCCACGGAGGGCTGGACTCAGCTCCTGGGATGGCGGCGGTGGCAGGGAAGATCCCAGCGAAGGTGTTGGTGCTTCACGGTGCAGCGGACCCGTATGTTCCGGCGGAGCAGTTGGCGGCTTTCCAAAAGGAAATGACAGAGGCGAAGGCGGATTGGCAGGTCGTGCTCTACAGCGACGCGGTCCACGCCTTCACCCAGAAAGAGGCCGGCAATGATCCGAGCAAGGGGGCCGCGTATCAACAAGCGGCGGACGAGCGTTCGTGGGGGGCGATGCAGCAGTTTTTCAAGGAGCTTTTCAAGTAGGTCTGGTGGCGTCATGGTCAGTTAAATGAGCGCAGCGTTTGATTGGAAAGGCTTTCAGGACCGCTTTCGGGAGGTGGCTGAGGCGGCTGGCTGGACGGCGACTCCGCTGACGGAGGTCTCTGCCGGGGCGGTGCTAGCTTGGGAAAAACCCGGAAACGGCCCCCGAGTTTATCTATCAGCGGGAATCCATGGCGACGAGCCCGCGGGTCCGCTTGCCTTGCTCGCGCTGTTGAGCGAGGGATTTTTCAGCACGGATTTTCACTGGTTTCTCTGCCCGGCTCTGAATCCAACGGGCCTTTCCGTTTGCACTCGTGAAAATGCGACGGGACTGGATTTGAATCGGGATTACTGGCTGCGGAGTTCCTGCGAGGTCGCCTCCCATGCGGCCTGGCTGGATCGACTGCCGATCCCGGATTTGTTCATTTCCCTTCACGAAGATTGGGAAACCGAGGGATTTTATTTTTACGAAATCAACTTGGGTGAGGATCGGCCACAGCGTGCCTCCCGGATCTTAGACGCGGCCAGTCAATGGTTCCCCGCGGAGAGTGGCCCGGTCATCGACGGCCATGACGTGCGGGAAAATGGCTGGATTTATCACGCGGCCGATCCGGATGTCCCGGAAGGTTGGCCGGAAGCCATTTATCTCGCCAAGCTGGGTTGCCCGCTATCGTTCACCTTTGAAACGCCCAGTCGCGCGACTTTGGAAAACCGGGTGGCCGCCCACATGGCCGCCATCAAGGCCGCCTGCGCGGTGGTTCTCGGCGATCGGGAAAATTCTCACTGAGTGATGCCGCAGCGCCGCACGAACCAGCCGGGATTGAGGTGGCCGAGTGGCTCGCGGAGGGCGTCGATTTCTTCAGCCGGGCCGTGGAATTCGAGGCGCGTCAGGTCGGAATAGGTCAGCATTTCCTCAAGGATGCTACCGACGTTTTCCAAATGCGCCAGCACGCCTGCTGCTCCTTGATAGCCTTCCCGGCAGAAAACCGCGTCATCGAGCACGGTGAATTCATAAAACAGGCAGAGCGGCTCGCCTTGGGTTTTTGCGACGAACTTGTCCATCGTGGCCTGGACTTGCTGCTCTTTCCCTGGATGGGCTTTGAAATACGGATGGATGGTGACGAGGTTGCTAGGAAGGCTCATGTGGGAAGTTCTACTCAGCTTGCCATGGCGATCGTTCATGAAATCCACCACTGTGGAATTTCTCGCTATTTCCCGATGAGTTAATGATGCTCGCGCTGCAAAGTTCATGGATCCAGCCAACGGTGCACACCCAGAACCCGGACGACTCGACGCAGCCGTGTTCTTTTTGAAATCCCGTCTGCTGATGCTGCGGCGCGGGTGGCAGGACCGGAAAAATCCACCGTTGCGGCACCGACAGGGCAGAGATTTCATTGCCCTCCCAATCGTCGCCGAGCAACGCGCCCCTCTTTGGAACAAGGTCACCGAGGCCGAGTTTTCCCTCACGGCTGGGAAAGTCCAGAACCTGCGTGCTGCTTGCGCCCGTCTAACGGGCGTGGAAATCCCAGCCGGGCAGACCTTCAGTTTTTGGAAACAACTGGGGCGGACTCGTCGCTCCAGAGGTTTCACCGAGGGCCGCGAACTTCGGTCCGGCTGCCTAGTGCCCAATCTCGGTGGTGGCCTCTGCCAGATCTCGGGCCTCATCCATGCCGCGGCGCTCGAAGCCGGGCTGCACGTGGTGGAAAAACACACTCACTCGCGGAGTCTGCCCGGCGCGGCGCTCTAGCCCGAACGTGATGCCACGGTCTTCTGGAACTACATCGATTTGCGGCTGTCGGCCCCTTTTGACTGGCGCTTGGAGTGTCACCTCACGGCCACTCATCTGGTGGTGTCGATCCTCGCGGCCTCTTCACGGAATCCCATTTCAGCCCCCGTTGAAAAAGCAATCCACGGCACGCCGACTCGTGCAAATGTGGATGGCGACTGCCTTACCTGTGGAGTCGTTTCCTGCTTCCGCCATCCTTCCGCCCATGCCCAGCACGGAGCCGCCTCGGGTCACACGGCGTGGTTGCTTGAAGCTTGCTGGCCGGAGTTCGACGACTGGTGCCGACTCCATGCGCATGATGGGGATCACTGGCTGACACCCCTGGATGGCAAGAGTTGGAAAAAATCCAACTACGCTTGGAACCTTCCTTCCAACACGTCCATCCATCATGCGACTTTTGAAACCCTGCTCCGTTCGTGGCGGCAGCGGCGCCTGCCCGCGCAAGGTGCTGTCCGCCAGCACTTTCTGTTGGAGGCTCATCGTCGGCTGGCTGAAAATTTCGCCCGTCGTCTCGATCCGAAAGCACGCCATCTTGTCGTTTCCCAAACGCTACTGCCGCACCTTTGGCTGGGCGGTCACTTCGGCGGGAGAACCTTCGACGTGCTTATGCAGCGCTGGCCTCTAAGCGAGTTGCACGCGCGGCTCGACGTCCCTGCATCGCTGCATCAACACTCCGAAACGCTGGCCGATTTCCGCGCGGATCCCCGAATCGTCGATGCGGAAAACCAAGCGCTCGCCGCAGCCGCCCGGCTGGTCACACCGCATCGCGAAATCGCGGCTCACTTCGGCTCGCGCGCCATTTTGTTGGATTGGAAAATGCCCACGCCGATTTCTAGGACAGCCGCTTCCTCTACCAGGTGGTTTTTCCCAGCGTCGGCGTTGGGGCGGAAGGGGATTTACGAGCTGGCCGCCGCGCTCAACGGCACGACTCACGAACTCCTTATTCTGGGTGGAGCACGCGAGGGCGGGACGGACCCGATAGCGTCGTTGAATCATCGTCGTGCGTCCGTTTCCGAATTGGCAGGCAGCACGGCGCTCGTCCTACCTGCCTGGATCGAGCATGAACCGAGACTCGCGCTACTTGCCCTGGTCTCCGGAATTCCGGTGATTGCAGGCAAGGCCTGTGGATTGCCGCCGCATCCACGACTTATTCAAGTGGATGCCGGGGATGCGGAAGCGTTGAAAAATGCCTTAGCCGCAGCTCAAGCCGGCCGCTTGGAATAGGCGCGGAGGTAGCCGACGCACTGCGCAATTTCCGGGAGATTCGTCTTCCAGTTGAACTCATACTCGATGGTCACATTTCCCGCGAAGCCGTGTTTGCGGACTTCGTTGAGGATCGCGATGAGATCGATGACTCCGGTGCCAAAAGGCCGATCCCGGCTCGGTTTTTCAATGGATTCGCGGTCCTTCATGTGGAAGGCATGCACGCGAGGAGCGACTTTTTTGATCACTGCGACAGGATCGAGACCCGAGCTGGCCCAGTGGCCGATGTCAGCGCAGAAACCGAGATTCGCGTGGCGACCTTGCAGCGCATTCCAAACGGTGTCTGGATTCCACAGAGCCGTGGGCTTGGGATGATTGTGGAAACAGACCTTGATGTCGTATTCCTTGGCCAGTTTTTCGAGGGTGTCGATGGAGGCGAGTGACTCGGTGGTAACTCCGTAGAGACCCATTTTTTTCGCAAATTCGAAGGTCTTGCGTGCTTCTGTTTCGTCTTTTGAAATCGGCACGACACCGAAATTCACTGCGGCAATGTTGTTTTTCGCCAAGTGCGCCTGGAGGATTTGAATTTGAGAATCGTTCAGATCGACACTCAGTTTCAAGTCACCCAGCTCGCCACCGATTTTCTGTCCGGCGTAGATTTCCACACCACCTGCACCGGCGGCGGAGGCCATTTCGATGGCTTCAAAGAGCGTGAATTCCTTGAGCGACCAGCATTGCACGGAAATCGCAAAGCCTGCGTCCGTCAGGGTGGGTTGGGGCGGCGGCGCGCCACTTGCACGGTAGGCGAGTAAGACGGATGCGGCGGGGAAAAGGGTGAGAAGAGAACGGCGTTTCATGAGATAATCAGGGAGCGGCAGGAGTGCGGGAGATGTTGCTTAGGCGGACTTCGTCGATGTCACCGTCGAAATTTCCAAGGGTGAAGGTCCAGTTGTTTGTGCGGCCTTGGTTGAAGCTGACGGTGGCGGTGGAAATGAGAGTTTGGTTGACATAACAGGTGAAGGTATTGGGAGCGATGAAGTTGAGGGTCAGTTTTTGCCAAACACCACGAGTGATGGCGGCATTCCATGCGGTGCCATTCATTGCGGTGGTAGAGCCGCAATATACGACGGGTGCGGCGGGATTATTCCATTTTCCGTCCTGAATTTGAAGAGAAGCATCCCAATTCTGATGAATGCCGACCAAATTCCCTGATCCGACGCCCCAAGCCTTGTAGGCGCGTGGGCGAATCCAGGCTTCGACCGCGAAGGATTGTCGGGTGGGGCTGGGGCCGATGATGCTGTCCGGGATTGGGATGCTGAGTGCGTCACCAATCGCGGCGAAGCGGGCAAACTTGCCAGCAGGCTGTGCCATCCAGGAGGCTCCGTCTGCAAGTGAAACATTACCCGCAGGAGTGAGGTGATAAGTGCCTACGGAGTCTTGGTAGTCTGCGTCAAAATGCCAGAGTGCCACGGTATTGGCATCAGCCGTGAATTCCTGGCCAGAACCTGAGCCTGTGCTTGGCGGCGGAGTCGGACTTGGTGTGGGAGTCGGACTTGGTGTTGGGGCTGGTGGTGGCGGTGGCGCGATGGGTACCGACGGCGGCAGCGCCGTGGGATCCGAGACATAGGGCAGTGGTAAGGCATCAGTGCGCTCAGTCCGGCTGACTCGCACTTCGTCGATGTCACCGATGAAATTTCCAATCGATATCGTCCACGGGTTGGTCCGGTTATGTCCCATGGGGGTGTTGGCCGAGCTGACCACAACGCCATTCAGGTAGGTGGTCGCCACGCCGCTGGCGCTCAGGGTCAATCGGAGGTGCTGCCAAGTGCCGATTTTGGCGGTCGCGGCCCACTGTGCTGGAGTGGTGATGACCGTGGCACCGGTGCGGACGAGCGGCACTGGTGGGCTGTTCCATTTGCCGTCTTCCAGTTGCAGGGACGAGTCTCCAAATTGGAATAGCGACACCACCGGGCAGGAATACATCGCAAGGGCTTTGTAGTAGCGGGGATAAATCCAAGCCTCGATCGTCACCGGACTCAGCGAGTTGGCCGCTGGCATCAGCAACGAATCAGAAATGGTGGCCGAGAAAAAATCGCCCAAGCCGGTGAAACGCGCAACTCCGCCAGAGGGATTACCCATCCAGCCGACATTGTTCAGGGGTAGGCTGGCTGCTCCTGTCGCAGTCATGTGGTTGCCGTAGCCTGAATAATCGAGCGAATTTCCATCCAAATGATAGAGTGCGACGGTTTGTGCATCATTCTGGAATGGGCCGACTCCATTCGCAGAAATCGTCTGGTAGGTGGTCTTCGCGGCGATGCGCCGTCCGTCTGGCAAGGTGGCTTCCGCCTCGATCCACTGAGTGCCGACGAGGGTAGGGGTGAAGGTCCACGAGGGGCCGTTCATTTTCACGTCTTGATCAATGGATTCCCAAACGACGCGGGCATCGGTCAAATCAATTCCAGGGCATTGAAGCGTGACGGTGATGGGCTGGTTGACGGGACTGTAGGTGGTAGGGGCGGAAATGGTCGCGGTGGGGACGACCCACGGTTGGGTGGCGGTGGGGGTGCGGGCTGCCCAAAATGCAAGGCTGGCGACGCTGCCCGCTTGCTGGGCGACGACGAACTCGGTGGTGGTGTTGAAAGAGTCGATCCAGCGATCATAAAAAGGATAGGGAGCGGTGGTTAATCCGTCATTCGGAAAGCCAAGTGGCCCCAAGCTGGAGCCGTAAGCGGCGATCCAGGGGGAACCTGCCTGAATTGCGCCGAGTGGTAGGCCGGAGGGCGGGAGGATGCGTTCATCATTCCGAGCGTATTGATGCACCATTTCCCGCTGGCGGCGTGAGCCAAGGCCGGTGATGTAGCAGGCATTTACCGGATTGCAGCCCAACTCATAATTGAGGTTCGACATGACGGCGATTTCATATTTCGGCAGGGGTGAGAGTTGATAGGCAGCGGTGATGTCGAAGGCTTCGTTGCTGGCGAAGAACCAGCCCGCTGAGCGTTGACGCTTCGAGGCATCGACGAATGCGACGCCATAGGCAGATAGGTCGGAGCGTTTCCAGACGTCCTCGCCACCGGCGACGACTTCGTTTTCACAGGCAGAGAGATAGGCGGCGTTCATCTGCGAAGGCTGCAAGCGGCCGGTGCGTGCCGCGAAAGCCAAGGTGCGGGTAGCGCCGCCATAGCCTTCGAACAAGCGCCACCAGCCCCAGCGGCGAGTGGCGGAGGTGCCGGGTGTATACCATGACATCAGTGTGGCCTGGATCGCCGGATCTCCCGTGGCGGCAAACATGGCGGCTGCGGCCCAAGCGAGCTCGTCGTCATGCATGAAAATGTTCCCGTAGCCGCTGATTTTTTGGTAAGAGCCATTCTTGCCGTAGGTGGCGATTGCCTGCATCAGGAAGGCCCAGCCAGCGTTGGCTTTCTGCATGTAGAGAGCGGCTTCTGCTGGGAATTGCTGCTTGAATAAAGGACTGGAGGCGATTTCTGCAAGGGCGGCGGTAGCGGCGGCGGTGGATGCGGTGTTTTTCGGCCAGACGACTTGGGGGTCGCCATGTTGCGGGAGGACGTTGTCCTCGTATTTTCGGTTTTGGGGATAGACGAGGAAGAAGAATCCGCCGTCGTCGTCCTGCATTTTCGCGAGGAAGTCCGCTTCGACTTTGGCTTCTTGGAGCATATCGCTTTTTCCGTCACCACTTTCTGGGATGCCGAGGTTGTCCATGGCCCCAACGCCCGGGAAGGCATCTGCGGCGAAGACCAACCGGTGGCACATCTGGGCGCTGTTGATGGTGTATTTGCTGTAGTCGCCCGCGTCATGGTGGCCATTGGAGACGTCGATGGTGCCAGTTTTCACGAAGGGGTAAAGCTGGGTGGCCGGGCCGTCCATGCGAGGTGCGGTGTGCCTAGGCTCCATGGCATAGTCAGCATTGACTGCGCTGATGAAGCCCCATGTGGCGGAGAAATCCGTAGCGGATGCAGGAATCGAGGCTGGAGCGGTGTGACACGGCGGGTGAGTATGCCGAGTGTATGGCAAGCAGAGATCGTGGCCACAGCGCTGGTTATAGAGACCGAGAGCGTAGGCGCGGGTGACATTCATCAAGGCACCGTCATGGATTCGGAAGGGCAGGGAGGCTCCCATACCGGGGACCCGTAGCTCGTAGGTGCCGGGTGTCTGGAGCGTGCTGAAATCTGCCGAATAGACCTTCTGATAGGGGGTGGGCAAGTAAACAAAGCCGATATCTGGTTTTAAAACCATGGTGCCGGTGAAGACCGTCTGACCTGTCGCACGGTCCACAATGCTATAGCTGGTGGACGGGATGGTGAGCTCTCCTCCGCTACCTAGGTAATAACCGACTAGGCCGATTTTAGGCGAAGTGGTGCTATAGCCTTCCTGATTCACGTGGAGCGCCGCGTTGAACCGATTCGGGGCGGCGGTGTCATTATAGGTCAAGGTGCCTGTGCCTGGTCCATCGACATCCGTCATCGTGACTTGGACGCTGCTTCCTTCTGCGACGGGTTGGCTAAGAGTGAGAAATAGTCGGTTATCGACTCGTGAATCCCGGGGAAAAAGCGGTGCGTAAAGCGGGCGACGGCGGAATCCAGCGTAGCTCGCCTCCACAGGGACACCATCCACGGTCACTTGGATGGTCGATAGAGGAGGTAGCACCAAGGTTCCGCCGGGCGCGGTGAAAAAATTCCAATTCGACATCAGCCCGCCATTCGTCGGCTGGGTGTTGATCATCGCGATTTCGAGGATCGTGGGCGTTAGGACACGGAGCCCCCGGTCGCCGATTTGGCCGAGATATCCATCGACCCCATCGGCTGCGGAAATGCTCGTTTTTTGCGCGTGGGCGAGATTGCTACTAAGGATGGCTCCGGCTAGGAGCGGAATGTAGGCAGCGATCTTCAACTGACGGCGAACTTGGTCTCGGTGGTTTTTTTTCATCGGCTAGAGTGAGGCTTAAGGCTCCGGTCCGTGCTGAAACAACGACGGGTAAAAACCCATCGTAACAATTAAGATGTCTTAATGACTATCAGCATTGAATCCTTGTAAGCAAATGACTTACAGGAAACAAGGATAAATCCTTACGAGGCCCCTATTTTTTCAATGAAGTCCGTGAAGCGCTTGGCGATAAGCCCTAACAAGAGGTCGTGGAGCTCAACTGAGAGCTTTGAGAAGTTTCTCATGGATCCCACCGAAGCCGCCATTGCTTAGCACGGCGATGATATCTCCGGGACGGGCCTGCTCTTTCACTTTGGCGATGATCGATTCCAGATCCGGTAGATACCATCCCTGACCGCCGAAGCGGGCGATGTCAGCGGAGAGTTGATCTGGGTTGAGCCGATCGTGCTCAGGGATTTTGTGCAGATCGGGAATGGCGGCGACGATCGCGAAGTCGGCAGCTGCTAGCGACTCGGCGAGCTCGGTTTGGAAAACGGCACGGCGGGTGGTGTTTGAGCGCGGCTCGAAAAGTATCCAAAGCCGAGAGTCCGGGTGGCGCTGCCGCAGCCCTTGGATGACCAGCCGAATGGCAGTGGGGTGGTGGGCGAAGTCGTCGATGACCTTAATGCCATTGACCTCACCCCGGAGCTCCTGGCGGCGGGCCACTCCGTCGAATGACTCCAACCCAGCACGGATTTCGTCCACACTCAGCCCGGCGAAGCTCGCTGCTGCAACGGCCATGGCGGCATTCCGGACGTTAAACTCGCCGGTCATGCGGGTGGAATACGCCACGCCGCCGAGGGTGAAGGAGCTGCGGTCTGGTTGGTAGTCGAGGTTCTCGATGCGGAGGCCGCATGCATCCCCGAAGCCGACGGTGGTGACGGGGCAGGGGGCACCGGTCGCCACGTCGAGGCAGTTTGGCTCGTCGCCATTCACATAGGCCATGCCGCGGCGCGGGACGATGTTGAGCAGGCGGCGGAAGGTGAGCTTGATCTCGTCGAGGTTGTTATAAATGTCCGCGTGGTCGAACTCGACGTTGTTGACGACGACGCATTCCGGCAGGTAGTGGAGGAATTTCGAGCGCTTGTCGAAGAAGGCGGTGTCGTATTCGTCGCCTTCTAAGACGTTGAATTCTGAGTCGGTGAAATAGGCACCGCAGCCGAGATTTTTGGGTAGCCCGCCGATCATGTAGCCAGGATCGCGCCCAGCTTGTTTGAAAATCCACGCCAGCATCGACGAGGTGGTGGTCTTACCATGAGTGCCGGAAACGACGAAATTTCGTTTCCCGCGCAGGAAAAATTCTTTCAACACCTCGGGCAGCGAGTGGTAGAGCAGCTTGCGGTCGAGCGCGGCTTCGGCCTCGGGATTTCCTCGGGAAATGGCGTTGCCGATGATGACGACGTCGGTGTCCGCCGGGATATTTTCCTCACGATAGCCTTCACTGAGCGTGATGCCTTGGCCGCGCAGGAAATCAGACATCGGCGGGTAGACGTTTGCATCGGAGCCGGTGACGGTGAAACCGCGTTGTTTCATGGCGGCGGCGACGGCTCCCATGGCAGTGCCGCAGATTCCGGTGAAGTGAAAATGAGTTTTGTCAGGCATCGAAGGGCGCGAGGCTATGAGGTGATTTCGATGCTGCCAATACGGAATAATCCATCAGGCGTTTTCCACCTGCGCCACCGCGAGTGCCGCCATCCCTTCGCGCCGGCCGATGAAGCCCATGTTTTCATTGGTCGTCGCCTTGATGCCGATGCGCTCGGGCGGGATGCCCAGCGCGGTGCCGATGTTCGTCCGCATCGCGTCCCGGTGCGGCAGGACTCGCGGGGCTTCGGCGATGAGCGTGGAGTCCACATTGATGATTTTTAACCCAGCTTCGGCGGCGAGCTCACGGCATTTTTCCAAGATCCTCAGCGAGCAAATGTCCTTGCAGCTCGGGTCTCCGGGCGGGAAATAGTAACCGATGTCCGGCTGCCCCATCGCGCCTAACACCGCATCCGCGATGGCGTGGCAGAGCACGTCCGCATCCGAGTGGCCGGCGAGGCCGTGGCTGTGAGGAATCGTCACCCCACCGAGCACAAGCGGGCGATTTTCTGCGAATTGGTGAACGTCGTAGCCGATGCCGGTCATGTTATAGAATTTCCTCTAAGGGGATTTTACCGTTACTGGCGATGATCGCGTAGGTGTCGGCATGGTCCCCATTTGGCGTGAGCTCCACTTTACCGCCCACCGTCTCGACGAGGAGCTGCCCGGCGGCGATGTCCCACAGGGAAATGCGCGACTCGATGTAACCGTCGAGCCGACCACTGGCGATGTAGGCCATGCCGAGCGCGGCCGAACCCATCATCCGCATTTTCCGGGCGCGGAGTGAGGCGCGGTGAAAACGCTCGATGCCGGTGCGCATCGCGGCGTCGTCTTTTCCGCAGCCGACGAAGAGGATCGACTCAGCGAGCGTGGTGCGCTGGCTGCAACGGATCGGCTGGCCATTGAGCAGGGCCGGGCCGCCTTTGGCGACGGTCCACGTTTCTCCGACCATGGGGTCATGGATCACGCCGACGACGATTTCCCCGGCCACGCGCAGGGCGATGGAGACGCAGAAATGGGGAATGCTGTAGTAGTAATTCACCGTGCCGTCGATGGGGTCGACGATCCATTGACGCTCGGAATCTTGATTGCCGGCGATTCCTTCTTCGCCATAGAGCGCATCACCCGGACGGGCACCGAGGAGGATTTTCGTGATGAGTTCTTGGGATTCCTTATCGAGCGCGAGCTTGATGTCGTGCGGGCAGGCTTCATCCACGACGGTGTCGCTGCCGAAGTGCTGGCGGAGGAGTTTACCCGCTTCAAGGGCGGCGTGGGTGGCGAGTTCGAGGTCGGTCATGAGATGAGGTGAGGTAAGTGAATGATTTTTTCCACGAGTTCGAGAGAAAGCGCGTGTTTGGTGGCGGTGGGAAGAGATTCGGTGTGGTCGGGATAAACGAGCAGGACTTGATTTTCATCCGAGTCGAAGCCGATGCCTGGCTGGGAAACGTCGTTGGCGATGATGAGGTCGCAGCGCTTGCGGGTGAGCTTGTCGCGGGCATTTGCCTCAAGATTTTCCGTCTCAGCGGCGAATCCGACGAGCGTGCCCTTGAAGCCGAAGACCTCGCGAGCGGAGCCGAGGATGTCTGCCGTGCGGACGAGTTCGAGGGTGAGGGTTTCGCCCGATTTCTTGAGCTTCTGAGGCTGGACGCAGGCAGGCGTGTAATCCGCGACTGCGGCCGCAAACACGGCGACATCCATCCGCCAGATGTGGCGCGAGACGACTTCATACATTTCAGCGGCGGTCTCGACCGGGATGAAATCGACATGATCCGGCACCGGTAAATCCGTGGGTCCAGAAATGAGCAGAACGGAATGCCCCTCATGGACAAAGGCCCCGGCAAGGGTGTAGCCCATTTTTCCAGACGAGCGATTCGTCAGGAAACGCACCGGGTCGATCGGTTCGCGAGTGGGGCCAGCGGTGACGAGGACTTTCACGTGCGGGAGTCTGGATGTCCATGGCATGCTGGCAAGCGGGAAGAGGTGCGGGGCGTAACTTGATTCATACACGGCCATGCGTTTTTGACCCTCGCAAAAACTCTCTTGAGCTTCCGGATGCGCTTTCATAACAGTTTGTCCGTGATGAATTCTCCCCCAGCACCCGCCATAGAGTCATTCATCCAAATCAATTCTGTTTCCAAACAATTTGGCAGTAAACTGGCCCTTCGCGAGGTGACGTGGTCGCTACCGCGCGGACAAATCAGTGGCCTGCTTGGCCCGAACGGTGCAGGAAAAACCACTCTGTTCCGGCTGCTGATGGGCATCCTCAAGGCGACTCGTGGCTCGCTGCAAATCGATGGCTACGATTGCTTCGAAGATCGAGTGCGGGTGAAACAGCTCGTCGGATTTCTGCCAGATGAGCCGGTATTTTATTCCTACCTCAGCGGCCAGGAAATCCTCGAGTTAAGTGCTGGGATGCACGGATTGGACGTGACCACTGCGCTGCTAAATCTAAAACCACTCATCACGCTGCTGGGAATGGTCGAAGCGATGAGTGCCTATGCCGACGACTATTCGCGCGGTATGAAGAAAAAGCTGGGGCTTCTACTCGCATTGATTCACCAGCCGCCCTTACTGATTCTGGACGAGCCGACCAATGGGCTCGATGTCGAATCCACCCGAATGTTTTTCGATCTGATGCGAAAGCTAGCAGAGGGTGGAACGACGATTGTATTTTCAACCCACTTTATGGATCAGGTGGAACGGCTTTGCAGTCACATCGCCATCATTCGCGAGGGCACACTCATTCGGACCGGTAGCCTTGAAGAAATCTGTGGTGGTAGACCACTAGAAGAGGTTTTTGTGGAAATTACCCACGCCACGGCCCGATGAACCTACGACCACCGACGGCGAATTGGACCGTGATCAAGCTGCTCTGGAAAGCGGCACGCCGGAGGACTAAGGGGCGGCAGAAGCGTCAACAGGAGTTGATGAACAGGCGGAAAGGCAGCTCTACCAATGCGATGGGTGCCTTGGGGATGGTCATGGTGATTTTGTTGATGGCGTTCATTCATGGGGTGCTTGGTTTTCTGGTGGTCGAGCCTAGTTTCGACCATGAAAATGAAGTTAGTGATATACGTAATCGTCTAGTCATACCCGATGACGTTGCGTCCTCGCTAGAGTGGTTTAAAAGCTATGAGAAAAATTTGGCGGACATGGATGGTTCGTGGTCACCATCTGCTAGCGATGCTGCGGCATATGAGAAACTGCGAGGCGAATTCATCGACTATGTTGGCTACTGGCGATGTAATGAGTTAGGTCTTTCCTATGACGCCGACCGTATCCTGATCACTCGCAAATTCCACCGGTACGGTTCAAATGGGTTCATTTTAAAAAAAGACACGCTCGGGATTTCCGGTGGAACTTTGGAAAACAACCATGATGCACTTTGGATTTTTCTAGGATTCATTATCATCTGGTGGTTTGTGATGATGGTGTGCCAAGGCGAGGGCCTTGAACTGGATATGCAACGACGGCGGCACCCGATGTGGGAGTGGGTTCAGAGTCATCCGGTTCGGCCTGTGGCAGCATTTGCGGCAGATCAACTTGCACCCATGATTGCAAATCCTGTGTATTTCACGGCTCCGATCTTTTGGTGGATCGTGTTAGTCTCGAAGTTTGGCCTGCTGCCAGGGCTGTTAGGTGGGGCCATCGTTGGGTTGGCATTTGCAGTATCGGCATCTTGTCTCAACAAGGCACTGGAAATTTCCGCAATGCTAAGGTTACCACCGCGCAGCCGTGGTGCGGCGCTGGGGCTGATGTCATGGCTGGGCTATGTAGCTTTTACCCTGCCTCTTTTTTCATTTGCAGTGCCAACCCTAAAGGAGACTTCGATCAAGTTGTTAGCGCCGCTAGTTGGCTGGCTACCGCTCTGGCCAGTACGGGCTTTGCTGATCGGCTGGGGTGAAAAACCCATGATCTGGCAGGTAGTGATTTCGGGTGTGACCCTTTCAGTGCTCATGATAGCTGGGGCGGTATCGCTCGCTTGGTGGGCAGCAAATCAAGGATTGCAGGCAAGCAGTGGGGCATCGAGCCCGGGGCCAGTGCGTGGATCAGGGCCAAGGTTGCTATCAAGTCAACCGCTCTATCGAAAGGAGCTGCTATGGTTTTGGCGGGACAAAGGAGCGGTGGTGCAGGCGGTGTTAATCCCGCTGACAATGGCAAGTTTTCAATTGTTTAACTTCCGCTCCTTGATGGCAAATGCGGTGGGAAGCTGGAATGGCATATGCGGTGCAGCAGTGCTGTGTGGTACCTATTTCCTGCTAGTGCTGGGTCCGCGCTCGCTGACTTCGGAAGGTGGTGCCTTATGGCTGGCGACGACATGGCCGCATGGCATGGAATCACTGCTGAAAGCAAAGGCCCGGCTGTGGTGGCTGCTCTCGAGCGCCATCGTTGGGCTAGTCATGCTTGTGGGTTTGTGCATGTTTCCAGCGGAATGGTGGCGTATTGCCCTAGCAGGTGCGGGCTGGTTTTTCTTTGGTCGGAGTCTTTCAGAAAAAATGGTGACGTTGGCGAATGCCCCGAGCAACTCGGGGGAGCCAGAACCAATTCCGCAAGGGCGACGCTGGGCGGCAATGCTTGGGACATTTACCTTCGCCATTGGCATCATGACTGGAGTGTGGAGTGTAGCAGTGACGGGTGTGGTTTTCTCCGCCCTAACTGGCGCTGCGATGTGGCAAAACTTCCGTGCGCGGCTGCCGTTTCTGTTTGACCCATGGTCTGAGAAATTACCACCAGCACCGACCTTGATGCATGCGATGATCGGTATCATCGCAATGATAGAAGTGATCGGAATAGCCACGGCCGTAGCGGTCGCCATTGGGGGGATGGAGACAATCTGGCTGGTGCGGGCAATTTCTTACGGTGTAGTGGGGGTGATCGCTTGGATAAGCATGAGTGTTTTTCTTGAAAACAGGGGCGTAAAAGCGGCGGAAATTTGGAGCTGGGGACCAGTCGGTAGTATCACGCGTGCTTATGCCGGCGCGGCTCTGGTAGGAATCGTGTTGGGTGGGCTTGCGCTGTTGTATTTGCAAGGATTACGGATATTTCCTCTCACTCATGAATGGATGGCTGAGATGGATAAGGCCGCAGCGGGCGGTATCGGTCAAAAAATCTGGATGATGACCCTAGCGGTGGGAATGGCACCGTTTGCGGAGGAGTATTTTTTTCGCGGGCTACTGTATCGGGCTCTCGATCGGGAATGGGGCGGTTGGCGAGCGGTGCTAGGAAGTGCCGCGTATTTTGGAATCTATCATCCGCCAATATCGTGGTTTCCTGTGATGGCGCTGGGTGTGTGCAGCGCCATACTTTTCAAAAAAAGCGGGCGGCTTGGCCCCTGCGTGCTACTTCACATGGTTTATAATGCAGTCGTGACGGGAGTTTGAAGAGAAATGTCATCGGCAATACAAGCTCGCCATGACCTCGAACTTTCATAAAGATCCGCCGACATGTCTTTCTCTGCGCTCGGCCTTTTTCCTGCTTTATTGAATCCGATTGAAGCCGCGGGCTACACGCAGCCGACGCCCATCCAGCAACAAGTCATCCCTGCGGTCCTTGCGGGGCGGGATGTCTTGGGAATCGCCAAGACAGGCTCGGGAAAAACGGCGAGCTATGTCCTGCCGATTCTCCATCAGCTCCAACAGGTCGGCGCTTTCAAATACCGAGAACCGACAGTGCTGGTGCTGGTGCCGACCCGGGAGCTGGCGGATCAAGTGCAGCGAGTTTTTAATGAATTCCTCCCCGCGCTCAGCGAGCGGCAGACCTGCCTCGCGATCTACGGCGGTGTCTCTATCAACCCGCAGATGCAGGAAATCGGGAAGGCGAACATCCTAGTGGCCACGCCCGGACGCTTGCTGGAATTGATCGAGAAAAACGCGGTGAAACTCTCTTCCATCCGGATCTTGGTGCTCGATGAGGCGGATAAAATGCTCAACCTCGGTTTCAAAGCCGAGGTGGATCAACTGCTCGCACGGCTCCCGGCGCAGCGCCAGAATCTGCTTTTCTCTGCCACCCTCAGTGCGGATTTGAGTTTGATCCAGCAGCTCATTTTAAGAAATCCACAGGTCATCGAAGTGGCTGAGGACGCGGGCGACATCGACCTGATTCACCAGCTCGCCTATTTGGTCTCTGAGGAGAAAAAAGGCCCACTGCTGCGCTACCTCATCCAGCAGGGAAATTATCAGCAAGTGCTCGTCTTTGCCTCCTCCACCCTGAAGACCGACGCCATCGTCAACAAGCTGGTGAAAAATCGCATCCATGCCGCGTCCATCCATTCCAAGCTCAGCCAGCAAACCCGCCGCGACGTCTTGCAGCAATTCAAGTCCGGCCAGCTCCGTGTGCTCGTCACCACCGACCTGCTCGCCCGCGGAGTCGACATCGAGTTTCTCCCCTGCGTGATCAATTACGAACTGCCCCGCTCGCCGAAGGACTACGTCCATCGCATCGGCCGCACGGGGCGTGCCGATTCACCGGGCGATGCCATCTCGCTCGTCTCACCGGAGGAAGCCGCTCATTTCCAACTGATTCAGAAAAAGATGGGCAAGCGGGTGAAAACCTTGAGTGGAGATGTGATCGTTTAGTGAGTGCGGACGCCGAAGCCTTCGTTGCGAAGAGCCAAAAGGTCGTTGTGAAAGGCTGAGCGGTCATTGCGAGCGTCGAAGTGCTCGTTGGGAAGGGTTAACTGTCCATTACGAGACCCTAAGCGCTGGTTGCGAAGGTCGAAGTGACGATTGAGAAGACCGATGTCCTCGCCGCGAGCGCCTAAATGCTGATTGCGGGGGCCTAATGACGCGTTGTGAGGTTTTAGGGGATTTCACGGTGGCTCTTTTCTCCCAAGTGTTCCGCAGGCTTGATCGCGCCTAGTGAGTTGTTTTCAAGGCCGTGTGGGCGAAGGATTCGACGGTGGCGAGGCCGCAGGATCGGAGTTGTTTGGCTGGAAACAAGGTCGCGGGATCTGTGCCGATGTTTTGCAGCGCCTGGCGCACTTTTTGGAGCTTGAGGATGCGTTTCAGGAGCTTGAGTTCGTGGATGAGCGCGCGCTGGGTGAGACGCCCACCGATTATTTCACCGAGCAAATGTAGAATTCCGCCCAGAAGTTCACCGCCTGCCCGCCGCCGAGGAAATAGTCGGTATTGCTGGCACCGAGATCCCGGAGAAAGGCCGCGTAGTCGCTGATCCGGGTTTCAGGCATGGTCAGCGCCCGAGTGATTGCCTACGATTGGAGATGCGCGCGTTCTTGAAGAAGCTTTCGGGGAAAATGGAGTTCTCGCGTTGCAGAACAGCGGGGTCCTCGCCGGCCTTGAGGCGCTCTTCATCGGCACGGCGGGAGGCACGCTTTTCCGCGTCGCGCACTTCACGGTTGAATTTTTCCGATGGTTTCATGGCTGCTGATTGGTTGTTTGCCTGTCTCAGATCGCAGACACATTGCACATTTTTATCCCCTCTGTCCATGTCTTGTCAGAACTTCCCCATCCTACTTTTGCGGCCCTTCGCGACCTTTACGACTTCGCGGTGAGGTCTTCCCATCAAATAGCGGCCCTTTTTTGCCGCGCTTCGGCTCGGGTTTTTGGGTCGCTTGCTTGGCCTCGATTTCGCGGGTGCGCTTCCGCCAGTCGCGCTTGGCGGTTTTTTCACCAGGAATCGGCGCGGGGATCGGGGCGAGGTAGTCAAATCCACGGAGTCGCTTGCGCGGGAGGCGCTGGGCGATCGCCATTTCGAGGATGTCTAGCAGGTTGAGATCCTTTTTCGGGACGAAGCTGATCGCCTCGCCCTGCGCCTCCGCCCGCCCGGTGCGGCCGATGCGGTGGACGTAGTCCTCGGGATTGACCGGGAAATCGTAGTTCACCACTTGGGTAACTCCGTCGATGTCGATGCCACGGGCGACGATATCGGTGGCGACGAGCACTTGCACGGCACCGTCTTTGAAGTCTTTGAGGGCTTGCAGGCGCTGCTCTTGGGAGCGGCTGGAGTGGAGCTTGGCGACCTTGACGTGGGCGAGTTTGAGGAAATTTGTCAGGAGATTTGCGCCGTCTTTCATGCGGACGAAGACGAGCACGCGGGTGAAGCTTGGCTGGCGCAGGAGTTCGAGCAGCAGCGCGTTTTTTAAATGGGCGGGCACTTCGTAAACGCACTGAGCCACGGTGTCGGCGGGGTTCGAGCGCTTGCCGATTTGCACCATTTTCGGCTGATACAGGAAGCGCCGGGCGAGTGACTCGACCTCCTTGGAAAGCGTGGCGGAAAACATCAAGGTTTGGCGACGCTTGGGAATCCAGCCGTTGATTTTCTCAATGTCAGGGAGAAATCCCATGTGCAGCATGCGGTCCGCTTCATCGAGGATGAAGATTTCGAGCTGTGAAAAATCGAGTTTCTGCCGCGCGCTCAGATCTAGCAAGCGACCGGGCGTGGCTACGATGCAGTCCACGCCTTTGTGGATCGCCTTGATTTGCGCAGCTTCCTCGACACCGCCGTAGATCGCGGCCACCCGGATGGGCAGGCTCTGGCCGTAAATACGGCAATTTTCCATGATCTGGACGGCGAGTTCACGGGTCGGCGCGAGGATGAGCGAGCGGAGGC
The DNA here is from genome assembly GCA_027484055.1 of Verrucomicrobiaceae bacterium. Taxonomy (GTDB): domain Bacteria; phylum Verrucomicrobiota; class Verrucomicrobiia; order Verrucomicrobiales; family Akkermansiaceae; genus Luteolibacter. Next base: position 23,959 of record JAIXQH010000070.1, on the reverse strand, counting down.
TGCGGTCCTTGCCTTGGGCGTTCGCGTGGACGAGGCGGTGCAGCATCGGCAGGACAAAGGCGGCGGTTTTTCCCGTGCCGGTTTGGGCGATGGCGATCAGGTCATTTCCCTGCATGATCTTCGGAATCGCCGCCACTTGGACGGGGGTCGGCTGGGTGTAGCCGATCTTTTGAATGGCGCGGACAATCTCTTCCTGAAGTCCAAAGTTGCGAAAGGGCATGGCTGGACCCTAGCGGCTGCGCGTGGCGAGTGACACGGATTTAAATGAGGAAATGGCGAGAATTTTGGAGTGGGTCAGTGAAAACGGCGGTTTTAGTTGGTCATGATGAGAGGGCTCTGCGATGACGATGTCGTCATGAACCGCCACTCATTTTTCTCTCTGCTAGCGCTTTGTGGTGGACTTTCGATGAGTCTGAAGGCGCAGAGCCTATACCACCAAGGGTCGGAAGCTCAGGACAGTGTTCCTCTCCGTTTCACTGTGGGTGCCTCATTGGTGTACGATGACAACGTGACTCCTGCTCTCGCCACGGTGTCGGGTGTGACTCTGGCGCTTACGATCCGTCGAACGGTTACGGGTGTGAGTCGGCTGGAACGCGGAGAGCAGGTCAATGTAGGGCGCATTTCGAAGACCGTTTTTAACAATAAAAGCTTCATCCTCGCGATGATTCAGGCGGGTTATTTACCGGCAGGCCCGATTGATGGGTGGCGACTTGTGTTGGTGAATCTTGCGCCAGAAACGGAGGGTGGGCAGCGAGTGTTCTACATGATGAAAAAGTCGTTATGCGTCGTCGTGCCGCCGGAGATTTTACGAATGAACAGCGAGCTGCTAGGGTCCGCTGAGACGTATCGTGAGCGGGTCACAATGGATGAGGGGAAAATGCTGGCTGGGGAGACAACGGAATTTCACCGAGCTTGGAGGATTGAGGGGAAAGATCCCGTCACGTCGGCGGAGTTTGGCTGCGTGGGAGTGTTGTCAGGACGGGATGTTTCGGGTCCGCTGAGGGCGAACCGTGCATTCGAGATTTACAAGTATCGCTGGAGCGGCGCGAAACTGAGTGGGCTCGTCGGCTCGCTGGATATGCCTGGGGAATCAAGCTCAGCAGACGCGCTGCTTGAGGGCTCGGTATCATTTTCTGCAGAGCGCCCCTTCAGTAGGCTGTAGCCTAGCCTTGCGGCGAGAATCAGCGCGGTAGCAGTCGATCCGTCCGCTGATTGTTGCGGGGTGTGCTGTCCTCTCCGACCATGCCTAGGGTGATGCTGGAATGGACCCGGAGCGGCTGCCCTGAGGCCCAAGTGGCGAGCTGGACTGGCATCGAAAAGGTCTGAATCGCTCCGGGAGCGAGCAGGGCGACGCTGAATTGGCGATTTCCGACGGGAGTTTCTACGTCCAAGAGGGTGTTGAGCAGCACGGCGGTGCCGCGATTTTGGAGGGTCACTTGGATTTCATCCTCACCCCCTGATTTACTGGCCCGGACGAGTCGTTGATGAGTGATCGCGGCGTCTACGAGGTTGGGGGTGTTGCGATTCATGACTCGGCCTAGGTTGAGAATCCCCATTCCATATTCAGAGTCGGGTCCTGGGATACCGGCTTCGTCGGCTTGGTTCATGACGATTTCTGCGGCCGCGTTGGCGGTCATGGTCACCCCGTTACCGTTTGACATCGTCGCGGCGATGCTGCCGGTGACAAGCGGTGCGCTGACGGAGGTGCCACTCATTTTGGCGTAAGCATTTCCTGGCCATGCGGTGTTCACCTCATAGCCCGGGGCGGTGAGTGAGAGGTAGGTTCCGTAGTTGGAGAAGTTCAGGTGCTCGCCCCGCGCGTCCACTGCGCCTACGCTGATGACGCTGGGATAGGCGGCGGGGTAGGAGGCTTCCGCTTGCTCGGAATTCCCGGCTGCGGCGACGATGAGAACACCGTGGTCGCGGGCGAAAAGAACGGCTTCCTCGATCAATGGGTTGTCCACCGTGGTACCCATTGAGCAATTGATGATCTGTGCCCCGGCGTCCACTGCGGCGAGGATACCGGCGGCGAGGTCAAAGGCGTCTGCTTGGCCGGTTTCATCGGTGACGCGCACGGAAATGAGTTCCGCCGCCGGAGCGACACCGGGAGCGGCGGGGTCATTTCCCGCGATGAGTGAGGCGACGGCCGTGCCGTGACCGCGCGTCTGGGTGAGGTCTTCGGGATAGGGGGTGATGGCGATGGAAGTGGTGAATCCGGGTAAGGCGGAGTGGGCGACGATGCCGGAGTCCAGCACGGCGATTTTCACCCCAGCTCCCCAAGTGGAGTGGTCAGAATCCACGCCAAGCCAGCTAAGCACGCCCTCTTCGAAGGCGACCAAGCCGCGCTGCGGGGTGTCGCTCGCGGGATTGGGGGCGGGGCTGTCGGAGAGTGAGTCATAGGCTGCGAGTTTTTTTCCGGCGAGTAATTCCGAGAGATCGTCCCAGTTTTCATAGTGCAGCCGCACGACTCGAAGGCGGTCTAGGCGAGCGACAAGCTGGGTCTTGGTGCTGCTGAAGGTGTCGATGAAATTTCCATAACTGGCAGCCGTGGGGAAGCGGAGGATGGCCTCATCGGCTTGGCGGCTGGCGAAGATTTCCACCGTGGTGGAGACTTGGGAGGGATCGCGGGCGAGCTGCTTGAGGGGCCGTGGTGCTTTCACCTCAGCGAGAGCTCCAGTAGCAAGGTGCTTTTCCGACAGCTTGGAAACCACGGATGTGCCCTTCAGATCACGCCCGGCCCACCAGCCGATGAGGCCGCAGGAGACGAGGATCAGGCCGATCCAGAGATGGCGGTAGGGTTTTTCCATGCGCTGACAATGCCGTAAGATTCCTGATTTTCCTCAGTTTGCAAAGCAGTAATCTAGCGTGGTCTTCAGGCCATTTCTAGCGCGAGGTAGGCTTCGATCTCGCGGGAGGGATCGTGAGCGCGCATGAGCGCCTCGCCGATGAGCACGGCATTCGCTCCGGCGTCCAGGACTCGGCGGGCGTCTTCGAGGGATTTGATGCCGCTTTCGGACACCAGCAGCACGTCGTCTGGCACTTCTTCGGCGAGTTGCTCGGTGGTGGCGAGATCGACGACGAATGTTTTTAAATTCCGGTTGTTCACGCCGATGAGGTCGGCCCCGAGTTCGAGTGCCCGCTCCATTTCACGGAGATCGTGAACTTCGACGAGCACGTCGAGTTGGAAGGATTTCGCTTCGTCATAGAGGCGGTGGAGGGTGTCGTCATCCAGCGCGGCGACGATGAGCAAGATCGCGTCCGCTCCGGTCACGATGGCCTCGTGGATCTGCACCTCATGGATGGTGAAGTCTTTCCGGAGTAGGGGGGCGTTGGAAAATTTGGAAATCTGAGAGAGGTAGCTGAGGGAGCCCTGGAAGTATAACTCGTCGGTGAGGATGGAGAGGCAGGAGGCTCCGCCTTCGAGGTAGCGCTGGGCTTGGCGTGGAGCGTCGAAGTTCGGGTCGATCAGCCCGACGGAGGGGGAAGATTTTTTCACCTCGGCGATGACTCCGAGCCGCCCCGGCCCACGATCCAGCGCAGCGCGGAAGCCGCCGAAGTCATTCCGCTGTAGGGCTGCCGCCCGCAACAAAGCCGCGCGTGGCATGAGGGCGGCGACTTCGAGATGTTTGGTGGCGATGATTTCTGCGAGCTTGTCTGACATGGCGTGCGGGGAGAAAAACTCACCTTCGGAAAAATGCCCATGGAAAATTTGCAATATTTGGCTTGCCCGCCAAAGCGACGCATGTAGAAAGCCCCCGACGCGTTCAACAACGCGGGCGTAGCTCAGTGGTAGAGCGCCACCTTGCCAAGGTGGATGTCGTGAGTTCGAATCTCATCGCCCGCTCCATCTTCAAACCCGTGAATCCTTTGATTTCACGGGTTTTTTTGTGTCATCGTTTTTGGCTTGGTTTCAAAAATGGGGGTTTTCCGGTGTTTTTGGTGGTTATTTTCGGTGTAAAGTGGTGTAAAAAATCATGGCAGCGAAACGGGCGGAACCCAGTTATCCACGGGATGTGAGTTTTGGCGCTGGGCGCGTGCGGATCTGCCAGCGGTCGAATGGACATTACAAGCTGGCTTGGCGCGAAATGGGATCTCCCAGGACGACTACGAAAACGACTGAGGCCAAGGCGCTCGAATTCGCGACGCGGAAGGCGAGGGAACTCGACAGCGGGGCCGGGGCGCGGTGGATCTCTCCCGGCGATGCTGACGCTCTCGCAGCGCTGCGAAAGCTGGCAGGCACTGGCGAGGGGGCGGTGAGGCAGTTGCTGGCAGATGTGGAGGGGGCGCGGCGATGGCTGGCCGGTGACGCGGATCTGACGACGGCGGCGAGGTGGTTTGCCGAAAACGGGCCGTTGAAAGTCCAGCGGCTCACGGTCGCGGAGGCGATTACTCGATTCCTCGCGGAATACGAAAAAGCGCCGAAACCGACGCGGGACACGTTCACCATCGAGCTTGATGCGTTCGGGAAGAAATTTCCGGATCTCATGCTGCTGGATCTTGACCAGGCACGTCTCGAAAAGTGGTGTTTCCGCGCGGCGCAAAAAAAGAGCGGACCCGTGCAGGCTGCGGATCGCACGAAATTCAACCGGGTGACGACCTGGTCAACGTTTCTCAACCGGGCGCGAGATTGGAACTTGCTGGGCCCTGGTAAACACGCGGCGGATCTCATCCGAAAGCCGACGTTGCCCGATGAGGGGAAACAGATTTTCTCGGTTGACCAGGGGCGCGAACTTTTGGCGGCCGCCAGCGCGGAGGATCTGAAATTGCTTACTTACCTCCTGATCGCGGGCTGGATCGGTTTGCGGCCGTCAGAAATTCTCAGGCTATTTTGGGAGGAAGAAAAGGGGATCGAGTTCGGCGGTTTTGATTGGGAGCGCGGCTATCTTCACGTTTCGGCGAGGGTGGCAGGAAAGAATTCTTCCGAGCGCTTCATCCCGCTGGATGCGCGGCTCGTGCAGATTCTCAAAATGATCTTTGTGGCTTCGGAAAAAAAATCGAAGTCAAAAGTCTGCATCAAGCGGTCCAGAGAATTTCTTTCGCTTCTAGCTCGGAGGAAAGGGATCTGCGAGTACTGGCCTGCGGACGTGCTGCGGCACTGCTTTTGCTCTTACCGGATCGCGGTGACGAAGTCCCTGGAACAAGTCGCGACGGAGGCGGATAATTCGCCCGCGATTCTGAAATCAAACTACCGGCGTCCGCTCAGGCACGAGGACGGGCTGGCTTGGTGGGATCTGCTCGATGCTATCGACCTGCAAACGATTCGATCTCGCGAGCAATAGCGTTGCAGGCGGCTTTGCGAAGCGTGTGATTGGTCATTTTCCGAAGATCATCGGCGTGATCGATGAAACCCAGCTCGATGAGGAAACACGGCTGGAAGGCCATAATCGCGAGGGTGGCGTGCTGACTGGAACTTTCAGTTTTTGCGCCTCGGTTACGAGTCCACAGGGCAGAGCAAACGGCGGAGTTGAGCTTTTCGGCCAGCTCGCGATGCGACTCTCCACGGTAAAAAGTCTCGGTTCCTTGGGCGGTCCCGGCAGCTGCATTGCAGTGGAACGAAATCATGATTTGCCCGTTGTGTCGTCTGGCGATGGTGGCGCGTTTTCCGACCGGCGCGGGGTCTTTGTGATCGACGCGCGTCCTAATGACGACGTGGCCAGCGGCCAGTAGAATGGCGCGGAGGTCATTGGTCCAGACCATGGCGATATCGGCTTCCGTGGCATTGCCAGAGACGGCTCCGGGATCGAATAGGCCACTGGTGCGATTGCTCATTCCGTGGCCAGGATCGAGGATGATGGTGAGAGACTTCTTCATGGCTTTTCTCCTTTGAAAAAGCGCCACCCGAATAAGCGGACGGCGCGATAGATGATTTCACGAGTCGGCCATGGGACTCCGATGTTATACATGGCTTCTTTGAAAATGTTATCTGCGACGAAGCGGTCATAGACCTCGCTTTTACGCGAGTAGAGGAAGTCATGAATTACTGCTGCTTCGAAGTATTCCCCGAAAGGAGACATGATGCTCCAGAATACTTTTGGGATACTTGCGCCATCGGTCACGAATCCGGCTGGCACGGTGATGACCCCGAGCGATGACAGGTAACGGAATGACTCAGTAAGCTCGAAGACTCGGCTTCCAGCCACCATTCCGGCGTCTTTGAAAATCAAAGGGTCTGGGAAATGTTTAGTCATGGTATCCACTTTTTTAGAATCCATTCTGCAATTCTGTCCGAGTTTTTATTGAGCATTTGCAAGAGGACATATCCGACGATGAATCCCAAAATGCAGCACGCGCAAGCGATGGCACCCAGAGCCACGATGTCGTTATCTGCGAAAGTCAGGCAGTAGGAGTGCACGAGATATTTACTCGCGAAAACACCTGAGAGAATGGCCATTCCAGAACGTCCGACGACGATGCGGATGGTCTCCTCAGTCCGTTTGAAAATGAGCGCGAGAAAGGAGCTGGTGATGATTGATACGGTGAGCGTTACGCATATCCATCGTAGCTCTCCGGCGCTTATGATGGCACCTACTGTCGAAAATGTGGCAGCAAGCATCGTGCTACTGCCAAACATGATTTTTTCTTGGGTGTAGGTCATACGGTGATCATTTAAACGGTTAGGGACGCACCAGTGACGAAGAGTGCATCCACCTGCTCTTCGGTCAGTTCGAGCGCGGCGGCTAGGGCGAGGACGGTCGCTCCACGGCGGGCCAGGTCGGCTCCGTTTGACCATGCGCTGAGCGCCACGGTGCGGGCTGGCTCGTCGAGTGCTTGCATGGCTGTTTCGACGGCGATGGTGAGACCGGCCAGTTCCAGGGCTGCTTTGGCTCTCCAGTTGGCGATGGATTGAGGCACTCTTGCACCGGATACCGGTGGTGCAGGCGAAGAAGGAGGAATGAGCGTAAAACCGTCTTTGGAATCTAGCAACCTAGTTAATGGTCCCGTGATGGTAGCAGAGTCCGAAATCTCGCGGAAGTATCCTGACACACCATCAGAGTTGCGGGTGTGCGTAGCGTTTGGAGCCTTGGCGGCAGTTTGAAAAAATAGGTATTTCATAAAATCAATCGTAGATAACGGTGCAGTTGACGGCGTTGAGCGCGGCGATGATGGAGTCTGACGCGGATGTCCAGTTGACTCCCGTGATGATTGTTCCATCAGCAAAGGCGTTCACATCGGCAATACTGGCGAACATCGCGTCGATCTCGCTGTTACCCATATCATTCATATAGACAGTGAGAGAACCCATGTGAGTGACACCGCTGAGATCAATTGTTCCAAGTCCAGAATTATTACCTAAGACTAATGTCCCAAAGCGACCAGTTGCACTGAATTCAACTAGAGCCGTGTTAATGATGTATCTTGCTGCGGTATCTTCTCCCGAACTTGGTGCTCCCGGTAATGACTGAGCGAATAGCGCACAACCATTTAGGTCGATGTAAGGGATATTTGTGGCATTTGGTATCGATGCTAAATTTGGAGCGTTGTTGACGACCAGTGACCCACGCTCAACAATAATCTCGGATGCATTGGTGTTATTTATTTCGGTAACAGATCCTTGTCCCGACGATACGGTTAGAACGTCGTTGTTCCCGCCGCCGCTATTGTAGATCGTCAAATACTGACCGGCCTTCGCATAAGAAAGATTACTAATCGCGTTGTATGTCACATTTCCTTGGATCAGCGGGTCGATTGACGGGCTAAAAAGTAGTGGGATCAAACCGTTGGAAAATGTAACCGATTGCGAGCTTGTGTCAGATAAGTCAGCAGAAGCGTCTATTACGAGTTGAAAATATCGGGGATATTCCCCACTGGGAATAGACAAAGGATCGTCTATCGACATGCTTCCGTTAATATTCAATAAAATGTAACTATTGTATTCGGCAACCGTAAAACTAATTTCGCATTGTGCCCCATTTGTTATCCCCTCCACAATTAAATTACCACTGTCCGTGTTTTGATAGCGGTAGATATTGAAAAGATCTTCCGTGGAAATCGCACCGATTGACGCGCGAAAGGCAGCATCTTGTGGGATGGCGTTCTGAATCCTCGTTTGAGTGAGGTTTTCGATTAACCAGTTCAGCGGAGTCGGATTTTCCAGGGGCGTTCCATCTTCGTCTCGGACGATGTCGTTTTCGATGGTGACCGGGACCGTTTGACTTTTGTAAACCTTGCCATCGATAATCCATTGGATTTCGGCCATGGCTTGGATCGATGATTTGTCATTGTTCTGATTTTCATCGAAGGCTGACAGGAGCTGGTTAATCGCGGCGGTGGCGAATGACAAATCGAAGCGGTAATACGTCTCTGAGCCGCTCCCGACTTTTGTCCAAGATTCTGCGAATGCGAGTGGCTCGCTATCGTATTTCCCGAAAGGCTTGATCGCGAATTTTCCCGTCGCCCCCGCTGGCAGTTCTACAACGGATGAGCCGTTGTAGAACTGGACGGATTCTTGGGGAGAAGCTCCCCGTTTGTAATTCATGCCAGAGAGAGCGCTATTGCTCCCAGGGCTACTAATGATTAAATCGGTGGCGAGTTGGATGAATCGACGGGGCACATTTTACCCCCAATGTCAAAAATCGCGTCAGCTCACCCACACCTCTTGAGTCCAAGGCTCGGCAAAGGTAGTGGTTTCAGAAATTTTCGGACCTACGACGATAGCTGGGTGCTCGCTGACGAGGACGCGCGTCCCGGTGTCGGCTCCAGTGATTCCGGGGTTTGTAAGGCCAGAGGCCGTGAGATTGACGGCGGTAGTCCAATCTGACGGAGGCGTGCCACTTGGACCCAGAATGATGATCCGGTAAGGATCAGCCACCCGCACCACATACTCGGTGTTGAAGATCGCGAGATTGCTCGCAGCGAACTGAAACGCTACCGACTGGTAATCGGTGAATCCGTGCGGCTCCGCAGTGACCACGACTACATCGTTTGTGGTTCCGTAGGTGGAAAACGGAGACGTCGCGGGAGCTGGCAAGGCTCCGCTCGCATAGTTGGAGGCCACAAGCCCTCCTCGCTTGACCAGCGCAATATCAGCTCCCCGGTAAACGCGGTAGTGAGAGTCGGTGCCCGATCCCATCACCTGAGCGAATGAACCGACCACGCGAAACGCGCGGCCAGAGCCATCTTTAGTGATGAAAGAAATGCCGCGATGATTGTCGAATCCGATTGGTTTATTCATGATGTTGGTTTGGTGGTCAGTGTGTTGGAAATGAAAATAGACGCTCCAGCTTCCGGCGGCGCAAAATAGTGCTCGGAGGAAATTTCTCCGGGCTGAGCAACGACCGTGACTTTTTCCTGCCGAAGCATGTAGCCTTCCTCATAGGGCTGGTTAAGCCAGACATGGCAGTCGTCCGAATAAGGAGTCTTGGAGTCGTAGTATCGCTGCTCGGTGTTATCCCGGTAGGTAAAACCACCGAATTGAGAAGCCATCCACGGCACGTAGTTTGAGGGGGTGATGTTCTTCCCGTTGATCGAGGCGGCGAATTTGATCACCCGCATCGGCTGTAAATTCCCGCGCTCGTCATACTCCTGCTCGACTTGGAGCACCAGCTTCCCGACGACTTCATCGCCAAATTTCGTGCGGGTGAATACCGGCGCGGGCCTTGCACGGTTTTTTCGGACTCCAGATTTCAGCGGTGTGGCCCCTCCACTTAGTCCGCCGCCACCGCCACCGCTTGAAAACGCACTGCCACGGCTAGAACCTGAGCTGGCGGGCCGAATTGCACCAGAGGAGAATGAACTACCCCGCTCACGAATCGCCCCCGACGAGAACGAGCTTCCCCGCTCACGAATCGCCCCGCTCGACAGAAACGAGCCTTGCGCTTGAATGGCCCCTGACGAAAATGAACTCCCTTGCTGACGAATCGCACCGGATGACAGCGAAGAGCCACGCTGCTGAATCGCGCCACTCGACAGCGAAGAGCCGCGCTCTTGGACCGCACCACTAGAGAGTGAGCTTCCCCGTTCCTGAATCGCTCCCGAAGGTCCACCAGCGCCACTTCCGAAAGTGCCACCGCTTCCGGTGCCAAATGTGCCACCTTGTCCGTTCCCAAAATTCCCGCCGTTTCCGTTTCCGAAAACGCTCGCGTCTCCAGCGAACGAACTATTCTGAGAGCCTCCACCGAAGCTCTGAGTCGCTACTCCGAAGTTGGTGGCTCCTCCGAAGGTTGAGGAAACAACTGCGACACTTTTACCCCCGCTTACTGGCGAGGCAGCGACTCCCCTTCCCGGCCTAGTGGTCCCGGTCATGGCGTCACCTCCTCGGATCTTGCATGGGACTCGCGGTAGTATTTCCGAGTGCGGTAGCGTTTGTTTGCATTCTGAGGCAACTGGGCCTCAAATCCTAGGAATCCCCAGAGCTGGCCAGAGCGCCCTTTGGTAACGCCAAGGATGGCCACCCCGTTCGCAGGCTGGCCCCACATCGTCTTGGTGGCCGTGACGTCCACATACTCGCCTTCGATCAATTCCTCGATTTTCAAGGCGCGGATATTCTCCTGATTCTCGCTGATTTCGGAGCGGGCATCCACTCTCGGAAACTGCACTTCTACCTCGGTGTATGGCGGGACAATGATCTCTTGCTCGTCCAGCGTCACCCAGTCCCGCACTTCGCCGCTGAAAAAATTGTCATATCCCACTGCTATCGTAACTCGGTAGGCACTGCCGTCTGCTGAGACGAGCTGCATGATTCCATCCTGACTTGGCTCTGGAGTCACGCTATCGACCGGCTCGGGATTGAGTCGCACGGCATTCCCAAAATCGAAAATCGCGGTGACATTATCGCCAAGCAAACCAGCTATCCGCGCTGATCCCCAACCAAGCCCCTCAAACGTGTCCGGCTGATCGCAGTCAAAAATCCCGTAAGCATCACGCAGCTTTTTCTCGGTGATTTCATCGGAAAGGGTTTCGACGGAATCGGAATCGGTCCAGATGCTCTCTAATCCGCTATTGTTCGTATTTCGGACATTATCATGGATCTGCGGCCAGTTCCGGCGCGTGATCGCTGTCAGCTCGATACTGTAAGGCGCATCATACCCTGTGACTCCGGTATCGTCTCCGCTGAAACCTCCCACTATTGAATCATCTGTGAGGTCAGCATTGATCTCCGCGAACATGCCTTGCACCCATCCGTAGAGTCCACCGTTGCTTTCCGTGTTCACGGACATGGAATCGAGGTTAGAGCCAAGATTCCGGAAATCTCTCGGTAGATTTTTCCATTGGCTCAAATAACCCATCAGCACTCCGCTATTGATGGGGTCAGTCATTAAACCGTTACCGATGACGCCGTAAGCATCCTGAGCTGTGCCAGTGGCAGTCAGGCTTCCTCCATAATAACGATGGCCCTGCTTGCTAATAAACTCAGTCTTAAAATTATCTGGGTTGGGTCTACTTGGGCCTGGAACATTGACTATGCTTCTCCCGATGCTGGGAAAGACTATGTAAACCGCATTAAAGTCGCCATTCCATAGAGGCGTGTTGACGCCATTGATCCACGGCCCTAATCCGGGACTCGCAAAACTGTATCTCCGGTATTCGGTTCTCGAATAAGCGCGTAACAAGTATTGATTCTGAGGGGTTCTTGCATAGTACTGATACGACTCCTCAATTTTGGCGTAGGTTTCAAATCCTCCGATGTTCGTGGTGTAAGCACCGCTAGACCCTATTTTTTCATTTTGAGGAAACCCGATAACACCCCGGAAATCTGCGGCATTGATTTCGAGTGATGAGCCGAAATTACTCTTCCTCGGAATGCCCGGAAGCGGCGCTACGATTTTATTGGATGGGGTCAGATACCCAATATCGAATTCATATTCGCTGAACATCTCAGTGTAGAATCCTCCGGTAAGCGACTCCGTAACGGTAAACCGATGCCACGTCCGAGCCAGTTGAGTCGATGGCGGTCACATAGTCGTAGCAATGGATGGAGCCAGAGCCTTCGTTCTGGATGTAGATTTCTCCATCCGTGCGATATACCGTTCCAAGAAAGATATAAAAATGAGCGGGTCTGCCACCGTTAGCATTCCACGCGGGATTGGTAAAATCGGTGCGGTTCGTAGTTTGAACCCACTCGCAAGACGTGTAAACACCCACGCTCGGGGTGTAGATCTTGATCGCGACATGCGTTTCTGAATCTCCCCCACCGGGGATCTGGATAGGCGTTGCCCAGTTGTTCGGGCGGAGCGCATTGACGAAGCCCCAGGTGAGGTAGAGTTTAATGGAGCTAGATGCAGCAGGTGGCGCGATGTAGCGGGGTCGGGTCTTGGTGATGATGAGTCCCGGAAAGGTTTGTTCTTTGCCACCATTGGAGGAGTTCCTCAGATTCGCAATTGTGCCGGTCGAGTGCTCACTGACGGCAAGATCCTTGCTCGATACCAGCTGGATTTTTTTGAGGCGCTCGATGATTTTCGCAAGCGCGTAAATGATGACGTTGAAGTCCTTGGCGTAGATGTCTTCGCCCGGTTTTACGGGTTCGGGTAGAATGATGCCGTTGTTGGTTTTCATTCCGTTGCTGCCGCTGGGTAAAGATCGGAGTCCCACTTGCCTTTCTCGGAGAGCTGCCACTTCTTGTCGATATCCCAGACCTCGCCGTCCGAGCTGGGGTTGGCGTTTCCGCCCATGTAGAGCCAGTTCCGCTCGCTGCCTGAACTCGGACACGGGCCGGGGGGCGTGCTGGTGGTGGTTCGGATTTTTCCGAGGTCGATTTCTTCGAGGTCTTTGGTGCTGAACCTCTCGACCCAGACCATGCCAGGATTCAAAAACGCTTCGATGCCTTTTTTGATTTTCTCGATGGCTTTGAGACCGGCGGCGCTCGTCACTGTTCGAGCGGCCTTGGTGAAATCTTCGGTGAGCTTCGAGCTGCTTAGCAATTCCTGCAACGCTACCATTTCGGTTTCTGTCAAGTCCTTGAAGGCATCATGACGAAGCAATGGCTCTTCGGTTAGCGAGGTTTCAAGCGAGTAGCGTTTGATCGCTCCGGGATCTCGACCGGGGTAAGTGGCGGTGGGATCGTTGTTTTCGAACTCTAATTTGACTTTGACGATGTCTCCTTGGAGTCGCTCGGCTTTGATTTTACGCAGTAGCAGGGCTGAGATATCTGGATGGGCTGAGCCAATGTTCGGCGCTCTGGTCATCCAGTCCTCGTAATCATCCTCGTAGGAGAGCTTTCCGAGAACCTTGTTGCTCCCGGCTTCGAGTTCTAGTTCCCAATCTGATGTGTAGGTCTGGGCTAAATTGATTTTTTGAACACTCACGCGAATTGTGCTTTGTAGGGCTTGTTCTCAGGATTTTGTTTCAACTTGCTCACGAGCTGCTGAAGCAAAGCGGTGTGCTTACGGCTTTCTCCGAGCTGGCTTTGAGCAACCGTATTTGCAAATCCTCCGCCTCCGATGCGAGTCAGCGAGAGGACGGCAGGGGCGGCGGCTTTGTTGACTTTATCGGCCATGCCTTCCCCAGGCGTCGGAGCGGCTTTTCCTTTCAGCTTTGCATCGAGTTCGGCATTGGCTTTGGTGATTCCGTCCAGATTCTTTTGGATCTGATCCTTCACCGGTACCCATTTCTCGGCGAAATTGAAGAGTGCTTTTGTGTTATCGATGAGCGGCTCTTTATTGTCGGAATTTGCCGCGGCATTTCTACCCGCTGCATCGGCTCGCTTCAGAGCTTCGATTCCTTTTTGGGCGGCGTCCGCACCGTCAAAATCTTGCAGGCGATTCTTAGCACGGTTGAATGAATTTTTGCCTTCGTTGGTAGCGCTGGCGGTTTGCTGGGAAGCGTCGATCCCTGGGATGGCGTCGAGTCCTTTCAGAATAGCTGCGGTGATCATCGCGGCGATTCCCTTGCCAACATCCATTAGGATTCCCAAGAACTCCTGTGCTCCCCAGGAGTCCTTTGCGGATTTCATGATTTCACTCATAGCTCCGGATAGGTAAGCCATGGTGGCGCGAATTCCTGAGGAAAAGGCATTGATCCCGTCGATGATGGCCAAGGTGAGACCTGCGCCAACCACTCCAGCGATGTCACCGACCTGCCAGACCGCCATTGCTGCGTTGAAGGCATTTCCGATGGAAGCTCCGATCCCAGCGATTTTCGCTTGGATCGAGTCCACGTATCCAATTGCCTTGTCAACCCACGGTTTTAGCGCGTCGATGATCGGTTCCCCGAACTTTGCCATTAACCTAGAGACAGCGTCGGATAGATTGGAAAGCTTTCCTGTAAATGTTTTAGATTGTCGCTCACTGGAGCCTGCAAATCGACTGAAAGCGTTAGCTGCAATCCCCCACACTTGCTCACCTTTTTTGCCTTCTTCCTGCAATTTCTCAATCTTACCGCGAGTCTCTCCCGAAATGACTCCAAGTTCCTGTAAACGCATTAAAGCCTCTCCGACCGGCCTTCCGCTGTCTAATCCATCGTAAAGCCTTCCGACCGTGACAGCGATTTCGTCAAAGGGCTGATTCACACCGGATGCGATATCTCCAACCATCGTCAAACCCTTCCCCGTGGAAAGAGCTCCACGGGTCAGCGTCTCCAGCACGCGGGAAGCGGCGACGACTTGAGGAATCTCGAAAGGAGTATCAGCGGCAAATTTCGCGAGTTCTTCGATTCGTTTTTTGGCGGCATCCGCACCACCTAACAATGGAGCAAAAGCCGTTTGAAGCTGTTCCATTTCGGCAGCTTTATTGATTGAAGAAAAGGCGAAGCCTATGACACCGGCAGCGGAAAGCAATCCGGCGACAGGAAGGCCAGGCATCGTCCCCATGACTTTCCCCGGTAGCGAGCCAATTCCTCGAAAGGATGCGGCCACGGCACTGGCGGCGGCACGGGCGCTGGCAATCATGCCATTGAAAACGGTGGTGGCTGCGGTTCGCAAGGTTTTGATCGAAGCGCTCACCACACGGCACGCAGTGCGAACCGTGAGCACGGCAGCGTAAGCGGCGGCGGCTCCTACGGCGATGACTTGGAAGGTGCGATTGCTGGCAATCGCTTTCATCACGGTGGGGATCTTGCTTAGCGAAACTCGCAAGCTTCCCCCGGCTTGTGACCATGCTCCGATTTTCTGCGCGAGATTGACCCCCGTGAGCACACGCGAGATACTATTCAAAGCTCTCATCCCTTCCGTGAGTCCACCAATCGTGTGACCGACTGCACCGGCTCGCTGAGCGGCTTGAGCGAACTTGGTGGACATGCTGGCCACGGCGGCTCCTGAGGCATTTGCCGAATTGGTCAGACGGCTAGCGCCTCCCTCCATTCTGGCAAGGCTGGTAGCGGCACTGATCGTGGCAGCGTTGCTTTTTTCAAGCGCTGCGGCGATGCGAGCACCCATCTGATCCATCGCGGCGATGATGCGCTCTGTGGCTTGCTGCATGACCGAGAAATCGGCCCCGATTGGGATGTTGAAACCGTCCATGATTATTGTGTGTTCGCGTATTTACCGCGCAAGGCGGCGAAGGTTAGCTCGGCAGACTCGCTTCCGGCGTCGGGTCTGCGGTCTCCTCCGAAACTGCTGTCACTGACTGCCCATTCGCAGGTGGCTCCGTTGGCGACGTTGGAGGCGTGAAGGTAGGCAAAGGCTCGGCTAATGGGCATGAGCCAGAGGATATATCTTTCTCGAACGGGATCACCGCAGGCTCCGCAGGCGTGGATGAGAGAGGCAAGCCAACAGGGGGCGACACCGGCTTTCCCGGCGTCTCATCATCCTCTTTGGTGGTGACTAAATTCGCGCTCATGCGCTCCGAGCTTTTCTGATAGCCTGCTAAGAAGTCTAGAGCCTCGGCCATCGTCACTTCGTAGCCCATCAACCGAATTTCGGCGCTGGGCAATTGGTCCTTGGTTTCGATGGCGGCGACTTGTTCGAGCGGTGCTGAATGAACCCAGGCGTATTCCATGACCGCTTCAAACATGGAAATTTTCGCGTCGTTTTCGGAGTCCGGATTTTGCTGAACCATCATCGGGTTTCCCAGTCTTCCGAGAAGCGTGAAAGAGCTGGCCGAAAGCGGGCGGAGCGTGAATTTACCGATTCTCGACGGGATGTCCGAGAAAGCGGTTTCGAGGTGGATTTGACGGGATGACATACGGGGATCGATTTTGAATTAGAGAATCAGTCTTGGGTTTCTTGCTGGGCTGGCTTTTCGGTGAGAGCCATTTCGCGCGGCATGACACCGGCGCGGCCTTCGCAGACGAGGCTAGCTTTTGTGATTTCGAGAACCTTGAAGGATTCACCGGTGGATTTGCACCAGACGGTTTGGCCTTTGTTGATGGTGGGGGTAACTTTTACGATTGGATTGGACATGATTTTAGCTGTGGCGGTTGAGTTCTTTGAAAAAGATTTTTTGGGCGGTATCGCTCGCGTTGAGGGAAAGGAAACCGATTTTTTTTCCTTTCGTCACATGGCCGATTGGCGTGCCACTGCGAACGTAGTCGGTGAGGCGCTCCATGTTATCGAACGCGACTTTGAGGTAGGCGAAAGGATGCTCTGGGTTTTGGCGATGCCATTCCTTGTCGTCCCAGGCACGCATGAGATCGATGGTGATGTAGTCGCCGCAGGGGCTTTTCTCCTGGAAGAAAAAACAATGGGTCCGGCCATTTTCGCCCGCGAGCAACCGCACTGGCACGGTTTTGTTGAGTGGAATACCCACCGCTGAGAGTGCAGCGGCGAGTTTCGTGTTTGTGGTTTCCAAAGCACCCGGCTTGGTGGAAATCAGCATGTTGCTACCGTTCATTGCGCGGGGATCGGTTTCAGGAGTTATGGGAAAAACGGCAGCATCATGGCCGAAACGGAAATCTCGTTCCAATCGTCGTTTTTCCGCGAGCGCTTCACCTCGTCGATCAGCGTTTTACCCGTTAGGGTGGTTTGAAGGAAACCGGAAGAAATGGTATTCGCGAGAGTCAGGACGGCGCTGAGCTTCTGGCTCCATCCCGACGAGGCGGTGATTTTGCCTTTCATTTCGATCTCAATGGACTCGTCGAAATCGCAACGGCCTACGCGCTCGCCGACGCGGTTCTTGATGTAGGTGGATTCCTTTTTCGAGGTATCGTCCAAGGTTTCGATGATCAAACCAGTTTCATCGGCGGCGATACCGTGAATTCCGACTGTTCCAATGAGCGTAGCGGGCATATTAAAGGGCTTGTGTCAAATCTGCTCGACGAGCGTGACGGTCATTTCCGCGCGGATGGCGGTCATTTGCTCTCGTTCGTCTTTGCGAATCGCGGTGATGGCCTGCATGTTTTTCGAGTCATGGAGGAAAACTCGGCTGGAAATCACCGCGCGGCGCTTCGCTCCTCGAATGGATCTGCACCAGTTATCCAGCTCCCCGGCTTTTTCTTGATGAGCCTCTGGAGAGACGGAATCGCTAGAAGTGATGTATTGGATCGAGACGAGGATTTTCGCGGTCGCTTCCATCCCGTAAACCATACCGGGATCTCCCATGAGGATGACGACACGAGGCGAAGGGATCTCTTCGGTGGCATGCTTGAGGCGGACACTGGCGGGATCTAAGCCAAAGGTGACACCGAGAGTGGCGAGGAAATAATCACGAAGATCAGCGGCAAGGGCGTCGGGGATGGTGGAGTCTGACATTTAGGAATTGGGTTGGAGAAGTTTCAGTAAAAATTGCTGGCCTCGTGCGAGGATCGCGGCGACTTGACCCGGTGAAATTTGCTTTTTTGCAAGCGGGCTGGTGTTCGTGATTTCGATGGCGGTTTCTTGAATGCTCACTTGTCCTGCGTCGCTGCCATGACGGGCCGTGCCTTTCCATGGCACTTTGTTTCCGTCGCCACCCAAGCGCTCGGCACAAGCGAACCAGCCAGCTCCGGTTTTGCCGATTTCGGCGATGGCTTCTCTCATGTGAGCGGCGAGTTCTTCCTTCGTCACGAGTTGGAGAGGATGAGCCGCTTTCACGCGGCCATTTTTATCGCGCACGCTTTCGCGGAGCTGGGGTTGGAGGCGCTCTCCCATGATGATCCCGGAAATCGGCGAACCTGACTTTCTGACGACGTTTTTCGCGGCGGAAAGATTTCCCTGCTTCCAGTGGCCGTAGAAGGCAGCGGCGGTTTTTTCTCCAGAGCTGGCTTTGAGGATCTCGCAAACCTTCGAGGCGGTCGCATAGACACGGCTCACATCGAAGCGCATGGCAGCGGTGGCGATGCCAATAGCGGCGGCGCTTGGAAAGCAATGTTCGCCTAATTCCTCAGCGACGAATGCGGCGGTCTCGCGCAAATCGGCGGCGGTGCTTTTTCTAGCCTCTGCCACTTTCTGGTCTAGCTGAGCGCGGAGGGCGTCCTTTTGGGACTTCCACCGGCTGGCGTCGATCTGGATGGCTCGGCTCATACGCGGCGCTTGCGGCAAATGACCTGCCAGCGGTCCTCGTGAGGGCGTCGGCTGCACTCGATCACTTCGAGGTTGAGTGTCATGGCTTCGTCCACGACCCAGTCGATGGAGGTGCCTACGATGGGAGCCACCGGGAGACTGGCCACGGGGATGCGGAATGGAAACCGGTAGGTGGTGGACTCACCGCCTTCGAGGTATTCGGTGGTGATCCTACCACCGGGAGAGCTGGCCCCGGCGATGCTGTTTCCCGCGATGGTCAAGGCAGCGGGAAAAAACTCGGCCAGCGTCTCATCGACGCGACGGCGAAAACGGTCGATAGCGGATTTTCTCATGAGGGTGATCGGGAAAGAAAAACCCCATTCTCCGAAAAGAATGGGGCTGGTTTTCAGAGGGTGAGTTAGGCAGTTGTGGTCCCCTCGGGTGGAGGGGAATCACCGGGTGGTGTTTCGTTTTCGGGAGTCTTGGCTTCCGGCGCGGATGTTCCGTTTTCCAGTGCTTCGACTTCTTTCACTTGCCGGGCGATTTCCGCGAGGCGGCGCTTGGCTTCCTTCGGACTGATCAACGACTGGTGCTTGATTTTTCCGCGACGGGAACCAATCAGCTCGACGCGGGCGAATTTCGGGTGAGTGCGTTCACCGGCGTATTCCGCTTTGAAGATTTCCCGCTGCTTTTCATACGGGACTTCCGGTCCTGAAATGACGATTGGCGAGCCACCATCGTGCAGGACGGTGGCGATGATGAGAGCGATTTTTGCGGCCATGATGGAAAGTGAATTTGGGATGGATCGAAAAAAGCGGGACTCGTGATAGCACGAGTCCCGCTGAAAAGGCTTAGGCGGAAACCATGCGCTTGAGAGCACCAGCTTCACCCTTGGCGTAACCGTAGTTTGCCTCGATGACTTCCTTGTGTGAGTCGGAACCGGGATCGCCCCAGGCGCGGTATTCGAGGAAGATGCCCGTTTCGGGATCTTGAACGACTTCGTAAGCGGTGAGCATTTTTTGAACACTCTCGGCGGGAGTGATCGGCGAGAAGCCAATCAGGATGGCGGATGGGTAAACTGCGAAACCGACAAGGTTTTGACCATTTGCGGGAATCTCCGTGGAAGGGATCACGTCGAATCCGCTGATACGTGGGAAGCGGCCTTCCACGAGTGGATCGGTGCTGCCGGATGCGTAAAGCGACTGGACCGAGTTGTCTTTGACGAGCGCGGTATTGTAGGCGCTGGCCAGAATCAGTGAACGCATGTCAGTCGGCCACTTGGCAAGATCACACGCAAGCTGGATGTCTGCGGTGTCATCGGCATCGAAGGTGGATGCGGCACCGGTGAACGCTGCGGCTCCATAGTTGGCCAGGGTCACGAGTGACAAGATGTCGGCTACTACATCGGCGGCAAGGCGACGGCCTTTCATGGTTCCAAGCTGAACCGGGTCGAAGTTGTAGCGAGCGAGTTCCGCGCTGGTGGTGATCAGCGGCTGATACTTCCGCTTGTTCACGGTGATATCGCGGGTCTCGACGTTCGGACCGGCATCGGTGAAATCGTAAGTTCCGTTGAAATCCTTCGAAGCGACGGCTTCAAGCGGATAGTAAGGGACTTTCATGGATTCACCCATGCGGAGGGGTTCTTGTCCTTTTCTCCAGGCATTCGCGAAAACGCGAATGGGAAGAAGTTGAGCACGGAACGCGAGCAAGGCTGCGTCGAGAATTTCGGTTACTTGGAGTCCAGCGGCAAGGGCCATATTTTTAGTTGGTTAGGAGAGTTGGGGTTCGGGTGATTTATTTCGTTTGAGCGGCTTCGGCGGCTTTCAAGGCGGCCTTGTTAGTACGCCAGAAACTGGTTTTCTCAGCGCCTTTCAAGGTGTGGAATTTTTCGAGAAGGGCCTCGGGAGTTTGATCGGCATTGATCTGTGAGGGGGCGCTTTCTTCTGTGATTCCTAGTCCGGTGAGTTCCTTGCGGACACCCTGGGAAACTTCGTTTGCACGGCCTTTTTGAGCCTCTACGATTTTCACGTTTGTTGTGGCTCGGAGCGTGGCGAGATCAGTTGAAAGGCGAGTGTTTTCGGCTGTTAGTCGGGAGACTTCTGCATTCGCAGCGGCCTCGGCGAGTTCGGCGCGTTCCACTCGGGCGATGAGGTCCCCGGTTCCCAGGGCGCGAAGCGCTCCGCGTTGGAAAGCATTCAGCTTTGCGCCAGGCGCTTCAGGTGCGGGTGGAGTTGCTGGCTCGGGAGTGGGTTCCGGCTCCGGCTTAGGCTCCGGCTCGGGTTCATCTTCACCGTCTTTTTTCTCCGGTGCGGGAGCTGGCTCGGGTGCTGGTGATCCGCCCGAATTTGACGGCGGCGACTCTTCGTGTTTTTCACGAAGCGGAGAAAACTGGTTGAAATGATTTCTGAGCATTGGAGCGGGTGGCGTTGATAAAGTTGGAATGTCAAACGGGAGCCATCAGGTCGGCCAGGAGGGCGGGTAAATCGCGATAGTAACCATCGACCAGCTCGGGGATGGCGGCGGCTTTGAACCACTGTCCCTGCATCGTTTCGTCCTTCACACCGGGGCGGCGGGAGGTGACCCAGTCCCGGAATTCTTGACCGGCGGAGTCGGCTTGCTCCTGGAGCCATTCGCGCTCTTCCGGCGTCCACTGCTTTCCGGGGTGTCCCATGGCTTTGAGGTTGCCCGATTTGGCGAGGATGAGTTCCAGGCCTTCCATCTCCCAGGCTCGGGAATCATCCAGACCGGCGCAATAGGTTCCAATCGAACCGATGATTGCCGATTTCGCGGAATAGAATTCGTCATGGCCATAGGCGAAGTGAATCCCGGCGCTGCAACACTGATAATCGGTGTAGCAGATGGTGCGTTTCGTGGCGGAAATTTCGCGGATGCGTTCGGCAGTTTCTTCAAGGCCGATGATCATTCCTCCCGGTGTGCTAACGTCTGAAATCAGCGTGGTGATCGAGTCGTCGTTTGCCACCTCGTCAAGCAGGGCATCGACTTTGGAGAGGTCGATGAGCTGCGGTCCACACATCAAATCCGGCGCTCGTTTCGTGATGATTCCTGACAAGTGGAGGATGGCGATTCCGTGCGAGTGATCGGCTTCGTAGGAAATCCCCGAACTCACCCAGCCACTCGGCGCGATGGCGGTGGGATTGCTCTCGATGGCGGCGGGATTGCTCTCGATGGGTTGGAGTTCGCCGCGAATGTAGCTTCGATAGAGCAAGCCTAGTTCGGCGTGGGATTGTGGCAAAATGCTCCACGGCATTCCGTAGAGCGCGGCAGAGACGTGTGGGAGCTGTTTGGTTCTCATTGATTTTTTTGGTTTTTCGTCGCGCGACGAATTTTCTCCGCGCGGAGAATTTTCTCCGCGCGAAGAATTTCTCAGGCGGCTTTCTTTTTGTTTTTCCGGGCGGCGGCGACTTCGTCCAGAGCAAGGCCAAGATCATCCATGAACTGTTTTTCCTTTTTGATTTGGCGGAGTTCGCGCTCCCAGTTCAGGCCTTCCTCGGCAAAGTGCGTTTGAAGCGAGCGAAGGTGATTCGAGACAAGTTCGATGTTGAGCTTTCCGACTTTTCCTTTATCGGCGGTGAGGCTCGCTTGCGGTAGGAATGTTGCTTTCCAGTATTCCGCTTTTCCGGCTGGCTCCGGGAGTCTGCCTGATTCGATTTCGTAGGAAATCCAGATGGCGCGGAAACGTTTTAGCCATGAACGAAGGCGGAGCAGGCGGCAGGAAATCCAGCGGTCAAGATCGGCGTTCGCAATGCGGGAATTTGCGCCTCCTAGCTCTTTTATGTTCCAAAGCAGGTCCGGTGAAACACCGACTCCCCATGAAATGTCCCGGATGAGGTATTCGATCAAGGCGACTTGGTTCGGGTGCGGTCGCGCATCCTGGATGACTCCGACTTTCGCGCCTTTCGGCAAATTCGCCATGCCACCCTGAGCACGATAGAAATCCTCAACCTTATACTTGTTTTCCGGGTTCTCTGGAGTGCCATCCCCTTCGGAAAGGCGCTCGTCTCGCAAGACCGACGCGATGCTGCGCGCTCCATCATTGCCGCTCGGATTGTCCGAGTCGTTTTGCATGTAGAGGCCAAGCTGGGCCGCGACCTTGATCGTCAATTTCACGTCTGCGAGGATCTCGCTGATGTCCTGCATGTGATTGATTGCATGACTGAGGATCGTTGGCGGGCGGATGCGGCCTAGATCGTCGGGGTGGCTGTAATACAGCGCGTCATTCGCGGAAATTTGCTTCACGCTGCCGTTTTCATCCCGGACTCCATAGGCTAGGTGCTTGCGGAATTTGTTGATTCTCACCCCGTCGATCCATGTGCCATCGGCTCCGGGAGGGGTGACGATTTGATGGGACTGGTAATTCGCAATCGAGATTCCCCCGGTCGATCCCTTGATCATCACCGGCAAAATGTCGCCATCGCCGAATGAGGCCTTGTTGAGCTGGATTTGCATTTCTCGAATGCCGAAATTTCCGGATGCGTCGATCACGGAAGCTTCGTTTGCTCGATCATCCCAATGATCGTCGGCCAGCTGGTCCCATTCTTCGTCACCGGAAAGCGACATCGGCGTCAAGTAGCCGATGAGGTCGGCAAGACCTGAACAAATCCGCGTGGCCAGGCCGAAATTCGCACGCAGCCAGCGGGATTTTTTCAGAAGCTCGGTTCGCGAATAGGCGTCTAGTTCCTTTTTCGGGTCGAGGGTGGGCCAGTAGATCCAGCCTCGCCGTTCGGATTGGTTGGCTCCGTCGAAACCGGAAATTGCTTTGAGGTGGGCGGCGGCTTGCTCGTATTGAGCGGCCTCCAGTTTTGCGCGGGCGGCTGCGGACCGTTTGAGTTTGTTGGCGTTTTTGCTCATGTTTCAGAACGTCTGTGGCGAAAGGAGACACCGGCGGCCATTGGCCTTAGTCCGGCGCTTTCGGGGTTATCCAGCTCTTGCAAGCAGGTTTCGATGATCTCGATCACCTCGTTTGGATCTCCCTGGATCATCTGGCCCGTTCCTCCTCCGTTTTCGAAATTCGCTTGGGTGACGAGAACCCCAGCCGCACGATCATCTAGCGCGATTCTCAGTGCAGCTTCGAGCTGCTCGCGCGAGTAAACGCGCGTGTAGGCGGAAATAACAGTTCGGGATACGGGCACATTTTATCCTTGATGTCAAAATCACCTCTTGGTCCCAGCGAGATAACCCCTCAAGTGGTTCATGATCCAAGTCCATCCGTGGGATTTTGTATGTTTCCCGCATGGCGCATGCAGAGTGACTCTGTCAGACCTATCTCCGATTTTCACAACCCATCTCCGGATTTTCCCCGTGCGGAAATCTGTATATTGCAAGCACCCAAGCGCGTCTCCCTGATTTCGCGGGAAATTCAGCGCTTCAATTTCCTCCATTTCACGAATCCGCTCGGGCATTAGCTCGTCTCTTCGTGCGCGGTCGTTATCCCATCGCACTTTGTTTGCGAGCTTGGAACTTTCTGAATTCCAAGAGGTTCCGCGCCTTTTGCGGATACGGCGATTTCTTATCATGGGTGCTCTAGTTCCTTGTTCGCCACAAAATGAAGAAGCTCCTCAGTAAGCGAAATGTATTGGCCGCCTGTGGAGTCCTTGTGATTCTTCTCGGCGCGTCTTACATGAACGCGAGGCACGTCGCGAACGATCTCGT
>JAIXQH010000028.1 GCA_027484055.1 Verrucomicrobiaceae bacterium | reverse complement strand
GCATCACCCGCTAACTGCTCCTCGTTTCTACTCTGTTGTTAACCGATCAAACAAAGCCCATCCAAATGATAGGAAAAAAGAACTATATCAACTTGACAAGATCCCAGCCATATCAACGTCATAGCGATGGCAACCACACTAGCGGGAGCCTACGTTGAACGCGGGGTTGAGGTTGGAGTTACGTGGAAACATCGAGAACAGAGGGGCTAGTGGGGGTTGCCATCCGCGTCTTGTTAGCCCTCTTTTTTGCGGCTTGGTTGGCGGTGGTTCTCACTGGAAAAGGGATACCAAATCGATCCCGCATCGGCAATGCATAAACTCGGAAATCTATCTGCGGCGTAAAATCTCCAACATGCATCACGCAGGAGCCGGAACTCACGAATCTGGAAATCGTCGAATCACGCAGGACTCCGAAATCACCAACATGAATCACGCGAGATGCTGCCTTCATGATCTTCTGGAGTGGACGAATCATATAGCGGCTTGAAATCACGGGCTTTGATTTTCTTGGGCTAACGATGAGCACATCCACCACTAGAAGCGGGGGCGGAGGTGGATCGCGGGGTTAATGTTGTAGTTACGGATAGTCATGGAAACAGTGCGGCTTCTAGTGGTTGGATGATGCGTCTTGTTCGGCTTTTGCTTTACTCTTCAAGATAACTTCGCGAAGTTCATTAAATCGTGGGAGCTGATTGATCTTATCTGGATGCTGCGAAACAATACGATCAACGTAAGATCGTTTTAAATTACGATCTGCCACTTCAATGTTAGTGCTAATAATATTGTCTAAAGCTTTATCGAACTTCTGTCTTTGATTCGCTAGCGCTTCATCATAATCCAAAATCGATAAGTGATATAACGCCATCCACTCAGTTTCATATGCTTGCACGTTCTTTGCAAGCTCGATGAACTTAGATTCTTCTTTTCGGCCATAGCTCTTTCCAGACTCCCAGCATGTCCAACTGATAAGCACTGTGCCAGAAAGTAAAGCAGTAGTAAGTTTAGATTTAGTCATTAGTGTGTTCACTTTAGTGCCGAACGTCAAAGTGCATACACCGCTACCAGCGAGAGCCAGCGATGAAACGGGGGTGAAGCCATGAAACCACGATTAAACTCCGCCGACAGAGGGGCTGGTAGCGGTTGTATGGCACGCCTTGTTCGCTTCTTGGATTCTTGGTTCATGGGTGAGCGTAAGGAGTCAGATTCCGATTCGTTCAGCATCTCGATCATCCGAGCCGCCAGCAATGACATCCTCGACTGTCCGAAACTCTATGCGAGTCTTACCAATACAGGCGGAGAAATCAGGCTCAATGCTCCCGGTCTGTCCCGTGCTGATCGGCATGGGAATCATAAAGAACATCCGGTGCTGCTGATAGCTCGCCTGAAGCCAGTTAAGCGACTGCTGTGGTTCATCTGCGGCCTGAAATCTCCAGCGGTAGTGAACCTCTACATAAGATGGCGAAGTCGGAAGTGGCTCACCAGGGGCGGGCAATGTCTCAGTCCCGAGACCAAGAGTGAATCCGTTCCTACCGTCTGGGTGTCTCCCACGGATGATGACTACGCGAAGCTGCTCCTTGCGGTCAGCGGCACCGCCAAAGCGACTCCTCCAATCGGCGAAAATCTTCCGTCCTGCGTCGATATCCTCGAAGCAAAGCGCGATACCGGGCTGGGCATCCAAATCCTCGGTGACAAGGAAGACGGTCTTGCGCCATCTGGCGGCATCCCAGAGCGGTGCGTCGATGATAGGGGAAGTAGTCATGATGAGTCTGAAAATTCTCTAGCGAACGTAGAGCACATCCACCACTAGAAGCGGGGGCGGATGTGGATCGCGGAGTTAGTGTTGTAGTTAAGGAAAATCATGGAAACAGGGCGGCTTCTAGTGGTTGGATGATGCGTCTTGTTAGGCTTCTTGTATCTTAAATTAGGTGTCAACTGTGTATCCCATTATATTGTCCTCGCTCAGCTGAAGATTCAAATAGCGGCGGGTGAAGTAGGTTCCGTGACACAAGGGCAGTTCGTCGCAGGGCATAGTTAGGCATAGCGTGGTTACTCGTCTGGATAATCTCTACCAAGCTTTCGCTCTACCGCATGGTCACACGCTAGGCAGAAGTCGATGGTCCTCGGAGTAGGATGCGTCTCTGACTGCACGGAAGCGAAATCCCAAGGTGTCATATGAGGAAAAGAATCCGCAGAGTGCATTAGGGGAACCAGATCACGTGATGGCTTTAAGCTACCGTCTTGTGCTACAAAACCAGAACGACGGATTAGCTTCGTTCCGTGAAGGCTGCAATGTGGGTAAGGCACAACCTCATTAACTTGGCAGGCCACCAATAGCAAAAGCAGTGCTGGGAGTAGAATGATCGCGATCTTCATTTGCCTAACAGTTTTTATTCGTAGCCTTTCGGAACGTGATATCCAGCACGGGCTTACGGTGTGGAGAATGGCTGGATTCGTTGATCTGGCAAGGATTTAATGGTCTGAGCGTCCGTATATCCGTCAGATCCGGCTTGAGAGCCGGGGGTTGACATGCTCTAGCAGATATCAATGGGCGGGGAGGCCCGGCGGAAGGAATCGTAGGGCGGATCTGAACAAAATTGTTCATGAGAACACTTTTGATTTGACCTTTGCTTTTTTGGGTTCTAATCGGTTTTTCATGAGTGCTGTGAAGACGCGTTGTTGCTGGAGAAACGATTTGGCGACGTTTCGTGGGATGTCGGACCGGGAGCGGGTCGGGTTTTTATTGGTATTGGAATGGTTCGAGAATTTTCGGATGCGGCATGAATTGGAGGCGGGAAAACCGGCGGCGCGGGCGTTTTGGCGAGCCGAGGTGCTCCGCGAGGGTTGCATTCGGGAGGAGTGGCAGCTCCAGCAGTGGCAAGCGGCGGTGCAGTGGTATTTGAACTGGCTGGAAGCCTGCGCCGAGGTGGGGGCAGATCACCGAAGTCTCGCGGAACGGGTGCGGGCGGCGGTGCATTCGGCTGGGTCGCGGCGTGGCTTGGCGAGACGGACCAAGCAGTGCTATGGCGGCTGGGTGGCGCGCTACGCGGTGTTTGCCGGGGAGGAGCGGGAAGTGATGCGAGTGGCAACGGCGTCTCGATTTCTTACTTCGGTGGTGGAGGATGAGGATTGCGCGTATTCCACGCAGAAGCAGGCACTGAATGCCTTGGCTTTCTTTTTCAAGAATGTCTGCGGGGTGGAGGAGCCGGTGTTCCAAGTGAAGCTGAAAAAAACGGGCGCGAGGATGCCGGTGGTGCTTTCAAAGACTGAGACGTTGCAGGTTTTTGAAAAGCTAGATTCGGCGGAAGGCCGTTATGGATTACCGGCGCGGCTGCAATATGGCGCGGGGCTACGGCTGACGGAGTTGGTGAGATTGCGGATCAAGGATGTGGATCTGGCGCGTGGGACAGTCACGGTGCGTTGTGGCAAGGGCGATAAAGACCGAGTGACGGTGCTGCCCAAGAGTCTGCGAGAGGATTTAGCTGCGCAGATTGATAAGGCGCGGGAATTGTGGAGCCGTGACCGGGACGCCGGGCTTGCGGGTGTCTGGCTGCCTGGGGCACTGGCGCGGAAGTTCAGTCGGGCGGCGGAGAGCTTCGAGTGGTATTGGTTGTTTCCGGCAAGGCAGGTTTCGACTGACCCGTCTTCGCGGGGCTACGCCGGGACGAGTCCAGAATCCGGAATCACGCGGCGGCATCATTTGCATGGGAAAGTTTACAATGAGGGAATCAAGCGAGCGGCTGCGGCAGCGGGCATCGAGAAGCAGGTGACGAGTCATGCGCTGCGGCATTCGTTCGCGACGCATCTGTTGGAAAACGGGACGGATCTACGGACGATCCAAGAAGTTCTAGGTCACGAGGACATCACGACGACGGAGATTTATCTGCACGTGGCGACGGGCGCGAATGGTCTGGGGGTGGTGAGTCCGCTGGATGTGGCTGGCGTAGCGGCGTGAAGGGTTGATTGGAGATTCCAGATTTACTAAGATCTACCGGAAAGCCGCTGAGGTCGCTGAGGTCGCTGAGGTCGCTGAGGTCGCTGAGGTCGCTGAGGTCGCTGAGGAACGCGAAGTTGAAGATTCTTTATAACAAGAATTTGAACCGCCAAGGTGGGAAGAGCGCCAAGTTTTGGAAGGTTGAGGAACGGTGATCGTTTTCTCGCTTCGTTTTCTTTGTGCTCTTTGTGGTAAACCCGCATAACTGGGTGAGGTGAGCTGATTAAATAGATAAAGAGGAACCACGGATGAACGCGGATGAACACGGATAAGCAGTTAGTTGATTCGTAAAATTGAGGTCAATGAGCCGTGGAGTGAGATTTCTCACCGCCAAGAGCGCCAAGGGATTGGGGGGATCGGTGATTGGGGATCAAAACACTTCCGCGGATCTCTCTGCGACCTCCCCGTCTCCGCGTTTCGATTCAACTCTCAATTTTACCGCCTTCGCCGTCGTGAATCGGGAAATCGTTTATCATTGAACGAAGCGCCAGGAGTGTCGCTTCTCCTTAGGGCCGCTCTTATCCGTGTTCATCCGCGTGCATCGGTGGTTCTCTTCATCTTTCTGAATGCTCGGAGATCAAAGCCCCCGGCGGAAGAGGGTGAAGTGCGACGGTCACAGACGCGACGCTACACTTGAGAGATGGATTTGCCTCCACGTCCCTTTGCGACCTTGGCGGCTCTGCGGTGAGCTCTTAGGATTTGAACCGCCAAGGGGGGGAGAGTGAGGTGAGCTAGTCGATTGGCTGCGGCGTCAGTCCTTTTCCATCAGGTCAAGGTCGAGCAACTTGTAAGTCTCGCGGTCGATGAGGAAGGGCTTCATATCGGCGCGGAGGCGACCGTAGTAGCTGCCAAGATCGGGTCCGCTGGTGATGGGGGCGAAGCTGGCCTCGCGGGTGATGAAGCCGTTGAGGTCGCCGAGGTCGTTGGTGGATTTTTCGATGATTTTCAGCGTAAGACTGGGGACCGCGAGGGCGGCTGCGGCGTCAGCGTCGGTGGGCGCGAGCCAGCGGCTGACTTTCAAGCCTTCGAGCACGCCGAGCAGGTAGTTGGCCCGGGCTTGGTCGAGGGTGGCGCTGAGGTCTTTACCCTGAAGAGTGGCAGACCAGCCGTCGGCGAGATTGACATCATAGCCGAGCGTGAGAGTGGGAGATCTGGGGGAGCTGCGCTCGATGGCCATGAGGTTGTTCCGGTCGATGGACCAGAGGCGGGCGATCTGCCATTCGTAGGGTTGCACGGGGATGGCGGCGATGACGGAGTTCGCGATGCGCATGACGGTGGGAGTGCCGCTGCGGTTGACGAAGGTGCCACCTTTCCCGTCGAGGCCGAAGGAGAGCTGGAGGCTTTGATTTTCTTGGCCGAGGAAGGAGAGCTTGAGGAAGGGCCGGTCGAGTCCCCAGGGGGTGAAGTCGGTGGCGGCATCACTGGCGAAGCCGATGGCGTGGCTCTGGGTGACGGCCTTGAGCAGCGTGAAGAGGCGTTCTTCGTTGGCCTCGTGGGTCTGCTGGGAGACGGTGACCTGCCAGGGCTGAGGCGGGCTGCGGGAGATGAGGATTTCCTCGCCGGTGGCGGGCTGGATGCGGATTTGACGGAGTGACTGGATGTTGAGGTTGGTCAGGGTAGTGTCGCGCAAGTCGTTGATGGCGAGGGGGAGGCTGGCGAGGGAGACGAGGTTCGGTTCGGGCTTGAGGGGGATTTCAAAAACAGTGCCGGGACGGTCTGAAACAGTAGCCCGGACATCGCGAGATTCCGGGGTGTCTGGGGGGGAAATGTCGAGGGTGGTCTCGGTCTCGCTGCCAAAAGTGCGGAGGGAGATCTGGCCCGTTTTTCCGAGGCCGTCCTTGGTGGCGGTGGGCACAGCCGTGCTGCTAGGGCTGGAAATGCGGGCGGCTTGGAGTTCGTAAAGTCCTTCGAGTAGGGACTTCATAGCGGCTGGGCTGGTGCCGAGATTGAGGGGCTTGATGATGCGCCACGGGCTTTCTGGGGTCTCGCGGTGGAGGGTGAGCTCGCCCTGCTCGGCGCGGATGCGGATGCTCTGAAGGGTGATGGGGTTGAAGTAAAAGGGGCGGTGGTCGCGGAGGTATTTCAAGCCATCCTTAAACAGGGGGGGGATGTCGCCGGTGCAGGTGTAAACATGGCTTTTTCGTCTCCGGTCGAGTGTCTGGACGAAGACGGTGGGGACTGGCGGGTCGATGTCCTTGACGGTGGCGAGCCACGAGGAAAGGCGGCCGATTTTATACTTGGCGAGGGCTTGGCCATCCTTGCCTTCGAGACGGATGCTGATGGCGTTCTCCTGGAGCCCGGCTTCCAGCTTGTCCACGTCATCACGCGGCGCAAGGTCTTCGACGCGCATCCCTAGGCTGAATTGGATGATGCCCATAGCGGCGCGTGGGTCCATGCGGTCTTGCCAGGGGGCGGTGGCTTGCCAGCCATGTTCGGTGAGTTCGAAGTTTGCCTTGATCGCGTTTTGAGAGACTTGGATGCGTTTGACATCTGCCGGGGAGAACTCGCTGTAGAGCCGTTGGCCCAGTGGGGTGGGGGGCGCACCGAGCAGGGAGTTGAAATTTCCTTCACGCCATTGCCACAGGGCAAGTCCACCGAAAAGGGTGGCAAGCAGCGCGAGAATCAGGGTGGTGCCGAAGGAACGCATGGCAGCTATCAGGAACGGCGTGTGGACCAGATGAAGGCTCCCATGAGCAAGAGAAAAGCAGGAATGAAGAACAGATTCACGCGGTTGATGAAGGAGACTTGAGCTTCAAGCAGCGGGAGCTTGTAGGTGCCAAGTGAGCGCGGGCCGATGCCGATGAGGGATTGGCGATCGACCAACCAGTTCACCGATGAGGCGAGGAAGTCGATGTTTTCGGCACGTTGGCGGCTGGGGTCGAGGAAGTCGGTGTTGGCGATGACGACCATGCGGGAGGTGGCGGCGGCGAAGCGGTCGTCGTTCTCAGCCCCACGGGTGACTCCTGCGGCGAGGTAGAGGGGTGACTTGGCGTCTTCCTTTTCGTCGAAACTGACGGATTTTTCCCCGAATTTCGATTCGCCCCAAAATCCAGCGGCGGCTTCGATGAGTCCGACGGGGTGAATCTGGCGGTTTAGCAGTGCCTCGTCTCCCTCGCTTACGTCGAGCGATGAAGTGGCCCCTTCAAAGACGGTGGTCTGGCCGGCGAAGTCCTTGGTGAAGTCGATGCCATAGGTGAAAATGCCGCGGGCTGTGGTGTCGATGCGCTTTTCGGCAAGGCCGATGACGCGGTCACGGCGCGGAGTGATGCCATTTCCACGGAGGAAGTTGCGGAGCTTGGTGGGGCTGTCACCGGGCTTGAGTAGCATTAAAATAGCGGCTCGCGGGCGGCTCCAGTAGGCTTCTAGGGCGCTGAGTTCGACATCGGTGAAATCGTATTTCGGAGCGACGAGCACGACGCCTTCAGCATCCGCCGGGATTTCGGTAAGGCCGGAGAGGTTGATGCCTTGGAGCTCGACGTTTTGGAGTTGGAAGACATTGAGTAGTGATTTTAGCGGAGAATTTCCACCCTCGGCGTCCATGCGGCTTTTATCAGCAAGGTAAACCATCTTGCGGGTGCGGCCCTCCAAGGACTCGACCAAGCGTGCGGTGAGGATGTCTTCGCCTTGGAAACCGGTGATTTTCCGCTGGTTGTTCGTGGAGGTGTAAACAGCCATGTCATCCGCGACGATGATTTTCACATTTGGGTTGAGGATGCGGATGGGCGTGGTCTCACCGGCGGCGGTCGCTGGGCTTTTCTGCTCGGTGGAAACGGGGCCATCATCCAGCCGTGCGTCCATGATCAGAAGATCCTTGGTGAGTGGAATGCCGTAGGCCGCCGTGACTTCCTGGCAGCGATCCGCACTGCGGAGGGGATCGACGACTTCGAGGATGATCTTGCCGTTGGAAAGTCTCGCATACTCCTCAGCGAGTGCTCGGACGCGCTCGTAAAACGGGGAGCTGCGGCGGAACAGCATGATCCATTTTACCGGTTTCGCACGCTCGGTAACTGCCTTATCACCCAAGTAACGAGTGGTGGCGGGTGAGAGGGTGTAAGCGGCTTCCCGGCTGAGATCGGCACGCAGGAAATGATTTTCTGCGAGGTAATTGATGGCGATGAGTAGCAGCGCGAGGAAGACGATTTGCAACACGGAGAACGTGCCAAGTCCCCAGCGGTTTAGCGGGCGAGCTGGCTTTCCTTGAGGCTGGGAAGAGGTCTCGGATGAGGGTTCAGACATGGATGAATTAGCGGCGCCAGCGGCGGTAGTCCACCACTTGGTAAGTTAGAAAGAGGACGAACACGGCCAGACTGAGGAAATAGACCGCTGGGCGGGTGTCGAAGAGTCCGCTCGCGAAGTAATGAAGGTGCTGCTGCGAGGAAATGTAGTGAAAAAATCCAGCCCCAGCAAATGACTCCCCCCAGATGACGGTGACGTAGCCGAGGAAATACTGGATGACGAGCATTCCAATGGTGAAAATCCCCGCGATGATCTGGCTCGATGTCAGCGCTGAAGCCAAGCAACCAATCGCCGTAAACGCAGCCCCCATCAGCATCAACACCGTGAACACGCCACCCATCGCACCCGCTGTCCATGCAGGCGGAAGATCCGTCGCCCAGATGAACATTTTGAACTGCACGAAGGCAGGCACCCACAGCATCGCGTAGAACACCATGGCCGCCACATACTTGGAAAAAACCACCTGCCACGTCCGCACCGGCGCGGTCAGCAAGGATTCTAGGGTGCCCGAGCGCTCTTCTTCCGCGAATAAGCGCATCGTGATCAGCGGGAAAATAAACAGAAAGTAGAACCAGAACAGGGGCGTATGGAAGGTCACATAGACCAAGCTATCCCGCACCGGGGTGTCGCGGAAGCCCTTCATCGCCGTGGAAAGCGAGACCCCTTGCATGATGCTCACAAACGCCAAGACCACCCAGCCGAAGGGTGTCAGGAAATAGCCCTTTAACTCTTTAAACGTTAATATACGAAATAATCTCATACGGCCGGGCGCTCTTCCTAAGGCATCTACCCCGTATGGCAAAGGTAAAAGGTCCAAAAGGATTTCCCTTTCCGCAAGCACGAAGGAATCCCTTGCTCCGACCCACCGCCACCGTCCCATTTTATGAAATTGCCCCCATTCATCCTCGCCCAGGCCCACGGCTTCTTCTGGCTCGCCGCCTTGATGGCTAGCGTGCAAGCCGCTTCTGAGCCGCCGCCTGTCATGGATGCTGCCTTTAAGCCGACGATCGCGAACACCCGGCCTGCTCCAAGCCCCGCGCCAGCCGGGATGGTGTGGATTCCCGGCGGGGAGTTCTCCATGGGCACCAACGTGGATTGCAAAGGCATGTGCAATCTCGCCGGAGCGACCCAAGACGCGCTGCCCATCCACCGCGTTTACGTGGATGCCTTCTGGATGGATGCCACCGAGGTGACCAACGCGCAATTCGCCAAATTTGTCGATGCCACGCATTATGTCACCGTCGCCGAACAAAAGCCCACCCAAGCCGAGTTCCCAGACGCGCCACCCGAGGTCTTAGTCCCGGGTTCCATTGTCTTCACCCCCACTCCCGAGCGGGTGCCCCTCGCCGGATTTCCCCAGTGGTGGCGCTATCAAGCCGGGGCAGACTGGCGTCATCCGAATGGTCCTAGTAGCGATTTAAAAGGCAAGGAACAGCTCCCGGTCGTCCACATCGCCTACGAAGACGCACTCGCCTACACCAAATGGGCTGGCAAGCGCCTCCCCACCGAGGCCGAGTGGGAATTCGCCGCGCGCGGCGGCCAGCATGGCAAGCACTTCACCTGGGGAGACGAACTCACCCTCAACGGTAAATTCCAAGCAAACATCTACCAAGGCACCTTCCCTGTGGACGGTAAAGACAGCGGGGAAGACGGCTTCATCGGCATCGCTCCGGTCGCCCAATACCCCGCCAATCCCTACGGCCTCCACGACATGGCGGGAAATGTTTGGGAATGGGTCAGTGATTTCTACCGCCCAGACACCTACGCCTCCCAAGCGGCCGCAGCGGACGTCACCCGAAACCCCCAAGGCCCATCATCCTCCTACGACCCGGACGAACCCGGCACCATCAAACGCGGCAACCGCGGCGGCTCATTCCTCTGCACCGACCAATACTGCACCCGCTACATGCTTGGCACCCGGGGTAAAGGCGAAGTCCGCTCTTCCAGTAACCACATGGGCTTCCGCTGCGTACAGATCGTCCCTCAGTAGCCACGCCTTCAAGCTTTCGTGCTTGGCAACCCACCAAAACTCAAGGAACGATACCGACATGGCAGGTGTGATGCGCGAATTTGAAGACCTGCGGGTGAAGGTGGACGATGTGATCTACATGCCGAGCCTCGACGCCCCTCACGAGAAACCTCATCCCTTCGTCTATTTCATCTCCATTCACAACCACTCCGCCGTGCCCATCACCATCCGTGGCCGGAAATGGGTGGTGCAGGAAGAGACCGGTGAGACGACGGTCGTAGAAGGTGATGGCATCGTCGGCCAGACCCCGAGAATCGAGCCAGGCGGCCATTTTTCTTACAACAGCTACCACGTTGTCTCGCAAGCCGCCGTGGTCACTGGAGCCTTCTTTGGTGAGACCGCTGATGGCGAATGGGTCTACACCCGGATCCCAGAGTTCCACCTCAGCGTGCCGACTTGGGCATGACAGGATGCGGCTGATCACTCCGAGAACACACGTCGCCGGCCCCAGCATACCTTAGGAAAGTCCCAAACACACACGTCGGCAGCACTTTCATGCCTTATCCCGCCCTGAAAACACACGTCGGCAGCACTCGGATACCATAGGAAAGTGCCAAACGCACACGTCGCCGGACCCGGCCTAGGTATCGAAGTGCTGTTGACACACGTCGGCGGCACTTTCGTACCTGATCCTGACCCGAAAACACGCGTCGCCAGCCCGCGGATACCTTAGGAAAGTGCCAAACACACACGTGGCCGGGCCAAAGATAGGTATCAAAGTGCTGTTTACACACTTCGCCAGCGCATGGATACCTTACCCAAGTCCCGGCGACACATGATTCAGATTCACAAGACCCTATTTCTGAGCAAGTTACCTAAAATCGCCGTTTTTTCGCGAAATTATCGCCCAGAAATCCCCGCCTCAGCACGCTAGCTGCTTTGCCAGCGCCGATGATTACAAATCTTGAAGTCAGTCGCACCCTCGCCAAAGCGAAACTCATCCTCGTGGTTGATGCCAGTCGGCCTCCGAGTGATTCTTTTAAGCTGCCCCCAGCACTGCTTGCCCTTATCACCACCGACATTGCCGCCCTCGAAGCAGGCGACTCCAGCGCCCACGCTGCCGAAGGCGGGCGCGCCGGAGCGTCCGCTAGCGTTCGAGCGGCGTTTGAGAAAATCGAATCCGCCGTCCGCGCCGGGTATGCCGGGATTGCCGCGTTGATCGGCGATAGCATTCTGCCCACCGGCATCAGCGCTGCGGATCGTCTCGCCACTTTTACCATCTATGGCTGGGAAAAAGGGGAACTGGGTCGCTTCACCGACGAGCGCTTGCTCGTGCTCGCCGAGCTTGCCCTCCAAGGCGAAACCAGCATCACCAACGCCGCTTGGCGCTACAGTCCCACGCTCATTGCCCTCATCAGCAGCCAGCTCGACCTCATCGAAGACGAAGAACCCGACGCCACTGGCGGTGAGCGTCAAGTCAGTGTCTCCGGTCGGAGAACGGGACTCGAACTCTTGCAAACCCACCTCTCCCGCGCCCGTTACCACTACTGCGCCTCCAGCGACGATTTAGACAGCACCAAGGAACTGGCAAAAATCTCCTTCCAACCCCGCCGCCCCAAAGGCAGCGCGAACACACCAACAACCCCCAGCATCACCCCCAAGCCGGGGGCTCCCTGATTTTTTCACCACCCCGACTCTACCCTCAACCGACGCTCCAGTGCTGGGGCGTCGGTTTTTTCGTTGCCTCCCGCGCGTCATAAGAAGCGGGGAATTTAAAATTCTACCGCTCGGAAAGCTTGCAGTGATTCACTTTTTCCCCTGTGTGTCGAAAAGACATGACAGTGTCACGCGATTTAAATTGCGCTCACTTGTTCTCTTAGAATAAATGCACCATCAGATTTATGAATGTCCCTCCCACATCGATCACTTTCCGAATCTCTTCACTGTTAGTGGCCTTACTGACGTGCGTTTCCTACCAAGTTGCTAGGGCGCAAACGGTTCCTGATTCGCTGTGGATCAAGGAAAGCGCTGTTCTCCAATGGGATTTTGAGGATGGAGCGACGAACGGCTGGACGGTGGCCAGTTCTTCGGTGGCGAATCTCCGCTCCGAGACGGGCTGCTTAAGGGGTGATTCAGTAGGGAACGACGCGAACATGACCGTATCCGGTCAAAGACTCCAACTGCGTGATGCTGCTGGAGTGGCGGTCCGGGTTTGGTTTTCCCAAGCTGCCACTCTGCAACTGTATTGGTCCAATGAAGACGGCGGTTTTAGCGGGACTCGCGTCGCTCAACAGACGGTGCCCGCGCAACAATGGACCACGGTGCGCTTCAATTTAGCGGCCAATTCTCAATGGGCTGGCAAAACCAATCAAGCCCTTCGGATCGACCCTGGCACTACGCCGGGCATGTCATTTGCCATCGACTACATGGCCGTCTTGGACCGGATTGAAGATCGTGATGGCTCCCTAGCCACCAGAACTTATGACGTCAACGCAGACGCCCAAAGCTGGGGGTCTCCATCCGCCCATGTCTCCGGATTTCGCTGGGAAGAGGGTAAACTGAAGGGCAGCAGCACTGGCATTGATCCAAACATCACCAGTCCTGTGATTTCCTTCGCCAACCAAGGCGGCGTAGTGGTGCAGGTGAAATCCAGCGTGAATACTCAATTCGCGATTTTCTGGGCAACGACCGAGGGCGGCTTTTCACAAACGCGTGCCACCTCGCTTCCCGTGACGAATACGGGGTGGCAAACGCTCTACTTTGATCTCCGTGCCTTTCCGACGTGGGCCGGGAAAACGATCACCCGCCTGCGCCTCGATCCCGGTGTGGTGACGGGCCAAAATTTTGAAATCGACTCGGTCGTGCTGCTGAAACCGCAAGCGTTTGAAGATGCAGATGCAGACGGACTGATGACCTTTGCGGAGACTTTGAATCTTTCCAATCCAGCCGTTCCTAGCACGCTTCGAGGTCGGCTTCCTATCGAGACTTGGTCGCCCATGACCCACTACTCGACGCGCACACTCGTTTCAGATACTAGCTTTTATGCACCAGCCACCAGTCGTGCGACCTTGTTCGATTCCACAACGGGCCAACAACCCGCCGTTTATTATGCAACGCGTATTCGCGGCTCTATCCTCGCACCTGCTACGGGTGACTATCGGTTTTGGATTTCCGGGCGCAATGGGGTGGAATTTTACCTCTCAGACGATGCCACGAAGTATCGCAAACGCCGCATCGCAGAAATCAATCCTGACTTGGGAGATGGCCATGGAATCACCTTCGGCAACACCAATCTGTGGGATCAATCAGCGGCTCAAATGTCGGAGCCGATCCCACTGGTGAAGGGTCAGTTGTATTACTTTGAAACCCTACAGGCCGTGGGTCATGGCGGGAATGCACAAGTGAGCTTAGCATGGGCACCGCCGGGCGAAGGACGGGTTCGCATTCCTAGCACTTGCCTGCGCTCTTACACCAAGGAAGCTGCCGATGACGACGATGATTATCTACCCGATGCGTGGGAAACTCAGTATGGGCTTGATCTCCAAGACAACGGCCGCATCGACTTAGCACGCCAAGGTGAGCGGGGTGATTTCGATAGCGACGGCCTCTCCAACCACGAAGAATACGTCCTCGGCACCGATCCAAGCAACGCGGATACCGACGGCGACGGCGTGAGCGATGGCCTCGAAGTGAACTCGCTCGGCTCAAATGCCCTCGTGGCGAATGTCAACACGGACACCCTGCTCAGTGCCGTTTCATTAGCGGATTACACCTCCTCATCCACCCAGTGGACGATGACATCGGGCGGGCTGCTGGCGAATAGTTTCAGAGGTGAAGCGACTTGGGATTTCTCCGTGCCGAGCGATGGGAACTGGCTCTTGCGCCTCGATCTGGAGCTGATGGGTGCCACCTATGGCAATGAGGAGGTTCCTGTCGTCATCAAGGTGGATGGTAAAATCGTCGCCCGCAGTCATGTCAAATTCGGCTCCGGCAAGCTGGGTCTGATGCAGGCACTCAGCCCGTTTTTACTCGCGGGAAATCATCAGGTCTCCGTCTTGGTGGACAACACCCTAGCCCGGCGCACGGTGCGGCTGGTGGGACTGAAAATTTACACCTCAGCGAATCCGAATGCGATCCTCACGCAAGGGAATCGGGTTCTGAGCCGCCCCGCGACGACTCGCACATCTCCAGGCTTCATCGAAGGTTATGCGCGTGACGCCAGTTCTGTGACGGTGAATGGAGAGCCAGCCGCCCCCGGCACGAGCGCGGGGCACTGGTTTGCCAATGTGCCGCTGCTGGACCAATCTTCCGTGCAAGCGCATACGATCCGGTATGAACAAGGCTGGGAGGCGACTGGCACTTTCACTTGGCAGGCGACTAACGTGATGGATGCAGAATCCCTCACCGTGCGCTTGGGAGATACCTTGCGGGTGGGAGCTTGGGGGAGCAATCCGACCATGCCAGCCACCGTGACATTTTCAGCCGGTGGCAGCACCAATCTCATCGGTCAGGAGACGACCACGCTTACATTCTCCAGTGCGGGCACCTTTACGGTGAGTGGTCTGCTTCAGAGTGGGGTCAGCGGCACGCTCACGGTGAAAGTCATCGCTCCGCCCACTTTCCCACTCGGCACGGTGGATGCACTGGATGCCGCCGTCCGCACGCTTTCTGTCACAGCGGCGGCAGAAGTGGCCTTCGACGCTCCTACGGATTTCTGCCGCTTGATCGTGAGTCGTTCCGGGACAACGGCCAGCATCGGCATCTTGCCCAACTTGCCGGAAGAGTTAGGAATCGCTGCACGGCTTTTCACGGGCGGGCCGATTCTAAGCGTGCAGCGCGTCAATGTCATCGGGGTTTCGGATGCCCTTCAGAATGATCTCACCTCCGTCTCGTCGGGTAATGTGGCGGGTTACAAATTGATTAGCACCCCGCTCACGGTGCTCAATCTGCCCACTGGCGCACGTGTTGACGTGAGTATCTACCGCGCCGGAGTCATGTTTACCAATGGCACGACTTTGAAGAGTATCTATCCTGCCGATCTAGCAAATGGCTCGGTGATTTTAGAGTTTCTCTATCCGCTCGGCCAGCCTGGGGGCTACTGCCACAGCCTGCTGGTGTATGATCGTAACGCCCTCTACCTAGGAACGCGCTGAAACCTCGGAAGTGCCTCACTCGCTTAGAATTCAACGTTGATCGACGCCCCCATGACACGCAATCCGCTACCCTACCTTTTCCTCGCCCTTCTCGGTGGGGCCTGGTTTTTTGTATGGAAAGGCGTGTCCACCCCGCCAGTCAGCACGATTGCTGCTCCCGTCCGCCCGACGCATGTCGCTGCCCGCGCGATTCCGCAGCCCACGCGACTGGATTTCCTCACCGACACCGGGCAGCCCTATCAAGTCCGCATCAGCCTGCTGCGGAACACGCTGTCCACGGAATGCAGCGAACCCGAACTGCGCTACCTCTACCAACTCTTGGAAAAACCCGCGCCCAAGGGTGAACTGCCGGAGCATTGGTATGTCATCGCCAATGATATCATGGCGAAGATTCTCACCTATGAGAATGATCCTCAGCGTTTTTCCGCCAACTTCATCGGCCTACTGAATGATTCCCATCAGCCGGAAGTCATTAGGGACTACGCTGTGCAATACCTCGCCGCGTGGCTCAACCCGCGCTCGGCCCAAGCAACTGCGACAAGCCTCGCGACTCCGACTCCAGAAATCGCCGCGCAAGTCCTCCAGTCACTCGTCAGCGCGATGATGGACCCAGCACTCGCACAATCCAGCATCCCCGGTACCACCCTGATGATGCTTGTCGATCTCAAACGCTCCGACAGTGGAGTCGATTGCACCCAAGCCATCACCACTCTCAAGCCATGGCTGAGCCACGCATTGCAAGATGGCTGCACCCTCAACAACTCCGTCCGCGTCTCCGCCGTCTCCGCCGCAGGCATCCTCGCGCCCACCGAGTTCCGGCCCGTCATCCGTAAAATTGCCTATCAGGAAAACGGTAGCTCCTCACTCAGACTCCCCGCCATCGCCGCACTGGGTCACTCTGGTGAGAGTGAAGATCTCTCAAAACTTCAGCAAATCGCCAGCAGCTCCCCAGAACTCACCTACGCCGCGCAGGATGCGGGTAAGCTATTAAAAGACCGAATTTCAAAACCATGAATTCACCTCACAAGACCCCCTCGTTTTTCACTGACTTTACACGCCAACTCACCATGTCCTCCACAAGAAACGTAATTACGGCTACTATCTGCTTACTGCTATCAAGCATAACCAACGCTACAAATCCAGATTGCCTACCGTCGACAAGTGGCGGATGCCGATATGAAGGCGGTGGTGGTGGTGGCGGTGGTGGCGGTGGTGGCGGTGGTGGCGGTGGTGGCGGTGGTGGCGGTGGTGGCGTTTCCCCGCCTAAAGCACCTACTGCACCATCCCAAGGAGGTACTAAAAACGGGTTAGTTTATAATTATGGTAACCCTGGGTGGACAAGTTATGATGACTTCTTGAAATTTTGGAATTCTCCAGAAAACGATTATGGCGTTTGGCATGGTAGCACTGGTTCAATAAAAGGGGACAGAAATAGAGAAATAGGTAGACATTTGGCCCCGTATACAGCCAATCCTGCTGACATCTGGAGGGGAATCCAGGGTCGCGGTGAAATAGTTTGTGTTGGAGCCTGCCGTGGACCTGATGGAAGTTTTACGAATAATAGTTTCACCTACTCAATGGATCTTGGTCTGGCAAGAAATCCGAAACCCGGAAATCTTAGCGTATTGGGGCAATCTGCATCTGAAAAAAATGGAAATACTCCAGATTTTAACGAACTGTATAATCGTTTTTTTTCGTCCAGCCCACTACAGCAATCGCAAATAAAATTGGAAATTTCTCAGCCGCAACTGGGAGCGTCCACTTTTCATCCGTCCTGTGCCTATATCCAATCCGAAGCTGTTTTTGAAATAATTAAAAAGCCAGCAGCGGGTGGATTCCCAGAATACATCCACCAAGTGTTGACCGATGATAATTTCACTCTGATTGACCTTCTTTCACCACCCAGTAGTGGCTGGAGAATTCGTGTATGGAAGCGCAACGCTGCAACTCTGAGCAAGTCAGGA
Organism: Verrucomicrobiaceae bacterium; assembly: GCA_027484055.1. GTDB lineage: Bacteria > Verrucomicrobiota > Verrucomicrobiia > Verrucomicrobiales > Akkermansiaceae > Luteolibacter. The sequence goes on along the minus strand of JAIXQH010000028.1, from coordinate 94,104 downwards.
GGATACTATGTCACAACGGGCTTTGAGGCTACAGGAAATACTCCTTTGACGGAAATTGTATTCAAACGCCCTTTAGGTTCCACGAGTGATACCACTCTCATCTGGACCAAAAAAGAAAGCAGTGGTTTAGCTGGTACTAGTATCAGCACGCATGAAATTACGGAAACACTCGATTCTAGTGGCCGACCAAGTCGGATCGTATCTACGCAATATGCGGGAGAAGATACCACAGGACCGCTTCTCGCTAAAGAGATACTCGATATTAAAGAACGCGGCACTCAGGCGTGGAACTATACGATTGAACGTCAATCTTTCGTCTCCTCGGTGGATGCAGCTGGCACTATCGGAGATCTTTCGCTAATCAGCAAAACACGTGAAGATTATGATGATTTTTCATTAACAAGCACGGGTGGTGAACTCGGTAAAAAACGTCTAGTCTCATACACCAAGGCATTTGATACTCCGGGGCAAATTCCGCAAACTACGACATACACTCATCTCAATACTCCCTCTAACCCACTCACGCATGGCCGTCTTGAATCTTCGGTGAAGCCGGATGGCTCATGGACATACACTGAATACTCGACTCTTTCTCCAAGTTCACCAGTTTCAACCACGATTGAATATTCTGGCTGGAAGGATTTAACGATGGCACAGAGAGCCAACGCTCGACGCACAGTGACAACCGTGGAAGGGAACACCACAACAGTAGATTCGTATGTGGCCAGCCGATTGATTTCTAGATCAAGAACGAAATTACTCTTAGGTGCCGCTGAGACGATAACGAGCCAAGAGTCGTGGGACGGAACTTCAACGGCGGATAGCGCATGGCACAAGACTGTCACAGGATATTATCTAGATACTGCGTCCGCCCCGAACACGGGACGAATCAATTGGGTTGAAAATAGCGATGGGACCGCTGAGAATTATAGCTATGCGACCGTAGGAGGAAATCTTGTGATGACAGTCCGTAGCGGCGCGGGTTCTCGTGCTGGGATTACCTCGGGTAAGGAAGCAAAGCAGACCTTGGCCCTCGGAAACATACCGATTTCTATGGTTATCAAAGATATTGCTTCCAACCTCACCGTTGAACAATGGGACACGGATTTGTCCTATAACTCAGGATTTGACCGGCTCGGACGGCCAATCAAACGGATCTATAACGGGGATGTTACTGACTACGATATTTCTCAATATGCCTGCTGTGGTTTGGAGGAATCGCGTGAGCGAAACGGCATTATCAGGAAGTATTTCAGAGATGGTCTGAAGCGTGTCTATAAAACAGAAACTCAGGCGTCACCGAACTCCCCAGTCATTACGGACTTCACAACGGTGTCAGGGCTTACCAGCACCTTTACACGCAAAATCGGTGATAATTTACGTTTTCTTGGCCATTCAACTCGTTCGATGGATAATCTAACCCACACGTTTACGGGTCCTTCTCGAAAGTCGAATAATGCAATAGATCGCCCAGTGACCACGACCGTTACAACGCACAGTAGCACGGGTGATACCGTGACCGTCACAAAAGCGGATGGCTCCACAGCGATCACAAGTTCTTACTTGGACGGACGCACTAAAACCGTCACTGGCACAGCAGTTGCTGATATGAGTTATAACTATCTGACCCACGACGAATCTGGCGGTGGTGAGAGGACCGTTGTGACATCTTCTGGGATGTCATCCACGTCGTTTCAAGACCTTTTGGGGCGCCAGTTTAAAACCATTTATAGCGCCAGTGGGACCAGCACAGTTTCTTTCTACCCAACGACAGCGGCTCTGGGATCTCGTGGAAAAGTGCAATCCGTAACGGATGCTGATAACGTCACGGTGACCTCTGGCTACGATTCAGAAGGTGAGCAAACAGCCAGTTCACGTTCCATTCCGTTTGGATCTGGCACGGCCACTCAAGTCACAAAAACTGAAACGGATGTTGTGTCCGGTGTCACATTGCGAGGAATCTCACTCGGTGTCTCGTTCCGGAGCATCCAAAAAATCTCCTCTACGGGAGTGCCAGAAATTACGGTCGGTGAATCCTATTCTTCGGTCGATGGTTTTCGTAGCGGAACTCGATCTTTTGGAGTAGAAACCGTAAATGTCGTTAGCCGCCCGACTGACGCTGGGATCGCGCAGTCGATTAGTTATAACCCAGACGGGACGAGCACTGTTCAAACTAGCACGCATGGCCTTCCTTCTAGTATCCAAACTAAATCTAGCACTGGCGCTATCCTCAAAGAAATGACTACGACCTATGATGGTTTACAAAGACCACTTACCGTCACCGATCTACGGCTCGGAACAACCACATACGATGTCGATGTTGACGGGAAACCGGACATCACCGAGGCAGGGCAAACCTTAGCCATTAAAAATGCAGCAGGGGAAGTGTTGCGTTATGAATATGATAAGATGGGGCGTGTCATCAAATCGACGCTTCCCGATTTATCGAATGCCTACACCGCCTATTATCCCAATGGGCAAGTAAAGGTCACATGGGGCAGCCAAACTTACCCCACATGGAACGTTTACGATGAACAAGGCCGTAGAACTCAGCTTCATACTTGGAAAGTCGCGCCAATCCTTGATCCAGCCGCCGTCCCAGCTACCCTACCGGGTGGCTCAGAATTCACGACTTGGATCTACGGCCCGACCACTGGCCTGCTGGATCGCAAACAATACGCAGACAACAAAGGCACCGACTACACCTACACTGCTGCAGGACGGCTTTGGACGCGCGAGTGGGCGCGCACCTTGCCCAGCAGCACCACGAGGGTGAAAACAACCTACACCTACCGAAATGGTTTGCTCACCCTCACTGACTACAATGATACCACCCCAGATGTCACCATCACTTACGACCCCCTTGGCCGCCAAGAAAGCGTAAGCACTTCCGTCGCCAAATCCGAGTTCACCTACGATCCCGCCACCCTCGCCATCGACACCGAGACAATCTCCTACAACCTCGACAATGTGCCGGGCTATGAATTCTTCCGTGTTCTCGACCGCAAGCCCACCAGCCAAGGTCGTGATACCGGGTTTGATCTTAAAACCGGTTCAACCCAAGAAAACCAAACCAGCTACGGCTACGGCCCCACTGATGGTCGCCTCTCCACTGTCACCAACGGAACCTCCACCTTTCGCTACGACTACTTCGCCAACTCCAGCTTGGTCGAGCACGTCACCGCCACCGCCGGAGCCGTCCACACCGTCACTAACACATGGGAACCCACCCGCGACGTCCTCGCCGCCAAACAAAATAAAGTTGGCAGCAGCGACGTTTCCAAATACGACTACTCCACGGTGAATGGAGGAGTCAACAAGCTGGGCCAGCGCATGGGGGTGCAAACCACCTTCAATCTCGGCGGAGTCATTGTCTCCAACGCCGGCGATACCTCATGGGGATACGACTCACTCGGCCAAGTTACCAGTACTGACCACAGCGCTGGCACTACCAGCGACCGCGCTTACGAGTATGACAGCATCGGCAATCGTAGAAAAACTGCCAACAGCCTGACTCTTCCCACCAGTGACAACTACGCTACAAACAAGGTCAATCAATACACCACTATCCAAGAAGGGGGCACAGGCGTCTCGCCTGTTTATGACGAGGACGGAAACGCCACTGCCTACCCACTCCCAGTCGCTCCCACCACAAATAGCACCCTCACATGGGACGCCGAAAATCGCCTAATCTCCAGCACCAGCGGCAGCGTCACCACCACCTACGCCTACGACGCTAGATCCCGCCGAATAGCCAAAACCACCGACAGCACCAGCACGCTTTACGTTTACGATTCGTGGAACTGCATAGCCGAATACTCAGGGAGTGTGGGTGTCCCGCCCACGCTTCAAAAAACCCGCCTCTGGGGCCCAGACCTAAGCGGCACCCTCCAAGGCGGAGGCGGAGTCGGTGGCCTCTTAGCCGAATCTTCCCTAATAACGTCTAACCCAATAACGTTTAACACCTCCTATCCAACCTACGACGGTAACGGCAATGTCAGCGAATACCTCAATTCCACAGGCCAAGTCATCGCCCACTTTGAATATGATCCCTTCGGGAATACCGTTGTCAATTCGGACGCAACCAATCAGTTCGCCTATCGCTTTTCCACCAAGCCTATGGATCTGGAAACACGGCTTTATTACTACGGATATCGCTACTTTGATCCAGCCACAGGGCGCTGGCCATCCAGGGATCCGATTGAGGAAGCGGGTGGTTTAAGTTTGTATGGGTTCGTAAATAACACGCCCGGTTCAAGACACGATGTGTTGGGTATGTGGTTTGAATGGTTGCCATTTCTCGGAACAATCGAAAGCGCAATAAAAACTGGCTTGGGTAAATATCCAGGCATGGATGCCGAGGATTATGAGGTGTCCGGATGTCCCGGAGAATGCGAGAATGCCATTACAAAACAGTCTCTCGAATTTATAAAGTCTTTTGCAACTCCTAATATGGTCAGAATCGCGATTGATATCGGCGTGCTTGCATTATCTACCTTTGCTGGGCTACCAGGATTGATTGTGGGAGGTCTAGCTGCGATCGACGGAATGGCTAATGCAGCAGTTATGTATTGGGGGGTCAGTCAGATGAAAGAAGCAGCAGACCTTGCAAAAATGGGGTGTCCTATGCGTTTACCATAAATATCATGATCATGAATGAAGTTATATTATTGATTGTTAGCTACTTGATAGTCTTAACAATGTGGGCATATTTTTTGCTTCATTGTATGTTTTACGAAGAAAATCCGAGCAAAAGAGTGGTGTGGGTTTTGTATTTTATTGTAGGAAATCTACTGACTGCCCTGTACTACGCCATAAAAATATATCCAGCATTTCGAAAACGAGGGAAAATTTTTTTTACACAATCTGATTGAGAAAACAAAATTACGACAAACACAAATCATCAAAAACTCAGTTACTTCCCAAGACCAGCCACGCCGACGGCGCAACCGACGGCCGCTTGGCCAGCATAAGATCGAGGTAGGAACGGCGCATTGGTTTGCGCCGCTTCACCCTCTGAACCGGCCTGGCGGATTTGCCTCCGGCTGCTATCCCAACGCTCGTCTTGGGATGACTCAGACTTTGACGGGTTGATGTTATGTGATCGCGCTCGCAAAAGACGGGTGCTCCGTGGAGGGGATGCAATCCCCTTCTCCTTAGCAAGACTACCGCAGACAGGAACAATTAGAAGTCCGCCTCACCTCGTGAGAGAAGTGTCGGTAGCGCGTTGACCTTGTCAGCATGGGGCAATGGATTGCCAATCGCCTGAGCTGCTCAGAGAGGGCTCGGGATCGGGCGTTAATATGGGAAAGGATGGCTGGTGTGGATGGCAGTTCGTCCGGTGGCTGTGTCCGGGATGCTCGGTGTGGCCAAGTTAGCCGATTTCTGAGGTTGCCAGCGCGGACGGCTTGTATCGCAGATTACAACAGACACAACTAATCGATAATCTGCTTTCTCAAAAGATCGTTGTGATAGAGCTACAGGAAAAATCATCGTTAAGCACCCTTGTCTTGAAACTAGAGCCCTTGTTGAGCCTGCGCTACTGTGGGGGAATTGGGCCAGCGGCAGGAGTCAACTACGCCTACGACGCGCCATCCTCATTTATAAAACAGCAGAAGAAAGAGATTGAATGAGGAAAGCAGGAAGACAGGAAAAAGAGCCTCAACGCCATCTCTTCCTTCCTGTATTCCTGCCTTCCTCATGTAAAAATCTCAAATGGGACGCTGACCCGGCGGATTGCCGGTTGAGCAGCATTCTGAAAACACCAACCGCGAATGAACGCAAAGAGACGCGAATGATTAGAGGTATAACCGAAAGTTTGAACAAATGGTCTCCATGCCGATGCATCGGGCAGGTGAATTTGGTTTCATTCGCGTTCATTGGCGTCCATTCGCGGTTAAAAACAAAATGAGGTAGCCCTAGCAGAACCGTTGAATGGACTTGAGAAGTTGACGGAGAACTCATGAACTCGACCCATGAAAGCGATGTGGGCAGACCAACAAGCGAAGGAATCTTCGCCGGCACGAGCGGATTTGGCGTTGAATGTCTGTTATTTGAGACAGGTATCATCGCACTGCATCTGCCTGATCAGGTTTTGCGCGTTGTCCTTGGTGCTCTGTCAATTTGGTTTGGCGGGGACCCCGAAGGTGGATTTCGTCGCCAGCCAAAATGCGGTGAACACTCGACTCACTTGGCCGTCCGAGGTGGGGGAACGCTATTGGATCGAACGCTCCAACGATCTCGGCACGACTCAAACCGAAGGCGGTCGGTGGGCTGAGGTTGCGACAAAACAGGGAGACGGCTCGGAGCTGAGCTGGACAGATCCAGATCCACGGTCTTCCAAAATGTTTTACCGCATCCGCCAAGCCACGACTTGGCTTGAGGTGGCTTCTTATGGTGACAGCATCACGGCGGGAAGCTCTTATCGTGACGATCTAGTCCCTGGAATCCTCACCCTTGAAACCTCCTACATGATGTGGGCGCAGGCCTACCTTTCAGGCCGTTTCGAGAATATGTCCCGTGGCGGAAACTTTACCAGTCATTTGGACTTCGGTTTCTCAGGGGCAAAAATCGCGGACCTAGCGGACGGTGCCACTTTTGCGGGTAGTCAGCCGATGGCGACCTTGTTAGGCCGCTCGCCCAAGCTCGTGGTCGAGCTTTCTGGGACGAATGACTGTGAATTATACTGGGGTGTAACGGCTGAAGGGGTTGCTAGCGCACGGGTCGCAAACTGGGATTGTTTATTGGCGAACGGCGTTAAACGGATCATCGCGATTGCCATTCCCCCGCTTTCTACGGGTACACCGGGCGGCATCAATCAAACCGCTCTCGCAGACGCTGCGAATGCTCTGTTACAAGCTTCCGCTGCCACCCGGCCTGTCACGTGGGTGCCCTATCCCTCAGTTTTTAAAAAGGATGGGACGGTAAACTCGGATTACTACAGGGATAATCTCCATCCAAATGCCCTTGGAGCCCAGAAGCTGGGCCAGGCAGTGGCCGCCGCGCTGGAACCGTATGTGCCTGTCACTCCCTTCGCTGTTCCAGAGGATGGCAGCCCGCGATGGCTGACTTTCAATCCCTACATGGCAGGTAGCATGCCGATGAGTGATGGCACAGGCGTGAGAGCCACTGGCGGCTGGGATGATTGGTTCGGCGTGAATGGGAATCTGGCAGGCTCCAAAGTCACCGACGCGGCAGGTGTCTGGCAGCGGTTCACGATGAGTGGTCTGGTAGAGAATCAGTCCGGTGCGCAAGAGGCGGTATTCTGGCATCTCGATACTTTGAAGACCGTGCCTGCCGGGACCAAAATTCGCTCGGTCGCCCGCATCCGCACAACCAATCCGATCCGGTCCATTGGGATGGCCTACGTCCAAAAGGAGGTGAACAACCGCTCGGGTCTTTTCGCGGGACAAGGATACGATAGTGGAGGAAATTATCCCCTCGATCTGGAAAATTTTGATTTGCTCTTCCTAGGGCCTGTCACGGTGATGAAAAACACAGGCACCGTGAATATTTGGTTCACGCCAGCTGGCAACGGCTCCCTCGATTTCACCCAGTGTGGGGTCATTTCAGTGCCCTGACCTGAGGCGTTCACTAGGCTGGGCGATTCTTGGACCTAGGTCAGCTCTTGTTGAGCCTGCGGGACTTGCAGAAGGGAAGGGCTTTAGCTTGTCGCGGTTTTCTAGGTTGGTGCTTTGAGCATAGTCTGCGGTGATCGGGACTCGGGTTAATGGTTGGCTCCCGGAGTTTTCGTGAAATTTTCTCGCTTGATTTGTTAAGATTTACGAAATAATCTGCCGCAATCCAGCTGAGTGAAACCACCGCTTCATAAGACCCCTGCGAAACGTCCGCAGAGCAACCAGCGCCGCGAGCGTGTCTCGTTCGCGCGGGTCGTCGGCGCACTGCCGCAGCGGACTCAGGAGCACGTGAATCGGCGAAATGATCCGCAGCAGAAGCAACTCGTTTTGGCGTCGCCTGTGATGTCGGATGAGGAGAGCGGCCTGTTCATTGGCTTCGGTCGAGTCATCCGGTGGTGCATCGCGCTGGCATTGTTCCCACTTTGCACGGTCACGACGTGGACCTTTTTGGGCCGGTTTTCTTATGTGACTTTTGACAAGGAGTTTTGGCGAACGGCGGAGTGTTGTTATTTTACGACGGGCTGTTTGGTGATGGCGGGGTGGTTTTTTTCCGGCTTGGGACGGACATTTTTTCTCTACATGTATGTGCTTGGCCATGAGGTGACCCACGCAGTATTTGTCCTACTTTTCCGTGGGCGGGTGATTGAGTTTCACGTCGGTTCAGACGGCGGGTTCATCACGACGAATAAGACGAATTTATTGATTTCGCTGTCGCCATATTTTGTGCCGTTTTGGTCGGTCGTCGTGGCTGGGATCTATTTTCTCATGGGGGCTTTCTCAGAAGTTCCGACGGAATGGCGGCGCGTGATGTATGCGATGATCGGCGTCACTTGGACCTTTCACATGTTCTGGACCTTGTGGATGATCCCGCGCGATCAGCCAGATTTGAAGGATAACGGCACCTTCCTGTCACTGATGATTATCTACTTGTCCAATGTGCTCGTGCTCGTCGGACTGCTTTGCATTTCCTCAAGTTCCCCTTGGCAGACGATGCGGGATTTCGGGATGGAATGGGTAAAAAGCCTGGCGATGGGAGCCGAGTTTACCTACCGCTGGCTGCATGCGGTGGTCCAAGCGTTCCGGGCCGCTGAGGCGTATTGAGTAGGCGGATCTGAGTTTTTCCGGGTTGATCTTGAAGCCTCGCAGCAAGAGGATGCGCGGGTGATCTATTTAGACGCAAATGCGACGACGCCGCTGGCGGAGGAAGTGCTGGAGGCGATGCTGCCGTGGTTGCGGGTTGGCTTTGAAAATCCGTCTGGCGCCTACGCGGGTGCGAAACTTGCGCGCCGTGCAATCCAAACCGCCCGGGAGCAAGTGGCGGCATGCATTGGTGCCGAGCCATCAGAAATCATTTTCACCGGCGGCGGCACGGAAAGTGTGAACACCGCGCTGCATTCGCTGGACACACTGGCGGGGCCGGGGGCGGCGCTGGTCTCTGCCATCGAGCATAGCGCGGTGCTGCGCTGGGTGGAGTCGCGCAGCCGAGAGGTGCGGAAACTCCCGGTGACGGCAGGTGGCAGCCTCGCGATGGAGGGTTTTGCCGAAAGGCTTGAAGGTGCAGCTTATGTCTCGGTGATGCTGGCGAATAATGAGACGGGCGCGCTCCAGCCGCTCCGCGAGGTGGCAGCATGCACCCGGGCGCTGGGCTTACCCCTACATACGGATGCGATTCAGGCACTCGGGAAAATCCCTGTGAATGTGCGCGAGTTAGGCGTCGATTTACTATCGCTCTCCGCCCATAAGTTTCATGGTCCGAAGGGCGTGGGGGCTTTATTTGTCCGCCAAGGCTTGAGATTTGAGCCACTTTCCCAAGGTGGGGGGCAAGAGGGAGGCAGGCGCAGCGGCACGGAAAATACGGCGAGCATCGTGGGGATGGGAGTGGCAGCGCAGATGGCTCTGGCTGCTGGAGAAGCCTTGGCCGCCTTGCGAGATGCCTTTGAACGTCAAGTCCTAGCGGAAATCTCTGGAGTCTGGGTCAATGGTGACCCGCAGTGCCGCCTGCCGAATACCAGCCACCTGTCGTTTGATGAATGTGATGCGGCCGGATTATTGATCTTGCTGGATGAAGCGGGCGTCGCCTGCTCGGCGGGCTCAGCATGCATGACGGGAAAACAGCGCCCATCCCATGTGCAGCTGGCCATGGGCATCCCTGAAGCGAGGGCAAAAAGCAGCCTACGGTTCAGTTTCTCGCGTATGAATACTCTAGCGGATGCGCTGGGTGCCGCGACTGCGCTGAGAAAGGCCGTGGAGAAACTGCGCCGAGTGCAGGGAAGTGGCGTGGGACCGGTGCAGGTCTACACGGCCTGATGCGGCGCTCAGTTGATCGACTTTTCCAGTCGTCGGAGCACATCAAGGATTTTTTTATCCGTCGTTTCTCCAATTACCTTCGTCAGCTGACTCTGCAGTGCTGACTTTGTTTTACTATTTTTGAGGATCTCTTGGGCGATGGACTCGGCAGAGGTCCGCAATTTAGGATTTGGGTGGAAGCTGATCACCGCGAGTATGCTGGGAAAATGCTCGTCGCCTGCGACATTCCTCACCACCTCGAAGGCCGCTTCTGCGGAGAGCTTGTCCTTGGTGCTGCGGGCAAAATCGATAAGGAGAGCGGCGCTGGTGGCGTCCACACGGTGCGCGACGACTCGCTGGATGAATAGTTGGCGGTCTTCTGGCAGCAGTTCCACCGTCTGCATGGCAAACTTGACGATGTGGCTGTCGAAATTGCTCCCGTCATTGGGTTTCGCCACCTTCAATAGGCTTAAGAACGCATTTTTCTTTTCATCCGTGTCGGCATTGGTGCTGTCGGCCAAGTAGCGGTCTAGCTCGGCCAAGGACATGGGGATTTCGGTACTGCCGTTTGTCGCTTCGACTAAAAGATTTGCGTAGCGCTCGCTGAGTTTGCGCTCTTGGATGCGGTTGAACAACAGCACGCCCAAAACTCCTAAAATGCTGATGAAAGCTCCGCCGATGAGGATCATCCGCCCGATCTTGCTTTTTTTCGGCGGGTGAATGGCTACGGGGGGGGCCTGTTCTGAAGCGGCGGTTTTGAGCTTGGCCGTTTTGGTGCGCGCGCTCATTTCGACCGTAGGCACGGATTGGGGCTTCCGTTTCGTGGGTGTAGCGGTGGATGGGCGTGCGTCGATTTCGACCGTAGGCACCGATTGGGGGAGCGTGTGTGATGACGAATGGACGCTCGGCTTCGAACCCTCGGGTGGCTGGAGTGCTTGAGGAGCCGTCATTTTTAAAGTCACGGCGGCGGGGGAAGCCGAGGGGATGCGCTGCGTCGCCGCAGTCCCTGCCAAGCGAGCTCGCGGAATGGGAGTCGTCCGGGGGGCGACTGGGCCCCGGCTCATCGTGGGCTTCGGGTTCTTATCATTTTGGAGAAAAACCTGGAGCGCCTCTCGCGAGGATTCCGGGCGGTCCTGTGGCAGGCGATTGAGCTGCCACATGATCCAGTCGCAGACCCACATTGGGATACCTGCACGGAGGTCTTGAATGGGGATCACTTGATGGTGCAAATGCGCCGTCATCACTTCGTCCCCGGTTTCTCCCCGAAAGGGATAAGTGCCGGTAAGTGCCTGATAATAAACGCAGGCCATCGCGTAAATGTCAGTCCTAGCATCCAGAGGAACCCGCTCGAATTGCTCGGGTGCCATGAAAAAAATGGATCCGTAAACTGCTTCGAGGTGTTGCAGTTCTTCGACCGACTGTGATGCCGCAAGCGTCGCTAGGCCGAAATCCACAATCTTGATCTGAAATTTTCCGGAGGGCAGCCAGGTGAGCATCAGATTTCCCGGCTTGATGTCGCTGTGGATCAAATTCAACTCCTGCGCGGCGATGAGTGCCTCTTGAGTCTGCATGGCGAACTCACGGAAATCCGGCCAGGTTAGCGGCGCTATTTCGATCAATTCATCTAGCGTTTTCCCCGTGATCAATTCCATGACGACGAAAGGGCCATCCTCATCCGCACCGACATCATAGATCGTCACAATGTGCGGATGCTGAAGGGAGGCGAGGGCGCCAGCCTCTTTGAGAAGTTGCTTCGTGGATTCCTCCTGAAGTGCAGGATCATCGGGGGCGAGGCCGATGCGTTTGATCGCCACCTCACGGTTCATCCGCAAGTCGTTGGCCAGATAAACCGAGCCTAAGCCACCTTGGCCGATTTTTTTCCTGATTTCGTAGCGATCTTCCATGAGTTTGGGGTGAGATAGTTTGTGAAATAAGGAAAGGCGCCGCAACCACGAAAACCAACTTTTCCCGGCTTCACCTCGCTTGGAAATCCGGATAGCTTGCCGCGCATGCGGATCGACATCGTGACTTTATTTCCTGAAGTGGCACTGGCGCCGCTGAGTGACTCCATCATTCAGCGGGCGCGGGCGGCTGGTTTGGTCACGGTGGAGGGCCATCAACTGCGGGATTGGTCTGAAGACAAGCACCGCCGCGTGGACGATTCTCCGTGCGGAGGAGGGCAGGGGATGCTCCTGCAAGCGGGGCCGCTCTTCGCTGCGGTGGAAGCGCTGAAGAGGGATGATACACGGGTGTTGCTGATGACCCCACAAGGACGCCCCTTCAAACAGGCACTTGCTCAAGAACTCGCTCAGGAGAGCCATTTACTGATCCTCTGCGGTCATTACGAGGGCGTGGACCAACGGGTGATCGATGCGCTGGTGGATGACGAAATCTCCATAGGCGACTACGTGCTGACGAACGGAGCGCTGGCGGCGGCGGTGTTGAGCGATGCGGTGATCCGCTTGCTTCCAGGGGCGCTTGGCGATGAGCGTTCACCCGTGGACGAGTCATTTTCAGATCCGAATCTCCTCGAAGCGCCCGCCTACACCCGGCCCATCGACTTCCGGGGAATGAAGGTGCCAGAGGTCTTACTGTCTGGGCACCACGGGAAAATTTCCGCTTGGAAAAGCACCCAAGCAGAAGCCCGAACGCGGAAAAATCGGCCGGATTTACGAGCGGAGTGAGTGAAATAAAGACTTCCGAAATTTTCGTTTTCCGATTCAAAAATCATGTCACACTCCGCCTGTGAAGAAAATTGCGGAAACCCCAAGCCTGACTGACTTGCCGCGTGTCGAGCCTGCGACGATTGAAGATTTAGCGGCGTTGACCGAGCTGGTGATGAACCTGCTCGATGCCTCGGGCGACTTCATGGCGGACCGAGCCATCCAAGAACGCGGCCTGCGCCTGATCCTCGAACAGCCAAACCGTGGGCGCATCTTCGTCGTGAGAAACGATGACCAAATCTTCGGCATGGTGAATCTGCTCTTCACCATTTCCACAGCGCGCGGTGGCTTTGTGATCCTCATGGAAGACGTGGTCATCCACCCCGACCACCGCGGTCAGGGCTATGGCAGCATGTTAGTGGATTACGTTGCGGACTTCGCGAAGAAGAAGCAGTTCAAGCGCATCACTCTCCTGACCGACCGGATCAGTGCGGAGTCGCAAGAGTTTTTTAAAAAACAGGGCTTCGACTACTCGAACATGATCCCGATGCGGCGGATCATCGACTAATGCTTGCTGACCCAGTTCACCGCGTTGGTAAGTAGGGATTTGTAGGCAGGGTTTTCGTGCGCATCTGCGGCGTGACCCAGGGTGATGCAGACGATGCGGGTCTTCGGATCATTGACGATCCAGACGCTGGGGTGGGCGGGCTTGGTGCCGTCTGGGGCGTTTTCTGCGAGGACTTCGACCTTGGCATCTGGATTGAAGCTGGCGTAGTAATTCTCGTCCGTGATTAAAAAGGTTGCAGGCACGCTCTTCATGACGGGATGCTCGGCGTTTTTCACCGTGACGAGGAACTCGCCTTTGCCGTGTCCCGGCGTCGCTCCGCCGATGAAGCGCTCGTTGTAGCCTTTCCACGCGTGCTTCCAGTTCGCCGCGTGGAGGAAGACGATGCCTTTCCCCGCTTCCGCGAAATCGGCGAGGGCCTTTTGAAATTCCGGTTTGCCATAAAGTGGATGATTTCCACTGAAAACGAGCACGTCTGCTTGAGGCATAAGAGCCAGCGCTTCGTCCGGATTCGGTGTGGCGGCGGTGTCGATACTGCCCGTGGCCTTGAGCGTTTCAGAATCGGTGCCGAGGAAAAATTTCGGGAAATCGTGTGACGACCCAGACCCGACGACTAACACCCGCAGGTGACTTGGTGCTTTCGGCTCCGTGAATTTTTGGCCCGTCGCGTCGATCGTTTGTGGATCATCCGCTGCGGCAAATGCGAGGCAGGAGAGTAGGGTGAGCGAGAGGAGAATTTTTTTCATGGGATGGTGTGTGGTTGAAAGTGAATCGTGGGCGGAGAAGCTCATTTTTGATCCACGGCGCGAAGATCTGTGACCGACCAGGGCGCAAATTTCCGGGCTTCGACGAGTGGGCGTTGTTCCTTAACAGCGTCTGGAGTGATGGGCGGTTCCGAGAGATCCCCGAAGGCGTAACGCACGAAGGTGATGATTTCTGCGAGTTCCTTATCCGGCATCGCACTATGTCCAGGCATCGCGCCATTGAACGCTTGGCCCTTGACCGTGACTGGCCCCATCAAGCCACCGAGGATGATGCGGATCATCGTTGTCGAGTCACCCTTGACCCATTCCGAGCCGACCAGCGGTGGAAATGTCCCGGTGACACCGGTGCCATCGGCTTGGTGACACTCGATGCAGGCTTTCATGTAAGCATCGCGACCGGGGATGAAACGACCCGGCACTTCGACGGGTGTCCGGTCGCGCACGGGCGGGGCGGCGAGAATTTTTTCGATGTGGCTGCGGAGTCCAGCAGGTGCCTGCGGGGCGAAGGCCACCAGCGCGTCACGCTCCGGCCCTGCGGCAAGGCGGGTGATGACTTGTATCGCTTCTTGGCCGGACCAAGTGCTCGGAGGCTCCGCGCTGAAGTTGGCGAAATCACCCGTGAAAAGGGCCAAGCCTTGATGACGCATCGCAAGCTGGGCCGCTTCTTTCACGGTGGGGTCGGGTTCTGATTCGCTGGTTGCAAATTTCCAGATGGCCTTGGCAATGGATGGATTCGGGGCCGTGAGTGCCGCTTGGATCATCACCATTAGCAATTCGCGTGGGTTCTTCGTGGTGGCGAGGAAATCGGGTAAACCCGCAATCACTGCAGGGTCCGCCGCACCCAGCGCGAGCATGGCATGGCGGCGGATCAATGCGTGGGGTGACTGAAGTGCGTCCACAAGAGCTTGGTGAGCGACGCTTCCCGCAGGCGCTCCAAGGCCTTCCAAGGTCCAGATGGCATGCACCGCCGCGAGCGGGAGTTCATTGCCTTTTGGCGCAGCCTGAGCGGTGATGAGTTTGACCAACTGCGGCACGGCTTCTCCGCCGCCCTTTTCAACGAGTGCGCGCTGGGCGTGCAAGCGAATCAACTGTGAAGGGGAGGAGAGCTCATCTAGCAGCGCGGTGAGATTTTTCGTATCGGTCTCGATTTCTTTGCGCAGGGGAGCTTTGACCGGGACGATCCTCCAAATCCGACCATGGGTGGTGTCGCGCAGTGGCGTGTCATAAGCATTGCCTTTTCCCGGGCCCTTCTTTTCTCCTGATTGGAATGGGCTATGCGGTTTATCGTAGTTACGAGCTGGATTGTAGTAACGGAATACGACGTTGTGCTGAATGATCGGGTTATACCAATCCGCGATCCAGAGTGCGCCGTCTGGCCCGACACGCGCCGCGACAGGTGCGGCCCATGCATCCGAGCTGGCGAAGGCGTTGTTCCCCCGCAGCGCTGTCTCCTTGAGCGAACCCTTATCCGTCACAAGCGCCGTGGCAACGATGTGGCCAGTCGGCTCGCAGATGAAGGCATTCTTAGCAGAAAATGTATCCTTCATCACGCTGTCATTATAAAAATGGTGGCCAGCTGCGGCCGTGTAGCCTGCGATTTGGTCCACCTGAGTGACGTCTTTGGTGTTGGTGAACATTTTTACGAAATCCGCTGCCGGGTCGCTTTTTGACTTATGGTCCACTCTCACGGAAGTGTCGAGCCGAGGCGTTTTCGGTTGGGGGATTCCTTGGTTTGCATAAGCTGCGGCAGGGATCGACACCATCCACGAGGGGTTGTTATTTGCGGTGGAACCGATGACATCTCCCTGCTCGGTGAAGCCGAGGCCCCAAGTGTTATTCGTCGTATTTTGCAATAACTCCAACTTTGACAAATCGGGCCGAAACCGAAAAACCGCTTGGGCAAATTTGTGCTTTTTTTCACCAACTCGGATCTCCACACCGCTGTAGCCGACGGTCGCATAAATCCAGTTATCTAGGCCATATTGGAACTGCGAGGTGGACGCATGGGTGTCAAAAATTCCCAGCCCCGTCGCCAAGACTTTGCGGGTGTCGGCTTGATCGTCGCCATTCTCATCGCCTAAGAAAACGATGTCCTTGCCGTCCGTCACTACAACGCCGTTTTTTACGAAAACACTCGTCGTGCAGTGGCGCAGACCGTGGGCAAATAAGGTCATCTTGTCCGCTTTGCCATCGGCGTTCGTGTCTTCGAGGATTTTGATGTTATCCATGCCCGTGCCCGGTTCTTCAGGCACGTTGTTCGGGTAGCCGAAACTCTCCACCACCCATGCGCGGCCTTTGCTGTCCCAGTCGATGGCGATCGGATTGACGACCATCGGCTCGCAAGCGAACAACTCAAGCTTGGTGCCCGCTGGCACTTGAGTGTGTGCGGCGCTGTCGGCGGGAGATAGCGGTTTTTGCAACTCCATCATCGGAATCTCCGGGTGGGTGCGATTGGCGATTTCTGGGATCTCCGTGGTGAGCGGTGGAAGCTTCAACTGCGCGAACTCGGCGGCTTTTTTCTCACCGATGGACCATAAAATCCGCGCCTTCAACTCGGGTGATTCCCATGCAGGCTGCGCGATGGTATCGACGCGGCCCTTGCCCACATTCGCCTTGGGCGCGCCATCGAGCAGAGCGGCCCATTCCTTTGAGCTTGAGAAATTGCCCGGCTGACGATTCAGCACAAGGAGTCCGCCACCTGCTTGGACCCATGAAAAAATCGCTGCCGGGGCGGGGTCTTTATCGTAACTCGCATCCACGATCAACGCATCGTAAAGATCCAGCGTCTCCCGCGTGACCTTCGAAAGATCCTCCACGAAGGTGAAATTCAATCCTTGGCCGCTTAGATTTTCCTTAAGTACTCGGTAGCCCTCCAGCGGATTGCTCGGGCCGTCATCGCCTAAAAAAAGGACTTCGAGGCGACGGGCATCCGCCTCTGCTGGGATTATGGCCAACAAACCAACGACTGCGATGGAAAGTACACGGTAGATCATAGTTTCATTTTGAGGTAAGTAGTAGCGCTAAAATCATTTTAGCGAGTCGATGTAGCTGAACAAGTCTGCAACCTGCTTTTCGCTGAAACCTTCGATCAAGCCTTCCGGCATCAGCGAGCGTTTCGAAACCGCATGGTTGGTCACGGATGCAAGTGGAATCACTTTGGGGTCGGCACCGATGGGCCGGATCGTTAGCGACTCCTTCGTTTCTTCGACCAGAAATCCACTCACCAGCGATCCATCGGTCAGCGAGATGTCGTGGCGGTAGTAGCCGCTTTCAAGCTGAGCATTCGGATCGAGCACGTTGCGGAGGACGGCTTGGAGTCCCATGGCCCCGACGCCGCTAAGATCGGGCCCGACCTGTTGGCCCTCGCCTTTCACTTGATGGCAAATCATGCAGGTTGCCTGAAAGATGGCCCGCCCGGCGGCTGGATCGCCAGGCTTCTCGGTCATCGCCCGAAATTTCGAAAACCTCGCGGCAGCCGCAGCGGCTTCTGCGGGAGTTACAAGAGCTGGAAAATCATGGGTCATTTCAGAATCAAGACCACCGGGAGCGTCTCCTGAAACCCGTTTCACCAGATGCTCGCGCTTCTCCAGATCCAGACGCGTTCTGAAGTTCGCACGGATTTCGTCTGCGGAACGCGCCACATCCCAAATTCTAAATTCGTCATACCTAGCAGCTCCCAAACGGCCGGTGTTGGCCACACCAATTTCCAGTCTTTGAAGCGGCTCGCGATACGGGCGCCCCTTGTCCTGATCGAGTTCGCCATCGAAATAGATCCGGAATTTTCCTGCCGCATCCCGCGTGACGGCGCAATGGACCCAAACGTCTGGAGCCATCACACGATTGGCCGTAATGAGATCGCCCGCTTCTTTACCCCCATAAACGCGTAACCGGCTTTGGAAGAAGTTGAAATCCGCACCGCCTTTTTTTCCGAGTAGGCTGTCCTTGTTGTCGATGCCGGGATCGAACTCGATCCAAGTCTCAACGGTGAATGGACCTACTAAATTGACCGTAGATGCCTTGCCTCCCTTGCCGGGCACACGGATCACGGATCGGAACATGCCCGCCGTTTTCTCCATCAGGGTCGCGAGTGAGGCATCATCGCGGCCAAGCACCGCGATCAATTTCTCGAATGCCCCGGCATCGAGTCCGGGGAATGCTCCGCCTGAAGCGGCTTTTGCGAATGCCGTGGCTTTCTCCTTCGACGACGTCAATCCATCGACCGTGATGGTGCGGATCGCGCCGGGAAGTTTCGCCCAGCGAGCAGCCAGAAAATCGACGCTCTTGGTATCTAAGGAAAAAGCCAACGCACTCGTTGCCTCACGTCTCACCGCGTCGTTTGGATGATCCATCAAGCTTGCGAAAAGCTCGATGCGGTTGGATCCGATTTCGCGCAGTGCCGAAAGCAACTGTGTTAGATCTTCAGGACTGGCATCCAACTTGATCTCCGCCGCGATCACCGGCTCAAGCGAAGTCAGGCGAAACAGCCGCCCGAGCTTCAGCACCAACGCGCGATCCTCTGCGTTAGGTGAGTTGGAAAGCAGTCCCTCGCAAGCAGAGGAAACCGCAGTCGCTAGGACAGGATTCGCTACTGACTTGGCATCAAGGCGGGTCAGATTCTGCAACGCAGGCTTGCGACGCACTTCGTCACCGAGCAACAATTGCAACGCCGCCAGCACCGCTGGTTGGCTAATCTGGGAGCCTAGCAAGGTCAGCTCATCCTTCGTCAAGGGACGGGATAGTGATGGCAGCTCCTTGACTAACAATGCCGCCGCTGTGCTTGGCTCCCGCGAAAGAATAGCAAGCAAACGGCTCTCCTGCGAAAGCGAGCGATCTGCCTGCATCATCTTCGCCGTTTCAGCGAAATGCGTTTCCATCGCCCAGCGCGCAAGATAGCGCTCGAACTCGCGATCATACTTCTCCCACTGACCTGCGGTATCAAGCGGTTCGCGCCCCAGCCTTGCAACGAGCGACATCATTTCCGGTGACGGTGCTTGATGACCACGAACCGCATTCGCCAGCGCGGCGCGGACCCGGTAGTTCGGATCGTCTGGGGTCTTGCTAAAAAGTGTGACGAATTCCTTCGGAGAAATTTGAAGTTCACCAGCCGCCCGCACCGCTTGGTAGCGGATCGCGGAAGAGGCATCGGCGATGAGGGATTTCAGAATGGCAGCAGTGACTGCCTTGCCGATTTCCAGCGCCCAGAATGCATCGAGCCTGCGCGCTGTGATGGCCTTGGGATCGACCGCGATTGCGGAAAGTTTCGCCAGCGTCTCAGGTTTCTTCCGCTCCCCCAACCGAGCCCATGCCATCGCCGCGGTGCGGGTGCTCGGTCCGCCTAGCAGTTCCATCACCTGGTCATCGGAAAGCGCCGTCAGATCGACTGGAGCGGGCGTCTTGGCACCCACTGGACGAATCCGCCAGATGCGACCATGGGTCTTGTCGCGGTCTGGATGCGTCCTAGGCACCTCGTTGTGTGAGATAATTTTATTATACCAATCCGCGATGTAGAGAAAGCCATCAGGACCGAAGTGGATCGACACGGGCCGGAACCAGGGATCGCTGGAAACCAGAAAATCCTCGCGCTTGGAATACTCTGGATGCTGGCCCTCCATCACTTGGGTCGTGATGATCTGGATGCGTCCGGTGATCGGGTTGGCAACGTAGATCACATGGGTGTTGTCGAAAGCCTTGGCAAAAGCGCTGTCCTTATCCTCGGCGACGGCGAGACCACTCAGTCCCGTGCCGCCCATGATCGGTTTCATCGATGCTGGGATCTGCGGCGCGTAGGGGCGAAGCTTGTCCTTCGAACCGGTCGCGTAATGGGTGCCGGGCAAAAACTCCGTGACGGGAATCCCCATGTCATTTGCCTCCTGCAGAAAGGTTTCTCCCTCCCGTGTCTGAAAAAGCCCCCAGATATTATTAGGCCCTGCGCTGACGAGTTCAAAGTCGCTGCCGTCCGAACGAAAGCGGGCGAGCTTGCAGGCTTTAAAAGCTTTTTCCTTCGAGCCATCCGCGAACGCGAGACCACCCGGACGACGCACCATTGAGTCATTAAAAAGCCCTTGTGCCACGTAGATCCAGCCTCCGGGAGCCCTCTCGAACTGGTGCGGCATGAGGTGCGAGTCCTGAATGCCAAATCCTTCCAAAACGACGTCGAACTTGTCGGCCTTTCCATCCTTGTCGGTATCAAGGTAGCGGCGGATCTGCGAGCCGTATTGGATGAACGCGCCAGTTCCATCGAGATCAGGCAGGAGACCAAGAGGGAGAGCGAGTCCCTTGGCAAAGACTCTTGCGGTTTGCGGTTCGGATTTTTCAGGATGATCGATGACCAGCACCTGATCTTTCCCACCACGGGCATAGAGCGCTTCGGCATTGGCGCGGTTTTCATTCGCATCCACCGGATACTCCAGCGCGGTCATCGTCCACAATCTGCCCCGCGCATCCCACGCCATGGTGATCGGTTTGCCGATTCCCTGCTCCTCAGACGTCACGAGTTCGGCGACGAAGCCCTCGGGCAGTTGGAAGGACTGGCGCTCTTCCTCGGGTGTTCTTGCCTTGGAACCCACAGCCGGAGATGCGGGCAGCTCGTTGATAGAAATATCCTTGAGTTGGACTAACAGGGTCCCGCCTGCGTGCACCTGGATGCCGAGCTTGCCATCAAGTGAAATCACAGGATCGGCTTCGGTGAAATCGACAGCCGGCTGACTATTGATCCACGAGCGGATCTTGCGACCTTCGCAAACGATCCGGTAATCATTCCATTCCCAATCCTTCACCACCTTCGCCAAAGCCGCGGGATCTACCGGACCAGTCAGCTTCTTGTTGCGACGATGCTCATCGTAAAGATCTCCCCAGTATCCGATCCCGGCGTCAACCTGGTAGCCGGACATCGGCGCTTTTCCCGCATGGCGTGCACTCCGCACCTGCATGCCGGAATTCATGAAGCCCTGGCCCTTCACTAGGCGGATTTTAAAGGTGAGCTCGAAATTTTGAAAACTGCGGGCTGAACTGAGAAAGAGATTGGTCGGGACCTTCTGTTCCAATGATCCGCCGACGATCATGCCGTCCTTCACCTGCCACCATTTTTCCTCCCCGGCGGGCATTTCCCAGCCACTGAGGGTTTTGCCATCGAACAGCGAAACCGGTGCCGCTCGCAGGAGGGAAACGGTCGCGAGCGCGAGAAGTATGAGTCTGAACATGGGGAAATCAGATTGCGAAGTCAAAGACCACCACCCGCGCCAGATTCGGCACGACGATCTGCCGGACTCTTTCATGTTCGGGATGGGGCAGGTAGGCGTCGCGGCTTGCGTTGCTGTCGAAGGTCATGATGAAACCGTGGGTGAATCCGTCCGCTAGACCTTCCGGGCTGTCGTAGGGACCGTGCTCAAACGTCAGAAGTCCCGGGATTCTTCCGACCATCGCGCGCATTTCTGCGAAACAATGGTCGATCTGCGCCGGAGTGACTTCCGGGTGAAACTGGAACATGCCGAAATGTCGAGTCATGGTGGTTTGGTTTTTTGGGTTTGGGTTCAGTCAGGCTCTATTGGTGCTTCATCAGATCAAGGAGCTTTTCCGCGCAGGCTTTGGCGAAAACCGGGCTGTTGATCTCCTCGTCGAATTCCTCGACGCGGACCTGCGCGTGTTTTCGAATCGCGTCAAACAGTGCTTCGTCCGCAACGGGATCGTGAAAGGGCTGTCCGGTAGCGCTAATGACACTGATCGCTTTCCTCGGGATCATCACGGCCACAGGAGCTCGGTAGCGGTTGACTTTTTCAGCTATAATCCGGCCTAAAAGGGCACATTCTTCCGGGTTGGTCCGCATCAGCGTCACTTGCGGATTGTGGATGTAAAAATTCCGACCCTC
Source organism: Verrucomicrobiaceae bacterium (assembly GCA_027484055.1). Classification (GTDB taxonomy): domain Bacteria; phylum Verrucomicrobiota; class Verrucomicrobiia; order Verrucomicrobiales; family Akkermansiaceae; genus Luteolibacter. The sequence continues at coordinate 72,325 of JAIXQH010000028.1, read as the reverse complement.
ATATTTTGCCGGAACCGAATCTCTCTCACCGAAGTTCACCATATCGAGGCAACCGGGAGCAATGACGGCGGGCACCTTGGCTGTCCCGGCGGCATCCATCCGCGTGGATCCCGCAGTGAGGACTCCACCGGCGATTTCATCCGCCCATTCAGTAGTCGTCAGGTCGAGCACGCCGGCGACGAGTCCGCTTTCAATCAGCGCTTCCATTGATCGCCCGCCCGCTCCGGTCGCGGCGAAGATGAGCACTTCGTAGCCCGCTTCTTCCAAGATCCGTTTCGCCTCCGTGACGCAGGCGGTAGTATTTCCAAACATGCTCGCCACCACCAGCGGACGTGTGCCCGCACGGTGGATTTCCGCTTCCACCATCCCGCAAATCGCTCCCGCAGCTCGGGAAAATAGCAGGCACGAGAGTCGATTCAGACCCGCCACATCGGCGATGCTTGGCATCATGACGATGTCCTTGGTGCCGAGATACGCCGCTGTATTTCCTGCTGCTAGAGTGGATACCATCAGCTTCGGAAATCCTAGCGGCAGCGCACGCATCGCAGCGGTGGCGATTGCCGTGCCTCCTCCGCCGCCAAGTGAAATCACCGCGTCAATCGCGCCCTTCGCCGCAAGCTGCGCGAGGAAAATCGGCGCGGCATGGCACATCGCCGCCACGCACTCACCCCGATCTTTCCGTGCTAACAGCGCAGGTAAATCCACGCCCGCTGCTTCCGTCACTTGCTCGCGCGTGAAGTCGACAGGCACGGACGGCGGCGCGCCGGTTCCCACGTCCACCAGAAGAGTCTGATGCCCCCGCGCACGGATCTGCTCCGCCACGAAGGCGTGTTCTGCGCCTTTGGTGTCGAGAGTCCCGAGGATTGCGATGGTGGCCATCCGGATCGACCTAGTTTTTCCGCTTCACGGAAATGGATTTGAACTGGCGCGTTAGATTCGTGATCGACTCCTCCACCCCCATGCGCTCAAGGCTCGACGCCCCGACGAAGCCGACGCAATCCGTCGCTTGGATCACCCGATCCGCATCCTCCGGCGTGTTGATCGGTCCGCCATGGCAGAGGTAGAAAATGTCGTCACGCACGGTCTTCGCTGCGTCGATGATCGCCTGCGTGCGCTGGATGGTATCTTCCCAACTGACCACCGCATTCGTCACGCCGATGCTGCCACCCACCGTCGTGCCGACGTGGGCGATGATGGCATCCGCGCCCTGCTTGGCCATTTCCACGGCCTCCTCCGGTGAGCCGACGTAAACGATGGAAAACATCTCCATTCGCCGCGCAAGGCCGACCATGTCGTATTCCTTTTTCACGCTCATGCCCGTCTCTTCCAGCACGCCCCGGAAATGCCCGTCCACGATGGTGTGGGTGGGGAAATTATTCACTCCGGAAAAGCCCATGTCCTTCACTTTCCCCAGCCAATGCCACATCCGGCGGCGTGGATCGGTCGCGTGGACGCCGCAGATCACCGGGATTTCTTCCACCACCGGCAGCACCTCATACTCGCCGATTTCCATGGCGATGGCGTTCGCATCGCCGTAGGCCATCATGCCCGCCGTCGAGCCGTGCCCCATCATCCGGAAACGTCCCGAGTTATAAATGATGATCATGTCGGCCCCACCCTTTTCGATGAATTTCGCACTGATGCCCGAGCCCGCTCCTGCCACGATTAAAGCATCACCTTTCGAAAGTGTGTCATTGAAGCGTTCTCTAACTTCAGTCCGCGTGTAGGGATTTCCTTTTCCAGTCCATTGATTTGGCATGACTTGTGATGAGCGGTGCGCAAAAAACCGTCAATGGTCGAAAATGGCCCTGCCTCCACTTTCGGCTATTCGTTTTCCACATCACTGGCTAGCATCGCGCCCACGCATGGACCTCGAAATCCTCGGACCCACCACTCAGTATCAGCTCGTCCGAGCGGATGACAGCGATCTGCGTGCTTGGTTTCAGAGCGGCCCCGTCTGTTCCTTGCTGGCGCAGCACCACATTTCCCACTGCGGCATCATGCACGCTGAGTCGCCGTTTGAAATCGTCCGGGCCCATCAAAGCGGCACCTTCATGCTGGCTTGTTTAGCCGGGGAGGGCGTCATTTTGGCCGATGGCGAGTGGAAACGCATCCGCCCCGGCCAAGCCTGTCTGCTGCCACCCTTCGTCATGAACGCCCTAAAATGCCGTCCCGGTAAAACGTGGAGTTTCGCCTGGGTGCGCTACCGTGAATCCCGTGAATCCAGACCCATCGTTTCTTCGCTTTCCCCAGTCACCGGCCCCTTCGACGGAGCCACGCTGCAGGCCGCCATCGAGGGGCTCTACGCCGAAAGTTCCTCCAAGCACAGTCCTACAGCCCTCCACCACTGGAGCGAATTAGTCCACCACTACGTCCTACACTTCGCCCAACCACATTCAACGGACGAGCGGCTCTGGCGCGTCTGGCAGCATGTGGAAATGAACCTCGCGCGGAACTGGACCCTCGATGAGCTCGCAGAAATCGCCTGCCTCAGCGGTGAACATCTCCGGCGCTTGTGCAAAAAGGAAATCGGTCGCAGCCCCATCCAGCAGCTCACCCATCTCCGCCTCCAGCGTGCCCGGCACCTGCTCGCCATCACCGACGACAAGGTAGAAGTCATCGCCCGCGCCGTCGGCTTCGAGAGTGCCTTCACCTTTTCCAACACCTTCACCAAATGGATCGGCTGCCGCCCCTCAGACTTCCGGGCTTAAGTGAAATTCCTCGTGGCGGTGCTTTCCAAGCGCCATGACCAACCGCCTGTAGCGTCGGCCTATGACCGTCGCACTTCACCTTCGCCCGCCGGAGGCTACGACTCATCTTTCCACCGCGAATCACCTTCACGGCTCAGTGTTCACTCGGCACTTACCCGCCAGGGCTCACAGCTTCTGGCTCCCATAAGGCGGCGTATCCTCCCGGACAACCGACAACTCCGCCTCATCCCGAAGCTCGGCCGTTGCCGAATGCCGATCTTCCATCCCCGGCCAGATTTCCACGATCTTCCCATCCTTCATGATGTGGATCGCCGTATTGGTGCTCGCTGCCAAGGCTCTGGCCCGTGCGGCGGCACGGATCATGGCTTGGTCAGCTTGTTGAAACCAGTTGCTTGCTCTCATGAGGGATTATATCTGCTGATTAAAATCGGTCTCTCTTCAGAATTATCGTAAAGTGCCCACCCATCGACAAGGGGTTTGTATAGCGCATGAAAATTGTAGATTCCCGCGTGAAAGCGCCGCCGGATGACCGCTTCCGGTATATTGTGCCCACCTTGCGCCACGCGGGCCGCCACTCGATTTACGGCCAGATCTTCGCTCATCAGTTGGAGGAAGAACAGGGCCACTTGGAAGCCGGCTTGTTTCCACTGCGGGATCATCCGAGCGTAGGTGCGCCCGCTGAGGGTGGTCTCAATGGCGAAACTCTCGCCACGCTTCACACAATCCCCGATCATTTTTAGCATCAGTCGGGCCGCGCTCACCGCCGCCTCTTCCGGTCGGAAAGGCGAGAGTCCTTGGGCGATCAGATCCGCATTGATGAATGAGAGACAGTTTGCCTCCTGTGGCAGAAACTCTCTCGCAAACGTCGTCTTTCCTGCGCCGTTCGGCCCGGCGATCATGATAATGGTTGGATCCGAATGCATACCTGCTTGGTTTCAGTGATTCAAACCCATCGATTTGTTGCTACCATGCTTCCGCATTTCTAAGTGCTCAAGCCGGATCACTTCGGCTTCTGACATCACATCAGAGAGTGTTCTAACGATGGACCACTGGAAATGCTGTGGATTCAGCTCCAGCAGCTTCTTGTTGTTCCCGTGTCCGGTCTCCGCATATTCGCACCACCTCCTCCAGAGCCCGCTTTTCCCGTAGGCTGATCCGATGTAGGTCATGCCTGTGGCAAAGTCTACAATGCGGTAGATTGCAGCGGTGAATTTCAACGCAGCCACCCAATCCGGATGCGATGTGGGATTTCGGCAGATGGAACGCAGCTCAGCCAGTGAAACCACTACGTCCTGATAGCCGGGGAAGCTCATTACCCGTCCGGGCGCTTTGAGCTCACGCACATGCAGATCTTTTGTCTGCGCCCAGCCTCGGGAGCTCCATTGGACAATAAGCCTCCCTCTGAGAGGCGCGAACTCCTTTCGTTCTTTCAAATCATACCAAATTCTGGGTTTCCCATCCCGATGCGCTAGGCGCAGGTATTCCGGAACCCCAGCGAAATCGTTGTTCTTGAACGGTCTCGATTCTTTGACGGTATAGACTCCAATGAACTCGGCCTGATTCCCATCTATGCCGATGAATGAAACAATGACATCACAACGATGGAAAGGCTGTGACTTGGCATCCTGCTCCGCTTGATAGATGTCGAAAACCTCATCCGCGATGATTTGCCGGATCGACCGACCTAAGTGATCAATGTGGCGCACCAACTTGATCCTATCTTCGGGCACATCCAACCCCGCTACTGTGAGAAACTGTTTAACAGTGATCATTAGCTTTCCTCGAAGTAGTCGGAATCGACCCGTTTGATGGTGAACGTCTGTGTAGTAGAGACTCCCACGTTGTGCTCGATCATCAGCTCCGCGAGACGCGCACCGTCGATCAGGATCACCTTCTGAGAGATGTTCCGGGCGAACTGGATTGCCTCCTGGGAGAAGTTGCTGGTAGTAATGAAGACCCCCTTGTTCGCCTGTTTGCCTGCAAGCGCTCCTACGAAGCCTTGCACATCCGGCCTGCCTACGGTGCTTTTCCAACGCTTCGCCTGAACATAGATCACATCCAGCCCGAGGCGGTCTTCATTGATCACACCATCGATTCCTTCATCGCCCGAGCGTTTTGTGACCTGCGCGGCCTCTTCCCGAGATCCACCATAGCCCATGGCGAACAGCAGATCGATCACCACCTGCTCGAAACGATAGGGTTTCACGTTGGAAAGTTGCTCCAGCAGATCGGACCTCAAGAAGCGGTCAATCGTTTTCATCGCCATCCCCATCTGTTCGTCAGGAGTCCGCTCAATGGGGTCCGGAGTCGGCGGGACCATCTTGACCCCTCCAGGCGTTAATCCGGGTGTGACGAAGTCTTCAAAATCTTTCGACACCTTGGAGAGATACTTTCGGGTAATTTGTTCCGGCGCCTCCTTTAGAGCCTTTCGGCCAGCGTCATTGATTCGATAGTAACCCTTGTTGGGCCGATCCAGAAGTTTTGCCTTAAAGAGATCGAAGCACGACCAGTTCACGCGGTTGTTCCATTTCCGCTGCGTTCCGCTCGGCAAGAGTTCAAGCAACTCGTCTTCGTTCAGATTGAATTGCGGTGCCAGCAGCTCGAAGACGTCGCTGATCTTTGTGAGGCTGCCACGCTCTGCAAGGAGTTCCAGTGCGGGTCTGCGGATATCATCCAGGTTGGGAATTGCCATGTCTTTATTGGTTAAATTTCTTGGGTTAGCCGTCCAAAGACATGCCGGCCGATCATCTCCGGCCCCGCCGTGATCATGTCCTCAAGGTCTATCTCGGTCGCGAATTTTGAAACAGTCAGCGCTTCGGGCGTGGCTCCGACTTTCCAGATGGCGTGTTGGATGGGCATTTGCGGCTAATCTTATTCTGTCAAAAATTCACCCATTAAGTGGCATCTCAGTCTCAAGTGAGGCATTAACGTTGTCGATTTCGACACTCATCGCTTGATACTGCTTTTCAAGTTGAGCCAGATAGAAGCCTGAATCCGTGTTAAATCCCAAATCCTTCCTCAAAGCCACTAGAAGTGGAATTTGCAATCGACCGACTGTTCTAATCTCGGTCATAAGGAAGGTAACAAACAGCCTCATCAATTCATTGTGGCTCTTCCACTTTTCAGTCCTTTCTTGAGCATATTCGGTGGCCATCTCCTGATGCATCTCAAATGCTTTTCCTAGCAACTCAAAAAGCGCTCGATCACCGTTGCCAGTCTCGACCATTATCCCTCTCTCTGCCAAGACGCGATTGGCATCAGCTTGGAACTTTTCGTAAAGTCCATCGAGAATCTCGATGTCGATTTGAAGCTTCTGAATTGGGATAATCTTGGCAATGACACGCATCAAAAGCTGACCAAAGGCCGCCGAAAACTCCGCGACTGGAACAGCAGTTTTCTCATCTGCCACTAAATGAAGTTTGGCGGATGCAGCAAAGAACCCCTGAACGCCATCCATTGGATTGACCTTCCTCAAGTCCGCCTTCGCTAGACTACTTAAAAAACTCATGGCCTTTGTGACCTCTTCGGCAGCGGGAAGGTAAACATCTCGGCGAAGATCGGCCGCGCGCGCTCTTTCTTTCTCCAAGCTTTCGTGCTTAAGCTGGAGGCGAAAGCGCCTATTATTGCTCATGTTCGAAAGAAACACACCAAGGAGTGTGATGACGGAAGCGATCACACCGGACCAAACAACGTTGGGAATTGAATTCAATAGGTTCAACATATTAGCTGGAGCATGTGAGTTCAGCCACAAGAGCTTCGAAGAGGTTCTTGTCGGTGGCGCGGGAGGCGGCGAGCTGCGCTTCCAACTGGTCCACCAAGGCCATCAGTTGATCCACTTTGGCAACGATCCGGCGTTGTTCGGCGAGAAATACGATCATTTTAGTTCGAATCGGACGTGTAGAGCCAGACGTCGGAATAGAGATCGGCGTAAGTGGCTTCGTAGCGGAAGTAGGTGCGGATGAGTTCCTCGAAGTAGGAGCCTTTTTCGCGCTCGGATTGGGAGGTGGAGCGGTATTTTTCGAGGATCGACTGAAGCGGACTCATGGATTCCACGAGGTTTATCGATTTGTCCCGGTAGGGGAAGGAAGAATCCGCTGGGCTTGGCGGTTTGAAACCGCTGCCACGGTTCAGAGTGCCTGCGGCTTTAGCCGTTTCTCCCGACGGAACCAGGTTTCCTAGCGTAGCGGGTGGCGGCGTTGATGATGATTCCGTCCTTGTCGATGGTCACGGATCGGGAATCATAGGTCACTCTCAAACCGTATGATATTGCAGTTCGTTTAAATTCAGCTTCGTGCTCCTTTGCGATAGGTGCAGCACCTCGATGCCGACCACTTGGTTGTGCTCGTCGAAATCCAGCACGATTCCAGGTGAGACCTCCTCGGATTCGATGATTTTTGAATCGTCCAGCCTCAGGTAAAGCGCGTCGGCTTCTTGATCTACATGCAGTTTCATAATTTGCCTTTCATCATGCGGTCAAAGAATACACTCACAACCCGGATGGGTTCAACGACCGTATTAACGGCCACTCTCAAGACCGATCGCCAAACTCGGGGATGCGCCGGAAATAACGCTCAATCGCGGTATCCTCCGAATCGGGAAGGATTAACTCTGGCGCGGACAAGGCTCGCTCCATCCACTCGATCAGGATTTCCCGTTCCTCGAGCGCCTTCCGTGCGTGCTTGGTCATTACGCAGTTCATCAGGGCAGGAATCGGTCAGGCTTTGGTTTCTGGGGTCATCTGCGGAGAACTCATGGATTCCCTGACGCTAAAGGTTTGGCCGACTAGGGAAAGGAATATTCCGACTCGTCTTGGACGCTCGCTAAACTCCATACGGCCTCAGCCATTTTTCCCTATGGCACCAGGTTTGCTAGCGCTTGGCGTATTGGCGGGTGGCGGCGCTGATGAGTTCTTTGCAGGTAGGGCAGTCGATTTCAGCTTGGATCAGGACGCAGATCCACGCATACGCGCAGCCAGTCGATGGCGACGACGGTTTTGGTGCCACCCCGGTCGATGGCGGCGATCAGGTCAGTGAATCAGCGGGCTTCCGCAGCGGCGGCGAGCGCTTCCTTGGTGATGCGGGTGATTTCCGACCACTTGCCGTCGTTGACGAGCTGCTTGTCCACCATCCACGACCCGCCGATGGCGGCGACGACGGGGAGCTTGAGATATGCCGCCAGATTGCCCAACGAAACGCCGCCGGTGGGGATGAATCTAACTCCGGTGTGGCCGTAGGGACCGGCGAGCGCCTTGAGCATGTTCACGCCGCCGGCGACCTCGGCCGGGAAGAACTTGAGCAGCTTGCAGCCGAAGGCGAGCGCGCCTTCCACTTCACTGGGAGTCATCACTCCGGGGGAAAACTGTAGGTCCACCTCCTTTGCCGCAGCGACGATTGCGGGGTTGAATCCGGGAGCAAGGCCGAACACGGCTCCGGCGTCCTTGGCGCGCTTGATCTGGTCCGTTTCCAACAGCGTCCCCGCACCTAGCAGGATTTCCGGGAAACTGGCAGCTATCCGCTTGATGGATGCCTCGGCAGCCGAGGTGCGAAAGGTGATTTCCATGATGTCGAGGCCACCTGCGAGCAGGGCTTCGGCAAGAGGCTCGGCGGATTCGACACGGTCAAGGACGACGACGGGGACAATGCGTTTGGCGAGGATGCGGTCAATCATGGGGCGGCAAGAGTGAGGAATTTCCGGCGAATGACAAAGAAAATGCCGTGCCCACCGGAAAAAATCAGCGGTCGGCGTAAGCGTATACGTTCATCTTCGCGGGGCTGGGTCGTGGATTCTGCTAGAGGTTGTAAATCCGCACCGCGTTGTCATTCAGGATCGCATCCTGCTCGTCGGCGGAAAGGTCGCTGACAAAACTTCGGACCATGTCGGCCAAGGCTTGATAGGAATTGATCCGCAACAGGCACACCGGCCAGTCGGTTCCGAACAGCAAGCGGTCCGGGCCGAAGAGGGCTAGGGTTTCCTCGAAATAGGCACGCAGCGTCGGCTCGTCGATTTCCGGGTCCAGCACCTCGGTGGCCATGCCGGAGATTTTCACGCCGAGCATGTTGTCGCGTCTCGCTAGCTCGGCCATGCCGGCTTTCCATGCGGGATCGATTTTCCCGTTGCGGATTTCCGGCTTGGCGAGGTGATCGACGATGATGCCGAGGTCCGGTTGGCGGTCGACGAGCTGGAGGGCGACTGGGAGTTGCCGTTGGAAAAGTAACAGATCGTAGCGGAGGTCTAGGTCGGGAAGCAAAGCCAGCCCGCGGTGGAAGTCGTCGCGCAGGAAATAGCTGTCCGGCTCGCCTTGGAGGACGTGGCGGACACCTTTGAACTTCGGATGCGCGGCGAGGCGGCCGAGATCATTTCCCACTTCGGGATCGATCAATGGCACCCAGCCGACGACCCCGGCGATGATTTCGGATTGATCTGCAAGGGAAAGCAGCCAGTCGGATTCCGCCAGAGTCTGGCGCGCCTGTACCACGACCGTGCCAGCCACTCCAGCAGAGGCGGTAGCGGCGTTCAGCTGGTCGAGGAGTTGGTCCTGGGCCAGCGGGGATCCGGGCGGAATCCAGTCGTATTCTGCGGCGGAGTAGTTCCAGAGGTGGTGGTGGGAGTCGATCATGAGGTGGTAAGGAGCTACGACACTCTTGTCGTAGGCCAATAGGAGGTGAAAGAAAATGCGCCAAAGGCACCAGTCTTTCACCTCTCATTGGCCGGGCGGACAGGAGTGTCCACCCTCCTTATAAGAACAGCGGCTTCATGTGACGGTCCAGTAGGTTGCCGGTGACGTTCTTGGCGACGACTTCCGAGTTATCCTTGAGCGCTTGGATGTAGGTATCTTCGAGCTGCGCGGCGATCTTGAATCCGACGTGAAGGAGCTGGCGGAGGTCCGCGTTGTAACCCGGGTTCGTCGGGATGTGGCGCAGCGCATCGGTGTATTGCGTGCTGGTCCAGCCGTTGACCTCCTCGGCAGAGGGAAGGTTGGAGTCCTTGATGTCGATGACGGTGGCGTAGGGCTCGCAGAGTGCTGCCTTTTTCTCCAGCGCCTTCGCGTAGATTTTCTTGGCGAGGGCGAGTCCTTCGCCGCCGGATTCTGCTAGGCCGACGATTTCTTCGAGCCAGTTCGTGCCGGCGGTCTTGATATGGAGACCGGCACCGGTGCGTTGGATGGCCTTCTTGATATACGGATAGATCGAAAATTTGTCGGAGCCGGAGTGGACCGAAAGTTTCAACGCGGGAGGCAGGCCGTAGGTTTTAATGGCATGCGCGATGACGGCGAGGTCGTCGTTGAACTCCTTTTCAAACTGCAGCGGATCGCCAACATAATCGACGCCCTTGTTAAAACGGCCGGTGAACTTCGGCGCGATCGTCTGGATCGGGATGCCCTGATCGGCGATGGCGGCGAGGATGACGAGCAGCTCCGGTGGCGTCTGCGGGCTGTCGGTTTCGTCCATAGAAACCTCGGTGACGAAGTTATCCACGCCGCCCTTGGCCGCGACGATGTGTTGATAGATGGCGGCGGCTTTCTGGGTGGCCTTGAGAAATTGGTTCGCCGTCTTCTCGACGTCCGCGCGGGTGATTTCGAAGGGCTCGGAAATGCCTTCGATGGAGACCGTGCCGATCAGCTCGGGATGTTTCGCGATGAATGCTGCGACATCGGACGGATCGGCGGCTTCACCGATGTCGTCGGCGACGTCGAGTGTGAAGAAATCGCAGGGCGCGACGAAGCGGTCCACGGTGGAGAGGTTGATGTGGTCGGCGTCCAACAGATATTCGCCGGTCCACCCGAGATCGGCCACCGCCTTATCGGCGGCTTCCCGGGTCTGGCTTGGCTCGGAGCCGATGATGTTGTGCTCGCGGTTGGACTTGTTCCAAACCGGGGTGATGTCGATACCAAGTTTCTTGGCCTCGATGAAGGCGGTGAGTTGGGCATGGGCTCCGTTGGCGAAACGATCGCCGACGCCGAATGTGTATTTAGGGCATGTTTTCATGGTGATGGATTAGTTGACTTCAATGATGGCTTTGATCGCGCCGAGCGCGGGATCGGTGAACTTTTCAAACTCAGATGGAACTTCGGAGAATACGATGCGGTGGGTGATCCACAGGTCGGTGTTGATTTTCCCCTCGCGGATCAACTGGATGATATTGTCGAAATCCTCCGGCATCGCATTGCGCGATGCTAGCAACGTGATTTCGCGGCGGTGAAAGACCGCGGCATGCGGGAAGGTGAGGTCGGAGGTGGTGATTCCAACGTAAACGACACGGCCAGTGAAGGCGGCGTAGTTGAAACAGGTAGACATCGACTTGGGGTTGCCGGTGGCGTCGATGACGACATCGGCGAGTTGACCGTTAGTCATTTTTTCCAACTCGGCGAGGTGCGAATCATCCGGCTGGAACTGGATCGTGTGCTGGATGCCGAGGTTTTTCTGGCAGAAATCGAGACGGCTCTGGACCATGTCCATGACGATCGTTTTCACCTCCATCAGCTTGAGGAATTCTAAACAGGCAAGGCCGATGGGACCCGCGCCGATGACGAGTACGGTCTCGCCGGGTTGTGGGTTTCCTCGTTGCACGGCGTGGTAACCGATGGCGAGCGTCTCGACGAGCGCGAGCTGGTCGTAGGAAAGATCGTTGCCTGGATGCAGCTTGCGGGCGGGCACGGCGAAGACGCCCTTACGCAGCCCGCCGTTGTTATGAACGCCGATGACCTGCACGCCGGGGCAGCAGTTCTGCGCGCCTTTTTGTGAAGTGGGAGAAGCGGGATCGTTGACGTAGGGCTCTAACGAGCATTTGTCGCCGGGCTTCACGTTCGTCACGTCATCGGCGACCGCGACGACTTCCAATCCCAACTCGTGGCCTGGCGTGCGCGGGTAGGCGAAGAATGGGAATTTCCCGAGATAACAGGAAAGATCCGTGCCACAAATGCCCATGCGATGGGTGCGCACCAATGCCTCGCCCGGGGCGGGTGCGGTGGGTTCTGGCAGATCGATGATCGCGATCTCCTTGGGCGCTGTGAATTGGATTGCTTGCATCAGTTGTTTTCGGGAAGGCCTTCGAGGTGGCCGAGGTTTTTGACCGGGGCGAAAATGGCGAGCACGTCGGTGAGCAGTTCGTGGTCAATCGGTTGCTCCAGCCATTCCGCCCACTTGCGGATGTTAGTGGGATTCGCGGAGCCGGCGACGGTGGTGGCGAGGCCGGGGTGCTCGCAGGAAAACTGCAATGCGAGTTGAGCGATGTCCACGCCGCGGTCCTCACAGAGCTTGGCGGCGGCGCGGGCGGCCGCTTTGACGTCCTCGGGCTCCTTCAGCCATTCGGGCAGCGGCGCGTTGGTCAGCAGCCTAGCGGAAAACGGTCCAGCGTTCATCGCTCCGATGTTTTTCGCGGCGAGACGCGGCAATAGATCATCGACGTAGGAAGTATTTTGCAGCGTGTAGCGGTTGTAGGAAAGCACGCAGTCGATGACGTCCTCCACATGGTCGAGCACAGTGTTGAAAGTTTTGAGCGGGTAGCAAGAAAATCCAACTGCACGGACTTTTCCCTGTTCCTTGAGTTTTAAAACGGCGGGAATGGTTTCCTCCCAGATCTGCGGGAGTGGCACGAACTCGACGTCGTGCAGCAGAATCACGTCGAGGTAATCGGTGCCCATGCGGTGCATCGAGACGTGCACGGATTCCTCTACGCGCTTGGCGGAGAAATCGAAATGCGTGTTCGAGTAGCGGCCAAGTTTGGAGCCTAGCAGGTATTTTTCGCGCGGGATTCCTTTCAACCCGAGACCCAGCATAATCTCCGACATGCCGCGGCCGTAGTAGGGCGAGGTGTCGATGAAATTCATACCGAGATCGATGGCGGTCTTCGTCGAGAGCATTGCTTCCTCGAGCGTGATCGAGCGGAATTCCGCGCCGAGCGAGGAGGCGCCGAATGAGAGGATGGGCAGGTCGATGCCGGTTTTACCGAGTGGACGTGTTTTCATTTCAGAGCAGTGAGCGGATTGAGGAAATCGTCTGGCGGGCGGCGGTTTCGGGGTTCGGCAGCGGGAAAATCTCGGCGGAGAGGTAGCCTGAATACTGGATTTCACGTAGCGCCGCAATCACCCGAATGGGGTCGGTGTGGCCGTAGCCCATCGCCTGCCGGTTTGAGTCGGCGAAATGCACGTGACCAATGTGCCGGCCCGCCTCGCGGATGGCTGCGGCGAGGTCGCGCTCCTCGATGTTCATGTGGAAGAGGTCGGCGAGCAGGACGATGTTCTTCAGGTCGTGGAGTTCGAGGAATCTCGCTGCATCGCCGAGGCGGTTGAAGAGGTTGGTTTCGTAGCGGTTCAGCGGCTCATAAATGAATGGCACGCTGTGTTGTTCAGCACGCTCGCTGCAGCGGCGGAGTCCTGAGACTAGCAGCTCAAACGAGCCCCGTCCCTGCATCGAGCCGAGGATCGCCGGCGCTCCGAGTTGGCCGCCGAAGTCGATCATCGAAAACACGAAGTTCAAAGCCGCTTCGCGTTGATTCTCGTCCGCGTCTGTGATGGAGAGTCCGTGGCGAAGCATCCCGGCACCCGTTCCAACCGCAGCGATCGCGAGTCCGTGCGCGGCTGCCAGAGATTTCACCTCGTCCACCGAAACGAAGTCTGGTCCCGGCAGAAAGAGCTCCACCGCATCGAAGCCGATGGCGGCGGCGGTCGCGAATGCCTCCGGCAGAGGACTGCGCAGCACGAAAGGGCCGGCAAGGGCCTCCGGGACTTGCGAAAGAGTGATGGCGGTTTTCATCGAGGGTTTCAGCGACTCGCAAACTAGAGCGCGGATTCTGCGGTGAACATCGAAAAAAACTAGCTCATCCTGAAGCCATGACTTAAACTGCTACTATGACCAGTCCGATCCCCAAAGGCACGATCATCCCGCCGCCGGGCCGACCGAGTTGGGGTGGGGGAGAGGATTTGCCTCTGCTCTACCTTGGCTGGGGGCAGCGCGATTTCGCTAAGGAACCGCTGGCGATCCATCACGATCTGGGGACCAACTACTACATTATCCTGAGCGGGGAAATCATCGTGAATACGGGATTTTCCGAGCATATCGTGCGCGGGCCGGTCGCATTATTGTTTGATCCGGCCTGCGCGTTCGGCATCGGCCAGTCCAAGTCGGCGGTGGTGGAGATTCTCGTTTGGATCTGGGAGGGTGAGCCGGTTTTGCCGGAGCTGCGGCCCGTGGTGGGTGGCTTCCAAGTCATGAATCTGCGGGCAAGTTCGGTGGCGGCTTTGACAGAATTTCACGTCCGCTGCCGGAATGAGGTGGCACTCGCCGACGCTCAATTGCCCCGCACCTTGGCGGCGTTGCGGGAGTTACTGGAAGTCGAAATCCTGCGGGGAAACCACCCCGCGACCGCCGAGGACGAGATGCGCTGGAAACTCGCCCGCACGTGGATGGCGGGAAATCTGGCGATCCACGCGCCAGTGCCGGCGCTTTGCGACTACCTCCGGATGTCTGCCAGCACGTTGCACCGTTTCTTCCGGGCTCGGACCGGACTGTCGCCAGGCGCGTATTTCCGCCAAGCAAAAACCGAGGAGGCGCGGCGGCTCATCCGCGAAGAAGGTTGGCAGGTGAAGGCCGTCGCCTATCACCTCGGCTATCGGCATGCCAATGATCTCAGTCGCGCGCTTGCGGAGAAATAGTTAGGAAAGTTGGTCGCGGAAATCCTCAAAGTTGAACTCATGGATCACTTCGATTTTTCCATCCCGATGCCGTCACCGCATAGTCGAGCGCACGCGGGTTGTCCACGCGCTGACTGGCGTTGAGGATTTCAAGTCCCACGACAATCCCTGCCGCGTCATAGTCCAGAATCACGCCGGGCTTGTGTTCATCGCTCTCTTATAACAAAAAATCCCTCTGTATCCCTGCACAATTTGTGCTGGCGCGGCCAGAGCTGACTCCTCATCCGCTAGGTCGATGCCGTGATCGTTAGGCCAGATGCGGCCTGAGCCATTTCTCACGGCGGAACCAAGTTTCTTGGCGCTTGGCGTATTGGCGGGTGGCGGCGTTGATGAGTTCTTCGCAGGTGGAGCGGTCGATTTCACCTTGGATGAGGGCGCGGACCTCGCGGAAGCCGATGGCTTTTTCGCAGTTGCGGGAAATGGCGCTGAGGGCGGCGACTTCTTCGATGGCACCGCCGTCGAGCATGGCGCGGGTGCGCTGGGCGATGCGGGCGTGAAGATCGGGGCGGCTGCGCTGGATGACGAGGCCACGAAGCTGGGCGGAAATCTCGGCGGTTCTAGATTCCCACTGGTCGCGCAGGGTGGAGGCGCGCTGGCCACTGAGGAGGCAGATTTCAAGGGCGCGGGAGACAAAGCGGCGGTTCTGGAGTGCGGTGCGCGAGGCTTCGACGGGGTCGAGCGATTCGAGCTGGACGACGAGATCGGCGAGCGGGCGGGCGTCCATTTCGGCACGCAGGGCGGCGTCTGCGGTGGGCAAGGGAGCGGCACCGTGAGTGAGAAATTTCAAGTAGAGGCCGGAGCCGCCGGTGATGATCGGGGTTTTTCCCCGAGCGAGGATGTCTGAGATGATGGGGCGAGCGAGGGTTACGTAGCGTTGGGCATCGGCCAGCTCGGTGGGTGGGAGGACGCCGTAGAGGTGGTGGGGGACTTGGGCGAGTTCTTCGGCAGAGGGTGCGGCACTGACGATTTCGAGGCCACGGTAGAGTTGGAAGGCGTCGGCGTTGACAATTTCGCCGTCGAGCTGGCGGGCCATTTCGAGGGCAAGCGCGGATTTGCCGGAGGCGGTGGGGCCGCAGATGTAATAAGGAGTGCCGACACTCTTGTCGTCACTGGCCGGGGTTGTCGGGACGGGAGTGTCCCAACTCCTTAAATTGCTTTTGTCCTCTCGCTCTGCCATAGGGTGAAGGTTCCGTTGGGTAATTTTGCTGGGTTCCGGCGGATGTAGCGCACGGCATTTGCAAAATGGCTGGTGTCTCGGATCAGGGTGTCGCGGTAGTTTTTCTGCCAGATACGCCCGAGACCTATGCGGCGAGATGAAATGCCTTTCCAGCTTTGCATGAGTTTTTCCAATGGGGCGAGAGGTGTAAAGAGGAGGTGAACGTGGTTTGGCATGATGACCCAAGCATGAAATTTCGCCTTGGTTCCATGGTCGTGCATTAGGGTGGTAGTTAGGACTTCACGTTTCGTCGGATCGGTGAAAATGCAGGAGCCATATCCTTCATCCAACCAGTTCTCTAGTTTCCAGGTGAACAAACGGTGATATTCCTGTTCGGCCTCGAGGGACCATGGCTCGGGATGGTGTGATATCCATACTTCTCGTTCTTGTTTCCACAGGCGGAGTTTTGAGGAAGGCATGGAGTCGCCAAGGCGGAAGGTGACGAACTGGTGGACTTCGTCTTGTTGCCAGTGAGGGAGTTTGACGCCGTGCTTTTGAGTTTCGCCGGTGGGATTGTAGAACTCGGGCATGGGTTGCTGGGGTTGTGGGGACAGGAGTGTCCCCACTCCTTATCAAAACGGAAACTTGCCGCCGCCCATGCCACCGAGTCCTTTCATGAGATCTTTCATGCCGCCGGCACCGCCCATTTGCTTCATCATGGCACCCATTTTGCTAGGGGATTTCATCATTTTCCGCATCTCGCCGAACTGCTTGAGGAGTTGGTTTACTTCCATGATGGTGGTGCCGGAGCCTGCGGCGATGCGTTGGCGGCGTGAGCCTTTGATGATCTCGGGGCGGCGGCGTTCGACGAGGGTCATTGATAGAACAATGGCCTCGGAGCGTTTAATTTTCCCGGTGTCGAGCGCGCCGTTAGGAAGTTGTTTTTTGATTTTACTGAAGCCGGGCATCATGCCGAGCAGACCTTCGAGCGGGCCGAGGTTTTGGATCATTTTCATCTGATCGAGGAAGTCGGTGAAATCGAATTTCCCTTCCTGCATGCGTTTCACCGAGCGCATGGCGTCGGCCTCGTTGACCTTACCGGCGACCTGCTCAACCATGCCGACGATGTCGCCCATGCCGAGGATGCGGTCGGCCATGCGGTTGGGGTGGAATTCGAAGAGCTGGTCGAGTTTTTCGCCTTCACCGGCGTATTTGATCGGCTTGCCGGTGACGGCGCGCATGGAGAGGGCCGCGCCGCCGCGGGCGTCGCCGTCGAGCTTGGTGAGGATGATGCCGGTAATGCCAATAGCGTCGTTGAAATGCTGGGCCACGGAGACGGCTTGTTGGCCGGTGGCGGAATCGGCGACGAGGAGGGTTTCCTTGGGCTTTAGGAAATCGTGGAGGCGCTTGAGTTCGGCGACGAGGCGCTCATCGATTTCCTGACGACCAGCGGTGTCGAAAATAAGGACGGTGCCTTGTTGCATTTCCGCCCAGAGGAGGGCGTCTTTCGCGACTTTTACGACATCGGTCTCAGTGGCTTCTGGGGTGTAGCAGGGGACGTCGATCTGTTTGGCGAGTAGGGCCAACTGGTCGATGGCGGCGGGGCGATAGAGATCGCAGGCGATGAGTAGGGGGCGACGGCCTTCTTTTTTGAGGCGGTTGGCGAGCTTGGCGGCGGTGGTGGTTTTACCGGCACCGTTGAGGCCGCAGATGAGGATGCGGGCGGGGGGATTGAGGTCGAGTGGAGAGGCATCGCCACCGAGGAGGGCGGTGAGTTCGTCTTGGAAGATTTTGACGATTTGCTCGCCGGGCTTGATGGATTTGAGGACGTCTTCGCCGAGGGATTTTTCCTTCACCTTGGCGATGAAATCCTTGGCGACGCCGAATTCTACATCGGCTTCGAGCAGGGCGATGCGGATTTCCCGGAGGGCGTCGGCGATGTTTTTTTCCGAAATGCGGCCTACGCCACGGAGGTTACGGAAGGTTTTGTCGAGGCTGTCTGAGAGGGAATTAAACATGGGCGGTGGAAATGCTGGGCGTTTACTGGCACGAAGCGGGGGCTTGTGCAAGGGTCCATCTTAGGGGACGAGGGAGCAACGTGGTGTTTGTGAATTCTAGAGCATGGGAAGAATTTGAACCGCCAAGCCGCCACGGGCGCAAAGGAAGAGGATAGGGGATAGGAAATAGGGGATGAAAGATCCCTCCCTCGCGTTGCTCTCTAGATCCTTTTTTCCCAACTTCTGCACCAAGGAGGAGCGAATGAAATCTCTGGTATAGGAAGTTGCCGTGAGGCTCTTTGAGCACTCGCCTCAAGGATCAAACCGCCCCTGTGGCCACGACAATCATCACCAGCAAATTCACACCATCCGGCGCAGTGAGTCTGGAATAGCTCGTTGACCCTTAGACGCCGATCGGGTATAGACCAGCTATGACAACAACATTATTCACAAATGGTCGCTCGCAGGCGGTAAGAATCCCCAAAGAACTGAGGTTCGAGGGCCGGGAAGTCACGATTCGCCGTCTTGGCGATGGCTTGCTGTTGGCTCCAGTCAAGGCCTCCACTTGGCCGGATGGATTCTTCGAGCGCATCCGCATTGATGACGCCAATTTCACCCGGCCCGATCAAGGCGAAACCCCACCCATCGTGGAATTCATCCGATGACCTATCTCCTGGATACCAACGTTTGCATCGCCGCCATGCGTGGCAATCCCAAGGTCATGCAGGGACTTGCCGCCCGCAGTCCCGAGGATTGTGCGGTGTCGATGGTGAGCGTCTTCGAATTGTTCGCCGGAGTCTTCCGTTGCAATCACCCGGAAAGCGAGGGGCAGAAAGTCTCCACTTTTCTGGAACCGTTCCACCTCTTGCCCTTCGATTGGCACGCGGCCTTGAAGACGGCGGAAATCCGCTTCCAGCTTGAGAAAGCCGATACTAAGATCGGTCCCTACGACCTGCAACTCAGTGGCCAAGCTCTCTCGCTTGATCTAACGCTCGTTACCCACAACACCCGTGAATTCAAACGCGTGATTGGCTTGCGGCTCGAAGATTGGGAAGCCCAAGCGCTACCGCCATGAAAAAGAAGCCGTAACTCAGCCCACGGCGTAGGCTTGTAGCCGTTTGGATAGGAGCGAGCGTAAAGTGCATCGAAGGAGCGAGGGCGAGGGATGCGTGCCCGAGTCAATACGATCTATGCTTGAGCGCCTTCTTCCGCATCACCCCCGGCATTTGAATGAACCTCCAACTCGACTCCGAATTCATGCGCGCCGACCGCGAAAAAGGCGATACCATCCGCGAGGAAGTGCATCCCTGCGTCGAGTGAAATACCGGAAATGTTGAAATGCTTGACCTGATCCTATTCACGACTCTATCCAATGCCTATTAGTCGGGACTACCCCATTCGATTACGCCAATGATAGTACCGCACGGACACCTCTCGTTTTTCAAATATATTACGGCCAGCACGGGGATGGCGATTTTGGAGAACAGCTCTTTTCGCTGGAGCAACCCAGATTTGTTCAACAAATATAACGACAAGTTTGACGTGCCCCGCGTCATTGCAGAGGGGATTTCTTCATCGGACCTTGAGAAGGCAAGGGTGAAGCGAATTACCGAGCTTTTGTCCGAGCCACTCCCGGAGGACGTATCACATTTCAACGACCCGACAAAGCTATTGATTGAGCTTCGCCGCCGAATCCCGACTGCTCTGGTTCCCGAATTCTTGGCACAAATCCCAAACTTGGACCACGGGGCGGATAGCGCCCAGCCGATAGCCGAGGTCAACATACTTTGGAAAAAGCTCCGGCGAGATCTACGGATTTTATGTCTGAGCGTTAGCCCTAACTTGGATTCGATGTGGTTGCACTACGCGGAGAATCACGCTGGTATGGTCATTGAAGTAAGCTGCTTGCCAATTTTTGATAGCGTCTGGCTTGCGGCAAGAGAGGTTATCTACACCGACGAACCGAGAGCGCTGACTACGGCCGAAGGTTGGGCTGATGTAATTCTTCACGACACCAACAAGGCTATTTCAAGAATGTTTGACGATTACATCCTGAAAAAGTCGCGGTCATGGGCTAGCGAGGAAGAATATCGCGTAATTACCTACAAGAACAGCGACAACGGAGAGCAACACAGCGACATGCATTTTCACCCGTTTCACTTTTCAGCGATCTATTTAGGGGCAGAAATGGAAGCTGCCGACCGAAACGAAGTGGCTAAATTAGCTCGCGCACGATATCCTTGGGTAAAGGTGATTCAAGCCAAATTGGGTAACACAAGAATTCAGTTCGATCCAGCTTAACCCTCTCAGATATGAATGAGGCCCGACGGCGTTACGATCACCAAGCTTACGTTGACTCCGACCGGCAAGCAACCTAACTGTCCACGCTGTCCACAGGCGCTCTTTTTTCTTTTGGGTGAATCTCGCAGTACCGACGTCGACACAGGAAAATCCAAAGCAGGGCAATTCCAAGTGTAATTGCAGAACTGATCCAATTACTCCATTGGATGTCTTGAGCTCCTCCTTCGATAAAAGGGAGCATTGCTCCAATGAATGCAGCAAATGACCCGGCGACCGGAAGAAGAATAAGGAAATCCTTTTGAGGTGGTGCTGCAAGTTGTTGAATCCGCCGGACGTCGTGAGGCTTTTTTGGGTCAGAAACATCTCGAACCCGAAAGTCGCCAATAAAGTCATACAAATGAAACGCAACTATGCCAACGGCCTGACAGGCTACCGATTGTAAAACTACAAGGCCCAATCCATATTCACCAGCGTGGAGCGACGACAGGCCGTAGGCTACCCATATGACAACTGCGCTAACTATGATTTCAAGTAGCCTCTGTAGAGCCTGCCTCTTAGATAGCTTAAAGTTTTCTCGATAGACAGTGATGGCCATGTATCCGGTAGGACAGTTTAATTTGATCCCGGCAAGCCTTCTGGAAATCGAACGATTTGGCCAGCGGATTCTGAGTGAATGGGGTCGTAGCTCACGGATCAACATCAAGCAGACACGAAGCGCAGCTCCATCTTCCGACCGAGAGGGCGGCTTTTCCGAGGCTGGCCGCGGTGAGCGAGGGGTTTGAGGGATTGAGCATACGATCCAGCGAGGCCCGGCTGGTTTTCATAGGGGTGGCCAGTTCGGTCTTGGTGACGTGTATCTGCTCGACGATCTGCTGGAGTTGGAGGGAAACTATGCGCTTGAGGGCGAGCACTTCCACCTCGGGAAGGATACCTTCCCCGGCGGAGAAATCGCGGAAGTCACTGCCTCGATGAGCGTTTTGAGATGGTTTAGATTTCATCGGTTGGTTCGAATCAATTTCTGAATCTCATCGTGGTTGCCGATGAAGAAGAAAACCAGTTCTGCCGGTGACGCGATGAAAACGAAGGCCAGCCTATCATCCAGGCCGACACGACACTCGAAAATGGTCTTGGTAAGACGGCGGATTCCGATGCCTGAATGCCCATGCGGACGCCCCCAGCTTTCAAGAACCTGATTGATCGCAGCGCCGATTTCCTGCCGCTCGGACTTAGGCTTGGAGCGGATTTGTTCCAGCAATTCCTCAGTGACCCTTGCCTTCAAGGAGGGCTTCGATGTCTCCGGTGAAGTCGTGGAGCTTGCCTTCTTTGCGGGCTTTTTCGATTTGGCCATGAGTTCGTTGTTCGAATTGATTCAATTCCATCGCTGTCGCTCCGTATTCGCGCGTCGCGTAGTCCATGGATTCCACCGCGACCGGACGGAGAGCGACGATTTTGCCGTCAACCACAATCCCGATGTCGTCACCCTTGAGCGCCCGGCGCAGTAACTCGGAAAGATTGCCACGGGCGGCAGTTGGCGTAAGGGTCAGCATGCTCATGACGGAAATGTTACGCGTTTCCGTCGCAGATGCGAGCGACTTTTCCACCTATCTCATCGAACTCTTCTGGCAACTTTGTTTCTCTCCACTCCGAAAACTTTGCGCCCCTTGGCGGTTCAAATCCTTCTATACCACTGATTTTTCAGAAACCGCTCTTGGGACGAGTGCGAGGACGGTGCTGGAAAAGGAGGCCTTGAAATGCTCTAGGGACATGGTTTCTCGGACTCGGGAGACCAGGGTTTCACTGGGGGCGGGGCAGCCGGTGGTGACGAAGCGATTTAAGGTGGCAGCGAGGGCGGCGGCGCTGTTTGGCAGGAAGCGGCAATCGGCGGGGAGGAGGTCTTTCATGCCGTCGCGGTCGCTGGCGAGCACGGTGGTGCCGGTGGCGAGGGCTTCTAGCATGACAAGGGGAAGGCCTTCGTAGCGGGATGGGATGACGAGGGCGTGGAGGGCGCGGTAAAGCTGGGCGGGATCGGTCCACGGGAGGACGGTGGCGGAAAGTCGGTGCTGCTGGGTGAGGGCGGTCAGGGCGGCGGCGTCTGGGCCGTCCCCGGCGAAGACGAGATGGCAGGTGGCGGCGAGTGTGGGGTCTGAGGCGAGGGCTTCGACGAGAAGGTGTTGCTGTTTCTGGCGGAACTCGATGCGACCAATCATGCCGATGAGTTTTCGATTCGTCGGCAGCCCTAACTGGAGCACGGCATCTTCAGAGCCGGGATGGAAACGGGAAACATCAACACCATTGTAAACGATGTAGATGGGTGCAGTGGCTCCCCGGAGCTGGA
The DNA here is from genome assembly GCA_027484055.1 of Verrucomicrobiaceae bacterium. Classification (GTDB taxonomy): domain Bacteria; phylum Verrucomicrobiota; class Verrucomicrobiia; order Verrucomicrobiales; family Akkermansiaceae; genus Luteolibacter. The sequence goes on along the minus strand of JAIXQH010000028.1, from coordinate 50,136 downwards.
GCATGCGGGCCATTTCATCGGTGATGGTGATGAAGGAGTCGGCAAGGCGGAAGAGGCGCTGGGCGAATAAATCGCGAAAAGCGCCGAGGCGTGCGCCCATTTCCGCATTGGAGTGGGGGACAGGGATGTAGCTGGTATTCGGGATACCGGCGTGGCGTGCGGCGAGGAGTGAGAGCGATGAGTGCTCGCAATTTCCTTGGATGGCGATGACGAGCTGGGGCGCGAGCTGGCGGAAACGCTTGGCGAGGGTGTGGATGCGTGCGGGCTTGAGCTGGTTGCGGAGAGCTTCGAATTTGGACGACTGATAGGGCAGTTTTTCGAGGATCAAGTGCGGGTGCTGCGTGGCGAGGGCTGTGACTTTCTGGCAGAGTTTTTCATTAGCGGCAGAAGCGAGGAAATGAACCGGCTCTGAGTAGTCGGCGAGCACGGCTTCGAGGCCGAGGAGGGCCATCACTTCATGGCCGCCGAAGACGGGGCTGTCGTCGTAAAAAAGCAGACTCATTTGCGGAGGGCGGCGAGGAGGAAGGCTTCGATCTGACGGGTGATGGGCGCGAGGTCGAACTGGGCGCGGACTTGGGTGAGGCCGGCCTTGGCGATTTTTTCGCGGAGCTTGGGCGCGGCTTCCAGCTCGACGAGGCGAGTGGCGTAGAGTTCGGGATCGGCAGCGGCGGCGATGAGGCAGTTCACACCGTGGTTGGCGAGTTCGGGCTGGCCGCCATCGAGCGAGGTGATGACCGGGAGACCAGAGGCCATGGCTTCGAGTGGGGTGAGTGCAAAGGGTTCGCCCCAGTTCGAGGTGAAAAGGAGGGCGTCGTAGTAGGCGTAAAGTTGGCGCATTTCCGCAGAGGGGGCGAGCTTGCGCTGGACGTGCTGGGTGAGCCCGAGCTTGGCGATTTCAGCATCGACGAGGGCGACGTAATCCGGCTCGCCGTGGCCGTAGAGGTCGAGGGTGAGTTGGGTGAGGCCGAGGCGGTGGGCCGCAGCGAGGGCTCGGATGGCGGTGAGGGGGTCCTTATCGGCAGAGAGGCGACCGACCCAGAGGAGTTTTTTGAAGCGTGTCTGGCTTTGTTTTACCGAGAAGGCTGCGGTGTCGATGCCGCAGTGGATGATGGAGGCGTGGGCGACGGGCCAATTTTCCGAGGCGGAGAAATCCCGCATGAAGGCGCTGCAGAAGTAGATGTTTTTAAATTCAAACCGCTTCGGCGAAAAAGTGGGTGCAGACTTGTCAATCAGGCGGCGGATCCCAGAAAGACCGAGCAAGGTGCGGGCGAGTTGGCGGGCGCTGGAGCCGGGGGAATTCCACCAAGCGAGCCAGACGTCGAAACGAATGCTGCGGACGACCCAGTGGTCTGAGATGTCGTAAACCAGTGGGATACTACCATTTTCCAAGGGGTGGAGGATGGTTTTAGAAATGCCGCCGAGGTTCCAGACGTGGACGAGGTCGGGCTTGAAATCAGTGATCGCCTGGCGGACGGCGGCGACGTTGTGTTTTTCTAACGCATAGAGTTTGTGAATGGGTAACCAAGGGTGGCCATACATGCCGTGGATTTTAAGAGCCCGGGTGACCTGGGGTTCCGATATCTCGGGACGACCTGGGATGTGGTGATCCGAGGTGAGCACATGGATGTCGTGACCGAGTTCGCGGAGTCGTTCGCAGATGTCGCGGCAGCGGATTTCATAGCCACCGATTTCGTGCGGTGGATAGAGGTTAGAGATGACGAGGAGTTTCATGAAAAACGACGGATGAGGTGACCGACAAAGGTGCGGGCGGTGGAGTAGATGGCGTCTGCCTGTGCCAGCGCCCATGCGGCTGGGGTGGAGGAGCGGCGGAAGGACCAAGGAATCGGCGGGATGGCGTGACCCTTTTCCTCCAGCCAGTCGATGAGTTCCATGACGTCTTTATGATAAGGCCAGAACTGCTTGCGCCAACGAATCCACGGCTTGGGATTGACGCCGAAGTGGGCGACGTGGGCCTTCGGGTCGCGGTCGAGTAAGAAGGGGGCGACAGGTGGAGCGATGTTGGAAAAGGCGAGTAGGGAGCTGAGGACTGACTCGTCGATCATGAAATAAGGACGCGAGCTGCGATCCACGACGCCGGTGTTCGCTGGGGCGATGACCTTGGCGATCTGGGTGCGCCACTGGTGGATGAAGCCGAGGTGGCGGCGGTGGAGGACGAAGGCGTTGGTGACGCAAGCGGTGTTGTGCGTCGGAGTTTCCAATTGCCCGACATCGGCTTGCCACTGGGTGAGCACGGCTTGGGGGACGCCGCGCGGGGTTTCACCGGGGGCGTAGTGATTGCACCAGACTTGGGCGTTTTCAGCCTCGCCGCGGAGGCGGATTTGGAACTCGCCATTTTCTGGGGTGAGCATGGACTCGATGTCGCCGATTACCATGCAGTCGGCATCCAGCCATGCGATGTATTCGGATTCACCGGTGGCGAGCGCCTCGGCTTTGCGGTTGGCGACATTGCGTGGATCGTCGGCAGAGAGGGAGAGGACTGAGCCGTATGGAAACTGGGTGAAATAGGTTTTGTCCTCTTCCGTGAAGCCGATTTGCACAACGTTCACTGGCACGTTAGGAATGTTCCGAGCGGCGCTGGCAGCGAGGAGAAAGGCTCCCCAGAGGTAATTTTTATCGCAGGCGGTGACGATGGTGACGTTCGATTTCATGGTCGTGAGTGGTGGGCGCGTCCGGCGCTGTATCCGGCATGACGGCCAAGTCGCTGATAGAGCCGTGTGATGGCGGCACGTGGGAGTCCGCTGAGTTGGTGATTTTTGAGGCACCACTTCGCATCGCGGACGGTGTCGGCGAGGGTGCCGAGCAGGACGCCGGTGGTGGGTGGGCTGCTTTGCGTGGCGGCCATGGCCATGGCATCACCGAAAGCGCGTTTGTAGGATTGGCGGGGGGTGTAGTTGTGAGAATGCATCACGACCGAGTCGATGGCGTAGGGGATATCAAGGCCGGCGGCGCTGAGGCGGCGGGTCCATTCGTCGTCCTCGGCGTATTGGAGGTCTTCGCGGATGGGGTGCTTCGCGAGGACTGAGCGATGGGTGATGGAGCTGACCATGCTGAAAAAATGCTCCCATTTCACTGACTCACGTTGGGGGCCGAAGCAGCGGTCGTAGTCGGCAGCGAAGACGGCTTGGCAATCCGGGCGCGGGACTTGGCGGGAGAAGCCTGCGCCGAAATTTGGATTTCCCACACAAGGAGTCAGCAGTGCGCTGAGCCAATTTTTCCCGACTGGAGTGGCGTCGGCATTGAGGTAAATCAGCCAGTCGTGGCGGGCGGCGGCGGCCCCTTGATTGAGCACGACGCCCGGGACATAGGTGCCGAGCGGGATCTGGATGAGTTGGGCTGGGGAGTTCTGGATGATTTCTAGCGAGCCATCCGACGAGCCTGAATCGATGACGATGAGTTCGATTTCTCCGGGGAAATCCTGGGCGAAGACTTGGCGGATCGTGTCGCCGATGGCCCACGCTTCATTGAAGCTGCGCATCACGATGGAGACGGCGGGTGGGAGGTTCATGCGTGGCGGGCTTCTGCGAGTTGGTAAATTTCCTCAAGGCGGGCATTGACGGCCTGCCAAGTGTAGTGGGCTGTCATTTTTCCGTAACCGGCGGTGGCAAGCGCACGGCGGAAGTCGGGTTCGGTGGCGATGCGAGCCAGCGCTGCGGTTAGTGCTGCTGCGTCTCCTGAGGGGAAATGCAGGCCGTCGCGTTCGTGGTCCACGAGCTTTTGTAAACCTCCGACGTGCGAGGCGATGACGGGCAGTCCAGAGGCCCATGCCTCGAGGACGACGATGCCAAACGGCTCGTGCCGAGAAGGCAGTACGAAGCAATCGAGCGCAGCGAGTAAATCGCGATGGAGTGGGGATTCTGCGATGACGGCAGGGTGCAGGGTGACAAGCCCGCTGAGCTGGTGGGTCTCGATGAGCGTGAGGATTTCCTGATGGTAGGCCGGAGTGGTGATGGGACCGCCAAGCAGGAGGCGGAGCGGTTTTTCCGGATGCGCGGCGACAAGTGCGGCGAAGGATTCCACGAGTAGCAATTGGTTCTTCTGCGGGTCGATCCGACTCAGGCAACCGAAGGCGATGGCATCTTCTGGCCAGCCGAGAAGCTGACGTCCGGCAGCTCGATCACCATTGGCGAAGGCTTCCGGCGTGACGCCATTCGGCAAATGATAGACACGATCGTGATGAAGCTTGGCCTTGGCTTTTTCATACTCCGAGTGACCGACACAAAGCACGGCGTCCGCATCTTCGAGTAAATGCCGCGAGCGGAATATGGCTCCGAAGGGTTTGCCCCACTCGAAATGACCTTGCTGGGCTTCGACGACCGAGGCGGCTTCAGCAGCGGGCACGTCGAAGATGTTGCCATGAAGTGTCGCGACAAAGGGTTTCTTACGAAGACGCGCGGCCGTGAGAACCGCGCCGCCCATGCGCTTGAGGACGTGGGCGTGGTAAAGGCGGACGTTTGGCGCGGTGAGCAGGTGGAAAAAGAGATCGAGCGAGAGTAGATTTCCGCCCTTCTTATCGAGCGCATGGATGTCTTGAGGGGAGAGTCCGAAAAAGGGATAGCAATAGCGATAACGCCGAATCGGGATGTCGCGCCAGACCTCTTTGGCGAGCGGCGCGAGGGCGCGTGAGGTGTGGATCTCTGGCTGGAAGCCGAGGCTTTGCTGCTGTTTGCAAAGATTGAAAATAACGCTTTCGGTGCCTCCCCATTCGTCGATGGCGAAGCGGCGTGGAATGTGCAGGATGCGTGACATGTGCGGTATATCAGGCCAAGGCGGCAGCTTTCATGACAGGGAAAATTCCGGGTAATCCGGCGACGGGTAGAGTCTCGGCGTTGGTCATCCATGCCGCAGCGCTGTCGCGGTGCTCTGGCGCGTAGCCGTGCATGGCGGTGACCTTTCGTTGATTGAGAAACGAGGGAACAAAGAGCGAGCCGGAGGGCAGTAGGTAAAAAAGCTCGCCGTATTTCCGGTCGGGAAATAGGCACCCATAGCCCGCGAGGCGTTCGTCGCTTAGGATTTCGCCATCCGGCTGGGCGGCAAGCCACTCGGTCGCGGTGCGGCGACTTGCCTCATCCGTGAACCAAAATCTCGCCATGGTCGAGTCCCAGACGGCGATGTAGTCGCGGCCGAATTTCAGACCCAGCTTGTTCCAACGCAGTAACAGATCCGAGCAAATGTTAACGTCGGCCATCCCATGGTCGCTGAAAAGATGGATTCGCACGTCGCGATAATGCCGCGCTGCAAGGTCGGCTAAGGATTGCAAATTGGCGGCAAATTGCTCAAACGCGGCGTCCACTTCCGGGTGATCCACGCCGTAGCGATGCATCACGGCGTCCAGTCGCGCGGTGAAAAGATAGACGAGTTCGACTTGGCCTTTTTCAATTTCCCGCCGCGCGTGAGCGATGTTTTCTGGATCAGATAGGCGCCAGTCTGAGCGCACCCATGGCTTGCCGGATTCTTGCCAATGTTGGAAAATCGTCCGCTGACCACCGTTGATGCCGCCGGGTTCGTAGATGTCCCTTTTTTCAGAATAATCTAGATAAGGCAGCTTGGAAAATGGCACACTGTAGAGCTGGAAATAGCCGGTGTATTTTTGACGCCTAGCGATGAATTTGGAAACCTTGTTCCGCACGCGGTGATGCCCGGCGAGGATCTCCGGGAGGATGCCGAGCGGGCGTAAATTGGCGAAAGGAGACGCTCCTGCTGCGGCTTTGATGAAGAAGGAAAAGTGCTGATGCTCGCTGGGGAGTGTCCCCGTTAGGATCGTGGGATCGCAGGTCGAGGAGTAGCCTAGCAGCGTTTCACAACGGTTGCGGATCGGTAGTAGATTCTCAGCGAACTGCCGCCGGGAGGCGATGGCCCAGCCGAGTGCATCGGCGAAAATGAAAATATCAATGCGGGGCTTCATGGTGCAGGCGACTCGGTGAGTTTGCCAATCAGGTGGATGAGTTGGAGCGGGGAAAACGGCTTGCCGAAGACTTCGCGGGCTCCTTCTTTCCGCAGATTTTCGACCACCTCCGGCGTGGCTCGGCCAGTCACGAAAATCACTGGCAAGTCCTCACAGCCTGGGATCTGGTGAAGTGCTCGCATGACGTCCGGACCATTCAAATCTGGTAGTTCGAAGTCGAGGATGACGAGGTCGGGGCGAGCATGTTTCGCGCTTTCGATGACCCCTGCTCCCGTTGTGAAGAAGCTGCCATGCAGATTGTTCCGCTGGAAGTGGATTTGATAAAGCTTGGAGATGACGAAATCATCTTCGGCGACAAGGATACGTTTCATGAAAGGATATCGAGGGTGATGAGGGTGCAGTCGTCTTCGAGCGTATTACCATATTCGCTGCGGATGCGCTCACGCACTTGCGCCCAGAGCTGCTCTGGCGTCGAGGTGCGATTTTCATCCATGAGTTCAACGAAACGATGCCAGCCGAAGTCTTCGTCACTACGGTCCCACTCGTAGCAGCCATCGGTGATGAAGAGTAGGCGTTCACCGCCGCTGAGCACTGCTTGATCCCCCGAGTAGCTGGCTTGTGGCAGAATGCCTAACGGCGGGCCGGATGGATGGAGAAAAAGGCGTGTGCCATCCGTTTGATAGAAAAACGTCGGGCAATGGCCCGCGCTGGAGTGATCGATGGATTTCCCGTCAGCTGATATGCGGGCAATGGCGCAGGTGATGAACATGCTCAAATCCCCCAGTTGGCTGCAGAGTGTCTTGTTGATCGTGTCTAGAATTTGGCAAGACGTCGGGATGTTCAGCGACATTTCAAAGGCCGTGCGAAAGATGCTTGCGAGTAAGGCTGCAGAGACGCCCTTGCCCATCACATCGATCATGGCCACCACGAGATTTCCATCTGAGTCCTTGCGGGCGATGGCGTAGTCTCCTGCGATCGTCAGCGAGCTTTCTTGGTAAATCGCGACTAGCTAGCGATCCGACTTGGGAGGTGGGATAATGGGCAAGAGAGCCTTTTGGATATCCACTGCGATTTCGAGTTCGCGGAGGTCTTTTTGGGATTCGTCCCGGATGTTGGAGAGGTGAGTGTTCGCGCAGGCGATACCGCATAGATCGGCGAGCGTCCGCAGGGTGCCGAGTGAGCGCCGCTGGACGCTTGAGATGCTGTGTTTTCTCAGGGCGATCAGCGCACCGAAGTGAATGCCACCGGCCACGATCGGGAAGACGCAACCAGCGCCGACGGAGCTGAGGGATTTGAAAGTGATGTTTTGGCGGGTCAAATCCTCGAAGTTTTCCCACACCGTCTCTCGCGTCAGTGTGCCAAGAGTTCTCAGCGTGGGATCGGCATCTTCTTGGTCGAGGAACCAGTTCGCCTTGTTGAGCGCCTCACGGACCCTCTCGGGCAAGGTACTGGAGCCGAGGAAAAAGATGGTGTCGAGCGGATGCAGTGAGAGGAATTCATCAAGCGAACTGCCGATGAAGTCGCGGAGATTTCCGCTTTCAATTAGATTCTCTGTCAGCCGGTGGAATACCGATAGACTTTCGTAGCAGGAGGAAAGTTCATCGATCACGCTGTCGATTTCAGGATTTCCCGGCAGCGGGAGTCCTTGACTTGGGTAGTATTTCACGACCTCTAGAAAGAACCCATGCGTCCCGCGTGAGTGGCGCAACTCGTCCGCAAAATCGTGGAGAATAAAGAGCCCCCGGCCTGACTCCGCAGTCGGGTCTGAGGGAAGGGAAGGGGATTTTAGAGCCTCATCCGCTGGGCCTTGGCCAGGATCCAAGGCACCTAGGATGATAGAGTTCTGCGTGATGCTCCACTCGACATTGATCGAATGATCCGGGTTGTTCTTGGCCCCATGGAAGATGGCATTAAACACCAGCTCGCTGAAAACTAAGGTCCACTGAGCGAGATCCGAGTCATTGAGTTCGCCGTTGGAAATGCTGTCGATGAAGCGCTTTCGCAAGGTGCTTACCAAGGATGTATCCGCGGGAATGGTGTACCGGACCACCCCTATCGGTGGCGTTAGTGTTTCATGGTAGCTCATGGATGGAGATCAGCAGAGTTGAAATGACGGATGAAATGGGCAATCGCACCTAGCAAAGTCTCTGGAGGGAGTGAGGCTTGATAGACCGCATGGGCGGCCTCCTCAGGTTGCTCGGGGCTATGGCACCCTTGGCTATCGGCATAGGAAAAGACGCCGATGGGCGCGTGGCGGATCACACGCTGTGACTCTGCGCTTAGCCGCTCAAACTGGGCGGTGGATCTAGGCAGGATGCCGTAAAGTGGCATTTTTCCCCTCCAGACCAGAGGGAGCCAGGCGGTCCGATTGGAGAGGCCGGCATCTGCCCGGCCCGGGAGGATGCGCCCGTCGAAGGTCTTGAAGGTCTCGTGGCTATGCTCAGACTTTCTCTGCTGGATGTAGAGCAGCAAGGCATAGAGCCGATCTTTGATCGGCACGTCCAGCGAGCTGCTTTCAAGGTTAGAGAGTAGGTGAGGCTCAAGTTCGTCGAGCCGCGCACGGTGTTTTAAATTGATTAAAATACCACTTTCCAGCCGACACTGATCCAAGGCGGTCACTGGCCCGAGGAAAGTATTCGCGGAGAGGTGAGAATGGGTCACCCGATTCGCCCCTGAGACGACAGATCCCTGGCCCACCACCGCATAAGGGCCGATTTCACAACCTGGGCCGATGAATACATGATCGCCAATGAAATAGGGCGGGCTCAACACCGCTTCAGGATGGATTCGGCATGAAAAGCCGACATTCATGAGCATGAAATCTGGATCATTTGCTAGACGGTCCAGCCACACCTTCTCGATATCGGCTGCCCGTGCGAGCAGCTCCCAGCCATTCGTCGGCGGGGCGGGGGCCTCTTCACCATGCAGCCATTCCACTGAAATCGCTTGTGGAGGGGCTTCTTGGCCTGCTGTCAGAACGATCATTTCCATCGTTAGCGGCCAGAGAGACGACTCAGTTAGCACTTTTTTAACGGCGTCCGGGCGGTCTGTTACGTAGAATATCACGCCAGTGCTACCTTGATTCACCGCGTAATCCAGCCAGTGATGCAGCAGGCACTGGTCGCCAATCGTCCAGAGCGCAAATGGCACGGACGATGAGCGCACCGTATCTAAAGCAGACCAATCGGGTAATACGAGTTCAAGGACTCCTGCAGGCATGATGAATGTGAAAATGGGTTTTAATAGGCACCTTTACCAAAAAGCACTGCTGGCAGAGTTTTAAGCAGAATCGAACAATCAAAAAACGCACTAGATGAGCGGATATATTCCAAGTCCAGCCGGACTTGCCCCTCAAAATCAATCTCTGACCGTCCACCAATTTGCCAAAGGCAAGTGATCCCCGGCTTCACCCGCAGGCGGCGGAGATGCGATGCCTTGTAAGTCGCCACCTCCCTGGGCAGCGGGGGACGGGGCCCAACGAGCGACATCTCGCCACGCAGGACGTTGTAAAACTGCGGTAGCTCATCGATCGACAGCTTGCGGATCCATTTCCCGACCTTCGTGATCCGCGGGTCATCCTTCATTTTAAAGGTCACTCCGGCCTCGCCATGCTGATTTGCCTCTAGCAGTTGATCCTTGATCTGGTCCGCATTGATCACCATGGAGCGGAACTTCCACATCGGAAACAGCCTGCCAGCAGCACCGACTCGGTTCTGACAAAAGAAGATCGGGCCACGATCCTCCAGCTTGATCAGTAGGCTGGTGATAATAAAAAAAGGCGAAAAGGCACAGAGTGCGCCCAGTGAACCCACCAGGTCGAGCCCACGCTTCAAGGCGCGAGCTGCGTAAATCGTCAGTCGCCAGATCGCCATCTTGCGTCGTGCGTTGCGGCTCCAGCGTTCGATTTCTCCGTCTTTATCGATCTGGCTCCAGTATTCTGCTGGGTCAACGTTCATCTGTAGGATTTATGAACTATTTAGTTGTCTTAGCAAAGCAAACAAAGCAGTTTTTTGAAAATGAGTGAAGGTTCGTATCAACCTAGCGAAAAACCATTGATTTCACGCTGTTCTTGCAGCCGCGAGGGAGCTAAAAAACGCAGTATGTCATTCATTTAAGAGTCTCATACCTGTTAAATCTGAAAGTTCAAGAACCCTAAAACCAGAAAGACACGATGATTGTTCGATCAACCATGGAAAGCACCGGAACCGTAGTACTAACCGTGCTGGTGGATAGTTTAGACCGAGTCAATGCCCCGGAATTTCGGCAAGAAGCCGGGCTGGCCATCTCCTCATCCTCTGGCCCGGTCGCAGTGAACTGTGAGAGTTTAGAATTTCTCGACAGCTCAGGGCTTGGTGCATTTTTGCATGTCCATAACTCATTGCCAGAACAGCGACGCCCGGTCCGCCTCACCAATGTAGGCACCAAGGTACTGACGATTCTTGAATTGATGCAGGTTCATCGGATCTTCGAGTTGGAACCCAGAAAAGCCTAACCCCGGAGCAGATGACAGGACGTTACTTCGAAGGCAGTCACCCCGAGCTTGAGTCTCGCTTGGAGCGTCATTTTTCTAAGGTAAAGACCTCATTTGAAGCGCAAGGTTGCAGAGGAGCACTCGTTCTTGGCGGCGGCTATGGTCGCGGTGAGGGTGGGGTTATGGCGGGGAGTCACGGCCCAGAGTTTTCTAACGACCTGGACTACTTCTTATTTGACGACTCCCCAGATGACCCAAGTTTAGTGGCTTGGTGCCGTGAAATTGAGCGCTTGGAATCGATCGAATTGGGAATCGACGTCGAGATTAAATCCCTTCGCGCTGAATCCATCGGAGATCCAAGTCGTTCCATGATGTTCGCAGACCTCGTCGCAGGTCATGTCGTCGTGGCGGGGGATGCATCCTTTTTACAACAGCTCCGTGGTGACTTGGATTTTTCGAAAATCGAGCCAGAAGAAGCGACCCGACTGCTCTGGAATCGCGGAAGTGGCCTATTTTTCTCGCGTTGTCGGATGGGCCAGGCGGATGGCCTGAAATTCGTCATTCGCAATCACGCCAAGGTCAAGCTCGCCCTCGGAGACGGTTGGTTATGCCTCAATGGTCTTTATTCCTCCAAGTGCCGTGAGCGTGCTGAACGTCTTCTAACCTGTGATCTTCCATCTGGAATCCCACTTCTCCGGCAATGGCACGCTGAAGGTGTGAACTTCAAATTCCATCCCTACGCAACTGGTCCCACTTGGCAGGAACTCGAAGCGGAATCTCAAGCACTGATCCAAGCCTGGGGCATCCTCTATCGCGCAGCAGAAGAAAAGCGGCTTAACCGACCCATCCCGAACTTCGCCACCTACCACAAGATCCCTCGGCTACTACGGCAAGGCTCGTATGTGAAAAATCTCGTGCTTGCTCTGAGAGATCGACTGAAACGCGGTGCCTATATTCGTCCCCTAGGAGATTATCCCCGTGCGGGTCTGATGCGTGCTCTACCCTGTTTGCTCGGGCTGACACCCGGCGGACTGGCAGAGGCAGCGACTTTCTTACCTTCGCCGCCGGGTGACTCCACCCAACCAGGGCCTTGGGAGACCGTGTATTCCAAGTGGTGGGCTTACTACGCATGACCCGAATGAAACGTCTGTTAATCTTTCTACCTTACGTCCCATATCCCTTGATGAGAGGCACCTATCAGCGTGTCTATCATCTGGCAGAAGCCCTTGGGCGTCACTTCGAAGTGGATCTCTTCTGCTTGTCGTCCGAGCCAGAAGATGCCGCTCACCTGCATCGTTTCGAAGCGTTTTGTAAACGCGTCCACTTCGAGCCATTTCAACACGCACCTTGGCCGCCCTTTCTCACAGATCGCCTCTGGCACTTGCAACCCGTATCGGTGAGGCATTGGTGGTCTGAGCAGGTGCTAACATCCTTGTATCAGTTCACCGCGGGCCAGGAATATGATGTGATAAATTTCTGTGACCTCGTGCTCTGGCCGTACATCAAAGAAATCTTTCCCGACCATCCCGCCCGCGTGATGGATCGCAGCCGCGTGGACTGGTTGTTCCAAACCGAAGTCCTCAACACCAAGCAGCAAAGCCGACTCGGTAAGCTCATGGCCTATGAGAACCTCTTTAAAATCGTAAGACTCGAACGTGAAGTGCGGCGCGAGCTCGCTCTAACCGTTGTCTGCGGGCCGGATGATGAGACCTTCCTCACGTCTAAAATGGGCACAAGCGACCGAGTGTTCGTCCTACCTAACGGCGCGAACGTCGGTTTCTTCGATGCCGAGGCTTGGCCGCCGACCCCTACAGCCACTCCTACCGCACTGTTCTGTGGCGCTCTCGACTACGTGCCGAATACGGATGGACTCGCATGGTATTTTGAAACGATCCACCCTCTGGTCCTCGAACAGTGCCCTGACTTTAAACTCATCCTTATTGGGAAAAATCCGACGCCGACCGTCCAAGGTTACGCGAATCTTCCAGGGGTGGACTTCGTCGGTGAAGTGCCGGATGTTCGTCCCTACTACCAACAAGCATGGATGCAAATGGTCCCGCTGCGAATCGGCGGGGGGACTCGCCTCAAAATCGCCGAAGGATTGGCCATGAGCAATCCTGTCGTATCCACCACCCTCGGCGCACAAGGACTGGAACTGGAACACGATGTGCATCTACTTCTCGCTGACGCACCTGCCGAATTTGCGGCAGCTATCCTTCGCTACGTGAATGATTCTCCGCTTCGCAAACGACAAGGCCTGGCAGGTCGTTCTCAGATTTTAAAAATTTACACCTGGGAAGCTCTAGGCCAGCAGCTCGCCCAACGATTGAATGCACTCACCTCCTCTAACCAATGAATGCGATCCCACCAGAACCCCCTATGATCGTCCTACTAGGACTGCCATTTCACGATGTCACTCTTGAGGAAACATTGACTTACTGCGCCTCCGTGATGGAGAGAACGGACCCGCGCTACCTCGTGACAGCGAATGTGGACTTCACCACCCAAGCATATGAAGACCCGGATCTTAAAAAAATCGTCTTTTTCGCAGATCGCGTCGTCTGTGATGGGATGCCGCTGGTCTGGCTTTCAAAATGGTTTGGCTACCCACTTCGTGAGCGGGTTGCTGGATCAGACATGGTTCCGAAACTCCTCGAAATCTGCGGGAAAGAACAACATCCCGTCTATTTTTTCGGAAGTGATCTAGCGACTCTAGAAGAGGCGAAAGTCATCGTAGAACAACGCTACCCCGGACTGAAAGTGGTCGGGGTCGACTCGCCGCCCTTCGGCGCAGTGATCGAGTGGGATAACGATGCGCTCTGCGCGAAAATGCGGGCCAGTGGCGCGAAGTTATTGCTGGTCTGCCTGGGCTGTCCCAAGCAGGAGCGTTGGATTTTCGCCCATCATAAAGAATGCGGCATCCCTCTCAGTATCGGTGTAGGTGCCAGTCTCGATTTCATCACTGGTAAACAAAAACGCGCCCCGAAGTGGATGCAGAAAACCGGTATGGAGTGGTTTTGGAGGATGGCTAGCAGCCCCACACGCTTGGTGAAGCGCTACGGGAAAGACTTGGTTTTCCTCGGTGTGGCTTCATGGCAGCAACATCAATCTTATCGGAATCGCATTTCGATTTCTCAGTCGGCCAAGCAATTGCCAAGTTTTGAGGAAGTTCCAAGCATTCCGATGATTCGTCTGCACTGGGTCGGCGACCTACAGTTGAAAGACATGTCGGGCGCTCCGCTACCGGACTCCATTCTATCACCCGTGATCCTAGATGCTTCAGCAATTTCATTCATCGATAGCTCAGGATTGGGACACTTCGCGACCTTGGTGCGTAGCTGCCGCACTGCGGGCCAATTGTTAGTCGTAGTGAATCCATCACTTTCATTTAAAACCGCCATCCGCGCCGTCCGGATGGAGTCGCTCTATCAAACCGTGGAGACCGAGGCTGCTGCCTTGCAGCTCATCGAAGAATATCATGCTAGTGGCAGTGATGAAAAAGTCCTCGATGACGGCATGGTCTGGGTGTCATTCAGCCGTGCGCTTGATGCTCTCTATCACGACGAAATGATGCTAACGTTAGAAACGGCTATTTCGCATAAACCCCAGATCTCGGTGCTTGTCGTGGACTTGAAAAATGTCAGCTTCATCGACAGTCGTGCGGTCGGTGGTCTCATTCGAACTTGGAAAATAGTCGCGGCCAAAGGAGGCGAAATGTTCCTAGCCGACGCCAACCCCTCAGTCCGTGAGATCATCAGCTTGTTGCGGCTGGATAAAATTTTACCCGAATGGAAAGGGGAGGTCCCAGCGTGAAAGTCCTTCTCTCCGCTGGCATGATTCAAGGCGGTCGCTCAGGAGTCGCCCGCTATGTCATCTCGCTCAGCGAGGCTCTGGTGCGGGAGCAAGCTTCGAAGATCGATCTATTTGTCGCTGGACTTGATAGTGACCGCGCGCTGTTTCCTTGGTTGAGAGACGAGCGCTGGGTCAGCATTCCGGAGACGATGGCTGGCGGAGTTGCCAATCTTTTCTGGCACCAAGTGAAACTAAACGGACTCCTCCACCGACTGGGAATCGACCTATTACATATTCCTAGCTACCGTCGCATGTTGATCCATTCCATCGTGCCACAGGTAGCGACGATCCATGATTGTGCGCCATTTATCCTGCGCGGGAAGTATGATTTCGCCCGCGGATTTTTCGGTCGCATCGTTGTGCCATTCATCGCTCGGCGCGTCAAACGAGTCATCGCGGTGAGTGACACCACGGGAAAAGATGTGGTGCATTTCATGAAAGTGCCGCGTGAGAAGGTGAGCGTGATTTACAATGGGATCGACCATGTGATGTTCCGTCCGCCATCATCCGCAGCGCTTGCAGATTTCAAACTTCGCAAACAACTTGATGCGCCGTTTTTCCTCTATGTCGCGAGGTTAGAACACCCGGCGAAGAATCACCTGCGCTTGATTCGCGCTTTCGAGAAGCTCGCCGCTTCCGGTGCGTTCTCGGGCCTGCTTGTCCTACCCGGTGCCCCGTGGCATGGCTCGGAAGTGATCGAAAATGCGGTTGCGACCAGTCCGTTCAAAGATCGCATCCGCTTGGAGGGCTTTGTCGAGAATGATGATTTACCACTTTGGTATGCTTCTGCGGAAGCATTGGTTTTCCCGTCTCTCATGGAAGGATTCGGCCTGCCCTTGCTAGAAGCTCAAGCATGCGGCACGAGAATCGCCTGTTCCAACTCGACCAGTTTACCTGAAGTCGCCGGGCCTTCTGGTATCCTTTTCAATGGCTTGATCGAAGATTCAATCGCCGAGGCGATGACTCAACTCTCCACCATGAATCCCATTGAAAAGAACCAGCGAGAGGCCACTGGCATTCGCTGGGCTGGGGGCTTCACTTGGTCTAACCATGCCCGCGAGGCCACGGCGATCTATCAACAAACACTCGCCGAATCGGCCAAATAGTAGAAACACGTAAAATGGAAGAATGGCAACGTAGATTTTGGCACACCACCGCAAGTGCCTACATAGGAGTGGTGATTCGTTTGCTCCTTGGCTTGGTCCTTTTCAGAACCATGTTCCAGGAGTTCACTCACGAGCAGTTTGGATTTTGGGCTTTATTATGGTCTCTGTTTGGTTACGGGATTCTCTTGGATTTCGGGTTTGGATTCACCGCACAAAAGGCAGTCGCGGAGAAAACGGCGACGGGTGATATGGAGGGCTTGAGCCGACTTCTGGCGACCATTCTGTGGACGTTCATCGGCATGGCGAGCATCTTGCTCGTGGTTTTCTTAGCGATTCGCGAACCCTTCATGGTGCGGATGGGCGTGGCGGTAGCGGATCGTGCCGAGTTCGGGCGAGCTTATACGGTGTTCTTCGTAGGTCTGGCAGTGATGTTCCCGCTTGGCGTATTTCCTGAGATTTTACGTGGCTTGCAGCGCATGGATCTCGCCAACTGGGTGGGCACGCTAACGACAGTATTTAACTTCGCACTGCTCTACTGGGGGCTCACTGCGCACTGGGACATGGCGATCTTGATGGGAGTGAGCGTGGTGACCAGTATTTTACCCAATTTCATCGCCGCCGTGCTCGCGGTGCAGCGACTGCCAAAGGTGTCCTTCGCGCCAAAGTGGTTTGAGTGGCGTTCGGTCCGTGCTCAGATGGGATTCTCGATCACTGCCTACTTGATCACGTTCAGCAACATGCTCCTGGCGAAAAGCGACCAACTGGTGATCTCGCTATCGCTCGGCGTGGCATCAGTCGCGATCTATCAGGCGGGCTATAAAATGGGAGAAATGCTCGGTATTTTCAGTATCCAGCTTCAACAAGTCATCTCGCCTGCGGCGGCTTCGCTGCATGCCCGTGGTGATGAATCAGGTCTGCGTAGCCTCTTGCTGCGGAGTTCCCGCCTGACCTTCCTGCTGGTCACTCCTTGTTATTTGTTGTCAGTGGTGTATCTCGCGCCCTTGATCCGACTGTTAACGGGGGATGAGGTTCCGACAGAAACGTGGTGGATTGGCCAAGTTCTCCTACTCGCGATTTACAGTTCCCAACTCACGAATAGTTGTTCCAAGCGCGTGCTGATGATGTGTGGTGAAGAGAAACGTCTGCTCCACGTTTCCGTGGTCGAGGCGGTGGCAAACTTGATCCTCAGCATCATTCTCGCTAGGACCATGGGAGTGCTGGGCGTGGCAATCGGCACGATGATCCCGACGGTACTCATCGGTTGGTTTTGGGTGATTCCCGTGACGGTCCGCCGCTTGAAGCTGCCCCTGTTCGGCTTCTTAGTGTTTCACCTCCGGAAAACGGCACTGCCGCTCGCCTTGTTTAGCGTGCTGCTCGGCGCAATCGCCTATTGGCTACCGGCGTCTGCACGGAGTAACTTCTTCGATCTTGGGTGGCGGGCAGCGGTTTGTGGCCTGCCATTGCTCTACTTGAGCCGGGCGGTGATCCGATCCATGTCGCAGGCAGACGTGGAGTCGATTTGATACTGCTTAACCGATCACCTTCGGCTTCATCTTGGCGCGAAGAATCTCGACGGCCATGGGTAAGATGGAAATCCCGATGATCCCTAACACGACGAGCTCGAAGTTCGCCTTAATGACCGGGATGTTTCCAAAGAACCAGCCGCAGGGAAGTATCAAGCCGACCCACAACACGGCACCGATGACGTTAAAAAACATGAAGCGCTGGTAGTTCATTCCTGCGCTGCCGGCGACGAAGGGGGCAAAGGTGCGTACAATCGGGACAAAGCGGGCGATGATGATCGTTTTCCCACCATAGCGGGTGAAGAACTCGTTGGTCTTCTCGATGTGACTTGGCTTCACGATGCGTGGGAAGGTTCGCATCATCCAGCCACCTAACTTACGCCCGATCCAGTAGTTGACCGTATCCCCTAAAATCGCCGCCATGAGTAAGACCACCGCTGCGATCCAGATGTTTAAGTTGGAGGCTGGGTCGGCGGCGATGGCTCCGATGGCAAACAAGAGTGAGTCTCCGGGTAAAAATGGGGTGACCACTAAACCGGTTTCACAAAAAATAATCAGGAACAACAAGCCATAGACCAAGGTGCCGTGTTGGCTAATAAAGCCCTGTAGGTGGAGTGGCAGGTGCAGGAAGAGGTCGATGATTTCTTTCATGATAATTAACTATGTTCGGGGCGAGGATCTCGGGTGAGCAATTCGCACATCGCGAGTGGTGCAGATTTTCCTTCGTAGAGGATCGCGTAAACGGCGTCGATGATCGGTGTGCGCACGTCGATCCGGCGGGCCGCTTCGTAGATCGAATAGGTATTTGGTACACCTTCCGCCACCATGCCGAGAGCGGCGACGGCTTCTTCCAGTGTTTTTCCGCTACCCAGCGCCAAGCCGACACGGTGATTCCGCGAGTGTTCGGAGAAGCA
The DNA here is from genome assembly GCA_027484055.1 of Verrucomicrobiaceae bacterium. Lineage (GTDB taxonomy): Bacteria > Verrucomicrobiota > Verrucomicrobiia > Verrucomicrobiales > Akkermansiaceae > Luteolibacter. The sequence continues at coordinate 32,347 of JAIXQH010000028.1, read as the reverse complement.
GGTCACGATGAGGTCGCCGACTCCAGAAAGCCCGGCGAATGTCTCTTGGCGTCCGCCAAGAGCGGTGCCGAGGCGGCTCATCTCTGCTAAGGCGCGAGTGACGAGCGCTGCCACCGCATTGTCACCAAGGCCGAGTCCGTGGGCCATTCCGGCGGCGATGGCATACACATTTTTCACCGCTCCGCCGAACTCGATTCCTGCTAAATCATCACTCGTGTAGGAGCGGAAATGAGGCAGGGTGAAGAGTTCCTGCAAGCGCACGGCAAGTCCATGATCCTCGGAGCCGATGACGGCACAAGTCGCCATGCCGGTGGCGATTTCTTCTGCATGGTTAGGCCCTGAGAGGGCGGCGATCGGGTTCTTGGGGAAAACTTCGCGCAGGATCTGGCTCATCCGGTCGCCGGTGTGTCGTTCGATTCCTTTCGCACAGGATAGCAGGATGGCACTTTCTGGCAGCCCTGCTGCGGCTAGGGCATGAGCGATGTCTCGGGTGGCAGAGGTCGGGACGGCGAAAATGATCAATGGTGCATCCAACGCTGCCGCAGGATCAGTGGTGGCAGAGACTTTTTCATCGAGCTGAATGGCACTGAGGTAGTGCGGATTCCGGCGAGTGGTATTGATCGCCTCGACGGTCGCGGAGTCTCGTGCGACGAACAAGATCGACTCCAGCTTGGGCGTCAGAAGTTTCGCCACCGCGATGCCAAATGAGCCACACCCGAGAATGGTGGCTGAGGTCAGTGGGCGCTCAGACATCGTTCGTCTTGGCCCTCCGGGTGAAGCGGTGCTCGGTCCCGGCGCGGAGACGTGCGATGTTGCTGCGGTGCTTCCAGATCGCTAAGATCGCGATGATGACAGTGAAGGCGAAAAGTGGCTTATTCCACGTGCCATTCTGGATTTTTCCATGGAACCACGACCCGGCGAGTGTGACGAAGGGTAAGGCGCCAGCGGCGACGATGCTGGCCAATGACACGTAGCGACTGACTAAAAAAGTCATCAGAAAGATCAGTAGGAGAATGAGGACGGCAGCTGGCATCAGGGCGATGAGCACTCCTGCTGAGGTGGCGATGCCTTTACCTCCTTTGAAGCCGACCCACGGTGAGTAGTTATGCCCTAGGACCGCGCATAAGCCGGTGATGACTTGCGCGCCCTGAGCGGTGAGCATCGGGAAATCCGCCGCCCAGTCGGATAGGCCGGTGAGCGTCATCGGGTTATGAATCCCAATGAAACGGATCACAGAGATGGCCACCACCACGGGGATGAATCCTTTCAATGCATCCAGAATCAAGCAGGTGATGCCATACTTTTTCCCGACCACTCGCAGCACATTCGTCGCGCCGATGTTACCCGACCCGTGATCACGGATGTTGATGCCCTTCAGCTTGGCGATGATGAGCCCGAAGGGAATCGATCCGAGTAAGAAGGCAAAAAGTGGGCAGAGCCAAAGTTGCATCACTCAACGCTTGCGGATTGGATCGTGATCGGCTCGACCGGGACATCGCTGCCGCGCGTTTGCACGCCTTTGATTTGGTCCACCACATCCATGCCTTCGACGACGTTGCCGAACACGGCGTAGCCACCGTTGCTGGGGTAATTCAGCATGTCGTTACTCACCACGTTGATGAAAAATTGTGCCGTTGCGCTATTCGGGTCACTCGTCCGTGCCATGGCGATGGTGCCGCGGTCATTTTTCAGGCCATTCGTGCTCTCGTTGATGATTCCTTTGCCCGTTTCTTGTTCCACTAAGCTGGAGTCCTTGATTTTGAAGCCACCGCCTTGAATCATGAAGCCGTCGATTACCCGGTGAAAGACGGTGCCGTCATAGTGCTTGTTCGTCACATAGGTGAGGAAGTTCGCCACCGTGATCGGGGCTTTTTCCGAGTTGAGCAGGAGGACGATGTCGCCCTTGCTAGTCTTTAAGCGAACCTTCTTGGCAGCCGTGCTAGCAGCGCTAGCGGGCGCAGGGGTGGACTTGGCGGCTTCTTTTGCAGGCTTACTGCATGCCAGTAGGGGAAGAAAGAGTAGGGAAATCAGGGCGAGGCGTCGTTTCATCGGGGTCAGGGTCTAGGGGATGCGGCGGCGTTGTGCAAGTGCTGTTGGCAAGAAGCAATCCGTAAACTTCGTGGTCGAGCCACTGCTCATACACCCGTTCGGCGCGGCGTAGAGTCCCCTCATGGGAAAATCCCAGCCGCACCGGAATCGCGCGGCTGCGACCATTTTTCGTCGCACAGCGGATCTCGACTTTCTGCAGTGCGTAGTAGTCCCGGCCGATTTCAATCAAGTCCTGCACCACTCTTGTCATGATCCCGTGGCCGTTGAAAGACTCACCCAGCCAATACCCGATGTAGCCAATCCCATGGGTGGAATCGATCAAGTTGTAGCCCGCGACCCCAGCGAGCTGGTTTTGGCCATAAATCATCACTGGCAAGCAGTCTCCGGCCACGAAACGCTGAAGGCTATGAGTCAAAAAACTCCGGCTGTCTTCCACCGTCACCACCCGGTCCAGCCAAGGTAACCACTTCCGTAGAAACAACCGATTCTGATCCGTCAGTGCAAAAAGTTCAGTCGCTTGGTGGGAGTGCGGCAGATGGATGCTGATGCGGTCATTGAGTTGACGGGAAAACATGGACTATCCCTAGTTTTCGGAGCGGGAAATGCAAGCCGCCAAGACATCGGGCATTTTTGGTTTTTTTCATCCTCGCGATAGCGGGCAGAGCGTTTCTAAGCTTTTTACGCTGCATCAATCATGGAAATCCAAGCCACCCTCCAGCGCCACTTCGGCCACACAGCCTTTCGCGGTGGGCAGGAACCCATCGTCCGCGCCTTGCTTGAGGGGCGCTCTGCCCTTGCCGTTTTCCCGACAGGTGGGGGTAAATCTCTCTGTTACCAGCTCCCGGCGCTGCTACTGGACGGCCTCACCCTGGTGGTGTCTCCACTCATCGCCCTGATGCGCGACCAAGTGGACGCGCTCACCGCCAAGGGGATTTCCGCCGTGCGGTTGGATTCCACGCTCGATGCGGAGCAGCTCCGGGAAGTTTATCAACAGCTCGACTCCGGCACCGTCAAGCTGCTCTACATCGCCCCCGAGCGCTTCGCTAACGAAGCCTTCCGCCAACGGCTCAAACGCCTTCCCATCCAGCTCGCCGCCATCGACGAGGCCCACTGCATCTCCGAGTGGGGCCATAATTTTCGCCCGGATTACCTGAAGCTCGCGAAACTCTGCCGCCGCTTAAAAATCCCCCGCGTCCTCTGCCTCACCGCCACCGCCACGCCGAAGGTGGCGCGTGACATCCGCAAGTCCTTCCGCATCGCCGCTGCGGACCAGGTGCAACTAAGCTTCCACCGCGCCAATCTCGACCTCTGCATCACGCCCTGCTCGGCTGTTGAGCGCAAAGGACTCTTGCTTGAAAAACTCCGTGCCGTCGCTGGACCCGCCGTGGTTTACGTCACTCGCCAAGAGACCGCCGAGGAAGTCGCTACTTTCTTGGCAAAAAACGGCCTCCCCGCCCGCGCTTACCATGCCGGGCTGCCTGCCGAGTTCCGCGCGGAGTGCCAGACGGCTTTCATGACCGATGCCACCCGCATCATCGTCGCGACGATCGCCTTTGGCATGGGCATCGACAAGGCGAACATCCGCGCCGTCTTCCACTACAATCTCCCGAAAAGCCTCGAAAACTACACCCAAGAAATCGGCCGCGCCGGTCGGGATGGTCACCACTCGCGCTGCGAAATGCTCGCCTGTGCGGACGACCTCACCGTCCTGGAAAACTTCGTCCATGCCGACGCCCCCTCGCCACGGGCACTGGGAAATCTCATCGACCGCGTGCTCCGGTTGGGGCCGAGTTTCGACGTTTCCCCCTACGAACTCTCCACCCTCTGCGACATCCGCCCCGGAGTCGTTGCCACGGTGCTGACCTATTTAGAGATCGACGGCATCATCGAGTCCCGCACCACCTTTTACGCCACCTACCGGATTAAGCTGCTCCGGCCGCAGGAGAAAATCCTCGCGGGCTTCGGTCCGGCCGAGCGGAAATTCATCCAAAAACTGCTTGCCGCCGGGGAAATGAAGCGTTGGTGGCTCTACTTTTACCCCAGTGCCCTCGTCGAGACACTCCAGTGCTCTCGTGAGAAAATCGTCAGCACTCTCAATGCCCTCCACACCGCCGGTGTCTGCATTCTTAGCGTCTGGGGAGTCCGCCGCGCTTACCAAATCAAGAAATCCCCGGGTGATCTGCACGCGCTGAGTGCCGCGCTGGTGGAAAAATTTCACTCCCGTGAGCTGGCCGATCTCGCCCGGCTCAAACAAGTCACCGGACTATCCTCCCAGCGTGGCTGCCTCACCGCCTACCTCACCAAGCACTTTGGCGAAGTCCTCGCCCAGCCCTGCGGCCACTGCGACCGCTGCCGTGGCCTACCTGCGAAGATCCTCAAGCGCCCCAAATCCCGCCGCGCCAGTGATGTGGAAATCGCCGCCGTCCGCAGCCTCCGCGATGAAAAACACGCCGCGCTCAACACACCGCGCCAACTCGCCCGTTTCCTCTGCGGCATGGCCAGTCCCGCCGCCACCCGCGCCCGTCTCACTCGTCACTCGGCATTCGCCCTGCTCGCGGATCTCACTTTCGCCGACGTTTTAGCGATCGCCGAGGCTGCTTGATGGTGATTTCTGCCACCGCGCCGCCCAAATGAAGAGACCTAACGTGACGATGGCGAAACCTGGGATCTGCCACAGCAGCGCACTGCGAAATGCCGATCCCGAAGGCTCGTCCGGGAAACTAGCAAGCAGGCGGGAAAACCCCAGACTGAATAATCCATAGCCGAGATTGAAGGATAACCCTTTGACCGAAAGCACCGTCGCCCGCCGTGAGGAGTCTGCCTCTTTATGAAGAGCGCGGCTGATGGTGAAGCCGAGGAAACCCATCATCGTCATCAATAAAATCGCCGGAATGAGGCCGAAGATGGGCCACGCCGGAACCAGCGTTGCGAGTCCGAGCAAGGAGGCTCCGGCAGCAAATGCCAAGTTGGCCAAGGTGCTAAATCGTTCGTTGAGCCGTTTCGCTAAAGTTGGAACAAACCAGCCTAGCAGCCCCAACCCTGCGCCGATGATGCCATAACTCCACTCGGGCAAATCAATGAGGCGATAGTAGCTGCTCGTGATCGTGGCGAAGTTTCTGACGATGGAGTCGATCGACAATCCAATGAGAACGACGATCAGCGTGCGAGGATTGGTAAACACCCAGCGAGCCGTTTCGAGGGTGAGTTTGAACGCCGATTGACAAGTCGAGCCCGCAGCGTGCGGTGGCTCGACCATCCGTAGCGTCACCGATAAACAGACGAGGGCTTGGAGGAAAACCAAAGCCACAGGTAAGCGGTGGACGAGGTCACTGCTGAGTTGGAAAGCTCCCGGCAGCAAGCGATTGATCGCTGAAGGGTCGTAGAGGACTCCGCCTAGAATCATGGCGATGACGTAGCCCGCCGAGCGCCAGCGCATGGTCTTGGCTAATAATTGATCCCAGGCGTGGTCCCGTTCATTTTCGGGGAGAGAGTCGTAGGCGAGTGCTTCATCCGCACCGCTGGCGCAGGCTTCGGAGAGGCCAGAGCAAATTCGATTGATCACGCACAGCGTCATTAAAATCGCACCGCCGCCACGCGGGGCGAGCAGCAGGCAGAGCATTTCCACCATCATGAGAACGGAGGCGGTGATGAGTAATTTCCGGCGGCCGATGGTGTCTGCGAGAGCACCGGATGGCACTTCAAACAGGACGATAATCGCAGCCCACAGCAGATTGAGCAGGACAAATTGGTCCAAGCTCAGCCCGAGATCCAGAAACAGAATCGCCAGCACCGGGTAGTAAGCCCGGGCACTGTAGAAGACGGTGAAGAGGACGTAGCGTCTCGGATTTCCTGAAAGATCGGAGGCGCTCATCATGCATCAGTTCTCGCAATAGTGAATCAAGCTCTGTCACCGGGACCACGATCCACATCCATCCGGAATGGTCGTCCACGCAGGCGGGCGGTCTTGGTGCGATCCATGACTTGGCTGACGAATTGCTCCGGCACATCGACCAGTGAATGCTTGGGGAAGAGCGAAATCCGGCCGAGGCAGCCGTCTGGGAGGCCCGCTTCACGATAGAGCATACCGACGATTTCCTTGGCCATCACGCCGTGGGTTTTGCCCAGGGAAAGGAACAGGCGGGTCATGCCAGCTTCTGAGCCTTGGGTGTCTCGCGGGGCACGCTCGAAGCGTTCTTGGCGGGGTCCTCGGTCGTCGCGTTGGTGATTTTCATGGCGGACATCCCGTGGTGGGCGAGCGTCGCGATTGTTCTCGCGGCGTGCTGGGCGTTCTGGTTCACGATCTTCCTCGATGGCAGATCCCTCGCGACCACTGGCCTCGCGGATCATGGTGACGAGCGCCCCGGCGATGTCGGTAGGCGTGTGTCCTTGTTCGAGCAAGCGGTCGATGCTGTCCTGATAGGAATCGAATTTCCCGGACTCGAGGCGTTCCTTGAGATCGTCGAAAATCAAGTCTGCCCGGCGGCCTTCGACTTGCTCCACGGAGGGGATGCGCTCGCGGCGGACGACGTGGCGGGTGTAGCGCTCGATCGACTGCATCCGGTAAATTTCCCGGCCATAGACGAAGCTCACGGCCCGTCCGGTGCGCCCAGCACGCCCGGTGCGGCCGATGCGGTGCACGTAGTCTTCTGGATCGGTCGGAAGGTCGTAGTTGAAGACAATGTCGATTTCCTCGATGTCGAGTCCACGTGCGGCGACGTCGGTGGCGACGAGGATTTCCACGGCACCCTCGCGGAAACGCTTGAGGACGCGTTCGCGCATTTGCTGGGTGATGTCGCCATGGAGGCGGTCAGCAGCGTAGCCACGATTGACGAGGTCTTCGGTGCATTCATCGACCGAGCGCTTGGTATTGCAGAAAATGATGCCCAAGCGGGGTGGGTTCATGTCGAGAATGCGAGAGAGCACCTCGACCTTCGAGCGCTGGCGGACTTCGAAATACGATTGGTCCACCGTGGAGACTGTGCGGGCCTTTTGTTGGATTTCAACGATCTCCGGGCTGTTGCCAAATTTCTGGATGAGTCGGGAAACCCCGGGGTTCATCGTCGCAGAGAAGAATAGCGTCTGGCGGTCTGCGGGCAGCGCGGCGAGCAGCTCGTCCATTTCATCCTTGAAGCCCATGTCGAGCATGCGGTCGGCCTCGTCGAGCACGGCCATCTTGATGCGGGAGGGATCGAAGCTGCCACGGCGAAGGTGATCAAGCAGGCGTCCAGGCGTGCCGACGACGAGCTGGGCCCCATTCCGCAAGGCGCGGAGTTGGCGGTCGATGGGGGCACCGCCGTAAACGGGAGTGGCTTGGAGACCGGGCATTTTCGCCCCTAGGCGGTGGACTTCCTCGCAGACCTGCACCGCCAGTTCGCGGGTGGGGCAGAGGATGAGCACTTGGGGGAAGGGGAGTTTCACATCGAGCTTGGCCAAGGCGGGCAAGGTGAAGGCAGCGGTTTTCCCAGAACCGGTGGCGGAAAGTCCCACCAAGTCTTTACCCAAGAGGGCGGGGGGAATGCTCATCGCCTGGATGGGCGATGGGCGCTCGTAGCCGAGCGTTTCAATAGCGGCGAGAAGAGTAGCGGGCAGTCCGAGTTCAGAAAAAGGAGGCGTATCCATGAGAAATGTAAGTCTATAATCCGCCTCGTCAGTCCTTCTGTCGCGTCGGGCGGTGAGGCTATGTCTGATTTTTGAGATAAAACAAGCACGGATGTGATTTTCATGAGTTGAAGGCGGTGTCCGGCAGGCTTGTCCTTGCCCTGCGCTGAGAAATGAGCCATTTTCTCGCGTCGCCACTTGTATGTCTTTTCCGCCATCGCTTCCTCCCCGACTTTCCGCTCCGCGCTGGTATTCCGCGCCTCGGCTGTGGCGGACTCTCATGAAGGCGACTCTCAGCGCCGGGCGGAAAACGCTACTCACTGCCCTCACGCTCTTCTACTGCTTGCAGGATCGTGACACTCCGACATGGGCGAAGGGGGTGATCATCGGCGCACTCGGCTACCTCGTTTTACCCACGGACCTCGTGCCGGACATGATCCCCGGTGTGGGCTATGGCGACGACTGGGGAGCGCTGGTCGCGGCACTTGGCACGGTGGCTGCCTACATCAAGGACGAGCATAAAGACAAAGCCAGTATCCAAGTGGAACGCCTGTTCGGCTCGGTCAATCCGAAGCCTCCCAGCGAATTTTCCGAATAAAAACGCCTCCGAAATCGTATCACTCGCCAGCTTTCTTAGCCCTCCATCATGAAATTCACGCTTCTCATCTTCGCTGCGTTTGCAGGATGCATCATGCCCTCACTGGCAGAGGTCACCATCGACGAGCAAGCCTTCGGCAAAAGCCTCGGTGGTTGGAAAAAGAATGACAAATCCATCGCCGAATACTCGCTCTCCGGTGCTGATTATCGGACTTACAAACCTGAGTTCAGCCCCACGCCCGAAGGCGGGATTTTCGTCTCAGTCCGCATCGACAATGTCCGTGGCTGGCTGGCGACGAATGACCATGCCACCCTTGAAATCACGGTGAACCCGAAAGGGGCCGTCGTCTCCGCGCAGTCGAACATCGCCATCCAAGGACGCTCGATCAAAAGCGACGTGATCTTAGGAGCGGCAGATGCGACGAAGACCATCGTCAACCCCGACTTCGCCGTGCAAGTGGGCGCAGACCTAGTGGCGAATCTTTCCGCGAAGCTTCTGCGGGAAAACATCGTGGAGGCGGGTCGGGTTTCATTCCCCGCCGTCATTCGCCACAATTTCAATCATCTTTTCCAAGCCATCCGCGTCGAAGTGCCACCGGTGGCACAAGCTGTCGCCGATGAGCCTGCGGCGAACGAGCCTGTCGTCGCAGCACCGAATCCACCGACTGAAGTTAAAACGCCAGCTCCAGTCCTACCCACCACGCCGACACCTCCTAGCGAGGGTGGGACTGCGCCGGTCTTGGAAATCAAGCCCTACCGCTGAGTCCACTTACCCGCGTGGGTGGAATTTCTTGTGCACCGCCTTGAGCCGTTGACGGTCCACGTGCGTGTAAATTTGTGTCGTAGAAAGGTCCGCATGCCCGAGCAGCTCTTGGATCACCCGCAAGTCTGCGCCGCCTTCTAGGAGATGGGTTGCAAACGAGTGTCGGAGTAAATGGGGGTAGCAGTTCTGATCGATCCCCGCGCCTTTGGCCCGCTCCTTAACGATTTGTCGCACTCGATCCGAAGAGAGTGGCCCACCACGGACGCTGAGAAACAGGTGCGATGAAGTCTTGTTTGAAACCAAGCTCGGGCGTTCATTGGCGAGGTAATCTGCAATCGCTGCCAGTGCCGTGCGTCCGACCCGCACGATCCGTGTCTTATTCCCTTTTCCGGTGATGCGGAGAAATCCTTCCTCGAAATCCATCATCTCCAAGCGCGCCCTGCACAACTCGGACAACCTCAAACCCGAGGCGTAGAATAACTCAAGCATCGCCAAGTCTCGGCGGCCCAAAGGCTGCACTGGGTCGATCGATGCCAATAATTTCGTCAACTCCGCCGTATGCAACGTCTCCGGCAGGATCCGGCTTGGTCGCGGGGCTAACAAGGGCTCTGCTGGATCCATTTCCAAGACTCCACGCAGCACCAGCCAACGGAAAAATATCTTCAAATGCACCGTCGTAATCCGCAGTGATGCCGCGTTCAAACTCTGCTTTTTTCGCAAACTTAGAAACGCCACCAGTTCCTCGGTGCCAATGTCGGTGAGCGGCTGCGTCATCCACTTGGCTAGTGCATCCAAGGTCTGCCGCACCGAGGCTTGGTAGGCGTCTGACAATCCGCGCTCCGTTGCAAGAAAGCGGATGAATGAGTCGATCTGAGCTTCCATGTAACGAGTTAGGGATGCGGTCGTCACTAAGCTCCCAAGTAGGCGGCTTGGACTTGTGGGTCGGCCTTGACCTGCGGGGACGGGCCTTCGAGCAAAATTTTCCCGGTTTCTAGCACGTAGGCGTAACTGGAGACGTCGAGCGCGAGATTCGCGTTTTGCTCGACGAGTAAAATGGTGAGCCCTTGTTCGCGGTTGATCTCGACGATGCGCTCGAAAATGGTCTTCACCAACAGCGGCGCAATCCCCAGAGATGGCTCGTCTAACATCAGAAACTTCGGCCGACTCAGTAAGGCACGGCCGATGGCTAACATCTGCTGCTCACCGCCGGACAAGGTGCCGGATGCTTGGGTTTCCCGCTCCTGGAGACGTGGAAATAGGCTGTAAACGTAGTCCATCTGGTCGGAGATCCACTTCCGGTCTCGCTGGAGGTAAGCGCCCATGCGTAGATTCTCGTGAACGGTGAGGTTTGCGAAAACCATGCGCCCTTCGGGGACGTGGCAGAGACCTTTTGCGACGATCTGGTTAGGCGCGAGTTTGGAAATCGGCTGGCCATCGTAAATGATCGACCCAGAACTCGTCTTCACCAAGCCGGACAACGCGCGCAAGGTGGTCGATTTCCCCGCGCCATTCGCGCCGATGAGCGTGACGATGCTCCCTTGAGGCACCGTGAGGCTCACCCCGTGCAGGGCTTTGATGGAGCCGTATGAGACGTGGAGATTTTCGAGGGTTAGCAAGGAATGGGTGGGTAGGTGAGGGTTCTATCATTCGATCGCGGCGGCTCCGAGATACGCTTCGATCACTTTCGGATGGCGCTGCACTTCCTTGGGCGTGCCCTCGGCGATTTTGACACCGTATTCTAAAACGGCGATGCGTTCGCAAATGCCCATGACCACTTTCATGTCATGCTCGACGAGTAGGACGGAGAGCGAGTAGCGGTCTTTCACAAAGCGAATGAGGCGCATGAGCGCGTCTTTTTCCGAGGGGTTCATGCCAGCGGCTGGCTCATCGAGCAGCAGCAACTTCGGGCGGGTGGCGAGCGCGCGGACGATTTCTAAACGGCGCTGGTCCCCGTAAGGTAGCGAGACGGCAAGCTCGTCGCGGAGGTGGGCGAGTTCGAAGATTTCGAGGAGTTCGAGTGCGTTTTTCTCGGTGCTTGCTTCCGCGTTTTTCCAGGATTTCCCCCGCCAGAGTGCGCTGAAATAGCCCTGGTCATTGTGGAGACGCGCGCCGACGCGGATGTTGTCCAGCACGCTGAGGCTGGCGAAGAGGCGGATGTTCTGGAACGTGCGGGCGATGCCAAAGCCGGCGAGTCTGTTTGGCTTGATGCCATGGGTGCTTTTTCCCGCAAATCGGATGTCACCAGACGTCGGCTGATAGACACCGGTGATCATGTTGAAGGCGGTGGTCTTACCCGCGCCATTTGGGCCGATGAGGCCGACCAGCTCTCCTTCACCGATGGTGAGGTCCAGCTCCGAGACGGCGGTGAGCCCTCCGAAGCGAATCGTCGCATGGTCCAGTTCTAGCAGGGGAGCGCTCATGAGGGAATCCGGCGTTTACGGCTGAAGGAGAACAGCCCTGCTGGCCGCAGAAGCATGAGTAAAATGATGAGCAACGAGTAAACGATCATCCGGTATTCTGAAAAATCGCGCAGGAACTCGGGCATGAGCGTGAGTAAAACGGCTGCCGCGATGACTCCGCCCGTCCGGCCCATACCGCCGAGAATCACCATCACGACGATGTCGATGGATTTCACCCAGTCGAACCCAGTCGGCGACAGAAACTGCTTGTGGTGAGCATAGAGTCCACCCGCGATGCCCGCGAAAAAGGCGCCGGTGACGAATGCGGTGACCTTGGTGCGAGTGGTGTCGATGCCGTTGGACTCGGCCGCGATTTCATCATCGTGCACGGCGATGAAGCCTCGCCCGTAAGTCGAGTTCACCAAGGCAGTGATGGCGTAGATGGTGATGGCCGCGAAGCCGAAGGTCCACCCGAGTGTCGTCAATTTCGGGATGCCTGCCAGACCGCTTGCTGCGCCGATGGCTTGGGTGTTCTGGGCGACGACTCGGATGATTTCACCGAAGCCCAAGGTTACGATGGCCAAGTAGTCGCCACGGAGGCGCAGCGAAGGCACTCCTACCACTAGCCCGACGACGGCCGCGACCAGACCGCCTGCGAGGAGAGCGAGTGGGAAAAACCAAAAGGCATTCACTGTTTCTCCGACGTGGAGTGACAGCCACGCGGAGAAGAATCCTCCCACCGCCATGAATCCGGCATGGCCGAGGCTGAACTGGCCAGTGTGGCCGTTGATGAGATTCAGGCTGGTGGCGAGGATGATCGCGATGCCGATGTCGATGACGACGCCGAGGTAGTAGCGGTTGAACGACGGGGTGAAATAGGAAGCGAGAATCGCGAGTGCGATGCCTAGTAGTAGCCAGCGTTTTGCTCCGAGAAATGGCATTAGACTTTCTCTACGGCTGAGCGACCTAGCAGGCCGGCGGGTTTCACTAAAAGGATCAGAATCAGGATGCCGAAGGCGATGGCATCTCGGTAATTCGACAAGCCGGGGATGCCGCCCGCGAAAGTTTCTAGCAAGCCGAGCAACACCCCGCCGAGCACGGCCCCGGGAAGATTCCCAATACCACCTAATACCGCAGCGACGAAGGCTCGTAAGCCAGGCTGCACGCCCATCAGTGGCTCGATGCTGGGGGCCTTGATCGCGTAGAGAATCCCGGCGATGGCAGCCAGCGCGGAGCCGAGCCCGAAGGTGAAGGAAATGATCCGGTTCACCGGCACCCCCATGAGCAAGGCCGCTTGCTGATTGTAGGAAACGGCGCGCATCGCCGTGCCAATACGAGTCTTCTGGACGACGAACCACATCGCTGCGAGTAGGACGATGGTGACACCCAAGGTCAGCACGTCATTGCTAGAAATGATGAGATTTCCGAGATGGATGCTATGTTCTTGCAGCAGTTGCGGAAATGGCTGGGGTGCTGAGCCGAGCACTTTTTCATTTTGTGCGGTGTATTCGATCAACAGCGAAACTCCAATGGCGGTGATCAGCACCGTTAGCTTGGGACGATTTCTCAGTGGTCGGTAGGCGAGCCGCTCAATGAGCATCCCGATGCAGGCGCAGACCGCGGCGGCGACGATGAAAAGCAGGATGCAGCCGAGCACGGACTGGTGGCCCATGAGTTTTTCAATCTTCGGGGCGATGTAAAAAGCGGTAAACGCTCCTAACATGAGCACGTCGCTATGGGCGAAGTTGATGAAGCGCAGCACGCCGTAAACCATCGTGTATCCCAGCGCGATCAATGCGTAAATCGCTCCCAGCCCGAGCCCGTTAATGATCTGCTGGAGATACCAATCCAAGTGGGGAAGAGGGGTGAGATTGAAGAGTTAGGGAAGTGGCTAGCGCTTGGATTCAGCCCGCGAGTTATGGATTCACCGTGGTGCTGTAGGTGAACTTGCCGTCTTTGATTTGGATGAAAACGAGTGCTTTCACTGCATCTCGGTCAGCATTGAGGGTGATGGTGCCACTGGCACCCGCGAAGTCTTTGGTGGCGGCGATCGCGCTACGCAGGGCGGCGGATTCGGTGGTGTTCGCCCGCTTGATCGCGTCGGCCAGCACCATCGCCGAATCATAGCCGAGCACGGCCATGGCGTCTGGGGTTTTGCCGTTGAAGCGTTTTTTATAGGCCTCGATGAAGTTTTTCATCTCGGGTGTGCCTTGATCCGGGGCGCAGTGGGTGGAGAAATAATGACCTTCCACGGCATCCTTACCGATGGTGAGCAGGCTTTCACTTTCCCAGCCGTCACCGCCGAAGATCGGGATATTTAAGCCGAGCTGCTTGGCTTGGATGCAGATGAGGGCGACGTCGTTGTAGTAACCGGGGAGGAAGATCGCGTCAGGCGCGTCGGACTTGATGGCGGTGAGCTGGCCTTTGAAATCTTTATCGCCCCCGTTGAAGTCTAGCTCCACGCCGACTTGGCCGCCGCTGGCGGTAAATTTTTCTTTGAAATTCTTCGCGAGGCCCTTGCTGTAGTCACTTTTGACATCGGTGAGGACGGCCACTTTTTTTGCCTTGAGCGTGCCACTGGCGAAGTTGGCGAGTGCGCCGCCTTGGAAGATGTCGTTGAAACAGACGCGGAAGATGTAGTCACCCTTCTGGGTCACCGTCGGGTTGGTGGAAGCGGGGGAGATCATCGGGATTTTGTTTTCCTGACAGATCGGTGCCGCTTCGAGCGAGCGGCTGGAGGCGACTTCGCCGAGGATGGCGACGACGCCGTCTTTGGAAATGAGCTTGCCCACGGCGTTTGCGGGTTCGCCAGCTTTCGTTTGGTCATCCTCGGTGATCAGTTCGAGTTTTTTTCCGATGACTCCACCGGCTGCGTTGAGCTGCTCGACGGCGAGGAGGGTCCCCTCATGGGAGGAGGTGCCGAAAGTGGCTTCTTTCCCGGTGAGTGAGGCGAATTCACCGACTTTGATGGTATCTCCAGCGCCAGATTTGCAACTTGGCAGACTCAAGACACAGAGAAAAGAAGCGGCTGTGGCGAGGAAATGGTGAAAGGATTTCATGGGAAAGTGGCTTGGCGCGAGTTCGCAAGGCTAGAAAGCTGCTATCCCGAGCGCAACAGCATTATGCGTGCCGCCGACTGACGCGGGATTACCCTTTAATTTCCAGCAACATTTGTGGGTTGTTTGGGAATTTCTTGAGGAAAAATAGCAAGCGTTCCATGGCTTCAGCCGGGCGGTGACCGGAAAGTCCACGGCGGATGAGGTGGATCTTGTGAAGCATGTGGTCGGCGAGCAGGATTTCCTCGCGACGGGTGCCGGATTTAAAAATATCCACCGCTGGGTAGATGTAGTTTTCAGCGATTTTACGGTCGAGCACGAGTTCCATGTTTCCGGTGCCCTTGAACTCCATGTAAATCGCCTCGTCCGCGCGGGAATTTGTCTGGATCAGGGCGGTGGCCATGATGGTGAGCGAGCCTCCGCCACGGGTGTTCCGTGCTGCGGCGAAGAGGCGGCGCGGCACTTCGAGCGAGCCTATGGTGAGTCCGCCGGAGCCCGTGCCACGACCGCGGTTATTCATGTTCCCATTGTAGGCCCGGGCGAGGCGGGTGATGGAATCCATGATGAGGAAGACATCTTTTCCGGCTTCTACGAGGCGCTTCGCCCGCTCGATGGCGAGCTCGGCGATGCGGGTGTGGCTGCGTGCCTGCTCGTCATTTGAACTGGCATAAATTTCTGCGCCGGGAAGCGCACGGCGAAATTCGGTGACTTCTTCTGGGCGCTCATCCACCAACACGACCATAAGATGGATCTGCTCTTCGTACTTCTCGCGAATGGCCTCCGCCATATGGAGGAGAAGCGTGGTTTTCCCAGAACGGGGAGGGGACACGATGAGTCCGCGCTGGCCGCGACCGACGGGCGCCATGATATCGACGACCCGCGTGGTGAAACGCGAGGGCGTGGTCTCAAAGCTGATCCGTTTGCTGGGATTGATGGCTTTTAGCTCGTCGAAATGAGGGAGCTTGGAGGCTTCTTCCGGGGTGAGGTCGTTGACTTTGGAAATTTCTACCAGTTGAGGGCCGCGTGGGCCTTCCTGATAGGTTCCGTGAATCCATTGGCCGAGGCGGAGGTTGTAGGTCCGGATGGTTTCTGGGGTGACGAAGACGTCGTCGCGGGCCTGCTCGAAATTTTTCCCAGGAATGCGGAGAAATCCGAAGCCCTTGGGTGCGAGTTCGAGCATGCCATTGGTCTCGATCATGGGTCCAGTGAGCTGGACAGGGCGGCGGTCTTCGACTTCCTGGTAATTCCCCTGCGGCTGGCGACCCTCGTGCCGCGGGCGGTTTTGGCCTTTCTGCGGGTGGCCCTGCCCGCCTTGGTGGCGAGGTGCGTTAGGCTGATTTTCTTGGCGCTCGCTATTGCGGCGTTTCCGTTTGTCGCGGCGACGCTTGCTCCGACTCTCGCGGGGTGGGCCGTCTTGAGGTGGCCGGGCTTGGCGCTCCTGCGGTCCATCAAGATCCCGATTGGGCGGCTGCGGTGGCGGCGGAAAGGGAGTGGATGCGGTGGATGCAGGGGCCTCATCGCGGGGAACGCGTGGGCCACCACCCGGCACGCGACCGATGCGGCGCTCCGGCTGGACTCGCGCTTCAGCAGGCGCGGGCGCAGATTCAGGTGCGGGAGTGGGCGAAACTGTGGGCGCGGGTTCCGCCGTGGCTTTTTTCACCCTTGGCGCTTTTACCGCAGGCGATGGAACATCTGCGGCAGGCAGGGGCTTATCCGCCGAGAGGTTGGTGAAAGGGAGCTCTGGCGCGGAATCAGCGGCCGCTGCGTTTTTGGCGACCCGCTTGGTGGCAACTTTTTTGGCCGGAGTTTTCTGGGTAATCTCCTTGGGGAGAGCTGCTTTCTTGGCGCTTGTTTTCTTGGCAGCTGTCTTCTTCGGCAGCTCGGAAGCGTCGGTGCTCACCAGTGATTTAGCGACTCGTTTCCGCGCGGGGGCCTTCGCAGGTGTGCTGTCAGGAGTTGGCGGGGTGTTGTCCGCTTCGGTAATTTTACTCATCCGGGATCGATTGAAAAGGTAGGCGTCTTAGCTGTCCCGAGGAGGTATGCAGCTCTAGGACTATTCTTCGGTGGCATTGGCTGCCGCTTTGAGAGGGTTGACCTGAAATCACTTGAGGTGATCGGTCATAAATTGGTGAAATCGGGGTTTGAAATGTACCATTGAAAGCGACGGTCGGTGGATTACACGCCGTAAACAATGTAAGGATTCACAATCCTGAGGGCTGACCGACTTGATGTGGCACAAAGCACACGTTAAATCCGGTAGGACAGAGGAGGGTGGATCATAAGATCTATCGCCAAGCACCGATAAATCGTTCCAACGGCCAAACGCTGTGCCATTCACGGACCCTTGGCAATTCAAATTTTCAAACATTCACCGGATCATCGCGAGCGATATTGTCGGTTGCCGAACGGGGGTGGTAATGTCAGCATTACGCCATGAAATGGATGTGCGCAAACTTCTTGGGGGCTTTGTTTTGGATTTGCATGCCCTTGATGGCAGAGGAACCGATCGCTGAGGACAAAGGGGAAATTCCCAAAGACTTGGTGGAGGACGCCAACGCTCACATGCTGGAGGAGCTGGGAGTGAATGAGTTCACAGCACCTTCGATTTCCAAAATGTTCGATACCTTGCAGTTTCTCATGCCCTTACCCATCGCAGAAGTGGCGCGGAAAATGCCACCGCGGATGTCTCAAGACCGGGCCGACCTAGCCATCGAGCTGGGCTTTCTCATCGCCGACGGATTCCTTGTGGTGCAGGCAGAACAGCTCGATCAAGTGGAAGAGTTGGCCAAAGACCTCACGCGCTACGGCAAGGCTCTCGGCGCGGGAGATCGGGTGAATCGCCACGCGGCGAGTTTGCTGGATAGCGCGAAAAAGAAAGATGTGGAGCAGTTGAAAAAAGAGCTTTCTTCGACCCAACGCGATGTTGAGGCAGAGTTAGTGAGCTTGAAAGACGCGGACTTAGCGCATTTAATCTCCCTCGGCGGCTGGATCCGTGCGCTCGAAGTTTCCACGGTGGCGGTTGATAAACAATTCTCCACCGAACGGGCAAGGAAAGTCATGCGTGAAGACATCGCCGACTACTACACCGAATCGGTTGCAGGACTGGAGCCTCGGATTTCTGAACGTCCCAACTATGTCGCACTGCGTGATATTCTCGCCGGACTGCGCACGGAAATGACGCTGGAAGATGGCCAAGAGCCGACTCCGGAGAAAATGTTGGAAATCCGCAAGCAGGCTGCGAAACTGGTGGAACTCGCCCTGCAACGCCAACAATGAGCGCCTTGATCGACAACAGAGTCGCCATTTTCGGTCTTGGGATCATTGGCTCACGTGCCTGTCTCAGGCTGTCTGAAGCAGGTTGGCAAGTGGCGTGCTGGAGTCGCACCCGGCGCAGCTTGCTGGGCGAGGTGAACTCTGCTGGTGAGGCCGTAACAGGTGCTGCGATCCTCTCAATCTATCTGAAGGATGCTCCTGCGGTGAAGGACTTGATGGAACGGATCGAGCCGTTCCTCCGCCCGGGTCAGCTCCTGCTCAACCATGCAACTTTAGATTTAGAAACGACTCTCTGGCTGGCGGATCGTTGTGCAGCGCTCGGGTGCGGATTTCTCGATGCCCCATTCACAGGCAGTAAACTGGCCGCGCAAAACGGACAGTTATACTACTACCTCGGTGGGGATCCTGAGTCGATCACCCGGGTAAGAAACTATCTAGCAGTGACGAGTCGGGGTTACCTTCATTGTGGTGATATCGGCACGGCGACGGTGGTGAAATTAACCACGAATTTAATCTCAGCATGCACGGTGCAAGCGATGGCAGAATCGCTCGCAATCGCCACCCATCATGGCGTATCGGCTGAATGCTTGATGCAAGCCGTGGGAGAAAATGCCTGCGCCTCGCCGCTGACGGCCATGAAATTTCCAGCAATGGTGGAAGGGGTCTATGAACCTCATTTCTCGCTCGCCAACATGGCGAAAGATACCCGTTACATGCTTGCCTTGACTGAGGGGATTGAAACCCCAGCACTCACCGCCGTTTCCAAGCGCATGGAACAGCTCACGCATGATGGACTGGGTGAGTTCGATTACTCAGTCGTCGCTAAACCTTACTTTCAACACCATGAGTGACACCCAGCGTATTGATCTAGGGTCACCCGTGCTCCTTGAGTTTAGTGGGCCGGATGCCTTGCGGTTTCTCAATGGTCAACTGACACAAGATGTGCGCCGGGTGTTAGGGCAGACCTTGGCCCTCCCGTCTTGTGTCACCGATGTGAAAGGGAAACTTCAATTTCGAGTCACCCTAACGGAAGCGGCTGAAGGTGTTTTCTGGGTGTCTGGTTTGGCAGAATGGGTAGAGGTATTAGAAGCCCGTTTGACCCGCTATCTCATCGCCGACGACGTGACCGTCACGGATCTAACCTCGACCTATCGACTCGCGCATTTGATCGGACCGATCCTGGAGCCACCCGCAGGTGTGATCTCTCGTGAGTCTGAGCGCTACGGTGTGAAGGGCATGGACTGGTGGATTCCTAACGGACAGACTGATGCTTTGCTGGAAATCCCGGAATACGATCGGGACGCACTCGAAGCCCTCCGAATTCGCGCTGGAGTTCCCGCTTGGGGTCGTGAGTTGAATGCCGGATTACTCCCTCCGGAAGCCTCACTGGATGTGACAGATTGTTCTTACAACAAGGGCTGTTACATCGGCCAAGAGGTGATTTCACGGATTAAATCCGCAGGAAAGGTCAACAAGCGCCTCACTCGTTTCGTCTGCGATTCACAAGTTCCACTCCTCTGCGGCCCCCTGGAAAATGGTGCGGGTGAGCTGACGAGTATTTCTCCTGTAGTTCGTGGTGCCGTTCGTGACGTGCTCGGCTATGCGAAAAGAGGCGCGACTGAGTTCGTCTTCAAATCCGCAGATGGACAACTCTATCCGCTCCAAGTGCTAGAAGCCTAAGGAAGTGTCGCACCCGCTGCGGCGAAGCCGGGCTTGATCGTTTCAAAGATGATCTTGAGGCGCTTGTCGAAGGGGGCGAAGGCGCTCTTCATGGCATTGAGCGAGAGCTTCTCAAGATCGTTCAATGTCAGATCAAACAACTCCGTCGCCAGCGTGGTTTCCCCGGTCATCGTCGTATCGCTCATCAAGCGGTCATCGGTATTTAAACAAACGCGGAATCCTCTCCGGAAAAATTGGCCGAACGGATGCTCCTGCAAACTGGCGCATGCCCCGGTGTGGAGATTGCTCAGCAGGCACATTTCCAGCGGCACGCGGCGGTCTAGAATGTATTGAGCCAAGCGCCCAAGCCGCATCGTGCCGTCTGGGAGAAACTCGATGTCATCCCGCAACCGAGTGGCGTGGCCCAGGCGGTGTGCCCCACAATACTGCAAGGCCTGCCAAATCGATTCTGGCCCGTAGGCTTCTCCAGCATGGATGGTGATGTTGAAATTCGCCCTTTCGATCGCCTGGAATGCGGCCACGTGTTTCTTCGGTGGAAAGCCATCTTCTCCCCCAGCAAGGTCGAAGCCGACCACACCCATGTCCCGGCAGCGGATCGCCAGCTCTGCGGCTTCGAGTGATTGATCTGGCGACATGTGGCGCATCGCGCAAATGATGAGGCCCCATTCGACTTGGTAGGTCGCCTCACCGCGCTTGAGCCCTGCCACCACCGCCGCGACCACTTCATCCTGGGTCAAGCCGCGCTCGGTGTGGAAAACGGGCGCAAAGCGGATTTCTGCGTAAACCACGCCGTCTTGATGCATATCCTCGATGAACTCGAAGGCCACCCGCTCCAGGGCCTCTGGGGTTTGCATCACCGAAGTGGTATGAAGAAATCCTTCTAAATATTCCGGTAAATTTCCCCGCTGCGCCCCGCGGTGGAACCATTTCGAGAGTTCT
Source organism: Verrucomicrobiaceae bacterium (assembly GCA_027484055.1). GTDB lineage: Bacteria > Verrucomicrobiota > Verrucomicrobiia > Verrucomicrobiales > Akkermansiaceae > Luteolibacter. The sequence continues at coordinate 11,993 of JAIXQH010000028.1, read as the reverse complement.
CCCGCATCCGTCGTGGGTAAGCCATGGTAGCCCTGCTCATGGGCTAGCTCGATCACGGTGCGAGGCCGCAGCCCACCGTCGAGGTGTTCGTGGAGCAAAACTTTCGGCAAGGCTCGGATGTCGAGATGGGCGGTCAAAGCCTTTCCTTTCAAGGCGGGTGACTTGGATAAATCATTCATGGCACTCACCATAGCAGCTTCCGCGCCCAGAACGGAGTCTGAAATCGAAGGGCGCTTCAGAATCGTCTGCAAAGGGTTGCCACCGCTCGGCTCGAGGGCCAGAGTCCACACATCAAGGAGCACCCGAACACTGTGAATCATTCCACCGTCATCCTAGAGGCCGACAAACTCGTCAAAACCTTCGGCGATTCTACCGCCCTCGACGGCCTATCCTTCCAAGTGACGAAAGGGGAATCCCTCGGCTTACTCGGCGTCAATGGCGCGGGGAAAACCACTGCCATGAACCTTCTGCTCGGCCTCACCACCCCGACTTCCGGCACGATCCGGATGTTCGGCAAGGACTTGTGGAAGCACCGCATCGAGATCCTCAAACAGGTCAATTTTTCGTCCGCCTACACCAGCTTACCCTCGAACCTACTCGTCTGGCAAAATCTCACCGTCTTCGCCCGACTTTACGGCGTGGCCAAGCCGAAACAACGCATCGAAGAGCTGCTTGAACTGCTCGACATCACGCATCTGCGGAAATCCGTCACGGGCACACTCTCCGCGGGTGAGTCCACCCGGGTGAATCTCGCCAAGGCTCTGCTCAATGAGCCGCGCTTGCTCTTGCTGGATGAGCCGACGGCCTCCCTCGACCCAGACATCGCCGACCGGGTCCGGAAATTACTGCGGAAGCTCCAAGCGGAACGCGGGCTTTCGATCCTCTACACGTCCCACAACATGCGCGACATCGAAGAAGTCTGCGACCGACTCATCTTCCTCCATGGCGGGAAAGTCCTCGCCGAAGGCACACCCGGCGAGGTGCACGAGCGTTTTCACCGTTCCTCGCTTGAGGATCTCTTCATCGGAGTCGCCCGTGGCGAAATCGATGCCATCGGCCTCAAACCTCTCTGAAATCCATGCCCTTTTCCTTCAACACCGTCAGTGCCCTCGTGCTGCGCTACATCTATCTCTATACGCGGAATCCGGTTCGCTTCGTCGAGCTGATCTTCTGGCCGCTCGTCGATCTACTCATGTGGGGCTTTCTCACGGTTTATTTGAAAAAACAGGGAGTGGGGGAGTTTCCCACCGCCATCACCTATCTCATCGGTGGGATGATTCTATGGGACGTGCTTTTCCGGTCCCAACAAGGCGTCTCAATCTCATTTCTCGAAGACGTCTGGACGCGGAATCTGCTCAACATCTTCGTCGCCCCGGTGCGGACGGTCGAATACGTGGCCGCCACCTGCGTCGTCGGGGTGCTACGGGTGGGCGTGACACTGCTGGTGCTCGTGCTCGTGGCCTCCCTAGCTTACCAATTTCACCTCACCGACCTCGGCTTCGGGCTACTGCCATTTCTTGGAAACTTGATTCTCTTCGGCTGGTTTCTCGGCATGATCTCCACGGCTCTCATCATGCGACTCGGCCAAGCAGCGGAGAGTCTGGCATGGGCGGTGCCATTTTTCATCCAGCCACTTGCCTCGGTGTTCTATCCGGTCTCAGTGCTGCCCGAGTGGTTGCAACCCATCGCGATGGCGCTGCCCTGCACGCCAGTTTTCGAAGGAATGCGCACGGTGCTCGCTGGACAGCCGGTGCCCTGGGGAAGCATTCAGCACGCGTTCATCCTCAATCTCATCTGGGGCACGATCGCCGGCCTATTCTTCGCAGTAAATCTCCGCCATGTGCGGAAAGCAGGACTACTAGTCAAGGTCGCAACTCAGTAGCGCGGCAGGGGGGGGGCGTGGGTGGACGGTAACTGCCATGCATGAAGATTTGTCGAAATGTTCATACCAGAAGGTGGCTGGTGAGATCTGCGCTCCACAGCCGCTGGTTAGAGGAGCAAGGAGTTCCCGATCTGCGAGCCATCTGGATCGTGCTTCGCGACGGGTCGAAGGCCCGAGTCTGATTGGAACCGCCTTTTACAATGCCACGGCTGCTGTAGCGGCTCAGAAAACCGCGAAGCCATCCCGCATGGACGGAGGAACGGAGTCAAAGCCATAGCAGGGTGGTGTGGGACCCGGGAGCTAATCACTCCCGGGGACCCGATTAGTTGAGTTTAACTTCCTTTTCGTGTTTGGAATACCAGGTGACCGCGTTCTTCACTGTATCGATGAAAAACTCATCTGTCAGACCATGCTTACCCTGAAATTTTTCGCCCTTCTGGTCTGGTGCAAATTCGCTCTCAATCCTCAATACAAAGCCCAAGCGTCGAGCCACAAAATATGCGGTCTGGAGATCTTTTTCTGGCAATTCGTTAATAATGCCGAATCCTTCTGCCAGAAATCTTCGCTTATTTTGTTCCGAGAGAGAAAACAGGCGATTCCCTTGGTTTGTTGTGAAATTAAACGCCTGACAACGATCTAAGCCTGTTTTATGTGCGAGTATTATTTCAACAGCAAGAGGCATGTAGGTATTGAGATCGCATCGACTCAGTAAGGTTTCAACGGATAGCCTTCGAATACTATTATCCTCTTTTGTGTTTTTGGCTATCTCAAGCAACACATTCTCAGCCTCAGGGCACCACTGGTAGTTCAGTAAAGCGGATATGAGAATAGCTCGCTCTCCCATGTGGGATGAATCTTTAAGGAGCGCAAGTAAAGCCTTTGCTTTACTCAAATCGTCACTGGAAGCTAAATGGTGATGCCAAACTGCGCTTGCCATCAGGTAGACCCTGTCACGTCCGGTAAGTCCTTCATCGTTCCATGGAGTGTCTCCGATTGGGTTGATGCCGTAGAATGGATGGTAGTCGACAAGTGCTTTCAGGAGGGCAGGAGCGATCTCAGCAAATGATCTCTTCTTTGACTCTTCTACAAGTGCAGTTCGCTCCTTTTGGGTAAGACCTTCTTTGCTCCAAATATCCAGCTTACTATTCTCGGCACCATCCAACAGCAATACCGAGGACAATACTACTATTGCTGCGATGAATGACTTCATTTTTCTTAAAACTAACGTCTAGTTCATCCACGGCGGGGAGGGAAGCCCGAATTCAAACAGGAACGTTGCCCGCCGTTGGGTGGAGCGTTTTGTGTGTGCCCAGCATGAGCACGTTGTAAATGGGGTTCAAGTCCCCTTTGGAGATTTCAAACCATCAAATGAAGAAACCACCACCCGAGGCCAAGCGCGGAAGGGCGATCGCGTGAAGGAGGGTTATGGGATTGCCCGAACGGCGGCTACAGCGGCAGTCTGAAGTGTGCGAAGCCATCCCGTATGAACGGAGGCACGCAGTCAAAGCCGTACGCAGGGTGCCGTTGGACCCGAGAGAGAATCCCTCACGGGGGGTCGATTGTGCATCGGTTTATGGGGGAATCAGGCGGAGCGCTTCCAGATTGGTGGAACGATCTTGCCCCGCTTGACCGCCATCACCACCATCGCGATTCCCGTAGAGGTGCACAGCAGCAGAGATAGCACGGACGACTCCACCCCAAAGTTGCCGCCCGTCAGAAAGTCGGGGCCTTTGACCGTGGATCGGATGAGGCCTTGCGCCGCTTCGTTGCCGGAGACGATGCTCGAAAAGACGGCGGACTGCGTGTAGTTCCACGCAACATGAAAGCCCATGCTCAACCAAAGCCGACGCGTTAACATGTAGGCCGCTGCCAGCAGAATCCCGGCCTCGACGGCGATGAATATTGCGCCCTCTAAGGTGGCCTCCGGGTTGATCAGGTGGGTCAGGCCGAACGCGAGCGACGAAACCACAAGGGCCGCCCAACTACCGAACCACGTCTCAACCGACCGGAAAAGAACCCCACGGAACAACAACTCTTCGAAGACTCCCGCACTGAGCGCCATGGCAATCGCTGGGACCATGAAGCTCAAAGAGTTTAAACCTGTGATGCGGTAGATGCCCAGAGCCATCAGGATCAGCTCGCAGGCCGCGTAGAGACCTGCGCCGATCAGGAGACCAATCCCGAGCTCACGTCCCATTCCTGGCAAGGCCAGTTCGGAGACGGACCGCTGCTCGATGAAAGATGCATATGCGCAATATACCGCGAAACCGGCGATGGCCAATGCCACGATGTGTTGCACAGACTTGAACGGTTCGCCCGCGTAGCTGGTCATCACATCGGTGTTCAGCCCCATCATCATCAGCAGGAGAAATCCAAGTACCCCGATGCACACCAGCGGCGACCGGACAATGCGACGCACAAGACTGAGCGGTTTAGAGGTGGAAATCGTCATTGAATCTTCATTCATGGGAGCTGGGAGAGTTAATTGTTTTGCACAACGTTAGAGTGGTGGCACCGACGAGATCAAGTTCCGATTCAGCTAGAGATGCTGTCGCCGGTTGCCACTCACGGCTTGTGTGAGCCCAGCATGGGCACGTTGTAAATGGGGTTCAAGTTCCCTGTGGAAACAACAAACCATCAAATGAAGAAACCACCACCCGAGGCCAAGTGCGGAAGGGCGACCGACCGCGTGAAGGAAGGTTATGGGAATATCTGATGGGGCGCGATAGCGGCAGTCTGAAGTTTGGGAAGCCATCCCGCATGGACGGAGGAACGGAGTCAAAGCCCCACGTAGCGTGCTGTGAGATCCGGGAGCGAATCACTCCCGGGCACCCGATTGTGCTTCTTTCTTAGAAAAAAGCGCTTCAAGCCCAGGCTTCTTACCTTCGTAACCTTTGGTGTAAACGTAACCGCTGATTCTACCGTCGTTATCCAAATCGCCGCGCCAAAGAAACGTCCCCTCGAACTCATTGCCATTCTCGACAAATCGAATACGGAAAACAGGGATCTTGTCCAGAGTGGCGAACTCAACCTTGCCACTACCAATGATTTTCTTCCCATCGATAATCCGCGTCACGACAAACACATTTGGGTTGGTTTCAACAATGGTGAGAGTCCCTGCAAATAGTAATCCCGATTCGCACTTTCTTCCGATCACCTCGTATTGTCCCGCAATCAAAGGATAGTCACTCTCCCTCTCATTCGCGGCTGAACAGACCGCGCTAATGGCGATAAATGCCAGTGAATAGATTTGCGATTTCATTTTATGCACAACGTAGAGCGCAGGCACCCCTACAAGCGGGGGCCAACGCTGAACGCGGGGTTGAGGTTGTACTTACGGGAAAACATGGAAAACAAAGGGGCTAGTGGTGGTTGCCATGCGTGTCTTGTTCGCTTGCATTATCTATGTAGCGGCGCATAAAACCTTGTTTTAACCGCTTTTCGGTTCTCCAGCCCAGATAGGCACCAAATCCAAGTATCACTATGTATAGCATGGAATAAGCCCATAAGTTGCCAATTGGGTCAGACTTCCGAAACCAATTGACAGCCCAACTTCCAATCACTGCTCCAATCCAGGCTATCAAAGGGAACGCCAGAATGCGCCAAGACCTATAAAATAACTTGGATCGCTCCATACCTTCGATGTCGGTTGGCGACACCTTGAAGATTGCCTCGGGGGTCCCGAAAATCGCACAAAATGTTTGAGGAATTAGGAACATCAGAATCACCCCGAGCCTAAAATCGATGCTGCCAAAGTAATGCATAGCGTTGTCTTTATCTTATTCCCCACGAACGTCGAGTCCTCCTACGCCTGACCGGGGGCGAGGATGGAACACAGTGTTGAGGTTGTAGCGATCATGACGGCTTGAACTGGAGGCGGGTCAGGCGTTAGGAGTGACGTCTTGTTCTGCGTCTTGAATTCAGTGCCCAGCCCGCGCCTCCAGCAATGATGGTCACCGCTTCGATGAGCGCAATAGACCTCCAAATTCGAAACGTCCTCGAGTCGGAATCCAAAGCACCAGCTGCTTCTTTATTCTCATGTGATCGTTCACGAATCGTGAGAGCTTTCGTATCAAGCATAAAGCCTTTGAAATGCCTATCCTTGTAAAATTTGGAAGGAGTCTCTGGAGGGGAAATATAGACTTCGTGCTGACTGCTTATCATGACTCCTACATCGCCTCGCCAGTGAATGGAACTGACCGAAGAGGGCAGTTCCTGTATTTCAGCGTCAGAGAGAATATCGTGGAGAGCCCATTTCTTGAGCATCCGGCCCGAAGTGTCGTAAATGACCACCGTGTTCTCGCTAGTGCCTATGCCAAAGTAATCATCAAAAGTCACGAGAAATGAGCCATCATTCGGGACGATTACATCACATGGAAGCGTGTCGTTAACGAGGTCGTGCTCGCGCGAAAATTCGAAAGTCTTCTTCTCTTCTGAATATCGAAAAAATCTGCAATGTGCGGTCTTCGCCGTGCTGCCGTCCGTATTCTTGGAACCCGGATCTACACGCACGACGACCTCCGAATTGCCAGAAAGGTAGGCCTTCGGCGCGGGCGGCATCCACGAATCAGCCCATAGGGCAACGGGGAGAAGGGTCGCAAATGGGACGAGGTATAGTGCTCGGAGCATTGTATCGCAGAACGTTTGATGTGCGCCCACCGGCGCGGTTGAAGGGATGTTGAAATGAAATTGAAAAGCTTATGGCCGGTCGGCGCGTCACGATTTGTTGGGCGGTCTTTGGTTTCTTACTTGAGATTCATGCTGCGAAGCTTACCTCTAAAGTCAACTTCTTCGTCCCTGGGAACATTAAACTTGTAGACTCCAGATTCTACTCCGCCTGACCATTGGCACTCAAAATCTCGGCCCCACCTAAGAACCCTGGGTTCAGCCTGCGGGATATCATCTCTTAGCTTATTGCCTTCTTCTTCACCAACGTAGGGAATCTCAACTTGGATAAGATCGTAGGCGATTTTATGGGCTTCGTATCTCAAATCGTTAGCATTGGAATCCGCTCCGAAAAAATCACAAACGAGCGCCAATCGCTCCACGAAAGCTGCGCGAAGTCCTCTTTGATATGAATCTGAGCTGGTCAACCCAATCATAAACGTAGCGAGGATAGCGCATCCGATGCAAGCGCCAACGAATGCAAGTAGGATTGATCTCTTTTTCATGGCCCAACGTTTGAGTGCTCCTACGGGAGCGATTGAAAGGAAATTGGATTGAGATTGGGGTGCTTATGGCCCGTTAGGAGTCACGACTTGTTCGCCTTCTTGTTTCTTTGATGGGGAATCGCTCTTCTCAGGCTCCCTGTATTCAAGGCTCTGGATTAGCACAGCACTCCCTGCATATAGCTCCTTCTCGGCGTCAGATTCGTCCTTAGCGCTGATCTGCTGCTGGACAATTTTGCCGGGCCAGTATCGACGAACTAACTCCGATTCCTTGACTGATTGGGCCACAATACGCTTCAGAACCTCAGAGTAATCTCGGATGGCCACCCCTGCTTCGGTGTAAACCCACTTCACCGGCTCGTCTGAGTAGAACACAGGGCAGTTCCAAAAATGTGGGAGGAAAATGTATAGTCCATCAGTCTCTGGAAACGAATGTTCTGCTATAGTTGCCAGCACCAGCACATTCCGCTTTTTCTCCACCGCACCATTGAGATCCATCTGGTCGGTCCTCCCCTTGTCATCGATTGATGTCACCGTGACGAGATCACCAGCCGACAGCGGGCCTTTGATGCGCCTATCGATGCGGAACTGCACCGTGGTCAGCCAACGATCACCAATTAGATACGAGACGACGACCCGCTGCGGCACCCCAACAAAGCTCAATGACGCTTGATGCGCCAACCACTCAGGTGTGCTGCCAAAGGAAAGCGCAGCCACAAGACGCCCTGAACTAAGGGCAATCATGATGGCGACTAGAAGAAGTGAGCGCATGGGATAAATTCTTGGCGAACGTCTAGGCCTGGCAACCCGCTACCGGGAGTGCCCCTCCGCTTCAGGTTGAGGTTTGTCGCCACCCTCCGGCTCAACCACGGGGCGGGTAGCGGGTTGCCCAGCGCCGGCTTGTTCGGCTGGTGCGTCATACTGCTTGACCCACCATTGGCCGGGCTTCTCTTTGTATTGAAGGAGAAAGATCATTGGTCCGTGATCCGTCTTACATCTGGCGGCATTATACGCATCCGGTAAAGGGCCGGATATCTTCACAGTCCGTTCCTCTAGGACGGTGAATTCACGTATCCGGCTGCCATCCTGAAAGCTGCTCATCTTGCAGTAGGCGGCGATCACATCCTTCGCAGATGCGTCCTTTGGGGTATCAAGCTTCGGATAACCTCCATTGATCCAAGTGTGCGACTTCGCCAATCTATCGACAAGAGTGCCGATTCCGTCGGCCACTACCAAAGTTGACGCGGCCATGAATGCTATGAGTGAAATTAGGTATTTCATGATTCTTGCCGAACGTAAAGCGCGTGCACCCCTACCAGCGGCGGCGCACGTCGATCACGGGGTGAGGGTTGTAGTTACGGGGAATCATTGAAACAGGGCGGCTGGTAGGGGTTGTCACGACGCGGCTTGTTCGCCTTCTTAGTTTTTAATCTTGGGCTTTGGAATTGGAAACCACTCACTTGCGGCGCTGTGCGTTCGCGGCTCATAGAGATCGGTGAACCATGTTGGCGGCCCCCGGTCGAGAAATAGTGAATATGCGTTGTGAACAATCTGGGGAGGAGGCTCGTAAGGCTCGGTGAAAATGTAGACCAACCTGAAGTGATCGCCATTCTGATCAGGAATAGGGCAGTTCCTTAGATACAATACATCACTCACCGTGCTTCGTCCAATCACGTCTTGATCAAGCGCCTTCGACTTCTCATATGCTTCGCTAGAGCCAGATTTCAGTTCGAAAATGATCTTGCTCCCCATGAGATGCCGAGTCTTGCTCGATTCGTTCGTAAGCGTAACTTGGATATCGAACCCGTCGTAAGACGGCGCGGCAGAATCAATGCTAACTGAAAAAGCTTCCGCATCGAGTCTCTTGGGGAGGAGGAGTGCACACATAGCGGCTACGACCCCGACACCAGCTGCAATTACGATAGCGTGTTTGAGTCGGATATTCATTTGAGGCGAACGTAGAGTGGTGGCGCCGGCGAATGGAAGCTCGAATTCAAAAAAGAAGCTTATCGCCGGTTGCCACTCACGACTTGTTCTGATTATATAATTAATTGGGAAAAGTAAGGTATTGCAGTTCTTTTTTCACATCAAAAGGCTCTACTCCAGACAATCCAAAAGTATCTTGAACTTCGACCATTCGATTCTCTTTGTGGCTGAATAACTCCATTATAACATGATCTTGATCATTGCCCCTTTTGAATGCAAGGATCTTGATCTTAGTGCCTTTCGCGATCGGCTCACGCCATACAAAATACTTATCAGGATCAAGTGGGTTGCTTCCACTCCACTTTGAAAAAGTATATTGTGAATAATGTGTGTCTGTGTATGAATACTTATTACGGTTCAACGAGAGATCTAGCTCAGTATTTAATACAGCCGTAGTCCCCACATATTGTTTGTAGCCGCGTCCCCAACTCACATCGCGATAGAGAGGCACACAACCAAGAGAACCGAGAATAGTAAGCATTAGCGCAAATCGAATTATAAATCTAGGTTGCATATTTTTTCAGAACGTTAGAGTGGATGCACCGGCGGTGGCGAGCCCGAATTCAACAACGGACGTTATCGCCGGTTGCATCTCACGGCTTGTTCGGCATGTTAGTTTTGGTGAGCTTCAAGACCTCCTTGGCACACGCCCAAATCAAGACGTGGAGAAACCCTGCAAAAAACGGATGGATGCTGCCAACCTTCAAAATGGGCAAAACAAGCGAGCCGACGATAAGCGATGAAAAGGGCGGCACCGCTACGGCAAGGATGAACAAGAGACTCCAGAGGCCACTCCACCACATGCAAAATGTCCACGTGATCCGACTGAACCTCGATCTAATCCCGATAAAGAGACTTAACGCGGTAAGGCCGAGGACTAGAAAGCTCGGATAGAAAAACCAATACGAGAACATCCCCAGACCATGCAACCAAAGCATCCACGCCACCGCGCTACCACCAGACAATATTGCGACGACGGAAGGCGGGATGGGAGAGTCTTCAATGGCATCCATGGTCTTAATATTCTGCCGAACGATTGAGTACTCCTACGGGAGCGATTGAAAAGAATGCGGGATGAAATTGAGGTGCTTATGACCCGTTAGGAGCCACGCCTTGTTCTGCCTCTTCATTTTCTTACGGGCTCACTGCTGTCTGACGGAGGAGCTTGGTCGGCCTTTGTCGGCACGGGCTTGCGGTTCGTTGCAAGGAGATTGATGAGGTTCACGATATCCATCCGCTGCGAGTAGGATGGCTCCTTACCTGGTGCGGGAAGAACCAGCATTCCAGATGGATCTACACTTGAAATAGAATACTCCTCCTTCAATGCCAATTCGACCTCCTTACCAGAGGTCATCTCCGGAATAAACTCTCGCTTCCCGACGAGATGACGCACGGTGATCCTGCCTGAACCTAGGATGTATTCGGTCACAGTCGGAGCATTCTGGGCACCACCGTTCCATACCCAGCGTATTCGTTCGATCGATTCGCCACGCAGCTGATAAAAATAGTAGTGGCTACTCGTGGCATCTTCTCCCTCTTCGACCGAGTAAGTCCACGGAATATCGGCAGCGGACAGCAATGGGAAGAACAGGAGCCCGGAGAACATGAGTGCGGCTATATTCATAATTTCTTGCAGAACGTCAAAGTGATGGCGCACCCACTAGCGGGAGCCAACGTTGATCGCGGGGTTAGGGTTGAAATCAGGTGAAAACATTGAAAACAGAGGGGCTAGTGGGTGTTGCCATGCACGTCTTGTTCGCATCTTCGGTTTCTCTTCAGGAAGCGTTGGATTCCAACGAAAATCGCACTGAAAACCCCAAAGGGTATGACCATGTAGATCCACCCTAAAAGAATGCCAAGTGCGCCACTGAAGGGTGCGCCGTCAGACAACCCGATCATGAGATTCACTAGGAACCAGCTCATAATCGGAACCGAGACCCAAATCGAATACCAAGAAATGGATGGCCTCATTGCCTTGGCGATGAGGAGAAGAATCGGCCACGCGCAAAACGCGACAAACACCAAGTTCGCAAAATGCGGTCGCTCCTGAAACCCGCCGAATATCATTCCGAGTATCAAGGTGATCGTCACTCCAATTACGGCTCGTGACATTAGGCCATCGGTTCGGCCCAGCGCGTCACTCAGTAGCGCGGCGAAGGGAATGGCCACGAGAGCTAGCAAAAAGAGCTTAACGATGACTTCTTCCATTTTTTTGCGAACGTCTAGCTCATTCACGGCGGGGATAAAAGCCCGAATTCAAACTGGAGCGTTACCCGCCGTTGAATGGAGCGTCTTGTTGGGCATTGGCTTGCTTTGTATTCTCGCTCGTCCGTCCTATACCCTTCGCAGTGAAGAATCCCTCACGGAATGGTCGAACTATCAGGAGCCAGAACGCTACGCAAAAAAGGTCAACCCGATATACCGTTCCGATCCACGCCGTTGTTGTCGGGAAATGTGACGTAGTGTAATTGTAGGTTGCCACCATACCGATCAGCACGAAACCCCACACGAGGAAGTTGGCTAGGGTATTTAGTGCTGCCCTCGCGCTATACGGTCTAAGTTGCAGTTTGTTTCGCATGAATATTGGCCCAACGTCGATGTGGAGGCACGCGGGAAATGAAGGCTCGAATTCAAAGAAGGACGTTATCCCGCGTTGCCTCGCACGCCTTGTTCTCCATCTTCATTTTCTTAGGTGTTAGGATCGTTGAAGACAATCGGCACCGAGAACCGGATGCGGGTGACGTGCTGATGAGCGTGCTCAATCGCAGCATCCACTCCACCAGATATGACGGTAATGATGCCGCCCTTGGCCTCTCCGCTCACCTTGTTGGATTTGGATTGAGGTGAGCTAGCATCCTGGACCACTTACCTCCACAATAATCCCGGATGAATCCCAAACCACGCCAACGCTATACCGCCGAGTTCAAAGCCCAAGCCGTCGCACTTATTAGCACCGG
>JAIXQH010000005.1 GCA_027484055.1 Verrucomicrobiaceae bacterium | reverse complement strand
GGCCTGATATACGGACGTGCCCCTCAGTAAATCCTTGTCAAATCAACGAATCCCACCATTCTCCACACCGTAAGCCCGTGCTGGATATCACGTCCCGAAAGGCTACGAATAGTACTGTTCTGCAAGAAATACTCCTATGTGGACCCCCAATACATTCAAGCTGTTCTTAAGTCACTTGTCCGATAATCGTGACGTGGCCCACCAACTCAAAACTCATTTGGCATACTACCAAATTTCCTGCTTTGTGGCACACGATGACATCGAGCCCACCCGCGAATGGGAGGATGAGATTGAAGAAGCTCTCAGAAGTATGGACGCATTGGCTGCCCTCCTCACTCCCGGTTTTCATCAGAGTAAGTGGACCGATCAAGAGGTTGGCTTCGCGATGGGTAGCGGACGACTCGTGCTCCCGCTTCGATACGGTGCGAATCCACACGGATTTATCGGTAAGTTTCAAGGCTACACGATCAAGGAAGGAATGACTTACCCCACGATTGCCTCCGAGATCTGCAAGGTTCTCTCAAGGCATCCTATTACATCAACGAAGATGACCGAAGCTCTCGTCTCGAAGCTTGAAGGGGCATGGTCTTGGGATTCAGCCAAGTCAGCAATGACTCTTTTGGAGGAGTGTTCTGTCATCTCCGAGGAATCCTTACAGCGGATCGAAGCTGCGAAGGATGCGAATGGTCAAGTTTCAGAGGCATGGGGTGTTCCTGACAGAATCCGCGCACTTGTTAACCGTCACCGCAGAATAGGAGATGCAGAACAAGCCGCGACATGACAACCTCTACCAGCCGCCCTGTTTCGATGATTTTCCGTAACTCCAATCCTCACACCGTGATCGACGTGCGCCCTCGCTGGTAGAGGTGCATGCGCTCATCGTTCTCTATGAAAAAATTCCTGATACGACTACTCGTAGGCTTCGTCCTCTCGACGATTATTGCCACATGCGTGCATCTTCGTGGTAACGCAATTCAGGAGATGCCGCCGATAGCGGTTTTGAAGAAACATACGGGCGTCGGAATGTCGAAGGACGACTTCGTTAATGATATTGGGCGAATTCGAGATGAAGTTTATGATCCAATTCGTCCTGTTTCAAAGGAGGGATCCGTTATGCTCAAGCTTGAGAAGGCAGCGTATGCTTCCCCAGTCATCTTGTTTTCAGCCGCCTTATCACCAAGTTTCCTTCCAGCCTTCGCCTATTCCGAGCAGCTAAGGCAAGATCATCGCAGAAGACTGCCGCTTGGCGCCGACCTGCCAGATAGTATCGGTGGAGCGGCCCAAGCAGAAGGCCTGGCATGGGGTGTAGCGCAGGGAGTCGCGTTTTACTTGCCGTTTTGGGTCGGACGGCGGAAGAAGACCAAAGGGGACGACAAAAGCCCGCACGAACATGGACCGAGCGGGCCACGCTCTCATGAGCAGTCGGTCCTCGACTCCGCAATCGACAAGTGCGACGATTAGAACGATCCAAAAGGTAACATTTATGGCGTATTCAGTTTCTCAAGCAGACTTGGTTCCTATGCTGGCGAAGTGCCTGCTCAGGCATGGTTCACTCGAAGCGGTTGAGAGATACCCGGATAAGGTTCGTGAGCAGGGAGGTGATGCAACCGTTTGTGCAGAGTTCATTGCGTTAAACGAGATTAGAAGAACCTCGAACTCTGAAGACATGATTCGTGCTGCTTACGAGAAGGCAATTCAAGCTGCAACAGGAGCTTTGCGAGACGCTGATGCCAAGTCTCCCAAGACAGTGGTTGTGGGGACGCCGTCTTCAACTGATCGACAGGGCAAGAGACCTACGTGGCTGATTCCCGCAGGTGCGTGGTTGGCTCTTGCAGGTCTTTGCATTTGGCTCGAAGACGAGGGCTCGAGTCCAATCTTGCTGGCTAGTATCGTTGCATCTGCGGCTTACTTGCTTGGAGTCAGCATCACCCTACGAAGAAATAAAGAGAGAGAACAAGCCGTGGATGGCAACCCCCACTAGCCTTTCTGTTCTCCATGTTTTCCCGTATCTACAACATCAACCCCGCGTTCGACGCTGGCTCCCGCTAGTGGGGTTGCCATCACTCTAACGTTCGGTAAGAATGACTAAGACACTCAATATCCTTCTGGTATTCCTCACGCTCAGCTTGCAGGCCATCGCGGAACCGGTCGTGTTTCCAACTAAGGCGGGTGAGTATTCGCACAAGGGCTGGAAATACGTTTACGAGATTCAGCATCAGGGCACACGTTCAGAGCGAAGGATCGGCAGACTATTCCTCAACGGCGAGGAGGTGAAGGGTGAGATCGGAGAGCTGAATCAAGAGCCCATCGGATTCTTTCTCTACTTCGGAGAGCATGGATACAATCAAGGTTGGCTGAACACGCTCACATACGATCATGAGGTCTTTGGTAAGGATGGAGGGCCAACCAAGCAGGCGAGCGATCTCCTTCGTGCGGCACGCGAGAAAAAGAAAACCGAACAAGCCGGCACTGGGCAACCCGCTACCCGCCCCCAATCGAAGTCGGAGGGTGGTCAGAAACCTCAACCTGAATCGGAGGGGCGCTCCCGGTAGCGGGTGCCAGGCCTCGACGTTCGCCAATAAAAATATTTTACGTTATGGCTTTCCGATTCAGTAAACGCATTAAAATCGCAAAGGGCATTAACCTGAACCTCAGCAAGAGCGGCATCGGCATGAGTGCTGGTGTCAAAGGATTTCGAGTTGGAGCAGGCCCACGTGGAGCGCGAGTTACAGGTTCAATACCGGGAACTGGGGTTAGCCATGAGTGGCGCTCCAAGAAGACTCGCAATTCCACCCCCGCTCTACGAGGTCTGGATGTTCATGATTCTATTCCATCGCCGCACTCGCGTATTGCGGTCTTACTGGTTTGCATATTCCTAGGTTGGCTCGGCGTTCATCGATTTGTGACGGGACGGATCTTTACTGGTCTGATATATTTGCTCACATTTGGCCTACTCGGGGTTGGATGGTTATTTGACCTGCTACGAATTGCATTTGGCGGATTTCCAGATAACCAAGGCCGCAGACTAAAATAAAAAACAAAATAATGAAACGCAAACTCGCGCTTATCGCGCTCGCTATCACACTCACAATACCCGCCGCCTTTGCCGCTCGTCGCGGCTGTACCGGCTCAGACAGCTGCACTGCATGCAAGAACTGCAGCGGTTGCTCCCACTGCAAGTCAGGAGGCACTTGCGGCGTTTGCAAGCCGAAGCCTAAGCCGAAGCCAGCCCAAACACCAAAACCGAAATAGCAGCCTGGTTCCTACGACAAATAAACAGGCGAACAAGACGGCACATCCAACGGCGGGTAACGTCCTTCTTTGAATTCAGGCTTCCATTCCCGCCGTGGATGGCCTATACGTTCGCTGAAGAAATGGATGCAACACTACAACCACTTTGGCAGAGCGGAGAGAAGCCATTTCATGGTGAGACCGTTTTCCCGTTGGACGATGTTTTTGTCCGAGACGCGATTATTGCTATTCCTTCGGCACTTGACCACATCGCTCAGTTTTACCCAGCCAACCAGCTTTTCGCTTTTGACGATTGGCACGAACACGATGGCTTCACTGTTTCCGCGAAGTCGACGTCAGTGGACGAACTACGACGACAGGTGGCGACGCCTGAGAGGTACATTTCGAGCCACTCGGATGACACGGCTGTTTACCGGGCGATCTACCCTGAGAGCCGCGATTTTCTGCTGCGATACAGCTTGTGGGATGCCGACGAGCCGAACCAGGATGCGGCTGACCGTGAGGTGCATTGGACATTTACTGGATACGGCCACGATATTGCCGAGATGATGAAGCGTTGGGCTTCCTACAACATTGAAGTAGCGCCATCAGCCAAGTATTTTCGAGACCGCCATGCATGACAACCAACAGCGAACAAGACGCTCCATCCAACGGCGGGTAACGCTCCTGTTTGAATTCGGGCTTCCAACCCCGCCGTGGATGAGCTAGACGTTCGCCCAAATCCAAGAGCGCCATACCATGCCTGATTTTCAAGCAGTGCCAGTTCTTACTTGGTCGGTTCCTGAGCGGTCCTCACCGAGTCATCTCACTTCCGTACAGATATCCGATTTATTGAGCGCCAAGCCCCGACGCGGCAAGGTTGCGATGCTGTTGATTGGCATGATTGGTGCACTTGCATGCGCATATTTCGCAGTCGCCCGGCACTCGACTCCTTGGGCTGTCGTTTGTGGCATGGCTGCCTGTTTCGGCTTTTACTGCTCCGTTCGACTCGGCCAGAAGGTTGCATTGGCCAACCGTCTCGCAATGAACCCTCAATTGGTCTTTTGGATACATCCCACCTTGCTTAGGCAGCAGGTGAGCGGAAAGACGTTTGAGACGCCGTTTATCACACTACACTCCAAGGATGCGGGGACGTTCGAGGTGGGGATGCCTGTTGATAGTCTTGTAGCCATCACCCATTGGTATCAGGAACAGAATCATGCTGTCCGAGTGGGCGCTTTTGACAATGACGCGGCATGAACAGAAACCTCACAACCCGAACGAAGGCGAACAAGACGCTGCATCCAACGGCGGGTAAGTTCCCTGTTTGAATTCATGCTTCCATTCCCGCCGTGGATGAGCTTTTACGTTCGTGAAGATATGAAAACCCATTGCAGTGACATGCGAATTGCTAGATTCTTCGCTGAGTCTCCGCCGATTCTCCGGCTCAGCTTGTGTGCTTGGGTTCCGCCGAGTCTT
>JAIXQH010000025.1 GCA_027484055.1 Verrucomicrobiaceae bacterium | reverse complement strand
TAAAACAGCAAAAGTCGCTCTGGTCGCGGTGATGAGAAAAATGCTCGGCGTTCTCAACAAACTTATCGCTCAACCAAACTTTTCACTTGCCAACTAACACCACTGCTTGGCGGTTCAAATCACTCTCCGCGACCTCCGCGACCTCCGCGCCTCTGCGTTTCGTTTCAAAACCTCAATCTTCCTCCGCGTCCCTTCGTGACCTTCGCGCCTTTGCGGTGAATTCTTAACTGCAGCAAAGCCCCCGGCGGAAGAGGGGGGAGTGCGACGGTCATAGACGCGACGCTACAGGTGGAAGAGGGTGAAGTGCGACGGTCGTAGACGCGCCGCTTGTCGGGCCTTTGCGGTTCGATTCCAAAGACACGAAGACAGCGGGCGGAGGCCGCTGCTCTGTATTGGGTTTAGAGTTCGGAGACGAATTCGTAGCTACCTGCAGGGATTTGGAAGATGGCGCGGTTGCCTTCGTTGCGGAGGAATTTGGCGGTGCTGGTGGCCTCGGTGGCGATGCCGCCTGTCTTGATGGGAAGGTGGACGAGGGCGCTGGTGTTGGCGGGGATGGTGACTTGGAGGGTGAAGATGCCTTTGTCGTTTTTCCACGAGCTTTTAATAGGGCCGTAGGGGCAGGTGTGCTCGACCTTGGCCCAGGCCATTTGGGTGAAACCATGGGGCTTGATGAGGATCTGTTTGTAGCCGGGTGAGCCGGGCTTGATGCCGCCGACGCTCTCGTGGAACCAGGCGGCGAAGCCGCTTTGCATCGGGTGGTTGAGCGAGCTGTTGCCGACTCGTTCGGCTGGGTTGATCAGGTCAAATTGCTCGGGCCAGGTGGTGTAGCCTTGGTTGAGAGCATAGGTGTAACTGGGGAAAGTTTCCTTCTTCATGGCACCGATGGCGACATCTTCGAAGCCATGTTCGCAGAGTTGGCTGAAGAGCGGCTTGGCACCGTGGATGCCGACGAAGGCGTGGCCTTGGTGCTGCTGGACGACGCCGTTGCGCAGGGAGTTGGCCACGGATTTCAGTTGATCGTCCGGGGTGATGGCGAAGCGGAGGGCGACGGCATCGGCGGTTTGGGAGCCGTAGCCGCCGGTGTCGGCTTTGAAGAAATTCTGGTTGAAGGCGGTCTTGGTTTCCTCGGCCAGTTTGAGGTATTCGGCGGAGTCGTCTGGCTTTTTCAGAGCGTTGGCGAATTCGCTCATGATGCGGAGGGTGGCGTAGAAAAAGGCGGTGGAGGTCAAATTCGGGGAAGCCTCCATGAGGGTATTTCCACCGGGTGGGCACCAATCGCCATAGCCGCGGACGACGATGCCATTCTCGCGGAGGCCTTTGACGTAGTTGATCCAGACTTTCAGGTGCTCGTAGTGACGGGTGAAGACGGCGGTGTCGCCGTAGTAGTTGTAGAGATACCAGGGGAGGAGCACGTAGGCGGAGCCCCAGTCGGGGCGGGCTTCTTGGCAGAGGCGCTTGCCGACGGCGATGTTGCAGGGGATGCCGGGGGTGGCTTTTTGGCCCCAGTAGGTGACACCTCCGCGACCGAGGGTGGTCTCGATGTCATCGACGAACTTGGTCCAGAACTGGGCCATGTCGTAGTTATAAATGGTGGTGCCGCCGACGGCGTGGGCGTCGCCGAGCCAGCCGCATTTTTCGCGGTGGGGGCAGTCTTCCATCACGCTGTGCATGTTGTTCACGATGGTGATGAGGGAGGTCTGGTAAATGCGGTTCAGGGTGTCGTCTGAGCACTCGAAGCTGCCGCGAGAGGGGGCGTCGGTGTGGACGAGGACGCCTTGGAGGAAATCGGAACTAGGTTTCTGGGTGAGGCCGGTGACTTCGATGTAGCGGAAGCCATGGTAGGTGAAGCGCGGCTGCCAGGTTTCTGGGCCGCTGCCTTTGCAAACATAGATGTCGGTGGGTTCGAGGCCGGTGGCGAAGGGGCCGGTGGTGGCGATGTCGATTTCGTGGCCGTCTGGCATGAGGATCTCGGCGTAGCGCAGGGTGAACTGAGTGCCAGCGGGGGCGGTGGTTTGGAGTTTCGCCCAGCCGGCGATGTTTTGGCCGAGATCAAAGATCCATTTCCCGTCTTTCCCGGGGATGACTTGGGTGGGGGTGTAGGATTTGACCGCGCGGATGGGTGGGATCATCTGGGCGACGAGTTTCTGGGTGGGCGATGGGATCTTCGCGGCGGTGGCCCAGGTGGAGTCGTCGTAGCCGGGGAGGTTCCAGCCGGTTTTTTCGAGGCGGGCGTCGTAGGTTTCACCGCCGTAGACGTTGTCGTAAAGGATGGGGCTGGTTTCGGTTTTCCAGGTTGGATCGGTGGTGATGGACTGGGTGCTGCCGTCGGCGTAGTCGATGACGATTTTCGCGATGACGGTGGGCTCGGCGTAGTTCAGGCCGGAGGTGTTGAAGGCGTGATTTTGGCCGAAAAAGCCGTTTCCGAGCTGGATGCCGACGGCATTGGCACCGGGCTTGAGCGAGGCGGTGATATCGTGGGTGAGGTAGTAGGCACGGATGTCGTAGGTGGTCTGGCCGGGTTCGAGGACCGCGTCGCCGCAGCGGGTGCCGTTGATGAAGAGCTCGTGATAGCCGATGCCGCAGATGTAGGCGCGGGCGCGGGTGATGCTGGGCTTGGCGGTGAATTCGTGGCGAAACAAGGGCGAGGGGTAGGCCTCCGCGAGGCGGGGCTGGGTCATGCCTTTGGTGAGGATGGGGCGCTGGGTGAGTGGGGAGGTGACGCGGGTGTTTTTACCGAGGCGAATCCATGAGGCGTCTTCCCAGTCGCTCATGGCAGGTAGGCCGATTTCCCAGACGGCGGGGGTGGACCAGGCGCTGGGTTGGTCGGATTTATCCCAGGTCTGGACTTGCCAGTAGCAGGCTTGGCGGGGCTTCAGGGCTTGGCCGGCGTAGGCAATGTGGAGATTGCGGAAGGACTTGAGCTTGCCGGTGTCCCAGAGATCTCCTTTTTCGGCTTTGAGGAGTTCGGGGCTACTGGCTACGAGGATGCGGTAGGCAGATTGGCGTTGGCCGTTCACGTCGGACTTGAGCTGCCACGAAAGCCGTGGTGTGACGATGTCGATGCCGAGTGGGTTGTCACGGTATTCGCAGCGGAGATTTACCACGGAGAGATCGGCAGCGTTGAGGGCGCTGAAAAGCGGGAGACTGAGGAGGCAGGCGAGGAGGGTTTGTTTCACGAGGTGGTGAGGTGAAGAGTTAGGGGGACTTTTTTTCGGCTTTGTTGGAAGCGGGGGTGTCGTGGGGAACAAGGCAGAAAATGGAAGTCATCTGGTGCGGGTCAATCAACAAAAAGCCAGCCCTACGCGGGTGCGGGGGTAATCCTTTCGGTGGTTGGCCGTCATTTCCGGCGAGGGCCGTCAAAATGGCACATCGTCATCGTCGAAATCACCGTCGTTGCGTAGATCCGCCATCGTCGGTTCGGAGCTGCTGGCCTTGCTGAGTGCGGAGCTACGGCGCTCAGGAGCTGCGGCGGAAGAGCCGCTGCCTTGGATTTTCCAGCAGGCGAGATTCACGTAGTATTTGCCGTTATACTCATTTCCCCGGATGTCGAAGCTGACGGCGACGTCTTGTTCGAGTTCAAAGGCATCGAGTGACGAGCACTTGTCTTTGACGACTTCAAATTTCAGATCCTGAGGGTATTTATCCGCGGCGGTGGTCACCACAAATTCGCGCTTGGAGAAGCCACTGGGGAATGACTGGGTTTCACCGATCCATTTCAATTTTCCAGACGTTTCGTACATGGGCGGAGTGTTTCAAACCGTTGGAGGATGTCAAATGCAGAGCCAAGAGCCGTCTAGAAGATCTGAATCGTCGCTGCGGCGGCATCGCGGAGTTCCTTGCGGAGCTTTTGGGTGGCATCGCGGCGTTTGATAGTCGTGAGGGCGGCGATGATTTCTGGCTTGGCTTGTTCGAAGAGGCGAGGTTCTGAGGGCTTACGGCCCGTGACTTCCACGAGGTGCCAGCCGAGTTTAGTGCGGATGAGCTTGGGTTGATGGAGTTCCAGATCAAACAGGGGAGCGGCGAAATCGGCCGGTAGCCGGGTGCGAGACATCCAGCCGAGGGCACCGCCTTGATCTTTAGTAGCGGGGTCTTCGCTGAGTTCTTTAGCGAGGGTTGCGAAGTCTTTTTTTCGCTCGTTGAGAGCGAGCAGCGCGGCTTCGAGTGTCTGCTTGGCCTCCTCTGGCGGGTGGTCGAGCGTGGGAAGAAAAATGTGGCGGGCTTCGACGCGCTCTGGCTGGGCGAGTGCGGCTTGGTGCTCGTTGAACCATTTCAGCGCTTCGTCATGGCTGACTTGGGTGGTGGGGGCGATGCGGAGATCGATGAACTTTTCCTGCTGGATTTGGGCGCGGAGTCGGTCGCGGAGCTGGGGGACGCCTTGTGATTTTAAAGCGGATTCTATGGCTACTTGAGATTCAAAGCGGCTGGAGAATCGGTGGAGACGCGAGTCGATTTCCGCATCGCTGACGGGAATGGCTGGTTCTTGAGCCTGCACTTGCAGGCGGAGTATGGCATGATCGATGAGTTCATCCAGCGCAGCGCGGCGGGTGATGATGAGCTCGCTGGGGCTGAGGTCAGCTTGGGATTTTCCTTGGAGTGCGAGCGTTTCGAGGATTGCGCGCTCCAACTGACTGCGTGAAATGGGGTAGCCTGAAACTCGGGCGACGGCGGTATCATTTCCAGAAACTGCCTGGCGGAGTGGCCCGTTGAAGACGAGGAAATCGCCCAGTATGTAGGCGAGTAGCGCGAGGAAGAGGATTAGGCCACCACGTTTCATCTGGGGCTAGCGGATTTCCACGGTGGTTCCGGGGCGGATGAGTGTGGGCAGGCGGACGGCGTCCCAGTTGGCCATGCGGATGCAGCCGTGGCTGCGGGCGCGACCGATGGTCTCTGGATTGGGCGTGCCGTGGAGGCCGATGCCCGGTTTGGTGAGGCCGCACCAGAAGATGCCGACAGGGCTGTTCGGGCCGGGTGGGATGTTGAGTGATTGGGAGTCATGGCTGCGTTTGCCGGTGTCGAGGAGTTGCTGGTCGAAGCGCCAGTAGGGGAGTTCCACCGAGTTTCTGACCTCCCAAGTGCCGAATTTAATGAACTTAGTCTCGCCCGGCGTGATGGGAAAGGACGCGATGAGGCCACGGTTGGCATGGTAAACGTGCTTCACTTCTGCTGCACCTGGCTCGGCGATGACGAGGGCGGGCGGCGCGGCCTCGAAGATGCGGACTTGATTGAGTTTCGTGTCCACGACGGCATGGCGGGGACTCATAACGGGGTCTTCTTTATATCCAGCGCCGGTGAGGCTCTCGATGGTAAATGGGGTGACGTTCGGCACGATGATGCTGTCGCGGGGCTTGAGGGCTGCTATTTTCGCACTGCCGTTGAGGAGCGTAAGGTAGTCGATGTCGCAGTGGTAGCGCTCAGCCATGAACTCGGCGGTGCTGCGGTAGCTCATGCGTTTCCGCTTGGCTTGGAGGGATACCTTGGTGGGTAGCGTGGGATCGATCCACGCGAGGCAAGCGTCCGGGACGAGGGCGACGGCGAGCGGATTTGGCACGGCTTCGCGAGCTGCGGTGTTCGCGGCGACCCAGTCCGCGATGGGGTGGCCGTTGACCTCGTTCCATGATTGTACGGCGAGTTCGGTAAATTGGCCGGGGCGACCGTCGATGATCCCAGGGCCGAATTTTGCTTCATCGAGGAAAATTTGCAGTCGCAGTGCATCGTCACCCGTGGGCTTGAGTTCGAGTGGTGAGGGCAGTGTTGCCTTTAAAATCGGCTTCGCAGCTGGCAAGGCGGGCGCGGGTTTGGGCAGCGCATTCGAGCTAGGCGGCGGCACCGGATCCGAACTCGGAGCCGGCTGTGAGTCGAGATTTTCGGCGTCACCCAGCGGCAGCGCCTTGAGCACGGGCCGGGATGGCGGTTGGGCCGTGGCAAGCGATGAAGCTACGACGAACGCGATGAAAACAGGGCGAAGCATGGACTGGAAATTAATGGGAAACGGAAGCGGGAACAGTGGAAAATGGCTCTAAGCGCCCAGCAATCGCCGCAGGCACCACGGCGGTGACGAGGATGTCGTCGCCCTCGTAGTCGGTCGATAGCACCTTGGCTTCGCGGTGAAGTAAGCTGACGATGTCGGCCCGGCTTTGTGGAATCCGGTATTCTTGACGCTGCACACGGTCGGCCAGCACTTGGGTGCAAATTTGCAAAAGCTCCTCGAGCCCGAGTCCGCTGACGGCAGAGGCGTGAAGAGCGCCGGGAAATTTCTTATCCAGCGCGATGAGTTCATAGGGATCTGTCACGCGGTCGATTTTATTCAGCACGGTGATGATCGGCTTATCGATGGCGCCCAGTTCGGCGAGGACTTCGAGAGTGGTGTCGTGAAAACGATCAATCTCCGGGGAGGTGGCATCTAAAATGTGAATCAGAAAATCCGCCAGATTCGCCTCTTCCAAGGTCGCCTTGAATGCCTCGACCAAGCGGTGAGGCAGATTTCTGACAAATCCCACCGTGTCGGTGATGAGGAGTGGCTGGCCATCCGGCAGCTCAATCCGGCGGGTGGTGGTGTCGAGCGTGGCGAATAGCATGTCCTTCGCCATCACTTCCGCCCCGCTGAGGATGTTGAGCATCGTGGATTTCCCGGCATTGGTATAACCGACAATCGCCGCGTGCGGGGTGCCGAATTTCTCCCGCTCCTTACGCTGGGTTTTCCGCTGCTTGCGGACGATTTCGATTTCCCGTTTCGCCCGGTCGATCACTTGGTAGGCGAGCCGGCGGTCCACCTCGATTTGTTTCTCGCCCATGCCGCGCGAGGCTCCTCCGCCTGCGCCGCCGCCGGAGCCTGCGGACTCCCGGTCAAGGTGGCCCCACATCCGCGCGAGGCGGGGCAGGGCGTATTGCATCCGGGCGAGTTCCACTTGGAGGCGCGCTTCTTTCGTCTGGGCGCGCTTCGCGAAAATGTCGAGAATCACCTCCTCGCGGTCGATCACGCAGAGGTCGGCGAGGCGCTCCCATTCCCGCTGTTGCGAGGGGGCGAGGCCGTTGTCGATGACGATGACATCGCACTCATGGGCGCGGGCCAGCTCGACCATTTCGTCGGCCTTTCCCGTGCCGCAGAGGAATTTTTTATGCATTTCCCGGCTGCGGCAGAGCACGGATTCCACGACTTCTACGCCGAGGGTTTTGACCAATTCACCCAACTCCTCAAGCAGAGATTCCGACTCGGTGGCCTCGCGGGCGTCAAAGTAAAATCGCACCAACAAGGCGCGCTCAATCATATCCGGCTTCTCTCTGACTTCAAACATCCGGCACTCAGTTACCACCATTGCTGGCAGGCTGCTACGTGAAATTTCCCGATGTTTCCCGTTTCAGCTCTTGCGAGTCGCCCGCCCGCCCCCTAAGCCCCTTCCGTCATGAGCGAAGCCCCAAACCCGCAATCCACCGAAGCAGACCTGATTTCCATCCGCCGCGAGAAGCTGGGGAAACTCCGCGAACTCGGGATCGATCCCTACGGCGCACGCTTCGAAACCACCCACAGCCCGGCGAAGCTTCAGGAAACATTCGCCGAAGGCCTTCAGGTGAAAGTCGCCGGCCGCATCACCGCCGTCCGTGAATTTGGCAAATCCTGCTTCTTCGAGCTCTCCGACGTGCTCGGCCACATCCAAGGCTACATGAACGTGAAATCGCTCGATGAAACGCAGAACGCCGCCTGGAAATGCCTCGACCGTGGCGACTGGATCGGCATCACCGGCGAGACCTTCCTCACCAAGACTGGCGAGCCGACCGTGAAAATGGACACCTTCACCGTGCTCTCCAAGTCCCTCCGCCCCATGCCCGACAAGTGGCATGGCGTGGCCGACCGCGAGATCAAATACCGCAAGCGCCACCTCGACCTGATGGGGAATCCCGACAGCGCCGCCCTCTTCGTCAAGCGCTCCCTCATGATCGCCGAGATCCGCCGCTTCCTCCAAGATCGGGGCTTCCTCGAAGTCGAGACCCCCATGCTCCACGACATCGCCGGGGGTGCCGCTGCTCGTCCGTTTGAAACGTATCACAACGCCCTCGGCATGCCGCTCACCCTGCGCATCGCCCCGGAGCTTTTCCTCAAGCGCTTGCTCGTCGGTGGATTCACGAAAATCTTCGAACTCAACCGCAGCTTCCGTAACGAAGGCATTTCCCGCCGTCACAATCCCGAGTTCACCATGCTCGAAGCCTATTGGGCCTTTTCCGACTTCGAGGAAATGGCCGACATGGTCGAGGAACTCACCTGCCACCTCGCCGAGAAATTCTGCGGCGGACTGCTCATCGAGCACAAAGACGAGGAGGGCAACGTCACCCGCACCATCGACCTCGCCCGCCCGTGGAAACGCGCCAGCTACCACGACCTCATCGCCGCCGCTGCCGGGGCGGATTTCTTCGAGATCGACGCCGCAGGCCGACGCGCCCGCTGTGAGGAAAAAGGCGTCCAGATTTCCGAAAACATGGCCGACCACGAAGTCATCCAGCAAGTCTTCGAAAAGCTCGTGGAGGAAAAAACCTTCGACCCCTGCTTCGTCACCCGCGTCTCCAGCGAGCTCGTCCCGCTTGCCAAGGTCAGCCCCGGCGGCAAGACCGTGGAAGTTTACGAACTCATCATCAACGGCCAGGAAATCTCCCCCGGCTACTCCGAGCTCAACGACCCCGACGTCCAACGCGAGCGCCTCGAAGCCCAATCCGGCGAGGAAACCCAGAAAGTGGACTACGACTTCATCGAAACCCTCGAACACGGCATGCCTCCCGCAGGTGGCATCGGCATCGGCTTGGATCGCTTGTGCATGATGCTCACTGGTGCCCCGACCATCCGTGATGTGGTATTGTTTCCGTTGCTCAAGCGGAAGGATTCGTAATTTCACCTTCGCGGAATGATCCTGAAAATCGCGGCTCTTGGATTTCTACTATTCATCTTCTTCATCACCATCGCCGCCGACGCGGGGCAGATGCCGGGAGTGTTAAAGGCGATGTATGATTTCCCCAACGGAGACCGTGTCGGGCATGTCATGCTTTATGGAATTCTGACGTTCCTGCTCACCAGCGCCTATCCGAAAAGGGTCAAACTCGGGCTGCGATCCATCCCGCTTTTTTCGATCGTGGTTTTGATTTTCGCCACGGTGGAAGAATGCAGTCAAAGCCTCTTCGCCTCCAGAACCTTTGACTTGATTGATCTATCATGTAGCTGCATTGGCGTTTTGCTGGGCAGCTTGGCGTCCCATCGTTGGTGGTCGGCGTCAGAAAAAACGGAACAATAGGAAACCTAGCCCGTTTTAAAAAATCTCGACCAGCTCTTTTATTTTCGCCATGAACTGGTGGAAATATTTCAACTGTTGGGTCACAGTATAAGATCATCGTGAAACGAGCCATTTTCATCGCCGCACTTGTCTTGATTTCCTTCGTAATTGGCTGGGTTGGCGCTTGTGTCGGCTTGCAACATCAGTCAAGCGAGCGGTTGGCCTATATGGAGGAGCGAAATGCCGAAGCGATCGCAAGCGTACGCCAACGGATTTACGGATCCAACTATTTTCACTGGAAGGGCATCTCCTCTGAGGATGACAGACGATTGGAACGATTTCAGCATACCGATAGTAAGGGATGGATCATCATGTCTTACGTTGGGGGCCTTGGAGGGGCTGATTTTCATCTTAAGATTCACGCCGATGGAGATATTTTCGTGATCGACCACGGAGTTTCGCGCAAAGTGGTGACCTTGGATCAAGAACGATGCACGAACTTCTTCATGAAAGTAATCACGAGCGGTTTGTTGAATTGTTCGGATGCAGTGATCGAGATCAAGCGCGACTTGGCTCGACCGAATTCGATGATGAGTCGGCATGATGCACCGGACACGGAATTTCATATTCAGATTCCGGAGCTAAATGTTGACAAAAAAATCGCCATTGAGGCGGAGGTGGGACTGCGAAACTTTCCAGATATTATCGAATATCAACTTGCTGCATCACTCGAAAAAGAAATTTTGGACTTCATCCCGAAGGACGATCCCTACTGGAAATGACCCAGCAATTCATGGCGCACCAATCGGTATAAACACCTCAATTTCATTTTAACATTCCTTCAATCGTTGCGGAGGGCTCACTCCATACGTTGACACTAATTTTATGCGGGACTATCCTCCAGAGCTAAAAGGCTTCCATTCACGAAACATGATGCACGTTCTTTACGTTTCCATGATCCCGTTAGCATCATGGCTCTGGGCATTTTACCGCCAAGAAGTATTTGCGGCCGAGGACGAACTCCAGTCTGCGCTCTCCTGGATTTTCATGATTGGTGTGGGAGCATTCATGATCACCATTCTCATCAAGGCTCTCATCACGATCCCCAAATGTCCTAAGTGCCGAGAAAAGATGCGACAACTTGCGACCATTGATATTGTGGAGAAGACAGTTCTGAATCTTAAATCTTCTACACGCTGGAGAATTGTCGAATGTCCTCAATGTAATTTGCGCTACAGAATTCCTAGATTGTCGAACGGTTGAGCACACGAATTACACGAATGCCGCGAAATGCGTGGCGCACTAATTGGCCATCAGCGTTTCAATTTAATTTCAACATCTCTTCAACCGCTTCCGTATGTACACTCAATCATTGGGCAAGAATATGAGGATGATATTCACAGCCACTTGTGTCAGTTTAGGCATCCTCGCAATTGCTTTGCTGCCACACGCGTCGCATACGATAAGCGCCTACCCGGAGAATCTATGGACGAGCGGCGGACAGTTTGGTGAGTCGTCCAAGAATCAAGCGGTTCTCCGTTGGAACCGAACCGAGTATGGCATCATTTGGGCGTGGTTGGTCCATGATTCCCGCATGACCGAGTCGGCTTGGTATGCACGTATTGAGCCTAGATATTTCGTGCTCTATGCTGGCGGCGCATTCATCGGCGGACTGGTTTCGATTTTCCTCCTCAGCCCACGAAAAGAACAGCCCAATAAATCGTGGCGCTGCAACCTGCCATAAGCTTTTCAATGTCATTTCAATATTTCATCAATCACGCCGATGGTCGTAGATCTAAACGTCGCCTAAGTTAATCATGAAAAAAATATTCACCCTCACCTTAATTGCCTCAGTAGCTGGTTTTGCGCACTGCAATGCCCAATCGACGGAGCAGATCGATGCTTTCAAGAAGACGCTCGATACCGTTTGGAGCGCAGGATCGAATGAGGATTTTGACAGCCTAACCTGCATGGATGACTTGGTTGCTGAGTTAAGGCCGTATGTCTCGACGATGTGGGTCAATCTCAAGAAAAATTTAAAGAACGGACGAATTGAGATCGTGGAGTATATCCCGAAAGATGAGCTGGAGAGTCGCATCGCGACAAAGCATGAAGACAGCAAGACTTACGCCAGCTTATTAAAGGTGATGAACAAGCCCATTGCCCGTGGCGATCAATTCATTATCCACAATCTCACAGTAGTCGGAGTGATGAAGATAAAGGTTTCGGGCGATGGGGACGCCGTAACGAAATTTCATCCGGTTGGGATCAAAGACGGGAAGTTGCTTTTCCCGGGAGTGAAGCCGATGAAGCAAGGCGAGCAAGCCGTGCTTCCGAACGGTCCGTAAGCTGTTCAATCTCATTTCACAATACTTTCGCTCCCTCTCGTAGGAGCACTCAATCGTCCGCCTCGAAATCAAAGTAATCGAAATTAATGCCTACGCGAAGACATCGGCTTTTGGTAACGATCCTCATAGGGTTTTCGGTCTTGATGATCGTGATCGGAGGAGTGTGGCGAGTCGTTAAGAAACGTGAGCCACAGACTCGCCAGCTTGAGCATATTCTGTGGGTTTTCGATTGGAATATGACCAAGATCGATGGACCAGGATCTCAGGAGCAGGCGTCTATCGTGAAGCAGTTCCGTGCTGCCGGACTATCAGACTTAAAGTTCATTGCTCCCATTCTGTATCGTATGAGCGGATCCGCTTCAGGAGACCCAAGGGAGGGCATTTTGTTATACGCATTTGATCCTCAGAATCCAGACAACGCTCGGGCGCTTGCGGCTAAAGCAGTCCCATAAGAAAATCAGACAAAGTAGGCGGACCTATGGGTTGTCGGATAAGCCCGTCGGGTGCTCAGAGAATTTAAGCTCCCTGACCAATCGAGTGTCCTACTCGAGAAACCCTAACCCTAAATGGGAAAATGTGTTTCTTACTGAAGGCAGCATAGGTAGCAAAGGAAAGCCAATTGCCCCTAAAACACCAGAGCCGCGACTCCCCCAATCGGTGAATTGAATTTTACTGCGAGCTCTTCACTTCGCTGGCTTTGCTTCCTTCTGTTCAGCCTCCCATCCTCAATCTAAACTGCGGATTCTAGGTCAAGCCGCTGGGTAATTCTTAGCCAGCCGCTCGGGCGTGGCGCTGGGCAGGTAGGAATCGCTGGTGCCACGGTCCATCGGATCGTCGCGTAAGTGCCATTTCCCATGATACTGATGCGGTAGCTGGCTTCTTTGATTTTCTCAAGTAGCAGCGGGGACTTGGGAGCTGACTCATCATCCCGGGCAAGCAGTGATTCTCGACCAGGGCGGGGCGGCAGACGACGCGCATGCTGCCTTTGCAGAATTGGGTTGGCCGGACTCCTTCGTGGGCTAGGATGACGATGAAGTTTGGTTGCGGGGCATCTGCGGCTGGTAAGATCCCGCAGAGGCGGAAGGGCAGGAATTTTATGAGGCGACTAGCGCTTGATGGGTTGGCTTTTGAGTGGGCGTGTCGCGGCGGGACCGGTTTCTGAGAGCTCGCCGGGCTTGGGCGGGGCTTGGGTGACCTTGCCGCTCGCGGCCCACTCGGTGCCGCGAGCGAGGGTGATTTGGAAGCCGAGACCATTGAGCGCCTCGACGTGGTGCCCGAGGGCGGTGTGGAAGACGCGGCCTTTTCCGAATGAGAGAGCCATGAGGAGAGGTTGCTCGGAGTGTTTGACTTCTGACATGGCGCTGCCGATGACGGTGAGGTTTTCAGCGGGACCACGGAGGTCATGATAGAGTTCGTCCTGAGTGTGCATCCACTTGGCGGGAAGATCTTTCATGATGGGGTGCTCGGGGGCCGTATTGTTGATGACGAATTCTGCCTGAGGTCCGTGTCCGCCGCAGGGGCCGGGTTCGTTGACTTTCGTCCATTTCCCATCCACGAGGCGGAGATAGGGGCCCGACTTCTCATTGCGCCCACCCCAGCCGCCCAGGCCGATCATTTCGTTGTAGCCTTTCCAATTTCCAAACGCGTTGTTCGCCGCGTGATAGCTGACGAAGCCGCCGCCATTCCGCACGTAGGTGAGAAGGCTGTCTTGCAGGTCTTGCGGCCAGTCGTCGCCGTTGTAGTTCGAGAGGATAACGTTATAGTCGCTAAACTTAGGCTTCCACTTGGCCCAGCGTGCCGCGGCGGCGACGGGGTCAAGGGCTGGGGGGGCTGGCTCATTTTTCTTGGCTTTAGGCGCTGCTGGAGGTGATGTCGAAATCTCTACCGTGAAGCGATCTGCGTTTTCCAAAATCTCTTTGAGCAAGGGGGTGGTCGTGGTCCATTGGTGATTGTTTTGCCCGTCGATGATGAGGACTTTGATTTTATCCATCGCTTGGAGTGGGCCGGCGAAGAGGGTGGGGACGAGTAGTAGGAGCGTTTTCATCAATGGTTATAACCTGTGGATGTTGACTTAGTCGGCTTGGCCGGCCGGGCGTTGGTTGGCTAGGATTTCTGAGTTTCGTTGTTTAGCTTCTTTTGTCAACCGCGCCACGATCTCTGGGTGCTCTGCAGCGACGTCTTTGCTTTCTGCGATATCAGTTTTCAGGTTATAGAGCACCCGGTCGTTTCTACCGCTAGAAGCGCCCGCTTCAGAGTTTGCCTTTTTCGGATTCTTGGCAGCTTTTTCGCTGGGTGAGTCGAGAAATAATTTCCAATCGCCTTGGCGGATCGCGACCACTTTACCAAGGGCAGCACCGTAGTAGAGATGAGTGTCGCGGACGGCGCTGGGAGTGGCGTCTAGGAGCAAGCTGCTAGAGTCTTTTCCGTCGAGGATGCGCTTAGAGTCTGGGGTGTAGCCAATCAGTTTGGCGAAGGTGGGAAACATATCGATGTTGCCAATTATCTGGTCGCAGGTGCTCCCGGCGGGGATTTTACCGGGCCAGCGCATGATGCAGGGTTCGCGGACGCCACCTTCATAACAACTGCCTTTTTCACCACGGAATGGAGGTGCGGGGTGCCGATCTGGCCCGTTGTCCGAGGTGAATACGACGAGGGTATTTTCCTCTAACTTTAGAGCCTTGAGAGCAGCGGTGATTTGTCCGACAGACCAGTCGATTTCTTCGATGGCATCGCCTAGTGGGCCGGCGGCACTTTTGCCTTTGAAGTCAGCAGATGCGGCAAGCGGCACGTGAATCATTGCGTGGGGCAGATAAACCATGAAGGGCTTGTCCTTGTTAGCCGTGATGAATTTGATGGTTTCTTCGGTGAAGCGGCGTGTGAATTGTGTTTGGTTCGGCTCGGTTTCGATGATGGTTTCATTCTGAAACAAGGGCAGCGGCGGTGCGGTATTGTTCTGGTAGCCTTTGACCATGTTGTTGCTGTAGGGAATACCGAAGTAGTAGTCGAAGCCTTGCTTGGTAGGCATGAATTTCGGGTCGTGGCCGAGGTGCCATTTTCCGATGCAGGCTGTGGCATATCCCTGAGTCTTGGCCATGTCTGCGAGAGTTACTTCGTCGGGGTTCAAGCCGATGTTACTATTCGGCTGAAGCACACCGGGGATGGAAACTCGCGTGTTGTAGCAGCCCGTCATCAAGCTGGCACGCGACATGGAGCATACGGGTGTGGCGTAGTAGTTGGTGAATTTGCGTCCTTGCTTGGCGAGTTCATCAAGGTGAGGGGTGTGGACTTTTCGATTTCCAAAGGGCACGATATCGGCGTAACCCATGTCATCGATGAAGATGAAAACAATATTTGGCTGCGAGGGCGCTGCCATCCCGGGCGTGCCAAGGAGGAGGGTGAAGAAGAGAGTCCTTAAGGTCATAATCGTATTTAGGAGAAATGGTCTTCAGTAAATGGCTCTGCTGGCGAAGAGCGCTTTATAGCCGTTGTGGAATTGATCGATATAACAAATCTCGACTCGGCGGTAGTCACACTCTGTCCCTTCGGACTGGAGTTAAATTTTGCACTCGCCGCTGCTCTAAATCTTTGAGGAAACTCCGTGAGGTC
Source organism: Verrucomicrobiaceae bacterium (assembly GCA_027484055.1). Classification (GTDB taxonomy): domain Bacteria; phylum Verrucomicrobiota; class Verrucomicrobiia; order Verrucomicrobiales; family Akkermansiaceae; genus Luteolibacter. The sequence continues at coordinate 247,318 of JAIXQH010000025.1, read as the reverse complement.
CGCTGAAATTGAAGGAAGTTTGGCTTATAGAAAGTAATAAAAATTTCATCAATTGGTGGAGTTCGCATTAAGGATAGAGAGGATAGAGGTTTTTTCCGCGCTTAGAAAAGCTGCGGGGACGTCCTGAGTGACCTTGACGGTTGCTGCCCACGCGGTCCCGCGTTCGACTGTGACGATGGCTGCATCGTCAGAAAAATGAGGCGAGAAGGACGACATATCTGCGCCAACCGGTGGTGTGACGACGGTGTCCACCTTGAAAAGGCCGGTCTGCTCAAGATAGGATTTTACCAACGGCGAGCTGCGCGTCCAATCATGATATTGATTCGAATGGGCAGTGGGTAATATGATCTTGACCGTTGGCACTACTAACATGGCGCGAGCAGTACACAGAAGCAATAGGAGTGGTTTCATGGATTTTTAGAATCGGTGATTTCGGCAAGATAGGTGAAAAAGGCACGTTTCCTTGCGGAACTAATCCCCCAGTTGACTGGAGGTGATTGATAGCCATCTTCGAGAGCTTCGCCCTTGCGACGATAGTCAAACCAACCCCAAGAGGTCCGTTCTGAGATGGCTGTTTTGAAATTGTTTTCGGGCTGATCGAAGTTCTCGTGATCATCCTCATTGAACAAAATGGGCATGGGGCGGTATCCTGGAATGGCGCGGGTCTGATGAATCATCGAGCTAACACCCTCTGGCTTTTTGACGCCATTTGCGTGAATCAATAGAAAATCTGAGACTCGAACGACATTTTCCCGAGGAATAATACCGCCACCATAACTCGTGCCGGCGAGTAGGCGGTGGCCATCGACTTGAGTGTTTTTCACCCGTTGGATGAGCTCGTGAATCCGAGTGGGTTTGAGGATGTCGTGGTCGTAGGGGCCGTTCGTCTCGTTGTTGATTTCAACAAGGATATTGCGCCAAGCGCCAGCGAGCAGCCACTGGGTGGCTTCGTCGGTGGCTCTTAAAACGGCGGCCTCATCCTTGAGATGTTGATCTTGTCCGAAGTAGAAATAGCCAAGAATCACAGCCATTCCTAGGTCGTCTGCGGCATTTAGGACGCGACGCATCCTATCAGCGAATGCTGGGCGAAGGGCTCCATTTTCCGCGAAAGCGCTAGTGCGCCAAGTTTGTTTGCCTGAGTAGCCTTCTGGCGAGCCGCCTTGAAAGTTTAAGGAAACGGCAAGGAGGCCGTGTGCTTTCCACTCCGGCATGGCAGCGATGAATTCACGCACGTTTCGTTCAGCATCCCATTTCCCGGTGTCCGGGTAAGCCCAACGGGGTGAGGTGGCAGGGTTCATGTCATCATACGTCGCTTGGACCATCCGGGAGTTTAAGAGCAGTCCTTCGATGCGATGCCCGTTCCAGTTTCGTCCTTCATAGGTGGGTTTCCCATTGATGTGGAAGTCTTGTCCGACGATTGATAACTCAGTCTTTCCGGGCTTAGCGGGCTGAGCTCCATGTATCAGGGTGGCCCATAAGATGAGGAATGGGAGGATTTTTTTCACCACACCAGCGTCGTGCCGAAAATGTGGATTGTCACTCGGGAACTGCATCCGAGGTGAACTGAGTCAAGGAGTCAGCAGATGGGCGTAGCAGGTCACTGTGCGGCCATTTAAACAACGCGGCTTATCCCTGCGGGTTAGACTCTTTCACGCTAGCAGTTTGAGGGTTTTCTTTCGTTTCTTCGCTTTTAATGGATCCGCGGATGACGAAGACGTCGGCACCCGTGCCGATGCGATCGTAGAGTTCTGCGACATCGCGGCTGCCCATGCGGATGCAGCCGTAGGAGACGGGTGACCCGAGAAGACGTTCTTCTGGGGTGCCATGAATGTAAATGGTGCGGCGGAACGTGTTCTGATTCCGAGCTTCCGTGCCAGCGAGCCATAAAATGCGCGTGACGACGGGATCGCGGCCCGGTGCATCTGGCTTGATCACTTCACCCGTCCGGCGGCGCGACTTGAAGACGCTCCCGATGGGTGCATGGTCGCCAATTTTTTTGGCGACTTGTAAGCGGCCAAGAGGAGTGCAGTTGCTTCCTGGACGGTCACCGACGCCGAATTTGGAGGTGGAAATTTTGTAGGATTTTACGGGGGTTCCGTTACTGACGAGCAGCATTTTCTGATCACGCACACTGACGATCATCTTGTTCTTCGAGTCTCTGCCTGTGAAAGAGAATGATTGGGTTTCACAGCCGACTAGCGAAAGCACCACCAGAAGTCCGCAGAGTGCGGAGAATAGCTGGGATAGTTTGGCTTGGTGAAGCATTTGTGTTGGCGATCAGAGTGCCTTATTCACGACACTCGTTGATTGAGATGCGACAGTTGGCAGCATTCGTGCCAAAGAAGATAAAGATGTGTAAAAGAATCCGACAGGAAATGGAAGCAAAAGAATGGCGGATGACCAATTGGCTTTTAAGGCCGCTTCTGCGACGACAAAGAGGAAAAAGAAGCCGAAGAGCAGCTCCACGAAGGGGGTGAGTGTCTTCATCGCCTTGTAGCTGCTTTTCTTCCAGTCTTGGCGGTTGCTTTGTTCGATCCCGTATTTGGGCGTCCGGACAAAGCCGCTCTGATGATTGAAGAGGGCCTCAAGAACGGCTTTGGCATTGCTGATGGACATGCCGATACCGAGAGCGAGCAGCAGCGGGAGGTATGGAATTTCCTTCCACCAGGAGCCTGGGCGGAGCGCTTTTTGCGCAACTAGGTAAAACACGATGACGGAGACTGAGGAGAAGAAAAAGATCGGGATATTGATAATGTAATGGGTGAATTTCCCAAAATCTGGCTGGGCGTGTTGATTTGGGTAAATCAGGAAGCAGAGGCAGATGAGGAGGAGGTAGGCGAAATTCGAGGTCAGGTGAGCGGTGGCCTCCATTTTGATGAACAAGGGAACGTTGCTTTTCCAGATCGCGGGGAGAACTTTTTTACAAACTTGGATGGAGCCTTTTGTCCAGCGGTGTTGCTGACTTTTAAAGCCATCCATGTCCACGGGAAGCTCTGCGGGGGTCTCGACTTCATTGAGGAAAATGAAGCGCCACCCCTTGAGCTGGGCTCTGTAGCTGAGATCCATGTCCTCCGTGAGAGTGTCGTGTTCCCACCCGCCCGCATCCGCGATGCAGGATTTCCGCCAGATTCCGCCGGTGCCGTTGAAGGTGAAGAACCGGCCTGAGCGGTTGCGCGCGGTCTGCTCCAGCTCGAGGTGACCATCGAGAAACATGGCTTGGATGCGTGTCAGGATGTTGAACGTGCGATTCAAGTGACCCCAGCGCGTCTGAATCATGCCGATGTTCGGGTCGGTGAAGTAATGGATGGTTTTTTCGAGGAGATCAGGATTGGGGACGAAGTCTGCGTCGAGAATCAAGAGATACTCTCCCTTTGCGCTATGAGTGCCATTCTCCAAAGCTCCCGCTTTGTAGCCTGTGCGGTCAGTGCGGTGGATGTGTTCTGCGTCGAAACCACGGGCTTTTAAGTCTTGGATGCCCAGTCGGCAAATTTCTACCGTTTCATCAGTCGAATCGTCCAAGAGCTGGATCTGAATTTTGTCCTGCGGGTAGTCCAAGGCAGATACGGCAGCCAGCAGGCGGTCCACCACGTGCATTTCATTGAAAACAGGCAGCTGAATCGTCACCAAGGGTAGTTCTGCAAAGAGCGATTTCGGCTTTGGATGTTCTCTGGAATGCTTTAGGTAAAGGAATACGATCGTTAGCCGATGCGAGCCATACCCGGCGAGGCCGAGTAGGACGATGATGTATGAGGCATACCAGATGGGAGAGGTCCATTCCATAAGAAGAAATTTGATTTGTGAGAAAACGTGCGAAACGCGCTGAATTCATCAACGTTTCGCTGCCGCATACTACAATCTTCGATCTAGCGCGAACTGCGGCAAGCAAGCAGGTCGGGTGCTCTGCGTCAAGCCTCGACTCCCCGCTGGCTGCCACTCACTGGGAGTGATGCACGAAAACCGCACCTTCAACACTCATTGATGGCGCGGCTCTCAGGTTGTCATGAGAATGGTTTAGAAGGCGTTCCCCGAAATGTGAGGACGTCGGTTATTTTTTCTTTTTCGCCTCTAGGCCGAGTTTCACTTTGGATTCGATGTCCGCGTAAATGACAGGGTCGCCTTTCAGCAATTCTTTCGCGGCATCTCGGCCTTGGGCCAGTTGCGTGCCGTTGTAGCTGAACCATGAACCGCGTTTTTGGACGATTTCCATTTCTAGTGCCAAATCGAGCAGGGACCCGGTTGAGGAAATCCCCTCATTGTACATGATGTCGAATTCTGCTTCGGTGAAGGGTGCTGCGACTTTGTTTTTGACGACTTTGATCTTGGTCCGGTTTCCGGTGACAGCGCCATCCGTCGCTTTGATCGCACCGATCCGGCGGATATCGACACGCACGGAGGAGAAAAACTTAAGGGCGCGGCCGCCGGGCGTTGTCTCGGGGTTGCCGAACATGACGCCGATTTTTTCGCGGATTTGGTTGGTGAAAATGCAGACGGTTTGCGCCTTCGAGATGAGGGCCGTGAGTTTCCGCATGGCAGCACTCATGAGGCGTGCTTGAGCGCCGACGGTGGAGTCGCCAATTTCTCCGTCGAGCTCCTGCTTGGTGACGAGGGCGGCGACGGAGTCCAGCACGATGACGGCGATGGCATTCGAGCGGACGAGAGCTTCGCAAATTTGAAGAGCCTCTTCACCAGAAGATGGCTGTGAAACGAGCAGATCGTCCAGATTCACCCCGAGTTTGCGGGCGTATTGTGGATCGAGTGCATGCTCCACGTCGATGAAGGCTGCAAGACCACCCCGTTTTTGGGCTTGGGCGATGACGGTGAGGGTGAGCGTCGTCTTACCAGAAGACTCTGGGCCGAACACCTCGACGATGCGCCCGCAGGGGAATCCACCGACGCCGAGGGCGCGGTCAATGAGGAGGTTGCCGGTCGGAATGACATCGACATCGACACAACGGTCATCCCCGAGGCGCATGATGGCGGATTCACCGAACTCCTTCTGGATGTGTGAAATCGCGAGGTCGAGATTGCGTTTGCGAGCTTCGTTGAGCTTTTCTGCGGCGGATTCTTCGGAGGATTGTTTGGCGGCCATGGGATCGTTATTGAACTGCGATCACAATGACGGGGCCGAAGTGTCCTGACAAGAAAAAGATGTTCGCTCGAACAAAAATGTGCCGATCACTCGTTTTTCAACTCACCGTGCATCAATGACGAAGCGAGCTCTGCCTGATGGGTCTTTGGCCAGATCTGCATTCCAACTGATTATAAATCCACCATTCAAAGGGCCGGATTTCGGGATCGTGAAATTCATCACCGAGCTTTCAGTAGCTGCCAGAAGAAACTTGCGCCCTCTGTAACCGGCACTTTCGATTTCCAGGTTGGTGATGCCGGGGCCGTTCATGGCGGTAGCGTCGGTACCAACCGACTCGGTGAGCGATTGCTTGCCCCGGGATTTGTCCGCGCGGATGAACTGAAGGCGATCGTTTTTGGTCTTGGCCTCAAGCGCCTTTTCCGCCTTTTTGTCACCTAGGGGAGCATCGTCCGGGTAGGCATCTGGGAACTTCATGCGGATTTTAAATGTTAGCGGGTTCTTTATGGTTGGGCCGGGATCGGTGATTCGCCCGCCCAAGGAGAGTTTACCGCCGTCTTCGTCGATGTTCAGTTCGACAGCGATGTCGCCCGACATTTTTCCGCGGACGATAACCCCTTTTGGCCTGGTCGTTGGCGGTTGCGCGGATTCGAGGGATTCTGGAATGAAGTTGCGATTAACGACTTTTCCGTCTGGCTGGGTCTCCTCGACCACGAAACCGAAGGTGATCGCGATTTTGTCGGACGCTAGGTTGCCCTTGCTATCGACGACACGCAGGACGCTACTTCCATTGGTGGAGAAGCTCCAGCGGATCTTGTTGGACTCAAATCCGGTGAAATAGCCTAACCAAGCTTTTTCATTGAGCATGCGTAGCTCAGCTGCGGCTGGCAGGCTTCCCAGTGTTTGAATCAGTGCCAATGCCAAACAACCCTTCTTGATTCGGTGTAAATTCATACCGGAGGAAAACCCAATCTCAGGTCCCCCACCAGTGAAAATCTTCACCTTTTTTCTCAAAGGTAGGTGACCAATCGTTCCACCGTCGGCTCGTCGAGTCGGCGCACTAGGGCGATGCTGAGTGCGAGCAGGTGCAGGTAGTCGTTTAGGTCGATGATCGCATTATGCGAGTGGATGTAGCGCGCGGGCACGCCGAGCACAATGCTGGGGATCCCTTCGTTGGCCACGTGAAATGACCCGGCATCCGTGCCGCCGCTGCGCCGCACCGTCACTTGGTGGGGGATTCCTTCCGCTTTCGCGGTCTCGATGGCGAGGCGGGCGAGTCGAGGATTCGTAATCGCCGAGGGATCATACAAACGGATCTGCACCCCACCGCCAAGGCGGCCTTGGCATTCGGAGCGGGGAAATCCTGGGGTATCGTCTGCGGGTGGGCCTTCTAGGACGATCGCGACGTCTGGCTTGATGAAATTCGCGGCCGTTTTTGCGCCACGCAGGCCCACCTCTTCCTGGACGGTACCGCCGATGATGAGCCGATTCGGATGCGAGGATTGTGCTAAAATTTGCCCGGTCTGGATCGCGCCTGCCATGCCCACTCGGTTGTCGAAGGCCTTGGCCATGAACAAGTCTTCGCCCCCCATGGCGGTGAAGGCGGAGACCGGTGCGATCGGATCACCCAGAGCAACTCCGAACGACTCCATCGCTTCACGCCGTGACCCGGCACCGATGTCGATGAAGAGCTGGTCGATACTCATCACCTGCCGCCGTTGGGCTTCGGGTAGGAAATGGGGAGGCCGTGATGCGACGACGCCAAGCACTTTTTCCCCGCTGCGGGTGAGGATCTCAACTCGCTGGGAAAGCAGGCTGTGCTCCCACCAGCCACCGATGGCGACAAACTGGAGGAAGCCATCCAGCGTGATCGCTTGGACCATGAAACCCACCTCGTCCATGTGACCGGCAACGAGCACGCGCGGCCCCGACTCGCCCATTTCACAAAACACCGACCCATTTCGGTCCGCCGAAAGCTCGCCGCAGCCTTCCAGCTCATCGACGAAAATCGCCCGCACCTCATCCTCATGCCCGGAAACGGAGTGCGCCTCGGTGAGTTCCTGTAACAATGAAATGGCCTTCGTCCGCATGAGGGAAATCCTGTCAGCCGTAATCCGCCGATCCAAGCATCAATGCGCGTGAAATATTTCCTCGGGCTTTTCGGTTGGAAACCACAGCCACGGCTCAATCCGCGCTCTTCAGCACTTTGATGAAGGCGAATTGGATTCCTACAAAATCCCGCCGCTAGAATCTCCGCCACCTCTCCTAGCTTCGCGTAGCTTCTCAACTGCGTCGAGATGTTCACGCTCAATCCGATCACGATCCGCACCTTGAAGCTTCATCATTTCCGGAAGGTTCTCCCGGCATGAAGGACAAAAACCGAGTCGGCGCGAGACGATCTGCCCGCCACACGCGGGACATCTCAGAGCGGCGATTTCGTCACTCATCACACTCTCAATCCCCGCTCTTGAGCACTTTGATGAAGGCATCTTGCGGGATGTTCACTTTGCCGAACATTTTCATCTTCTTTTTCCCTTCCTTCTGCTTTTCGAGCAGTTTGCGTTTCCGGGAAATATCGCCGCCGTAGCACTTGGCGGTGACGTTTTTCCGCATCGCGGAAATGGACTCGCGGGCGACGATTTTTCCGCCGACGGCGGCTTGGATCGCGACGACGAAAAGGTGGGACGGGATGACTTCTTTCAATTTACCAGCGAGCATCCGGCCGTAGGATTCCGCCTTGTCGCGGTGGACGATGGTGGAAAAGGCTTCGACCGGATCGCCGGCGATGAGCATATCCATTTTCACCATTTTCGCGGGGCGGTAGCCGGCATGTTCATAGTCCATCGAGCCGTAACCACGGGTCATGGACTTGAGGCGGTCGTTGAAATCGACGAGGATTTCCGCCAGCGGCAGCACGCAAGAAAGCATGACGCGGGTGTCGTCGATGGTCTCGGTGTTGGTGACGTCGCCGCGTTTTTCGAGCACGAGCTGCATCATGTCACCGATGTATTCGCCGGGTACCATGATGTAAACGTTCACGATCGGCTCGCGGATTTCCTGGATGCCTTGTGGATCTGGGAAAAGCGTGGGGTTGTCGATGATCCGGTCCGTACCGTCGGTCATCGTCACGTTGTAAATGACGGACGGATAGGTCGAGATGACGTCCATGTCGAACTCACGACGGAGGCGCTCTTGGATGATTTCCATGTGGAGCAGGCCGAGGAAGCCGCAGCGGAAGCCGAAGCCAAGCGCGGTGGAGCTTTCCGAAGCGTAGGTGAAGGCGGGGTCGTTGATCTGGAGCTTGCCCATGGCGAGCTTGAGTGCCTCGTAGTCGGAGGAATCGACCGGATAAATGCCGGAAAACACCATCGGCTGGATCTCTTTATAGCCGGGTAGCGCCTCGGGGCAGGGGTGAGTGTTGTCGGTCATGGTGTCGCCGACTTTCACTTCACTGGCGGACTTCATGTTCGCGATGACGTAGCCGACGTCGCCAGCGCGGAGAATGTCGCGGGCGCTCATTTTCGGTGTGAAAACGCCGACTTCCTTGACCTCGTAGGTTTTTCCCGTGGCCATGAGCTGCACGCGTTGGCCCTTTTTCACCGTGCCGGAAAAGACTCGGACGTAGGAAACAACGCCGCGGTAAGTGTCATAAAGCGAGTCAAAGACCGAACAGCGCAGCAATTTATCCGGATTTTCCACGGGTGCCGGCACGCGGGCGACGATGGCCTCTAGGATTTCCACGATGCCGATGCCTGCCTTGGCCGAGGCGGGAATGCAGTCCTCGGCCGGGATGCAGAGGATTTCCTCCAACTGCTTCTTGCACTTCGCCACGTCGGCGGCGGGCAGGTCGATTTTATTGAGGACCGGGATGATCAAGAGATTCTGCTCGGTGGCGAGATGGAGATTTGCAACCGTTTGAGCCTCAACACCCTGAGCCGCATCGACCATCAAGATCGCGCCTTCACAGGCGGCGAGGGCGCGGGAGACTTCGTAGGAGAAATCCACGTGGCCGGGGGTGTCGAGCAGGTTGAGTTTATAGGTTTTTCCGTCCTTCGCCTTATATTCCATCGCCACGGGGTGGGACTTGATGGTGATGCCTTTTTCGCGCTCAAGGTCCATGGAGTCGAGCTGCTGGGCGCTGCTTTCCCGCATCGTTACGGTGGAGGTGACCTCCATCAAGCGGTCAGAAAGCGTCGTTTTCCCGTGATCGATGTGGGCAATGATGGAGAAATTACGGGTCAGCTCGGTGGACATGGGCAATGGAAAGAAACGGGGTCGGGGCGAGGGAAAGCAGGAAATCCGCAACAAGGCACGAAAAATAGACGATTCGGCTCAAAACGAGATCCTAGCCCAGTCGCCGACTACGGCCTTTTTCATTCAATGCGCCGCAGACCGGACAATTCACCGTGCCGACATGACTTGTGTCCTCAAACGCGTACAAACAGAGCCGACAAATGACTCGATTGGCCAAAGATCGCCGCTCCACCCGTGCGTGCAGCGTGCGCGAGACCACCGTGAAAATCGGCACCATCACGAAGCATGCGACGACGATGTAGAAGATAAAGTCAGCGAGGCTCAGTTCCATCGGCAAGGGAGTTGGTGAATTTAAGTTCCAAAGCGAGCCAGCGTGCGGCTTGCCCCGGCGATGATTTGAATGGAACCCGCCTAAGCCATCGCACGAGAGCTGCGGGTGCTTCTTTCCCAGTCGATTCCAGAGATATGCACTCCTTCACGACGCCCGCTGCATTGAGCTGCAGTAGAAATCGCCAATCACCCGCTTCGGTCATTTCCTCATAAGGCGGCAGGTCTGTAGGTAGATTTTCCCGAGTGATCCCGGAAAGGGGAAATAGGGTGGGGTGCAAACGCTGAGGGCCGGTGACTGGTGGCGGCTCCTCCGCAAGCAGTCGTGGGGGAAAAAATGACTTTCCGCTCACGGCCAATTCCAAGGGTCTAAGCAATGTGGCGTCTGGCAATTCTTGCATCGCTGGGGCATAGGGCTTCGGCTGGGGTTTCACGGCCTCCCATGCGACGGCCTCCAATTCAGCCATGCCCTGCCATTGAGAAAGCTCAAACCGAGAGGGAAATGGCCCACCTTCGTCCGCTTTCAGGGTGAAGGCTCGGCCCTGTGCATCGTTGCGCAGGATCATGACCGAAGCGGCCTGTGACGTCGATCTCGCTGGAGTGATCACCTTGATCCGCAGGCTCAGGAGGAAGGCAAAGCCCAGTCCGACCAACAGCAGGGCCAGCAGTTTCGGCACCAGCGGTGACTTCCGCGGCTTCCAGCGGAACACCCACTCCGGGGTGCCCGTCAGTCGAGTTGGCTTGCCCATCGCCCCACTCATTCGCGCGATGGAAATGGGGTCGATGGTCGCTCAAGACCTGGCGCGGTTTTACCGACCAAGGCGATTCGAAATCCTTTGCGCAGGATCAATTCCGTGACCTCACGCTCGACACCGACTGGGGTGCTCTTGTCCGTTTTTAATAAAACCAGTGATTTCCTTTGCGCGGACTGCTCCCGGAGTTTTTCAAGCCGATCTGCCAATCCGTCCAAGGTCACTTCATCCCGCCCTAAATAAATTGATGGTGCCGCATTTCCTGGCCCTAGAGTGACGACGATGGATTCTTGGTAACGCTCCATCTGGAAGCGCGACGGCGGTAGGTCCACTGCCACTCCGGACTGCAACACCAGTGAAGGCCCCAGCAGGAAAAATAACTGAAGAAGCGCGAAAAGATTCAGAATCGGCACCGCATGTAGAAATCCAGGGCGCTCCGGCAGGCTCATTTCCAGTTTCATAGGGTTCGATCCGGCTGGGCCGGAGCCGGCCGTTTCTTTCCTGCGGCCACCTCACCTCGGAAAGGCGCATACTCTTCCTCCTCGCGAGCATCGGCGATGAGATTCACCATCTCGATCCCCGCGCGCTCCAAGCGGTGGACCATGCGCTTCGCCCGCCCGAGGAAATAGAGGTAAAACAAATACAACAGCACGGCCACCGTCATGCCCATGACTGAGGTGATCAGCGCGGTGAAAACGCCCGCAGAAAGTTCCAAGGGGCCACTGAATCCACCTTTCTCACCCACTTTTTGAAAGGTTTCCAACATGCCGAGCATCGTCCCCAGCATCCCGACCAAGGGCGCGAGCAGGGCCACGCCCAAGATCACACGGCAGTTTTTCTCGATCCTAGGCACCTCCATCTGCCCCGCCTCCTGCACCACATCCCGCAAATCCGCCCGGCTTAGGTAATATCGCAATAGCGCCGCATGTGCCACCCGTGCGACTGGGCCAGGTGCCCTTGCCGCTTCGTGCAGTGCCTCGGCGAAGGAGCGCCGCCGGATGTGATGGGACAGCCCCACCAGTAAATCTCCCACGTTGATCCTTGCTCGGTGGAAGAAAAACAAGCGCTCCACCACCGCCACCGCGCCGATAAATGCCAACCCCAGCAACACCCACACCAGCGGGCCACCTTGCTCGATTAAGCCAGAAGGTTCCATCAATCCTAAAATCATCGTGGAAAAGACTAGTCAGCCCCCACCGCCACTGGCGAGCAACAAAAGCGAATCCAATGTCCGAACGGCGCTAGGTCTCTGCGTAACTCAGAAGCAAGGCCAGCGCGGCACGGATGGAATCCAGGGAGGCCGTCTCACTGGCGGTGTGGTAGCCGGTGGTGGGAATTTGGAGGGTGGTGCCGCTGATTTGCCCCTGGCTGGCGACGATGAGGCGGCCGAGTTCGGTGCGCCCGAGGGAGAGCTTTTTCTGGCGAGTCTCGTTGAGGCTGTCCACGTAGGCGTCCTTATAGCTGTGGGTGATGCCGAGGGCCGTGCATTTTGCACTAAGCTCTGCGGTCATGAGAGGATCGAACTCAGCGCTGGCATCCTTTTTCCGCAGGACGAGGTGCTGAGCCTCTGCCGCCTCGCGGCTGGGATAGGGGCTGGTATCCAGAACAATGAGCCGCCGGGTGCGGATTTGCTGGCGGAGAAACCAGGCCAAAGCGAAGCGCCAACTGCGGCCAGCTTCCTCTTGGGCCGTGAATAGCACCGTGCCTTGGAAGCCGCGGCGGAAGAGAAAAACGAGGAGGGCGACGGATACGACATTGTCCAGCTGGGCGGAGATGCAGCCATCTTGCTGGGTCAGGCGGTCTAAAAAGGAAACGGGCGTCCCCGGTTGGAGGAAGCCGAGACCGTCGATTTCAAAAATAAGGTTGTTCCGATGGGGGCAGATGAAGGAATGGGTGATGGTCCCTTGGCCGAGGTAGGTGCCGGTGTAGGGCAGGTGCGCTTGGACCCGCTGGCCGACGAAGCGGTGCTGGATGGCCTCCATCATCTGCTCAGAGACCGAGTCCCCGGTCTGCTCGCTACGGTTACTGGAAATGAAGGCGGAGTATTGAAATTCATTCGGCCCGGTACAGAGGAGCCCGTGTCGATCCATGTGGGCAGAAAGAATGAGACTCTCTGGATCGCGCCCCTGCGCCACCAGCACGCCTTGATAATAAGTCAGGGCAAGGCCGAGCTCCTGAAGCTCCCGCATGAGGACCCGGAAAAACGAATCTTCCGCACCGACGACAGCGGGCTCGCGGATCAGATTGCGGAGGAGATCTAGAAATTCGTCGAGAAGTTCCGGGTCGTGACGGATCGGCATGGCTTTGCGGCTCAAGCAGAATCGATGCCGAGAAAATCAGCGGTTGCAGTGCGGTGGAATATAGCCATTCTGGGCCGGAGAATTCCCCCTAGATCCTGAAATTCAACTTCCACCATGCCCATCAGTCGTAAGGACTCTTTCACGATCCAAGTTTACCAGCTGACTGACTCCGTGCTTGTTTGGGTGTCTTTCTGGTGCGGTAGCCTGTTGCGTGATGCCTTCCGGGGCTGGGCCTCGATGGATTTTGATGCCGATTACGCAGGCTCGGTGAACTGGATCCTCTACATCGCGGTGCCATTCACCCCGCTGGTGCTGGAACGGTTCGGGTTTTACGATCATTTACGACACAAGACCTTGCGCACCGCCGTTTGGCAGTTGTTTCGCGCCTTAGCGGTGATCGTCCTGATGATTGGTATCTTTGCGGTTTTTGCCAAGATGGGTGATGCGAGGCGCTTATCCTTAGCATTCGGCTTGGCGCTGATGTTCTTGTCGATCTTAGGCCGAGATCGCCTGCTGCAAATGTGGTTTAAAAAGCAAATCCGCTCAGAATCGAACAAGGAGTCTGTCATCATCGCAGGATCCGGAGACGAAATGGCGGAGCTGGTTGCGGAATTGGATCCAGAAATCACGGCGGATTGGAAAATCGTAGATCTGTTTGACCTTTCGACCCGTGACGTGAACGACTTGTTTGATTTACTGAAAGATGAGTCCGTGAGTCGGGTGCTATTCGCCGCGAAAAACACCGAGTTTGAAAAAGTCGCCCGTGCGGTGGAAGCCTGTGAATTGCAAGGCGTCGAGGCATGGATCGCAGCTTCATTCATCCGCTCACAGATCGCGCGCCCAGTGTTTGATGCGGTGGGAAACCGTCCGATGCTGGTTCTCCGGACGACGCCAGAGCTCTCTTGGGAACTCTTATGCAAGGGCGTGTTTGACATCGGCGCAGCGATTGTCCTCTTGGTCATTAGCAGCCCATTGTGGATTTTTGCGATAGTAGGTATCCGGCTCAGCAGTCCCGGGGCTCCTGTATTTTTCTGGCAACAGCGGGCCGGGCGCTACGGTAAACCCTTCAGGATGCTAAAATTCCGCACCATGGTGCCGAATGCCGAAGCGTTATTGGAGCAAACCAAAGAGGAGCATGGAAATCAGATGCAGGGGCCAGTCTTCAAGCTGGACAATGATCCGCGGGTTTTCCCGTTTGGTGCCATGCTCAGGAAATTGAGCATCGATGAGCTGCCGCAGCTGCTGAATGTTCTTAACGGCACGATGAGTCTCGTCGGGCCACGGCCGCTGCCAATTTATGAAGTGGCTGCATTCTGTGAACTATCCCACAGGCGGCGCTTGAGCGTGAAACCTGGGATCACCTGTGAATGGCAAGCGGGCGGGCGGAATCGAATCACCAGCTTTGAAGAATGGGTGGCCATGGATCTCGAATACATCGACAATTGGTCGCTTTGGTTGGATTTTCAGATTTTGGTTAAAACGGTTCCTGCCGTTTTATTTGGTAAAGGAGCGAGGTAATCCATAGAGACTATGCCAGTCGTTTCAGCGTTTTTTTTGGTTCTTTCATTGGGACTCGGAGCGATCTACGGGCCGCAGCTTAGATCTTGGAGCTGGGGACCTGCGATGGTGGCGCTCGCACTGGCCGTCCTCTCGGCAGTTCCCGCTCTGTTAAAGAAAAGAACGTCGCTGAGCGATTTCGGGATGCTCGCGCTCGGAGTCGTGGTGGCGGGCTGGTTCACAGCCCGGGCATGGGTGTCCCCGGTTCCAGAACTGGCACAGGCAGACCTGCTACTGCTCGCTTGCGCAGTCGGCGCGTATCTCTGCGTCAGGGCGGTCGAAGGACAGCCTCGTGCAGAGCGGGTTCTAATCTGGGGCAGCGCACTCTTACTGGTGGCGAGCATCATCGTAGCGGGGATGCAGTACATGGATCCGACTTTTAGCCCGATTTTCCGCTTGCGAATCGTAAATTTGCCGACTGGGTTTTTCGCACACTATAACGAAGGTGCCAACTTCGTCATCGGAACCACTCTGCTAGTCGCTGGCGCGGCCTTATTTGGTCAGCACTCGCGGTGGACACAGATCTTTTTTGGTCTCGTGGTCATCGCGGGGATCATCGCAGTTTATTTCTTTAGATCTCGCGGTGGTTTGCTCGGATTGGCCGTGGGCGGCGGGGTTTTTGTAATCGCCGCGACTTGGACGGCAAAACGGCAGAAGCTGGCGTGGTCCGCTCCGGCGATGATTGCCTTACCTATCATCTGCTTGGGTGTCGTGGGATTTCTAATGCTCAGTTGGAGTCATACCCAAGCCGCACGAGGGTACGCAGCTAGCGAACAGCTTTTGGACAATGATATCCGGCTCTATCTGGCAGGCATTGCGATTTCTTGCATCGGCCTGCATCCATGGGCCGGCGGAGGAAGCCGGAGCTATGGCTGGGAATGCTACCGTTTCTGGGAAAGCTCCGTTCAAGGACAAGGGCATGCGAGACCAGAGTTTGTTCACAACGAGCTACTTCAAGCTCTCGCTGACTACGGCATCATCGGCGGTGCGGCACTCTTATTATGGGTGATGCTTACGATCATGATCGCTGTCATCCGCACGGGGAACCCGGTTAAGGAAAAATCAAACTCTCTCGCATGGCAAGTTGGCGGCATTGCGGCCTTTGTGGGAGTTTTTACCCAATCGAACTTCAGTTTTGTCTTTCACATGATGCCGCTCGCGGTGCTGCTCGGGATCTGCCTAGGCTATGCATCTCGAACTTCGCGGTCTCCTCAGTCTGCAAATGCAAGTAACATCGCCACGAAAATCCTGCTTTGCGGTGCCGCCTGCCTCTGCATCACCGCACTATCTAACTATGGCGTTAAAGGGACACGAGTCTCGCTCACCTTATGGCCGTCGATGTTTAGCAAACAACCTAGCAACTCACTAGAAGAGCGCTTGCAGGCCATAAATTCTGCGATTGGTACTTGGCCCCAGTCCACATTTTACATGGATCGTGCTCTCATTCTTCGAGAGTTGGCCGGTCGTGCTGGAAAACACTGGGCGCAGACTGAGGAGATACAGAAGTCTGTAGAGGACTTCGCAACTGCACTAGCGATGAATCCTTACGATCCGAGTATCACGATCAATCAAGCGAATCTATTGAGTTCTTTAAACCAGGATGCCAAAGCTGAAGAAGCTTATTCGAAGACACTATCCTACCAAGGCGGGATGGAAAACGCCTTCCTTGGACATTGTTATTTTGCTCAGCATCTCTATACCAAAGGGATACGTCAGTATCGTGCCGGAGAGCTCAATGAGGCGTTAGGAACGCTAGAGTCTGCTGCTGAGCAGATTGATAAATCATCCGCGATTATTCCTTGGCACCAACAGGACCTGCGAGTGGAGATCCATTCTAGCCTCGGCGCGGCGCGTGAAGCGATCAAGGACTACAAGGGTGCGCTGGAAGCCTACGACTTCACGTGTACTATCCCAGGAGGGCATATAGCCCATTTTAGAGCCGGGCTACTGCTTCGCAGAATGGGAGTCGAGGCTTGGGAGAATCGGCAGCCATCAAACGCCCTTGCCTATTTTATCGAAGGCAAAAGACGAGCGACCATTTCCGGAAATATCCCACAAAGTTTTACCAGCAAACAGCGAGAGGAACTTCTCACCTATCTCGATACGAAAATTGCATTCCTTGAGCAAACCAAAGTCACACCGACTCAGGGCCTCATCAAGTGAGCAAGCTACCGTGCGATTTTATCCCAATCGATCTGCTTGCCTGCCAACGCAGTGATAAATTTTTTCAGCGTTACATCCGCCTCTTCCTCTGAAACCTCCTTCGCCCGGACCCAAGGTAATTTACCGTAGTAAATAGAGGCGGACACATAAGCCCACCGTTGGTCCATTCCCCGAATGAGGCGATCTTTCATGTCGATGAAGGTTCGTTCTAAATGGTCATTGGTCACATGGTCGTGGCCTATAAAAAAGTAGTAGGTGATGCATTTATACTCAGCAGGAGCGTTTGATTCCTCACTCGTCCCCTTTCGAATTGAAAT
The DNA here is from genome assembly GCA_027484055.1 of Verrucomicrobiaceae bacterium. Lineage (GTDB taxonomy): Bacteria > Verrucomicrobiota > Verrucomicrobiia > Verrucomicrobiales > Akkermansiaceae > Luteolibacter. The sequence goes on along the minus strand of JAIXQH010000025.1, from coordinate 230,562 downwards.
CAGCCGTTTTGCATCAAACTCGTAGTTGTTCGCGAGTGCGATTTTTACGTCTTTAGACCCCAAGATCGTATGCCCTTGGGCAGGCATGCAGCGCTCGGGGCGGTGGATGGAGCTATTCAAATCATAACCCGACAAGACAATGGATAAGTTCACCGTATCGACTAACGGGTATCCCTCAACATCGTATGCATCGGGTCGGTAGGCTCTGCAATCCGCCTTCGAGAACTTGGTGTCAGCACCGAGTGTCTCGATTTCCATCTTGGTGGCCGGCGTTGGACTTAGCGACCAAGCCCCTAAATGCGGCGGTAATTCCATGATGATCGCCGAATCGGCGACTCCACCCGTTTGAGGAAGAAAATAAATCGAACACAATCCAATCCCAAGAAAGACGGGAAGTAACAGGGGTTTGAAATTCATAAGCCTCCTCCCTCGACCGTATGGCGAACCATGACGCGGCTTAGCTGACGACGCTTGCTCTTTTTCCAAGGAACCCCACCTTCCAACAGAGAATGGATGGTGAGCAGCAGTACTAACGAAAAGGGATAAAATAACAGCAGCCCGGACCAATCATGCCAAGTCGTCCGTGCCCAGTGCGCGTCTCCGTATTGAGCGATCACGAAAATCGAAATCACCCGTAACGAGTTTCCGATGATTGCCAAAGGGAAGGCACAGAAAAAAAGCAGAGCCTTTTTCCAAAGCGCGATTTTAGCAATATAAGCCCATGCTGCAGAAATCATCAGCAAGGCCATCAATGAACGAATCCCACTGCAGCCCGCCGCGATTTCTAAAGGAGCCCAATCGCCGCTAGCTGGGGAAATCATCGTCCCTTGAACGATGGTTTTCACCCCGAAGAGTGCCGCACCATTGTGGGCCAAGGATGTGGCTAGCACCTGCAAGCCAGAGGTCGCCTGTTGAAAGCTCGGAAGCGGAATCGCCAACCAAAAGAAGAATAATGGAAACATTAACATCTTCGCCACCTTCCAACCCCAGAGGTAGTAGGCCGAACCCCACAACAGAAATGGCAGAGCGCCCATGGCAATCCGCGGCTGCAGAGTCCGATAAGCGACTGCGTAAAAGAAGATCCCAACGAAGATCGGCACCAAGCCCCAAAGACTGACCCGGCCAGCGATTGCTCGCAAATCTTGATACCGGTAAAAAATTAGCCCCGCGATCATCGGCCCAAAAAGTAGCCCGTGCTCGTAATCGGTCTCGGGATTCCAAGCGCTGACGATCCATTGTCCGGCACTCTGGCTTCGAGACGGGCCAAACTTTGCGGTGAACCAATAAAACCAGACCAGAAGCGCCGTAGAGAAAATCAATGCTCCCCAAAGATAAATCATTTCCGTAGCATTTCGGGGAGATTCCCGAGTCTCTGAATCCAGTTCAGTTTGGTGAATGGGCATAGGCAAGTCGTTAGGAGGAGGATTTCCAAGCAAAGTATTGCCGACCGCCACTCAGCTGTCAACAATCCCGCCGTCGACTCGCCAATTGCTTTCTTACCATGAAAATCATCAGTGGAACCGCTCACCGCGCGCTTGCCGAGCGCATTGCAGAAAACCTCGGCCAGCCCCTAGCTGACGTTCATGTCTCCGCCTTCCCAGACGGCGAAACGGAAGTGAAAATCAACGAAAACGTCCGCGGGGCCGATGTTTTCATCGTGCAACCTAGCTGCCCGCCGACGAATCACAACATCATGGAGCTCCTCATCATGGTGGATGCCGCTCGCCGCGCCAGTGCCGAGCGCATCACCGCCGTGATCCCATTTTTTGGTTACGCACGCCAAGATCGTAAGGACCAGCCACGCGTCCCCATCACCGCCAAGCTGGTCGCGAACCTGCTCACCTCCGCTGGGGTCAACCGAGTCCTTACCATGGACCTGCATGCCCCACAGATTCAGGGATTTTTCGACATCCCGGTCGATCATCTCTACGCGAAATCCGTCCTCATCAGCTACCTACGCCAACGCCACCCGGACACCTCGAACCTCACGGTCGTCTCTCCCGATGTGGGCGGCGTGAAAATGGCTCGCGCCTACGCAGACGCCCTCGGCGCGGAACTCGCCATCGTCGCCAAGCACCGCGTAAGCGCCACCCGCGTCGAGGCCATGAACGTCATTGGCGAGGTCAAAGGGCGCGACGTTTTGCTCGTCGATGACATGACAGAGACCGCCGGCACCCTCACCGCCGCCGCAGAAATCCTTCATAAACACGGCGCAAAGCGTATCTACGCGGGCGTTTCTCACGCCATCCTCGGCAGCCTCGCCCATCAACGTCTCAGAGACTCCGCGATCGAGGAAATCATCACCACCGACTCCGTGCCGCAAGCTTCCGGGCCGAAAGTGCAGGTGGTTGGCATCGCCCCGCTCATGGGTGAGGCCATCCGCCGGATCCACGCTGGACACTCGATCACCTCCTTATTTTCCGTTTAATCCGGGAAATCCGCCGATTCTCGAACAAATTTTTGACAAGTGCCGCGCAGGCCGCTACACGCTGCCCCCCGCACTGAGTTTAAGAAATTCCCAGAGCGCCATTTTTAACCAACAACCGCCCTCTCAGTCATGGCCAAGAAGACAACTCTCAAAGCAGCTCCACGCGCCCGCACCGGTTCCGGCCGCCTCAATCAAATGCGCCGTGAAGGCTGGATTCCTTCCGTAATCTACGGACGCGGTACCGAAAACATCAACCTCAAGGTCGACAAGAAGACCTTCTCGGACCTCCTCGCCAGCAGCAGTTCGGAAAACATCCTCGTGAACTTGGAAATCGAAGGCCATGGCACCCGCCTCGCCTTCCTCCAAGCCATTCAACACGACTCGCTTTCCGGCACCACGCTCCATGCGGACTTCCGTTCCATCGACGAAAACACCGCCATCACTGCCCACATCCCGACTCACCTCAACGGTGAATCCGTCGGTGTCAAAGCAGGCGGCCTCATTGAGCAATACATCCACGCGATCGAAATCACCTGCATGCCTAACGATCTCCCTGAGACGATCGAAGTGGACATCAGCCACCTCGAAATCGGCGCATCACTCCACATTGGAGACATCACCTACCCAGAGGGTGTCCGCCCGACCCAAGCTGCAGAAGTGGTCGTCGCCCACATTGGCAAGCCAGCCGCAGCTGTTTCCGAAGCAGCCGTAGCCGCCCCGACCCCTGCCAAAAAAGGTAAAAAGTAATTCGTCTCTCACTCATATAGACCGAGCGCCCGGCCTGCGAAAGCGGATCGGGCGTTTTTTTTGATTTGAAATCACCAATCGTCGGTCCCCAATCTCCTTCATCATGTCCTTCTCACTCATCGTCGGCCTAGGAAATCCCGGACGAGCGTATGAAGACACTCGCCACAACGTCGGCTTCATGGTGCTAGATCGCCTCGCCGCCGCCGCCGGAGTCAGCTTCCAGTCCACGCCTAAGTGGCAGAGCCACCTCGCTAAAATCCCCGGTTGTGGAACGCTATTGCTTAAGCCTCAGACTTTTATGAATCTCAGCGGACGCGCCATCCAGCAACTCCTCTCCTTTCACAAGTGGCCCCCTGAGCAGATGCTCGTCATTTACGACGACGTCGCCCTCCCACTCGGCACCCTCCGCTTTCGCGAAAAAGGCTCCGCTGGCGGCCACAACGGCATCAAGTCCATCCTCCAGCACCTTGGCACTGACGCCTTTCCTCGCCTCAAACTCGGTATCGGCGGCAGCGCTCCCGGTGAAATGGTTGGCCATGTGCTCGGGAAGTTTTCACCCGACGAGCGCCCCTTCCTCGAAAACATGCTTGCCACCGCTGTAGATGCCGTGCAGGTTTCGCGCTCCCAAGGCATCGCCACAGCGGCGCAGCGCTTTCACACCAGTAACAAACCAGTCCCAGAAAAAGATGAGTCGCAAATACCAAGGCCTGATCGTCCTTAACACCAAGTCCCTCGAAGGCACCGTCGACGACCTCGTCGCATCCGTTTCCAAAGAGCTCGAAGCTGAAGGCGCGAAGCTCGACAAAATCGCCCAACTCGGCCGCCGCACCTTCGCCTACAACGCGCGCCACCTCGAGTCCGGCCACTACGTCAACTACACCTTCAAGGGTGGCCCAGAAATCATCACCAAGATCCAGAGCCGCCTCCGCTTAAACGGCCACGTGCACCTCCAGCACTTCATCCGGGTCGCCTAAGCTCCTCGCTCGCTGTCGCGAGTTCGCACCACAGACCGCTCTTTGATATGGCCAATCTTAACAAAGTCATGCTCATCGGGAATCTCACCCGAGATCCCGAACTCCGCCACACGCCGAAAGGCACCGCCGTGGCAGAAATCAGCCTCGCCATCAACCGAGTCTGGAAAGATGAACAAGGACAGAAGCAAGAAGACACCACCTACGTGGACGTCACCCTCTGGGGACGCCAAGCCGAGGTCGCTCAGCAATACCTCGCCAAGGGAAATCCCGTTTACATCGAAGGTCGCTTAAATCTCGACTCTTGGGACGACAAGGCGACGGGTCAAAAGCGCAGCAAGCTCAAAGTCGTCGGCGAAGCCCTCCAACTTCTCGGTTCCAAGCCAAGTGGTGGCTCTGGCGGAAATTACTCCGAGCGCTCACCTCAGCAATCCAGACCCGCTCCAGCCGAGCGCTCCGGCCCACCCCAAGGTGCCAGCGCTGCCCCCGCAGACGACTTCCAAGAGGACGACGACATTCCGTTCTAAACCAAAAAGGACTCACCCCCTTCTTCTCAAAGCGAGGCTGCCCAAACAGCCTCGCTTTTTTGCGCCAAGAACTCTCTGAGTCATGATTGTTTTATCACACTTACCCCGTAATCTCAGCCGCATGGGCATTTCACTTTTCAACACCTGCTGGCGCCACTTCCTGCTGCTCAGCCTCATCATCCTCGCCGCCCCCTTGGCCAACGCCCACGCCATGAAGCAAGTCCGTGGCGAGATCACCGTGGAAAATGGGGTGTGGCAGGGCTCGATCTGGCTCGAAGCATGGGCACTCTACCCCGAAGATGGCCCTAAAATCCCACCCGGTACCCCCGGCGACCCCAACACCGCTGGCCGCGCCTGGGCGGGAAAATTAGACCCCGCAGACCATGCCATCATGCGGAAAGTGGCCGCCGAATTCCTCTCGGAAACCTTTCAACTCACGCTCAACGGTCAGCGCCTCGAAGGAGAATATCACTTCCCGGAATACACCGTCGAAGTCCCGGAACTGAAGGAAAACGACGCTGGCAACGCCCTCGTCCGCATCGACCTACAAGGGAAACTCCCGCCCGGCCTCGCCGGCCCGCTGGCCCTCACCTGGCAGGATGACGAAGACGAGCCACTCGCCCTCCTCATCAAGGTGCCAGAGATCCGGGAAATCCAAATCGCCCCGCGTCAAGCCCCCGTCGTCCTCATGAATCTCGACGCCACGGGCACCGTCTCCGCCAGCACCGATTCATCCCTCCTCACTTGGATCATCGCCGGATTTAAGCACATTCTACCCCTCGGCGTAGATCACATCTTCTTCATCCTCGGCCTATTTTTCCTCCAGCCGAAATGGAAGCCCCTCCTCTGGCAGACCAGCGCGTTCACCCTCGCTCATTCCATCACTCTCGCCATGGTGGTGCTAGGTGTGTTCACCATTTCACCCAAAATCGTCGAGCCGATGATCGCCCTTAGCATCGCTTACGTCGGGATCGAAAATCTCTGGATTAGGGAGCTAAAGCCCTGGCGAGTCGGCCTCGTCTTCGGGCTTGGGCTGCTCCATGGCATGGGATTCGCCTCGGTCATGAAGGAGCTGGAACTCCCAAAAGGCCAAGTCATCCAGCCACTCGTCGGCTTCAACCTCGGCGTGGAATGTGGCCAAATGACCGTGCTCGCCGCCGCCTTCGCCCTCACTTTCTGGTTCCTTAAAAAACGTGCCTTCACCACCATCCGCAAGGTCGCCTCCGCCATCATCGGCCTCACCGGGCTCTACTGGACCGTCGAACGCATTTGGTTCTGAGCCACAGAATCTCCGATTCCTGAAATTTTCGGATTCCATCTTCCTACCGTGCCGCGCAACTCTACGGCCTCTCAGTTCATTGCTCACGCTCACTCATCATGTGGAAAGGCCGCTTCTCTAAAGATACTTCGTCACTCGTCCAACAATTCGGCGAGTCCATTTCCTACGACTGGCGGCTTTACCCGCACGACATCGCCGGCTCCATCGCCCATGCCCGCGCACAGCTCGTCGCCGGACTGCTCACCACCGAGGAATTCTCCCAGATTGAAAACGGCCTGAAGGAAATCCTCGCGGACATCGAAGCCGGGAAATTCGAGTTCAAAACCTCGCTCGAGGACATCCACATGAACATCGAGTCCGAGCTCACCCGCCGCATCGGCGCAGCCGGCGCAAAGCTCCACACCGCCCGCTCGCGGAACGATCAAGTCGCCACCGACACCCGCCTCTACGCCCGCACCGAGATCGACGGCCTGCTGGCCGCCATCACTGGCCTGCAATTGGCCTTGCTCGACCGCGCTGAACGATACGCCGCCACCATCATCCCCGGCTACACCCACCTCCAACGCGGCCAACCCGTCACCGCCGGTCACCATTTCCTCGCCTACGTGGAAATGCTCCAGCGCGACAAATCCCGCCTCACCGACGCCCGCAAGCGCCTCAATTGTTCCCCGCTCGGTTCCGGTGCGCTCGCTGGCTCCACCATCAATCTCGACCGCCACGCCATCGCCACCGAGCTCGGTTTCGACGGCGTCACCCAGAACTCCATGGACGCCATCGCCGACCGCGACTACATCGCCGAGCTGCTCTTTATTATTTCGCTCTGCGGCGTCCACCTCTCCCGCCTCAGCGAGGATCTCATCCTCTGGTGCACTGCCGAGTTCGCCTTCGCCTCACTCTCCGACGCGCACACCACCGGCTCTTCGCTCATGCCGCAGAAGAAAAATCCCGATGTCTGCGAGCTCACCCGCGGCAAGACCGGCCGCCTTGTCGGGAATTTGATGAACCTACTCGTCGCAGTGAAAGGCCTCCCGCTCACCTACAACCGCGACCTCCAAGAGGACAAGCCCCCGCTGTTCGACTCCGTGGACACGCTGAACCTCATCCTCGCCGTCAACACCGAGATGATCGCCGCCATGGAACTCCGGGAGGAAAATTGCAAAGTCGCCGCTTCCGACCCCATGCTGCTCGCGACCGACCTCGCCGACTATTTGGTGAAAAAGGGCGTGCCCTTTCGCCATGCCCACGAACTTGTCGGTAAGGCCGTGGCCAAAGCCATCGCCACCAAGACTCCACTCGACCAGCTCGATCTCCCCGCCATCGACCCCGCCTACGGCCCAGATGCCAAAGACGTTTTCTCCCTAGAAACTGCCCTCGCCGCGAGGACGAACCCCGGCGCTCCATCGCTTGCGAATGTGAAGGCGGAAATCGCTCGTTGGCAATCGGCCTTGGTTTGATTTCACGGTTGCGTGGCACGATTCGGCAGCGAGTTTGCCACATGATTTGCCCCTCCACTCGCACCGCCGCACTTGGTCAATTGGAGGCATTTCTTCCTATTGCAGGCCTTTATGCTCGGGATAGGAATCAGGTAAAAATCGGCCACAGCGCGGTGACCCGCCTCTCTCCGGCCATTCGCCATCGCTTGGTCACCGAGACTGAAGTCGTGAGTGAATTACTTGGTGCTTACCCGTTCTCACGGGTGGAAAAGTTGATCCAAGAAGTCTATTGGCGGCGCTATTGGAAGTCTTGGTTAGCGCTGCGTCCCGAGGTCTGGGCAGATTACCTAAAGGATCTTGCTGAGGCAGGCAATGACTCAGCCGTGACACGAATCGAGAAGGCGCAATCCGGGAATGCGGTGATCGATCATTTCGTGAACGAGTTGGTCAGCACGGGCTATCTCCACAATCACGCGCGAATGTGGTTCGCCGCTTGGTGGGTCCATGAGGCGCGCCTCCCTTGGCAAGCCGGGGCGGCGTTTTTTTACCGGCATCTGCTGGATGGCGACCCTGCGTCCAACACCCTCTCATGGCGCTGGGTGGCAGGCTTACAAACGCCTGGGAAAACCTACCTCGCACGTCGCAGCAACCTCGAAAAATACTTAGATCCCACGCTTCTCGCCTCACTGGCGGATGGTCTGGAAGCTTTTGAAAATCCCCGTGCATGCGTGCCTACAGCTTTTTCTAAGGCACCGATCACCCACCCAAGTTGGCCGCTCATGGATACGACTCCGCCCCCTGCAACTGGGCTGTGGATCCACGAGGAAGACCTCTCGGTGGAGACCTCCCTGATCGGGCTGCAGATCTATCCTGCGGCCATCGTAACGGCGGATACCAGCACCTGGGATCACTATCAGTTTCCCGTGGTGAAAAAGAAATGGATCAGTGCCGCCCTCCAAGACGCGGCCTCGCGCGCGGCCCAGCATTGGCACTCGCCGACGACGCTAGAGATTCAACAGCCTTATATTGAATCACTTGTCCGCTGGGCGACCGCGAACCGTCTACGATTCGTCACAGCCCTCCGGCCAGACGTCGGGCCATTGAACGACTCGCTCCCGGCGCTTCAATCCGCGCTCGACCAGGCGGGTGTCGGCCTCATTCTCCACGAGCGCCCCGAGGATGCGCAGCTACGCCCGCTGGCGAGCGGTGGATTCTTTTCGTTTTGGGAGCGCTTGCAGAAAAAACTCGTGCTCGACCCAGGTGGAAAATCTCTGCCAAACACGCAGCAACTCTGGATGGACTTTTCCCACTGAAAACTAAGCTCATGAGCGCTTCTCGGAAACATGTGATCATCATCGGCGGCGGACTTGCCGGGCTGGCCTGTGCCGTCCGGCTCCACGATGCAGGTGTGCGCCCCCTCATACTAGAAGCCAGCGACGCCCCCGGCGGGCGAGTCCGGACCGATGCCGTCGAGGGCTTTCTGCTGGACCGGGGATTTCAGGTCTATCTCGATGCCTATCCAGAAGCGGGCAGCCTGCTGAATCTAGGCGATCTCGATTTACGCGCATTCAAGTCAGGAGCCTTGTTTTTTCAAAATGGGCGACTCCACCGAGTCATGGATGTTTTCCGCGAGCCACGGCACCTACTGGCGAGTGCCCTCGCTCCAGTCGGTTCGATTTCTGACAAATTGCACGTCGCGCTGCTGAAGTGGCAAATCGGTCGGATGGATAGCCGGGAAATCGAGACGCATGAGAACCTTACCACGCTTCGTTATCTGCAAGATGCAGGGTTTTCTTCGGCGATGATCGATGGCTTTTTCCGCGCATTCTACGGCGGCATTTTTCTCGAACGAGACCTCCGCACGTCCAGCCGGATGTTTGAATTCACTTTCAAACTTTTCTCACAAGGCCACGCGACCCTACCTGCACGGGGGATGGGTGAAATCCCACGGCAACTCAGTGCGCGCTTACCCGCAGACTGCATCCGCTGTGCAGCACAAGTCGCAGCGATCCAGCCGGGAGCCGTCACGCTTCTCTCCGGTGAGCAGCTGACCTGCGACACCGTCGTCGTGGCGACAGACGCCACCTCTGCGGCCCACTTGCTGCCCGGCCTGGAAAATCCTGAACCGGCTTGGCGCTCGGTCATTTGCCTCTATTTTTCCGCAGCTCACTCGCCGATCCGTGAGCCAATCATCGCTCTAAACGGCACTGGGCATGGCCTTGTGAATCACGTCTGCGTGCCTTCAGACGTCGCCCCGCACTATGCACCAGCCGGGCAGGCTTTGATTTCGGTCTCCGTCTTGGAGCAGCCAGAAGGACTGCCCAAGCTCGCCGGATTGGAAGCGAAAGTCCGAGAAGAGCTGACCGCATGGTTCGGTGATCAAGTGGCCGAGTGGCGGCATTTACGCACCCAGCAGATCAAGAACGCCCTGCCGGAGCAAGCACCCGGTAGCGGCTTCACAGGCCCGGGCTTTCGAGACCACGGGGGCATCCTCGTCTGTGGAGACCATCTGTGGAGCGCCTCTATCGAAGGGGCGATCATCTCCGGCTCCAGAACTGCCGAGAAAATCCTACAATCCTCATGAAGGGCGTGAAAAAACAAAACCTCCCAGAAAAAATCTGCCAGCACTGCGGGCGTCCTTTCGCTTGGCGGAAGAAATGGGCGAGGGACTGGGAAAATGTCCGCTACTGCAGTGATGCTTGCCGAAAAGGTAAAACCACACCCCAAGGATGAGTGCTTGGTTTGTCATTCACGCCGTCGCCACCTGGTGCCTAGTCGGTCTCATTTGGGTGATCCAAGTCGTTCATTATCCACTTTTTAAAATCGTGGGGCAGCAAAACTTCGTCGCGTATCATGATCGGCACATGGCCCTCATCAGCTGGGTGGTCGGTCCCTTGATGCTGGTGGAAATCAGTAGTGCTGGCCTTTTGTTGATCTTAGGTGAGCGTTCCGGGTTATTTGTCACGAGCCTGGTCGGTTTAGCCGTCGTTTGGGCCTCCACCATGTTTCTACAAATCCCTCTCCATCAAAGACTCACCCATGGCTACAACTTCAGTGTGATCGACCGTCTCGTTGTGACCAACGGCTGGCGCACCTTCGGTTGGACCGCGCGGGGTGTCTGCCTTGCTGTGCTACTGTATCAAAAAATCCCCTAAGCCTCCCATGTCCTCCACCTTTCATACCAGCACCCCCCTCGCCGCCAGCGCCGAGGTCATGTTCGATTTTCACAGCGATCCCGCGAATCTGACGAAGGTCATGCCGCCCACCTTAACTCTGGTAAGCCTAAAAACCGATGGCCCCGCGCTTGAGGGGCGCTTGATCGAACTCCATTGCCGGGATTGGTGGATCATCCCAATGCGCTGGACTTGCCGCTGGAAGACCGTGCAGCGACCTCATCTTTTGGTCGATGAAATCATCAAAGGCCCCTTCACCCAATTCAGCCACGAGCATCGGTTTGAAGAAGTAGGAGCCGACGAATGCCTCATGCACGACACCATCACCTATCAGTGGGGACGCTCATGGTGGGGACGAGCGGTTTCCGAGACTGGCGTGAGGCTTTATTTAACCCTGCTTTTCCGTTACCGCCACCAACGCACGAGGAAATGGGCACGCTCAACTTCTTTTCCAAATTCATCCATGCGTAGCCATTAAGTGGTGCGAACCACTTTGACCGCTATGCGGACCGAGCTAAATGGCAAAGCATAGAGGCGCAAATGAGACGACTAAATCCTTGTCATACCGGTGGAACCGGATAGAAGGAAACAGCCAAGGAAGTCGATTCCACAAGGCAGCACCTGCGTAATAGATCGCCGATATTTAGTGCTTAACTTTCTTTAAATTTCACCCTCCAAAAGATGACTCGCATACCCTCAATCGGTTACACCACTGCAATCGGGAAAATTTTAGTCCCATCCTTGCTGCTGGTCGCTTGTGAAAACGATCAAAAGCAAGCGCTCATGAGCGACATGGAGCAGCAAAAAATCGAACTGACCCACCAAGTCGAATTGCAAAAATACCGTCTTGCGAAAACCGACACTGGCGAAATCACTGAGCTCAACCGCTTACGAACTCAAATCAACCAGGGCACCGGGGTGCTCTCAGAACTCAAACTCCGGAAGTCAGTCGCCCAAGAGCAAGTTGCAACGCTCCAGACCCAGTTTGCGAAGCTCCGTGAACAAACTATCGCAGACCGCCGTCATGCGGCTTATGGCCAGACCTACGACACGCTTCGCTTAGCTTCTGGGCGCGCGTTTGAAAAAGTCTCGGTCATTTCCATCGATGACACGGGAGTCGCGATTCGCCATTCCGTCGGCACCGCACGGCTTCGCTACTCAGATTTGGATCAAAGCCAACGCGTTCAGTTCGGAATTGAGGCGGACTCCGCCATCATCGCGCTAGAGAAAGAAGCACAAGCGGCTTCTGTTTACGACAAGGCAATCTCTACACAAATCGCCGCGATCCAAGAGAAGCAGGCCATCGCAAGCAGCCTGAAGATCTCCGCTGAATTGGCAGAAAACCAAGAAAAAAGCAGGTTTAAAACCGTCGCCATGAACGACGCCTCTGCCTCGATCACCGCCAAGCCTAGAGCTCTAGCGGAACCTGCCGTGCCCGTCGGCAGACGCACCCGTTACACCTATGGCTCGTCTTACGATCGCTACCCAAACAACTCTACGTTTGTGCACTACTACAACGTCGTTCCGACCTACACAAATGTGCAGCCCCTATTCGGCGTCAATCCGAACTATGGACCGGGCGAATATGTAGCTCCAACGGTGCAATACAACCAACCTTCCCAATTTCCGACCACTTGCGAACCATGAATTTCCAATCTCTCTCCCAACTGCTTATTGTCTCCTCCTCTGTTCTACTCAGTTCTTGCGGAGACGACCCAAAGACAGTCGCGAAATTTGAATCCCAAAAGATCGAAATTGCGAAACTCAAAGGAGAACTCCTACTCATCGAAGAGAAGCTCAAAAATCTCCCGCCGGATCTATCGAAAGACCTCGTAAAATCGAAAGACGTCTTTGAAAAACAATCCACTGAGATCACACTCCTACAGACAGAAGTCGCTGACTTAGAGGGTAAAAAGCGCAAACTCCAAGCCGATTACGACGCTTACAAACTGCGCTACCAGCTCAAATAACTCCACTTACTTCTCGATATGTCGTTTACAGATATGATGTCCAGCGGCCGTGGCCCTGGAGTGATTGGAGCGCTTTGTGCGCTTGTGGTGCTTCTAGGTTTCGGCTTCTTATTTTCCGTAGCCTCTGATCCCGGTGATGATCGGTCGCTTGAGGCGGTCGTCCGGGATCAAACGAAAGAAATCCTTTCCAAGCGTGGTTTTATCTCAACGGGTGAGGCGAACCTCAAGCTCACACCAAGCCGCATTGCGGAAGCTAAAGAATTGACCCGCTTGAACTTGGAGACTGAGTCACAAAAAAAACTGGCCCTCACACTGCAATCAGAAATCGCTACTTATAAAGCAGAGATTGAAGAAAAGAAAACCGCATTCGAGGCTTATAAAGATGAATACCGCGCTTTCGTGCGTGGCAAAGCGAAAGGGGAAATCATCCCTGTTCTCGAGACTCTGACTGGTATGATTTATAAGAATGCGAATATTCGAGAGGTCACTGCCATCGGCATTCAAATTCGCCACGATGACGGCCAGAAGAGAATCCCATTTGAAGAGCTACCCGCAGAGATGCGCGACTACTATCAGTTCGATCCCGCACAAAAAGAAAAGGCAGCGGCCAACGAAGCGCAAGCTCGGGACCAACATGAAGCTGCAGTGGCCGCCTCGAATGAACTGATGGATCAAGAACTTGCGAAACAGAAAGCGGCGAATGCTATCGTCGCAAAAGAGAAAAACAGGTTGGATGTCATCGCCAAGCAAGCTCAGGTCAAGAATCTGAAAAGCGAGATCCGCAATCTAGAACAACAAATCCAAGCTGTCGCTTCCAGTGCGAGTGCGGCCAAGGCGGCTGGGAAAATTCACTTCAGCAAAAGCAATACCTATGCGGGTGACATCCGAGCGAAACAAGGGCTCATCGCAACCCTTGAGACTGAAATCCGCCAAATGCAGGCGAAATAATCCAGCACGCTCTGCCAAGTATGTCCAACTCCGAGAGTCAGTCCGAGCTATCGAGCTCGATGGTCGCCCTCATGATCGTCATTTCCGTAGGCGTCGCGTTGGCTCTTGTCGCGAAGTATCGATTTGACAGGGCTAGCCACGCGGTCGAGTTCAAACGAGATCGTGCTTACGCCCAAGAGGAATTGGCCGAGGTCTCTGCCAGGCATTCCGAACACTCGGAGCAGGTTCGAATTGGCGAAGCGAGAGCGAGCGCTCAGCTCAAGGAAAAGCAATTTTACGCAGAACAAGGGGTCGTGCAGCAACAAAGCCGTGCCGAGTTGAGCGCCCGCCGCAGTCTGCTGACGGAAGAACTTGCACGTCTGAAAAGCGAGTTCACCGCGCGTATCGATGAGTGCAGTCTCAAGGCGCGGGCTGCGGCTGTCGGCCAAAAATTTGAATCACTCACGTGCCGCAATGGCCGCACGTATTCTGAAGTCACCATCGTCCGAGTGACGGATGAGGGACTGGAGATTCGCCACACCAACGGCTCTTCCAGAATCGCAGCGCAAGACCTGGACGAGCAAATGCAGCATCGTTTCCAATGGGCCGTCGCCCGCCCTTAAGACCCGTGCCGGATTTCAATGATCCACGGCCCGCTGACGGAGCAAGTGATCCGTCAGCACGAGAGTCGCCATCGCCTCCACAATCGGGACGGCACGTGGGAGCACGCAGGCATCGTGACGGCCGCGACCCTTTAGCTCGGTGTCTTCATGGGCTGAGGTGACCGTTTCCTGCTCGCTCATGATGGTGGCGGTGGGCTTGAAGGCGACGCGGAAAATGATGTTTTCACCATTTGAAATCCCACCTTGGATGCCACCCGAATGATTCCGTGTGGTGCGGACACGGCCGTCGATCATGCGGAATGGGTCATTGTGCTCACGACCGGTGAGGAGGGTTCCCGCGAAACCGGAACCAATTTCAAAACCTTTGGTCGCCGGTAAGGATAGCATGGCCTTGGCGAGTTCTGCCTCGAGCTTGTCGAAAATCGGCTCCCCAAGCCCCGCCGGGCAATTGCGGATGACGCACTCGATGACTCCTCCCACGGAGTTCCCATCCGCACGGATCTCTTTGATGCGCTCGATCATGGTCTCAACCATGGCTGGGTCACCTGTCCGCACCATGTTCGCTTCGATCGTCTCAGCCGTGATGGTTTGTGGATCGACTTCGGCGTTGAGCTCTTGGATGGATTTCACCCAAGCGAGGATTTCGATCCCGGGGTGCAGTGAGTCGAGCACTTGGCGGGCCACAGCTGCGGCGGCGACTCGGCCGATGGTTTCCCGGGCAGAGGCACGGCCACCGCCTGAGCTTGAGCGAACCCCATATTTTGCATCGTAGGTATAGTCCGCGTGGCTGGGCCGGTATTTCACAGCCATTTCATCATACGCACCGGGCCGCTGGTCGGTGTTGCGAACGAGGATCGCGATGGGGCAGCCAAGCGTGATACCATCTTGGAGGCCAGAGAGCACCTCAGCGGTGTCAGCCTCTTTGCGAGGGGTCACGATTTCCGACTGGCCCGGGCGCCGGCGGTCCAGTTCGTGCTGGATTTGCGCCAGAGAAACGGGAATGCGCGGTGGACAGCCGTCGATCACGACCCCGACTCCTCCGCCATGGGACTCGCCAAAGGTATGAATGCGGAAAATGTGACCGAAAGTGGATGACATGCGTGTGAGGGTAGATGCCGAGCGGCGTGGGGCAAGCGGGATTGACGGCGAAGCGAGCTAACGAAAAACTCGTCGTAACTACGCGGCCAGCCCGGGCTTGTCCAACTCGTGTTTCGCAATGCCGATCATGGCGTCGTGGAGTTGTTCTTGGACGTCGATGCTTGGCTGGCCATGGTAACCTTGCATTGCCAAAAACGTCAATGCGGCCATGATTCCGACCCGCTTGTTGCCATCGAGATACGCTTGTGCCTCGGCTAGATGAAAAGCGTATGCTGCGGCCACATCGAATTTATCTCCTCCTCCATACAGAAAAGTGTTTTGTGCAGAAGCGAGAGCAGACTCAATCAGTCCCAAATCCCTTATGCCGGGCGAGCCTCCGTGATCCATCAGTCCGATCGCGTGCAAGTGATGCACCTGCTCTACAGTGAGAAACATTCGGATTTATTGGGAAAGTTTATGAAGCAGGTGGGAATAATCCGAGCGCACACTTTCAGCAGCCTCTTCAAAGGACATGCAGGTTTTGGGAGCGCGATCCGACTCCGGCTTAACCGCCGACATCGCGGCCTGGAGCTTTTCCACGGAGCGTCTCAATTCGACGATCTCAGCTTGGAGCGATTCCAGAGTCGGGGTAATTTCCTCGGTCAGCATGGCCGGAGATTAGCCACGAACCGTCTTTTTTCAAGTCCCGTCTGATGTGGATTGCGGAACGTGTCTGGGGGAATTACGACGGAGCCATGCGATTGAGGCTACCCGAGCGAGTGATCGAATTCCCCCGACGTCCCTTGGTGATGGGGATTGTGAACGTCAACGATGATTCATTTTCCGGGGATGGTACGCTGGATTTCGACGAGGCAATCACCCTTGCTCGTCGGCAACTCGCGGAGGGTGCCGATGTGATCGACGTGGGTGCCGAAAGTGCCCGGACCAATCGTTCGGCAGTATCTGTTGCGGAAGAATTACGGCGTTTTAAAGGGTTTATCGAGCGCTGGGACGAGATCTTAGATGGCGCGACGCCGAGGGATAAGGCGCAGGTCTGGCCACCGATTTTATCCGCAAACACCTGGCGAACTGAAGTGGTGGCGGGCGTCTTGGGCCTAGGCCGGGTGGATCTGATCAATGACATGGGCGCTTTGCCTGATCCCGAAAATGCGATTCTGTGCGCGGCTCATGGCGCGGCGCTGCTCATCATGCACAGTGTCGGCGAACCCAAAATCCCCCATTTTCAACAAACCTGGCCAGATGTGATGGGGGAGCTGGAGCGTTTCTTTGAAGAGAAGCTACAGCTTGCCACTGCCGCTGGGCTGGATCTGGACGGGATTATTTTAGACCCAGGGATCGACTTCGCGAAACAGCGCGAGGACAACCTCACGGTATTCCGCGAGCTGGCGCGTCTGCAACAATTTGGCCGCCCAGTGATCGTGCCCGTTTCACGGAAAACGGTCATCGGCGAAGTGTTGGGCCTTCCTGACCCCAGCAGCCGTGACGCTGGGACGGTGGCTTGCATGAGTGCCGCAATGAAGCGCGGTGCACAGCTCTTCCGAGTTCATCACGTCTCGGCAGCTTGGGAGTGCGTCCGGACTCTCACCGCGCTAGGGCCGAGCTGACCCCAGTTTCACGACGACGTGATTCCCTCCGGCGTGTGGCGCACCCAGTCGAATTTGCCAGTAATGCTTGGGTAAATAGGAGGGCCGCAACCGATTCAGGTAGATCACTAAAACCCACGTTGCTGCGATGCATGGAATGAAAGTGGCGATGCAAAAGAGCGTAATATAGCGGATTCGCTTTTTTCGCCTCTCTTTGAAAAAGTTAATGGTTTCCTGCTGCTGACGCAGCGTGTTGCTGGTGATGATGACCGTATTAATCCAGTAGCGCAGTAGATCCACGGCCTCGGTCGCAGCGGTTTTCAGTCGTTCCTGTTCGTTGCTTTTATCGATGATGCGCTTGTGAGTGTCAGCAATCACTTCATCCACCTGATCTTGATCATGATATTGAGAAACTTGCTTGGAAGGGAAAAACCAAGGACTTTCAGCATTCCCCGGCACCCAGAGAACCACGCAATTGAACGGCGACTTCGACCACGCTTTTGCGAAATGCTTGGCGACATAGTCGGGCGGTGCACTGCCGATGTCTTTCAGCACGATGACCATAATGTCGATGCTTTCATTTTTCAAA
This sequence comes from Verrucomicrobiaceae bacterium, assembly GCA_027484055.1. Taxonomy (GTDB): domain Bacteria; phylum Verrucomicrobiota; class Verrucomicrobiia; order Verrucomicrobiales; family Akkermansiaceae; genus Luteolibacter. The sequence continues at coordinate 213,214 of JAIXQH010000025.1, read as the reverse complement.
ACATCTGCTAGGCCGATAGAAATTTCTTTCGCGAGAGTCGTATCTACCAGGCCATCTGGATCGAACACCGCATTCTCTGGACGAGGCCCCCATTCAAAAGTGGATTCCTTTTGGAAGTTTTGCCCACAAAGACATTCGGTGAAAATGACACAGAGCAGTAGCGAGATGAGACAGCGAATCATGAGGCCCTCCTTTTCCCTGGCTTGACGCGATAGCGGATGCAGGTGAGTCCGAGCTGCTTTCGGCTCATTTTCAGAAAGCGAACAATCGCAAGCGCTGGATTTTCCGCCTTCCAGAATCTTGATACTTCAAGCAGTGTGTTTTTCCAAATCTCGTCTGAGATATAGGGTTCAGCTGCGTAGCCACTGACGACTGATGCCTGCTCGGTCGAAGTATTGACCACGAGTAGGACGGTCCAAGCTCGTTGCTTGGGGCTCTCTTCCGCGCCGATCGGGCAGGCATTGATGAGCCAGAATCCAAAAAGTGGGAGACTCATTTCACTCGGCAGCGCGGCTAGCACCACTCGCCATTGAAATTGAGGGTAACGTTTGAGAGAGCGCTTCATCTCAGCTTGGATCGCAGCCAATCCTCCCGCAGATAAGACACCCACTAAATCTAGGACCGGTGACAACTCCGGCGGGGCGTATGGGAAAAGCCCCATGACATCAGCTCCGGTAAAGCCACAGGATTGGCAGTGCGAATGGCCTGGCTGCACATTCCCACGGCATGAGGGACAGATGAGGACGCCCGCATTGTGCGATAAGTGGTCTGAACTTACCCCGGGATTTCCAAAAAAATTCATGGCTCAAGACGAATGGCCGTGGATCTGCCGTGGGCATCGAGGCCCTCGATCCGGGCAAATTCTTGCACCACCGAAAGCGACTTTCTGACGGAGCTTTTATCCAAGCGCACGATGCTAGTGCGCCGCTGAAACTGATCCGCGCGGATGCCTGAAAATGAGCGCCCCGAACCACCCGTCGGCAGGGTGTGACTCGGTCCCGCCAAGAAATCACCTACGGCGACTGGCGAGTCATTCCCCAGATAAATCGCCCCCGAGGTTCGAATCTGTGGTAGCCAGCGCTCCTCATCTGCGGTGATGAGCGAAAGGTGCTCCGGCGCGAAGGCATTGCACAGGGCGACTCCCTCTGCGAACGACTTCACGTGGAGTAAAAAAGTGCCGCGCTTGAGCACATCGCGGATGATTCCAGTGCGAGAGAGAGCGGGCAGTTGGCGGTCGATCGCTTTGACGACTTTCCCAAGCAGCGCCTTGGAGTCCGTGGCAAACCCGACCACGCTATCACCGCCGTGCTCGGCCTGCGCGAGGATGTCTGCGGCGATGTAATCTGGATTTCCCGTTTTATCCGCGAGGATGAGAATCTCACTCGGGCCTGGGAGCAAGTCGATGGAAACGGCACCGACGAGCTGCCGCTTGGCCTCGACGACGAAACTATTTCCCGGTCCGAAAATCCGATCTACCGGCCGGATCGACTGGGTGCCCAGGGCCAGCGCGGCGATGGCTTGTGCGCCGCCGACTTTGATCGCCTCGGTCACGCCCGCTGCTTTTAAGGCATAAAGCAGTGCTGGATTCACCGTGCCATCCGCACCACAGGGAGTCGCGGCGAGGATTTCTGGGACCCCGGCAGCTTGGGCAAATCCGGCGGTCATCAAGGCCGTGGAAACCAGCGGGGCCTTCCCACCTGGGACATACACCCCCACGCGGTCATAGGGGGTGAATCGCTCACCGACGGAGGCTCCCTCGGCATTTTTCGCGGACCAATCCTTGCGGAGACTGCGTTTCGCGAAGCTGTGGATGTTTTTCAAGGTGCGAGCCACCGCGATTTTTGTCGCATCTGTGACGGCGGCTTCTGCTGCGGCGAACTCCGCCTCGCTGACAAACAGCGTCTTGGGCGTGAGTGTCGCGCCGTCAAAACGCTTGGTCAGCGTGACCAAAGCGGCATCCCCCAGCTTTGCAACGTCGGCGATGATTTCGGCGACCAGATCGCGAGTGCCAGGCTCTGGCATCGCGCGGCGATTGAGGCGTCTGACAAATGGCGAGTAGCCAGGATCAAGGTAACTAAGAATTTTCATGCTCGGGTGAGGTGCGCTACCCTAAGTCAGATCGGCACTAAGCCAAGCTCGATCCTCGACACTTGCGTGAATCTCTAGGCCAGCCTCGATCCTGACCCTTTCATGAGTGCTTTTTCTAAACTGTTTGCCAAAAGTCCGGGCGTCATCTCCATGACCGGGAGCATACACGCAGCCTGAGCAACAAAGGTGCATTAAGCGGCGAAAAGCGATTCCTAGAAGGAAAATCACTTCCCGACAATCCAGAAACAATCCGCTCCGTCCGCACGGTCAACTCACTTAGACAAGCCGACTTTTTGCAAAAGGACTAAGCATTCATCAGTCTTCAGATAGGGACTCTGTTGACGCTTTTTTAAATCTAAAAATATTGACGTTTTCTCCATGGTCTCTAATAAGGACGTGTCATGAAATGTTTTACCAAAATACTCGTTGGTTCAACGATCTCTGGGAGTTTCGCGGGGGTTGGCCAGGCAGCAGTTGTGATAGCAGATTTCTCGTCCGCGTCTCTGACCATTACGCAGACGCAATCCATCAGTATCGATTTTGATACTGGATCCGCTTCGACCTCCACTGTATCCGGAGAAGATGCGCGTCTTTCTTTCAATTTTGGTAGCGGCGCAAAGCCGTTGGTCACCGCGAATGGCGACTGGAGGATTCCATTGACATCGCTATTTGCGAAACGATATGCTTCTGGCGATGTGATTCCTGATTTGCTATCTTCAGCGAGTTCTAGCGCGCAGCTTGATTCTGCCACACCAACAGGTTCCGAGTGGAATCAGGATGCTCCTGGAGCGGCTGATGGGATAGGTTACCTCGGTTTCGATAACCCCGTTACCGGCAACCAAGCTTGGCTTTACATCAATTATAGTGATACAGCCCCCTTGGATGCTAATAACACCATCAGGCTTTTGGGGCTTGGCTTTAACGATGCTGGGAATTTGAATGCTGGTGTTGTCCCCGAGCCTAGTGCCTCGACACTAGCTTTGCTCGCAGGGAGCGTTTTGGCCTTTAAGCGCCGTCGTCGCATTTCAGCATAAAGTTCTTTTTTCAAATCATTTGATCGGAAAGCCCGCTGAGTTCCAGCGGGCTTTCCTCTATCCACCGAGGTGCATGGTATCACCGACGAAGCTTCTACTTTTTGCTAGCGATTTTGATCCATGGCAAGATCTGAAGTCAGCCATGGCGAGAGGTGCTTTGCCTACCTTGCGAGGGATTTGGAAGAGTGGGATCAGCGGAGGTCTAAGGGGGCTAGAGAGATGTCCGACGGCGATGGGCTGGACGAGTGTGGCAACGGGTCATCATCCAGCCGAACACGGCGTGGTGGGATCGAGTTTGGATGGGCCGCGCCAATGTGAGGCTTTCTGGACGCGGTTTTCACGGGCGGGGTGGCGATCGAGGGTCGTAGCTTGGCCGAGTGTGCATCCTGCGGAGGAGCTAAACGGGGTGTTTGTCACGGATCGCTTCGCGACATCGCATGGCGGGAACGAATTGGGATCGCCGGGATTTATCCATCCTGCGGAACTGGCGTGCGAGTTTGAGGATTGCAAGGTATCGCCAGAGGAAATCGAGCCGGGATTGTTGAAGTTGTTCATGCCGGACATCACACCTGCAAGGCTACGTCATGATAAACTTTCGCAAAGATTGCTAGTGCATCTGGCGGAGCTTTACAGCAACCACAATGCCGTCATTGCCGTTGCTGGCGGAAATGACGGCCTTTGGGTGGTGCATTGCCCGTTTTTGCGGAGAGTGCGGCGGGATTTCGGAATGTTTGCCAGTGATCTGCCGGGGGATTCCGAGGTGTCGAGGGAGGATAGGCACTTTTACGGAAAGGTTCTGGCGGCGGCGCACCAATTGCGGGATTTGTTGCTCGGAGAGCTTTTAAAGGAATTAGGAGCGGACGTTTCGGTATGCGTTGCATCGTCGGGGGGAGAGTGGCGTGAGGCTAGGGCGATTCTTGGTGAACGCCATGAAAGAGAAATCGAGGCAGGTCATTTTGCGATGAGCGGACCGCTTTTTCAGGAGGGAAGCAAGATCGTCTATGGAGCCTCCATGTTTGACCTCGTGCCGACACTTGAGTGCGCGGCAGGGCTGCCGCCCAGAGATGAACCAGGAGCAGGGCGGATCATCGCAGAGGTTTTGCGCGCTTTGAAGCCAGAGGAAAGAAGTGATGCGAGGCCTGGGAAAGAGCAAGTGATGAAAGGAGATTCTGTGAGCCGATGCTTGGTCTCACCGGATTTCTCGAACCTTGTTGCGTCCGGCAGGCATGCATTTGATCTGGGTCGTGCGCTGTGGCAGGTGGGCCGGGTAGAGGAGGCGTGGACATGTCTGGAATGGGCGTGGTTTGTGGGAGCCGGCGACTGGGAGTTGGCGTTGATGCTGGGAAAATGCCGAGCGTGCTTGGGCTTGCTGGAGGAGGCCGCAGCGCTGGACTCGGTATTGGAGGATTTTCGTGACAGCTCTCCTCATGCGGATCTGGCGCTGGCGGAAGCATCTGGTCAGCGGGGTGACTATGCAGGGATGGCGAAGTATGCGCGGCGGGCGTGGGAGAAGGGGGCTACGACGATACAGACGGGACCCTTGCTGGGACAGGCACTCTTGCATTTGCAACATTGGAAGGAGGCGGAAATTCTTGCACGGGAATGGTTGAGCGAGACCCCCGGTGGACTGTGGGGGCAGCTTTTGCTCGCACGTGCGCTATACCATCAGGAGAAATTTGATGAGGCGACAGCGGAAACGGATTGCTTGCTGCTGAACTATCCCAGTAGCGCGATCGGATGGTTCACTCGTGGTCAACTGGAGGCAGTGGCTGGAAGGATGGAGCTTGCCAAACAAGCACACTCCCAGGCGGAGCAGCTGAATGCGGAGCTGGTTTCTGCTCGGGCTGGAAGACTGAGGGCCGATCAGGAAGTGCGGAAAGCGAAGGGCGAAAAAATTCGTTATGACTTTGCGGGTATCGATTTGCAAGACCCGCCGCATCTTCGCCAAGAAAGAGAAAAAGTTGAACTTGTGGCCTTGAGGCGCCGCGAACAAGCCACGAGGGAGACCGCATGGCGAGAGCAGTTAGCAGTAGTTCGCGGGACGGATGTAGCTACGGGCACGGACGAGGATGTCTGGTTGCGTGAGCCGTGGCCTGAAGAAATGGAGCGAGTTGTTGCTTGGCTGGGTGTTTCAAGCAAGGCGGTGCATGTGATGACGCGCGGAATGCCGGAGCGTTTGATCGGGGCTGTGGGGCTTGTCCGGCAGGACAATTTGGGGATGGCAGCGGAAATGCGGCTGCGTGTGCTTCCCGCCTATGTGGGGACGTCAGTCCATTCGAGCCTCTTGTCAGAGGGCTTGGAAATGGCGTGGCAAGCTGGTTTCGCGGGTGTCTCGATGACGGTGGCTGCCGATGATTCCTCCGCAGCGATGTATTTGCAGAGTGCTCGAGTCACAGTAAGAACGGATTGTTTTTATGAAGGCAGTATCCGCATTGTTTTGGGGCGTGCTGGCAAGTTATGGGATCGTGTGGGCGAGAGGAGTGAAGGATGTGTCCACGGTCTGGAGCCGGCCTTCCATCCGCCGGTATCCCGGCTCGCCGTAGAATATGGGCTTTTAAGTGAAGCGCGGGCGTTGGCGGCTTTGGCTGGGGACTATGATCCCATGATCAGCGCCGTTTACTGCGTCAACGGTTCTCCAGTAGGCGCGTTGCTGGCAAAATTGATGGATCAAGGGAGAGTCTATTTGGAAGTTTTTATGGTAGATCAGAACTATCGAGCCCGTTCTGGAGTGATTTGCAGCGGTATGATCTCACATGCTTTCAAAGCGTGTTTGGAACAGGGATACACTTCGGTGGTCTTCACGTGCCAGCCTGAGAAAAACCCCGAAACTGTGAAGTTGGCTGCACGAATGAGATGTGGAAAAATCTGCGAAAGACTCATTCTGGGTTGGCAAAGCAATGATAGAGATCAGTCCCGAATGGCACGGGATTAAGCACTTTTTCGATAACGCCCGCGGTGTTGGATTTCGATGAAGTTGGATCGGTGCCCGCTGAGGAGCTGATAGGGTTTCGGTCGTCTTTTGACGGCTCTGGGCTCGCTGCGGAAGGGACGGATGTCGATGCGTTTGGTAGCGCAGATGCTGATGATTTGCGAGACGGCGGCTTTGCGTTTGTATGGCTTCCCGGCGCAGATGCGCAGGCTCTCGTGGCTTGAGACGACCAGATCGAGCACTCCTTTGAAGCTGATGTGCCAGACGGGTTCGCCGGCTTCGGCCGCGGCTTTCTGCATGAGTGAGCGGATGAGGTTGTAGGCGATCAAGCTCATCCACAGGGTCTTGTGCGCCATGTCGGGGCTTTTGACTTCGAAGCGCTCCATTCCAAGCGTGGTCTTGAGGTCGCGCAGCTTCAGTTCTATATCCCAGCGTCGTGCGTAAAGGTCGGCGAGGTCTTCGCCTGCATGTTGTTGCGCATCGAGAAGGGTGGTGACGACGATGAGTTCGGCTTTGTTTCCCGCGCGGTTCTCATAGTGGAAGCGGATGAGGCGCAGCTCCATGGTTTCGGGCAGGGTCTCCCATTGCTCGCGGTTCAAACTGGTGCCGTGGGGGCGTTGTGGACGTTTCCAGGTGACGATGCGTTGGTTGGAGGCGATCTTCCTGCCTTTGCGCCAGTCCAGCGCCTTGTCGCGCGCGTGGTGAAGGCGCATGAGGATGTGGGCTCCTTGTTTCCTGCAGCGGGCGATGAGTTCGTAGGAGCAGAAGGCGCGGTCGGCGAGCAGGAGGTCGCCTTCTGATAGATGGGTGGCGAGGGTGGCCGCAGCCTTGGTGTCGTGCTGGGTGTAGGGACAGGTTTCGATGTGTTCCCATCCGCCGTGTCCGAGGTTGAGCAGGCCGACGATGCCCATGGTGGGGAAGCCGCAGCCGGGTTTTTGAACGGAGGGTTGGGGGTAGAGGAGTTGGTTTTTCCCGGTATCCATGAGTTGGACGGAACTGCCGTCCATGGCTTTGAGGGTGAAGCCGTTCCACTGGTCGCGGCTGCCGATGCGGCTGTGGAGATGGTTGATGACGCGTTGGTGGATCTGTTGGAGGAATGAAAGCCGAAGACGGCCACGCGCCTTGCAGTAGCTGGAGGTGTCTGATGAGGGAACAGGAAGATTCGAAGCGCGGCACCAGCTTTGGATGAGGCCGACGGCTTTCTGGCAGGACGCGTTGGCTTCGAGGATCTGGGCGAGCCAGGCCCAGAAGACGGGTATGTGGCCGAAGCTGCGCTGGCGTTGGGTGGGATCGATGGAGGCGAGGAATTCACCCGGGAGCATGTCTTCAAACAGAACGGCGTAACCACAGAGGGAACGACGGGTGATGATGGCCGACGTGCGGCGGATTGCTGCTTGCAGGCGGCGCTTTGCGGTGGCAAATACCACCAACGGAAAGTCGGTCAGGAAAGGTTGTTTGGTCACGCTTTCTAACCGTACCCGGACCGGCTTTCCGTCTATTGATTTTCAACGAAATACGGCTTAATCCCGTGCCATTCAGATCAGTCCCGAATAGCGGCAACTTAAGGAAATTTCTCAGAAAATCAACGAGTTGCAGCCGCAACCAAAACCGTTGGGTACAGCGTAGAAGCCTTTATTTTACTGGCTTTATCGACATCCGGACTCGGCGAGCCAGCACATTCATTTGGAAGCTCTTAGGTTAGCGCCCTTCAGTTCAGTCCCTGCCTCGGAGTCATCCTCTGAAAAGGCCGCCACTCTATTTCACGGCTCCGTTCAACTTCACGAGCGCCTTGGGCAGGAAAATCCCGTCTTTGCGGATCAGCTTCCCATCGAACCAGACCTCGCCGCCACCCCAGTCTTTCCGTTGGATATTGACCATGTCCCAGTGGACTTGCGAACGGTTGCCATTGTCCGCTTCATCGTAGGCTTGGCCGGGGGTGAAGTGGAAGGACCCCGCGATTTTCTCGTCGAACAAAATGTCTCGCATCGGCTCGCGGATCGTCGGGTGGAAGCCGAGTGCGAACTCACCGATGTAACGTGCGCCGGCATCGCTATCCAAGATCTTGTTCAGCGCCGCAGTTTTGGAGCCAGCTTCTGCTTTGACGATTTTTCCTTCAGAAAATTCCAGCCGGATCGAGTCGAAGGGGATGCCTTGATAGATTGTCGGGGCATTGTAGGAAATGTAGCCCTCCACGGAATCTTTGACTGGTGCGGTGAAGACTTCTCCGTCAGGGATGTTATAATTTCCGCCGCAGACGATTGAGTTGATGCCTTTGATCGAGAAGCGCAGATCGGTACCGGGCCCTTTGATGTGGACGCTCTCCGTCGCATCCATCAGTTTTTTTAGCGCATTCATGGACGGTAGCAGCGCCTTGTAGTCGAGCAGGCAGACGTCGAAGTAAAATTTCTCAAACGCTTCCGAGCTCATCCCCGCCTGTTGGGCCATGGACGCGGAGGGCCAGCGCAGCACACACCATTTGGTGCGTTTCACCCGGTGGTCCAGCACCGCACGCATGTGCTTCATGGCCAAACGCATCCGGTCCGGCGGCACGTCGGAATTTTCCGCAATGTTCAGCCCGCCACGGATGGCGATGTAGGCGTCCATGTCCTGCATCTCGGCCAGCAGGTGCTTGCAGAGGACTTCGTATTGCTCGTCCTGAGCGCCCATCATCATCTCACGAGTCAGGCGACCTTGGTGGACTCGGAGAAACGGGAAGGCTCCCCGCGCCCGCACCTCGCGGATCAATGCTAGGCCGATGGAGTCTGGCACGTCGTGAAGGTCGAGCAGGACCTTCTCACCCTTCTTCAAAGCAGTGGAGTAGCGGACAAGCTGGCGGGCGAGGGCGTCGATGCGGGCGTCGTGCATGAGTGGTCACATACGGGTGAAATCCGCTTCTTCCAAGTGCCAATCCACGATCTGGATTTTTTAAATCATGAAACTTGGCGCTTGGCGGGCCGACTGGGTCGCGTAAACCATGGGCATGGTTCTAGGTGTGTTGGGTTCTGGGTCGGGTTCAAATATGCAGGCGATCCTCGACGCCATCGAAGCGGGCACTCTCGACGCGCGAATCGCCCTAGTGCTCTCAGACAAGCCAGACGCCTTCATTCTAGAGCGGGCAAAACGCCATGGAATCGAGACCGGCGTGATCGATTGCCGTGGCTTTCAAACGAAATTCCCAGAAGAAGCCCAAGCCGAGACCGCCGCGCGGCTGCGGGACGCGGGAGTCGAGCTCGTCTGCCTCGCAGGCTTCTTACGCCTCGTGAAATCGCCACTACTCGACGTTTTCCCGCAGCGGATACTCAACATCCATCCCTCGCTGCTCCCGGCATTTCCGGGTCTCGAATCCTGGAAACAAGCACTCGACGCCGGTGCCAGTGAGGCCGGCTGCACCGTTCATTTCGTGGACGAGGGCATGGACACCGGCCCCATCATCCTCCAAGAAGCCGTTCCCATCCTCCCCGGAGACAGCGCTGCCACACTCCACGCCAGAATCCAAGTGCTGGAGCACCGCCTCTACCCGGCGGCGATTTCTCAAGTGAGCCGTGGCTGGAAGGCGTAGCCTAACGGTTCTCCACGGCAGGCCCCCAAGCCGTCAAAAAAAACGCCCGTCTCCTTCGCAGGAGACGGGCGTAGTGAATGAATGCGTTAGCGGGAAACTTACTTCGAGGAGGAAGTGAAGCTCGCTTGGCTGGCGCCCTTTTTGATCTTGGACGACTTGATCCAGCTCATGGTGGAGCGGAGTTTTTCGCCGACTTTTTCAATCGGGTGTTGAGCTTCCGACTTGCGGATCGCGTCGAAGTTTTTGTTGCCACCGGCGTATTCGGCAGTCCACTCCTTGGCGAATTTGCCGTTTTCGATGTTCTTCAGCTGGGCGACCATGCGCTTCTTGACGGAGGCGTCGATGATCTTCGGGCCGACGGTGACGTCACCGTATTCAGCAGTTTCGGAAATCGAGAAGCGCATCCCGGCGATGCCTTGCTCGTTCATCAAGTCAACGATGAGCTTGAGCTCGTGAAGGCACTCGAAATAGGCCATCTCGGGTTGGAAACCGGCTTCGACGAGCACTTCAAATCCGGCTTTCACCAGAGCGGTGGTGCCGCCGCAGAGCACGACTTGCTCACCGAAGAGGTCGGTGACGGTTTCCTCGCGGAAGTTGGTTTCAAAAACACCGGCACGGGCGCAGCCGACACCACCGGCCCATGCGAGCGCGGTTTGTTTGGCTTTCCCAGAGATGTCTTGATGCACGGCGATGAGGCCGGGAACACCTTTGCCTGCAACGAATTGTGAGCGGACGGTGTGGCCAGGGCCTTTCGGGGCGACGAGGATCACGTCCACGTCGGTCGGGCAGGTGATGGTCTTGAAATGCACGGCAAATCCGTGGGAGAAGAGCAGCGTTTTGCCCTTTTTCAAATGAGGCGCGATGTCCTTGTTATAAACCGCTGGGATCACAGTGTCTGGGGTGGCGACGAAGATCACGTCAGCCGCCTTGACCGCCTCAGCGGTGTCCATCACCTCGAAGCCGAGCTTCTTGGCGACTTCACGGGACTTCGACTTCGGGTAGAGGCCGATGATGACCTTGAGGCCACTGTCCTTGAGGTTCAGCGCGTGGGCATGGCCTTGTGAGCCGAAGCCGATCACGGCGAGGGTTTTCTTTTTCAGGGGGACGAGCGAGGCGTCCTTCGTTGTGTAGATCTTCGCAGCCATGGCAGATCGGTAGGTTAGTTCGGTTAGGTCATGCCGCAGCCATTGGGGCGTACGACGGGGCGGCACACTGGCGGGATGATAAAGTGGGGTCAAGCAACAACCTTGAAAATGCAGGGTCGGAGGACGATTGATGGAATTTTCGCTCCCTCAAGCCATGCTTGCCACCGATTCGCAGATCTCTGGATACGCGGTCATTTCCGTGAGCCACTCGCCCGGCCACGCGAAATCTGGAAACCGTGCGCCATAGACCAGCCCGAGGATCATGCCCCGAGCCGCGCTGTCACCACCGGCGTTGACGTTGGCGATGAGGGCAGCACACGGATCATCCGGGTGGCGCAGTAGAAGATGGCAAATCCCGGGAAATGCGACGGATACGGAACAAGCAAGCCCATGGCCTTCCAAGGCCGCACTGTCTGACAGGTCAGACGCGGCCGAGCGCTGCGCGGCGGCGGGCGCGGATTGAAGCGCTTCCGGGATAGATGTTCCACGACTCACGGCCAGCGCGACACGCGCAAAAAAATCAGCGGCAGCCAGCACTGCTGGCGAGCCGTGAGTGAATGCGGTCTGCGCGGCCACGGCCGCAAGCAGAGCCTCGTCATTTTCCCATCTCAGGAGAAATAACGGGGCCATCCGCCCGACTCCGGCGATGTCGTGGGAGTCCGACGGCAGCCCGGCGAGTGCGGCACGTGTGGCGCCATCTCGGTATGAAATCGTCTTCGGATCCGCCCAAAACTCCCGCCAGCTCGCGGTGAAATCGGCGAGGTCAAAGGCACCCACTGTGGCGATGGAGCGCAGCAAGACCATCGTCTGGTCTCCATAATGCGTGAAATCTCCGGCGACTTTTCCCGCATGATACGTCGCCATGGGAGCGTGGTATCGCTCGACGTGGCCGAGCTTGGCCTTGATGTCTCCTTGGTCATAGATCCAATGTGGCCCAAGAGCGAGCGCGTCACCGATCAGCGCGCCCAGAAGGGATGAGGTGGCATTCATAAGTGACCATGGTGTCGCCCGGGCGGGCTCTGCTCAAGTGAAGACTCTTTTTTCTGGCGGATTGCCTCCTTCATCCACTGCGAGATGTGCGCCTAGGAGTTGACGCTGGCGGATTCGTCGCTACAGGTTTCCGCCATGCACGCCGACACCGAGCCAAATTCCCCTGAAACGAGCCCCATCGCAGACGCCGTCATCGAGCCCACCGCACCGGAGCCAACAGAGGCCCCCACTCTCGATCCCTGGGAAGAACTGGAGGCCGAGGCGGCGAAATGGAAGGAAATCTCCCTCCGCACCGCTGCCGAAATGGAAAATCTCCGCAAGCGCACCGCTCGTGAGCGCGAGGACGCCATCCGCTACGCCAACCAGCGCCTGTTCGAGGAACTCATCCCAGTCATTGATAATTTTGAAATGGGCATGATAGCCGCCTCGCAGGACACCAAGTCCATGATCTACATCGGCATGGACATGGTCCGCCGTCAGCTCAACGACTTCCTTGCCTCACAAGGCGTTGAGGAAATTCCCACCACCGGGCAGTTCGACCCGAACCTGCACGACGCAGTCTCCCAAGAAGAATGCGCCGCTGGTGAAGAGGGCCGCATCCTGCGCGTCACCCGCCGGGGCTTCCGCCTGCGCGACCGCTTGATTCGTCCAGCCAGCGTCGTCGTTTCCAAGCTCCCAACCCCCACCGAAGGAGGCGTCGCTTAATTCCATGGCAGAGAAACGTGATTATTACGAAGTGCTTGGCGTCTCGCGGGATGCGACCCAGGACGAGATTAAAAAGTCCTACCGCAAGCTCGCGGTGAAGTTCCATCCGGACAAGAACCCCGGCGACCACACTGCGGAAGACAAGTTCAAAGAACTCGGGGAAGCCTACGAGGCCCTGAGCAACGAGGACAAACGCGCCGCTTACGACCGCTACGGCCACGCGGCCTTCAATGGCGGCGGCGGTGGCGGCCGCTCGGGTGGCGGTGGCTTCCATGATCCCATGGACATGTTTTCCCAAGTCTTCGGCGGCGGCTTTGAGGAGTTCTTCGGCGGCGGTGGCTCGCGGAAAAGTAAGACCAAACCTCGCGGCAGCGACCTGCGCTACGACCTCGAAATCTCGCTCGAAGAAGCGGCTAATGGCGTCGAGAAAGAGCTGGAAATCGAGCGCTACGTCCCCTGCGAGCCTTGCAATGCCAAAGGCAGTAAGGCCGGTGGCGACGCGAAAACCTGCTCCTCCTGCGGCGGGCGTGGCGTCGTCGCGCGACAAGCGGGCATCTTCATCCAGCAAGCGACCTGCCCAGAATGCCGCGGCACCGGCGAGACGATTGCTGACCCCTGCTCCGCCTGTAAAGGAGATGGCCGGGTCCAGCGCGACAGCCGCATCAAGCTCCGCATCCCTGCCGGCGTGGATACCGGCACCCGCTTGCGCTCCACCGGAAATGGCGACGCCGGCCCGCGTGGCGGTGCAGGAGGAGATCTCTACGTCTTCCTCCACGTCCGCGATCACGACGTCTTCGAGCGCGACGATGCGGACCTTTTCTGCACCGTCCCACTGCCGTTTTCCATCGCGGCGATGGGCGGCGAACTCAAGGTTCCTTCACTCGATGGTCAATCCTCGATCAAAATCCCCGTCGGCACCCAGGGCGGTACCGTTTTCCGGCTTCGCGAAAAAGGCATGCCCACCCTCTCCGGCGGGCGCAAGGGGAACCTCAACGTCACCGTGCAGGTCGAGGTTCCCACCAAGCTGAACGCCGAGCAGCAAGAGAAACTCCTCGCGTTTTCCGAATCCATCGGAGAGCACAATTCACCGATGCAGGAAGGCTTTTTCAAAAAAGCGAAACGTTTCTTCGACCTCTAGCCTGAGCAAATGGCGCGCTTCTTCCTACCGCCGGACTCTTGGGCCGACCAGCCCGTGCTGACGGGGGACGAAGCGCGGCATCTTTCCCAAGTCCTGCGAATGAAGGTGGGGCAGGGGGTCACCGTCTTCGATGGCCTCGGCCAGCGCGCGGCAGCAGAGATTCTTAACATTTCGCGCGAGCGGGTCGGCTTGAAGCTCGGGCAAATCATCGCCACCCGCCAGCCGCTCCCCGCCATCACCCTCGCCCAAGCCATCCCGAAGGGGAAGAACATGGATCTCATCGTCCAGAAGTCGGTGGAACTCGGAATCACGGCGATTCAACCGCTGGTCACCCGCTACACCGTCGTCCAACCTGGCGACGGGAAGTCAGAAAAATGGCGCCGGAATGCTCTCGAAGCCTGCAAGCAGTGTGGCCAAGATTGGCTGCCCGAGATCGCTGAGCCGATCACATTTACGCGGTGGATCGAGACTCAAGCGTCGCAGCCTGGGCTCAAACTCATCGCCTCACTGGCGGCTGGCGCACGGCCCTTGCGCGAACTTCTTCACCAGCACCCCGGCACCACACGGGCGACCTGGCTGGTGGGGCCTGAGGGAGATTTTTCCCCAGAAGAGACGGCTACGGCACTGGCGGTAGGTTTTTTACCCGTGTCACTTGGGTCGATTGTCCTGCGGGTGGAAACGGCGACTTTGTTCGGCATTTCCGCGCTGCGTTATGAATTCGACGAGTCGTAGCATTGAGATTTCAGCGCAGCCAGTGAAAGGCTTATGAACTTTTGATTTGAAGTTCTCGCTAAAATTCCTTAGCGAACTTGCAGTGAAATTGCCCCCCATACGCACGATCTCCTTCACCCTTGGCATAATGCTCAGCGGGGTGGCGAGTGTGGAGGCATGGATACCGGGCACGATTCCAAGCCCGCCGCTACGCATGGCCAGCCAAGGTCTGGCCGTCGATTCGCAAAACCGAGTGGATGTCATCGCCTTCTGGCACGCCGTGTATCTGGCCTCCGAGGGCTATGGAAAGCGGATTAACTGGAACGGCAATCTGTCGGGAAACAATGGCACCATCAGTGGGGAGTTTGTCGATGATGTGGAGCGCCGCGTGAACTATTTCCGCGCCATGTCTGGACTACCCGGTGACGTCGGAGTCAATACAGGTTCCCGTGTCGTCATTGGCATTTCCGATCGACACATACCCGATGCCCTCACGCTCAAGTCCACTGCGGCTCAGAGTGCTGCCTTACTCCTCGTCCGAAATTATAATCCTAACACGGGCGCCAATCCGGCCATCACGCATAACCCACCCAACTCCCTAGTGGGTTGGTCAAGCGCCTCTTGGAATGGAGCTGCCAAAGGGAATTTTGCCTTCGGGCTGTATGGGCCAGGAGCGGTCACAGAATATTTGGTTGAGCGCTTTGCGAACAACACCGCAGGTTCTGACTGGAATACCCTCGTGGGTCACCGCCGCTGGGTGTTAAATCCCGGGGCTACGGATTTTGCAACGGGCGACTTCCCCGGCGATGGGGCCTATTTCCCCCCAACGAACGTGCTCTACGTTATTCAAAATCCTGCGCAGCCCGTTACAACAGGGAATTCTCAGTTTGTAAGTTATCCTCCGTCAGGATATGTCCCGGCAGCCCTGAATAGCCCGTTCTGGTCACTCAGCTGTAGCGGCGCAAATTTCAATTCGGCCGGCGTGGCGATGACCGACTCAAACGGTGTGGCCATTCCGATCATCAATGTTAGAGCAAACAACGATTACGGGGATCCTGCGTTAATCTGGGAAGTCAGCCCGGCGGCAGCGACTCGGTCCGTCACAGCTGACACGAAATACAACGTGTCCGTCACCGGTATTCAAGGACTCGGAATTCCATCGAGCTACACTTATTCGGTCACCTTGATCAATCCGAATCAGCTCGTTAACCCTCAAAGCGAGGCAAGCTTTCCGGGTTCTAGCCACACCTTGTCAGGGCCGACAAGCTCCACTCCGGCAGCAACGAGTGTTTTGAACTTCACTCCCCTTGCTGGTGCGGAATCCTTACAAGTTGCGACGTTTCTCAAAAGTTCAGCGCCATGGAAAGAAACGGCAGAAGTGGCGAACTTAGCGAAAGTGCTTCGTGGTTCGGTCGAAGCTTACCCACTCATTGTCAATCCAGCTTCATTTTCCGGTTTCGCAAACCTGACAGGCAGTTCAGCGTTTCGACTGACATTTCCCATTCAATTTGATCCCGTAACTCGCCTCGTTCCTGAGCAATCGTTCGAGTTGGATCGCGACATCCTTCCTGAAGCTCCAGTGCCCGCGAAGGTGTTCAACTATTATCGGCGGAATCCATTTTCACTCAAAGGTCGAGAACTTGCTGGTCCCGTCACACCCAGTGGCGCAGCAACCCTTTCCTTTCAGTACCGGCGAGGTTACATGACGAAGGCAAGTCAACTGGCCGTCGAAATATCAACGGATGGTGGCGCGAATTGGAGCATTCTGGGGGATACCATCATTGGGTTGACCGGAAATGGTGAACCGGGAAGATTGGACAACTCGCCCACAACGACTACCCGAGCACTTCCTGTTACTGGAAATCCGATTCGGATACGCTTTCGATACTCACATATTGATCCACGGGGATCAGTCTTCATTCATCAAGGCGCGGAACGATTCCCAACAGGGATTTTCATTGATGAAATCACCACCACGAATTGCTCAGAGTTCCAAGCGAAGTCAGTGACGACTTTAGCACCGAGCACGAACCAATTCATCTTTAACGCGGCTAGCGCTGGCACCCCCTTGCTCGCCGGCTCCGAATGGCAAATTCGCCTCCGCTCACAGGTAGGAGGAACGTGGTTTCAATACGGCCCAGCCAAGTCGGTTACGATTTCTGCACCATGAGTCGGTAAAGCACTCGGGTTAGATCGTTTGCCAAAAAATCCATCTAAGCCCGAGCCTCCCAAGGAGCGAATCGGCAAAAAATCCATGAATCTGAAATGAGGCTTCTCATCCGCTTATTTGGTTTCTATAACTGTCTTAAAATCAGTGAAATCTGTGATGAAATTCTTCGTTCCAATTCCCCATCTAGCACGCGCCACTCGAAGAGTTCGCCGACCGTTCTAATGTCGGTTATATGGGACTAGCCCGCCGAACACTTCCTCGGGCATCGCCTTTTACACCACCATCTTTGCGTTGACATCTCGGGTGTTATTTTCGATTAGAAAACATCGTTTTATAAAAAATCATTATGAAAACTATACAGCACACGATCGTAAAAAACTTGGTGCTGGATCGCATCACCGTCCTGATTCCAGCCGCATGGGTGCTCGGCGCCTTGCCCCTCTGCGCGGCTCCCAATGACGAGTTGATCGGTGAGCAGGTCGCTTTTGACAGCCTGACCCGGGAAACGGAAAGGTCCTTCTGGGATCCTGGTTTTTGGCGCAACCTTACCCATCCGTTGGAAATACCCATCGTGCCAACAGATACTCACTTTCTGAATTTCGGGGTAAAACAACCGGACGGCCAGCCGCTTTTCTTACCGGCGGAAAACCTCAGACTTTATACCGCCGCCCGGCTTGGATTCACTCCTCCACCGGTGACTCCATCGTTTACCGGTATGTATTTCGGTTTCCGTGGGGGGGATAAAATCGTGTTCGATGGCGCGCCGAATCTCCCCGCCGACCCTTTTGGGCGGCTTATCGTAGCTGGACCAGAATGGCTTGAGGTCTCGTCTGGAACCGAGATCGAATTCGACCGCACCATCGTGCAAGCGGATCACACCCGAGTCTGGGGAGGCTCTCTCACGTTCAGCGGAGATGTGTCTTCCTCGAATTTCCGCAGCTTGGGAAATATAGACATCGCGCGAAATGGCTCACAAACCCTTCCCTCACTGAAACTGCGCGCGGGCGCAATCGCGGAACTCGCATCACTTAGTTACTCCTTCGTGCCCGCAGGTGCTCCGGCGACTAGCAACACGGCGGTAGCCATCGAGAGTGGTGGAAATCTTCAAGCGACAAACGTCGCCCTCACCAATGCTGGGGGAAAGGTGTTTGATGCCAGCGCAGGTCGCGGCAGGGCGACATTTGGCCTTGTCAACGTTACCGGCAATGCTCCTGAGGCTGATCCTGCCGTGATTTTTCATGCCACGGGAGAGAGCACTCCAGCCTCGGCATTTACCGTAACGAATCCCACCATCCTGAGGGGATTTCGTGGCGTGTTGGCTCAGATCGAGGATGGAGCGACCATGAACTTTCAAAGCTACATCTCGAACCTCTTAAATGTAGGGAAAATGGGCCTGCGAGCCAACCGCGCAGGCACCATCACCATGAACGATGTGTTTTCCACCTACTCCTCGGACGTTGGCTCTACGCAACTCGATTGGGTCGCCACGACGAATGGCCGCATCGTACTTAACCAAAGTACGACGTTTCAACTTCATCTCAATCCAGAAGCCCACGTCATTTCATCACTCAGTGGTGGGAAAATCGATATCCCGAATTCCCTCGGCATCGATCCCGGTGGCCGCCTGCTTTTTTCCGCTTCTGGCGCAGGCTCCGAGCTCCTGCTCAAGCCGTTTAGCGAATTCACCCCGCATAACTACTCAGCAGCTCTCGCAGACCGCTGGAGTCATCTAAATATCAATCTCACCGACGGAGCGATGCTCCGTGGTGGTGAGACGACCGAGTATGGAGAGGGCGAATACGTGGCCGACGTCCGGCAAGTTTTTATTCAAAACACCACCTTGGCGAGTGATCTCAGCGTCATCGGAGCGAGCATGAAAAATGTGAGCCTCAGCTTTCAAGACGCTGCGGTGCGATGCGAAATCGGCTCAGTGGCCAGTCCCGCTGTGCTGAACCAAGTTTCCCTGAGTCTAGGCGATGGCTCGCTCTTGATGATGCGCGGCAGCTCATGGCAGCCAGAGCGAGTGGAAATGATCGGCATTTCCCAATCGTTACAATTAGGAAACATGCGCGGAGGTAGCATCGGCATTATCAGTGATAGTTCGTTGGTTCATGAAGTCGATTTACAGGTTGGCCCTTCCGGCGGCATCAGCATCCCAGGTGAGCCACCGTCCGTGACTGCCAATTCCCTCCTGACCATCAGCGGCGGATCCACGGTCACAGGCACGCTCGGTGCTGCCCAGTATGGCGGCGGAAGAGGCACCGTCACGATTACCGGTTCAGCGACAAAATGTGGATTTCGCAACGTGCAACTCGGTGTCGCAAGTTCGCCAAGCATCGGCATGCCATCGGGGCCGTCGGGACCATTACCGTCTCCGGTTTTTGAAGGCGAATTCTTTTCCAATTTGGGTGGGCAAAGCGAATTGAATGTCACCTCCAGCGCAAGACTCGCCATTGGCGGATACATGGGTGCCCATGGTGAATGGCAAGTGCCTGAGCCGGTATCGCCAGCATTTTTGGCAGCAAACGCCACGCCGATCACCATCGATGGGACATCCGCCATTTACCTCGGCGCCGCAGCCAACGTCGCTGAGCAAGACTTTCGCCCAGGTACTCTCGTGGTCGGTCCGGGCGGCTACATGATCGGCACCGGCACCATCAGTGGTGCGGCAGCAGCGGGAAATGACCTCGTCAACGCGGGCGGCACCATCAGCCCGGGATTCTCGCCGGGCAGCATGACCGTCGATGGGAATTTCCTCATGGAATCCGGCACCTTGGTCCTCGAAGTGAAATCCGGCAGCCCCGGCGAATGGGATGCCATCATCGCGGATGCCATCACCATCAACGGCGGCACCATCATCATCCGTCCCGCCGCAAACTACGCTTCCGGCGCAGGCATCGCGGTGGATTTTTTCCAAACCACCAACCTCACCATCGCTCCCGGCGTGACGATCCAAATCGCCCCGGAGCTGGGCACTGCTGTATTCAATGCAGCCACAGGCATGATCTCCATCGTCGGCGGCTCCGAACTGGACCTCAACCACAACCTCATCGACGACCGCATCGAGGCCGTCCTGCCCGCCACCCCAAGCGGCGTCGAGTGGCCGCAACTTCAGCGACCCATCGGCAAGCCGCCGGTGTTCGTTTTCCGCCGCAAAGACAGCAGTCTGTTTGCGTACAACCTCACCGTGCAATGGTCAGGCGATCTCAAGCAGTGGACTGACATCAACGTTCCCTTCGACAGCATCGACGAAGTGATCATCACCCAGAACGACGCTGACCCTGACCTCATCGAGGTTACGCTGCCCAACCCACCGGGACCGGACCCGAAAATCTTTGTGCGTCTGGCCGTGAGCGAAAACGCATTCGCACCGTGACATCCCCCAGCAGGGTCAGCGCGGCTTGGGTTGGTAAACGGTAGGAGTCCACTCGTCTTCCCACCGCCCCGCTCCCGCCCTCCACTGCGGAGCCATCTTTTTCCACCGCGAGACGAGCATTTCCCACTGCGGAGCCAGCGAATTCCACCGCGAGACCACCGACTTCCACCGCGAAACGACATTTTTCCACCGCGATGCTTCGTTTTTCCATGGTTTCCCCATCATTTTCCACTGCGGAGCCTCGACTTTCCACCGCAGTGGCCTGTTTTGCCGAAAAAGTAGCAAAAACCGCCCCCGAGCGCCGAGTTTTGCCCGTCAACCCACAATATCCGTGCATTTCGCAGGGAAATCTCTAGCAAGGCTGTGTTCATTTAACAAACACAACCATCATGAGCACTACCCCCAACACTCCGTCCGAAGATCCAGCACCCCGCGGCTACTTCAACCAGGGCCAACTCGAAGACCTCGACCTTGCCGATTCCGTCTTCGCCGCCGCCGACGCTCTCTGGCCCGCCTCAAACGAAGCCAACCGCCCCATCCGCAAGACCTTCAGCATCCCACTGAACCGGGCGATGGGGTTGTGAGGAAACCTCAATGAGCATCCACCCGCAAATCATCGAAAAAGACGGCCGCAAGGTGTTCGTCGTGCTCCCCTACGAGGAGTTCCTGCAAATGCAGGAGGAAATCGAGAACTACGAAGACCTCCGCACCCTGCGCGAAGAAAAAGCCACCGCCCACGCCGAACCCACCCGGTCTCTCGAAGAGGTGTTGGTGGAAATGGGGAGCTAAATTTCAATCCATGCCCCTTCATCTTCTAACCAACAGCTCATAACTTTTGATTCTCTTATCCCCCTCTTCCCATGCTCTTATCCGTCACATCGCTCGCCGCTCGAAAAATCCGACTCTCGCTCTAAAGTCTTTCGTTTTTGGCCTACTGGTTCTATTGACTGACCCTATTGGTGCGCTAGCAAATAGTCACAATGACATAACCTATTGATCCTTATAAATTTAAGCAGCATGAAAATAGTTACAACATATTTTTTAATTAGTTTGTATCTGTGCAGTCTTGCTATATCTCAAACAATTATATTTACTCCTATAAAGATTTATAAGAATTCCACCATTGATTACAAAGGTATTGATGATCTAAAGACGCAAGATTCTTCGGAAGAGAAGAAGATGCTAGAAGATCAAAATCCACCTTTCCGTTGGGTAAATAAACAGGACATCTTAAAAAAGTTTGTAAATCCAAAAAACGGCAAGAATACGGTTTATGTCCTTTCAAGCGCAGAAAAATGGGACACAAGTAAACCACCATTTCATGGAGAAATACTCCACATTATACTAACGATCGAGATTAATTCTAACCAAAAATTTATATCCGGTTACAGTTATCCACTAGAATATGCACAACATTTCCTTTCCAGCGAAATAAGAAAGATTAATATCAAAGGCAATAAATTTGAAAATTTGGCAACTGTCGAATTCGCTGAGACCGAAGCAAAGGAAAGGCAGCAGAAAGCTTTAGGAATCATTGACCTAACGTGGAATGATACGATCACCAATGAAAAATGAAAGGGGTGCCAACCCGAAATAAGATGCGTTGCGGTGAGTGCGAGGGGAGCACAACAACAGACATTCACACGGTCTACGGGGTCGGGTCTTGGAAGAGAATATCCGGTTACATGAAACTCAGCGGTGCAGCGCCTCTAGCACCGCTTGAGGATGGGATCCGGGGTACCAATCCCGACTAACAGGCATCGGGAAATGCTCCGGGGTCTGCTCCGGGGTCAGTCCCAAATAACAGACATTCTCACCGGTGGAGCGCCTCCAGCTCCGCTTGAGGATGGGACTTGGCGCTGCGGAGGACGGCGCAGGCGGGAGAGCCATTGATAGGGCTCTTTGATGAAAGGAAATCAGCGACAGGAGTGTCGCTGCTCCTTATGGCATTGCGGTGCCAATCCGATTGTACGATATGCCCTGGTTTCCAGGCACTTGCCATCCGTCTCGGGACGAGTGCAACCGTGGCTGGCCCCTATGTTACTGCGATTTCCAAATCGTATCTATCCACCCCTGCTTATGCCGCGCGGGCTAGCTCGGTTGAAGATGTTTCATCACCTTCTCCACTGCGGCTTCGGGTGTCAGGCCGTGGAGTGCTCGGAGGGTGTCTGGCTTGCCGTGTTCGATGAATTCGTCTGGCCAGCCGATGCGTTCGACGGGGGTGTGGATGGCTGCGTCGTGGAGGCATTCGATGACGGCAGCGCCGAAGCCGTTGAAGAGCACGTGATCCTCGAAGGTGCAGAGGACTTTGCACTTCGTGGCGTAGGTCTGCAGGACTTGAGTGTCGAGCGGCTTGATGAAACGGGGATTGATGAGTGCTACGGAGAGGCCCTTGGCTTCGAGTAAGAGCTTGGTGCGCTCGGCCATTTCAAAGAGGGTGCCGAGGCCGATGAGTGCGACGTCCGTGCCATCGGCGACGACTTCGGCCTTGCCGATTTCTAGAAGTTGCGGGCTGGCTTTGACGGGCGTGCCTTTGATGACGCCGCGTGGGTAGCGAATGGCGGTGGGGCCGTCGTCGTAGTGGGCCATGGTGTGCAGCATGTCCACGAACTCGTCCTCGTCCTTCGGTTGCATGTGGATGATGCCGGGGATGTGGCGGAGGTAGCCGATGTCGAAGAGCCCGTGGTGAGTGGGGCCATCGTCGCCGGAAAGGCCGCCACGATCCATGCAGAGGCGGACGGGGAGTCCTTGGAGAGCCATGTCGTGGATGATCATGTCGTAGGCCCGCTGCATGAAGGTCGAGTAAATCGCGAGAAAGGGGCGGAAGCCTTCGGCGGCAAGTCCGCAGGCGAAGAGGGCGGCGTGTTCTTCCGCGATGCCGACGTCGAAGTAGCGGTCGGGGAGTTCTTTTTTGAAGATTTCCAGTTTGGTGCCACCGGGCATGGCGGCGGTGATGGCGACGACTTTGGGGTCTTTTTTGGCGAAGTCGGTGATGGTCCGGCCGAAGAGGTCGGAGCAGGTCGGGGTGCTGGTGGAGTCGGTGGAGCCGTCTTCGATTTTGTAGGTGCCGAGGCCGTGGAATTTCCCGGGGTTGTCGAGGGCGGGTTGGTAGCCGCGGCCTTTTTCGGTGATGATGTGGAGCACGACTGGCTCGTGGAGGGTCTTGAGGTGCTCGAAGGTGCGGACGAGAAGAGGGAGGTCATGACCGTCGATCGGGCCGAAGTAGCGCATCCCAAATTTCTCGAAGAGCACGTTCTGGAAGAGCAGGTTCTTGGCTCCTTCTTCCACGCGGTGAGCGAGGGTGCGGACGGCCTTACCGGCGATTTTTTCCACAAAGTCGGCGGCTTGGCGGCGGACGGCGGCGTAGGTCGAGTGCGTCTGAAGGGCGTTGAAATAGCGGGCGATGGCACCGACGTTTTTGTCGATGGACCACTCGTTGTCGTTGAGGACGACGATGAATTTTTTCGTCGTTTCCGCGATGTTGTTGAGCGCTTCGAGGGTGGGACCGCAGGTGAAGGCGGCATCACCGGCGACGGCGACGACGTGGTTGCTGCCACCGGCGAGGTCGCGGGCGGCGGCCATGCCGAGTGCGGCCGAAAGGGCGGTGCCCGCATGGCCGGCGCCGTAGGCGTCATGCTCGGACTCGGAGCGCAGCAGGAAGCCGTTTAGCCCTTTGTAGGTGCGGATGGTATGGATTTGGTCCGCACGGCCGGTGAGCATTTTATGGACGTATCCTTGGTGAGAAACGTCGAAGACGAACTTGTCCGACGGGGTGGAGAAGACGCGGTGGAGAGCGACGGTCAGTTCGACGACGCCGAGATTCGGGCCGAGGTGGCCGCCGGTTTTTGAGAGGGACTCGATGAGGGTGTGCCGGATTTCTGCAGCGAGCTGAGGCAGCTGAGCATCACGGAGATTTTTGACATCACTGGGGGCATGAATGGTCGAGAGAATCGGCCCGAGGGCTGTGGGCTTAGAAAAGGCGGATGTCATTATCTTCGTCGTCGTCTTCGTCGGCAGGTAGGTTGCTTGATTTTACCGTTGCATCCAGTTCAATCTCATCTTGATGCTGTAGGGTGATGAGGTCGATCCGGCTCCGTGCGGATTTTAGAATCGACTCGCAACGGTTCAACAAGGTGGAGCCTTTTTCGTAATAGGAGACGAGTTCTTCCAGGGCGAGGTGTTGGTGCTCCATCGCTTCGACGATGGATTCCAGGCCTTGAAGAGATTCTTCGAAGTTAGGAAGCGGGGTGCTGACTTTGTCAGGGGTGGATTTCGGCCGGGCCATGGATATGGAGTGATTATTGGGCTGCCGCGGAGGCGGTGCGGATGGGGCGGTCACTGTAATAGACCATTTCCATGCCGACAAGTGGGGCGCGGTAGGCGTAGCGCTTGGCGATATCGGCGATTTTCGGGTCCTTGTCGAAGAGGGAGACGCCGTTCGGGTAATTGGTGTAAAAGGAGCGTCCATCGAGCACCAGCGAGTTGAAGTCCTTAAACTGTACGGCGACTTCGGAGGCATTTCCGGAGCCGTGTGAGAGCGGGGAAATCAAGATGCCTGCGACGGGTGTTTGCAGATCGGTGGCGATGGATTCGAGTTTTACAAAGCCCTCACGAGTCGGGGGGAGCCAAATGCTGATGCGATCCGCATACCAAGCGACCGCCCATGGCTGGTCTGAGAAGGTGACTTGTTTCTTGGAGACCCATGCTTTTAGACCCGCCGTTTGACTATTGAGTGCCGGAGCGTAGTAGGGCGGCCAGTTGGGAATCCCACCGCGGTCGCGGAGTGCGAGGCCGATTTTGACTTTTTGCGGTAGGGCCAGAATGAGAGGGAGGGCGCAGATCGTGATGATGGTGATGTGGTGCACATTCCGCAGCATGGGGGTGCTGGAGACGACATCGAGGCGACTCCAGAGGATGGAGATAAACGCTAAGCCGTAGGCTGTCATGATGGGGGCGAAGAGCAAGTGGAGCTGGTTCGGGTCTAGCGCCTCTTTGGAAATTCCAAAAAAGGCGAGGCCGAATGCGGTCGTCACCCACATGAGGAGGATGGCCCAGCGGAATTTTGCGATGGCGGGCCGCTTGAATGGGTGGAGTAGGCTGATGAAAAACAGCGGTGCCACGATGATACCACCGAGCAGGGGGATGATGTCGGTGGCTTGAAGTAAGGTGGTGCGGAGGATTTTTGAGATGATCCCGTCGATGATCAGCGGTGCAGCATCGAGGTCGATGGTGCGCATGATGCTGGTCTCGCTGCCATTGGATAAGCCATTGTAGAGGGTGAGGAAGGCGGTGCCAAATGGGGAACCAGTGATGTTCTGGTTGCGAATCATCGGCCCGACGGCGGCGATGATCACCAAGCCTAGGACCGTGAGTCCGATGATGCCGCGAGGCTTGAAGGCGATGGCGGCGAAGATGATGTAGCCGAGTGCAATCCATACGGCCATCCAGTGAGTGAGGGCGAGTAGGGTGAAAAACACGCCGGCAATGATGGCCGGCGTCATGGCGATGCGGCCTTCCTCCGCAGCCTCCACGGCGCGATAGACGAAGTAAATCGCACAGGAAAAGAGCAGGAGCATGAGCATCTGAGGCAGGCCGCTGAGTGAGTAAGTCCAGAAAGTCTCACAAAAGAGCATCAAAATGGCACAGACACCGGCGATTTTAGCGTCGAAGATGCGTGCGATGAGTAAATAATTCACCCCGATGGCCATGATGAAAAAGATCGTGGCGACCGTAGCGATGACACGGTCTAGCGGGAAAATCATCTCATTTTCCTTCATTTTAAAGGCTTCCGCATCATCGGCGCCGATGAGTTTGAGCACGGCAGCATTGAGCAAGGGGTTGAGCGGGGATTGGTAAGTGTCTTCAAATCCGACGAGTGAGACCGCCGTTTTTTGGTTTTTTTCGGCCTGATTGTAGGCAACTGGGCGGATCATCTTGGTGGTGAATCCGTTGCCCCGGGCGATTTCCCGGGCGATCTGGGCTTGATCCATCGCTTGCGGGGAGTTCAGCCCGCGGAAGAGCACGAAGAGATTCCCGGCGATGAGGATGAGTAGGATGAGGAAAAATAAACTACGACGGAGAACAATGCCTTTATCGGCCAGAATAGTATCTTGATTCATGAAAGAGAGCGGTAATTTTCAAGGAAAGGCTTAGAGGCCGAGCTCCTTGAGTTTTCGTTGGAGGGTTCTGCGACTGATTCCAAGGAGTTCCGCCGTCCGGGTTCGATTGTCCCTTGCCAGTGAAAGTGCCTTGCGGATCGCGTTCGATTCGAGTTCATGCAAGTTGAATTCGGTGGGGGCAGCAAGGGTGATTTTTTCAGAAACTGTGGCTGGAGAGGCTGAGGGCGCTGGGAAATTCACGAATTGCGGCAGGTGGCGCGCTTCTATGACGGAATCGTTACACATGACCACCCCGTGCTCGATGGCGGTCCTCAGTTCCCGGACATTTCCCGGCCACGAGTAGGCGAGCAGCAGATCGAGTGCCGCGTCCGAGAGTGGTTTCACGGGGCGCTCATTTTCTTTGGCAAATTCTTGGAGGAAACTACCTGCTAGGAGCACGATGTCTTCTCGGCGATCGCGCAGCGGTGGCATTTCGATTTTTACGACATTGAGCCGGAAATAGAGGTCTTCTCGGAAGGTTCCATTGGCGACGAGCTCTTTGAGGTTCTTGTTCGTCGCGGCGATGACCCGGACGTCCACCTTGAGCACCGCGTTTGATCCTACGCGCTCAAGCGTGCGTTCGGAAAGGACTCTGAGGAGTTTGACCTGCGTCGCGGCGTCGATTTCACCAATTTCGTCGAGGAAAAGCGTGCCGCCATCTGCTTGCTCGAAGCGGCCGATCCGGCGTTGCGAAGCACCGGTGAAGGCACCTTTCTCATGTCCGAATAACTCACTCTCAAGCAATTGTGGGGAAAGCGCGGCACAGTGGACGATGACCATTTTCGCGGCGGGCCTTCCGGATAGATGGTGCAGTGTGTGGGCGACGACTTCTTTACCCGTTCCAGACTCGCCTTCGATCAACACCGTCGCGCGCGTGGCGGCGACTTGTTGCACCAAGTCCCCAACCCGTGCGATGGCAGCGGATTTGCCGATGAGGCGGTCGAGTTTATTGGATTTTTTGACCTGCTGGGTGAGTTGCTGGTTTTCCTTTTCTAGGTTGCGGTTACGCAGTGCCCGCTTGAGCAGCATTTCGACTTCGTCGAGGTTCAGTGGTTTGGTGACAAAGTGCCAAGCTCCGCGGCGCATGGCTTCCACGGCGGTGTCCACCGAGCCATAGGCCGTCATCATGATGGCGACGGGCGGCTCTGGCAGGGCAAGTGCGGCATCCAGCAAGTCCATGCCGGAGTCACCACCAAGCCGCAAATCCGTCAGCATCACCTTGATCGGCTCTGACTTTAAAATCGCCAGCGCCTCGGTGGAGCCTGCCGCCGTGTACACCTCGAAATCATCCTCCAAGGCACTCCGCAGGCCTTCGCGGGTGGCGCGCTCGTCTTCTACGATGAGTAAAGTGGGTAGCATGGTGGTTTTTTAAAGATCGATCACAGAATCCGGCGGTCCCAGTAGCCTTACGGGGCGCTCGGTGTGAGGTAAATGAATCAATACGCGCGTGCCCTGATTCTCCTCACTTTCCAGCGCAATTTCACCGCCGTGCTCGCGAATGATCCGACGCACGATCAATAATCCTAGGCCGGAGCCGGAGGATTTCGTCGTGCGGTAGGGCTCGAAGATGGCCCCCATGTGCTCTGGAGAAATCCCCGTGCCGTTATCCTCAATGGAGATCACCACTTCAAAGTCCGTCACCCGGCTGCGGATGGTGATGTGCCCTTGGTTTGAAGGGATCGCTTGGTAGGCATTCCGGATGAGATTGTAGAAAACCTGCTGAAATTGCCCAGGATCGATCATCATGGGTGGCATCGACTCGGCGAGATCCAGCTGAACGGCGATTTTTCGCGCAGCGAGCTCGGGCTCTAGCAGGCGCACGGTGTCGTTCAGGAGAGCGTGGAGGTCGTGCCGCTCCCGGTGCGGGTGGGATGGGCGCACCGCGTGGAGAAATTGCTTGAGGATGGTGTCCAGTCGCTGGATCTCGACGCGGGCGGTCGCGAGATTTTCTTCCAGTGGGGCGCGTTGCTTACTCGGCAGCTTGCGTAGCTTGCGGTCCAGCAATTGCAGGTGGATGCCGAGCGAGTTCAGTGGATTTCCGATTTCATGGGCGACCCCGGCGGCGAGCAGTGTCAGTGCGTTGAGCCGCTCGGACTCCAGGGTCTCTTCGGCCTCGGCACGGGTGCTGGTAAGATCTCTCACCAGCATGACATAGCCCAGCGTCTGGCTGGCCGCTTCGGCATCGTCGATGGGGGCTAAGTAAAAATTCAAAAATCGCTGCTCCGGATAGAACACTTCCAGATCTCGGCTGACGGTGCGACCGGGCTTGGCGATCGTTTCCCAATCCAGGCCACGGATTTGTGAGGAAATGAATTGGCCCAGTGCTGCCTCAGGCTCGAGCCCGAAAAATTGGCATGCCGCGCGATTGACGAAACCGATTTCCCCATCCGCATCCATGATAATGACGCCCTCATGCAGGGCTTCGAAGACTTTTTCTAGAAATCCCTTTTCACGGATCAGGCGGTTCACCACCTGCTGCACGTCACCGGGGCCGACTCGGTCGAGCCGGGCCACCAGCTTTTCTAGGAAACCCGATTTCACCGGGCGCTTGCCAATTTTCGACTTTCGGTGTTCGGGTGGGGCCATGGGTGAGGTTCTATGAAAATCGCGTCCAGCCACCCAGCACAGTCGGTCACTCGACGATGACGGGGGTGCCGACCTGTACGTTTTCAAAAAAGTGCGTGGACATGTGGTGCGGCATCCGGATGCAACCGTGTGACGCTGCGTAGCCCGGGAGGTACCCTGTGTGCATGCCGATTCCACCCGTGAATCTCATAAAATTCGGCATAGGCGCATTGTAGAATACCGCACCCGGCGGGATCTTATCCGTGCGAATGTCCACGTTGTCATTGATCATCATGCCAGTTTTTTTGTCCTTGAAGACCCCGTAGATGGAGGAGAGGTGAGCCTGGTCTTTCTGAAGGATTTTATACTTACCTGGAGGAGTGCCGTGGTCCTCATTGCCACTGGAAATCCGGGAAATACCCACCAACACACCTCCCTTATAAAAAAATGCTTTCTGCTGGCTGCGGTTGATCCGGATGACCGGGCTACCTGTGGCACTATCGCCATCCCAGTAGGAAACATCATCCGGAATCGCTGGAGCCGGGTGGCCCGCGCCGCTCGATGTGTCCTGCCGCACCGCGCCGCCGATGCCCGTTAAATAGTCAGATCGCGGTGGTCCGCCCGGGCCGCAGGAACTCATGATAAATCCGACGCTGAGCGACAGAAGGGCGAGGGTCGTGATTCGGGTGCGATTCATTTTGCACCGCAAAATGCACGCCTGCGCTCGGTAGGTCAAGCGAAGGCAGACTTTCACTCGCCCAAGGCATTCGACTTTTTGGTCGCCCCTTCAGGATTTAAACTCTACATTTAATGCATGGAATTTGCTGAAATCACCTGCCCGACTTGTTTCGAAGTCTTTGAAGTCGCCGTTCCTCACCCCGATGAAATGCCCACCGAAGTGGACTACGATTGCGAAGTCTGCTGCCGACCGATGATGATCGTCTTCACCGAAGATGACATCTACGCCAAGGGCATGGGCGACTGATCCTAGCGGAAATGAGATGAAATTCTGGATTCTACTCTTGTCACGCCTTACGCCCTTCATACCACGGCCAACCTAAGAAATCCCTTGGACACCGCAACTTTGTCGTAGGGTCTGGGTTTAAACTGGGCTAAACCTCATTATGAAAAATTCTTGGATGCTTGCTGTCGTAGCTTTGGGCCTTGGTGCTGTGGGCGGATACCTTTCCGGTAAAAGCACAAGTGCCACGGAATCAACGACTCTAAGTGCCGAATCAGCAGCACGCACTCGTTCCGCCTTGCGCGGCGAAGGCGCTGGAGTGGCTGAAATGGCGAAAAAACCGAGGACCAGCTCGATGGAGCAAATCGTAAAAATGCCGGGAAATTCTGCCCGCATCCAGGCGTTGATGGATTTTTACTCCGGTCTCTCTGCCGCCCAGCTCGCGGAAGAGGCGACGAAACTGGACAGCCTGCCGATGGGTGAGCGCATCATGGCGTCGTTCCTTCTATTTGGCCGCTGGGCCGAGGTCGATCCCACGGCGGCGATGGCCTTTTCCAACACCATGGGCATGGCGGGCGGTTTCGTGAGGCCGACGATTCTCCAAAACTGGGCCAGCGTGGACCCTGCAAATGCGGCGCAATACTACCAAGATAATCCGCGTGAATTCGCGATGATGGACATGATGGGTGGTCGCGGGCCGATGAGTGGGCAGGGCGGTGCATCGATCATCGCCACCGAGTGGGCGCGGCAAGATCCCAGCGCGGCGCTCGCGTGGGCGAATTCTCTGAAAACCGGAAAAAGTGAAGCCATCTCCGCCGTTGTGGGCGAAGTGGCTAAAACCGATCCTCAAAAAGCAGCGGGCATGCTCGCGGGGATGAGCCCGGAAGAGCGAAAGGCCGCCTATCCCACCGTCGCCAGTCAGTATGGAGCGAGCAATTTTGCAGAAGCTCAGGCATGGGTCCGCACCCTCCCGGCAGAGGCTCAGGAGGCAGCGCTTGCTTCCGCCATCGGCGGATTGGCGACTAAAGATCCCGCAGCAGCGGCGACTCAGTTTAAATTGTTGAAAGCGGGTGAGGCTAAGGACCGGATGCTGCCAGACATCGTGAAAGCGCTGGCGATGAAATCTCCGCAAGAAGCGGGTCAACTGATCCTGACGCAAGGCGGGGAAGAGGGCCAACGCGACGCGATGCGCTCTCTCATGCCATCATGGACGGCGCAAGATCCAGTCGCCGCCCTCGATTATGTAAAGGACTTAAAAGCGGGCCCAGTCCGCGACCGGGCCGCTGAGGCGGTGATCTGGAGTGATAAAACGACTCCGCGCGCGACCTTGATCCAGACAGCGGATTTGATCGAAGATAAGGATGCAAAAAACCGCGCCATCAGCATTACGGCCTCGGGTTGGATGCGTGAAGACCCGGTCGCGGCGAAGGCCTACGTGGAATCCTCCGCGCTCTCGGACGAGGTGAAGAAACGCATCATCTCCGGCCAAAGCATCTGGGGTGGTCGCGGTGGGCGGGGTAACTAGGGCCGCGTCTGCTCCAGCACTTGGAAGGCGGTGCCTGCACCGTGTTCGTCGAGTAGCGCGGCGGGCACGCTCTCATGCGGGCGGCATGATTTTCTAAGAAATTTCCGGAAACTCATCACCCGCTGCGTGCTCACCCACGGGCAGCTCCAGGCTTGGAGATCGGTGAAATTTACGTCCGCCGTAAGGTCTTGGCGGCCAATGTTTTGGTAAAGCTCCAGCCCTTCAAGCCGCTGCTGGAGCAAGTAGCCACGGAGCGTCCCTCGCGGGCGGCGGTGGTAGAGCGTGTCAGCGGCGGCTCCGTAGTCGATGGTGAGCATTTTCCCAGTTTCCCAATGCGGTAGCCAAGCATGGAGGAAGTCGCGGTAGGATTCGTGGACTTCGATGCGCTGGCCGAGTGGGTGGCGGTCGAGAAATCCTCTGGAATCTGGCAGTGGCGCTGGGGGCAGTAGCAACTCGCGCGGCGGGTTTAACGAGACGGCGAGCTCTTGCCAGCCGAGGGTGGATTTTTCAAAGCAGCGGACGGGAAAGGCATCCACCAGCTCGTTTGAGTAAATGATGGCATTTCCCTTGCAGGCAGCGAGCGCGGCCTGCGGGCTCCGGTGCCAGGTGGCGCGGTTACCGAGTAATTTCTGCTGCCGCTCGGCCAGTGGCGACGATGTTTCTACCAGATGGAGCTGAGTTTTACGGCGGACGAGCCAAGGCAAATTTTTCAGCACCCCGGCGGCAAGTGTACCCTCGCCGGGGCCGAGTTCGATCAAGTGGTGGCAGCCGGTTTCTTTCATCGCCTGCTGAACCCACCGCGCGATGGCTCGGGCGGGTGCGTCTGAAAGCATGGGAGCGGTGGTGAAATCTCCGCTCCGACCCACTCCGGTGATGCGTCGGGCGTAGTAACCGCGCTCCGGGTGGTGCAGCGCCTCGGCCATGAATTGCTCAAAGGTGACGGGGGTGGTCATGGCGGAAGAGTCGCGGATTCCGGTCACGAAAAAACCGTGTTCCTTAGCAGGGACACGGTTTTTAGAAAGTCAGTTGAACGGAGGATCAAGCTTGAGCCGCTGCGGTGCGGGCCTTGCTGATCATGCTGTTCACCGTTTCGGAAGGCTTGGCACCGACGGCGAGCCACTTGTCGGCAAGCGCGAGGTCGATGGTGTAGTTGGTGCCTTCGAGCAATGGGTCATAGGTGCCGAGCTGCTCAATGAAACGTCCGTCGCGACGCTTGCGGCTGTCAACAGCGACGATTTTATAGTAAGGGCGGTCTTTGGTGCCCTTGCGGTTGAGTCGGATGGATACGGACATGAGATTGAAGCGTCTTTTACGTTAGCCCAAAAATCGGGCGGGGGCGGAAATTGCAAGATCTGGTGAGGCTTGCCAAGCAGAATCTTGATGAAATTTAGGGGTGGCGGCTTAATCGACCGTGTCTGGCCGTGAGACGAGCAGGGTGAATTGCTCCTCGATCTGCTTGAGAGGCTCGGGATCGCTGATTTTCTGCCCCTCTCGGGTGGTGATATAAAGGGTGTCCATGGCCATGCCATGATCGGTGCAAATGCGGGCGTGGGCGGTGTTGAGGCCGTGCTGGTTGAGGGTGTGGAAGAGGTCGTGCAGCAGGCCGATGCGGTCGAGTCCTTGAATTTCTACGGTGGTGCAAGTGGGGTGTAACTCGTTGCTGACGAAGGCGCGGACCGGCACGGTGATGCCATGATCCGAGCGGGGCTTGAGGAAATTCACCTTGCGGCGCAGGTATTTTTCCGGGTCGTAGCTCTCCACGCTGAGGATGGCCTCGAAGGTGGCGAGGAAGCGAGCACGAGTGGAGGCGGCGGATATGGGCTCGAAATTCGTGGTGCAGACGCGGAACAGGTTCACGACGATGCGGTCCTCGCGGGTGAAGAGGTCGGCAGAGAGGATGTTGATTTGTTCCGAGGCGAGGGCGCAGCAGATTTTTTCCAAAAGCAGGGCCTTGTCGCGCGAGGCGATGACGAGCTCGGTGTAGCCTTTTTCCGGTTGGTCGATCCACTTGATGCAGGTGGCGTGGGGGTCTGAGGTCTCTGACTCGCGCTGGAGAAAGTGCCGGATGGTGCGGACCTGGGTGACGATCTGCGCAGCTTGGCGGAAGCTAAATGCGGCGGCCGGCATCAACTTGAAGTGGCGCTTGACGTCTGGGTGGTAGTCCTCACGCATGATACTGATGACTTCGTCACGCAGGGCGAGGCGGTCGGAATCGAGCTTGCGCGAGTATTTTTCCCGCCCGCCTTCGAGGAAATTCCGAGTGGCGGTGTGGAGCTGGAGCATGAGGCTCTCCTTCCAGCTCGTCCAACCTTCGGGCGAGGTGGCATTCGAGTCGGCAAAGGTGAACAGGAATAGCGCGTCGAGATTCGTGGGGGTTTTGACGATGGTGGCGAACTCGGCGATGACCTCTGGATCGTCGAGATTCCGGGCGGTGGCGGTGCGCCAGAAGCTCAGGTGATTGTCCACCAGGAACATGATGAGTGTGCGCCGTGCTCCTTGGATTTGAAGTCGGTTGCATAAGCGCGCGGCCAGCATGGCGGAGCCGTCGATGTGCTCGCGGACATTCTCGGCCCGCCCGCTGTCGTGGAGCAGCACGGCGAGGTAAAGGCCATAGGGATCGTCGATCCGGTGAAACAGACGGCGGTAAACCTCGCGGCGAGGATTGGTCTCATGGATGAGCTGGTCGAGCTGCTCGACGCAGCGCAAGGTGTGCTCGTCTGCGGTGTAGCGGTGGAAGAATTCGTGTTGAACGAGGCAGTCAAGTGCGCCGAACTCGGGTAAATAAAGTCCTAGAAAGCCCACGCGGTGCATCTGGCGCAAGGCGCTGGCGACATTGCCTTTCCGCTCCAAGATGGCTTGGAAGGTCTCGCGGTTCGCCTTGGCGTAGCGAAATGGGCGATCGACCAGTTCAGCACTGGCCTTGACCAGCTTGCGCATGGGTGGGCTCATGCGCAGGTCGCGGACTTGGCAATGCTGGAAAAGGCGCATCAAGCGGCTGGAGTCGTCTCGGAAAATATCGGGGTTGGCCGGGTAAATCCGCCCCTCGCGGGCAACGAAGCCGTCGAACTCTTCGCGCGCCTTTTTCCGGAAGGTGAGGAATGATTTTAGCCCGTTGTCGGAGAGATCTTCCTGCTCGATCTGGAAGCTTTCCATCAAGGAACCGGTGTGTTGATAGACGTTTCTGGTATGGCGGTAGTAGTCGCGCATGAACGCCTCGGTGCTGCGGAGAATACTTTTCTGCGGGTAGGCAAACGCGGTGGCGACGACACCTTGGAGCAGTAGCGTGAGCTGGTCGGTGGCTTTTTGAGCATGGTAGTGGAGCTCATTTCGCACGCGGTGCAGGAAATCATAGGCTTCTTCCAATTCGCGGTGTGCGATGGGTGTCAGAAGCTTGGCTTCGACAAGATCCTTGAGGTTTTTACTCCCGCGCTTCACCAGAGCGACCCACTGGATGTTCTGGTAGTCGCGCATGCCGCCGCAGCTTTCTTTGACATTCGGCTCCTGGAGGAAGACGGTGCGGGAGTATTTCGTGTGGCGTGTCCGTAAGTCTTGGCGGCGCAGCTCGAAGAAGGCGTCTTGGCCCTTGTGGATGCATTCTTTGGCAAAGCGGGCTTGAAAGAGCGAAAATAAGGCCGCGTCCCCGGCGATTAGGCGAGAGTCCATCAACGACGTTTTATTTTCCTGATCGGCCTTCGCTTCCTCAATGCACTCGGCGACAGAGCGGCAGGCGTGGCCGACCTTGAACCCGACATCCCAGAGGAGATAGAGTAGGTTTTGCACGAACTCTTGAAGCGGCGGCGGCAGCTTGGTGGAGGCACGGGGAAGTAGAAATAGGAGATCGATGTCTGACCGCGGATTCAGCGTGCTGCGGCCGTAACCACCGGTGGCAACGAGGGCGATGGGGAGGGCTTGCCCTTTATTTGCGAGGATGGATAACGCGTGGATTGAGCGGATGACCGTGTCGATGAGTGCGGCACGCGCGCCTGCCACTTCGAGGCCGCCGGCACCAGCTCGGTGAGAAGCCTGAATCCGGAGATCTTCGACTTTTAGAAAATTCTTATACAGCTCGATGCGCTCAGTGGGTGAGAGCTGTTGTACGGACGACGGGTGCAGGGCGTCCTTCGCGTTTTGTTCAAGAGTGGTGCCCATGGGTTACTTTAGTCAGACTGTTCCCTTTTTCCCTAAGGTCAAGCGATGTGACCCATCCGGGTGCCGATCTTGGCGTAGAGTTCGATTTGCTGGTTGGAGTTTTCTATCAAATCCGACTCCAAGCGCACCCGCCCAGGCTCGAAGAGGGTGATCGTGGATGAGCCACCGAAGGCGAAGTAACCTTTTTCTGCGCCTTTCACAACGGGGCTTGCTGGGGTGTAGGTTTGGCAAATCGTCCCGACGCAGGTCGCGCCGATCTCCATGCAGATCACCGTGCCGAACTGCTCGGTTTTCAGCTCCGTAACCGTGCGTTGGTTCGTCCAAAGGTAAGCGAGCTTCTGCCTCAGGGCGATGGGGTTCACCGAAAATAAGGGGCCCGTGAGCGTGCGGGTAGGCCCCGGAATTCCTGCGACGGGGAAATGAAAGCGGTGGTAATCCACCGGACAAAGCCGCGAGAGAATGAGGGCGCCGTCGGCATATCGCTTGGCCAAGGCTGCATCCCCCAAGAGCGCAGGAAGATCGAATTTTTGACCTTTTACGAAAACTCCCTCGATGGCAGATGCCCGCTCAAACCCCAAGTGCCGCCCGTCCGCAGGGAAGACCACGCTTGCCTCATCGGCGTCGATCGGGCGTGCAGAGGGCTTGAGCTTGCGGTAAAAAAACTCATTAAAACTTCTATAACTCTGCGCGTCTTCCGCGAAGTCCGTAGGGTCCAGCCCGTATTGGGCGATGAATGGCTGCACGCGTGCGGCTGAGGCTGGGGTGCTCATTTTGCGGCCATACCATTTCGAGAAGAACGGGCGCTTCACGAAAGCCTCTAGCGACAGAGCACCGAGTGGATTCCCGTAGGACCAGCGAAGAAACCCCTCTCCGTAAACTTGCTCAGTCTCAAGAACGCCGGTGTGTCGGTTAAAATAACGGATCGCTTCCACGCCGGGCTTCTAGTCGGCTATTTTATAAACCGCAAGGCCCCTTACCGTTCTGAATCACCGGACACAGCCGCCCTATACGATGACGGATTCCTTGTCACTCTGGCGTTTCTAACGAGATTGTGACGCTGTTTTTGGCGGTTTTAGTGGATTCCTAGCTTGCAATAAATGCTCGATCCGCTTGGGTTTCGGCATGCGCATACTCATTACTGGTGGAGCTGGTTTTTTAGGATCACATTTGTGTGAACGCCTGCTCAATGAAGGGAACGAAATCATCTGCCTCGACAACTTTTTCACCGGTCGGAAGCGGAATATTTCTCACTTACTATCGAATCCCTACTTCGAACTCGTCCGCCACGATGTGACGGAGCCTTTCAAATACGAGGTGGATCAAATTTATAACCTCGCGTGCCCAGCCTCACCGCCGCACTACCAGCATAACCCGATCAAGACCACCAAGACCTCTGTCATGGGGGCCATTCACTGCCTTGGTCTGGCGAAACGCACGGGCGCACGAGTCTTCCAAGCCTCCACTTCCGAGGTCTACGGAGATCCTGACGTCCACCCGCAACCTGAGGCCTATCATGGAAATGTGAACCCCATCGGCATTCGCGCCTGTTATGATGAGGGCAAGCGCTGCGCTGAGACCTTGTTCTTCGACTACCACCGCCAGAACCAAGTGGACATCCGGGTGGTGCGGATTTTTAACACCTACGGGCCAAGGATGCTTCCGGACGATGGTCGGGTCGTTTCGAATTTTATCGTCCAAGCCCTTCAGGGTAAGGATATTACCATCTATGGAGACGGTAGCCAGACTCGTTCATTTTGCTACGTGGACGATCTCATTGAAGGCTTCATCCGCCTCATGAACCACCCCACCCAAGTCGGCCCGGTGAACATCGGGAATCCAGGTGAGTTCACCATGCTTCAGCTGGCGGAACTCGTCTTGAAAAAAGTCGGTGGGCCGTCGAAAATCACCTATTTCCCGCTTCCTGGAGATGACCCGAAACAGCGGCAGCCCGACATCACCCTAGCGAAGAAGGATCTCGGCTGGGAGCCGAAAATCTCGCTGGACCAAGGCCTAGACTCGACGATTTCTTACTTCCGTAACCTGCTCGCAGAACGGTGAATTCTGAGGGATTCCCTCGATTTCTGATAATCGGCCCGAGGTCTGCTCGTATAGTCCTGCCTGATGCCGAGTTCTCTTATTTCCTGCTTGCTCTTGTTGGTGACTTTGTCGGTCCAAGCAAGCGGGTTGCCACTTTTTAATGGCAAGGATCTCAGCGGTTGGTCGGGCGACCCGCGCCTGTGGCGAGTGGAAAACGGCGTCATCATTGGCGAAACGGACGAAACTGGGCGGAAAATCACCGCCAACTCCTTCCTGATTTGGCAGGGCGGCGACCCCGCTGATTTCCAATTGGATTTCCAAGCGCGCGTCACCGGGGACAACAACTCGGGCGTGCAATACCGCAGTCGGATCGACAGCGCCGCGTCGTGGGCGGTTTCTGGATACCAGTTCGACCTCCATCCAAACCCGCCCTTCCTCGGGATGATCTATGATGAAAATGGCCGTGGCGTGATCTGCGAGCGCGGGCAAATCGTCACCATGAAGCTGAAGCCGCAAGTGACGGGTACCACCGCGCCGGAGTCGGTCGATTTATCCATTTGGAATTCCTACCGCATCGTGGCTCATGGAAATCAATTGCGTCACTTCATCAATGGTAAACTCGTCGCAGAAGCGCAGGATGAACAAGTGGACCAACGGCACAGCAAGGGGATTCTCGCCCTCCAGCTCCATTCTGGACCCGCCATGAAAGTGGAGTTCAAAGACTTCAAGCTCCAGCAAAGTCCCAAGTCTGAGCCAGCCAGCGCCCCCACGGCCGCGTGGCTGTGGAAGAGCACGAGACCCGGAGAAAATGAGACGGTTTATTTCCGCCGTGAGTTCCAACTGCCGCCGAATCTTGCCAGCGCAGCGGTCACGGTGGTTTGCGATAACCGCCACCGCCTATATGTCAACGGTGTGGAAGTGGGAGCGGGGGATGAATGGTCAAATCCACCCACTTACGACGTGCTCGCCCGGCTCAATCCTGGAGGGCGCAATGTCATCGCCGTCGAGGGAACGAATGAGTCGGGGCCAGCGGGGTTGGCCCTGCGGTTCCGGTGCACGATGCAGGACGGGAAAAAACTGCATGTGGTCTCGGATGCCAGCTGGCTCTGCAGTAGCGAGGCCGCCAGCGGTTGGCAGCAGCTCGATTTCCCCGTCCAGTCGTGGTCGAAGGTGGTCGTCATCGCCGCGAAAATGGGCGGAAAACCATGGCACGCTGTCGCCATGCCACCGGAAGAATGATTTATAATACGATCCCCGCAATCGTCGCGGAGAGGTAGGAGGCTAGGGTTCCGCAGAGTAGTGCTTTCATGCCCAGCTTCGCTAAATCCGCGCGCCGCTCGGGAGCCAGCGCACCGATTCCGCCGATCTGCATCCCCACGCTGCTGAAATTGGCAAAGCCGCAAATGGCGATGCTCACGATCAGTAAGCCCTTCTCTGTCAGCACCGGCACCACCCGATCCGTCAGGCTCTTGAATGCCACGAACTCATTGATGGTCAACTTCTGACCCAGCAAGGTCGCGACACTCTGGATGTCCACCTTCGGCACGCCCATCGCCCAGGCCATCGGGTAGAAGAGTTTGCCGAAAATCCAGTTCAGCGTCAGATCGAAGTCTGGATTCACCCAATGTCCCACCGTCGTCAGGCTCCAGTCGATGCAGGTGATCACGGCGATGAATCCAATGAGCATGGCGATGACGTTGAGTGCGATTTTCAAGCCCTCCGCCGCGCCATGGGAAATGGCGTCGATTACGTTGATGTAGTCGCTCTTCACCTCCAGTTTCACCACTCCCATGGTTTCACTCTGCTCGGTTTCTGGGTAAACGATCTTTGCGATCACCAGCGCGCCGGGTGCCGCCATCAAGCTCGCAGTGATGAGCATGGGAGCCAGGTCGAGTCCGGCCTGTTTGCCCATGTTCACATAGACGACTAAGATCCCACCGGCGATGCAGGCCAGGCTGCCACTCATCGACGCGAGTAGCTCGCTTTTCGTCATCCCTGCCAGATACGGACGGATCATCACTTGCGCTTCGACTTGGCCGACGAGGGCGCTCGCCACATTGCTAAGTGCCTCGGCTCCACTCACTCGCATGATGAAGTTCATGGCTCGCGCGACGATCGCCACGATTCTCTGCATGATGCCGAAATGGTAAGTCACTGCGACTAAGGCACACACGAGGATGATCGTGGCCGTGACATTGAAGGCGAAGACGAATCCACCGCTCAAGTAATTTCCCACGCTGCCGTCGCGTTGCTGGACTGCGATGCCGCCGAAGACGAAGCTGGCACCGGTGCGGGCGAATTCCTCGATTTTCCCAATCCCATCACCCAGCGTTTTAAAAAAGCTCGCCACCACACTCACGTGGAAAATCAAAATGGCGATGAGCACCTGCAAGCTGAGCCCGCTCAAGACCAGCCGCAGATTGATCCGCCGCCGGTTGTTTGAGCAGGCCCATGCGATTCCTAAAATCAGCAAGACTCCTAGCAATCCTTGTAAACGATCCATTTTGGAAAGCTAAAGAACACGATACGTGCCAAGGCGCAGGGCAAATTTAATTCGAGACGGGCTCCTCGTATTCGATCCGGTAAAACTGCTGCGTGGCGGAAGTTTCATCCTGGATTTCAACCCGTCCAGCCGTGGTGGCGGTGTAGGTATTGACGAGACGCCAACTGCCCACCGAAAGATCTGGCGAGGCCATGAGGCGGTAGGTGATACCGGCTTGGGCGTCGATGGAGAGGCCCAATCGAGTGCCGCCCGAGCTGATTTTTTGCATGGCTGAAATGCTGGGCTTGAGCAAGCCGTCCGCCGTGAGTTGTTGACCGGTCGGTGCCATGAGGTTTTGTCCAGGCAGGGCTGCGGCAGTCGCCCCGTTGCCGCGGATGTAGTCGATTTGGGTGAACTTGTTCGCTCCGGCCAGGGTATCGAGACGAAGGGCCTTGATCGATTTTCCAACCCACTCCGCGTGAGTCGAGAGATCGAAGGTTGCGACTTTGTAGCCGGCGTTCGCGATATAAACGGGGCTCGCGGTGACCAAGCGGGCGGCCGAGTAGCTGCCATTTTCATTCGCCCAGTAAAGCTGCAAGCTGCCGCCGATGTCCGCCTGGTAGCGCACGGTGATGGAGGTCACGGCGCTGCCGGAGAAGTTGAAGCCAGTGCGTGCGAGTTGCGGGTCGTTGTTGGTGGAAGTCGCCAGTAGGCTACCACCGGTAACGGAGGCGGCGGTGGTGATATTGGTGCGGGCCCATCCTTGGAAATCGTTGTCCACGTTGAACTCGAACCGGAGATCAATCGCATTTTCCGGGTCATTCCCGGTGGCGAGTTCATTGGCGTCCAAATTGCCGTCTCCATCGCTGTCCGCAGTGCCTAGACTGGCTTTGATCCAGTCAAGCCAAGTGATTTTCCCAGCCACGCCGAGGGTGTCGAGTCGCAGGCTCTTGATCGTTTTTCCTGCCCACTCCGGGTGGGATGCGAGGTTGAAGAACGCGATTTTATATCCGCTGTTCGCCGTGTAACTGGCGCTTGCGGAAATGCTGCGGGTGGAGTTGATCCCACCGGTTTCATTGGACCAGAAAAGCTGCAAGGTGCCGCTGGTGTCGGAGCGGTAGCGGACATAGATCCCTGGAATGTCTGAGCCTTTGAAGTTGAATCCGGTCTTGGTGAAATAGGGGTCATTCGTGGCGGACGTGGCGACGAGTTCTCCGCCACTGACGGTGGCAGCTGGCGAGACGCCTGTTGGCACCCAGCCTTCAAGATTTCCGGGTGTGTCGAAGGTGAATTTCATGTCATTCGTGACCATAGGATCGCGGACGTCGACGACGTAGTCGCCGGCGCTGCCGAGGGCTTCTTGGTAGTCGGTTACACCGTCGCCATCGGTATCCACAGCAGTGATGGTGGTGCCCGAAGGAGTTCCGGTCCATGTGGCACGGATCAAGGTTCGCAAATGCGCCATGGTGGACTGATTGAAAAATTTCACCCACACATCACCTGTTGTGACATCGGTGAAATAGGAAGAGACGCTCGCAGCGTCCAGAGCTGACTTGGTGGTGCAAGGGGCGAGTGAACCCGTTTGCCCGGGATTGGCATAATTCACTTGGAGACCGGCAAGTTTGCCAATGTCACGCACCCGGAATTTAACGAAATCATTCACGGCCACGTCACCGATGCCGAACTGGATGAGTTTCCCTGCTGGCAGGGTGTGAAGCTGGTATGTGTAGAAGTAATCTTCATTGACAATGAGCGGCAACTCGACCTGCACCAAAAAGAGGTGGCTGTAGTAAAGGTTGGCGCTGGCTTCGCCAGTTCTCTCGCGAGTGACGGTCATATCAGCATAGTCACCGTAAGTCGCGGAAACATTGACGGTGGTGTAGGCGAACTTGTGGGTGGAGCGGAAGGTGTTGGTCCAATTGCTAGGTTGGAAGTCGGTAGATGTCCGCATGAAGGGGTTGTTGGTGATGATGGAGCTGTTCGCGAGTCCGGCCACCGAGCCGTCCACATCGCGCAGGGACATCATCCAAGTGCGTGGGTTTTGATAACCTTGAGGTCCAGGGCCGTTGGGGCGGTTGCTGTAATCATAGAGATTCGAGCGTGGAGTGCCTGCATGGCTGAAGGTGATATTCGTGAACGGCGCATTGGTGTGTTTGAATGAGGCACCGTTGTTGGAAAACATGGTCGCATCCGCCGCATTGAAGTTGACGAGGTAAGCATTGCTCACGCGGGTGGGGCCATCGTAGGAACGGTGGAATGCCTTAAGTCCGCCGTTTGGAATGACCCCGTCTGCGGCGAATTTGAAGAGGCCTAGCCCAGAGTCGGCGACGGCGATGACGTCATCCACCAAGCAATTTTGAGCCATCATCAAATGGTGGGCATTGTCCGACATTTTAAAGCCGCGGAAGGTGGTGAGGCTTGGGTCGCTGCCATCGGTGAGACCGGTGTAGATACCGGTGTAGTTGGCGTAGAGGGTGCTGTTTTCCACGACAATACCCGTGGGGTATTGAGTGCCGAGGTTGCTGTCGATGTCGTGGTCCGCAGTGAGACCGTCGCTCACATCGAGCCCAGTGCGGCTGGAGTGGCAGACGTTTCCTCTCATGGAGCCGAGCGGTTCTAGGCTTGGGTTCATGGCCGAGAAGCGGGGGTCTGTCGCCGATACACCGACAGTAAAGCGCGGGAAAAGTAGCCAAATACCAGTGCCTTGAGTCCCGGCGGCGATGTTGTTATCAACGATATTGTTAGGATTGGTGATCCAGTAACTAGCAGGTGATTGGCGTTGGACTACTTGCCCGGTGAAATCTGATGGGGTGACCGCCTCGGCAAGGCTTGCAGGGCGGCGTGTGAGCGCCATCACATTGCTCAGGACGCGGTTGAAGCGCTCCGAACCGTCTTCGAGCATCAAGCCGTGACCGATGTGATCGTAGGCGACATTTTTCTCGACCAAGCTCGACTCGGTGCCGTGGATGACAATGGCGCGGTTGTAGGAACGGTGGACGCTGTTATTGCGGAAATATTGGCCTTTTCCTTCCTCGCCCAGCATGTGGAAATGCAGGGGATACTTGCCTTTCACGCTCTTGCGACCCATGCGGTAAAACTCGGCACCTTCGACGTAGCCGCGCCCACCTTGCACGAAGGCTGCGTCCCCGGCGAGGGTGCTGCCGCTTTTCATGATCATCACGTGACCACCGAATCCTTCATTCACATGACCCGGAATGATCGTATCGGCTGCGCCTTGGATCTTGATGTTCCGGCTTAGCAGGCCGACTTCAGCCCGCATGTCGATGGTCCATGAACGGCTGTCCGAGCTGCGGGTGTAAGTTGGCTGGGTGCCGTTGTGGTTGTAAGTGAGCGCCGAATTCAGCGTGATCGTAAGGCCGTCTGGCGTGATTGAGGAGATCGTCCGGGTCTCGGATTCATTATAATTCGTCGAGGACGAAGTGATGAGGATTTCCGCTCCGACGGGCCATGTGACCGCTTGTGAAAGGGTGAGGCGAAGCGGGTCGGCTTGAGTCGATGCTGCGAGTTTAGTCCAACTGACGGTGTTCGCGCCGTGGATATCGAGCACGCCGCCGTTGATGGAGGAAATGACATTTCCATCTGTCATTTCGTGGCCAGTCCCGGCACAAGTGCAGGCGGTGGGAGCCGTACAAACGCCGCCAGTCAGGGTGATGGTGAGATTGTTAGTATAGCGGGATTGCTCGGTGCCCATTTCGATGCGGGCGGTCGGTCCGTCGGCGATGATCGAGCAGGCGGTGACGTTGAGCGTCTTACGAGCGAAGCGGAGTGTGCCGCGGACGATGATGGAGTCGGCGACGACGTCTTGATCGAGCACGACGATTTGCCCAGCAGGTATATCGACATGAGCTCCCGCCGCAGGAACGGTGCCACCCCAGGTGGCGGGGTTGGACCAATTTTCCGGACCGTTGGTGTATTTCTCGATGCTCAGGCTGTCGATCAGAACCGTGTTGTCGCCGCCGAGTGGATTGGCGGATTCTATTCTCAACATCCTGTCGCCGACCGCAAGGGTCGCGTCTGAGGTGACATACTCGACGTAGTTTTGGTTCGACGGCGTGATGACATCGACCAAGGTGCCGCCGAGAAGGACGCGGAAACTTTGTTGATTTCCCGTGCGTTGAGCGGCTTTCAGACGGATGCGGTAGGAGCCCGCAGTGGAAATGGTGACTAGGCGCTCGGCCGTGCAACTGCTGCCTTGCATGAAAAGGACCTGCGAGCCGAGTGGGGCATTGGGGTTGGTATTGACGAAGCCGCTGCCATTTCGGGCGATGCCCGTGCCGTTGGTCATCGTCCAGCCGGAGCCTGTGGGTAGGTAAGCAAACGTGTTGGTCGCTAACGTAGGCGTTTCAAAGCTAGCGTTGCTAATGGTTTGGGCCTTAGCCGCGCCAAAACTGGCGACGACGAGGCACAAGAGGACGGGGATGGGTTGCGACTTCAGGAGGCGAAGCCGAGCAGAGTTCTGGGACATAGTTGGGTTTTTTGGTTTTTTTTGACAAAGGCCAGTTTCCTGGGATCTGTCTGGATTGGGCGAAGCTGGAAAATCCAGCGAAGCGGGCCTGCGAGATGGGAAGGCTTGGATTTTTAAATCCCAAATTGCAGAGTGATGGATTGGTATATCACATCCTCGATGGCAAGCTTTTTCGATTGGGGATGGATGCGGGAAATCACCGGCACGCAGCCGCAGGGCAAGCTACTTGAGCCGTGCATGAGGCGGATGGATTTGAGCCCCGCAATCGAATGAAGCTAGCGACGTCGCTCGTCTGGCCGCCGGGTTAGGGCGAAATAAATCACGTAGAACCATGAAAAAATCCCTGCAATAATGGCCCAGAAAATAGAGCGGTTGCGTGCCCAAGAAAACGTCACTGCTAAAATTGAGCCGAGACTGATGCCGGACTGAGTGGCGAGGTTGCTATTCTGAATGGTGATTTCGGCGAGAATCATGGTTGTATGTTAGGGGGATTGACGCCGTGCATCTGGGAGCGGTTGGTGATGCAGAAGTGCTGCAACTCAGTCCGCTATATTTTAAAATGAATTTAGAAGGGGCTGGTACGTCCGCCAGAAATCTTGACGACAGGCTTAA
Organism: Verrucomicrobiaceae bacterium; assembly: GCA_027484055.1. Taxonomy (GTDB): domain Bacteria; phylum Verrucomicrobiota; class Verrucomicrobiia; order Verrucomicrobiales; family Akkermansiaceae; genus Luteolibacter. The sequence goes on along the minus strand of JAIXQH010000025.1, from coordinate 168,394 downwards.
TCGAACCATTGACGGCTGCGTCTGGGGGTGAAGCAATCACGATCTTAAAATGCTCCTTCGAGTGGCCTGCTATTTCAGAACGAAGATAAACGCTGTCCTCGTCGATAAAGTTGCCGGAAGCATCGAAGAACTCGGCCTCCACATTGAGACCGGACCATTCTCGGCTACTGGAATTGGTGATCAGTCCCAAAATTTCCAGTGATCGATCCGAGTTGCGTGTCTGAATTTCGCTGATCGTTAGGTCCTTCGTCACATCGCCTTTAAAGAAGGACATTTTGATGAGTGGGAGAAATCCAACGAACATGATCGGAACGATGAACCACATTTGCTTACGGCCCCACGTCATGTTCAGGTTGGACATCTCTGCACCGCAGTTGGAGCATTTCATGCTGGCTTTCATGGTGATTTTCTCGGGTGGCTGTGGAAGCAATTCCGCCGGAATCTTGTGATATTCAGGGGTTTTAGCGAGGAGTATCTTGGACAGATTTCCAGGACTCCGGGCGATGGGTGAAGTAGCCGGACCGCGAGAGAAGGTAAGAATCTCTAAATTAGAGACTTCGGGGCGAGGGGGAAGCGGACTGCGTTCGAGACGGGACTTTAGTAGTCGCGCTGGAGGAGGTGTGCGGCGATTTGGTGGAGGCGCTGGGCTTTTTTCCCGAGGGGGCTGAGGGCTTGCAGGGCGCGCTGGGTAAGGCGTGCGGCTTCGCGGCGTGAGGCGTCGAGGCCGATGATGGCGGGGTAGGTGGATTTCTCGACCGCAGCGTCCTTGCCGGCGGTTTTTCCGAGGACTTCGGTGCTCTGGGTGCAGTCGAGGATGTCGTCGATGACTTGGTAGGCAAGGCCGAGGGCGTGGCCGAACTCGGTGAGTGCAGTGAGCTTGGCGGGGGTGGCGTTGGCGGTCATGGCACCGAGGCGGAGGGCGCTGGTGAGCAGGGCTGCCGTTTTTGCCTCGTGGATACGGACGAGGTCGCGCTTGGTGAGTTTTTCCCCTTCGCCCTGGAGGTCCATGACTTGGCCGCCGATGAGTTGGCGGCTGCCGCCAGCCACGGCGAACTCGGTGAGGTGGTCGCGGGTACCGTAGCGCGGGGTGGCGGGGGTTTGGGCGAGGACGATGAAGGACTCGGTCAAGAGGGCGTCGCCGCAAAGGATGGCGATGCCCTCGCCATAGACTTTGTGGCAGGTCGGGCGGCCACGGCGGAGGTCGTCGTCGTCCATGGCGGGAAGGTCGTCGTGGACGAGGGAATAGGTGTGCATGAGTTCCACGGCGCAGGCGGGGGCGAGGGCGGCGGAAGTTTCACCGCCACAGGCTTCAGCCGCAGCGAGGCAAAGCACTGGGCGGAGGCGCTTACCACCGGCGAAGATGCTGTAGCGCATGGCGGTGTGGAGGGTGGCGGGGCGCTCTTTGGCCTTGGGTAAATAGCGGTCCAGCGCCGCATCTACTTCGGCGGTGCGGGCAGTGAGGTAAGCGGGCAGGTCCATGGGGGGCGGATTTGGATTACAAGATTTCCGCGATCTGGACGGCATTGAGCGCAGCGCCTTTGCGGACTTGGTCGCCGACGACCCAGAGGTCGAGAGCGTTGTCGAGCACGAGGTTCTGGCGAATGCGGCCCACGAGGCAGTCGTCCTTACCCGTGGTGTCGAGTGGGACAGGGAAAAGCTTGGTGGCGGTGTCATCGACGACTTGGATGCCGGGCTTCCCGGCGTAGATGGCGCGGGCGCTCGCGGGGTCCACGGGGCGCTCGAACTGGGCGGTGATGGAGACCGAGTGAGAGCGGTAAACGGGGACGCGGACGCAGGTGCAGGAGACGCGGAGCTCGGGGAGACCGAGGATTTTCCGGCCTTCATGGAGCATTTTGAGTTCTTCCTTGGTGTAGCCGTTCTCGGTGAAGGCATCGACTTGAGGGATCACATTGAAGGCGATCTGGCGCGGGTAGACCTTGGGGGTGAAGGGCTGCCCGTGGGCGATGGCGTTCATTTGCTCTTCGAGCTCAAGGATGCCTTGGGCACCGGAGCCGGAGACGGCTTGGTAGGTGGAGGCGATGATGGAGCGGAGGCCGAAGGCGGCGTGGAGGGGAGCGAGCGCCATCAGGGAGATGATGGTGGTGCAGTTCGGATTGGCGATGATGCCGCGTGGGCGGTCTTTCGCGGCAGCGGGGTTGATTTCTGGGACGACGAGGGGAACGCCTGCATCCATGCGGAAGGCGGAGGAGTTGTCGATGACGACGGCTCCTGCGGCTGCGGCGGAGGGGGCGAATTCCAAGGAGATGCCGCCGCCAGCGCTGAAAAGGGCGATGTCGATGCCCGCGAAGGACTCGTGGGTGAGTTCTTCCACGAGGATTTCTTGGCCGCGAAAGGTCATCGTTTTCCCAGCGGAACGGGCAGAGGCGAGCAGGGTGAGTTTACGGAGTGGGAAGTTCCGTTGTTCGAGGCAAAGGAGCATTTCAACACCGACGGCACCAGTGGCACCTACGATTGCGACGTGTGGATGATTCATGGGATAGAAGCCGGTCTTTTTTCCGCCGGGATGGTGAGCATAGTGGGATCGGGGCGGCTGGCAATTGATTCGTTGAGCGGGGTGAAAAGGTCTGGGCTTGAATGAAGGAGGGGTTTCCCGAATCTTAGAGTCATGGAGCAGCGGCGATTAGGGAAAACGGGGATGACGGTGAGTGAGATCTGCATGGGGACGATGACCTTCGGCCTGCAAACGGAAGAGGCGGAGGCGCACCGTATTCTGGATCGCTGCCATGCGGCGGGGATTGATTTCTATGACACGGCGGAGGTGTATCCGGTGCCACCGGTGGCGGAGTTGGTGGGGAAGACGGAGGAAATTTTCGGGCGATGGATGAAGGGGAAGCCGCGCGATGGCATTATTTTAGCGACGAAAGTGACGGGAGCGGCGCACGGCTGGTTCAACGCGCCGGTGCGAAATGGCAAATGTGCGCTGGACCGGCGGCACATCCGTCAAGCGGTCGAGGGGAGTCTGCGGCGTTTGCAGACGGACTACATCGACCTGTATCAGGTCCATTGGCCGGATCATGGGATGCGTGCAGAAGATACCCTGGAGCCTCTGCATGAACTGGTGCAGGAGGGCAAGGTGCGGAGCATCGGGTGCAGCAATCAGAATAGCTTCGGGCTGATGAAGTCGCTGTGGGCGAGTGACTTGCAGGGGATCAGCCGCTATGAGACGATCCAGAATAATTTTTCGCTGAATAACCGGCGGTTTGAGGATGAGTTGGCGGAAATTTGCCGCCGCGAGCAGGTGAGTTTACTGCCGTATAGTCCGCTGGCGGGCGGGGTGCTGAGTGGGAAATACAATCGGCCTGACTCGCCGACAGATGCTCGATTTTCCGAGTATTTAAAGAGCCATAGCCCACGTCACCAAGCGATGGTGCAGCGTTTCTTGAATGAGCGCTGCGTGGCCTCGACCGGGAAATTCTTAGAGGTGGCGAAGGCGGCGGGGCTGCACCCGGTGACGATGGCGGCGGCGTGGAGCAAGCAGCATGACTTCGTGGCGGCGACGATCGTGGGGGTTTCACGCGAAGATCAGCTCGGCCCGATCTTGGCGGCGGCGGGCTTGAAGCTGGATGCGGATACGCTGGCCGCGATCGATGCGGTGAGCCGGGAGATTTTATACCCGATGGGTTGATCAGGGATTTTTTCCCGCCAGACTCCAGCCCATGGCAAGTGACCTAACGATTTTCCACACACTCCCAAGTCTTCAAGAGTGGCTGGTGGGTCGGCAGTGGAAGGGGCTGTTTGGCTACACGACTCAGATGCGGAGTCAGAGCTATGCGGCGGCGCGTTCGATCAAGGAGTTAGACATTGAGGTGGAATCCAACGAGGTGGTAATCGTCACCGCGAAGGTGGTGGGAACGGCTCCGCGGCCCTATTTGACATTGCTGGAGTTTGGCTTCCTCCGAGGTAAGTGGGGGCTTGTGACGGATTGCTCGTGTCCGGTGGAGGATCATTGCAAGCATGCGGCGGGGTTAATGGCTTACATTTCAGCTGAGCTGGATAAGGTGATTCGGGCGTCAAATGACTACTTAGCGCCGGAGATCAGCGAATGGCTTCGAGAAATCGAAAAGGCGGCGCAGGTGGCAGGCGCGGCGGGACTAGAAAAGCCAAGCAAGCCGGAAAACCGTTTCCTCGCCTACTGCATCGAGAAGCCACTCTATGCGCAAAAAAAAGTCCATCACTTCGTCCTCCGTGTGGGCACTCGGCAGAAGGATGGTAGTGTCAAAATTTCACAATCCCGGGCGAATGCTGATCCTTCACGCCCGCCGAAATACATGACCCAGCAGGATCTTGTCGTGACGGCTAGCTATTTCCAACGCTACCGCAAGCTCAGGCTGTGGTCAGATATGCCGCTGGAAGGCGCTGGCTGGGAGGAAATCTTGGACGCAGCATCTGCGACGGGAAATTTGTATTTCGGGGAAGAGTCCTACAAATCGGGTAGCGAGGATGGCTACCAAGCCCTGACCCTAGGGCCACCAGAAGTGGTGGAAGCGCTCTGGGAAAATGCCACGGATGGGAGCGTCCGTCCGGTTTTGCGCTGTGCAAACGCCGAGCTTATCATTTTACCGACCCAACCGCTCCGTTACCTTGATCCGAATTCCGCCACTTTCGGGCTGCTGCAAAGTGTGTTACCTCCGGCGGTTCTTGCCGCTTGGGAAAAGGGCCCGAAGGTCTTGGCAAAAAACTTGAAGACGATTTCAGCGCGGTTTGCCGGGGTCACATCGGTCGCTCTACCCACTCCCACCAAGGTCGAAACGGAGACTCGCAAGGCGACAGCGCCGGTTCTCCATTTCCGCGTCCATTCGCGGATTTTATCTGGCCACTCAAAACCGCTCACAGTTGGGCAACTCACCTTCTCCTATTCAGACAGCCCTCCACTACCACCACTGGCTCACGGTGCTCCAGAAAGTCATATCCTGCTCCGGGCGGGTAAGCGTCACATCTGGCCTCGAAGCTTAAAGCAGGAGCGAGCACTCGAGAATAAGCTTCGCAAAATGGAGTTCATCTCGCTGGATGAAATCCTCAATGTGGCCGACTCAGATGTCGTCGCACACAGCAGTTTCGTGCCTGCTGAACCATTTCCCACGCCGCAGCTCGCGTGGTTGAAAATCCTTGAAAGTCCCGCAATGGACAAGCATCGCGCTGCCGGTTGGGTGATCGAGATCGACCCGAAAGCAGGTCTCACCGCGCACGACGCCACCGAGTTTTTTCCGGCCATCGAGACCGATCCAGACCATGGGATCGACTGGTTCCGCTTTGATATCTCCTACGAGATCAACGGCCAGCGTCTCAGCCTCATCCCTATCATCGCCGAGGCCCTCCAGCTCGATCTGCCAGAGGCAGATGATCCGAATTTACCCGAGTTTTTCACCCTCCCCTGTGAAAATCCACAAGACGGTTTCATCCGTTTTCCCGCGAAACGCCTGATCGAGCTGGTCGATCAAGTTCGCCACCTTTTCCACGGAAATGTCGGCACCGGCCCCCTCCGAGTGGATCGTCTCGCCGCCGCCGCCGTCGCCGACACCCTCTCCATCGACTCCTCAGAGACCACCCGCGCTCTAGCCAAGCTCGGCCATAGCCTGAAAAACATCACATCGCTCCCGCCTGCGGAAATCCCCAGCACCGTGCTCGCAGCGCTTCGTCCTTACCAAGTCGAAGGATTCCGGTGGCTCCAGTTTCTCAGCGCCCACGGCCTCCATGGCATCCTCGCCGATGACATGGGCCTCGGGAAAACCCTGCAAACCCTCACCCATCTCGCCGCTGAATGCGCCAAATCCCCTGGCCACCCCTCACTCGTCATCGCCCCCACCTCCGTCGTCCCGAACTGGGCCGCTGAAGCCGAGAAATTTACCCCTCACCTCAAAGTCCTCGCTCTCCAAGGAAAAGACCGTGCGACCGACTTTGGTGAAATCGCCTCCGCGGACATCGTCATCACCTCCTATCCGCTGCTCACCCGCGACTTTCCCCAGCTTTCCAAACAGGACTGGCACATCGTCGCCCTCGACGAAGCGCAATACATTAAAAACCCCAAGGCTCTCGCCGCCGTCAACGCCTGCAAGCTCAAGTCTGCCCATCGTCTCTGCCTCTCCGGCACCCCCATGGAAAATCACCTTGGCGAACTCTGGAGCCTCATGCGCTTCCTCATGCCCGGTTTTCTTTCCGACGAAAAAACTTTCAACACCCAGCTCAGGAGACCCATCGAGCGAGATCGCTCCACCGATGCCCAACTCGTCCTGAACCGCCGCGTCTCTTCACTCATCCTCCGGCGCACCAAAGATCAAGTCGCCACCGAGCTACCCGCCAAAACGGAAATCATCCACGGCATCGACCTCAATAAAAAACAGACCGATCTCTACGAATCCGTCCGCGCCGCCATGGACCAGCGCGTCCGCGACGCCATCTCGGCGAAAGGCCTCGCAAAATCCCATATCATCGTGCTCGACGCCCTTCTCAAGCTGCGCCAAATCTGCTGTCACCCCCAACTCCTCAAAATCCCCAGCGCGCAGAAAATCACCGACTCCGCCAAGCTCGACTACCTCACCACCGAGCTACTCCCCACGCTCATCCAAGAAGGTCGGAAAATTCTCCTTTTTTCAACCTTCACCTCCATGCTCGCCCTCATCGAGCAGCACCTCATTCAGGAAAAAATCCCCTACCTCAAGCTCACCGGTCAGACCAAAGACCGCGCCACCTTGGTCAAGACCTTCCAAGCCGGCCAGACACCCATTTTCCTCATCTCCCTCAAAGCAGGTGGCACCGGACTCAATCTCACCGCTGCCGACACCGTCATCCACTACGACCCCTGGTGGAATCCAGCCGCAGAAAATCAAGCCACCGACCGCGCCCATCGCATCGGGCAGACCAAGCCTGTTTTTGTCCACAAGCTCATCTGTCGCGGTACCATCGAAGATCGCATCCTGGAACTCCAAAAGCATAAATCGACCCTCGTCGAAGCCTTGCTCTCCGATGAAACGAACCAATTGAAGATCGATGCGGAAACTCTATCTCATCTGCTCGCACCACTCAGTTGAGGTGTATCCCATCCACACATCCGAAGGAGGGTGCGATATCCTAACCCTCCAACCCGCCGCCGTGTAGCACATAAGTTACTCGGGGTGAAAACTTTGTCACCTACCTAGAAACTAGGCGATCCGCTTTCCTCGATTAAGCAACCGCGATGAAATTCACACCTTCAAATCGCGAAAAGGTGGCTTTTGGAAGTATTCTATATGGATTGTTATCTTATATTGATCATGGAATCGAAATTCATTAATACGGTCTTATGGCGTCGGATTATCGCTAAGCACCTCGCAAATCGTTTTGAGTAGTGTTTCTGCCGTATAGGGTTTGGGGATGAAGTGCTTAACGCCCGCGTTGGTGGCTTTGGCGACCATGCCGTTGGCGTTGAGGCCGCTGGCAGCGATGATGCGAAGCCCCGGATTTATCCTCAACAGCACCATAATCGTCGTCGGTCCGTCCATCAGCGGCATCATCATATCCGTGAGAACGACGTCGATTTCCTGATGCCGAGTGGCATAGATCGAGGTAGCCTCGACACCATCCGAGGCCAGCAGGACGCGGTATCCAAAGGCCTCCAGGGTCTGTCGGGTGATCTGCCGGACGGCGACCTCGTCATCAATGACGAGCACCAGTTCGCCGTTGCCACGCGGCAGTTCGGGCTCGGAGGTTTCCAAACCGATGGCGCCGGGTTCGGTTTGCGCCGGCAGATAGATATGGAAACGCGTGCCCATACCCACCTCGCTGTAAACGCGCACGAAGCCGCCGTGGCTCTTAATGATGGCAATGGTGGTGGAAAGTCCTAGGCCGGTGCCTTTGCCGAGTTCTTTGGTGGTGAAAAAGGGTTCGAAAATGCGCTCGATAACGTCTGGCGGCATGCCGGTGCCGCTGTCCTCCACCTGAATGCACACATGAGGGCCGAGCTTGGCATCGATGTTCATGCCGACATACTGCTCGTCGAGCTTCAGGTTGCTGGCGCTCAGCGAGAGTCTGCCGCCGTTGGGCATGGCGTCGCGGGCGTTGACACAGAGATTGAGCAGCACTTGGTGGAGTTGCGTTGGATCCCCCTTGACCAGCCATAGCTCCACCGGCACGTCACAATGCACCTCAATGTTCTTGAGGAAGGTTTCGTTGGTAAATTTTTCGATTTCCCGCATCAGATGGGCCACCTGCACATCCAACTGCTGGCCTTCCACCCCACGGGCAAAGGAGAGAACTTGTTTGACCATGTCGGCGCCGCGTTTGGCGCTGCCTTCCATAGTGGTGAGCACGCTGAGCCGCCGCGGATTCGTCTCCTGCATCTTCAGCAGGTCGATGGCCATCATGATCGGAGCGAGCACGTTGTTCAAATCGTGCGCGATGCCGCCGGCCAGCGTGCCAATGCTCTCCATACGCTGGGCACGCAGGTATTGGGCCTCGATCTTCTTGCGCTCGGTGATGTCGGTGTTGATCGCGAGAACTGACTTGGGACGCCCCTGCTCATCGCGCACGAGGGACCAGCGTCCTTCGACAGTCAATGGTTTGCCATCCTTGGTGAACTGCTGGATTTCGCCGACCCACTCGCCTTCCGCCATGAGCGTTTTAAGCGCGGCAACCGGCGGAGCAGTGTCATGATAAATCAGCTCTAGCGCGGTTCGTCCGATAGCCTCCTCAGCGGTCCAGCCGTAGAGACGCTCTGCACTGTGATTCCAGTAGAGGATCTTGTGATTGAGATCCCGCACGAGGATGGCATCTTGCGCCTTGTCCAGCAGCGCCGCCTGCTCTCGCAGCCGAGCATCGGTTTTCTGGCGCTCGAGTTCGCCCGCCGCACGGGAGGCGAAGATTTTCAGGGTGGAAGTGATGAAATCATGCTGTTCGAGCGGCTCCCGGAACAGCACCGACATCTGGCCGCAGAGCTTGCCATCGACACCATAAAGCTCGGTGCCAACGTAGGCGTTGACGTCCAGGTCTTGAAGTGTCTGCGATTGCGGGTAGAGCTGCTTCACGTCTTTGGGCACGACGCAGACATTGTCGTGGCCCAAGTTCTCGCAAGGGGAGCCGGCGAGGGCGTATTCAAAATTGGGGGCCAACTTGCCCTCCACGACAACGCACAGGGTGGTGGCCATGGTCTTGTCGTCACTCAAGTTGGCGATGAATCCAGCGTGAGCGCCCAAGGCCTCGACCATGCTGATGGCGAGCTTTTCGAAAAACTCGTTGCCGGTGCTCGCCGAAATCCCACGCGCCATGGTGAGCACAGCTTCATGAGTGCGGCATTGGTCGGCCCGTAGACGCAGATTGAGGATACCAAAAGCCAAATCGTCCGCCATTTCCTGCAAGAGTTTCAGTTCCTCCGCAGGCGTGACATTGACCTCAGCCGAATAGAGGGCCAGCAGCCCAAAGGTGCGCTGTTTGTCGCGTAACGGCAGGCAGGTGACCGCCCGGTAACCGCGTGCTCGCGCCGCATCAAACCAGATGATGGATGCATCATTCTCGATGTCCTCGCAGACGATCGGCTTGTCGCTACGGATGACCCGGCCGGCCGGGCCTTGGCCAGATCGACTTTGTTCATCCCAGGTGAGGATAGCCTCAGTGAGGTAGCCGTCCTCGACTCCGGCATGGGCCATCGGCGTGATGGAATGCTTTTCGTCGTCCTGCGCGTAACCCACCCAAGCCATCCGGTAACCCCCGGTGTCCACCGCTAACCGGCACACATCGCGCAGCAAGGTCGTTTCATCGTCCGCACGAATCAGCGCTTCACTGCAGCCACTGAGCAGCTTGAGCGCACGGTTGGTGCGTGCCAGTTCACGTTCGGCTTTCTTGCGTTCGGTGATGTCTTGAAAGGCACCTTGGACCCGTTTGATCACGCCTGCGGAATCGTGCTCGGCATGCCCAATGGAGCGGATCCAAATTTTTCTCCCGCTGGCGGTGATGAGCTGCAATTCCACGTCGAACGGAGTGCCATCCCGCACGCAGGCTGAAACCACCTCGGCGGCAATCTCGCGCGAGTCGGGCGGGTAGAACTCCATAGCTTGCTCTAAGGTGGGAACCGTTCCGACCGGCAAATCGTGGATCAGGCACACTTCGTCCGACCACGTGATGTGAACCTCTGGATACTCAACGCTCCAGCCGCCCATGCGCGCGATCCTCCCCGCCATGTCGAGCAATTCTTCGCGCTGCCGGAGCTGCTCGATGGCAATGCGCCGTTCGGTGATTTCCATGATCGCACCATGCATGCGAACGGGTTGATCCTCCTGGTCGTAACTGAACTCGCCAATCCCGGCCATCCAGTGCAGGCTGCCGTCCGGCCAAAGCACACGAAACTCCCAGACGAATCTCTCGTGAACGGACATGCAGCGTGAGATTTCCGCGTTGATCGCCACAAGGTCATCGGGGTGTATACGCTGGGCGAAGGCCTCGTAGGAGCCGTCGAACTCGCCGACTGCATACCCCCACAATTCCTCGTGCTCGCGAGACCACACAATGCGGCCGCTTGGAATATTCCACTCGTAGGTCCCCATGTGCGCGGCATTCAGCGCCATCCGCAGGCGCTGTTCGCTTTCAGCCAGAGCCTCCTGCGTTTTCAAACTCTCGGTAATATCCTGCGACATCCCCGAAATGCCGATCATCTGGCCTTGGGAGTCACGAACGACACGCGCATTCGAGTTCAGGATCGCGATGCTGCCATCCTTGCGGCGGATGCGGTTTGAATAATCCATGGCATCACGCCCGTCCCGGAGCATGTTGGCCGTGATTTCGTCTTGCGCTTGATGCTGATCCTCAGGAACGAATTCGTGTAAACGGTGCCCGATCATTTCCTCCGGGTCACGCCCATAGATCGCACGAGCCGCCTGATTGAGGAAGGTGAAACGCCCCTCCACGTCCACCGCCCAAATGACATTGTGAGAGGTCTCCACCAGATCGCGATACTGTCGCTGGCTTTCCGCTAATGTCACTTCAGCGTGCTTGCGCTCTGTAATGTCGCGTTCGATGGAAACCCAATGCGTGTAGCATCCGGTGTCATCCGCGACCGGCACGATGTAGAGTTCAGCCCAGAATTCTTCACCGGATTTGGTGTAGTTGATGAGTTGCTCGCGAACTGGTTTCCAAGAATTGAGTGCGGTGCGGATGCGATCCAGCGCGTCACGCTGCGTTTTAGGTCCCTGTAGAAAGCGCGGACTCTTGCCGATGACTTCTTCACGCGTGTAACCGGTGCGGCGCACGAAGGCGTCATTCACAAAGAGAATGCGTGGCCCCGGCCCATCGGTCGGCTCGGCGTCAGTGATCAAAACGATGTCGTGCAGGCGCGAAACGCAGGTCTCCAGCAAGCGCAGCGCCTTCTCCTTGCGCACCCGCTCCACCGCGATGCCAGTGATATGAACCACGCGCTTGATCAGAGCGATGTCCCCTGGCTGCGGATCGCGTGGCTCACGGTAATACACAGCAAACGATGCCAGCACCCGCCCTGCGGCGTTCAGCACTGGCAGGGACCAACAGGCACGCAAGCCATGCTGTTCCGCAAGTTCGCGGAAGTCCTGCCACAAGGGATCGTTTTGAATATCGGTGACGAACACCGGTTCGCGGCGATGCACGGCGGTGCCGCAGGATCCCACCATTGGCCCTACTTTGACGCCATCGATCGCCTTGCTGTAAGCCTCCGGCAGGTGGGGAGACGCACCGTGGCGAAGGTGCTCGCCATCCTCATCCAGCAACAGGATGGATGCCATGGCACCAGGGATGGCATCTTCGATCCCCTCGGCGATATGAGCGAGAATGGCCGGCAGCGACTGGCCGGACGAAACAGCTTCCAGCACTTGTGTCTCCCAGACCTGCACTCGTTCGCCTAGCTTGCGCTCGGTGATGTCCATGACAACACCCATGCGGCGGGTCACGACCCCGTTCGAGCCGAAAAAGAGGCGTCCGCGCTCAAACATCCAGCGCACCTCGCCGTCGGCGCGACGGATGCGATATTCAGACTCCAGAATCCCGTTATTTTCCAGCGCGTGGTCATGAACGGCATTGAGCGCCTCGCGATCCTCCGGCAGTAGGAACTGGAGAAACGACTCATAGGTCCCACCGAAGTCGCCGGGCTCGATGCCAAACAAGCGGCAGGTGTCCTCCGGCCACGTCAGACGTCCTGTCATCTCATCCATCTCCCAACTGCCCATGTCAGCCATGGCCAAGGCTTCGGTCAATAGAGCGGACATGTTCGCCGCCTGGTCCTGTGCCATGCGCAGATCCGTGACGTCCAGCACGGTGCCAGACAGGGCCACCGCATTGCCCATTTCATCCTGAATCAGCTCGCCACGCTCAAGCACATGACGAACACTGCCATCTGGCCGAATGATGCGGTGCTCCACCTCCAGCGGGCCGATGCCGGAAAGCGCGATCTCTTGGGCAGCCTCGACCTTGTTGCGATCATCTGGATGCACACAGGACATGAACGCCTCGAATGTTTCCGGAAAGTTTTCAAGCTTGGCACCCAAAATACGGAAGACCTCGTCCGACCAGGTCAGCCGGCTTTTCAGCAGATCGAGCTCCCAGTTGCCCAAATTGGCGAGGCGTTGGGCATCCCGCATACGCCGGTCGCTCTCGCTAAGGCTGCGCTGCACCGCCAGACGCTCAATGACGACGGAAAGCAGCGTGGCCACCGACTGCATGAAATGCGCGTCCTCCTCATTGAACTGGCGAGCACTGCGACCATGTGCTCCCAGCACGCCCCAAGGCTTGTCCCGTAGCATGACCGTCACGCTCAGGCCACTGACCACGTCGTGCGCTTGCAGCAGGGGAGAGGCCTTGAAGCGGGTTTCCTTGGTGAAATCATTCACATAAACTGCGCCGCCGGTTTGCAGGGTGAATCCGGCCTGGGATTCAAAGTCCACGGCAACCGTGGCAGTTCCCACCAGACCTGGGTTCCAGCCAATCCCTGAGACCAGCCGCAGCTCGCTGCCATCGGGCGAAAGCTTTAGGACTTGGCAGAGTTTGACATCCAGCGCCGTGGCCACCATGCGCACGCAGGTCTCGAAAATGCCGTCCAAACTCGTCGCGCGCGTGGCTTCGCAGCCGAGCTTCGCGATCGTTTCCTGCTGCCGCGCACGAGTCTGGATCGTCTCCTCGGCCAGCTTGCGTTCGGTGATGTCCTGGCAGGTGCCCACGGCGCGAGCAGGCTTCCCGGCGGCGTCCGTGAAGGTCTGCCACCGATCCTCCACAAATTTGACGCTCCCATCAGGCAATACCAACCGATGAACGATGGAAAACGGGCCAGCTTTATCCAGTGATTCCGCGAAAGCCGTGTTCACCGCCTCCCTGTCCGCTGGATGCACGCGTTCCAAGAAACTGTCATGAGTCGGCGCGAAAAGTGCGGGCTCTGTCCCAAAAATCCGGTGCGTCTCGGCCGTCCAAGTCACCTCCATCGTGTCCAGATCGGTCTCCCAACTGCCCACATTGGCCACAGCCTGGGACTCGTGCAGACGTCGGGCTTCGGCTTCCAACCACGCCTGATTTTTACGCAGGCCTTCCTCCGCACTGCGCCGCTCCGTGACATTCACATGCATCACCACCGCACCTTGGCCGGGCAACTCACTCAGTGGCGTCACCATCAGCTTAAACCAGCGCTGCTCCGTGGGAGAGTGGCAGGGATACTCCAGCGAAAAATCCTTCAATTCGCCCCGCAGCACCCCGCGAATGCCATCGGCGACAGACCGCGCCTCCTCGGCGCAGTCGCCATGAGAGCTCTCAAACACGCCGAGGTAGTTCTGTCCGATCAAGAAATCCGGGCTCTGCAAAATGTTTGCCGTGGCAAAGCGCCGCCAAGCTTCATTCACCGCCAAAATGACGCCTTGAGCGTCCAGAAGCGCGATGTGGGCTGGCAAGGCATTGAGGATCGCCATCTGCATCTCCGCTGCCTCTCGCAGCAGTTTCGGGCTGCCCTCGGGAGCGGTGATCGTTTCCAACTGCCCACCCGTTAGCTCCTGAAGCTCCCGCTCAGCCAGGCGCAATTGCTCCACTAGGGTAGAGATTTTCTGCTCGATCGCTGTAGTATGATGATGCGGCTTACTCATTTAGGTGAAATGTATTAAAGGCCTAAGTGACCGCCGAGCTGTCGCCCAAGTTGCCAAGTATTTTCCGTTCATGACCGGGAGCGAGCTGTGAGAGGGCCGCGCTCTCAGGACGACGCCGTCCGGCAGATACTCGCGACAGAGACGGTGGGTATGGGCCGACTCATGAATGGTAGAGTGAAGGCTTTTACGAAAACCAATTTGAGGACGGAAGGACGCGGAAAAAGGGGGGAGGAAGAAGTGAGCAAAGAGCACAGCAGAAAAACTCGGCGAAACAGCCATGCAGCAGACGCCGTTAATGGTTATGGCCGTCACATGCATAGAAGCCGATCGTAGCTTTTCAGACCGCTTTGCAAAGAATTCTTTTGGCTGCTGTGATGGTCGAGGACGCAGCCTTTCAAATGGATTCGAGAACCCAAGTCCGCCGTCGTCTCATTGAATTTCCGGTGTGGCTTCGGGTCGAACCGCAGCCGCACCCCCGTGCTTTACATCGCCGAAAGATAGGCCGTTTGCCAAAAGTTGTTTCCTTGATCTGGATTGGACCATGGAGCGGAAGGAGCGCGTTCATTCTGCACGCTGTTTCTGGCGGACATCCTGTCCGTCGTCTCGTTCTCGGCCGACAGGATGTCGGCTGGAGACAGTCGATAGAATATCGACGTTCCTAGGAGCGACGTGTTTCGCTAATGATTTTTTGGCAAACGGTCTAGAGCGACTTCGCCGAAGTTGCCGCCTGAATCAGCTAGAGGCCGAATGATAGGCCGAGGATCAGTGGCAAAAACATGCGCCGCGTAACTGAAAATGATCCAACTTCGGATTTTGGGTTTAGATCTTCGTCAAATTCCGCTGATTTGCTGATTCAGGCTGCAAGTCCTGAGTGCCGATTTAAAAGTTGTATTGCAGGCCGATGACGGGGCCGCTGGCGACGACATCGTAGGTGAAGCCGCCATCCGTATAATCTGTGCCAAGGGCGCGATAACCGATGATGGCGGAGCAGGAACGGTTAAACTGATAACCAACCGCAGCAAGCGCTTGCCAAGTCATGTCCGAGGAGATGCCGAAGCCACCGACATCGCAAAGCGCACGGAAGAAAAAGGAGTGGCCAAGCTCCGCTTGGAAGCGGGCCCCGATCACTGGATCGACCCAAGACTTATCAGCGGATAGACTATTTGGAGGAAGGGCGAGGTTCACCTCAAGCCAGTTCACACGCACTCCGCCGAAGACATCGAATTTGAAGGTTTCGTTTTGAAAGGCTTCGTAGGTGACGAAGAAGTTTCCGACAAATTGCTTTTCCTCAAAATCCACGGCGACATTGCCCGTTGGGATCTGGTCGCTAATCTTGGCGTAGTTGAAATCCGCAAGGAATCCCCAACCGCCATGGTTGATCTCCACGAGACCCATCGCGGCAATATCGAGATTGCCCAAAATTTCATTGAAGCCGATGTCCACAGGGGCAGCTATGCCTTTCACGGCGATGTCGCCATCGAGACCTTGGGCCCAGCCGTAGAGAGCTGTTCTGACTTGCCACTCCGAGACCTTTGGCAGGGTGATGGGTGTTTTTTCAGGAATGGAAGGTGAGCCTGCCATGGCATACGAGAGGGAAAGGGCGAGAATGGATGGGATCAGTGATTTCGTTTTCATAGGAGTGTGTGTTTAGGGGTGTGAATTTCGATTGATGCTAAATTTAAAAAAGTGATGAGGTTCGTGTCGATTGATCGAGATTTTTAATCGATCAGGCTGGAGTGGAATTTGGGGCCATCGTAGCGAGAATTTCCGAAAATCTAGCACCCCATTTGGAAATGCATTTCGTCAGGGTGGGGGAAAATCATCCGCTAGATGCACGTGTTTGGCTGGCATGATAATGACTGAGCCTGCGTTCGATTTCATGCATTTGAACATGAATCCCACAATATTCGAAGAAGGTGGATGACCCCGTCCGGGAATGGACGGGGCCGGGAAACAGAGAATTATGAGGCCTTTTTTTCTCCCGAGATGAGCGGGTAAACGATGCCTGCAAGGGCGGCTCCGACAATTGGTGCAATCCAGAACAACCAGAGTTGCTGGACAGCCCAGCCGCCGACGAAGAGGGCGGGTCCGGTGCTGCGCGCGGGGTTCACGGAAAGATTGGTCACCGGAATGCCAATGAGATGGATCAGGGTCAATCCGAGACCGATGGCGATGGGCGCGAAACCAACTGGCGCGCGCTTATCCGTAGCGCCGAGGATGATCATCAGGAAAAAGAAGGTTAATACGACTTCCGCAATCAGAGCGGCCACCATCGTGTAGCCACCGGGTGAGTGCTCGCCAAATCCGTTGGAGGCAAAGCCGCCTGTGGTGCTGAAGCCCGCTTTGCCACTTGCGATCAGGTAGAGAACCCCCGCTCCCAAGATGCCGCCGATGACCTGGGCGATGATGTAAGGCGCAACTTCGGATTTCGGATGACGACCACCGACGCAGAGCCCGACGGTGACTGCCGGGTTGAGATGGCAGCCGGAGATATGGCCGATGGCATAGGCCATGGTCATCACGGTGAACCCGAAGGCGAGAGCGACGCCGACGAAGCCGATGCCGAGGTTGGCGGTTGCATCTCCGACGCTGCCAGGGAAATTCGCCGCTAGGACTGCGCTACCGCAGCCGCCAAAGACGAGCCAGAAGGTGCCGAATATTTCGGCGATCAATTTGTTTTTCATCGTGTTAGTTTGCTTTATTTCGGGAGAAGGAAGGTCATGCCAAAACGCAGGCCCCATTCCGGACCGTTCGTGGGTTTCTCGGCATAGTAACGGGCACCAGCGAAGAACTGGACAGGCTGGCCGCCAATTTTGACGAGCTGAGAGATGACGAAGTTAACCGGGACAGTCCACTGCTTGCTATTCCAGTCATAGGTGTTTTCCATATTCAGCGAAAAGGTGGTGGCCTGCGGGGTGATGTAGCTGACGAAGGGCTGGAGAAAAGTGGCGTTCACCTCGTCGCGGTCATCGTCCGTGGCGAATCCCCAGAGGTGGTTGGCCAGTGCGCCATACGTCCACGGGCCGCGTTGTTTTAAAACGACGGCGGTTGGACCCGCGCCCCATTGCTGACCGCCTAGCAAATCATCGGTAGCGGTAGGAACGAGAAAAACCGGGCCGATTCCCCAGATCGGGCTGCTGGATTTCGGTGAGAAAAAGAAACTCTGCACGGTGTCCCCGAGACCGAACTGGTCGGCAGCGCCGCCCGGTAGAATTCCCTGCTGATCGATGACGGGTAAAATCGTACGGGAAATGACGTTCCAGTCCTGATTGAGGTCGAAGGGGATGACAGGCTGGATGTTGGTAGTCCATTTCGTGCCGTCGCCAGGTCCAATGCCGAAATCGTAGTTGCTTTGAATCGGCACGCTGATGAGCGAGGCGATGGGGTTTGCGAGTTTCATCGCGAGATCCTCATCCTGGGCCTGAAGGGCGGAGGGGGTAAAGACCGCAAGCGCCAAGGTGATTAGGGATAGATGGCTGAATGTGGTTTTCATGCTTTGGTTTGTATTTATAGAAGAAATCGAAGGCGGTTTATGGTTAGAACTCTGGGATCATTTTTTGTCGTGTGAAAAAATGGTTTTCCAGTCATCCTTCATGCTCACAACCGTCCAGCCTTTGGCGGCAGCTTCGTCCAGTCCCTTGGAGAGCTTTCCAATGTGGGATTCACGGTCGTAGGCGAACTCCCTTTCGGAGTCGGTATGGTGGACGTAGAGGCAGAAGCGCGGACCCGCACCGGCGGCGGTCCATTGCAGCATTTGCAGATCGCCATCCGAGTTTCCAAAGGCCGCAATGGGGCGGCGTCCGATGTGGCGTTGGATGCCGACGGGTTTGCCGTCCTTGTCGTCGTTGTGGAAAATTTCCGGCGTCTTGATGAGGGCAGGCTGGCCGTCGCGAATTTCATACTTCAAGCCACCGCTGCTGCCGATCACCTGTTCCGGCGGGATGCCATACGTTTTCTCGACCCACGGACGCATGAACTCGATGCCGCCGCCGGAAACGATGAAGGTCTTGAAGCCGTTCGCCCGCAAGTAGGTAAGGAGTTCCAGCATCGGCTGATAGACCATCTCGGTGTAAAGTTTTCCCGTCTTCGGATGTTTGGCAGTGGCGATCCAATCGCTGACGGCCTTTTCAAATTCCTCCGTGGTCAGGCCTGCGTGGGTGGCCATGACGATCTGCACGAGCGAAGCCTCACCACCCGCGAGGGCGGCCTTCATATCACCTTTGAGCAAGGAAGCGAAAGGCTCCTTTTCCTTCCATTCGGGATGTTGCGGCGCGAGGACTTTGATGCGGTCCAGCGCGAAGAAAAACTGGAAGTACATCGGTTGCTCGGCCCAGAGCGTGCCGTCGTTGTCGAAGACCGCGATGCGTTCCGGAGCAGGAACGAAATCGGGCGTGCCTTTCTTGGTGACCTTTTCAACAAAGGCGGCGATGGATTGCTTGGACTTGCCATCGTTCCACGAGGGGAGCGGGTCGGCAGCACGGGTGTGGGTGGCCGTGAAGGCCAACATGCAGGCGACTGCTGCTAACGGGATGGCATTTGCTTTCATGGGCTTAACGATTTTTTTCGGTTCGGTGGCGAAGTCGCGGGCCGATCTCGCGACCGGCCCGCGTGTTTCACAATCGAAACAGATTGGCAGTTAGTTAATCTCCGTTGGCCATGCCCTTGACCTGCTTCTCAAGCGATTGGAGGCTCCAATCACCTGGTTTTTGGGTGGGCGGGAATTCCTTGAGCGTCATCAGGAATTTGCTGGCAACTCCTTGGAGAGGAACGAGCACGAAGGCGCGGTCGATATACCAATCGTTGTAGTTGTTGGCGCTTTCCTGGGCCTTTTCAAACGGATCGCGGCGCAGGTTGCAGAGCATAGGGGCGCGAAGGTTGATGAATGGTTCGCGCCAGACCTGGAGCTGCGTGGCGCGGTTTTCCATATAAGTGGCTTTCCAATCGCCCACCCGGATCGCCACGACTTCGGCCGCGTCGTTCAGGTAGATGAACTCATTGCGCGGTGACTTGTCGGTCTTGCCGCTGAGGTAATCGAGTTGGTTATAGCCATCGACGTAGTTCTTATACTTGCGGCCATTGAGCTCGATTCCGGCTTTGAGTTTTTCCTTGATGTCAGGTGCACCGGCGATGGCGGCGAAGGTGGGCAACCAGTCCTCGTGGGAAACGAGGCCGTTGAGGGTGGTGCCAGCGGGGAAATGGCCGGGCCATTTGATGAAACAAGGCACGCGGAAGGCACCTTCCCAGTTGGAATTCTTCTCGCCGTGGAACGGCGTGGTGCCGGCATCGGGCCAGGTGTTGTAGTGTGGGCCGTTGTCCGTGGAATACTGGACGACCGTGTTGTCAGCGACACCGAGATCGTCGATGAGCTTGAGCAGTTCGCCGACATGCATGTCGTGCTCGACCATGCCGTCGCTGTATTCATCCTGCCCGGAAAGACCGATGTGCTCGGGCTTCACGTGGGTGCGGAAGTGCATGCGGGTGCCGTTCCACCAGCAGAAGAAGGGCTCGCTCGCCTTGACCTTGCGGGTGATGAAATCCTTCGCCGCGGCCATCGATTCATCGTCCACGGTTTCCATGCGTTTCTTGGTGAGCGGGCCGAGGTTTTCGATCTTCTGACCACCCTTGCCATCCGCCCAGGTATGGAGCATGCCGCGTGGGCCGAAGGTTTCGAGGAAGGTCTTGCCGTTGGCCAGCTTCATGTCCTTTGGATAGTCGCGGAGTTCAGGTTCCTCTTCGGCATTGAGGTGATAGAGGCTGCCGAGGAACTCATCGAAACCGTGCATGGTGGGCAGGTGCTCGTCGCGGTCGCCTTGGTGATTTTTTCCGAATTGGCCGGTGGCGTAGCCTTGGCTTTTCAGCACGGTGGCCATGGTGCAGTCGGTTTTCTGCCAACCTTCCGCCGCGCCTGGAAGACCGACTTTGGTCATGCCACTGCGGACAGGAGAGGAACCGCTAATAAAGGCGGCGCGGCCAGCGGTGCAGGACTGCTGCGCGTAGTAGTCGGTGAAGGCGACGCCTTCTTTCGCGATGCGATCAATGTTCGGCGTCTTATAGCCCATCATGCCGCGGTTATTGTGGCTGATGTTCCAGGTGCCGATGTCATCGCCCCAGATGACGAGGATGTTGGGTTTCTTTGCGTCGGCCGCGTGCGCGGCAGACCCGACGAGCGCCAGCCCGAGGACTAGCGATAGGGTTCCTAATTTGGACTTTCGTTTCATTTCAGTTGGTGTTGGTGTGCGGAGAAATTGGTTTCGATGGAGAAAGGGCGCAGCGGAATCCGATGTGGCTCATGCCGGTGTCCGGCGGAGTGCCGCGACGGGCGGCGGGGCGGTAGCTCTCGCAATAAGAGGCGAGGCAAAGGAAGGAGCCGCCCTTGGTGACGCGCTCCTCGGTTTGTTCGGGATGAGCCGGACTGTAGCTGGTTTTAGGCCCCTGTGGATTCTGGCAGGAGGACGGATCCAATTTCATCCGCGCATGGGTATCCACGCGGAACCAGTCGCTACACCAGTTCCAGACGTTGCCGCCCATGTCATATAGACCGTAGCCGTTCGCCGGAAATGACTTCACGGGAGAGGTGCCGATAAAGCCGTCTTCCTTGGTGTTCTTGTAGGGGAAGTCCCCGGTCCAGGAGTTGGTCATGAACTTGCCCTCAGGCTTAAATTCATCCCCCCAAGAGAAACGCTTGCCTTCGAGTCCACCGCGCGCGGCGCATTCCCACTCGGCCTCGGTGGGCAGGCGCTTACCGGCCCATTTCGCGTAGGCGGTGGCATCATACCAGGAAACCTGAACCACTGGATGATCCTCGCGGCCGTCGAGATTGCTCTTCGGTCCTTCCGGATGCTGCCAGTCCGCGCCGTGGGTCCAGGTCCACCAGGCTTCCATCTTCTGCAAATCGACTGGTCCATCGCTGGGCGTGAACACCAGCGAGCCCGGAAGGAGCGCTTCATCCGGTGGCTTGGGCGTGCCGGGGGCTACCTGCTTCTTGATCTCCTCCCAGTCGATCGGACGCTCCGCGGTGGTCTTGTAACTGGTGGCCTCGGTAAATTTCCGGAACTCGGCATTGGTCACGTCGTGCTCATCGAGGAAAAAGCCATCGAGCTGGACCTTGACGACGGGCTTCTCATTCATGCGGCTGCCCGGCCCATCGCTGCCCATGGAAAATTCTCCAGCGGGAATCCAGACCATCCCAGCGACCGCAGGCGGCTTCGAATCGGTGGCTACGGGCGTGACCGCAGCGGTGATCGAGGCCATCCGCCCGCCCGGTGCCGCGCAGCAGGATTTCTCCGGCTCCGCGCCGTGGAGAGGGAGGCAGGACAGGAAAATGGAAAGCACGGTTTTCATGTCGGCGGGGTTCATGATGCGAGTTGGCGGATGGTTTTCACGACTTCCTCGCCCGAATGAGTCTTGCTGAAATAGGCGGCGCAGCCTGCGGCCTCGGCCTCGGCGCGGATCTCCAGATCGTCATGGGCAGTGATGAAGATGACGGGTGTCGTCTTCCCAGACGCCGCGAGATGGCGCTGCAATTCGACGCCGGACATGCAGGCACCGAGCTGGATGTCGAGGATCAGGCAATCGAATTTCGGTTTCTTCGTATCTCTCAGAAAATCCTCGGCCGAGGCGTAGATGATCGGCTGGAAGCCCGAGGCGCGCAGAAGCCGGCCGAGTGAGCGGCAGAGACTTTCATCGTCATCGACGACGGCAACGTAAATGGGAGCGGAAGAACTCATCGGCAAGCGACGGTCACGCTAGGAAAAAGGGCGAAGGCTCCGCTACTGCCTCTTGGGGAAGGACTCGAGCTCCTGAACCAGCCGGGTGAGTTCCGCGACGGATGGGACGCCGAGCTTCGTGGTGATGGCGGTGCGGTGGAGCTTCACCGTGCGCTCGTGGATGCCCAGCTCCCCGGCGATCTGCTTGTTCATTTTTCCCCGCACGACGAGGCTCAGCACTTCGATTTCGCGGGGCGTGAGGGTGGCGAAAAGATTGCGGACTTCATGGCGGCGGGCGCGTTCCCGGCGCTCGCGCAAATCCCGGGCAAGCGCGCGTTCCACCGCGGCGATGAGTTTTTCCTGCGGAGCGAGTTTCTCCAGAAAATCCTCCGCGCCGCACCGCACCGCCCGCACCGAGGAGGGAATGTCGCCCGTGCCTGTCAGGAAAAGCAGCGGCATCGGGTACCGCGTCCGGGCGAGGGCGGCCTGCAGCTCCAGCCCGTCCATTTCCGGCATTTGCAAATCCGCCACCACGCAGCCCGCCGCATTTTCCTCCCGCTGCGCGAAAAACTTGTCCGCCGAGGAAAAGGTCCGGACGGCGAATCCGTGCGCCCGCAGCAGCCGCGAGATCGCCGCGAGAAAGGGAGCGTCGTCATCCACGATGTGGACGGTGGGCGCGCTCATGGTGCGACCTCGTTTCCCGAGGTCGGCAAGGTGAAGCGGAACGTCGCTCCGCCATCGGGGTTGTTCTCCGCCCATAGTCGGCCGCCGTGGCTCTGGACAATCGTCTGGGAGATGGAAAGGCCCATGCCCATGCCGGCGGATTTGGTGGTGAAAAAGGGATCGAAAACCCGCGCGAGCTTGTCCTCCGGGATGCCGGGTCCGCGATCGCTCACGGCGATCTCGATCATCCCCACGTCCGTGGCATGCGCCGTCACCGTCACGCAGCGCGAAATTTCCGGCCCGCCGTCGAGCGCGTCCATCGCGTTGATGATGAGATTAAGCAGCACCTGCTGGAGATGCACCCGATCCCCGGAAACCGTCGGTAAATTGCCGAAGACGGCGACTTCCAGGTTCACCCGCCGCGCCGCCGCATCCCCGCGCAGCAGGCTCGCCACTTCCGCGATCAGCTCGCTTGCCGCCAGCGGACGGGTGTCCAGATCATGGCGCTTCAGCAGCGAGCGCATCCTCTCGATGACCAAGCCCGCACGTTGGTCGTCCCGGCGGATATCGGCGAGGATCGCGCGGATCTCGTCGAGATCGGGCGATTCGTGGCGCATGAAGATTTCTGCCGCCTCGGCATTTCGCAGGATCGCGCCGAGCGGCTGATTGATCTCATGGGCGAGGGCCGAGGCGAGCTGGCCCATCATCGAGACGCGGCCGACGTGGGTGATTTCCTGCCGCAGCAGCTGCGTCTCCAGCTCCGCTTCCTTACGCGCGGTGCAGTCCCGCGAAGCACCGCGCACCAAAAGCGGGCGGCCCTTTTCATCGGACTCCACCCGGCTGTGCGCGCTGATCCAGCGGATCCCGCCATCGGGCAGCAGCAGGCGGAACTCCGCATCGTAGCGACCGCCGCGCGCCACCGCCTCATCCAGCGACTGGCGGACCGATTCCCGATCTTCCGGGTGCAATCTCCCCATCACCTTTTCAAAATCCAGGCTGTCCTCCGGCGCGAAGCCGAACAAGGTCCGCCATTGATCGCTCGCCCAGATTTCCGAGTTGGCGAGATAGCGGATCCAGATGCCCATGTTGGCCGCCTCCGCCGCCAGCGTCATCCGCTGCTCGCTTTCCGCCAATTCACCGGAAAGCTGCGCCGCCCGCCGTTCACCCCGGCTCAGATCGAAGGTCGTCACCACGATCATTCCGAGGAAATAGACGCTGCCGATGGCCGGCACATCGACAAGGCCCCAGTGCGAGAGCACCGCCTGAATCGTCCCCGCGACGATGAAAAAGACCAGGCTCCCGCCGACCAGCAGCGCCCGCTTTTTCTCCCCGCGACGCCACACCGTAACCGTGACGTCGATGGCGAAGGCCAGCAGCACCAGCAGGGCGGACTGCGCGAAGGCCATCAGCGGGTTCGGGCGGCCAATGGCCAGCGAAACCTGATCCCCCAAGAAATCCACCTGCCGCACCCCGGTGATCTCGCGGAAATTGATATTCGGATGGAGCAGGAAATTGATCACCAGCGCGACCGTCCGGATGCCGATGGCCAGCACCGCCAACCAAACCCGTCCTGCCCGCAAGTGCAGCAGCAGGAAGCCGACGATCGCGAAAAAATTCAGCAACACGGGGACGTGATTCCAGCGCAGCGCGAAGCCGAATTCCGCACCCGTCGTCGCCGTCATCATGCCCAGCTCGGTCAACGCCATTCCGGCCGTGGCCAAGGACATCAGGAAAAACACCACGCGCTCCCATTTTTCCCGGTGCTGAAACCAGATGAGCAATTGGATGGTGCCCAGCGTCAGCGCCGCCGCGGCGACCATCGGCCAGAGGATAGTGACGATACTCATCAGCAAGCAGGTAGCTTAAAGCGGAATTCTAACCATTAGCAAGGCTGGGTCGATTGACTGTCGCCAGGCGAAACGGGCACCCGCGCGGGATGATGAGATGAAGGTGTGAAGACTGCGGCACATGCGATGATGGCGGCGGTGAGAAGATTTTGGCTTTGTAGGGTTTTTTATGAAGTTGAGGGTCACTGTTTAGGCTCCTCAAACTTGGTATCGAGTGACGCGAAATTGAACAACTTGGCTTCGACAAATTGGTCGGACGCGTTGCCATTGTAGGTCTTCCCGCCGGTGAGGGTGAGCTTCTTCACGGGCGCGCCGGGCTTGAAATTGAGGTCGTCGAGCTTCACCCAGAACGTCGCGGGGGTCATGGCGGAGTCGAACAGGTAGATGCGGTTGGTGCTGTCGCTGACAGTCCGCCAGATGGTGGAGGAAACCCAGGGCATGTCATCCAGTGAGAAGCCTAAGGGGGTGCCGATGCTGCGCATCAGTGAGAGGGTGGCCATCGCCGCCTGGAAGTGGAACTTTTGCTGCGGTGAGCCGCTGATGTAGTTTTGGGAGGTCTCGACGGGAAGCGCACCAAGCAGGAATGAGGCGCGGACGAAACGGTCGGCGGCATTCGAAGTGCCGGGCAGCATTTTGGTCAGCCCACCCGCCGTTTTCCAATATTCCATGATGGCCAGTTGCTTGTCGTAGGTGGGAGAGTTGGTCAGCACCTTGTAGTCCTTGCTGTGATGGATGACGAGTTTGCCCTCCACATACTCGAAGATGGCCGAGTCACCGGTGGCATCGGAAATCGCGAGATGCATGTTCGCGGGGCGTCCGGTCGGCAGGACGAGAGTCTGCACGCGGAACTCTTCCTTCCGTAAATCGGCGACGGCGTCGGCGACGTTCGAATGCAGATCGAGGAGATACTGCGCCCAGGTGCTCATGCAGATGACCTTGCCACCTTCCGCAGGCTTGCCGTAGTCCGACTCGACGAGCGCGAGCATGTTCACCACGAGGCCTTTTTCGTTCATGCCATCACAGGTGCCGATGTCATAGCCGGAAACGATGAGGCTGCCGTATTTCGATTCCCAGGTGACGGTGTTCGCGCCCCCCTTGCCATCCCGTTTCATGCCGCGCGGCAGCACCCACATGTTGGAATGCATATCTTCGCCCCAGTCCATCGAGCGACCGGTGAGGATGGTGCCGTCCTTGGCCGTGTAGAGCGCGCGCGTGCAGGCGGAGACGGGTGATCCGATGGAGATGGAGAGCGTGGTGACAAGTGCGAGCAGCACCTTGCGTGAGTTGTGTTTTGTTTTCATGAGGTCTTTGGAATGAATGTTACAGTTGTCTTGGTTGCCGTTTCAGTGGGTGGAGATAGGTGCTTAAAATCCGATGATGCTGAGTCCAATCTGGAAGCTCCAGTCGTAGGGTCGATCATCACCGAAGCCGATGCCAGGGCGTAGAAATCCATTGACGGTGGAGTCACCCAGTCTGCCGAGTTTACGTCCATAAGAGAGTTCGAAGGACATCGGCTTTTGATCCGCATTTTCGTAGTTCATGGACAGGGTAAGATCGGATGTGAGCCACCACTTTTCACCTGCGGGCCGATAGACCAGGTAGAGATCCACGGTGCCAGCGTTCAAGTCCACGGCGCTGTCATTTCCTGCGAAGCCAAGCGAATGCACGTAAGCCGGGGCAATGATTACCTCTGGACTGAGGAAGCGGACATAGGTGATCCCCGGAGCCAGCACCCACTGGTCTCCGGTAAAAAATTTGTCGCCAGTGGGGGCGTAGAGTTCCGTATTGATGACCCATCCATCGGTCTGCGTGATATTGGCCACCCATGTCCATTTCAGACTCATGTCACCCAACCCGGATTCGCCGGGGCCAGCATCGGTCCAAAGATTCGGAATATTGAGCCGCATGCTCATTTTCCCGTCCATGAATGGCTCGGTGTATTTCAGGGTGAGATCGTTGAGGAAGCCGCCGGATTGGAGTTCGGAATACTCGTTGCTAAAATTCGCGGATCGAAGGAGCAGCGTGGGATTAGTGCCGGAGGTGTCTTTCACTGAGGTTTCATCCGCCCAGGCGGGCACTATGAGGGTGACGGCTAGCAATGTGTGTTTCATTCGCATGGTTTTTTTATTGGAAGAGATTTTTGAAAACTTTCCCGTCCTTCATGATGATCATGAAGTTCTTTGCCGGGTCTTCCACGAGTTTGATGTGCGCGGTCGGATCGCCATCGACGAGTTGGAGATCCGCGACGAGGCGTGTGGGTTTGGTTTTGACGGTGTCTCTTGGTAGGTGGGTTTCTGCGGAAAAGCTACGGGCCGCCCGGATGGGCGGCCCGCGTGTTTCATCATTGAATGATTGGATCTCTATCACGCGGTAATGGTCAGCGTGCGGATGCTGCCGGTGGTGGTGCCGTTTGTATTGCTCACGCGGGTGCGGAGTTTCACCGTTTTACCCACGGCGAATGGCCCGAGCGCGTTGCCGCTGGGATCGGCGGGGACGCTGTGCGTGAAATCGCTGTCCGTGCCGACGACCATCCATTCCACGGTGCTGGTGGCGCTGCCGTCGTAGGAGCCATTGTCATAGCTGAGGAGGATGTGGAGGTTGTCAGTGCCGCCTTGGAGGATGCCGCGGATGCCGAGGGTGCCGGGCAGGTCCGCGCCTTCGATTTCAATCTGGCCAAGGGCGGCGGCGAGGGTGGGGTTTTCCCGTGCCTCGCTCTGGAGCTTGCTGTAAAAGCGTTTATTCAGGCGGTCCACGGCGGTGGCGGCCACGCGCAGGGCGGAGCGGGCGGAGCTCACATCTGCGGCGCGGTCTTCCACGGTTTGCTCCAGCCCCGGTTGCGCGGCCATGGCGGCGGTGAGTTGGGCGATGCCTTTTCCGCCGCTAGTCACCGGCGGGCGGGCGGGTGTTTTCCCGGCGAGGTAGGCATTGATCTTGGTCAGGGCGCTCACGACTTTTTTGCCGCGTTCTAGGGCGCTGGCGGTGGTGCGAGGTTTGATGGCGTAGGCGGGATCCAGCAGGTCCAGCAGATCGGATTCCGCAGCATCCGCATCGTCCAAATCACCTTCCGCCGATTTCGGTAGGGAAAGCGAGAGCCCGGAAATGGTGAGGAAGCCTTGGTTCTCGGCGTTGTTCGCCAAGTCGTAATCTGCAAGCGCGTTGTCCCGCGTCTGGGCGAGTCCGTTGAGTGCTTGGGATTGCGTGAGCAACTGTGCCGCCGTCACCCCGCCGAGGGTGAGTGCGGGGATGACTTGATTGATGACTGCCGCCGTCTGCCCGGCGCGGGTTTGGATGATTTGATAATATTCCATGGTGCCGTCTTTCTAGTTCTTGCGAGGGATTGTGTGTTTCCTTTCGGGATGGTCTGCTTCTATCCAAATAACAGAATTTGGGTAGGAAAAAGGCGTTCCCATCGTGCAAAATGTCATTCCCTCCGGCCGCCCAGACGTTCCCGATGGCCGGAAAGATATTCCGTCACTGGCGGCAGGCGTTCCGCCCCCACGCCGGGACGTTCCGCAGGCTCCGGCAGGCATTCCCAATGGACGCCGGGACGTTCCCAAGCCCCGCCAAGCCGTTCCCGGTGGGCAAAAAGCCGTTCCCGAGGGGGAAAAAGCCGTTCCCGGTGTGCAAAAAGCCGTTCCGCGTTTGGAATATCAGTTTTGCAGCCAAGTCTTCCAACTCCCGACGGAACGTGGATGAGACACAACCGTAGGGGGGGGCGCGAAATTCCTGCGGCTACTTTCTTTTCGCGATGTGGCGACAGGAATGTCGCCACTCCTTATTTAAATTTCCCTCGACCCATTGCATTCCTCTCCATAGTTTCTGGGAATTTTGAAAAGAGATCTCCGCAAGAACAAATCACTTGAACTCATAACCTTGAGTAATCATAAGAACACCATGAATTCTGTTTCGAAGATGCATAGTCCAACGAGGCCTGTCGGCGTTGATCTGTTTGCGGGTGCGGGCGGAATGTCTCTCGGGTTCGAGCAAGCGGGTTTTGATATTGTTGCAGCGGTGGAAATCGATCCGATTCACTGCTGTATACATAAATTCAATTTTCCAAACTGCGCGCTGATTCCCCACTCGGTTCAAGATGTGACGGGTGACCGAATACGGGAAATTGCAGGGATTAAAGGTAAGGTGGACGTCGTTTTCGGCGGTGCGCCATGCCAAGGCTTTTCGATGATCGGCAAGCGGGTTTTGGACGATCCCCGGAACAGTCTGGTGCGGGATTTCGTCCGCATCGTCTCAGAACTTGAGGCGGATTATTTTGTATTTGAAAACGTGAAGGGCCTGACGGTGGGAAGCCACAAGAAATTCCTTGAAGAGTTGATCGAGACCTGCGACGCCGCAGGATATACGGTGAGGCTGCCATGGATGGTCCTGAATGCGGCGTCTTATGGCGTTCCGCAGGATCGGAAGCGCCTGTTTCTGCTCGGTGCTAAAAAAGGACTGAAAGCACCGAACTACCCGCCACCGATCACCACCAAGGCCGGACGCCCTCACGAAATGGGCTTGTCGCAAGGGCCATCCTGCAAGGACGCTTTGGATGACCTCCCCGATGCCGACGAGTTTTCCTCACTGTTGGAAAATGACGAAGTGAAGCCGACGCGCTGGGGTAAGTCATCACCCTATGCCAGCGAGATGCGCTGTCTGGATGCTGCCGCCTGGCACTTCGGTGTTCTGCGGCTGTGGAATCCCAAGCTCTTGACGTCCAGCGCGCGCACCGGACACTCAGAAATTTCCAAACTGCGCTTTACCGAAACCAAGCCAGGTGCGGTGGAACCGATTTCGAGGTTTTTCAAACTCTCCCCAGACGGTGCCTCGAACACTCTGCGGGCTGGCACCGATGCTGCTAGAGGTGCATTCACCAGTCCACGACCCATCCACTATCGTTATCCGCGTTGCGTCACCGTCCGTGAAATGGCCCGTCTGCATGGATTCCCGGATTGGTTCCGTTTTCACTGCACCAAGTGGCATGGAGCCCGCCAGATTGGAAATGCCGTTCCACCACCACTTGCCCGTGCCGTGGCTTCTTCAGTCATCAAAATAATGGGGATCAATCCCCAGCGCAGAGAGGTGCCGATTCCCCTAGGTGACCCAGCACTCCTGTATGCAGACATGTCTCAAGCCGCCGCCTACTGGGATGTTGCCGTGCCCATCCAGAAACGGGACCGTAAAAGTGGAGCCCGCAAACGCACCCAAGTGGAAACAGAGGCCCAACGGCTCAGCAATATCACCTTGAAATCCGCATGAAGGAAAAACAGCCCAATCGTTATCAAGCACTGGTGGCTAAGATTTTCAAAAAGTCCTACAAAAAAGGGATCACATCCGTCCCTTTCTCAAGGGAGGAACTGATCGAAACTGCTGACCAACTTGGCATCAAGATCCCTAAAAATCTGGGCGATGTCTTGTATTCCTTCCGCTATCGAAACCCGCTGCCTGCGGAAATTCTAGCGACACAACCGAAAGGTCAGGAATGGGTGATCGAGGGAGTGGGGCGTGCGCTTTATGAATTCAAACTCGCTCCGATCAACCGTATCGCACCCAATCCAAATCTGGTGACCATCAAACTCCCGGATGCCACACCGGAAATCATTGCGATGAATTCCTTGTCGGACGAACAGGCACTGCTGGCCAAAGTCCGCTACAACCGGCTAATCGATATTTTTCTAGGTGTGGCATCTTACTCCCTTCAGAACCATTTACGGACCACGGTAAAAGGACTGGGGCAAATTGAGATTGATGAAGTTTACGTGGGCGTTGACCGCTATGGCTGCCAATACATCATTCCTGTGCAGGCGAAGGGCGGAAATGATCAGTTGTCCGTTATACAGGCGAGACAAGACATCGCTTGCTGTTCTGAGAAATTCCCGGGTCTCAAATGTCGGGCAATATCCGCGCAGTTTATGGACGACTCGCGGATCGCACTTTTCGAACTCTGTCTTGATGCCGAAGGCGTGGTCAGGACTGTGGAAGAACGTCATTATCTACTGGTTCCGGGCGATCAAATTGAGCCGAGCGATCTGCAAAACTACAGACAGCGATCCAGCCAAGCAAGTTAGACGAGCATCTCGATTGAGCGGTGGACCGCTGCTACCGCAACGAACCTTTCTTCACCGACCGCCAACGGGTGGAATACCTCTTTGCCCCACTCATGACCAAGGGAAGAAGAAGCGAACCGGAACCAAGCAAAAAAAGTGAGTAATACCTGACCCTGAATACCGAGAACGACGAGTCTCGATCATTCAGGCAAGTCGAGCAGACTTGCGGGTTGCATCTTTGATCCGTTGCAATTCCTCCACGCCTTCGCTCTTGAGGTAACCCTTTCCGGTTTTTGCGTAGACTAGCTCGGCGACGAAGCGGTGCTGGATTCGTAATCCTTCCGCGACCAATTCCATGAAAAGCGGATCCTCCATCAATTTCGGATCAATCGGCGGGACGGATTCAGGTTTCATGGTCGTAAACTATCCTTTTTTCCCTGCTGCCGCAATCTTCTTGTCCTGCCGGGCCAAGCCACGAGAAATCCTGATTCGCGCTGCGTCCCTTTGCGATCTCAACGGCTGCCGTTTTTCACGCGTTCGTTTAGGATGCGGCGGACTTCTTGGATGCCTTCCGGGTTTTCGTGGGCACCGTGGCCGGAGGGGACGATTTTCTCGGAAGCTGCGCCGTCCAGATGGGAGCTCCAGTAGGGCACGACGCCGTCGCTGGAGTTAGGAGTATCGCCCTTGCCGCGGTCTCCCATGATGGAGTGATAGGTGATGTCGGGGGCGATGGGGAGCTTGTTCACCTCGCGGACGAAGCGGTTGTTCGGCGAGAGGGTGTCGATGCTGTTGGGCGCGCGGTCGAGTTTGAGGGAAGCGGCATCCGCCGTCAGCAGTGAGGCGAAGGCGTTCCGTGTGTCTGCGATGAAGGTGGGCAGGCGGACGAAGCGGGAGAAGGTGCGGCCGATGAAATGGTTGGAAAGCTCGGAGCCGCGATGGGGCGCGGCGATGAAGATGGCGGTGTCGATTTCCTTCCGGTTGTGGAAAACGACGGAGTCCTCCAGCAGTTGGCGGCTAGCCCCGTAAATTTTCGTTTCCGCCGGAGCGCGGCCGAACATCGAGCGCCAGATGCGGTCGCCCGCATCGGTGACCATCAGGCGGCTGATCATGCCGCCCATGCTGTGGCCGATGATGACCATGTCCTTATGATCCGGATAGGCGCGCTTCACGCCGTCTAACTCCTTGCGTAGCAGCGAGGCGGAGTAGGGGTAGGGATAGCCGCTCGGGTAGCTAAAGATCCAGAACTGGTAGTTTTTCCGGATTTCCGGATCCTTCATGAGGTTGTGGTAAACCAGCGTCCAAGTGGCGGGCGTGGAATCGAGGCCGTGGACGAAAAGCACGGGGATGCGGTTCTTGTCGTAGCGCTGGAGGATGGTGAGGCGGGCGGTATCCGAGTATTTCTGCGGATTGAGCAGGCGGGTGAAGCCCAGCTTGTCCGGCCGGGCGATGGACATGAGCATGGAAACCGGCGCGCTGTAGTTCGCCGCCAGCGCTGGATTGCGCCCGGCGATGGAGATGTTCGTTGCGTCGAGAGGATCGTGTAGTTCCAGGGTGGCGGACTTCGCGGTGTCGAAGCGTAGCACCGCCGTGACGGCCTTGTGGACCTGCGGGGTTTCAAAGTACTTCCGGCAGTCCTTGTTCTGCTCGGAAATGGCAATGAGCGGCGCACCGACGCCAGAACGGTCCGCGTAAACCGTGGAATAAACGCCACCGAATTTCAGGTTCTCTACGCTTGTGAAACGGCGCACGCCGGCGGGTGCTCCGGGCTCCACTTTGGCCTGCAGCCTGTAGGTTTCATTGCCCGATCCGATGGGTATGGAGCGGCCCCACGGGATGGCTCCATCCTTTTCCAGCGTATCCACTAGCAGCCCTACGGCCTGGTTGTAGAGCGCGAGGGCACCAGGTTCTCCGGCCAGCGCTTTTTTCCCTGCCAGCCGAGCGCACTCGAAAAAGTGGCCGCTGGCGGCGATGGTGTTCCGCTCTTTTTTTCCGTTTTCCAACTCACGTAGAGCATCGCATAGCGGGGTGGCGGCGTAGTCTCCGCTGGGTGTCTTGCAAACAATTTTTTGATAGGAAATCGGTGCCGCGCACGAGGCGACGAGCAGCGAAACGGTGAGCAGGTAAGAGTGTCTCATGGATGGCAAAGGTGGATGAAAATGTCAGGGTGATCAGCGAGAGGGATAGGCGACTGCGATTTCTTTCCAGCCTGCGGCGGAGAGACCGGCGCTTGACGCGGCGGTGAGTTTGCCGGTGTGGACGAGAACCTTGGGCGCGGTGCCGAGATCGTCGCGCTTGATGAATCCGGCGACCTGCTCGGTCCACGTCACATGATCGACCGGGGCGGGGACTTCGAGTTCCCCGTTCGCATTGATCGCACCCGGCAGGCGACCGAGCACTTCGAGCGAGCGGTAGTCCGCTGCTCCGGAGCGCTGGCGTTCCGCGAGAATGGCGAGCGCAGCGATCAGGAAATCCACCTGTTCGGGCGTTTCACAGGCGTTGACTTGTTGGATGATCCGACCGCGGCCTCCTGCCTTTGGGAACGTTTCCAAGGCCAGCACGATGAGGTGGCGGCGGGTGGTGCTGAGGGGGCCGTAGAGTTGAAAGGTCTTGATGTCGGCATCGGAGATTCCCATCGCGGTGAGCGAGCGGCTATCGCGCAGGGCAAGCTCGGACTGGGTGAGGGCGTAGGTGTCTTCCGGAATGCCGACCATGTTCGTCGCCACCACGGCAATGCCTGCGGAGACGACTGCGGCCCCCACGCGCAGCGGCAGGCCACCGGCGAAGAAGGCCCAGGTGACCTTGTCCATTTCCTCCTGAAGACGCGCGTTGTCCGAGTAGGGGTCCACGCCTAACTGCTTCGCGGTGTCGAGCTTCGCCTTGTCAAATCCGGAAGCGTTTTTCGCGGCGTCCCCGACCTCGGCAGTCGTTGGGGCTGGCCCTTTGTTCTCCATGTTGTCCTTCAGCTTGCCACCCGCGCGGCCAATGGCGGATCCGACCTTGCTGAAAAAGTGGCCGACCGTGGCCGGAGCTTGTTTGGCGGATTCCACCGGATTATTGACGATGTTTTTCACCGCGTCGATCGGTTGCGAGATGGAGCGCTTCATGCCTTCCGCGAAAAGGTCGCCCTTGCTGGTCTCTACGAGCTTCTTGATGGCCTCGGCCTCCACGATGCGGCGCTTCGCCTGTGGCACGCCGATCGCTTCGAAGGTGCCGTAATCGCTATCGATCATGAAATGCGCGAGGTAGCCGTCGGTTACGACCTGATCGCGCACCCGATAGGACGAGCCCTTGAGGATTTCCGCAGGCAGGAGATCGGATGCGTTTAGAATCACGCCCTGCTCGAAGCCAGCGGGAGATTGGGCGAATGCTGGGGCGAGGAGCGCCGCGAGGGCGAGCGGGACGATGAAGAGGTTTTTCATGGTTTGGCGGGTTGGATGTTCTCTAGCAAATCTTCGAGAGGTTTCTGGCTGAGCCCGATGATCCCTTTCGTCGGACGGTCGATATCGGCGGTGAGGGTGATGACAACAGCGATGAGCAGGGGAAAAACGAACTGGTTGAAAATCGAGCGGGTGCCATTCGTCCCGCTGCCATAGCCGCTGGCCCATGCGCCGCAGCCGGAGACGACGAGCAGCAGGAGCCATACCGCGCCCGGGACATGGTTGCGCAGCGCGGCGACGCGGGTGGCGTCGAGGTCGATGGTCTCGTTGAGCGAGGTGATGAAAGCGACGGAAAGCGGTGTCGGATTCAATTTGGAGGCGCTAACCCCCTTCGCCCAAAGTTGGTTGTGGATGTCCCAGGTTTCCTTGCGAACGGGGGCCAATTCCTTGTCATTTCCAGCCATGGCGAAGCCTTCAATGCGCAGTCGGGTGTAGCGGACGAGCAGGTCGCGGATTTCCTCACGCTGTGGCGATGGCAAGAAATCCGCACGCAACCAGGTGGTGCCGATCGAGTTTGCCTCATGGTTCACCAGTGCGCGGCGGGCATCATAGCGGCTGACGGACATGGCGAAGCTGAAACCCAGCAGAAGTCCTAGCAGACCCAGCACCGCGCCCTGCACGTTGCCGCCGATGGATTCGGCAGCGTGTGCGTTTTTACGGTGGGATAAGATGCCTAGCCGGTAGCCGGCCTCGGACATGAGCAGCAACAGTAGGCTAACAATCAGCAGCACGGCCCACTGGTTGAAAAAGATGCGGATAAGAATTTCGTCGATCATGTTGGCGTGAATGCTAAGGGGATGTGGCAGTGAACCAAGGCAGTTCCGCACGGATGCGGGTGGAGAAATCCGGCGCGTCATTGGCGGCGCGGGCGGCTTGGTTAATGAGCGAGCGTTTTTTCAGATCCTCGAAGGTGAGTCCACCCGTCCGGAAGGCTCCGCGCTCGTACATCAGTTCGTCGCCCTTGCCATTGAGAAGCATCCGCCAGTCCCATTTCTGCCGATCCATCCTGCTACGCTGGCTGCGGATACTAGTGGTGCAGTTCGTGGTGATGGCATGATACCAACGCGGTATCTCGCGCAGGTTGTTGAGTGCGGCGACATATTCCATGAACCGCTCGCGCGCCCGCTCGGGGCTGATGTTGATCCGGTAAAGATAGATGTCCTCGTTCTTTCGGTAGTTCGTACGGACTCGGATGACATCGCGCTCGTCGGACACGATGTAGATCAGCTCATACTGCCGGTAGAGGCCGCCGATGGCCGAATAGGATTGTCCCGCCTGCTTGCGGGTCTCGATGGAGAAACACAGCGGCGGTGCGTCGGAAAACTGGAAGCTCACGATCGGGTGCGCCATGTAGGGCGAGCCCCAGTAGTTGATGGCCATGTCCACACCGGTGAGTTTCGATAGGTTGACGGTGCGTGTTTCCCAATGTGGGGTGAAATCCGTCAGCGTACGGTATTCACAGTTTCTGACATGGTGAAACGTGATCTCATCGCCATGCACTTCCGCCGAGGCGGTTTGCGCGACGTCCGGCTGCCAATCTCCTTCATTGCCCGGCTTGAGCGTGAGCCACCAGCCCATGACCGCCGTCAGGATTCCGACCGCCGCGAGTCTCCGTTTGCAGTTCCCGGAAAACCACAGGCCACCCACCGCTAACAAAAGGATGATCGCCGCGCCTTTCCTAAGCGCTTGCGGTCCCGGTAAATCATACCAGAAAGCGCCCACCGCCCACAACAACAGGCCCAGCACCATCACACCGAGTGCGAAGCGGCCGCAAAAACGGAGCAGGCGCCATGAAGTAGCGAGGGCTGGATGTGGAAGCATAGAATCTTGGAAACGTGAAAAGCCCGGAGCCGATGCTCGGTTCCGGGCTTGGACCATTGGCTCAGCCCTTCGTGAAGTCGAGCCCGGGATCACCGTCAGGCGCGCCGACGAGCACGAATTTCAGCTTGCTGTCACCCTCGAGCGTGACAGAGGAAACCATCTGCGAGTCGTCGGAAGTGAGGACCAGCAGGCCCTTGTCATTGAGTCCATAGGTGCCTTTCAGTTCTTTGGTGTCGCTGCCGTTGACGTAGTTCCATGTGTAGTCGCCATTTTCCTCCATCTTGAAGGTGACCTTGCCGTCCGGACCGCGGTCGCTGACCCAGGTGCCGATGAGTTTTTCGCTAGGAATCAGCGGCGGTGCGGGGGCTTCCTCGGCGGGAGCTGCGTCGCCGCCGGCATCTGGCAGCGAGCTTTTCGTTAGATCGCGGAGCTGGCGTGAAATGGAGTCGGCTGGTTGCAATTTTGTGGTGGCGTCGAACTGGTCGTAAGCCTTGTCCAGATAGCCACAGACGAGGTAATGGTAACCTAGTAGGAAATGCCCGTCGGCGGCGTCCTTCCGTCCTTTCACATAGCCTTCCAGTTTGCGTAGCTGGGTGGTGTAGGTGGCGGAGGAATCATAGAAACCCACCATCGTGTCCCAGCCCCAACCGGGACCCGAGGCGAGCACCGGATTGAGCACACCGGCGGCATCCGAGTAGCGGCCTAGGGCGAAAAGCACAAGAGCGCGGTATTCGTGCAGCGTGACATCTCCCGGAGCGTAGGCGATCGCCTCATCGGCAGATTTGAGCGCGGAAACATAGTCGCCGGATTTGAATGCGGTGCGCGAGGCTTGAGTGGCGGCGGCGGATTTCGTTTCGGCAAGCTCGGTGGCCACTTCATTGCCCGGAGGATTCGCCGCAGCGGTTACGGAAACCGGCTGGGTGTAGTTGATCGTGGTTTTTGAGCTGTAGGCTTGGACCGGCGGCGCGGGATAGGGATTCCGGTAGGACTGGTAGCCCATGTCATAGATCATGTTTCCAAGACTCCAGACGGCGATGCCCCACATGAAGCCGGATGCGAAGTTGTCGTCATGGTAGTAATAGTGGCTGTGGTAGTAGTGGCTACTATAGCCGTAGTTCCAATGCCCGTAGTGCCAAGTGTGGCAGGTGCTAGCACCCCACCAAGGCCGCGCGCCCCAGTAGTTCGGGCGGTAGGAGTAGTTGTGGTTATTGCTGAAATTGTTGTTGATGTTGATGTTAACATTGTTGTTCCCCCAAACGCCACGATTTCCGCCCCAGTTGTTATTGTCCCAGTTCCGGCGATTCGCTGGTAGGGTGGCAGGGCGGTTGAGGTTGGTGTTCTTGCGGTTCTGGTTGACGTTGGTGACGTAGGTGTTGCCGATCTTGATATTGCCATTATTGACGTTATTGCCACTCCCGTTGCCCACGTTTGGACGGTTGAGTGTATTATTTCCGGTGTGGTTCGGATAGGTGACCATGCCCGGCAGGGTGGACGGCCGGGTGTTGGTGTTGGGTCGATCCGGACGTGGCATCGGTTTGCTTTCCGGACGTTCGTAGCCGCCGGGTCTTGTTAGCGCGGGCAGGCTTTCCGGGCGTTCGCGGTCTGGTCTGGTGGGGGCGGGCTTTGCTTCTGGGCGATTAGGTCGTCCCACATAAGCGGGCTGGGTCGTGGGGCGCTCGACGGACGGGCGTTGCAAGGGTGGCATCGGCGCGGGTTTCGCCTCGGGGCGGTAAGCGGGTTTTGCTTCCGGCTTGGTGGGCCGGGTAGCCGGTTGTGGTGAAGGCTTGGGGGTGGGTCGGGCAGCGGGTTGCGGCGCAGGTTTGGCAGCAGGGCGCTCGATTTTTGAACCAGTCATGGGACTGCGTTTGTCCGCGTAGGCGCTGCTGCGCGGAACTGCGGATTTGCCGCCGCCACTACTGCCACGTTTGTCGTCGCCGCGCGCTTCGGCTTGTGCGCTGACGATGCTGAGCCCGAAGAGGAGAGTGAGGAATGAAGTGATGATTTTCATGATGTCGTGGGTTTGCGATGGCTTATTGGGCTGCGGGTTCATCTGCGGCGGCTGATACCTCAGGCTCCGGCTCGGGAGCTTGGCGGACGACGCGCATTTCTACATTGGGAAGTTTTTCTCCATCCACGAGACGGTCCTTTGAATTCCAGAGGATGGTGTCCTTGCCATCGAACGCGAGATGTTGGTTCGCGCTGGTTGCCTCGCCGTTGGCGCTGCTGCCCTCGGTGCGAATGATCCATCCGGTGTCATCGGGCGTCCAATCGCCTTTGGAGAAACCGCCGCCGCTATCGAAGGTCCACCAGGTGATGGTCTTGCGTGCGCCGTCCCAGCCGATGCGGATGGTGGCGGTCTGCGGTTCGGCATCATCGGTGGTGGTGAGCATTTCGCCGATGAGGAATTTCCCGGTATCGTCCCACCCGAAGGCGAAGTCCATGCGCATGCCGCTCTTCTGGCAGGTCCAGTCGCCCTTGAGGCTGGCGGCGAGATCGGCGAGCTGGCCACTGGTGTCGGAGACGTCTTTAAGATCCCGGGTGCTGGCGATTTTCCACGAACCGCCTTTTTCTTTCTGCAAAACTGCGGTGTAAGTCACGGAGCGGACCGACGAGTCCTCACCGGGAGGATCCAGATGGAAGGTGCCGTCCTCGATTGCTAGATCTGGCGTGACGAGCCGGACGGATGCCACTTCCACCGCTGCTTCGGGCACGTCCTTGCCAGAGAAAATTTCTTCGTAATGAGCCTTGATGTCCGCGCGGCCGGTGGTGGTGCTATCGCCAGAGAGATTGGTGATCTCGCCGTTTTCCAAGAACAGCGCGGCGATGGCAGCGGCATCCTTGCTATTGTAGGCGGTGATGAAATCGGACGCCGCCTGTTGGAGGCCAGCGATTTCCGGGCTGGTTTCTTCTGCTAGCAGGCAGGGGTGGGAGAGTATCGCAAGCGCGAGGCCAGCGGATAGATGGATCGTTGTTTTCATAGAGATCTGAGGAGGCGGCTAAAATGATTAGAATTTCCTAAATCAGTGAAATACGCTGCTGAGTCGGATCGCAGAGTGCAATCTAAAAAGCCGGTTGCAGCTTGGGCAGGCTGGGCTGGGAATTCGGAGGAGTGAGAAGCGGAGATTCATGCTCGTTTCACCTAACGAATGCATGCGCTAGAGAGTCGTCAGAAGTAAAAATCTCTGAGGCTGACTTCGAAATTCCCCTCTAGGATTTAGCGATTTCCCAAGCGCTCGACGAATTCGTCGAGCAGGGATTTGAGGCGAGGTTCGCGGGCGATGGCGGTGGGTTGGTCGAAGCCGAGCCAGATGGCGGTGGCACCGCTGGGGCCGAGGCGGAGGGTCCATGCGTCCCGCTCGGAACCGGTGGCTCCGGTGAAGCAGCGGGTACCGGATGATTTTTGGAGTACGCTGGTGGCATCCATGGCGGCGGCGGCGCTGATGGCGGGGAGGAGCTGCGGCTTGGCGGAGTAAATGAGCTCGCCTTTAGGATCGCGGATTTCGCTGACGAGGTACGGTTTGCTACGTTTTCCTTTATTTCCAAGGATGGCGAGTCCGGTGGACATTTCGCGCGGGGTGGCGGCGACGGCTCCTCGGAAGAGATCTTCGGTGTCTAAAAATGGCCCGGCGATGCCGCAGCGCTTGGCGATGCGCTCGACTTCTGAGGGGCCGATTTGGCGGCCTGTTTGGATGGGTTTACCGGGAAGGACGAGTTTACCGCGTTCGGCAGCGGCGGCGGCGACGAAGGGTTCGAAGGCGGAGCCGAGGTCGCGCCGGGAGAGGGAGCGGTCGAGGCGGGAGTCGCTGAAATTTCTACCGCCGATGAGGGCGAGGATGGCTCCGGTGTTCAGCTCGGTGGTGACAGCGGCGTATTGCAGGTAGGTGGTTTGGCCGCCGGCGATGTGGCTGGCGGGCTTGGGGTGTGGCCATGATTTTTCGCGTTCGAGGTCTTCGACGGCACGGGTGAGTTCGACTTCGAGGCGAGTTTGCCAAGCGGTGTCGAGAGTGGTGCGGACTTGGAGGCCACCGAGCTGGATGTCTTGGTCTTCGAGGATGTGTTTGAATTCCCGGTCGATGGCTTGGAGGGCGTAGGAGGTCTGGGTTTCCCGTTGTTCTTCGCTGACGAGTTTGACGGGTTCGGCGGCGATTGCGTCGCGGCGGGACTTGTCGATGAGGCCCATGGTGATGAGGCGGGCGAGTGTCTGGTCGCGTTGTTCGAGGGCGGCGGGTAGATTCCGAATCGGGGAGAAAATGTGGGGGCCGCGAATGATGCCGACGATGAGGGCGCATTCGCCATCGCTAAGGGCACGGGTGCTTTTACCAAAATAGGTGCGTGCGGCTTGTTCGATGCCGTAGGCGCCGGCGCCGAAGTAGATGCGGTTGAGGTAATGGGTGAGGATTTCGTCTTTCGAGTAGTTTGCCTCGACGCGGAGAGTGATGGCGATTTCTAGGAACTTGCGGTGGAGGGATTTTTCGCGGATTTGGAAGCTATTCCGGGCCAGCTGCATGGTCACGGTGGAGGCTCCTTGGGTGAAGTCGCGATCCTTGAGATTGCGGAGGGTGGCGCGGAGTAGACCGCGGATGTCCACGCCGCCGTGGTCGAAAAAGCGGGCGTCTTCGCGGGCGCGGAGGGATTTCACGAGGAAATCTGGGATGTCTTGGCGAGTGACAAGTTGGCGGCCCGAGCTGCCGGGAGCGTCGATGATGATGCCCTTACGATCGTAGAAAGTGGTGCCGGAGGGGAGCTTGGCGACTTCTGCCATGTCGTAGCGCATGGCGAGGGTGAAGTAGAAAAAGAGGATGCCGAGGAGGATGGCGGCGCCGAGGAGGCTGAGTTGGAAAAGAACAATGACCGGGGTGTGGAGCCAGCTTGGGAGGCAGCGCTGCCAGAGAGGAGTCGGGGGAATGGGACGCCAGGTGGACATTTCAAGAGATCATTCGACGGGAATGGCGCGGAGTGGGATGTCGGTGTCTTCGACGGGGATGGCGCGAGGGGCCGGGGCCTCCTGGACGGGGAGTGCTTTCAGGGGGGGGCTTTCGGAAGTAAGACTTGCCTCGTCCACGGGTTGGGCGCGGGCTGGGTGGAGTGGGCAGAGGTCATTGAGGGGAAGGGCGGTGTCGGCGGGGACTTGGTCGAGGTAGGCGGTGGCGGCTTCACGGCAGCCAGCGGTGGCGCGTTTCCCGGAGAGGCGGCAGAGTTCGACGTCGGTGAGTTTGACTTTGGTGTTGAGCTGGCCGGCTTTGTAGCCGAGGCGATCGGCGGTCTTCATGATATCGACCCAGACGGGGAGGGAGAGGGCGGCACCGTAGCCGCCTTGGAGAGTTTTTTTTGGGGTGTCGAAGCCGACCCAAACGGCGCAGGTGAGGGTGGAGGTGTAGCCGGAGAACCAAGCGTCTTTGAATTCGTTGGTGGTGCCGGTTTTTCCGCCACAGGGCTTGTCGAAGCCGAGGCGGGAGACGGAGGCGGCGGTGCCGCTGGTGGTGACTTCGGTCAGAATGCGGGAGATGGACCAAGCAGAGCCACCTTTCGCGGCGGGGTAGGGGAGTTGGGGGGTGCTGTAGAGGACGTTCCCGTCGCGGTCTTTAATTTCCGAGATGAGGAAGGGGCGGTAGCGGATGCCGTCATTGGGGAAAATGGTGTAGGCGGTGGCGACTTCCCATGGTGAGGCTTCCCAGGAGCCGAGGAAGGACGCGGGGTTTTCCGGCATGGGAGTGGTGAAGCCAGACATGCGGGAGACTTCCTTGACGCGGGGGATGCCGGCGTAGTTCCCGACTCGGACGGACATGGTATTCCGGGAGCGAATGAGGCCGTAGGAGACGGGTTCCATGCCGCCGAATTTACCATCCGAGTTCTGGGGCCGCCAGGTGCCGCCACCTTTGATTTCTCCGCTCTGGATCGGGCCGTCGCTGAGTTGAGTGTCGGGCCGCAGTCCTTGGTCGAAGGCGGCGAGATAAACGAAGGGCTTGAAAATGGAGCCGATCTGGCGGCGGGCTTGGATGGCGCGGTTGAAGCGTGACTCGTCGGCGTCACGTCCGCCGATGACGGCGAGCACGGCGCCGGTGCGGTTCTCAATGACGACGGCGGCACCTTGGATGTATTCGGGCTCTTTGCGGTTTTCTTGGGGGATTTCCCGCCATGCGGTGCGGGTCTGGTGTGGGTAGCCGGAGATGCGCTCGACTTCACGGAGTTTTTTGTCGAGTGCTTCTTCGCCTTTCTGCTGGATGCGGAGGTCGATGGTGGTGGTGATGTTTAGGCCGCCGAGCTCGATGTTTTCTTTTTCGAGAATGACTTCGAGATCGTGACGGATGGCGTCCATGGCGTAGGATTCTTCGGTTTCACGGCGCCATTTCGGGCGGACTTCGATGGGTTCCGCCTTGGCCGCATCCGCCTCAGTTTGGGTGATGACGCCAGCGGTGACCATGCGGTTGAGGGTGGTGCCGCGCTCGCGGGTGGCGGCTTCCATGGAGCGGAAGGGGTTAAAGGAGTCTGGGCCACGGACGATGCCGGCGAGGAGCGCGGCTTGGGAGAGGGTGAGCTCGGACGGGTGTTTTTCGAAATAGATGCGCGAGGCCTCGCCGATGCCTTTGATTTGACGGCCCCAGTTGATTTGGTTGATGTAGGCTTCCAGGATTTGGTCTTTGGTGAGCTTGGATTCTAGCCGGAAGCCGATGGCGATTTCGAGGAACTTGCGGTCGATCTGGCGCGGGGTGTCACCGGGGGATTCTCCGCGTTTGAGCTGGAAGATGTCGGAGGCGAGTTGCTGGGTGAGGGTGGAGGCACCTTCCTTTTTTCCGCTGAGATTTTTCAAAAACGCACGGGCAATACCGATGGGGTCAACGGCTCCATGGTGGTAAAATCGTTCGTCTTCGCGGGCGAGAATGGCCTTGCGGAAGTTTTCCGAGACTTGCTGAAGGGGGACTAGTGAGCGCTTTTCACCATGGATGCGACCGATTTCCTCGCCGAGGCGGTCATGGATGATCGAGCGTTCCGGCATGGCTTGGATTTTGGACAAATCGTATTTTTGGGCGCGGAGTCCGTAGATGATGGCGATGAAAACGAGACCATAGAGTCCAGCGACGAAGGGATACCCAGCCGCGCGAGTGAGAAATTGGAAGAACGGGTGAAGCCCCCTTGTGAAAAAATTGAAGAGGTGAAATGGCCAAAAGATCAATAAGGACAGCGGGCTGGGCCCAGAGGAGACCCCAGGTCGTTGTGGGCTGTTGGTGTCTGGCGGGTTGCGTTTTGGCATCGGCGGGTGCAGGATAAGCTCTTCCAAGCTGAGGTTCCAATCTTGTTTATTGCGACAGACGAACTCGGTGATGGGTGCCGCTCTTACCGACGAAACCATGAACGTGAAATCCTGCATTCTGCTTCTTAGCCTTGGTGTTTCTATGCCTGTGCTCGTCCACGCAGCTCCGCCGGTGCGCGACTTAAAAGACATCATCAACCTAGAGGCGAAGGTGAAGACGGTGTCACAAAACGTGATGCCAGCCACCGTAGCGCTGCTTTCTTCGCGCACGGGCTCCTCGGGTTCTGGCGTCATCACCACGGCGAGCGGACTGATCTTAACGGCGGCCCACGTGGTGCAAGGGGCGGAGGAAGTCGAAGTGGTTTTCCCGGATGGTGAGCAGGTGCGGGGGAAAGTGCTGGGGGCCAATTTTTCGAAAGATATCGCGATGGTACAAATCATCGACAAGGGCACTTGGCCGTTTGCTCCGATGGGATCCTCCAAGCCACTCGCCGCAGGGGATTGGGTGGTCGCCCTCGGGCATTCTGCTGGGTTCGATGCCGCGCGCACGCCGCCGGTCCGTTTCGGTCACGTGGTGTCGAGAGGTCCAGGAAATTTTTTCACCACGAACTGCACCCTCATCGGCGGTGACTCG
Organism: Verrucomicrobiaceae bacterium; assembly: GCA_027484055.1. Taxonomy (GTDB): domain Bacteria; phylum Verrucomicrobiota; class Verrucomicrobiia; order Verrucomicrobiales; family Akkermansiaceae; genus Luteolibacter. The sequence goes on along the minus strand of JAIXQH010000025.1, from coordinate 124,927 downwards.
GGTGGGCCGGTGTTTGATTTAGAGGGAAAAATCGTGGGGATTAACTCATCCATCGGGAGTTCGCTTTTGAACAATAATCACGCGGGCATCGACGGTCTCAAAGAAGACTGGGATCGCATCCAAGCCGGAGAAATGTGGGGGGAGCTGCAAACCAACCCGTTCGCGAACCCGGAAATGCCCGTCTTAGGGATAGGCATGGGGATGCAGCGAAACATCAAAGGTGTGCCCGTGCAAAGCGTGGTCCCTCGGTCACCCGCCGCAGCGTCTGGCCTCCGAGTGGGCGATATCATCCAATCTCTCGACGGCAGTGAAATTCGCGACGGCGGCAAGCTTCTCCAAGTACTGGTGAAACGCCAACCGGGAGATCGCGTGAAGCTCGGACTACTCCGGGATCAGAAAGCACTTGATGTCGAAGTCGTGCTGGCCCGCCGCGAAGCCCTTTTCCAAGAAAGATAATGAAGCCATTTATGAAATCCATCGTATTGCTGACCCTGACCCTTCTCGGTGCGGATTCAACATTCGCCGAGAAGGAAGTGCCGCTCATTTTGCCAGAGGAGCGCCAAGCCCTTGACGCGCAGACACAAGCTTTCAATGAGGCGATCATTCCCGTGCTTGGGGAGTCGTCGAAGTCTACCGTGAGGCTGTGGTCCGGCAGTCGCCGACTCGCCTACGGCACCGTGGTAGGTGATGGCTCGCAGATCCTTAGTAAGTGGAGTGAAATTTCCAAGGCGAAGGGGGCCCTCATCGCTGATGCCGGTGAAAATGAGACTCGGGCCGTGGAGCTGGTTTCCGTTTATCAAGATGAAGACCTCGTGCTGTTAAAAATAAACGGGAAGCCACTGACTCCGGTGAAGTGGTCGCAGGCCTCTCCCAAGCTCGGTGACTTCATCGCAGCTCCGCAGCCGGACGGTCGTCTCGGGGCCTTTGGAGTGGTGAGTGTGTTGGAAAGAAATTTACGTGAGACGGACTCTGCATTTCTCGGCATCGCCAGCGATCCGGATTACCGGGGTGAGGGCGTTAGAATTACGGAAGTTACCGAAAAAACCGGTGCTGAAGCTGCTGGTCTCAAGCCGAACGATGTCATTTTAAAAGTCGGTGAGCGTTCCATATCCGGATTGCTTGAGTTAAAGAATGCCCTAACTGGCGTGGCACCGGGTTCAAGAATTTCGCTGCTCGCTAAAACGGCGGAGGGCGAGAAAAAATTTGACGTGCTACTTGGGAATCGACCCAAAACCGACCAGTTTTTCGGCGAGCGACTTCGTCAAATGGAGCGCATGGGTGGCCCGATCAGCCAAGTCCGCGATTCATTCACCCATGCGATGCAGTCGGACATGCACCCGAGTCCGAATCAGATCGGCGGCCCGGTCGTCGATCTCAAAGGACAAGTCATCGGGATCACCTTGGCGCGCGCCGACCGGACCCGCACCTTTATCATGCCGGCGGCCGCCCTTGTGAAATTGCTGAAATCGGATGGTGTCGATCCAGCCCTCGCCCTCGCACGACAGCAGCAAGAAGAGGCCACACAACTCGCTCGCGACACCTCACCGCGTGGGAGGGCTAAGCCCGGTAATGAAGAGCGAATGCTGCGCCACCTTTCCGATATGCAGCGCCTCATGGACCACATGCGCTCGGAAATGTCACAGCTTCAAGGGCCATAGGTCCCCGCTAGGCTTGCCCACCGGCAGAGGATGCGCCATGCAGAGGCATGACCTACGTGCTCGCATCCTCTTCGCCACGCCGCCGCCAATTGCTCGAAGAGGCAGGCCTTAACTTTGAAATCGCCCCTTCACCTGCGGAGGAAGTGCACGACGCTTCCCTGTCTCCTAATGTCCTCTGTGAGCTGAACGCTACGCTCAAAGCAGAAGCAGTTGCCGCCACTCGACCAGACGCCTTCGTCATCGGCGCAGACACCCTCGTTTTTATTGACGACATACCACTCGGTAAACCCAAAGACCTTACTGCGGCGCGGGAGATGCTTCGGCGTCTTTCCGGCCGGACCCACCAAGTTTGCACCGGGGTCAGCATCGTCCCTCCCGGTGGGGTTCCATATAGTTTTCATGAAATCACGGAGGTCACTTTCCTCCACCTCGATGATGCGGCCATCACCAACTATTTCACCCTAGTAAACCCACTCGACAAGGCCGGTGGCTATGGGATTCAAGAACATGGAGAGAAGCTTGTTTCTGGGATTATAGGTGCCTTTGATAACGTCATGGGACTCCCTGTCGCCCGCCTACTTACAGTCTTGGAGAGTTACTCTCTTGACTAATTCGCGGTTTTTCCCTAGCGATCAGTCCCAAATAAACACGATCACCCCCTGATTATGAATCACTCCTCACCACGCAGAATCTTCACGATCGTTGGTTGTTTCGGCCTAATGGTCGCTAAGGTTTGCGGTCAAGTCGTCGTCCCTGGGGCGCAGTCCGACGTGACCTTGGCCCTCACTCTCAGCGTTACGAGTGATCTGCCGCGCAAGACGGTCGGGGTGAATAGCCAATACTCCAGCGGCATCCTGAGGACCTCTTTCAATAACCTCCTCTTCATTAATCAGCTCAAGGCGGCCAATAAACTCCCAGATAACACGGTGACGGGTTGGAAGCTCGTCTACGTGAATCGCACCCCCTTGGCGGGTGATCGAGACACCGTGGTGCGTGCATTCTATCTCGTGAAAACGGGTCAGCCCAAAGTGCTCCTCACCGATGATATCATTCGTGCGATTCCTAAGCCGGGTTACGTCGAAGCATTCACCAGTCTTGTAGATCCTTCACAGAGGACTCTTTCCGGGACTACCTCCTTTCGCAGCACTTTTACCCTCGAAGGGAAAATCCCCGGACTGACGAACGATTTTAAAGCGCAAGGCTTGCTCACCGCCACGGATAAGACCGGTTCAGCACTGATCAATAAAGTGTCCTACCCTTTCAAGTATCAATTGACTTCAGCAAGGCTCACCGGGGTAGTAGGCTCAGCCACAGCTGATCTGAACCCAAATCCTGATAGGAATGACTACTTAGTCGAAGGATCAGTCATTTTCTCCGCTGAAATACCCTTGGACATTAGCACTTACCCTGCGCCGTAATGAAGCGGTATTAGGCGTTTTTACAAATCCCGATACGCCTTCGTAAAGGTATCACCGTCTTCGATTTTACCGCTTGCCAATCCCTTGCTAAACCACCGCATCCGTTGGGCTGAGGTGCCGTGCGTGAATGAATGGGGAACGACTCGACCCTGAATTTTTTGTTGAATCGCATCATCGCCAATCGCATTGGCAGCTCTCATGGCTTCCTCCATGTCACTCTGGTCCAGTCGGAATGTCTTCTGTGAGTGCTTCGCCCACACGCCGGCGTAAAAGTCTGCCTGCAGCTCCAGCCGTACGGAATACTCGTTGTAATTCGGCTTACCTTGCATCGCCGCGACCTTTGCCGAGGTACCCAATAACTTCTGAACATGATGACCAACTTCATGCGCGATCACGTAAGCCTGGGCGAAGTCACCAGGAGACTTGAATGTCTCCGCCAATTCATCATAAAAGCTCAAATCGATGTAAACTTTCTGATCTCCAGGGCAGTAAAACGGCCCCATATCCGCACTGCCATCCCCGCAAGCCGTGCGGACCCTTCCGCGATAGACTCTCAACTTCGGGAACTCATAGTCTCTCCCGATTCTGTTAAACTCCTCACTCCAGACCTCCTCTGTTCCCTTCATCACCACCTTCACAAAAGTGTATCTCTCTTCATCCTGAGAACTCACGGCCGCTTGAACGGACCCTCCCGAAGATGCTCCACCTAGCAGCATGCTGGGGTCGACCAAGCCCATTTGCCAGGCCGCTGTACCGATCACCAAGGCGACGATGATTCCCTTAAACCGAAAACTCTCCCTATTGTCATCAGTAAGCCCAGCCCGCCACCTCTCATGCCGCCGCCATAACTGGCAGCACTCTGCCCCCTTGCGTCTTCCACATTCTCACTTTCTTCGCGCCCTTTCCATTCCATAAATCTTAGTCCGTTGGGATAGATCCTAGTCACCAGCATGCTTGCGGCAAGCATTCAGAAAAGCATGTCTCAATTCTCCACCACCAGCCAAGCACTGCGAAACCTCGCTTTCACTTGGGCCCTGACATCGTGTAATTCGGGTTCTAGTTTCCCATCGTCGCTAAGAATCAGGACCCGTTCTTCTTCACCATTCGTGAAAACAAGGGCCGCTTCCGGATTCAGATCCAGTAAGTCCACGTTCAGCGCCACCAGATTCGAGTCGTCTAGTTTTCCATTCCACCAAAACAACTTCGGCCCGAGCGCCTTAGGGTCATCAAACCGATCTCGGAAATCTCCTGCCACGATCAAAAAGCCACCTCGCCACTTCACCATATCGCGAAATCCCAAGCCACCAAGGTCTAGAAAAATAGGCTCACCCAACACGGCCCTCGCCTTGCCTAGCACCAACTCACGCGGGTTCTCCAACGGCACTAACAACGCCTTGCCTTCCAGAATCGGATTTCGAAATCCAATCAACAGCCGCTCACCCACCGCACATAGCGACTCGATGTTAAGACCGCCCCTCTCCTTCGGTGCGATTTCAGCCTCAATGAAAGGCTTTAAAAATGCTATCCGAGCCTCTGAACTCAAATCCTCCAACAGGAAAGTATAGGGCAGCCCCAGCGTCGCCATGCCCGTTGCCGTGCCGCACGTCGCGAAGAATACCTGCCGCTCTGCCCGGGCTTTCCCCTCACGATTCCGCGCATGAGAGCTGATCCAGTAAATGACCTCGCCAATTCGCGCCGCCCCCTCGATATCCGCCTCTTTCGCAACACCGTTCTTTACCCGTTTCGGGAAAGCCGCCCACTCATTCAAGTCCAGCAGCCGCGTCCCCGCCTGCGCGCCGTCCGTCGGAAAAATTCGTAAGGTATTCTCTTCATCTGTCGCCGCCACGAAATGATCCGCCCCCCAGCTCACCCCCGCCGAGCCATCCCATGCGCCGATGTGGAAAATCGGTGGTGTGAGGTAGCAGTTCATTTCTTGGGCCGCATCTTAGCCAAGTGATTGCGAAAACGTCATTAAGAAAGCGGGAGCGTCGGGCTCTTACCCGTCCATTTGCCCATCTTCAGGCAGGGACCGATCTCCGAGCGGTCCGGGGAATGAGCAAGCCTATGAGGTAGTTGAGACGTCGGGTCATGGGCGATCCGTTCGCCCAGTCTGCCCGGAGCTTCGTCCCTAGCCATTCCTACGCCCCACATTCTCCAAAAAAAAGACTGCTAATCCGCACCTGCCATCGTTAGGCATCTTCCCGTGCATCCGGTTGAAAAACCATCTCAGGAATTAGACGACAAGTAGCGCACCAAAGATATGCCCCTAAAGCCACTTCCTCATCATTCCGAAGCCAAGATCCAATTGTTAAAGGCGTATCTTGAAGCTTATCTGGCAGTGGTCGGCCATGATCGATATACCGAGAGGGTCTTTCTTGCGGATTTGTTCTGCGGTCCGGGAATGTATCAGGGGAACAAGGCTGGGAGTCCTGTCGAAATTGGAAGGATGCTCGCGGGCCTGCACAACGCTCATCCGGCGGCTCCTAAAACGGATTTTCTTTTCAACGATGCCGACAGCAAAAATACAGCAGAGGTCGAAGGTTTCCTTCGTCCTCTTGAATCGGCACACCCGAAAATCAAACTCATCTCGAGCTCCAAGGATGCGGCGGGGCTGATTCCCGATCTTCTGGCCGAACAGGCGGATCAAAGGCTGAAATCCAAGAGGTTCTATTTCGTTGATCCGTTCGGGTATTCGCAAATCAGCCTGGCCGAGATCCTGTCGTTGCTCCAATCGAATGGAACGGAATTGCTGCTATTCCAGCCATGTTCGTTCATGTTCCGGTTTTCTGAGAGAGGAACACCGGAAGCCTTGGCCGGTTTCATGGAGGAGTTGAGCCGGGGAAGCCCTTGGCCCAAAGGACTGAACATCATGGGCTACATCCAACATACCAAGCGATTGCTCCGGGAGCGGCTTGAAGGAACACATTTTGTCGATACCTTCACGATCCAGAAAGACGCTAAGACCGTTTTCTGTCTATTCTTCTTCACCCGCCACATCCGGGGTTTCGAGAAGATGCTGGAAGCGAAGTGGCGGTTCAATGGTGAAACCGGCCACGGTTGGCATTATTCATCGGCGGTTGGCGTTGACGATCTATTCGCCACTCCAACTCCGCAGACCCAAATCCTAGAGAAGTCGCTCGACACGCTTCTTGATGGCAAAGGCGCAACAAACGCGGAGGTTTATCGGGAAACGCTGGAGCAAGGATTCTTGCCCAAGCACGCGAATGAGGTTCTGACAGCGTGGCAAAAGGCGGGAAGGCTCACCGTGGAGCCGCCGCCTCCCCGCTCAGGCGTTTTCTACCTCGGCTACGAGAATCACGAGAAAAAGGATAGAATTGTTCGGATTTCCAAAGTATCCTGAACCTATGGCAAGCAGCTCCATCGAATGGACCGAACTCACTTGGAACCCCACGACCGGGTGTGACAAGGTTTCCGCAGGATGCAAGTTCTGCTATGCGGAGATCATGTCCCGGCGTTTGGAAGCGATGGGTGTGGAGAAATACAAGGACGGCTTCAAGGTCCGTCAGCACGAGGCGGCCTTGGCGATTCCATTTGGCTGGAAGAAGCCGGCGATGGTTTTCGTGAATTCAATGAGCGACCTGTTCCACAAGGACGTGCCTCTGGAATTCATTCAAAAGGTCTTCGCCGTGATGAACGCGAATCCCCACCTGATTTTCCAAGTGCTAACCAAACGTTCCGAGCGCCTTGCTGATGTTTGGAAGAACCTCACATGGAGCCAAAATATTTGGATGGGAGTCAGCGTGGAGGATGAGCGCGTCACCTGCCGGATCGACGATTTGCGCAAGGTTCCTGCGGCGGTACGATTTCTTTCCTGCGAGCCGCTCATCGGACCGCTTGCCAAGCTAAACCTGAAAGGTATTGACTGGGTGATCGTCGGAGGCGAGAGCGGAGCCAGCCCGCGGCCAATGAAGCCTGAGTGGGCGACTTCGATCCGTGACCAGTGCGGAAAGCACGACGTGGCGTTTTTCTTCAAGCAGTGGGGCGGTCGGAACAAAAAAGCGGCTGGACGGGAGCTGGATGGCGCGCATCACGATACCTTCCCGTCTCCAAAGAAGCGCCGCGTGGCGAAAATTTCCTGAACACCACCAACAGCCTCTTCCCTGCTCACTGATCACTCAGCTTGCGCGGCATAGCGCAGCTAAGACGGGGCACTTCTCCACACCCTCCGCGACTGGGGCTCCTCCCCCTTCAATCATGAACTGCCAAATGCGGGTAGTGTGAGGCCAAAGAAAAGCCATGTAGCGGTTCTCTATTAGAGTCGGTGCGAAAGCTCCGCGCGAGCCCTATTCAATCCTGGCACCTCATTCGCATCGACGGTCGTAGACCGCCGCTACAGCGCATCTCATCCGCTTAGGCTAAGCCATGCATCTCGCTCCAGTGCACCCCATTTCAAAACCCCGAGCACGCCGTTCCGACCTGCGTTGTCCCGGTTCTGAACTCCGCCGTCGCAGTTCGTAGGAGCTCACTCGTGGATTCGAACTCCGATTGAGCGCTTCTGAACGGCGCGCGCCCGGTTCCAAGCTGCGTTATCGCGGTTCCGAACTCAGATGCCGCAGTTCCGAACTCCGTCATTGCAGTTAGGAAGTGGAGGGGGGACTTCCGAAGTGGGGGGTAGGCGCAAGTGAGGCAGGCGGCATTTTAGGCAAAAAAGAGCCGTCACCCGCAGGATGCGAATGACGGCCCGTTGATTTTCAACAAATTACGGAGCTTTTCTCAAACAGGTTTCGTGACAGGGGGAGGCGTTGGTTCGGAAGCTTGGGCGAAACGCTCCGCCAGCTCGGCGGCGAGGGCTTTGGCACCGGGTACGCTCGCCTTGGCAGCGGATTTAAGCGAATTGTAGATCGTCAGACCCGTCACGTAGGCTTCCGAACCGACGGCGAGATTGGTGTCGGAAACCTTTTCATACAGCGAGGCGAGCTGCATCTCGATCCCCTGCAAGCGCAGGGCCAAGTCGTAGTCCTTTTGCATGGCAGGGACATCCACATAAGGCGGGATGAACTGCGGGTTGTTTGCCGCGATTTCGAGTGCCTTGGAAACGAAGGATTGGGATGCAGACCCCATTTTCGGCAAAGCCTGCCGCTCCTGGGCGGTGAGGTTGATAAGGAAGCCAAGGTTGCTCTCGATCTGGGTGATGGCCGTGAAAACGGCGGTGCGCTGCGCGTCGGTGACGGTGGCGTCTATATTCGTGTAAGGCATGGTGGTTTGGGGTGTTGGTGGGAAAAGGGAACAGTCGGCTTATGGGCCAGTAGTAGGGCCAGTAGTAGGGCCAGTAGTAGGGCCAGTAGTAGGGCCAGTAGTAGGGCCAGTAGTAGGGCCAGTAGTAGGACCACTAGTAGGACCACTAGTAGGACCAGTAGTAGGACCGGCAGTAGAGTTTTGGCGGATGCGGGAGCTTCCAAACTCCACCATGGAAGCGAAAAGTGTTGGGTCGGAACCCGCGAGATAACCAAAGAAGGAAAAGATGCCGGCCAGTCTGAAATACTGCATCAGTTGGCTGGTCTGTGATCCTTCGAGAATAAATGAGGAACCCGCTGCAATGAGTAGGCCCGAAACGATGATGAGATATACCACCACTCCCCTCAGCGCCGAATAGCCAGGGTGCTCACGCAGATAGTTCAACCGCTTACGGTCACGTTCTGCCTCCACAGAATCATCTCCAGCCGCTTTTTGAGCATCCACGCGCTCCACCAAATGTGCCAGTTCTCCCTCATTCACCGAACAACCGCCGATGAAGGCAGCGAGGATAGTCAATAAGCAGACATTTAGTGGTAGGTAGCTTATCGAGGCCATGCAGAATGCAAAAATTGAACTCAAAAACGTATCTAGAGGTTGCCACCATGAAGCACATGATATTGTATGTTTCTCCGAAGGCTTCTGACAGTCTAAGCATTTATTAGCTGGAGTGTCTGACGTTTTTTTATCCCCTTTATCGCCCACAGAATTGCCAGTTTTCTCGCCAGCTCCACCTGGGACCTGCTCACCTGCAGGTGGAACTGGTTCTCCTTCATTAGGTAATGTCTCCAATTTTTTAAAAACGACCGCCGAGAAGTCATTGAGCAAACTTTTATATTCTTCACTCTTCGCCACTTTATCAGGAATCCAGCCAAGCTTTATCCTGTACTCTTCTGCAGGAATAAGCACTCCGATAGCCAGAACGCAGAACCATAAAAATGCCGCGACGATTCCCCCAACCAGCCATTTGGGCCGTGCGTATCCATCAACGGGCTGCTTCGCCTTCGAACCCGGTTCGTGCGGCGGATCAGTCTGTGGATCTGCAACAGGCGTTTCGACTGGATTGTTTAGTGCGTCATCTGTATTAGGGGGAGGGGATTGATTCATGGTGTGAAGTCTTTGTATATTGTGAAGGAAGACATTGGATCGTGGTGGAAAATTTTTCTACGCGGGATGATCTATCGATGGAGTGTGATCATCAGGTTGCGATTTCCATAAGCTCGCTAGCGGGTGCCCAGCTGGTTTCATCCGGCTTGGGGTCTTTATCTTTAGCCACATAGAATCCCCCTTGGATGAGTTCGTTCCCATAGTAGAACTTGCCATCCTTGGCCTTCAGTTTCGAAACTACGTCCGCCGGTTCCACGCCTTTTGCGGAGAGAAACGGCAGGATGGGCACACACCACTTTTCCCCGGTGAAATGCCATTTATCCCAAGCCATCCCAACATCCGGCTTTGCGAAAGGAGCGGGCTGGTGGACAGGGTCAGGAACAGATCCAGGGATCAAATTCAAAAACCAGTCTTTGGTGACCGCCGAGCCGGGGCAGGTCTTACTGGTCTCCGGGTCATCCCGGTGGAAAAGGATGGTGTGCTCGGACTTCTGGAGACCCAACCAGTCCAAAAGAACTTTGGTGGCTGCTGCGGCGTTCATCCAGCAGCGAAGACCTCTACCGGATTTGGGATCCTCGGCTCCGACGTCATAAGAGCCAAGCACTTCGATCCCGAGAGAACTGGAGTTGAAGCTCACCGCATGCACTCCCTTTACCGCTAAGTCACACATGCCGAAGATTTCGTCTTCATCAATAAAAAGGTGCGGACCTGATTTCCAGCCAGGCTTCATCACGCCCTTCACCAACTTGGGCTTTTTGTAGTATTCCCGGATGTTGATGATATGCTGGATTGTGAGTCCATTTAGTCTCTGAGCCAAGGATGGTTCGGCGGTGTGATGAAGTGTGATGCTCTTCACCCAAGCCGGTTTCGCCCGTCCTTTGAGATACTCCGCCAGCGAAGCGGGAGTCCATACCTTGCCTACGTTTTCGAATGCCATACGATTCTAATGTTTGGGAACTGAAATACCGGTTCGGATCATCACATGAAGCCGTCAAGGGATGGCCACCAGTGCGACTTTGGTGATGGCCGTCTCGATGAGCCCCACGGCTTTGGCGATCTTGGCGACTGTCTCGGCGATCTTCTGAATATCCTGGACGGCCTCTTCGGCGGATTTCTTCGCCTGATTGAAGAGCTTCGTGGCGGCCTTAATTTCGCTGTCATGCCCCGTGACTTCCACGATCAGGAGATCCAAGTTTAACTCATTGAGGCGTCCGATGATTTGCCTGATTCGCTTCGACTCCTCCGGAATCGTCGAGAATTCAAGGATGGTCAGTTTTTGGACGAGTTCTTGGATCGCCTGATGGATATTGGGTTCGGCTTCGTATGCGTTAGATGGCATGGATGTGGTTGGATTAGTTGTTCAGATGACATGTTACTGGGCTGCAGCTGCCGACGGCTTGGTCGACTCATAGAATTCAATCACTTCCTTCGTGTAGACCTCAAGCTCGCCTAGGGAGGAGTAAAGTTCGGCGGTTGTGAATTCCTTGGTATCGACGGCGACGACGAGCTTTGCATGGGTCTCCCCCACCTTTTTGATGGCATTGGCCGCGGCATTGAACAACGGCAGGGTTTCCTGCTGCCGGCGGCTCAGTTCCTGTAGTTTTTTGCCTTGCTCAAGGGCCTGGGCGCTGGGGAGGGTGCTTAGACTGGCATTCAGAGCGTTGGTGTGCGCATTCACTTCCGCCTGCAGGAATCCATCCAACGTATTTCCGGTTTTCCGCAGCTCGCCGGGCAGATAGTCACACACCTTCCGAATGGATGGGTCAACCGCCTTTACGATGTTCCTGATGGCCTCTTTGCGTTTGTATTCGGTGTAACCGTTGGCTCCCACTTTGAGGGCGGTTGCGAGGACGCTAATATCCGACGAGGAGATGCCTAGGGAGCGAGAGGTGCTTTTCTCGTAGGTTTTGGAGAGGCTGTTGAGGTTGGACGCAAAGGATGACGCGGACTTGTTGATTTCGGCGTTCGTGTCCTTGGTGGCAAGCGCCTCAAGAGCGCCCGCATATCCGCCGAGAGCATTCAACATCTGCACCCGTAACCTGAAGCTGTCTTCCAAGGGGCTCCTGAGAATAGCCGGAGTAATTGGCTCCTTGTTAATGATCGCGGTGTTCCGACGGGCATCCACTAGGCTCGTATTGAAAGTCGTGTAGCAGGTCGCAGTCACAGTGCTGACATTCCTGGTGGCTTCGCCAAATTCCTTTACCTCCGCGAGCGGTGTGCAGGCTACGTGCAGGCCGATGAGCGTTGTGAGAATCAAGGATCGGATGGATTTCTGGGACATCTTGGTTGTATTACGGTGGTGAGATTTCATGTTGTTTCATGATGGAGCTGATCATTTTTGCCACAGGCGTGAGGAAATCCTTGTCCTTCCAATAGCTGGTATGACTGAAGGGGGTCCAGGAGGTGAAGAAGCCGCCACTGTTCATGCGGATGTCCTTGCGGACTCGAGCGGCGTATTCGGGGCTCAGGGGTTTGAGGGGCCAGCCGAGGGCGTCGTCGGGATCGTAGTAGTTGTCCCAGGTGAATTTGGGATGGGGTTCGTCGATGGGGCGGATGGTGGGGAGTCCGGCGACGAAGAGTGGGATATTGCAGCCCGCGCTGGCGATGTGATGGAGTGTTTTGAACTTCAGGAAGTCGATTTCGTCCTGAGGAAGCGTTAGCGGCTTGTGCGTCCAGATACCCTTGCCGCGCGAGGAGTCCCAAATATAGTTAGAGAGCACTTGGGCACCGAGGGAATGCGGGAGCAGCACCAGCGGAGTCGAGCTAGTAACTCCCGGGATGGTGGTGAGGATGTTGAGCATCACCTCACGGATCCGTTCCTGAGCCTTAACGTAGGCGCTCGATGGTTCGCCTGACTGATGCTCTAGGGTGGCCGCATCGCTAAAGGAGAAAAGCATGAATTGGCGAAGGCGTTTCCACTCGATGCCATTAGCACTCGAATCCATGGCGTTCCACACAGCGTATTGATTATTCTGAATCAAGTCCTGATAAAAAATCGGCTGAAAGGCAACTTGCTGCCAAAGTGTTGGTCCAAGCTTTTTACTCAGGTTGGCGCGCAGTTCTTCGGCATAGTTCATTTCGGTAATGCCCATCCCGTGAACGGGAAGAATGACGATCTTTTTCATGGATAGGAAAGATTGATGGGGCTGCCTTTCTTCACTCGCGCGGCGAAGGTGGTGATGCAGTCATCGACGAGTTGGAGGGCCACTCGGCGGCCTTCGCTGCGGTTTTCGAGGCAGTTCGTAGCGTTGCCTTTGGTAGGCCAGTCGGAGCTGAGAAAATCTGCCCTGTAGCCTGCCTTGGCAAGACCAGCGCGGATGGTCCGGTGGCGTTTGATGGGATCGGCCTGTGTGACATTGTTGCCATGCACGAAGACGACAAGATTATCACATTTCTGGGCCTGAGGTGTTCCGACCACGTCTGCGATGAAGCTGGTCCGATTGATTTCTTGCGATGGGCCAGGGTTCCGTTTGTCTGGAACTTTGAGTAAGCGGGTCGGCCCCGGTTCGCCGGAAAACGAACCTCTAAAGATAGAGCGTATGCTTGAGATCATGATCCGTGGGGGTGAAGAGAGAGGGGGGCTGGAAATGAGGGGGAAGCGGTAGGTGAGTGATTCGCTCAACTGCTACAATCCAGTTGAAGAACAACAGAGTAATTCCGGGATCTCAAGAAAGAATTCTATTCAAAATGGGAGGTGTTGTTTGTGATGATAGATTATTTATATTGCTTAGATAAGCTGGCTGTTCTGAGCATTCGGTGACGAAATGTTACGGCTCTTTAGCTTGCTCTGGAGAGTGGTTTTCGTTAGAGGTGGGCCAAGATGAGAGTTATCAGATCTGCGGAGTCATGGTGTGTTCTGTTTGCCTCGGGGGATGAGTGTTTGTGCCTCAATCAGTTAGCGTTGCGGCATGGGTATCGGGTGACAGAGATGTGCTTAGAATTGGCTTGCAGTCGGAGGTATCTGCATGAGGTGTTTGTGCGGGATGTGGGCTTGTCGCCGAAGAATTGGTTACGGCGGGAGCGAATGCAGGTGGCGCAGGATTTGCTCAAAGGGGGGCGTGCCGTGAGTGAGGTGGCGTCGGTGCTGGGCTTTGCGAATTCGACGAATTTCCGCAGGGAGTTGCTGGAATGTGGGGTAGGGATTGAGCTTCTGGGTTGCTGACGCCCTGGAAGTCTGGTGGGGCGGGATTTCGGAGTAAGGTTGCCGAGTGATGGGCCGTAAGGTCTGGACCTTTGCTCAGCAGGCATTTCAAATGATCCCCGCCAACTCCTTTATATGATGACCACTCGACGTGATTTCCTCCGTGCGGCCAGCGCTGCCGCGATTCTTAGCCCAGTGCTGGTGCGTGGCGGGTCGGATAATCTAGGCAAGGTGCTGCCGCAGCGGGTTTTTGGCCGAAATGGGGAGAAGGTGACCGCCTTTGGGCTGGGTGGGCATCACGTGGGGGTGGCGAAAGATGCAAAGGTGGCGCAGGCGCTCATCGAGCGGGCACTGGAGCGCGGGGTGCGGTTTTTCGACAATGCGGTGATGTATCAGAATGGTCTTTCAGAGACGTTTTACGGAAAGTTTTTGACGCCGAAGTATCGAGACCAAGTGTTCCTCACCACGAAATCGGTGCGGACGACGGCAACGGAAGCGCGGCAGGATTTTGAAGACTCCTTAGGGCGGCTAAAGACCGATCATGTGGATCTTTGGCAGATGCATGCTTTTCTGAGCGTGGAAGATGTGAAGGAGCGCATCGCGAATGGAGTGGTGGATCTGTTTCTGGAAATGCGGGAGAAGAAAAAGGCCAGATACATCGGCTTCACGGGGCATAGCAGTCAGGAGGCACATTGCTACTTTTTGGATTTTTGTAAGGAGAAGGGCTATCAGATGGACTCGTGTCTGATGCCGGTGAACTTAGTGGACCCGCATTACGACTCATTTCTCATTCATGTCTTGCCGAAGCTGCAGGAGCAAAAAATCTCGTTGCTGGCGATGAAGAGCATGGTGTTCGGGAAAATTTTCGCGCGGGGGAAAGAATTGGCACCCGGAGTAATCACGCCGAAGAATCTTCACGAGTATGTGTATTCGCTGCCGGTTTCTTGCATGCTCAGTGGCTGTGAGACGGTGGCGCAGGTTGATGAGAATACGGCGATCCTCGAGAATTTTCAATCGATGGATGACGAGCGGCGTAAGGACTTGCTGGCTGCGGTCGAGAAAATTTCCGGGCCGAGCTTGGAGTATTATAAAAACAAAAAATCATAAGATGCGTTTTATCAATCAACTAGGGATTTGCCTGTGCCTAACGGCGCGTGGGATGGCAGCAGACCCTGCGGAAGCCGGAGTGTTTGTGGAGGGCTCGGCGTGGGAAGTGGTCGGGGAGAACTACCATGTGGTGGAGGGAATCGCCGCGACGAGCGATGGCACGATCTATCTGACGGATGTGCTGGATGATGAACTCTTCAAGTGCGTGCCAGGTCTCAAGGAAGAGCTGCTCGACGCGAAGACCGCCCGAGCGAATGGCTTGGCGCTGGGACCGGGTGGGAATTTGTTTTCCGTCTGCATGTCTGAGCCGCGAGCTTTGATGTGGAATCTTCAAACGGGTGAGCGCACGGAGATTCCGCTCGCCAGTCCTGGCAATGACTTGGTGATCGCCGGGGAGAAATGGCTGTATTGGACATGGGGACCGAAGAACTCGGTCTATGTGCTCGATTTACAAACGTTAGAATCTCGCAAAGTCGCAGAGGTGCAGAATGCGAATGGCATCACCCTGAGCCAAGGCGGTCGTGAACTATGGGTAGGAGAGTTCAATGCGGCAACCGTGCGAGGACTACCTCTGTTAGCCAACGGGGATCTAGGCCCGGCGCGTGCCGCCTTCACGGTCAAGCTGCCGGAAAATGGCAAGGGTCTCATCGATGGCATGACGCCGCTCAAGGATGGACGCGCCCTCGTCGCGACGGCGCTTGGTTTGCAAATTTTAGCAAGCGATGGCACGGCGCTGCTGTTACCGAATCCCACGACGCAGCGAGCGAATTATGTGCGTCTCGTCACCGATGCCGCTGGCGTGCGCTGGATTTATGCGGCCTATGTGAAAAGTGTCATGCGGCGGCGGACTTTGCTGTAAGGTCGTGCGGCAACTGGGAACGAATCACTTATGGAACAAAACGCTAGCACTCAAGCACGCCGGGCCTGCGTCGAGGAAATCATCCGCAGCTGTGGCACGGTGCTCGTGGCGTGTTCGGGTGGGGTGGATAGCGTCTTGCTGACGGCGGTCGCAGCGAAGGTGCTGGGTGAAAATGCCTGCGCGGCCACGGCGGTGTCGCCGAGCTTGGCGAGTGGTGAACTGGAGGATGCACGTGCGGCAGCGCAGGCGGTGGGTATCCGCCACATCGAGGTGGCGACGTCTGAAATCGAAAATCCCGCGTATGTGGCGAATGCGCTAGATCGCTGTTTCCACTGCAAGGACAGCGCGTATGGGACCTTCAAGTCGCTGGCGGACCGGGAAGGAATCGCGGTGGTGTTAGACGGGACCAATGCGGATGATTCCGCCGATTTCCGCCCCGGCCGACGTGCGGCGACTCTTCACGGGGTGCGCAGCCCACTGGCGGAGGCAGGCATGACCAAGCAGGAAATCCGGGCGTGGGCGAGTGAGCTGGGCTTGGCTGTCTGGGACAAACCGGCGGCGGCCTGTCTCTCGTCGCGAGTGCCATATGGCTCGCCGGTGACGGTGGAGAAACTCACCCGGATCGACCAAGCAGAGTCTGCGCTTAAAGCACTAGGCTTCCGCCAATGCCGCGTGCGCGACCATGGAGAGGTGGCGCGGATCGAGGTGGAGCCAGAAAATTTAGCGAAGCTGCTAGCACTGCGAGTGGAGGTGAGCGCGGCGGTGAAATCCGTGGGCTTTCACTATGTCTCGCTCGATCTCGATGGATTCCGCTCGGGTAGCATGAACGAAGTGATCCAGAAACCATGAACCGTGAGCCGCATAGCACACTCGACCCTGAACGCTTGGCACGACAGGGCTTCCCTGAAGTCGTCTATTGCCAGAGTAAGACGACCGTTCAGGTGATAGAAAATCTGCGTGGGCTAGCGGCGGCAAATGGCCACGCCTTCGGCACCCGGCTGCAAGCAGAGCGCGCGGATGAGGTGCTCGCCGCCCTACCCGGGGCGACGTATGACGTGCTGGGGCGGACAATTTCGCTCGGCTGTTTTCCTACAGTCGGCACGCGAAGTGTCGCCGTCATCTCGGCGGGCACTTCCGATCTACCGGTGGCGATGGAAGCGATTTCCACACTGACTTTCCTCGGCCATCCGGTGCTCCATTTTAATGACATCGGCGTGGCTGGGATTCATCGATTGCATGCCCGGATTGATGAAATCCGAAGGGCTCAAGTGGTGATTGTAGTCGCTGGCATGGAAGGGGCCTTGCCGAGTGTCGTTGGCGGTTTGGTGGCGGCTCCGGTCATCGCGGTGCCGACGAGTGTCGGTTACGGCGCGGCGTTTGAGGGGCTGGCCGCCTTGCTCGGGATGCTCAACTCGTGCGCGTCTGGGATCACGGTGGTCAACATCGACAACGGTTTCGGAGCAGCGCTGGCCGCGCACCGGATTTTCCAACAAAACTTTGCATCAGCCCCATGAAGACGGCCTACATCGACTGCATCGCAGGGGCGAGTGGCGACATGCTGCTAGGCGCACTGATCGACTCGGGTCTTCCGCTGAAGGACTTGGAGGGCGAGCTCGCGAAATTAAAGATTTCCGACTTCACTCTGCAAGTGAGTCAGGTTTCCAAGAATGGCTTTGCGGCCAAGAAAGTGGATGTCCAGGCGCAGGATGATGCGCCGGAGCGGCGCTTGCGGGAGATCCGGGAAATCCTAGAGAATTCCGACCTCTCTGCGCGGATTAAGCACCGGGCGCTTCGTGTTTTCGGCCGGATCTGCGAGGTGGAGGCCGCCATTCATGGGGTATCTGTGGAGGAGGTGCATTTGCACGAAGTCGGCGCGGTGGATGCGATCGTGGATGTGGTGGGAGTGCTGGCGGGCTTCGAGTTGCTTGGGATCGAGCGGGTCGTCGTCTCGCCCGTGCCGCTGGGGCGCGGCTTTGTGGCTGGCGCGCATGGGCAAATCCCGTTGCCAGCCCCAGCGACGCTTGCACTGCTCAAAGGGGTGCCGGTCTATGGCTCGCCGATTAACAAAGAGCTGGTGACTCCGACGGGGGCCGCCCTGTTAGTTGAGTTGGCGGATGCTTGGGGCAAGCTGCCGACGATGACGCTGCGCGATGTCGGCTACGGCGCGGGCACGAGGGACTTGGTGATTCCGAATGTGCTGCGGCTGTTCATCGGCGAATGCACTGGGACCGCCTCAGCGTGGCTCACGGAAACGATCACGGTGCTGGAGACAAATCTCGATAACGACCGTGGTGAAACTCTGGGTCACACGATGCAGCGCTTGATGGCAGAGGGCGCGCTGGACATCATTGCGATACCCGCGCAGATGAAAAAAGATCGGCCGGCGCATTTACTAAAAGTATTGGCGAAACCCGAAGATGCAGATCGTTTGGAGGCCATCCTTTTTGAAGAAACGGCCACCCTCGGCATCCGGCGCACGGACACGAGGAGAGATGCCCTGCGGCGGGAAATGGATTGTGTAGAAACGCGGTATGGCTCGATCCGGGTGAAAATCGCCGAGCTACCAAGCGGGGCCAGACGTGCCAGCCCTGAGTATGAAGACTGCCGGCAAGCGGCGTTGCTGCACCATGTTTCGCTCCAAGCGGTGACCCGCGAGGCGGAGCAGGTGGCCGCGCAACGCTTCGGGGTCTTTTAAATTCCACCGATGACGAACCTTTGATCCATGGCGGGCAAGGCGACTCCGCCTGACGTTTCATTTCTCCCGCACGCGCATTTCAGCGAGGGCTGACACAAAATGAGCAGATTGCTAAGTCGTGGCTTGGAAATCATGGGATCGGCGTCATGGTCCCGCGACACTCATGGACGATTCGGTAACAGTGGCTAAGACAACGGAGGACGCGCCGAACACGGTTGTGCCCAACTTGCGACAAGATTTAGCGGTGCTGATGAAGGTGCGGCTGAACTTTTTCATCCTCATCACCACGTTTTTCGGCTTCGTGCTGGCCATGCGCGGGAGCGATTTCCAGTGGATGAAGCTATTCCACACCATCCTCGGCACGGCGCTCGCGGCGTTCGGCTCGGCGGCGTTTAATCAAGTGATGGAGATCGATCTCGATGCACGGATGAAGCGCACCGCGGACCGCCCCCTGCCATCTCGGCGGATGGATCCGGTGGTGGCCTTCGGCATCGGTTGGGTGCTTTCCGCAGTCGGGATTATTCATTTAGCCGCTCAACTCGGCAATCTCGCGGCCTATCTCGCGGCGGCGACGGTGTTCATCTATGTCTGCGTTTACACCCCGCTGAAGCGCTACAGCTCGACGAACACCTTGGTCGGTGCCATCACGGGTGGGATTCCCCCGGTGATCGGCTGGGTCGGCGGTGGAGGGGAAATCGGCTGGCAGGCGTGGTTTTTGTTTGGGCTGTTGTTTTTGTGGCAGCTCCCGCATTTCATCGCCATCAATTGGCTGTGTCGTGATGAATACGAATCGGTCGGCTATCAAATGTGGTCAAACGGTGATCTGACCGGACGGAAAAGTGGTCTGCTGTCTGCCATGTTCGCGTTGATGCTGGCTGTTTTTTCATGCATGCCGACGCTCTTCGGCGCGGTGAATCTGCTGTGGTCGATCATGGGGCCACTGCTGGCCTTGGTGATGGTGGCGCTGGCGCTGAAATTTTCGCGAGACGGCGAGCGGACTTCCGCGCGGCGTTTGTTTTTCTTCACCCTGCTTTACATTCCCGTGGCGTTTCTGTTGCTGGTGGGTGCCTGGAAAAACTAACTGCCACCGATGATGAATGAGCTCATTGCATCCACCGAGCGGCTCGCCACGGCGTTGAGAGGGTTGGAGTTTTCGCCACCCGCGGCCTATGTTTACCGGACTCTGGATTACACCTGGCTGGCGCATCGCACCTATCTCGAACGTTTCGGAAAAGGGAAAAAGCGGGTCATCTTCCTCGGGATGAACCCTGGCCCATTCGGCATGGCGCAGACCGGCGTGCCCTTCGGCGAGGTGGCGGCGGTTCGTGACTGGATGGGCATTGAAACCATGATCGAGCGCCCGGCACGAGAGCATCCGAAGCGACCAATCACAGGCTTCCAATGCACCCGCTCCGAAGTGAGTGGCAGACGTTTGTGGGGCTTGTTTGCGGAGCGATTTCCCAATCCTCAAAATTTTTTCAAAGACCACTTCATTCTCAACTACTGCCCACTCGTCTGGATGAGTGAAACGGGGGCGAACCTCACACCAGATAAGCTTTCCGCTGCTGAGATGGCTCCGGTGGAGGCCGCTTGTTTGCAGCACTTGCGAGAAGTCATCGCACTGCTCAAGCCGAGCTATCTCATCGGTGTAGGTGCGTTCGCAGAAGAGCGGCTGAAGCGTGCCGATGCCTCCGGTGGCGCGGCGGTGCGGATCGGTAAGATCCTTCATCCTTCGCCCGCGTCTCCGGCTGCGAATCGAGGGTGGGCGGAAGCCGCGAGTCGGCAGTTGCTAGAGCTCGGCGTGTGGTGAGCCGCTGCTAGAGGGTGTCGATGAGTTCCTGAATGATGCGTGCGTCCTGATCCCGATTTTCCCGCTGCAGCGCGTCATTGAGATTGTGGAGCAGGCGGAGTAGGATGCTACCTGCATCGGCAGACTGAGCGATAATCTCGCGCTGGGAGCGGGTGAGTTCAGGGCTTTCCAAAAGCGAGGCTTGGAGGTGCACCTGTCCATGGCCATAGCAGTCGATGATCAAGGGGTAGCCATCCTCGAAAATGCGGCACATGAAGTGGCCGGGGAAATTCACGCCCTCTATTTCATATTGGAGTCGGCGTGCGACGAGCATGTAAATCACGCAGAGGCCAATGGGGTTAGAAAGACCTTCTTCGATGCACCAAGCGAGGTCCGAGTTTCTCGGGTCGTGGTAACCTCGCTGGTTTCCGCTTAGGCGGGTGCCGTTAAAAAGAAATGCCCTCAGTTCATTGGCCGAGCTTACGCCTTCTTCACAAGCTTCCTCGGCGAGTAGATCCAAGGCATCTGAGAGGGCCTGGCGGAGTGAAATCCCGTCGTGCAAGAAATCAGAAAGGGTGCGGAGTAAGGCCTCGAAGGTGTCCCAGTCTTCTCGCAGTCCCGAGATGCCACCGCTGGGGACAATCCAGTCACGGGTTAGATTGTCCCGCCGAGTGGCACTGAGCATGTTCACCAATAGCGACTTTTCCCGACTGCTTAAGATGCGTGACTGCGTGGCGAGCCACTCGCTGAGATCACCACCGCAGAGGGCGATTCGCTCGGCCACTTGGGTCCTCACTTCAGGGGTCTCGTCATCGAGAAGCCTCAGGAGGGCCGCGAGCTCATCGGGTGCGGGTGGCACTGCGTTCATCGCAGGGAAAAGAGAGGTCAAAGATGGTGCGCGATACTGGGTTCGAACCAGTGACCCCCTCCGTGTCAGGGAGGTGCTCTACCACTGAGCTAACCGCGCATAGGTCATACCCACTTGGGGTGCGGGGAAGCTAGGGTGGAGGTGATGTTGGATGCAACCCCTTTTTTGACTAAAAAAAGAGGCGGGAGATCTGAGGATCTCCCGCCGAAATACCGACCCCCGATCAGGGACAGACGGGCGCTTGTCGTGAAAACAGGCGGCCCGGTGCCCCTAACGTGGGTTGTGAATTACTTCTTTGCGGCCTTTTTAGCGGGTGCTGCCTTTTTAGCAGGTGCGGCAGCTTTCTTCGCAGGAGCTGGAGCAGCGGCCTTTTTAGCAGGCGCTGCGGCTTTCTTCGCAGGCGCGGCCTTTTTCGCTGGGGCGGCAGCTTTCTTTGCAGGAGCAGCTTTCTTGGCGACGGTTTTGGTCACGGCTTTTTTGGCCACTTTTTTAGCGCTTTTAGCGACCTTCTTCGCTGCTTTCTTGGCTACCTTTTTAGCAGGAGCCTTTTTGGCAGGGGCTTTGGGTGCTGCCTTTTTAGCTGGAGCGGCTTTCACCGGAGCTTTGGTGGCAACTTTTTTCACGGCTTTCTTGGCGGTTTTAACCGGTGCTTTCTTTGCTGATTTTTTGGCAGCCATAGTTTTATGTCGTTTGAGTTCGCGTTCGATGTTTAGTTTCTCTTCCAGCGTTAATGTGCCAGCGGAGAGGATAGCGAGGAGCGCATCACTGAGGCGTCCTCCAAAAGCGTTAGTCAAAAAATTGTGAGTGGCATGCTGCACAATGACCTCCTGAGCGTAAGTGGGAGTGTAGACATGTGCCTTCCCGACATACTCGCGCTTCACCAAGCTCTTGCGCTCCAAACTCTGCATCACCGACAGGACGGTGGTGTAAGCGCGTTCTTTTCCGTCGGGCAAGGTCTTATGTACGGTAGATACCGTAGATGGGCCTTCTTGCCATAAGACCGATAGGGCCTGTAATTCTAGATTGGACGGATGTAGGGGGGAGGACATGATTTCGAGTTGGTGTCCATGAGAAGACTATTCGTTCGGATACGCGTCAAGTTGAAATGTGTAAATTTTACAGAAAGCTTAAACATTATTTTGAGGTCGACCTTACTAACTATAAACTCCGTACCAAACTGAAACCTAATCGGGTGGTCCTGTCATTTCTGGACGGCGGATGCTCGGATCGATTTTCATCAGCGCGGTCCAGAAGTCATCATCACCGGGTTCGCCGTTGAAGAGAATGCCTCCTTCGTTAGAGACGAGGACGACCAAGGGCAATGTCTGAACTCTGAGTTCTTTAGCAAGGGGGTGGTCGGTGGAGTCAATGAGCCAGTATCCAGGTGGCTTAGGGCCCAGAGGTAAGAGGAGCTTACGTGCGGCGTCTTGAGTTTTTGTGGCGTCGCCAGTGAGGATGGAAACCATGGTAATGCCTTTTTCCTCAAGGGATTTCGCTGTGAGCGCATAGTCGGGAAGGCTGGCAGTGCTTTCTGAACTGCTAGGTGACCAGAAGTGCAGCACGAGAGCTTTCTGGTGGGTGGAAAGTTCTTTGAGTGAGAGTGCGTCATTCCCACTCAGGGAGGCGAGCTTCATTCCGAAGTCGATTTTGACCGCCTGCATGGCTTCCGCGAGGCGCATGCGCTCGATGTGAGGTGCGAATGCGGCGGCTTGGTGGGGGCTAAGCCAAAATGCTTCCGTGATGTGAGACTTGAAGCCGGCCTTGTCGCCTTGTTTGAGCAGGGCCATCGCTTGCACGTATTCATTGATGGCCAGCCAATCTTCTTTTTGCCCGCAGATCGAGGAGTCTTCGATTTTGAAAAGGTCACGTTGTTTGATGAAGTCGGGAAGCATCGCTGCGACAGCGTCGTCTTCGCGGCGGTCGATGTGATAGAGAAAGCGAGCCTCTAAAATCGTTTGTTCACTGATGCCAACGATACGCGCCGCAGCGATGACTTCTTGAAGCCTCTGCTCGGAATCTCTCTCGGAAAGAAGATTGTCCAGTGCGACCTCTCGCGGTGAAGCGCCGGAAGTCGTTTCTTGCGGTGGGGGTTCCGCGACTTGAGCGGTGGCGGAATAGCTGGCCACGAGCAAGGGGCAGCAGAGAAGAAGGAGTCGAAGGTTCATAAAATAAAGCCGCTGCAAGCGGTGGCTTGCAGCGGCGTGGGTAGGATGGATTAGGGAGCGGGTGGAATGGCCATTTTCTTGCCGAGAATGACGGTGTCTTTGGTCATGTGGTTGGCGGCTTTAATCGCAGCAACGGGGACCTTATACTTGGCGCTGATGCCGGAGAGTGTGTCCCCTGCGACCACGGTGTGGATGATGGCTGCGCCATTCACTGAGGCAGGTGGTCTTGGAGTCGTAAGAGTCGGGTTGGCTTCTGGTAGGGTGGTCGGGATGGCTTCGACGCTCGGAGTGGAACTTGCAGTGGCTGAAGTTTCTTCGTAGGCGGCCGGGGTGTCGTAAACCGGATTTGTCTGCGGGCTGACGTAGGAGGGCGTAGGTGCGGCAGTGGCTGGCGGATGATCTGGTGTGCATGACACAGCAGCGAGTGCGAGCAGGAAGGGAGCGAGTCGTGAAATGGTTTTCATACGGATAGAGATGGGAGCTAGGCCTTTGAAACGACACTAGGGAGGAGTTTTATTCAATCTGAATTCTGGAGCAGGCGAAAAAACGTAGCGGTCGTCAGTTGGGTTTCATGGGCGAGGTCTGCGAGAGATTGGCCACGTTGCTCGGCGATTCGCTCGGCGGTGTGGCGCATGAGTGCGGGTTCGTTGCGTTTTCCACGGCAGGGTTCAGGACTGAGATAGGGGGCGTCCGTCTCTATCATGAAAGTGCCAGCCGGGCATTTCTTCAGGGTATCGCGTACTTGATGAGCGGTCTTGAAAGTTGCGACTCCACCGAATGAGACGAGTCCGCCTAAATCCAGAACCCGCTTGGCATTTTCCCAAGAGCCGATGAAGCAGTGGAATACGGCGCGCACGGATTGGTGATACGTTTGATAAATAGCGAGCGCATCGGTAAATGAAGCATCCCCCTCGCGGTCCCGCGTGTGGATCACCAGATTGAGTCGCGCTGCTGCGGCGAGTTCGAAGTGCTGATGGAGAAACTTGCGTTGACGCTCGCGAAACCGCTCTGGTTCCCAGCCCTCTGGCGCGGGGTGAAAATAATCCAAGCCCGTTTCGCCGATCCCG
Source organism: Verrucomicrobiaceae bacterium (assembly GCA_027484055.1). Taxonomy (GTDB): domain Bacteria; phylum Verrucomicrobiota; class Verrucomicrobiia; order Verrucomicrobiales; family Akkermansiaceae; genus Luteolibacter. The sequence continues at coordinate 100,800 of JAIXQH010000025.1, read as the reverse complement.
CAGACTCGTGGGTCGGTGAGATGGCGCGCGAGGCGAAGAGCGGCATCATCCGGGGCTTGATGCACGTCACAAGGATGGATGCCGATGCAGGCGTGGACGGACGGGTGGCTCGCGATGGTTAGGTTCTCCTCAACATCGTCGAGACAAGTCGCTAGAGTGACCAACCGCGTAACGCCAGCGGCCTCGGCACGCTCGATGATGGCTGGAACTTCATCCGCTGTGAAACGGTGCGAGGCCAGGTGGCAATGAGAGTCGGTGAGCATGCAGTTCAGCGATTGAGGGCGGTGAGGAAAGAGGCGACTTTTACGAAGTCTTTCTTGCCGGGGGACTGTTCTGCACCCGAGGCGATGTCGAGTGCTGCGGGCAGGACGCTCATCGCAGCGAGTCCGGCATTTTCTGGAACGATGCCGCCTGCTAGGATCACGGGCAGCTGAGGATGCTGGCGGCGAAAATCTGAGGCGACTTCCCAATCGAAGACCTCACCCGTCCCGCCGTAGATGCCGGGTGCGTGAGCATCGAGTAAAATCGCAGCTGCGCCGTAGCTCGTCGCATGCGCGAAATCAGCCACCGTTTTCACGCCGAATGCCTTGATGAAGGGCACCCCTGAGTCTCGATAGACGGCAGCGTCTTCTGGCAGCTCGTCACCATGGAGCTGCACCACGTCGATGAGGCCGTCGCTCCATAACTGCATGGGTAGCTCGGGGGGGGCATTGACGAATACCCCCACGCGCAGGATTTTCCCTGCTAGGTTATGAAGCCATTGTGCTTCGCTCGGTGCGAGGTAGCGCTTTGAAGATGGCCAGAAATTCACTCCTAGGGCATCGACACCCATTTCAGCGAGTTGCGTTGCATCGCTGAGTGTCGTCACCCCGCAGATTTTCAACGAGACGAACGAGGGGTCGAGAAAGTTTTCAAAGGTGGACATGGGCGTAAGATAGCCCGATCCGCGGTCATGGGAACTGAGAAATGGTCCTTGACGGATGGTGTCTAGGTTCTTGTTCTTGGCAACCCATAGTCGGTTAAATCCCATGTCTGAACTCCCAGTATCCGCCATTGATTCGATTCATAGTGAGGCCTTTCTCCACGGCTTGATGAAACGCCAGCTCAAGCTCTCGATCTCGTGCGCGGTCGCCTTTATAGGGGTCTTGTTTGGAATGCCGATGGCAAATTTTTTAGCCCCTGACTTCATGGCCCAGCGGGTGGGTGGCTTCACGCTGACGTGGTTAGTGCTAGGCGTTTTGTTTTTCCCCTACGTCTGGATCATCGCCCGCGTCTTCATCACCCGCTCCATCGCCTTGGAAAATGCTGAGGTCCGTCGTGCCATGCAGGAAACCTCCAATACACCGCGCTAATGCTCACTAACATCGATCCTTGGATTCTTTCTTTCTCCGGCATCACCGTCGCGGTGACCTTGTGGATGGGCTTTCGCGCGGCCAAGACGTCGAAGTCTGCGGCGGACTTTTTTGTCGCCGGGCGCTCGGTCTCTGTAGGCTGGAATGCCGCTGCCATTTCTGGGGAGTATCTCAGTGCGGCCAGTTTCATGGGCATCGCCGGGATGGTGATGTCTTCCGGGTATGACGCGCTGTGGTATCCGGTGTGTTACGCCTGTGGATATTTATTCCTGCTGTTATTCATCGCTGGACCGTTACGCCGCTTCGGCGCTTACACGATTCCGGACTTCGCCGAAGGGCGGTTCGACTCGCCGTTATTCCGGCGCATCGCGGTGTGCTTTGTGCTATTCATCGGTTTTTTCTACACCATGCCACAGATGAAGGGAGCGGGCACGGCTCTGGCCTACATTTTGCCTGGTTTACCTTACTGGGTCGGCGTCGTGGTGGTGGGAGCAGTGATCACCCTGAACGTTGCACTCGGCGGGATGAAAGGCATCACCTTAGTCCAAGCGGTGCAGTATTGGATTAAAATGTTCGCCATCTCGGTGCCCATTTTCGTGCTGCTCTCGGTCTATGGTGGGTATGGGAAAAATCTCTCTCGAAATCAATCAGCGCAGGAATCCGCACTCGTGGCATCTGCCACCCCTTTGCGGGAGCCCCTGCCAGAAAAAGCCCCTCAAGACGAGGCTTGGCTGGCCCCCTTCGGTCCCCTGACGACTAAAGCCGTCAAATCCGCAGCCGCTGCGCTTCCACTCGAACAACGAGCAGCTTTCCTCGATGATCATCAAAAATCCTACTCGCTGCTCTACACCTTTTCCTTAATCGTCGCCCTCGTTTGCGGCACCGCCGGCCTGCCGCACATCCTCGTCCGCTTTTACACCAACCCAGATGGGATGGCGGCGAAGAAAACGACCATGTGGGTCATGATTCTCATCGGCGTGTTTTACGTGTTCCCACCCATATTTGGGGTGTTAGGAAGGAATTTGCTTCCTGAGCTCTATGCCGGAGTCGGAGCGAAGGGCACGGATAAAATCGTTCTCGAACTCCCACGGCTGATCAATCAAAAGTATGGCCTAATCGGCTCGATCCTAAGCGGTATCACCTGCGCGGGTGCCTTCGCGGCCTTTATGAGCACCTTCTCCGGGCTGCTCGTTTCCATGACCGGTGCGCTTGCCCACGATGTCTATGGTCGGATGCTGCGGCCGAACTCCACCCCCGCCCAACGGATGAAAATGTTTAAATGGTGCGCCATCTTGATCGGTAGCATCTCCGTCATTCTCGGCTGTTTCGTCGAGCCTCTCGAAATCAATTTCATGGTCGGCCAGGCCTTCGCCATCGCGGCGGCGAGCTACTTCCCGCTCTTGTTCATGAGCGTCTGGTGGCGTGGAATGACCATGCAGGGCGCGGCGACTGGAATGCTCGTCGGCGGACTTTGCGCGCTCGTCGCAGCAGCTGCTACGAACGCGAGCAACCTCGCCCTCGACAAAGGCCCGATGGGGACTCTCTTTACCAGCTTCAGGCCGTTGAATTCATTTTGGGCCTCTCATCCGCTGCTAAGAATCCTTTGCGAGCAGCCTGCGATCTGGACGGTGCCGCTTGCGATCATTCTCATGGTCATCGTTTCCAAGGCGACTCGCCGCAGCATCCCGGGCGATGTGCGGATGAAAATGCTCGTCCTGCATGCGCCGGAAGCGCTTGGCTTGAAGCAAGAATACATTCAAGAGCACCAAGGACCTGCTCATTGATGTCCAGCGGAGCAGCGAGCATTTTGAAAAATCGCCTCGTTCCTGCTGGCGTGGAGATGCCACTCATTCACCATCCCCAGCCTTGGGTGGGATTGAATCTTGGAAGTGCGAGCTAGAGAAACGGCTATCGCTGCGCGGTGTAGGCGGACTCGTGGAGCACGATTGGCTTTTTCCCGGCGATGAGTAGATAGCACTCGCGAGCGGTGCCGATGACGATGATGGCGACCAAGCTGAGAAAGGTGATGGTGATGACGACGTCGATCTGAGCATTGAGCAGGGAGGTCTGGGCGGCCTTGAGCGCGGGACCATGGAGGCCGGCGGTGATTTGGGCTTCGAGGTTGCGGATGGCGGGGAGAAAACCGGCCGCATTGGCAGAGAAAATTTTCAAGTAGCCTGCACTGAAGCTGACGCTGGTGAGGAACAGCATGGGGATCACCGTGGTCCAGCAGTAGCGGGTTTTACCCATTTTGATGAGGATAACGGTGCCGAGGCAGAAGGCGATGACGGCGAGAAGTTGATTGGAAATCCCGAAGATGGGCCAGAGGGACTTCGCAATGCCGGCGGGATCGAGCGCGCCTTGATAGAGGAAATATCCCCAAGCAGCGACTAGGCCACCGGTGGCGAGAATGTTCGCGAACCAGGAACGGGTGTCTGCGAGTTTGGGGGAAATATTCCCCAATAAGTCCTGAAGGATGAAGCGTCCGACGCGGGTGCCAGCATCTAGAGTGGTGAGGATGAACAAGGCCTCGAACATGATGGCGAAGTGATACCACAGTGAAAGTGCTGTATTCCCAGGGATCACCTTCGCAAACATCTGTGCCATGCCGACGGCGAAGGTGGGAGCACCGCCGACTTTTCCGATCATGTGCGGCTCGCCGAGATCTTGGGCAAGTTCTTTCATGCGCGCCTCGGTGATGGCGTACTCGGGGCCGTAGGAGTTGATCTTCGCAATCTGCGCGGTGACAGCGGCGGGGTTGTTCGGGTCGATGGGTGAGTTGATCGCGAAGTATTCGCCGGGCTGGAGAGCACAGGCGGCGATGATCGCCATCAGCGCGACGAGCATTTCCACGACCATCGCGCCGTAGCCGATCAGGCGGATGTCCTTCTCCCGACCGAGCAGTTTCGGCGTCGTGCCCGAGGAGATCAGCGCGTGAAATCCACTGACGGCTCCGCAGGCGATGGTGATGCAGACGAAGGGGAAAACCGGCCCCGGCACCACGAAGCCGCCGCCGCTGACGAAGGGCGTGATCGCCGGCATATGCAGTGGCGGGGCGAGGATGACGATGAAAACACCGAGCACCGCGACCGTGCCGAGTTTCATGAAAGTGCTCAGGTAGTCGCGCGGGGCGAGCAGCATCCAGACGGGCAGCACACTGGCGGCGAAGCCGTAAATCATGATGGCCCACGCGAGCTGCGGGGCGCTGAGGGTGAGCGCGGCGGTGAGCTCGGGCGATAGGTATTTCCCTCCGATGACCGCACCGATCAACCCTAGCACTCCGAAGGCGGAGGCGGTGGTCACGGAGAATTTCCCGCTTTTTAGCATCAGGCCCATGATGAAGGCCAGCGGGATGGTGCAAGCGATGGTGAAGAGTCCCCAGGGACTTTCGGCGAGTGCCTTAACCACCACGAGGCCGAGCACGGCGAGTAGGATCGTCATGATCGCGAGCAGGCTGATCATCGCGACGAGGCCGATGAACGGGTTCAGCTCCTCCTTGAGCATTTGGCCGAGGGATTTCCCGTTTCGGCGCATCGAGGCAAAAAGGATGATCGAGTCGTGCACGCCGCCGCCGAGTGTCGCGCCGACGAGCAGCCAGAGCGTGCCGGGGAGGTAGCCGAACTGGGCAGCTAGAACTGGCCCGACCAACGGGCCTGGCCCCGCGATGGCGGCGAAATGGTGACCGAAGACGACCCATTTCGGCGTGGGAACGAAGTCCTTGCCATCGCTACAAGTGACCGCTGCCGGGGCGCGGGTGTCGTCGATGGTGAGCACCTTGGCCATGAGCCATGCCGAGTAAAAACGGTAGGAAATGGCGAAGGTGCAGACGCCCGCGATGACGAGCCAGAGTGCATTGACCGGCTCGCTGCGTTGGAAAGCCGCGACGGCGACAGCGGCGGCACCGAGCAGGGAAATGGCAAGCCAGAGGAGGAATTTCATAGAGTTAGAGGTCGCCTCGCACGTCCTTTTCGAGCTGGATGCGGTCGGCGAGGTTGCGGGCTTTCACGCTGTTGCGTTTGGCCCAGCGCTCGACGGCCATCTGGCGTTTTTCCGAGCGTTTCCTGAGCGCAGCGATTTCGTTTTCGAGGTTGAGGAAATTTTCATAACGCCCGACGTCCAGCGTGCCCGCATCCACGGCGGCGCGGATGGCGCACTTGGCGTCCTTGCGGTGGCTGCAATCGGAGAATTTACACTCGGCAGTGAGCGCATCCACATCGGCGAAGCTATCGCGGAGGGTGGCTTCGTCGGTCCACATCTGGATTTCCCTCATGCCGGGGTTGTCGATGAGCATGCCGGTGCCGGGAAGTGGCACGAGTTCACGGGAGGTGGTGGTGTGGCGGCCTTTTCCGGTGGTCTCGTTGCACTCGCTGGTCCACTGCCATTCCTCGCCGTAGAGCTGATTGACGAGGGTGGATTTCCCGACGCCGCTGGAGCCGACGACGCACATGGTGATGCCTTTTTTAAGGTATTTTTTCAGCACTTTCAGCCCGTCGCCATTGAGCGCACTGGTGATGTGGACGGTCGCGCCGTCCCAAAGCGCAGCGATTTCCTCGGCGGCTTTTTTACTCTGCTCCTTGGGGAAAAGGTCGGCTTTGTTGACGAGCACGACGGCCTTGGCACCACTGCGACCGATGAGCATGAAATACCGTTCCATGCGGCGGATGTTGTAGTCTGGGCCGGCATCGGTGACGACGGCGACGTAGTCGATATTCGCGCCGATGACTTGGGCCTGGGAGCTGTTTCCTGGCATTTTCCGGGAGAAACAGGTGCGGCGAGGCAGGGTGGCGCGGATGATGTGGGGCTGGTTCTCGTCGCCGAGTTCGACCGCCACCCAGTCGCCGACGGCGGGCAGGTCGGCATCGCAAGTGGCTTCATGCCAGACACGGCCGCAGAGGATCACGTCGATTTCCTCGCCGCCTTTGAGGAAGGCTCCGTAGTTGATGACAGTCTCGCGGATGAGGCGCGCGGGCACCCAGCCTTTTCCGGTGAAGGCAGCGAAGGCCGTTTCTAAATCCTCATTCCAGCCGAGTTCCTTTAAAGTCATTCGGCGGCAAACGTAGCCACGGAGGGGGCGCTGTCGAGAAGAGAGCAGTTCGCTTGCATCTGGCGGCGAGGGTGTTTAAACCTGCGGCCCGGCGAAATGCCGGAGCACTTTTAACAAAAACTACCATGGGAAGACACTTCGAATGCCGCCGCCGGGCGAAAGAATCACGCTGGGCCACGATGTCCAAGGTGTTTCCCAAGCTGGCCAAATCCATCACGATGGCTGCGAAAAACGGCGGCCCGGACCCTGAGTCGAACGCGCCGCTGCGGGTGGCGATCAACAATGCAAAGGCGCAAAATCTCTCGAAGGACAACATCGAGAACGCCATCAAACGCGCTGCCGGTAAGGACGCTGCGGACATTTCCGAGATTACCTACGAGGGGAAAGGCCCGCATGGCTCGCTCTTCATCGTGGAGTGCGCGACCGATAATTCGAACCGCTCGGTCGGAAATCTGAAGATCATTTTCAACAAAAACGGCGGGCAACTGGTGAATGCCGGGCAGCTCGATTTCATGTTCTCACGCAAAACGGTAATCGAATTTCCCGTGCCTGAAGGCCGTGAGCTGGAAGAAATCGAGCTGGAGCTCATCGACGCCGGCCTTGAGGAAATGCTGGTGGAGGAGGGCATCGTCACGGTGATCGGCGAATACAGCGCCTTCGCCAATCTCTGCCACGCGGTCGAATCCATCGACATCGTGGCGACGAAAGCCAGCCTGCAACGCCTGCCTGCCCAGCCCATTGAGCTGACCGAAGAGCAGATGGAAGAGGTGGAGCGACTGCTGGATAAAATCGAGGACGATGACGACGTGCAGGCGGTTTTCACGAACCTGGCTTGAGCGCGCGGACTTTTTTCTCAAGCCGTTCGAGATCCAGTTGTTTCTGCGAGTCCGCGACGGACTGGCGCATCAGTTCGAGAGCGGCTTCGTCCTTACCTGCGATTTCTAAAACGAGGGCCTTGGCGTGGTGGAAATAGGCCCAGTGGACCGAGTGCGCGGAAGGATCGAGGCCGAGACGTTTCATGTATTGCTCCTGGCGGGCGAGTTCGATCAAGCCGCGACCGCTGCCCTGTAAGTGCGCGCAGGCCACGGCGTAATGTCCGGCACATGCGACTTCTGCGAGGGCAAACAGTCCCGTGGGGAGTTCACGCGCCGGAGCGAGCCGTTGATTTTCCGCATGAAATCGGCGGGCGACGTCTGGCCAGACTTGATTCTGGCGGTCGATAATGGCCTGCCATTTCCCAGCGGCCGCATCACGGTCATCCAGCTCCCAAACGGCACGCGCTTGGGTGGGGTATTGGTGTAAAACATCCTCCATCAAGTCACCCAAGTCGTGCCAGAGGAACGAGCGCTTTGCGGAAAGAAGAGCTAGCAGCCCGAGTAAGATCGCCGCCGGCACACGCGGAGAAAGGGGTGTTAGGTAACGCCAAATTCTCGAAAGAACGATGGCTGCGCCGAGACAAAACCACGGCAGGCCGGGGTAAATCCGGTATTCTGGCATGAATTCAGGCACCAGAAAGAACACCCGGAAGAGAATCGTGCCGACAAAAACGAACAAACAGATTCCAACAATATGGGTTGCTTTCCGCACGGCGAGGACTACCGCACCCATGGCAAGTGCCAGCATGGCCGCGGCAGCGAAGAGCGCTCCTCGGTCCGGGATGGCCCAAATCGGGACACCCGGTGGCATCAAGGTCTCGGCAATGTGATGGTCGGAACTCAGGGCCACGGGGACCACCGCGCGCCAGGCGAATTCCCAAAATACCCGACAAACCGTCAAGCCACAGCCGAAAAGTCGCGGGTTCGAGGAATCGGGAATCTTCGTTGCAAGGCCAGTCATTAACGCCAAGATCCCGCCGACGACGATCAAGGTGGCGATTCCCAAGAATTTCCTCCGCCACGAGGTGCGTGAAACAACCAGCCCTACCGCGACGCTCATCATCAGGGCGTGGAACAGGCCGGGGCCTTTTGAAAAAGCCGTGCCCAGCAAGCAAAGTCCACAGAGCAGCCAATTCCACCAGTTGCCATTTTCAAAAAACCTCAGCACCGACCAAGCCGCTCCGATAGAAAAAAGAGTCACCCAAGCCAGATCCTGAGTCCGGGCGTAATTGGGAATCTCACTGCCGAGAGGATGTATGGCGAAAAGTAGCGCGGCGAAAAGTGCCACCCCACGCTGCTCTTTCATCAGCCCCCGCGCAAAGCCGAACCACACGCACGCGACCCCGGTATGAAGTAGCCAGTTCACCGCATGAAATCCCAGCGCCGACATGCCGAAACTGCGGAACTGCCAGTGGTAGCAGAAAAACGTCCACCACATGTAATTAGCGCCCGTGAGATCGCCGGTCCTGACTAATTTGCTGTCACAAATTTGCGGGATGTCATCCATGTAGAACTGCGAGCCGAGGCACCACAGATGGGCGAGTGCACTGGCGAGGATGATCCAGCCAAATGGCTGCCATTTCCGCCAGGGCGAGCTGTCCTGTGAAGTGTCGTTTTCGAGAACCACGCGCGGACTTTAGACTGTTTGCGCGGAGCTCTGCCAATTCTGTTTATGAAAATTTCCAAATCGCTCGCCAAACACCGCCTTCAGTGTTGTCTTTTCCCATCATGATGGATGGCTCGCTACTTGTGCTCGGCATCGCCGGCCCAGAACTCACTTCCCAAGAAGCGGCGCTCTTTCGCGCCCTCCAGCCAGCAGGCTACATCCTCTTTACGCGGAACATCACCAGCCCGGAACAGACACGGAAACTCACGGATGCACTGCGTGACTTGTCCACGGAAATGCCCATCATTGCCATCGACCAAGAAGGTGGTCGCGTGACTCGGACTCGGGACATCGCCCCTGTTTCCCCTTCCGCCCCTGCGCTGGCGGCGACGAGGAAGACTTTGAAATCCTCGGAAGCCGGGGCCTTCACCGGCGACCTACTACGGCTCCTCGGCGTGAATCTCAATTTAGCGCCCGTCCTAGATTTGGACCATTTTCCGAGCACCCAGAACGCATTGAATGGGCGTAGCTGGGGGCGTGATCCGCAGCAAGTCATCGACCACGCGGGAAATTGGAATCGCTGGCTGCGGAAACGATCCATCACCACCTGCGCCAAGCATTTCCCAGCCGGTGGGCGCGCGCTTGCCGATCCGCACCACGACTTGCCCTCATCCCCGGCGACCTTGGAGGAATTGCTCAAAGAGGACGTGATCCCCTACACCGCGCTGATGCCGGAGCTGGACGCGATCATGCTGGCGCACATCGAGTTTCCGAACATCGACCCAGAGTTCCCGGCCTCCCTTTCTCCGCGCATCATCCGGCGATTTCTCCGGGATCAGCTCGGATTTGATCGGCACCTCGTTCTCACCGACGACCTCGACATGGGCGCGATCACCCAGCGCTACGGGCGCGGCCAAGACGTGAAATTAGCGATCCAAGCCGGCAATGATCTCGCCCTGATTTGCCACCGCGTAGACACCGCAGAAATCGCCGCCACTGCCCTCGCCGAGCTGCCACACTGGATGATCGACGAAGCGCGAGAACGCCTCGAACGCTTCCGCCGCAAGTTGATCCCGCCCGTGATCTGGTCCGACCAAAAATGGCAAGATGCCTGCACCGCCCTAGCAAAACTGGCTTCTGAAGTCCCGGAACTTCCTCGCCCAGAATCGAGCAGTCCCGTCGCAGACTACTGATTTCCAGACATCGCCCTTTGACCTAGCCCGAAAATCTGGTACGCCCAGCCGCGATGAACCAAGTGCATTTAATCGGTGGGGAAAAAGGTGGAGTGGGTAAATCGGTGATGTCGCGGGTCTTCGCGCAATATTGCATCGACCGCTGCATCCCATTTAAAGGATTCGATTCCGATCGTTCACACAGCTCGTTCATGCGCTTTTACGAAGGATTCACCGAACATGTCGGCCTAGAAGATTTCCAAAGTCTCGACCGCCTCGCCGAAGCCGCCCTGCTGGGTGACGGCGTGCAGGTGCTGGTGGATCTTGCCGCCCAAAGTAGCTCCTCCCTGCGAGGCTGGATGGACGACACGGGCGTAATGGAACTCTTCCGCGATGCCGGAGTCATGGTGAACTGCTGGCACATTTTAGACGACGGGCGCGACTCGTTGGAAATGCTCGGGTGCCTACTCGAAGATTTCAAAACCGAGGCCCGCTACGTCGTCGTCCTGAACCACGGACGCGGTGCTCGTTTTGATGCTTTCCACGCCTCACCCCAGAAAGTCAGGGCACTTGAGCTGGGCGCAAAAATTATCGAATTGCCGAAACTCCACGAAGGCTCGATGCGCCAAGTGGACCATTCCAACTCCAGTTTCTGGTCGGCGATTCATGCCAGCGAAGACGGAAACCAACTACTCGGGATCTTAGACCGCCAGCGGGTGAAAGTCTGGCTGCGTAAAGTTTATGCAGAATTAGACGCTCTCGGCCTGAGGCCTACGGTGCCTCCACTGGTTTGAAAATTTACTGAATTTTTCAAAAATCGCTGCGTCGGAATCGGGGTAAGACAAGCACCTCATGAAGACCCTCGCTCGCACACTCGCCACCGCCGCACTATCCTTGGTTAGCATCGTCCCTGCCGCTCAAGCGGCAAACATCACCCTCGACGGCTACGGCTTTTACAAACTCGCCTACGGAGACAGCTACCTCCGTGGCGGGGCCAAACAAACCGGTCGCTACCGGAATCTCGGTGCCGATTACTACCGCAAGGCGGAAATCGGTATGAACTACGCCTCGAATAACTCGAGCACCCGTTCTGGAGACCTGAGCTTCGAGCTGTGGGCACTTCCGTATTACGGGGCGACGAGTGGGCCGATTTTGATGACCAGCGGCCTACGCTCGCTCAAGGGTGGTCAATTTTACCGGAATTTAAGAAGCCGTGGATTGGCGATTTCCTTGGACGAGTATCAGTTTCCGGACTTGAGCATCTGGGAATACACCTTCTCGGGCTGGGTCTTCCGCGATAGTCTGACCTTCAGTTATAAAGATTGGCTCTAACTCTCCCAGGCACCCGACCATGAAGCATTTCATCCAACTCGTCGGCACCCTCGCCCTCATCCTCGCAAGTGGCACAGGAGGCTATTTTCTCGGAAAGCGCCAGCCCCTTGCACAGGATGAAATGCCCATGGTCGGAGGGCGCATCGGCACGCGCCAGACTGCTGCTCAACGGAAGGAGAGCGCGGCTGCGCTGGATCTATCCACCCTACATTCCCAGCTCACGGAGGAAAAAAATCCCCTGCTGCGCTTCAAGTTGGCCCTGCGCAATCTGGAAGCATGGGTCGCGAAAAATCCTAAAGACGCGCTCGCTTGGTTATCCCAGCAGCCACCCACTGACCGCCGGGATGAAGTGATGCGCATGGCCCTCAAGCAATTTGCTGAAAATGAGCCCAGCGCGGCTGCCGACTGGGCTTTGAAAAACCTGAAAGGCGCGGACTTGAACAATGCGCTCCTCGAGATCGCCGGGGAATGGGCCGGACAAAATGGAAAGGAAGCGGCCTCTTGGTTTGGCAATCTTCCCGCTTCCCAAGAACGAGATGCAGCGGTGGAGATGATCCTTTTCAAATGGGGGGCAAATGAACCGATAGAGGCGCTGGAATTCATCGGCGAATCCCCCAAACTCGGTGATCTCAGCCCGACCTTACGCCGCGCTGCTCTGGCGGGTTGGGCGAAAAGTGACCCAGCCGCTGCCGTCACCGAGAGCCTCGCCCTGAGTCAAAGCCAGAAGGATCCTGAGCAATTTGCCAACACCCTAGCCAACTGGGCGACCATGGATCTCACCGCCAGCTCGGAATGGCTGCTCACGAAGGTGCCTGCTGGTGCGGAGCGCCGTGCTGCCGCCGAGGAGCTTGGCACCATTTATGCCCAGCAATCCCCAGAAAGTGGCGTGACTTGGCTCGCTAAGCTGAGCGCCGGTGCCGAGCGCGACGCCGCTGCGAATGCTCTGGTCACCACTTGGTCCAGAAGTGGCCCAGAAGCGGCGGCGACTTGGGCGAGTAGCCAGACCACCAGCACCCTCACCGCAGAGACGGTCGAGAGCATCGGTCGAAATTTCCTGATGAAGGATCCACCGACCTTTCAGAAATGGCGCAGCGCCTTGCCCGAGGGGCCACTGAAGAATCAGCTAGCGGACGTAGGCATACCGGTAGCCGCGCCCTGAGTTATTTTCCTAACACCCACGAGATGTGCGGGGTGTAGAGGTTTGGCTCCAGAAGGAAGGAGTCATGGCCCTTATCCGAGTGGACGGTGATGTGCATGACATCCACCTGCGCCTCTTCCAAGTGCTTGACGAGCTCGGCTTGTTCTTCGGGGTAGAAACAGAAATCTGAGTCGATTGAGAAGACCAGCCAGCGCTGTCCCGCACTGCGTGCGCGGTCGAACAAGGCGCTCGGAGTTTCCGCATCTCCTTCCTGAGTCGCATCGTAACGTGACCAGAGATCGATGATCCGCAGGTAGGTGTTCGCATCGAAGCGTTTCACAAATTTTTTCCCCTGATGGAGCATGTAGCTCTGGAATTGGTCGCGCACCCGGTACCAGGCCAGCACATCGTCCGGCTGCACCACGTCTTGCCGCGCCCGCTTTTCAATCGCGTCGAGGTGGACGAATGTTTTGTGAGAGATCATCCGCGCGAGCACGAGTCCGTAGAGCGGGGCGTCCGCATCGTAGTAGTCGCCACCGTGGAAGTGGGGGTCGTTCTCGATCGCGAGGATTTGCTCAAAGAGGATCAGCCGATTCAGCACCGTGGTCTTAAACCCAGAGGCGATGACGATGACATTTTTCACCCGCTCCGCAAAGCGCGTGGCGAAGGTCAAGGCGACCAGCCCACCGACGGAGGGGCCGATCACGGCGTGCAATACAGAGATCTTAAAATGATCCAGTAGCTTGGCGAACACCTCGACCTGATCTGCCGCCGAGACTGCCGGAAATGCGGCACCCCAAGGCTTACTCGTCTCAGGATTGAGCGAGCTCGGCCCGGTGCTGCCGTAGCATCCGCCAAGGTAATTGGCACAAATCACAAAATACTCAGCGGTATTGATCGCTTTCCCTGGCCCGATCATCGACTCCCACCAGCCCTCATGCATCTCAGGCTGCCAGAGGTCTCCCACCCCCTCGATCTGCGGATTATGGCCCACGGCGTGGTGTGAACCGGAAAGGGCGTGGAACAGAAATACCGCATTTGAGCGGTCCTCATTCAGCGTGCCCCATGTTTCATAGGCTAGGGTGATGCCTGGGAGCACGCTCCCATCCCGCAGGCGCACGGGTGCGGTGGGGCTTCCAGTTTGGAAAAATTCAGTGCGACTCTCAGCGGGCATGGGGCAAACCTAGCCCGCAGGCTTCATTTTACGCAAGACCTCGCTTTTCGGACTGCCACCATCGCCGCCGCCAGCAAGATTTTAGATCGAGCTATTTTTGCCGGTATTTTGTTAAGGGATCCTAATTTCTAGCTCGCCATCTGGATGATTTTAGATTGTGGTTACGAGAGAAACTCGACTTCAAATCCAACGCTTCCTTTTTGCCTAACATGAAAAACACGGAGTCATCCCATGTGCACCCATTGCCGCCCCCAGCTTCGGTGGCTCATGAGGAGTTGGCTCACTACAAGTCTCTTTATGACCACGCGCCCGTCGGCTACTGCGTCATTAGTGAAATGGGTGTGATCCTGCAGGCGAACTTCAAGGCCGCCGCCATGCTTGGGATGGAGAGAGATGCTCTCATTCACCAGCGTCTGTATCGCTTTATCTTGCATGAGGGGCAGGAAGAGTTTTATCGACTCAAAAAGCGCTTGGAAGAAGGTAGTCGGTTAGAGGCGGTCGAGTTGTGGATGGTAAAAGGCGATAGCACCCCATTCTGGGCCCATCTGGAGTCCACCTTTTTTCAAGATGGTGAGGAGGCGGTCGCTTCTGCAAAGATTCATCTGGTGCTCAGCGACGCTACCGAACGAATGCGCGCGGGTGCCAAGCTCCGCGAGAGTGAGGAACGCTTTAAATATGCGCTAGAGGCTACACGAGACGGTCTTTGGGATTTTAACCTGATCACCAACCAGGTTTATTTTAGCCCTCAGTGGCTAAAATTACTGGGCTACCAAGATGAGACGCCGACAGATCAGGTAGAATTCTTTTTTGACCTGATTCACCCGGATGACGTCGCAGAAGTGCAAAGCTCGATGGCAGATCACCTCGCTGGCCTCACCTCGGTGAAACAAGTGGAGGTCCGGCTGCGCGTCAAATCTGGCGAATACCGGTGGTTTTTCGACAGGGGCGAAGTGGTGTCTTGGGATGATGCGGGACGACCCGCCCGAATGGTCGGCACCATCACTGACATCACCGAGCGGAAACGGGCAGAAGCGGCTTTACAGGAAAGCGAATACCGCTGGAAATTTGCCATCGAGGGCTCCGGTGACGGCCTGTGGGACTGGGACATCGTCGGGGGGAGTGTGTATTTCAGCAAGCGCTGGAAAGAGATGCTCGGCTATGAAGAAGATGAGATCGGCGATGAACTCGCGAACTGGGAGGAACGCATCCATCCCGAGGATAAAGTCGATGTGATGGCCCGCACCCAAGCACACCTCAGTGGCGAAACGACACTTTACCGGAATGAACAACGCGCTCTCTGCAAGGATGGCACGTGGAAATGGATCCTAGCGCGCGGAATGGTCGTGAGCCGAGATGCCAGCGGACGTCCCCTGCGGATGATCGGCACCCACACCGACATCAGCGCACGCAAGCAGGCGGTTGATGCTCTCCGCGCCAGCGAAGAGCGCTATCGAAAACTTTTTGAACAAAACCCGCAGCCGATGTGGGTCTACGACATCCACTCACTCCGGTTTCTCGCGGTCAATGAAATGGCCATCGACTGCTACGGATACAGTCTTGAAGAGTTTCTGGCCATGACCATCGTGGACATCATCCCTCCCGAGGATTTGATCACGAGTGAGGAATGCGCTGCGGACGCCAACATCGGTCATCGTCAAGTGGGAGTCTGGCGACACGTGTTGAAGGATGGCCAGATCATCCATGTGGATGTGTCTTCACACTCGCTAGAGTCCGCTTCCAGGCAGGCGCGGATGGTCCTCGCTCAGAACATCACCGAGCGCCTATTGGCCGAGAAACGCATCCGCCAACAAGCCACCCTGCTTGATAAGGCGCAGGACGCCATCTTAGTCCACGACCTCGATCATAAGATTCTCTACTGGAACCAAAGCGCGGAACGTCTCTACCGCTGGACGGCTGCCGAAGCGCTGGATCAATCGGTCGAGAAGCTACTTTACCGGGATTCTCCAGATTTTTCCGCTGTCATGAAGGCCACTCTCGCCAAAGGTGAATGGGTCGGAGAAATCCGCCAAATCACCAAAGACGGCACAACCCTAACTGTCGAAGGACGCTGGACCTTACTTCATGATGAGCGGGAAATTCCGAATTCAATCCTCGCGATTTACACCGACATCACTGAACGTAAAAGGCTCGAACAGCAGTTCCTACGTGCGCAGCGCATGGAAAGCATCGGCACCCTAGCAGGCGGGATCGCCCATGATTTGAACAACGTCTTGGCTCCGATTATGATGTCCATCGACCTCTTGAAAAACTACATGGTCAATCCTCGTGGGCTTGAAATTCTCGAAATGATCGGCGTGAGCACGCGCCGCGGTGCTGACATGGTGGGTCATGTGCTCTCCTTCGCCAGGGGGCTGGAAGGAAAGCGGATCCCCCTGCAAATTAAACATCAGCTTCAAGAATTGGTCAGCATTTCTGAGGAGACGTTTCCTAAAAATATCCAAATCGAGACCCAGTTAGATAATGATTTATGGATCGTAGAGGCGGACCCGACCCAGCTTCACCAAGTCTTACTCAATCTCTGTGTCAACGCACGAGACGCCATGCCAGATGGCGGCAAAATCACCATTCGCGCCTCGAATTCGGTCGTCGACTCACATTACTCGGCGATGAATCTTGAGCAGAATCTAGGAAAATATCTCTTACTCGAAGTCGAAGATACCGGCACGGGAATGACTCAAGAGATCATGGAAGAAATTTTTGACCCCTTTTTCACCACCAAGGAAGTCGGCAAGGGCACGGGCTTAGGACTCTCGACCGCCATGGCGATTGTGAAAGGCCACGGGGGAGACATGCGAGTTTACAGCGAGCTGGGCAAAGGGTCTCGATTCATGATTTATATTCCAGCGGTCGATGAATTGAGCACGCCGCTGGCTCTTTCCTCGGCATCCGCCTCGGCACGCGGGAATGGCGAGGTGCTATTAGTCGTGGACGATGAGGAGTCGATCAGGGAGGTGGCCCTACGCACCCTTGAAGCCTACGGCTACCGTGTCCTACTCGCGTCCAATGGCTTCGAGGCACTGACGATCTTCCAAGAATCGATGGGTTCCATCCAAGTTGTTTTGACCGATATGATGATGCCGATCATGGATGGCCCGACCCTCATCAAATCCATAAAGCGCTTGAAACCGCAGGTCAAAATCATCGGCGCAAGTGGCATGGCAGATCATGAACTTGTCACCCAAGCCATGGACGCAGGCATTGCTGATTTTTTACATAAACCCTATTCACTCGACACCCTCTTGGCCGCGCTGAGCCGCGTTATCACCGAAAGACCACCAGACTTTAAGGTGTCTTGAAATACCCACTTGCTTCAAGGTTGCAATAGGCACTAGGTTAACTATCTAAAATTAAAAGGCTTGGATTTAGAAAAGCTTCGATAGAACCCCGCGATGAAAGCTGCCCTACCCACCAATGAATCCCTGCGTCTGGCCGCCTTGCACGACCTTGGGATCTTAGACACCCCGGCCGAGGTTGGATTCGATGAAATCACCGCGCTTGCTGCGGAAATTTGCCAGACACCCATCGCCCTCATTACCCTCGTGGACGAGTCCCGCCAGTGGTTCAAGTCTAAGATCGGCCTCGGCATGGACGAGTACGCTCGTGACTCCGCCTTCTGCGCCCACGCTTTGGAGGGGAATGAATTACTCATCGTCCCGGATGCGCTGGAAGATTCTCGTTTCTCGGATAATCCGCTGGTGCTGGGCGATCCATACATCCGTTTTTACGCGGGTGCTCCCTTGGTCACCGAGACTGGCGAGACACTCGGGACGCTTTGCGTCATCGACAAGGTGCCGAGGCAGATGTCTAAGTCGCAACTCTTCGCTTTGCGCGTCCTCAGTCATCAAGTGCTCGCTCAGATACGTCTTTCCAGCGAGGTAGGTAAATCGAATCGACGCGAGACTGCCTTACGCGCCAGCGAGCGTGAACAGCGCCAACTCGCAGACGAGCTCACAACCGCGCAGGCCGTAGGGCATGTCGGCAGTTGGGATTTCAATGCCACCACGGGTATCGTCACTTGGTCGCCGGAAAAGTATCGGATTTTTGAAACGACCCCTGAGAAATTCACACCGTCCTTCGAGGCCTGTCTCGCATTCGTCCACCCAGATGACCGGGAGAAATACCTGGAAATGCACGCCCTTTCACTGACTGCGTCCAAGCCGCTTTCTTATCAGCATCGAATCATCCTGCCGGATGGTAAGATGAAACACCTCGAAGAACGCTGGCAGATGTTTTTAAATGACGATGGCAGCTTGGCCCGCGCCGTGGGCACCTGCCAAGACATCACCGAGCGCAAGCTGGCGGAGGAAGAGCGGGCACGTTTGTTCAACTTCACCGTGGACATGCTCTGCGTGGTGACATTCGAGGGGCATTTTCTCCAAGTGAACCCTGCATGGACGACCTGCCTTGGATGGTCCACCGAGGAACTCACCGGCTCTAACTTCATGGAGTTCGTGCACCCAGAGGATCTGGAAATCACTCGTGCCGCCCTGATGGAGATGCACGGAGGCGCTTCGATACAGGGATTTGAAAACCGCTATTGCTGCAAGGATGGCTCCTACCGCTGGTTCTCATGGACCGCTTACCCCTTGGACTCCACGCGCCAGATTTTCGGCTCTGCCCGCGACATCAGCCGCCGACGACAAGTGGAGGAAAAGCTCGCCCGGCTTAACCGCCTCTACCAAGTCCTCAGCCGCATCAACGAAACCATCGTCCGCGTCACGGATGCCCAGAAACTCAGCGAGGAAGTCTGTCGCATTTGCACCGAGCAAGGACAGTTCCGCATGGCGGCTGTGTTTCGTTGTGTGCCCGGGGGCGATTTGCCGGATCTCCTCGCCTACTCTGGAGCAGAAGATGGCTACTTCAACGAAGTGAAAATCAGCCTCACCTCGAAGGAGCTTTGCCAAGGCACCATCGGCACGGCCATTCGCACCGGGCATTACGATTTCTGCAACGACTTCGCTCACGACCCACGCATGGAGCCATGGCGCGCTCCGGCTCTCCGCCGTGGCTACCTCTCCACCGCGTCATTTCCCATCCACCTTCAGGGAGACATCTACGGCCTCATCGTGCTCTTCGCGGCAGAGCCAGACTACTTTCAAGAGGATGAGCTCAAGCTGCTCGTCTCCGTCGCGGAGGACGTCTCCTTCGCTATCGAGTCCATTCACAAGGAGCAACTTCGTAAAGCTGCGGAAGCTAAACTTAGCGAGCAAGCGACCCTGCTCGACAAGGCGCAGGACGCCATCATTGTTCGCGATTTGGATAACCAGATTCTCTTCTGGAACCAAGGTGCCGTGCGCCTCTACGGCTGGACGGCGGTGGAAATCACCGGGAAGGCCCTCCCGGAGAAAATGTTCCTCTCTTCAGAAGCCTACCACTCCGCTATCCAGACCACCATCACTGATGGCGAATGGATCGGAGAGCTCGAGCAGACCCATAAGGATGGCCAGCCTCTCATCGTCGAATCGCGCTGGACCCTCATCCGTGACGAACTGGGAAGCCCCAAGTCCATCCTCTCCATCAACACCGACATCACCGAACGCAAAAAACTCGAACAACAATTCCTCCGCGCCCAGCGCATGGAAAGCATCGGCACCCTAGCCGGCGGCATCGCCCACGACCTCAACAACGTCCTGGCTCCCATCATGATGTCCATCGACCTCTTGGAAAACTACATCACCGCCCCCCGCGGTCATGAAATCCTCAGCATGGTCGGCTCCAGCGCCCGCCGTGGTGCTGACATGGTCGGCCAAGTTCTCACCTTCGCCCGCGGTATGGATGGCGTCCGCATCCCCGTGGAAATCCAGAGCCTGATTCTCGATCTCGCGAACATCCTTCGCGACACCTTCCCTAAAAACTGCCAGATCCAAGTGGATCTCCAGACCGAGCTGTGCCTCATCGAGGCAGATCCGACCCAGCTCCATCAAGTCATCCTTAACCTTTGTGTGAACGCTCGCGACGCCATGCCCCAAGGCGGCACGCTCACCATCCGCGCTCACAACACCGACATCGAGCCGATCAACGCCTCCTTAAATCAAGACGTCGACATTGGCCGCTATGTCTGCATCGAAGTCGAAGACACCGGCACCGGTATCTCGAAAGAAACCATGGATAGTTGCTTCGACCCCTTTTTCACGACCAAGGAGGTCGGTAAAGGCACCGGTCTTGGCCTATCCACCGCCCTAGCGATCGTGAAAAGTCACGGTGGGTTCATCCAAGTTTATAGTGATATTGGCATCGGCTCCCGTTTTCTCATTTACCTTCCCTGCACCGACCTGCCTCCTAGAGAGCTCGCCGAAAGCCGAAGCACGTCCCTGCCGCGAGGCTGCGGTGAGACCGTTCTCCTCGTCGATGATGAAGATTCCATCCGCCAAATTACTCAACTCACCTTAGAAACCTTCGGCTACACCGTGCTCACCGCCTCAAACGGTGCTGACGCCGTCAATATGTATATCGAGAACCGCGTTGCCATCTCAGTCGTCCTCACCGACATGATGATGCCCATCATGGACGGCTCTTCACTCGTCAAGATCCTGAAGCGGATTGATCCTGCCCTGTGCATCATCGGTGCCAGTGGCATTTCCACCAGCAACCTCGTCGAAGATGCCAAGCAAGCTGGCCTATCTCGATTCATTCCCAAGCCTTACACCGCAGAGGTTTTACTCACCACCTTGAAAGAAGTCCTCGCCGAGAACTTCACGGATCGTCCCGATTAGCTTCGCATGGTCAAATGGCTTGGCTAAAATTGCATTTGCACCCAAGTGCTTTGCCACGTTGAGAAAGCTCCCCCCGCCGCCTCTTCCTGACATGGCGATAATCTTCAACTCAGGTGCCAATAGCTTCATTTCCTGAATCGTTTCAATCCCCTCCTTCTCTGGCATCATCAAATCCGTCAGCACCAGATCAAACCTCCCATTTTCAAAAAGCACCATCGCCTCATTCCCATTACCCGCGATTTCGACCTCATAGCCGGCCATGCAGAGGAACTCGCGCACCAGATCGCGGATGAACGGCTCGTCATCGACGACTAAGATTCTTGGCGCTTCAAGGGTGATAAGTTGATCTGTCACGGCAAGTCCTTGATAGCCTTACCTCAGAAAAGAGCAATCGAATCTTCACTCCGCCACCCGGATTGATGCCCGTCGCAGCCGATCCATGATCGCCACGCCCAGCCCCGTTTCACTCACCGGCTCGGCGATGATCCCGTCCAGTCCCGCCTCGTCGAGCTGCCGCATCACGAAAAATAGGCGGATCGCCGCCTCTGCCAGCTTGCCGCTCCCCGGACTCAGCGCCTCGATCACCTCCCACTCATGCATCGTCACGTAAGGGCTGTCCTCGTCCCCCGTGTAGCTGAGGAGACCATACCGCTTCCCCTCCTCGGGTACGAAATCCTCGGGTTTTTCCAAAAGGATCAAAGGCGTCAACGGCGCATAATGGCTCGCCAACTGCCCCGGTGCCTGCGGGATCTCCCCCACAGACGGTTTCACCTTTTCCACCCGCCCATACTCTTGAAGCTGCTCCTTCGTGATCGGCCCCGCCCGGTGGAGGCGGAAAATGGGCTTTTTCCCCGCGCGTGGTTCGATCGAGATGATCGTGCTCTCCACGCCTTCCGCACAAGCACCCGCATCCACCACCAGCGGGATCCGCCCACCTAGCTCCTTCATCACCGCTGTGGCAGAAGTCGGAGAAATCCGGCCGAACCGATTCGCACTCGGTGCCGCAAGCGGGCTTCCCAGCGCCTTGCACACCGCCCGGAAGACCGGGTGCGCGCTCTGTCGCACCGCTACCGTCGGCAGACCACTGGTCACGATGTCTGGCACACTCGGCTGCTTCGGTAGCAACAAGGTCAGTGGCCCCGGCCAAAACGCCGCCGTCAACTGGTTCACCACCGCCGCGATCTCCTCCGGCACCACCGCCACGTCCTTCAAATCCCCCCGCGATGCAATGTGGACGATGAGTGGGTCAAACGCCGGGCGCTCCTTCACGGTGAAAATTTTCGCCACCGCCTCAGGATTGAACGCATCCGCCGCCAGGCCATACACCGTCTCGGTCGGCAGTGCCACGACGTCACCTGCGCGTAACAATTCGCACGCCGCCACGACGGCGTCTTTCATTTCATCATCCGCTACTTGGAGAATAAGAGTCTCGATCACGCCCCCGGTGTGTCAGACCCAGCCGCTACTGGCGAATCTTGAATTTGGAAAAATGGAATCGGGTAAGCGTAGGCTAACTTTTTCATAGGTCCTATATGTCCTATAGGACTTATCTGCCGCGCCCGGCTCATCACTCATGGCAGCAGGACTTCCGGATAATTTTCACGCAGGAAGAGCAGGTCGGCCCGGTCTTTTTCCCGGTGGGTGTTGACCTTCATGCGGTAGAGCATGCGGGGCGAGGCGAAGGGGATGGGAACCCCGTCGATGAGGCGGATGATTTGGTCTTGGGAGGCCTCCTCATAGTCGATGCCGCAAGCGGAGGCCATGAGGTCCACGCAGATTTCATCGCCCACGCGGACGACGGTGTATTGGGAAACCTCGCCGGGGCTGAGCTGGAGCACGGCTTGGTCGGGGAGGGATTCGAGGGCTTTGAAGACCTTGGCCTCGTTCTCAAGGTCGGTGGCGATGATGAGGTCGAGGTCCATGGTTTCTCGACCATATCCGGCACCTCGGATGGCGAATCCTCCGACGACCAGATACTTGGTGCCGGAAGCATTCAAATGACGGCAAAGTGCCACGAGATCCTCTATGCTAGGGGCACGCGAGACTAGCTCCTCTTCACCCGGGTATTCATCCTCATCCATGTGTCTGCTTCTTCGTGGGTGTAAAAACGGAAAACTCCTTTGGGGGGTAGTGGGATGCGAAAGGCTTCCTGCCAGTCTTTGGCGCGTTGGATCGTGTGTAGTTTTGGACAGAGGTGATTGGGCGGGCGACGATTGCCCACGGTTTTGCCGATAGTTTCCTCGATGTTGATGACACTGACGCGGCTCATGGTGACGAGTTTAGGGTAACTTTGGAGTTTTGCGAGTTTGAAAAATAGCTCGCTACGGATGTTGAGTGGGTGGTGGGCCGTCGGGGCGATTTCGACCACCGGGGCCGCCGGGTGGGCGCCCGCCGGGGCCCACATCGGGACGGATGGCGGGGGTGCCGCGGTAGCTGCGGAAGATGACGGGCCACTCGTTGGAGAGGAAATAGGCGTAGGTGCCGTCTGGGAATTCAGGGGTTTTGGTGAAGCGACCGTTGCACTCGTCGAGGGTGCCGGAGCCTTTGACGTATTCGTAGTCGGCCGTGAAAGCTCCGTCATGTTTCCCGCCGGGGCCAGCCGGAGGGGTGGGGCGGGTGCCTTTTTTGAGTTGGAAGCTTGAGCTCATTTCGACGATTTTCGAGGAGGTGTCTTTGGGGTCGGAATAACCGTAGAGGGCGTAGATGGGGAAGCCGTCAAAGGCCCAACCGACGAGGGGGGAGTGTGCGTCGTGGGAAAGTTTGACGTCTTTGAGATAGCCGGTGGGTTTTCCGTGATAGTGATACTTTCCGGTGGGCTGGACATGGGCGTAGTTAGCATCGAGGCCGAGATTGATGGCTCCGCCGAGGGCTTCGTAGTTCCAAGGTTGGCCCGTGCCACCGGTCCAGAACTCGCCGGTGCCGGCTTCCAAGAAGACGCCATTGAGGAAGACACCGACGGCGGTGCGGGCATCGGTGGCTTCGTCGTTGGCTTTGGGTTTGAGCGGGAGCTTGAGTTCGACTTTTTGCGGGGAGATGATGTTAGGATTTCCGGGATTCGGGTATTTTCCGACGAGGTGGCTCGGGATATTGTTAGCGGTGATGACTCGGAAGCCATCATTGATCTCGATTTTGACTTCGTTTTTGCCAGGTGGCTTTTGATTGGCAGGGACGAGCTTGAGGGGCTTGGACTCAGTTTCGGTGTGCTTGCGGCCGCCGCCCGGAGGTCGGCCGGGGCCTTGACCATTTGATGAGACGGTTAGCAGGAGGGCGGTGGAGGCGAGTGTTATCAGAAAGGCTGGCGTTTTCATGGTCTTCAATCGAGCTGGGATGAATCGAGTCACAAGGCGGATTTGCCACTGGCACTTTAACGGCCTCTGCGTGGAGGTGGCGGTGGGCCACCATTTCCGCCTCGCGGTGGGCCGCCATTTCCGCCACTGCCGCCGCCATCGGTTGGTGGTTCTGTGATGCCAGCTTCTTTGGAGGAGAGTTTGCCGTCGCTATCAGTATCGAGCTTGAGGAGGGATTCTGGAGCGGCGGTGAGTTCTTCCTTGGAGAGATCGCCACTGGAGTCCGTATCGAGCGCGTTCATGAGAGTGGAGGGAGGAGGTGAAGGTCTCTTCTCGTTTTCCTGTTCCTTTTTGCTGCGGCCTTTGGGTGGCTCGGGACGTAGCTCTTCGGCGCTGAGCGCGCTGTCCTTATTTTTGTCGAGCTTGAGCAGGGACTTGGCGGCACCTTTGATCTCGCTTGCGGAGAGTTTGTAATCATCACTCTTGTCGAGTGCCATGGCGAGCGGGTCAGGCGGTGGGCCTTCAGGCATTTGGGCAAAAATCTGAAGCGATGATGCGGCGAGCAGGAGCGTGATGAGTTGAGTCTTTTTCATGATGGTTTCTGAATGACTCGTTCACGCTGAAGGGCGATTGTTGGGGTTTGATGTGTGGGAATGAGGAAATTGTTAAGAATGTATAAAGATGGGGCGACTCGCTGGGGCGTATGTGAATCTCAAGTCCGGCGGCGAGGCGTAATAGACCCAATAGGTCCTATACGACCTATTTCCCCCGGCCCAGAAAACCCATCAAACCAGCTGAGTCTCCACCAGAAAACGATAAGTCCCATTTCTCTCAATGAGGGCGTCATGGCTGCCGCTTTCGACGATTTTTCCCTGACTGAAAACGAGGATGGAATCGGCGTGGCGGACGGTGGAAAGGCGGTGGGCGATGACGAGGCTGGTGCGGCCGATCATGAGGCGCTCGAGGGCTTCGTTGACGAGGCGCTCGCTCTCGGAGTCGAGGGCGGAGGTGGCCTCGTCGAGGAGGAGGATTTTGGGATCGGCGAGAATGGCGCGGGCGATGGCGATGCGTTGGCGCTGGCCGCCGGAGAGCTTGGTGCCGCGCGGGCCGACGAGGGTCTCAAAGCCTTCGGGGAGGGCGGTGATGAAGTCGAAGGCGTTGGCCTGAGTGGCGGCGGCGTTGATTTCCTCGTGGGTGGCGCCGGGTTTTCCGTATTCGATGTTTTCACGGATGCTGCCGCCGAACAGCAGGACTTCTTGGGGGACGATGGCGATCTGGGAGCGGAGGGCGCGGAGTGAGAGGCTGGAGGCGGGGTGGGAGTCGAAGTGGATCTGGCCCATTTCAGGATCGTTGAAGCCGAGGATGAGGGAGAAGACGGTGGATTTCCCGGCACCGGATGGGCCGACGAGGGCGATGCGCTGGCCGGGCTGGATGTGGAAGTTGAGATCGCTGAGGACGAGGCTCTCGGGGCGTGAGGGGTAGCGAAAGGAGACGTCTTGGAAGG
The DNA here is from genome assembly GCA_027484055.1 of Verrucomicrobiaceae bacterium. GTDB lineage: Bacteria > Verrucomicrobiota > Verrucomicrobiia > Verrucomicrobiales > Akkermansiaceae > Luteolibacter. The sequence continues at coordinate 75,582 of JAIXQH010000025.1, read as the reverse complement.
AGAGGGCACCGTGGAGTTTGACGGCTGGGTCGCCATCGGCGCGTTCGACCGGGGTGTCGAGCAGTTCGCGGAGGCGCTCGGAGGCAGCAGAGGTCTGCTGGAGCTGGGAGATGATTTCGGGAAATGAGCCGAGTGAGGCACCGACGAAGATGGAGAAGAGGATGAAGGAGACGAAGTTTTTATCGCCGATTTCGCCGCTGGCGAGCATGCGTGCACCAAACCAGGCGACGAAGGCGATGGTGCCGAAGAGGGCGAAGATGATGAAGGCGAGGAAGGCGGCGCGGTGCTTGGCACCTTTCATGGTGACGCCGAAGAAGGCCGCAAGGGCGCGGTCGTAGCGGGTGGCTTCAAATGGCTCGTTGGTGAAGGATTTCACGTCGTTGATGCCTTGCACGGTTTCCTCGATGACCATACCGGCCTCGGCGAGGGACTCTTGGGCGGCCTTGGAGTAGGCGCGGACTTTCCTTCCGAAAAACGCGATGGCGAGCACGACGAAGGGCACGCTGCCGAGCATGATGAGGGAGAGTTTCCAAGAGGCGACGAAGATGAAGATGAGTCCACCGACGAGGATGACGGTCTGGCGGACGGCCTGGGGGACGGTGGTGAGGAGGGTCTCGCGGACGAGGCCGAGATCGGCGGAGATGCGGCTGCTGAGAGCGCCGGCGCGTTGTTCTTGGAAAAACGGCATGGGCAGGCGGACGAGGTGGGCGAAGAGGTCACGGCGGAGGCGGTTGAGCGCGGACTCACCGGAGTGGATGAAGCCTTGGACGCGGAAGAAGGCGACGAAGGCTTGGAGGCCGAGCACGGCGACGAGCTGGAGCACGACGCGGTTGGATTTTTCCAGGACTTGCTGGGCGTTTACGCCATTGCGGTAGGCTTCTGCGGGATCACCGACGAGTTCTTTGAGAAACCAGGGAAAGGCCAGCGAGAGCATGGCGGTGAAGAACAAGGCGGCGAGTGAGGGGAGAAAAATCGCTTTTTCCTGCATCAAATAACCGAGAACCCAGCGGTGTGAGGACATGAGCTTCTTCGATGTGGGCGTGGACATGCGCGGATGGGAGACGATGAAGAGGGCGGCGTCAATGGTGGGGACGCGAGAGAAGATTTGGATTTGCCATTTCTCGATGAATTATGGAATTTGCCGATCATGAAATGCGCTGCGCTTCCAGTTTTGACATACCTCGGTCTGATTCAGTTCGCTGGAGCGGTCGTGCAAGTATCGGGCTCGGCGAATAACACCGCCCCGTCCGGGCAGCCGTATTTCCAGAACATCGGCACGCTCAATGGTGCTTCCGCAATCTACTTGGATAACGGCTGGGTCATGACGGCGAATCATGTGGCTAGCTCGCTACCGGCTTCGGTGAAATTTGGGGGAGTGGATTATGTGACCGAGGCGGGGAGTTTTCAGCGCTTGAATAACCCATTTCCTTCGCTAAGCACCTTCACGGATATCGTGTTATTTCGGCTCAGCGTAGCCCCGCCGTTGTTGGGCTTGGGTATCGCCACCGCGACACCGACGGTGGGTAGTCAGGTGATGATGATTGGAAATGGGCGCATTCAAGAATCCACGACAACCGAGTGGAATTATACGCAAAATCCTGGTCCTTCGGACGACACTTGGATGGAAACTAGTCCCGGCGGTGGAAACATCCTTGGCTTTAAAACCAACAACACTCAGGAGGTGCGCTGGGGCGAAAATGTGGTGAGCCAGAATCTTTTCACGGTGAATGTGGGCACGGTGCCTGCCCCTGTAGATGTGATTTCCTACGCCACTGAATTTAACGATGGGGCGCTGGCAAATGAAGCGCAGGGGGTGGTTGGGGATTCTGGCGGTGGGGTTTTCACCTATAATGGCAGCTTTTGGGAGCTTTCAGGGATGATCTATGCGGTGAATCTTCATGAAAATCAGCCGAACGGGGCGCAAACTGCCGTTTTTGGGGATCAGACCCTGATTGCCGATTTATCCTATTACCAACCGCAGATCATTACGATCATTCCCGAGCCTTCAAGCCTAGGACTCACGCTTCTCGGGGGCTGTCTAATCGCCCGCCGCCGCAGATAAGCAATCGTGGGGATTGCGTCGTCGGCGCGGATGCTTCATGAACGCCAGCCATGACCGGTCGTGAAATTCGAGATGTGCTAGATCGTGCGGGAGTGCTCCCGAGTAAACAGCTTGGCCAGAATTTCCTGATCGATCCGAACATGGCTCGCTGGATCGTTTCCCAGCTAGAAGTCACCCCTGAGGACGCTGTGGTCGAAGTCGGGCCCGGCACGGGTTCGCTCAGTGAGCATCTGGTGGGGAAAGTCCGGCGGCTGATCCTGATTGAGTTCGACTCACGGCTCGCCGCCGCGCTGACGGAGAAATACCGTGATGATCCGAGCGTGGAAGTTCATCATGCCGACGGGGTGAAATTTGACAGTCGCCAACTCTTCAAACACCGCCCGCTCAAATTTCTCGGAAATCTTCCCTACTCCTGTGGCGGCGCGATCATGAAAAATCTATTGAGCCGCCCACACCCCTTCGAGCGGGCCGTCATCATGCTGCAAAAGGAAGTCATCGACCGCCTCGCCGCGAAGCCTGGGACGAAAGACTACGGGATCCTCTCCCTCCGGACGCAGGCCAATTGGCAAGTCGCCCCGCTGCGGACCGTCCCACCTGAGGCGTTTTACCCGCAGCCGAAGATCGACTCCAGCGTCGCGGTGCTCACCCCGCGGCTTTCCGGTTTGCCGACCTTTGACTACCGCCTTTTCGACGAACTCGTCCGCCGCGGTTTCGCCCAGCGCCGGAAGCAGTTGAAAAAACAGCTCCCGGACGGCCCCGCCTGGGAAGAGACCGCCGCCCAGCTCGGGGTCAGTGCCACTGTCCGTGGTGAAGAGTTGACCCTCGGTCAGTGGGTCGATCTCACCCGTGCCTATGACCCACATCCGCTCAAGGACATCCCGCAGAAATCGGGGGAAATCTTCGATGTAGTGGATCTCCAAGATCAAGTCACCCACACCGCCACCCGGGCAGAAGTGCATGCGCAGAAGCTGCTTCACCGTGCCGTGCATGTCTTCGTTCTGAACAAGCGCGGCGACCTTTTGCTTCAGAAGCGCTCACGCCTCAAAGACCTCTGCCCCGGCTTGTGGGACTCCAGCATCTCTGGCCACCTCGATTCCGGGGAGTCCTACGCCGCCGCCGCCATGCGCGAACTCCACGAGGAAATGGGGATTGCTCCCGCGTCCCCCCCCGAAGAAATCGCCACCCTCGCCCCCACTGCTGAAACCGGCTGGGAGCATGTCCGTCTCTACCGCATCCGCTACGATGGGTCCGTCCGTTTCCCCTCCGCAGAAGTGGATGCGGTGATGTGGTTCCCCCTTGCAGAAATCACCGCCTGGGTCGCGAATCACCCGGCAGATTTCGCTCCGGGATTTCTCGAATGCTGGAAAAAATTCACCGCCCTCTAGTCCATGAAATCAATCGTCACCCTCTTTGTTGCGGCTCTTTTCGGCCTTTGCGCTTGCGATAAAACGCCCACCGCTCTGACTTACCAAGTCATCTCCACCCGCAGCCACGACAGCGCGGCATACACTCAGGGTCTCCAGCTCGTCGGCGGGCGTTTGTTCGAGAGCACCGGTCTCTATGGCCAGTCCAGCCTGCGTGAGCTGGATCCCAGCTCCGGAGAAACCCTCCGGAATCGCCCACTCGCCAAGTCTGTCTTTGGCGAGGGACTCACCTTGCTCCACGATCAGCTCTGGGTGCTCACCTGGAAAGAGCAGACCGCCTACGTCTTCGAGCCAGACACGTTCAAACCTATCACCTCACACTCCTACACCGGGGAAGGCTGGGGCCTCACGACTGACGGGAAACAGCTCATCATGAGCGACGGCACCAACGTCCTCAAATTCATCGATCCCAAGGACTTTAAAACCCTCAAATCCCTCGAAGTCACCGACGGTGAACGCCCCGTCAAGCTCATCAATGAACTCGAATGGATCGACGGCCAGCTCTTCGCCAACATCTACCTCACCGATCGCATCGCTCGGATTTCTCCCGAGACAGGCAGCGTCACCGGCTGGCTCGACCTCTCCGGCCTCCGCAAGCTGTTGACCGGTCGTCACCGAGCCGAGGTCCTCAACGGCATCGCCTACGACGCCAAGACCGGCCACCTCCTCGTCACCGGGAAATACTGGCCACAACTCTTTGAAATAAAAATTGGTGAAAAGTAAACCCTCCGATCTACCTTGCCCAGCCGATGCCACTCCCTGATCCCAGCCTAGAGCCCGCCATTCGAGATCCCAAGAAACTCCGTCTCACGGCCTTTATATTAGTGGGGATGATGCTGCTAGGCGGTTCCCTGATCCTCATCGCTTACGAGCAATGGTCACACTCCCAGGCGAAGGACGAGCGCCCAGCCGTCATCTACCGCATCACTCCAGAGCGCGATTTACGGATGCTCCGCCAAGACGGGAAAACGGTGGACCTCGTCGATCTCAGGGGGAAAGTCATCGCGCTCAACGTCTTTTCCCTTCGCGATCCGGAAGCCGCCAAGGGCAGTATGGCCGTCATGCAGCGACTCGCCGCCACCCATGGCAGCACCCCGGACTTCGCCATGGTTTCCCTACTCGTTGATCCCCAGCCCGCTGACAAACTCCTTACCACCCTCAAGGATTTGTCCGCCGCCCAAGGCATCTCGCTACCGCTTTGGTGGCTTGGGAGCAATGAGCCGAAGACCCTGCACAAGTTCATTAAAAACGAGCTCAAAGCCACGATCTATCCTCACGAAACCCACGGAAAATGGGAATACGACACCTCCGTCGTCCTACTCGACAAGAACGGCCACATCCGCCGCGCCGTCGTCCCGCAGAAACAAGGTGGGCCGCCGTTCATCGCCACCTTCGACTTCGAACAAGCCAGCGCTTGGGACGCCAAAGGGGTGAAAACCGGCACCGAGCGTAGCAACGCCGGCGAGCTCGAACTGCTCCTCACCCGCACCATCGACAAATTACTCGCTGAGCCCTTCAAACCTTGATGAAACGTAACACCACTATCACCCTCTTTTACTCGGGAGTTTTCATTTTCTGCGTCAGCATCATCAGCCTCTCGATGTGGTTGGGAAAAGGCCTAGATGCTCCCTATCAAGCACCCTCGCCTGCGATCCATACCGGTAAAGATACCGCCCCGCAGTGGTTTGAAATCTCAGAAGACCTCGCTGCCGTCACTCAGGACCAGCAGCAGGTGAAGCTCTCCGATCTTCGGGGGAAGGTCTGGGTCGTCGCCGAGTTTTTCGCCATTTGCCCGCATTGCGCCGTCCGGAATGGCGAGGAGTTGCGTAAAATCTACGACGAGTTCGGCAAAGACCCGGATTTTCACATCGCCTGCATCTCGGTGGACCCCGAGACGGACACTCCTGAGCGACTCCGCGACTACGCCAGTGCCGTCGGTGCGGACTCGAAAAACTGGTGGTTCCTGAATGCGGGTAACGCCAGTATGACCCACCAATATCTCGAAAATGTGCTCAAGTTCTTCGGCATTCGTCAGCGCACGGACCCACTCGACATCGAGGCGAACGGCAAATACGCCCACGACCTCGGCTTCATTCTGGTGGACCGCGATTTTAAAGTCATCGGAAAATGGCCACTCGCCGACGCCCGCTCCGAGCAGGGGAAAAAGCTCGATCCCCTCCTCTACGACAAGCTCAAGGGCGAATTGTTCGCCCGCATCCGTCTCGAACTCGACAAGAAATAGCCGATGAATCCCGAACGCCAACAATGGCTCAGCCGCCCGTCGCAAGAGGCGTTGGCGAAGAAGCTCACCCTCGTCGCTTGGATCCTCTCCGCCGTGGTCATCCTGCTGGTGGTAGTCATGCAGAAGGTCAAGCTGCCCCTTCCTGATGGCTGGTCCACCGCTATGCTCCCGGCATTCCACGCCGGCATCAATGCCACCGTGGCCGTGTGCTTGCTGGTGTCGCTCATCTCCATCAAGCTCGGTTTTGTGAAATTTCACCGCGCCACCATGGTCACGGCCATGCTGCTCTCGGTGCTATTTCTCCTGTCGTATGTGGCCTACCACATGACCAACGACCCTACGCGCTACGGCGGTGTCGGAGCCATGAAGGTCTTTTACCTGAGTCTGCTCAGCACCCACATCCTGGCCGCTGCCGTGAGCTTGCCTTTCATCCTCTTCACCTTCATCGCCGCGTGGACGAATCGTTTCACTGCCCACCGCCGCCTCGCACGCTGGGTTTTCCCGCTGTGGCTGTATGTCGCAGTGACCGGCCCGATCTGCTACTGGATGCTCAAACCGTTTTATTGAGCTCTGAGCCGATGACGGCTTGGACTCGGCTGGCGATGACGTCAGCGAGCGTGGCTTCACCTTCTTCGCGGAGGAAATCGCAGTAATTTTCAGCCACAGCTTCGAGGTCGGTGGCGTATTCGGCACCGAGGGATTCATAGCCGGTGAGGGCTTTTTCTAAATGGCGGCGTGCCCATGAGCGGTCACCGGTTTTCAGCAAGGCGAGTGCGAGATTGTTGTGGGACTGGGCCGTATCGGGGTGCTCCTCACCGAGTAAGCTGCGACGTGTTTCCAGCGCCATCATGTGCATTTCCCGGGATTGCTCGAAGTAACCAGCGGCTTGGTAAAGTGCGCCGAGATTGCTGGAGACGGAGGCGGTTTGCTCGTGATTTTGCCCGAGGCTGGAATGGAGGATTTCAAGCGCGCGGAGGAAATGGGTCTCTGCGGCATCGAGATCGCCATTGCTTTTTGAAATGAAGCCGAGGTTGTTCGCAAGGGTGGCGATATCGAGCAGCAGCGGTGGCTCACAGCGCTCGTAAAACGCGATGGCGGCCTCCCAGTGGGCGACGGCTCGCTCTTCATGGTCGAGTCCGTCATGCGCGGCACCGTAGCCGGCGTGGATTCTACCAATTTGCGCGTAGCGGTCCGGGCGGTCTTGGAGTTGATCGACGGCTTGGCGGTAGTCTTCGAGGGCGGCCTCGTAGTCGCCGAGTTCGCGATGGATGTCACCACGGATTTCGAGCGCGGAGGCGAAGGCGTCGATGCTATCGAGATCGGGGCTGAGGGCTTGCTGGGATTTCTCGACCGCTGCATTCGACGCATGGAGGGCTTCTGGCAGATTTCCAGAGTCGCGGAGGAGTCCGACGCGGTCTTGAAGGATGGCGATGAGAGTGGCGGTAGGAGAGTCCATAAGCGGTGAGCTAGTGCAAACTATCAGGGAGATTTACGATCTGACGAGCTGAAATCTGCGGGCGGGCCAAGTCTTTCCATGATCTGGGCACGGGAGCTTGGGAGGTTGCCGAGTGCGTCGCGGAGGGAAACCTCAGCTTGGCCGGTCGGGTGGTGGATGCCGAGGTGGCGGGTGAGCTCGGTCTCGAAGTGGCGCAGGGCGCGGAGGCTGGGTGGGTTGGTGTCGAGGTGGTCGAGCGCCCGCATCAGCAGATCGTGCAGCGTTGGCTCGGCATGCTCGGGCTCTACGGCTAACTCGATGAGTTGGCAGCAGTAGGCGGCGAGCAAGGTGGAGGTGTAGGTTTTCCGCAGGCCTTCGCGCCACTGGCGGATGGAAACTTCCCGTAGAGTGTGGAGTTCACTGCGGTGGGACGGGCTGAGGGAGATTTCTCCGCTGAAAAAGAGATCGAGCTGACCGGCGAAGGGACTTTTTGGCCTTCTGGCACCTTTCGCCACGGTTTTGAGTAGGCCGTGATCCTCGGTGAACCAGTGGACGATGAGGCTGGTCTCGGTGAGGCGGGTGAGGCGAATGACGATGGCGGCCGTGGAGTGCACGGTGGAGGATTTAGACGAGGAGAGCGATTTGCTCGCCAGGGCCGTGGACGCCTTCGATGAGGATGCCCTCGACATCTGCCGTTTTCGACGGGCCGGTGCACCAGATGATGTTTGGGCTGTCGCCAAATACAGCGATCGCATCCGGGATGGTGCGGAGGATTTCGGAGCGCTCTAACACGGCGACATGGACCCACGGGGAAAGGGCGGCGAGGCGGTGAGAGGTGCGATCGTCGTCGATGATGACGGAGCCGGATTCCGCGATGGCACCGGTGGCGCGGGTGACGCCGAATTGGTATTCGTCGTAGCGGTCGCGGTGGTATTCGGTTTCTACGGTGAGGCCAGCGGCGGCAAGTTTGCTGCCGATGGTGTCGTAGAGTGCGGGGTCGCAGTAGCCGTGAAGTTGTTTGGTTTCGAGCAGGAAGGCGCTGAGTTGCTCGATGGAGGTCATGGCCTTACCATTCACGTAGGAGAAGTTGTGAACGAAGATGTCCCAGAGATCTTCGCCTTTCAGCTTGGGCAGCGAGTGGACGATGGATAGGTCGTAATCTGGGTAGGCTGCCTTTTCCTTGATGGAGGAAGTGGCGGACTCGATTTTAGCAAAGATAGCGGCGCGGGACATGGTGGAAGTTACAAGTTATGGGTTAAAAGTTATTAGGGGGATTCGGGCCTTAACTTTTAGCTTTTTCCCGGTTTTTCATCCATTTCCTGAAGTCACCGCCGTGCCACTCGGGGAGGGTGCGTTGGCCGAGCCAGTCTTGGAGGGGCTTGATGGGAGCGACCTGAATGGGCAGGTGGTTCATGGCCTTGGACATGGTGATGGCGGTGCGCCAGAAGGACGGCGTCGTCGCGAGGTGGGCGAAGGGCGACATGGGAATGGCTCCAGCGGAAGGGACGGACTCGCGTTTTGCCTTGTCGCGGAGACGGAGCAAGAGGTCTGGGATCGGGATATCGACCGGGCAGACTTCGTTGCAGGCACCGCAGAGTGAAGAGGCTTTGGGGAGGTCGGCGAGTTCCGGGAAGCGGCTGCCGAAGAGGATGGGTGAGAGCACGGCACCGACGGGGCCGCCGTAGGTCGAGCGGTAGGCGTGGCCGGAGGCTTGGCGATAAACGGGGCAGACGTTTTGGCAGGCACCGCAGCGGATGCAGCGGAGAATTTCCTTGCAGTTCGAGGCAAGCACATCGGTGCGGCCGTTGTCCATGAAGACGACGTGCATGTGCTCCGGTCCGTCTGGCTGGTTGGCGGAGCGCGGGCCATTGATGAACTCGGTGTAAACCGTGAGTTGCTGACCGGTGGCAGAGCGTCCGAGCAGGTTGAGGAAAACGGCGAGGTCTTTTTCCTGAGGAATGACCTTTTCGATGCCGACGAGGGCGATATGGACGGGCACAGGCGCCATGCCAAAGCGGGAGTTCCCTTCGTTGGTAATCAGGGCGAGGCGACCGGTGTCGGAACAAACGAAATTTGCCCCGGTGATGCCGGCTTGGGCCTGCATGTATTTTTCCCGGAGGTAGACCCGGGCTTGGCGGGTGATCGTCTCAGGATCGTCGTTGTAGGTGTCGGTGATGCCTTCGCGGAGGAAGGTTTTCGCGATGTCGCGGCGATTGAGGTGGATGATGGGTTTGACGATGTGCGAGGGCTCGTCGCCGTCGAGCTGGATGATGAATTCACCGAGGTCGGACTCGAGGCATTCCACGCCATTTTCGATGAGGAAGGGGTTGAGGTGGATTTCCTCGGCCGCCATCGACTTGGACTTGGTGAGCTGGGTGACGCCGTGGGAGCGGAGGATGGAGAGGATGGTCTGGCGGGCGTCCTCGTCGGTGGAGGCGAAGTGGACGTTCACCCCCCGGGCGATGAGGGATTTTTCCGCTTTTTCGAGGTAATGCTCTAGGTGGTGGAGCGTGTGGTCCTTGATCGAGGCGGCGAGTTTCCGGATCTTATCGGGATCTGGATAGTCCTTGTGGAGGACGGTGTAGCGCTTGTCGGTGCCCTTGGAAGAGCCGTCGATGACGGACGCTTGTTTTTCGTCCGAAATGTCGCGCGCGTATTGGTCGATGGGTTGGATGCCGATCATGAGAGGAGCGAGTTTCTGAGGATTTGAATGGCGTGGAGGTGTTCGACAGGGCGGCCTTGGGTGCGGGCGAGGCCGGAAAGGTGCATGAGGCAGGACATGTCGCCACTGACGAGGATGTCGGGGTTGGTTTCGAGGATGTGGTCGAGTTTTAACGAACCCATGCGTCCGGAAATGTGGGGAAAGGTCACGGAGAAGGTGCCGCCGAAGCCGCAGCACTGCTCGTCTTGGCCGAAGGGGGCGACGGTGACGTTCTCGATGGATTCGAGTAATTTTAAGGTGGCTTCACCGCTGCCGGTGCCACGGCTGTGACAGGAGCGGTGGAAGGCGATGCGGGTGGGTTTGGTGAACTTGCCGGCCCATGTTTTGATGCCTAAGCCGTTGTAAATGAAGTCCATGACTTCCCAGGTGCGGTTGGCGAGTGAGTCGATCGACTTGTCGGGATTTTCCTCAAACTGGAGCAAATTTCCGTGGAAATTCATGGCGGCGCAGGAGCCGGAGGGGACGATGACGGGGAGATTCCCGGCGAACACAGAAGCGGTGTGGCGAGCGACTTTGCGGGAGGCGACCCAGTCACCGGAATTGAAGGCTGGCTGACCGCAGCAGGTTTGGTTGTCTGGGAACTCGACGCTGACACCGAGGTGTTCGAGGACTTCGACGGTGGCCTTGGCAGTGTCGTCGTAGAAGGCGTCGCAAAGGCAGGTGCCCATCAGGAGCACACGTTTATCGGTGGGGCGCTGGAGCTGGGTGGCCATGGTAGAAGTAATAGTGGTGCCTCAATGAGCACTTGAACGCAGGTTATGAGCTTAGTTGCAAAGCGCAATGGAGAATATGTGAGGCTGGATTATTTTGCCGTAGCGGCTTCTCCTGCCAAGAGCTCGACAAGATGGAGATGGCTGCTAGTCATTTCCAGCGGTTGGAATCACGGATGAAATTTTTCTCATTGACACTCACGCTTATGCTCACCGGAATACTTCATGGGAAATGCCAAGAAGGTGTCATTCTACTCCATGGGCTGTGTCGGAGTTCTTCAAGCATGAACTCCATGGAGCGCTTTCTGAAGGCGGAAGGCTACACGGTTCTTAATGTGGATTATGCCTCAAGGGCTCATTCGGTGCAGGACTTGGCGGCTAAGGTGATTCCCGCTGCACTTCACGACCCTTGTTTCCATGATTCCGAACGAATCCACTTCGTCACGCATTCGCTAGGAGGGATACTCGTTAGGAATTATTTCTCTAGCCATCAACCGGGTAAATTGGGTCGGGTTGTGATGCTAGGACCGCCGAATCAAGGGAGCGAGGTGGTGGATCAATTGAAGAGTTGGTGGCTTTTTAAAGCTCTCAATGGTCCTGCCGGTTCCGAACTCGGCACCGATTTTCATTCCACGCCGAATTCACTGGGGCCGGTGAATTTTGACTTGGGCGTCATCGCGGGTGATCGATCAATCAATTGGATCAATAGCCTTTGGATTCGAGGCCCGGACGACGGAAAAGTCTCGGTTGAGAGAACGAAAGTTATGGGGATGAAGGCACACCGGGTGATTCACACGACACACCCGTTCATGATGAAGAATCGGGCGGTTCTCAATGAGACCCTAGCCTTTTTGAAAAACGGAACTTTCTGCGAGTGAGTCCTACCAAATTTCTCTCTTGCTTCCTCCCGTAACCGGACGCAGCTTTGGACAGTCTCACTGGCATTTGCCTTGGGGACTATTCAAACGAGGGTCAAACCTCACCCATAAAAAAATAATACCAATAAACCTATGAAAACTAACCCCAAAACGCCACGCGGTTTCACTCTTGTGGAGCTGCTCGTCGTTATCGTGATTATCGCGGCTCTTGCTGGACTCACCGCTCCCATGGTGATCCGTCAGCGCAAAAAGGCCGACCAAACCGAAGCCGTGAGCAATGCTCGCCAAATCGGAATCGCCCTTTTTGAGTTCGAAACGGAGTATGGAAACTTCCCAGACGCTGCGACCGCTGCGGTGGTTGCCGCGAATACTGACACCCAAGCGAGCAGCGGCAATACCGCCAATGACCGCTTCCGTCAGCTCATCCGCTCCGGCATCGCCCAAGCGGAAGGCATTTTCTACTGCAAAACCGTCTATACCAAAAAGCCTGACAACGCCTTTAACAACGACCAAAACGCCCTCGCCAGAGGCGAAGTCGGATACGGCATGATGGTGCGAGCAGACGACACGGGTCTCAGTGCTTCTGGCAACCCAGCCCGCCCAATCGTGATGGCTCCGTTTACCGCCGAGCTAAATCAAAAATTCGACTTCGAAATGTATGACGGTAAGGCCGTCATCCTGAAGCTCGACAACAGCGTTGCCTCCATCCCGATCATTCAAAGAAGCGGCCTCGCTAAAATGAACGGTAAAAACCTGGACGAAGGCGGAATCGACACCGTCTGGGGCGTTGACACCAACGTGAAATACGCATTCCCACTGCCTAAGAGCGGTGCCACCGGCGCTTCTGGCCTCAAGCCACAAGAGCAAAACTGATCATCAAGCCCTGAAATCAACCCTAGCCGGAAGGTCCCTCGTGGCCTTCCGGTTTTTTTATTGCCCGGTGCGGAATCATGGGCGAAGGCTGCTTAGAACCAACCGACATGTCAGAGCCAGAAACCAAGCCATCGACGGCCTTTTTACCCTATCCCGTCTCGACGCTAAGTCCGCCGATCATCCCCAATGATCTCACCTCCTTTAAATCTCGTGGCATTTCCCAAGTCGAGCGAGACCTCCAACAGAAGTTGCAAGAAATCCGCGAGACCTATCTCGCGACGATCGACCACTTCAATTGGAACAAGCTGGTCTACGAGGCAGACATCCAGTTTGAGCCGATCATCGGCGGCACCTACTACCTCTACGAAATGCGCGGTCGGAAACTGCTTTCGATGATTTCACCCGAAGAGTGGTCGCAAAAGCACCTCGCCACCGTGCGCCTCAATATGGACCGGCAGTGGAAAATTGTCGAAACAGGTGCAAACGTGGATTCGCGCGAACTCTTCGGCCGAGTGGAAATGTAAGCCTTTGACGTCCTGATCCTTGTAACCGTTTGATCTACCGCTAGCCTGGCTGAGTGACTTCGTCATTTCCCATATCACCACCGAGAGCCTGGGCTGAAATTGATCTCAGCGCGCTCAAGCGCAATCTCGCCTACTCTCGCAAGTTCCTCGGTGGCCGTGTGATGGCCGTGGTGAAGGCGGGGGCCTATGGCCACGGGTTGGAGGAAATCGCCAAGACGCTCGCCGCTCAACAGATTGATTTTTTAGGCGTCGCAAACGTCGGTGAAGCCCGCCGCATTCGCGAGGCGGGCGTGCAGACGCGGATTTACCTGCTCGGAGCCACTTGGAGTGAAGAGCGTGCGGAAATCGTCGCTCGGGACTGGACGCCCTGCATTTCCTCGCTGCAGGAGGCTGAGCATTTCAACCGCCTCGCTCAGCTTCAAGCGAAGCGTTTACGAGTCCACATCGCCGTGGACACGGGCATGGGCCGGGGTGGCTTCGTGGTGGACCATCTGCCGGAGACTCTGCGCCAGCTTGAGAGCTTCTCGCATCTGGAAATTGAGGGCATCGGCTCGCACTTGCCCTCAGCAGATGAGGATGAAGCGTTCACGGTGAAGCAATTCGCCCGCTTTCACGAGATCATCGACAGCCTTGGCGGCGCAGCGCGCTTCAAGTGGCGGCATCTCGCCAATAGCGCCGGCCTACTTGGCTATGAGCAGGGATTATGCAATTTGTCTCGCCCTGGCCTTATGCTTTATGGGGTCTCTCCGCTGCCAGAATTTCAAGGGAATCTCGCCACCGTGATGACGCTTAAATCAAGAGTCACTCTCGTCCGCTCACTTCCCGCAGGCCACGGCGTGTCCTATGGCAGGCAGTTCGTCACCACCAAGCCCACCCGCGTGGCCACCGTGGGCATCGGTTATGGCGACGGCTACCCGCGGCATGTTTCCGGAAAAGGGGCAGACGTCTGGATCCGCGGGCAGCGCCTGCCGATCCTAGGCCGGATCACGATGGACCAAATGATGGTGGATGTGACGGCCGCAGTAGAGGTGCTAGAGGGCGATGAGGTGGAACTCTTCGGCGCGAATATCCCGGTCACAGAAATCGCAGAAAAAGCCGAGACCATCGTCTGGGAAATTTTCACCGGCATCACGCCACGTGTCGTGAGGCAGTACTTGGACTGAGGACTCGGCGGAAAAAAAGCCCGACACTCAAAGGAGAGTATCGGGCTTTTCGTAAATCACTCGCTGAGTAGCGAAGACGCTGTAGGGGCTTACCAGTCGCCGCCGCCGCCTTTGTAACCGCCGCCACCGCCGCCACGGCGATCACCGCCGCCTTTGTAGCCACCGCCGCCGCCGCCACCACGGCGCTCGCCGCCGTAGCCACCACCGCCGCCGCCACCACCGTAGCCGCCGCCACCACCACCGCGACGTTCACCGCCGCCGTAGCCGCCGCCACCACCGCCGCGACGCTCACCGCCGCCGCCACCTGGCTTAAATTCTTTTGGCTCAGAGGCATTCACGCGAAGCGCGCGGCCCTGATAGTCGTAACCGTTGAGAGCTTCGATCGAAGCGTTCAGTTGGCTCTGGTCGCCGAGCGTTACGAAAGCGAATCCTTTGGATCGGCCAGTTTCGCGGTCGGTGATGATTTTAACCCGTTCAACAGGTCCGTAAGCGGCGAAGAGGCCAGTAACGTCTTCTTCAGTAGCGGTGTAGGGCAGGTTGCCCACGTAGATGTCCATTTTTGTCTATTCTTATCACGCCATCACATTCAACACTTCCTGAGACCATGGCGAAAAGACCAGACGAAGTGCGTTCATCAGCGGTTTTGCAAAATGAACATGTCGGCTTTATGCGTGAAAAATCTGGTTGGCAAGAATTGATTTTTCGCCGCTGCCGCCCGTCAAGGTGATTTCAACAATTTTACCTCAGCGAGTCGGGCTTTTCGCCAGATCCTTCATCATGATGTTGCGCCACTGGACGACTCCACCCGGTTTAGCGTCACGCTAGGATTTCCCATGCTTGGCTAAGCGCTCCTCGTAGATGCCGCCGATGAAGAGCAGGAACGCGGCGATGCAGATGCAGGAATCTGCCACATTAAACGCGGGCCAGCGGCCATAAAACGGCAACTGCACCGACAGGAAATCCACCACATAGCCCTGAGTCAGGCGCTCCCAGATACTGGCCGAACGGAACTCTTCTAAGAGAAAGCCCTGCACGAGGCGGTCCGTCAGATTGCCGAAAATTCCACAGAGCAGAAGGGCGACTGCGACTTGGGAAATCAGATGCTTAAAGACGCCCTTTTTCCAAAAAATCCGGATCAGGGTCAGTGCGAAAATGGGAACTACCATGAACACAATCGGTGCCCACGCCGAGCCATTTCCAAAGCCGAAGGCCACTCCCTGATTGTGGACTCGGACGAGATAAAACACGTTTTCAATGACCGGAATCTCAGTGATTCCATAGGGCGAAGGCGGCGGAAATTTCCCCACCGTCCAGAACTTCGTGATCTGGTCGAGCACGTAAAGTGGCAGGGTGAGGACGAGGAGGAGCTTGGGAAATGTCATGATGAGAAGCTGCGCGGAAACTGAAAGACTTGCCCCCGCGCCGCAAGCGCCAATGCCGCGTCGGGGCATTCACAGGTTTGAACGATTATTTGATCAGGAATTTCCGCAGGATTGCCGTCAGGTCTTCAAGGATGATCGGCTTGGTGAGAAATCCCTGCATGCCCATCTCGGTGGCGCGGCTCGCGCCTTCACGCATGACGTCCGCACTGAGGGCGAGGATGATGGGCTGGTGGGCCTTGCCTGACTCGCGAATCGCCTGGGTCGCACGCCAACCGTCCATTTCCGGCATCTGGATGTCCATCAGGATGAGGTCGTAGTCCGTATGGCGGCACATTACGACGGCTTCCAGGCCGTTTTGAACCATATCCGGCACGATCTTCAGCTTGGCCAGCATCAGCTTGGCGACTTTTTGATTCACCGGATTGTCTTCGGCGACGAGAACCTTGAAATCCGCGTATTTTTCCAGATCAGCCGCCGCGCTGCCCTGATGGGACGCTACGGGGATATGGGAAGGCAGCAGGCGATTGACGAGTGCGGCCATCTTGGCAGGCTTGATGCAGACGGCGGGATCAAGATTTTCCGGGCCCGCGCTGATCTTTTCCTTGGCGGCGGGAGATTCGTCGGCCTTGGACCAGATGAGCACCTGGGTCTTGGTGTTGTCCGGAAGGATCGGTCGGCTGAGCGCGCCGAGATCGATGCTACCGAGCGGGGCGTCGATGGACAACAGGCTCGGGCTTTCATGGCCGATTTCATGTTTCAGAAGATCCTTGAAAGTCGTGAACCGCCTAACCTCGAAACCGAGCCGCTGGAGCTTGGAAATATAGGTGGCACCCGCTGCATCATGCTCGGAAACATGCCATGCGGATTTCCCCTCGAATGGCGGCGTCGGCAGAGAGTCCCCCGCTGCGGCGAGGCTGAGGCTCACGATGAACTTGGAGCCGCGACCGGGTTCGCTTTCGATGCGGATTTGCCCCCCCATCATTTCCGTGAGGCGCTGGGAAATGGTCAGGCCCAGGCCCGTGCCGCCGAACTGACGAGCGACGGTGGAGTTTTCCTGCATGAATGGCTCGAACAGGCGGTCCTTGATCTTCGGGTCGATGCCGATGCCAGTGTCGGACACGGTGATTTCTAGGTCGATGACTCCGTCGGAGATGGGTCGGGTATTTTTGACAAAGACGATTACATCGCCCGAGGCCGTGAACTTGATGGCGTTGCCCACGAGGTTGAGGAGGATCTGTCGCAGGCGCGTCGGGTCACCGACGAGGGCGAAGGGCACGTCCGGGCCGATGTCGTAATTGAGCTCGACCGGCTTGTTGGAAATTGCAGTGACGAAAACATCGACCGTCTGTTCGAGGATGCTGTTGAGGTCGAAGGGGATGTGCTCGATTTCAAGTTTGCCGGACTCGATTTTTGAAATGTCGAGGATGTCGTTGATGATATTGAGCAGCGCGTTTCCACTGGTCTGAATGGTCTTGGCCATGTCCCGCTGCTCGACTTCGAGTTCCGTTTCGAGGAGGAGGGATGTCATGCCGATCACGCCATTGAGCGGGGTGCGGATTTCGTGGGACATGTTCGCCAGAAATTCGCTTTTGGAGCGGTTGGCGGTTTCGGCGGCCTCTTTAGCGGCGTTGAGGTCGCGATGGGACTGCTCGAGTTTTTCGACAAGGGCGGCCCTCGCCTCGGCGGTATGCTTGAGTTCCTCGGCGAGTTCTGCCCGGACCTCGGCAGCCTCTTGGGCGATCTTAGCGGTGGCGGCCTCGAGTTCCTTACTTTTCAGCTCCGTGAGAATCCGGTTGTTTTCTTCTTGGAAAAACTTCCGTCGCAGCAGGGCGCGAATGCGTCCGCGGAGCACGGCGATGTCGCTGGATTTCCCGACGAAGTCATCGGCTCCGGCAGCAAGCGCCTTGCTGAGTTCGCTCTTGGTTTCGTGCCCCGTGAGCATCAGCACGGCGATCATGTTGTAGTCGCGCTGACGCATTTTTTCCACGCGTCGGCAGATTTCCAGTCCGTCGATCCCGGGCATGACGAGGTCTACCAGCACGCAGTCGTAAGTATTGGTCTCGATTTTCGCGAGTCCCTCCTCGCCGCTTTCCGAGGTTTCAAAAATGTAGCCCTCCGGTTCGAGTTCAGCCCGGAGGTAAGCGAGATAGGTTGCGCTGTCGTCGATGGCAAGAATCCGCCCACGGCTGAGGACCCGGTGGCTGGCTTGGGAGGATAGGTCGCTGTCCCGTCGTGACCGGTTGATGAGCGCGCCGATGCGGAGAAGGAAAATCTCGGTTTCCGATCCCTTGCTGAGGAAGCCGTCCGCGCCACTGTCCAGCCCGCGGACTTCGGTGCTATCGCCATCTTGGGCGGTGAGCATGAGCACCGGCACGTGGCGGGTGGCGATGTTGCTCTTGATACGGCGGCATAACTCGTCGCCGCGCATGCCGGGCAGGAAGAAATCGAGAAGAATCAGGCCGGGCAATTCGCGGTTGAGCGCATCGAGCGCCGCTGAAGCATCTGCCACGACCTCAACCTCATAGCCGGCGTCTTCCAGCAAGATCTGAGCTTGCAGCGCTTGGGTGGGCGAGTCCTCAACGAGCAAGATTTTGACTAATTCAGGCATAAGTTCATTCGGTTGAGGGTATTCGAAATAGCCGTTAGTGACATCAATGCGCTCAATGCGCCCATTTGTTCAGCAGCTTGCGGCATGCCGAAAACCATGCAAGATTCTTCATCCTGGCCGCAGGTCCAAGCACCTGCCCGGCGCATCGTCACCAGTCCCTGCGCGCCATCCTGGCCCATACCGGTTAGAATAATGCCGACGGCAGCGGCTCCATATTCCTTCGCCAGACTTTCAAATAGCACCGTGGCGGAGGGACGATGCACTCCGACAGGCGGGGAATCCAGCAGCACGCAGCGATGATCCATCACGGCGAGGTGTTTTCCATCCGGAGCTAGATACACATGGCCGGGCAACAAGGGGCATAGGTGTTCCGCGTAGCAGACACGGAGCGCGAGCGACTCATTGAGCCACTGCGCGAAACTTTCCCCAAAGCCGACAGCGATGTGCTGCACCAACAGAATGGGGATGGGAAATGTCGCAGGCAGCGGCGCAAGCAGTTCGAGCAGCGCAACCGGGCCGCCGGTCGATGCCGCGATCCCGATGGCGCGTACGGCCTGACTTGGCCCGCTGGCGGCGAGGGAACCCGGCAGTGAAAAAGCGGACTGCCCCTCGTTGGAAAGGCGCGGTTTGATGCGGCGAATCACCCGGACTTGGCTCATCGCGGCAAGCTGGTCGGTGATGCGGCGGCAGTGGCGGGCGAAATTCGGCGAGTCAGGCCCCTCGGGTTTCGGCAACACCGTCAACGCACCGGCCTGAAGCGCCTCCATCGCATGGCGCGACTCGGCGCTGGAAGTCGTGGAGGAAATGACCACCACGGGAATGGGCGCCTCGGCAAGGATGCGGCGGATCGCCTCCAGCCCGTCGATGCCGGGAAGCAGAATATCCATCGAAATGATGTCCGGCCGCTCGGTGGCTAGGCGTTCGATCGCTTGCTCGGCCGACTCGCAGGAAGCCATCAGCGTCAAACGAGGATCGGCGCTAATGATTTCCTCCAGCAGGAGTCTCATCGTCGGGGAGTCTTCGACGACCAATACGGAAATTTTTTTCACAGGTAATGTTGGATCGTGGCTTTCAGTTCATCCTGCTCGAAAAACCGTTTGATGATGTAGCTGTCGGCACCGAGGGCTAGGCCCTTTTGCACGATATTCTGATCTTCGAGTGATGAAATGAGGATGAAGGGAATATCGCGGAGTTTATCGGATTTTTTCACTTCCGTCAAAAATCCGAAACCGTCGAGCCGTGGCATTTCGATGTCGCTGAGGATGAGGTCCACAGGTTCGTTGCGGAGGATGCGGAGGCCATCCATGCCATCGGCCGCTTGGAGGACCCGGTGGCCCATGGACTCGATGACACTGGCTTCCAGCGTCCGCGATGTGTAGGAATCATCCACCACCAGAATCACCGAAACACCTCGCGAGGCCTGGTTTGTTTCTACCGGAGCAGGCGACCAAGATCGCGGCACGCCAGAGCGGGCAAATAAAGCGGGCACTTCCAAAAGCAGGCCGGCCTCACCATCATCCAGCGGAATACAGCCGCCAAAAAGCCCCGTGGCGGCTGCTGCGGGCGGCAGTTCGCGTAGGACCACTTGTCGTAATCCCAGCAAGGTATCTACCACCAGCAAGTCCCTGCCGCTTACACGCCGGATCACCACGGCGGGAGACGCGCTTTCAGAAAAAGACTCCGATGGTAGGTCGAGTAGGTCGGAAAGCCGATGGACGGGCACCGGTCCGTCCGGCGACATCCAATGCGACTTACCCTCGCTTTCATGAAGCTGCGAAGCCGAAATCGGGATCACTTTTTCGACAAATTGAGCGGGAATGCCGAAGGTCTGGCCACCTGCTTGCACCAGCAATGCGGTGCTCCCGGAACGGCCCGCAGGCAGACGAAGCTTGAAGGTGAGGCCACGCCCAGGCTGTGAGTTCAAGGTGAACGAACCATTCAGCGAACGCACGG
Organism: Verrucomicrobiaceae bacterium; assembly: GCA_027484055.1. GTDB lineage: Bacteria > Verrucomicrobiota > Verrucomicrobiia > Verrucomicrobiales > Akkermansiaceae > Luteolibacter. The sequence continues at coordinate 55,606 of JAIXQH010000025.1, read as the reverse complement.
TTTCCTCGACGGAGGACAGCCCCATGCCGCGACCGGAAACTTCACTCAGGTCCCGTGCGGTGCTGAAGTTCGGGTTGAAAATTAGGCGGTGCAAACGTTCATCATCCAGATTCGAGGCTTCCTCCTCGCTGAGAAATCCGGATTGCACGGCTTGGCGGCGGATTTCCCGGGTCGAGAGGCCGCGCCCGTCGTCGGCGATTTCCAATTCATACTCGCCACCAGAAAGCGCGAGTGAAAGTCGGATGCTGCCGACGCTGGGTTTCCCAGCGGACACCCGCTCGGCAGAGGTTTCCAGACCATGGTCGATGGCGTTGCGTAAAATGTGGATGATCGCCCCGCGAAGCCGCTGCAGGGTGGGGCGGTCCATTTCAAGATCGAAACCCGAGGTCGTTAATTGAACCGGTTTTCCGAGTTCGCGGCCCAGCTCTTCCACCATGGGGCCGAGGCCGGCCAGCACCTCTCCCGCCGGGGTCACCTGAAGCGAGTGCAAATGGTCGTCGAGCGAATTAAGCCGCTGGCCGACAAGCACTTGAACCTGGCGCAGGTTGCCATCGAGCCGACCCGCCGCGCGCAACAGCATCCGCAAATGGCGGCTGACGAAGTTCACATAACTGGCGGCGCGGGCGTATTCCTGATTTTCCGGCGCGCGGTAAAGAAAGGTGCCGAGGCTACGGCGAAGCGCCTCTTCCTCGCGGGAAAGGGCTTCGAAATCCGCCATCAGGCGGCTGGACTCGTCCGTCAGCCCTTCGATGCGTGGAGCGGTGATGAGCAACTCGGAAAAGGATTCCTCCAGTTTTTTCAGACGAGCCTGTTCGACGCGGAAAAAAGCGGCGGATTCTGCCGGGCGCAGAGCTGCGGCTGGAAGCGGCAGACTCGGGCTTGCCGGAGCTTTTGTAGCAGGAGGCGGCCCCGTCACTTCATGCTGGCTCAGGCTTTGCTCGATCGCGTGAAGCTGGGTTCTCGCGCGTTGGCGGGCCTCGGCGAGGACACTGGCCTCCGCGTTTTCCCCCATCGCGCGGAGCTCGTCTTCCAGCGCATGGGCCAATGAGACGAGGTCCGGTATTTTCACCACTCCGGCCGCGCCCTTGAGCGTGTGGGCAGCGCGAAGGGCGTCGTTGGAGACTTCCCGTTGATCGGCACCGGTGGCGGACGAATCCAGGCAGGCGTGGAGGGTTTCAAGGATTTCCGCAGCTTCTGCGCGGAACGATGCGAGCAGCCGTGGATTGACTGCGGGCTTTGCCGGACTCTGCACGGGCGATTGGTGGCTCGATCCGCAGGCCGTGAGATGACCGTTCATGTTGGTCACGAATTCTGGGCTGAGCGGTGAAACCGGAACGCCGTCGAGAAATGCAGTGAGCGCTGCAATGAAGGTTTCCATGCAAGCCGTAGCATCTGTCACCAGCCCCGGTGAAATGGCCTGCGGCTTCTCATGAAGCGCGCGGAACAAATACTCGATCAAGAACCCCAAAGTCTGACCCTCATTAAATGAAACCGCCCGGCAGGCGCCCTTGATTTTGTGGGCGAGCTTGTAAACCTCTTCGTTGGCAGTCCGCGACGGCTCCGGAAGCCCTTGCTGCCAGCCTTGGAAGGCATCGCGAAGGGTCACGACATCCGCCTCCACCTCCATGCGGAAAACTTCGCGAAGTCTGGCTGCCAGTTGCTCTTTCAAAGTTTGTAGCGGGTGACGAAGGTGCGGAGATTGACGCCCATGTCATTCAAGCCGCGGGTGGCCTGTTCGAGTTGGGAAATGCCCGTGACGGTTTGCTGCACCGCCTGCTTGATGTCCTGCATCCCTTGGACCACCTGGTTGATGCCGATTTGCTGCTGCCCGGTTCCGGCGATGATTTGTTGGAAGGTTTGCACGCTGCTCTGGATCGACTCCGCCAATTTATGGATGCTGCCCTGTGCCACCGAGGCTTGGGCGCGACCGGAATCGGTGCGTTTCACGGCTTCCTCCGTGAGCATCACCGAAGTGTTGATGCCTTTTTGGATTTCCTCGAGGATGCCCCGCACCATCCGGGTGGAGGTTTTCGCCTGATCCGCGAGGTGCTTCATTTCCTGGGCCACCACGGAGAAACGGCTGCCGCTTTCTCCGGCGGAGGCGGCCTCGATGCTGGCGTTGATGGCGAGGATGTTCGACTGCTCGGCGATCTCGTTGACGGTGGCGACGATCTCGCCGATGGCCTGGGTCTTTTCGCTGAGGCTGACGATTTTTTCGGCGACTTCCTCGACCTGCTCGCGGATGCGCTCCATGCTTTCGGAGGTTTTCAACACGGCTTGGAGACCGGCTTCTCCGGCATCCAGGGTGTTTTCCGCACCGACACTCACGTCCTTGGCGCGCTGGCTGATTTCCGTGCCGGACTGTTGGATTTCCTGCATGGTGGTGGTGATTTCTTGGATCGTCGCCGCCTCTTCCTTGGCGCTGGAAGCCTGCTCCTGAATGGATGATCCGATTTCGCTGATCGCCGAACTGAGCATTTCCACGCCCTTGCGCATTTCCTCGATCTGGCTCCTCAGGTTCCCGCTCATGGTGCCGAAGGAATCGGCGAGGATTTCCAGCTCGTCGCCGGTGCGGACGGCTCCGATTTGGCCCGTGAGGTCGCCACTGGCGATCTTTGCCGAAAGACTGGTGAGTTCGGTGAGTGGGCCGGTGATTTTTTTGACGAGACTCAGGGTGATCATGACGGAGGCGGCAAAAATGACGAGGCCAGCGATGGCGATGAGCTTCAACAAGTTTTGCTGTTTCTCCTGCAGCACGATGGTGTCCTCCGTCATGAACTCCAGAGTGGTGGAGTCGAATTTCTGGATGCGGCTGAGAAGCTCGGCTGTCGCGTCGTCCACGGCGTTGAGTGCGGTTTGTTGGTTGCCGTTGTTAGGCGTGGCGGTCGCGGCCAAATAGTCATTCGCCCGGTTGACGAATTCCCGGTAGGCGGCGGCGATGGTTGCAACGTTAAGAGCATCGGCTTTTTCTTGATCGAGGTGGCCTTCGCTTTTCTCCTTGGCGAGGGTTTCGATCAAATATTGCCGAAGGTTTTTGCCATCGGTCGTTTCTCCGAGCAAGCGGGTGGCGACCGCGCCAGCTGCCGAGAAATCGGCCAAAGCGCGCTCCCGGGCTAGCATATTGGCCGCTAGGTTGTTGATCACCTGCTGCTGACCGAACACGGATTCCTTGATCAATGAGGTGTCCGATAGGGTCGGCAATTTATTCTGCCCCATGAAGGATAACTCGTGGCCCACTTCACTGAAGCTCCAAGCGCTGTAACCAATGAGGGCGAAAAAACTGAAGCAGAGCCCTAGGAAAAGGAGCAGCAGCTTGCGTGAAATACTCATCCTGACGGAGTGGGATTGGTTCATGATTATGGTTTGGATTGTTTTACCTGAAATGCGGAGTGGCGAGTGAGTTCGGATAGGTCTAGCAAAAAGGTGGTAGGCGCGAGCTGCTTGGGCAAGGCAGCTGGCCAGGCGTGGCGGGCGATTTCATTCACCCCGCTCGGTGGGTAGGAAACCAAGCCTTGAGGCAGCCCCACCGACAAGGCGAAGGTGAATCCGGGAATTTCGCAAAATACGAGATGGTCGATCAACCCGCTCGGAGCCGCCCAACCCAGCAGGCGGGAGGCGCAGAACACATCAAAAAAACGGGACCGGAACTGCACGATTCCGAGGCATGCAGCTGGCTGGCCTGAAACGGGGATGACATGGGGATGCCGGACGAGTCCGAAAAGTGCCGCCTCCGGGATCACCAACACCAGTTCGGCCACCGCCATGGCGAGGCCGCGAATGGCGTTCGAGTCGTCATTTCCAGCCACTCCCGCACGTGGCTTCCTGAAATGGGCGGCCCGTGCATCCAGCAAGGTGGTGAGTTTTTCCGGTTCGCGGTCGATCATGCGTGGGAGGAACTTTCAGGATTGAGTAAATGGCGGATCCGCTCAACGGACACGGCCCCTCGGGGGCAAAGCAAGTCCGCTGTGGATGTGCTGTTTTCCAGGCTGCGCAGCGCGACTCGTTTGGCGCGATTGGCGGCTTCGGTGCGGCCTAGGCGCATGAGCAACAGGGCGAGATTGACCTGTGCCTCGAGGTGATCCCGCGAGAGGTAGAGGCATTTCCGATAAGACGCCTCCGCAGCGTCCGGGATCTCGGTGATTTCCTGCACGAGTCCCAACAGGAAATGCCAGTCAGGATTCATTTTTTGAAGCTGGAGATGGCGGGAAATTTTTTCCGATGCCTGCTCGCAGCGCCCCGCCAGAATGTCCGCTACGATTTCGGCGCGGCTGGAATCGGCTGGGGCCTGTCTAACTTGCCGGGACTTGTTCGGCGGTGGGAAAACCGGAGGCTCCCACGGGGCAAAATTTCTCAAGCTCGGGGATGGTTGTGCATTCCCTTCCTTTTTGTAAAAAACCGCGCCCGCGAAATTCACAGCGCTGAACGAGGAGAATAGCTCGGTGTTGCATTCGCTCGCCCCTGGGATCAACCATCCGCCGGGTCTGAGCAGCCGATGAAAGGTTTGTGCGAGCCGTGAAATCGTCGCCTGATCAAAATAAATCATCACATTCCGGCAAAAAATCACATCCAGCGAGCCGTCGACAAGGCCGATGCTGCTTGGTGCATCGAGCAGGTTGAAGCGCTGGAAACTCACTCCTTTGCGATAAGGCTCCTTGAGTTGGAATTTATCATCCCGTGGCTCGCAGAAGGTGTGGATCCACCCGGCGCTGAGATTTCGAAAACACCAGGAGCTGTAAATCGCGTCCCCTGCTTGCTGGAGGTAGTTCGTATTCAGATCCGTTCCCAAAATGGCTAGCTCCGGCCCCCATAACTGACGGGCTGCCAGAAATTCCTTCCAAGCAATGGCCAGTGAGTATGGCTCACAGCCGATGGAGCAGGCGGCGGACCAGATTTGAATCGGGCCGCTCGCTGCCAACCAGGAGGGAAACACCTCGCTCTCCAGCGCGGCAAAAACTTCCGGGTGACGCAGGAAATACGTTTCACCAATCGTCAGTCGCTCAATCAGCTCATCAAGGGCGTTCCCATTCTCCGGAGTGGTGAGTTTCTCCAAATAATCACCCATGCCAGCACATCCCGTCGCCACCGCCAACTCACGGGTTGCTGCCAAGACTTCCAGCCTCCGCTCACGCAAGGTCACCATCCCTGAACGCCGGACCAGTAGATCAATCAGCGAGTTGAGGAACTCGCCCTCGGCAGTGGAAGCCAGCAGGGTCATGGCGTTTCGGCAGGGGTTTCAGGCCAGCTCGCCAAGCGTGCGACCTCTTTTTGCGACCAGCGCACCATGCGCAAGCGCTCCTCCTCATGCATGAGTCGGTCAATTTGCAGGACGGGAATTTCCCTATCGCCGACCTGCGCCACTCCCGCACATAAGGCATTCCATGTGTAGCGGGACGGGGCATCCAGTAGTGCATCCGTGGTCATCACCGACCCATCCAAGCCATCCACCAGAAGTGCAAAGTCACTCTCGCCTAAGCCCATCCCATGGCGCGGAAAAATCAGTGCGGATTCCGCCGTGACTGCACTCCGCTCCAGACCGAGCAGCCCAGCTAGGCAGAGCACCGGCCAAAAGCGGTCGGCCCCGCGACAAAAACCTCGCACCAACTCGGGCTGCTCCGGAACCTGCACGAGCGTGGGTAGTAAAAGCACTTCCCGGATTTCATCCTGACGAAACGCCAGCAATGCATCTCCTAACCGGAAGGATAGAAGCCGCATGAGACTCATTTTTGGATCATGCAAACAATGAGACATCTGAGCTGACTATTACCCGTTAACTCATGCCCCGCTAGCAAGAAAAATTGTCAGGATTGGCCGCCACGGCGATCAAGTTGGGGCGGTTCGCCAACAACTGAGATGGCATTGAACCGCTGATGAAGAGACGGAATTCGCGAGTGAGGAATCCCGGGTCATCAATTTTCGGTAGAGCTCACCATCACCTGCCCGAAGCGGTTGTCGCCGCCGCTGGTGGCTTCCTCAACCGTCACGCGCTCCCATTCCGAGTCGATGGATTGCACGGTTTCCGGCCCTGTGGCGGTGGACCAGGTCCCCGTAAGAGTCGATGAGAACTGCGGGGTGTAGCTGAGGCCGGGATGGGTGGCGGCTTTGCGGCGGAGGTATTCCAGACGGAGGCGGAGGGATGCACCGCTGCCGGTGGATGAGATCAAGGGTAAGCCTGAAAGACCTGTGTTTGAAATTAGAATGGGGTTCCCTGATGTGAGGGGATTCAGGTTAAACGCGCATTCCAAGAGATTCACCAATCCGTCCTTGTCTGGATCAGCACTTGGCCCGCTGACGAGTGCATCGGCAAGTTGCGGCGTGGAAAACTGAGTAGCCGCCCATGTGGGATAAGCACTGCTCGTTGAAGCAGGCCCGAATCTCAACCGGTAGATCTGGCCACCTCCACCGGGCTGGCCGTCAGAGGTGGTGCCTCCAGAGACTGTTGTACCGTATAGATTTCCGTCCAATGCACGGATCAGTCCGGCTCCGGGGTAGCTGCCATTGTCTCCGGTGAAATTGACCAAGGTGGTGAGTGTGCCGGTGGGTGTTATCTGGAACACTGTGCCGCCACCGCTGATACCGCCATCGCTGGTCGTGCCATAGAAATTCCCGTCGCTGCCCTGCAACAGCCCGGCTACGGGATAGCTTCCATTGGTGCCAGTGAAATTGACCAAGGTGGTGAGCGTGCCGCTGGGTGTCATTCGGAACATCGTTCCGAAGTCGCCGGTGCCCCCAGCAGAAGTTGTTCCGTAGAAATTCCCGTCGCTGCCCTGTACCAGCTCGGCTTCGGGATGGATGCCGTTGGAGCCGGTGAAATTCACCAAGGTGGTGAGCGTGCCAGTGGCCGTCATCTTGAACACCGTGCCAAAGTCGCTGCTGCCGCCATATACAGTCGTGCCATAGAAATTTCCGTCGCTGCCCTGCACCAGCCCGGCTTTGGGATAGCTGCCATTGGTGAAGTTGAAATTCACCAAGGTGGTGAGCGTGCCGTTGGCCGTCATCTTGAACACCGTGCCAAAGTCGCTGCTGCCGCCCGCACCAGTCGTGCCATAGAAATTGCCGTCGCTGCCCTGCACCAGCGCGGCTTTGGGGTATCTGCCACCGCTGGAGTTGAAATTCACCAAGGTGGTGAGCGTGCCACTGGGCGTCATCTTGAAGACCGTGCCATAGTCGGTGATACCGCGATAGGTCGTGCCATTAGTCGTGCCATAGAAATTGCCATCGATACCCTGCACCAGCCCGGCTTGGGGTATACTGCTATTGCTGTAGTTGAAATTCACCAAGGTGGTGAGCGTACCGCTGGCCGTCATCTTGAACACTGTGCCCCCGCCGCTGCTGCCGCCACTTCCTGTCGTGCCATAGAAATTCCCGTCGCTGCTTTGCACCAGCCCGGCTTTGGGATAGCTGCCGCTGGTGTTGGTGAAATATACCAGGGTAGTGAGCGTGCCGCTGGCCGTCATCTTGAAGACCATGCCATAGCCGCTGCTACCGCCATAGTTCGTGCCATAGAAATTCCCGTCGCTGCCCTGCACCAAACCGGCGGAGGGAAAGTAATCGGCTTCGGTGAAATTCACCAAGGTGGTGAGCGTGCCGCTGGCCGTCACCTTGAACACCGTGCCGTAACCGCGGCTGCCGCCCAGCTTAGTCGTACCGTAAAAATTCCCGTCCCTGCCCTGCACCAGCCCGGCTTTGGGAGCGCTGCCATTAGTCCTATCAAAATAGACCAAGATAGAGAGCATGCCGCTGGGCGTCATCTTGAACACGGTGCCATAGTTTCTGTCACCGCCACCTACGGTTGTGCCATAAAAATTCCCGTCGCTGCCCAGCACTAGACCGGCTTGGGGAAAGCCGGCAAAGGAGTCGTTGAAATTCACCAAGGTGGTAAGCGTGCCACTGGTCGTGACCTTGAACACCGTGCCGTCGTCGCGGCTGCCGCCTCGCTCAGTCGTACCATAGAAATCGCCGTCGCTGCCTTGCACTAAACCGGCTCGGGGAGATCTGCCATTATCTCCAGTGAAATTCACCAAGGTGGTGAGCGTGCCGCTGGCCGTCATCTTGAAGACCGTGCCCTTGGTGCTGCTATAGCCATAGGTTGTGCCATAGGTCGTGCCATAGAAATTCCCGTCGCTGCCCTGCACCAGCTCGGCTCGGGGAGAAAGGCCATCAGTGCCGTCGAAATTCACCAAGGTGGTGAGCGTGCCGTTGGCCGTAATCTTGAACACCGTGCCTTCGCCGCCGCTCCCGCCCTGAGAAGTCGTGCCGTAGAAATTGCCGTCGCTACCCTGTAGCAACCCGGCTTGGGGATAGCTGCCATTAGCTCCGGTAAAACTAATCAAGGTAACAAGCGTACCACTGGCCGTAATCTTGAACACCGTGCCGTAGCCGCTACTGCCGCCGCCATCAGTCGTGCCATAGAAATTGCCGTCGCTGGCTTGGATCAACTTGGTCTCCGGGGATGCAGGAGAAAGCCCGAACGCCTGCACCGGCTCGAATACTGGCACTGCGTGCGTTTGGATGGCGGATGCCCACAGCAGAAGCGCCGGAATAAAGCCCCGCCAGAGGCGGAGAAACGAGAGTGGAAGGGTAGGGCTCATCACGGAGATTGGAGATCGGGAAAAAGTTAAACGATGAGGCGACGGTCTCAGCCTGTTCGATTGGAATGGCGGGGAAGGGGTGGTTGTGGAGTAAAACCGTGCGGTTGCGGGCGGGAGAGAAAGAATTTGGAACCGCCAAGCCGCCAAGTAAGAAAAGGGAAGAGGTTTTTTGTTTCTGAAAACTTGGCGCCCTTGGCGGCTTGGCGGTGAAAACCCTCTTCACGGTGGCGCTCACTGCGGAATGCGCGGTTTTGGGGCATAAAAAAGCCGCCAAGGAAGTTGGCGGCGGAGGAGTGCGCCCCCGACTCTTTAGGCGGTTTCGACGGACTGAGCTTTCGTTTGAAAGAACTAACTGAGAGCCAGCACATGCGGCCTATACTTATCAAAAAATGAAATTTGGCAAGGTGTGAAATCCTCGTGTTTTCACACCGCGATCAAGTTAGGGAGAATCGCCAGCCCGTGAGATGGCAGCGAACCACAGATGAAAGGGATGTACGCAGATTAAGAAGATAAAGAGGCGGAATTCGCGAGTGAAACACCGAAACTGCATTTCTTATCCCCTCTTCCATCTGCGTCTATCCTGTTGATCTGTGGTTGATACCAATGATTTCCCTGACTTGATGGCGAGGACTGTCAGCTCGAATTGATCGTCATCCTGCCGCTACACCACCTCGTCACACCGTTCGCAAAGACCGCTTTCCACCAAGGCTGCTTTGGCACGCGAATGCGGGGCTGGTGAGTGGGTTTCGCGCCGACGTAGGCGTCGACGCTCCTGAGTTGGGAGCGCATTCGTTCACTTGTTCGGCTTCCTGCGGAACGGGTGGAGGAATTGCTTCCAATACCCGCTTGGCACCGGGTTGCCGCTGATGCCGTAGCCTTCCGGCCAGCGATTGTCCTCGGGCAGGTGCTGCGTGCCGAAAAGCTTGTCATACCATGGAAAATGCACCGCGAAGTTCACGTCGATCGCCTCTTTTTCGATCCCATGATGCCAATGGTGGAAGCGTGGGGTGACGAGAAATTTTTCCAGAAACCCGAAACGGAATCCAAGGTTGGCGTGCACGAAGGTGGCATACAGATAGACGATGAGTAGATAGGTATTCACCGCCGCCGGGCTGAAGCCGAGGATGATCATGGGGATAACGGTAGTGCCGCGGAGGATGAGGATTTCCAGGAAATGCATGCGTGCCCCGGCCATCCAGTCCATGCACTGCGCGGAATGATGCACCGAGTGGAAGCGCCATAAGAACGGCACCCGATGAAACGTCCGGTGGACCCAATACTGCACGAAATCGGTCAACAACATGATTGCGAACACCTGCACCAAGAACGGCAACGCCGCCACCCAAGCGCGGAAGCTGCTCCACTGGGTGACCGCTAGAAGGGTGTTCGCCGGCATCAGCGAGAGCCAAGTCAAGAGCTGCACCAGCATGCTACTGACGAAAAAGTAGAACAAGTCTTCGCGCCACTCGTAGCGGAAAATGCCCTGTCCTGAGCGGGTCGGGAAGAGGTTCTCGAACGGGATGAATACCAGCCCGGTCAGCAGTAGCCTGAGTAAAAAGAAATCTAAACCGAAGTAAAACGGTGTGGCTTCAGTCGTGAGGGGAGCGAGTCCGTTTCCGCAGATCGTCAGACCCAGCAGGCTGAGAAACATCGCGGTCATGCCGAGCGTCTTCGTCGGGCGGAGCAGCAAGCTCAAGAGTGAGAACAAAAACGCCAGGATGATCACCACCAACAATGCGGGCCGGTACCACCCGGTTTGATGCAGTTTCGCCAATTCCCGGATGCTGAAATAACTCGGAAACCAGACACATAAAATCCCGCCCAAAGCTGCGACTGCGAGGATGATCCCCAAGGCTCCGCTCCACCAGCCACTCCCGAAGTTCCGCAGGGCCGCTGGTGCTTCCAGTTCGGCGCGGATCTTCTGGTGAGTCTCGACGAGTTTTTTCATGGCCCTTCTCTAGCTGAAAATGCGGTTGGTTGGCAAGGTCGCTGATAGGGTAGGAGGCGGGAACGCCAACGCCTACGTTGGCACGTCAATGCGGGGCTGGTGCGTGGGTTTCGCGCCGACGTAGGCGTCGGCGTTCCTAAGCCGGGAGCGCCATGGCCGACGTTGGCACGTGAATGCGTCCCCTTGATGTTAGGCTCTCTCAGCAAACCGCATCACACCGTTCGCAAAGACCGCTTTCCAGCAGTGGCTCGTGCTTGCGGCAGCGGGGGCAGAGTGGGTGCTCGGTCTTGCGGGCGGTGGCGGTGAGTGAATCCCCGACTGTGGCGGTTAGACCGGCGATGATGAAAAACTCGGTGGCAAATTCACGGTCATTGAGCATTTCCAACAATCCTGCATCACTCGCGGGGAGGATGAGCGTGACGTCCGCCTCGTTGTTCCGCGTGAATTCCTTGGCTTGGATGCAGCTCTCGATGGCGGTCTGGATGGCGTATTTGATCTCAAAAAGCCGTGACACTTGTTGCGTCGCCTCGCCGGGGGCGAAGCTGGGATTGGCCACGGGGAAATCCTGCTCGTGGACGCTGCCGGTGGTGAAAGCGGCGTGCTCCCAGGCCTCGTCAGCGGTGTAGGCGAGGATGGGCGCGAGCAATTTCGCGATGCTAGTGAAAATTTCATGCATTGCCGCTTGCGAGGCGAGGCGGCGGGGGGACGTGGCGGCGTCGCAATACATGCGGTCCTTGGTGGCGTCGATGTAGATGGCGGAGAGGTCGGCGGTGCAAAAGTTATTCAGCGCATTGAAGACCTTGCGGAATTCGTAGGTCTTGTAAGCGGCGAGGCACTCGGCGGTGACGGTGTGGAGACGTTCGAGAATCCAGCGGTCGAGGAGAGGGATCGGAGATTGGGGATCGGAGATCGGAGATGAAGAGGGATCGAAGCCATCGAGATTTCCCAAGAGAATCCGCAGCGTGTTTCGCAGGCGGCGGTAGGGCTCGGCGACTTGTTTGAAGAGATCTTCGCCAAAGGGGACTTCGTTTTGCCAGTCCACGGAGGAGACCCAGAGGCGGACGATGTCGGCTCCGTATTGATTGTAGAAATGGGCGGCGTCGGTGGGTTTGCCGGACTTGGCGGCGTCTGACTTGGAGATTTTTTTCTTATCCTTATCCACCACGAAGCCGTGGGTCATGACGGTCTTGTAGGGCGCGTGGCCACGGAAGCCGGTGCTGAGCATGAGCGAACTCTGGAACCAGCCACGGTGCTGGTCGGTGGCTTCCAAGTAGAGATCGGCGGGGCAGTGGAGTTGAGGATGGGCGTCGAGCACGGCGTGGTGTGAGCAGCCGGAATCGATCCAGACGTCGAGGGTGTCTCGGCATTTTTTCACGCCCGCTGGCAGGCCGAGGAGGGCGGCGAGTTCGGCGTCGGATTTCTCGAACCAGAGGTTGGTGCCTTCTTTTTCAACGAGGTCGGCGACCTTGAGCGCGAGGTCGGAGGAGAGGATGACCTCGCCATTTTCGCCGAAGAAGACGGGCAGTGGCACGCCCCAGGTCCGCTGGCGCGAGATGCACCAATCCGGGCGCGACTCGACGGTGCCGTAGATGCGATTCCGGCCCCAAGCGGGGAGCCATTCGACCTGGTCGATTTCTGAAAGTGCTTGGCCGCGGAGGGTGTCGAGGGAGATGAAAAACTGCTCGACGGCGCGGAAGATGATGGGCGTTTTCGAGCGCCAGCAATGCGGGTAGGAGTGCCGGTAAACTTCTTGGCCAAGCAGGTGGCCGCTCTCGCTGAGGATCTCGATGATGCGGGCATTCGACTTGAAAACGTGGACGCCGATGAGTTCGTCGAGGCCGACTTCTGCGGTGAATTTCCCGGCGTCATCGACCGGGGAAAGCACGCCGAGGCCGTTTTGCTGGCCCGCCATGTAGTCGTCCGAGCCGTGGCCGGGGGCGATGTGAACCGCGCCGGTGCCGGTGTCGGTGGTGACGAAGTTGGCGAGGATGAGCTTGGAGTGGCGGTCGAGGAAGGGGTGCTGGGCGCTGAGCTGGTCGAGCGAACGGCCTTTGATTTCTTCTAGGGTCTCCGTGAGGACGTAGCCGGTTTTTTCGGTGAAGGAGGCGACGAGTTCGCGGACGATGACGAAGGTTTCTTGGACTTCACCCTTGGAAAACTTCGCGACCACGTAGGTGAAATCGGGATGCACGGCGATGCCGAGATTGGCCGGGAGTGTCCACGGGGTGGTGGTCCAGATGACCATGCTGGCGGCTTTCTCAAGAAGCGGGAACTTGACGAAAATCGCCGGGCTTTCCTTGTCGGCATACTCGACTTCGGCCTCGGCGAGGGCGGTTTGCGCGCCGTAGGACCATTGCACGGGCTTCTTGGCTTGGTAGATACTCCCATTTTCCACGAGCTTGGAGAAGACGCGTAGGATGCTGGCCTCGTAGCCGGGATTCATGGTGAGATAGGGATTTTCCCAGTCACCGAACACGCCGAGACGGCGGAAGGAGGCGCGCTGGATGTCGATGAAGCTGCTGGCAAACTCGGTGCAGCGGCGGCGGATTTCCGCAGGCTCCAGACCGGCGGTCTCCTTGACGACCTTGAACTCGATGGGCAGGCCGTGGCAGTCCCAGCCGGGGACGAAGGGCGCGGCAAATCCCGCCATGGTCTTGGATTTCACGACGAGATCCTTGAGCAGCTTGTTGAGCGCGGTGCCCATGTGGACGTCGCCATTGGCGAAGGGTGGGCCGTCGTGAAGGATGAATGTTGGGGCGTTTTCCGCACGGCGGCGGGCGAGGATTTTTTCGTAGAGTCCGGCCTTCTCCCAAGCTTCGAGGCGGGCAGGTTCATTTTGCACCAAGTCGGCACGCATCGGGAACGACGTTTGCGGAAGAGTGAGGGTGTCTTTGTAATTCGGTGCGGCGCTCATGACGGGGCGCGGACGCTAGCAATGCGCTGCGGTGGGGTCAACCTCTGGGAAAGCCACGCTATTGCCAAGCGGCTGGATGTCTGCATGGTGGCTGGCATGCATTTCCATCGTCGTCATTTATGGGTCGGGTGCGCGCTGCTGGTCGGTGCGACCGGGCTTGCCGCTGCGGAGAGTTTTTCCTTCGAGATCTTGCGCGAAAAGGCCCGGAAAATGGCCGCCGCGCCCTATGTGGCGGCCAAGCTTGACCTGGCAGATTACTGGAAGAATCTGACCTACGACGGGCATCGGGACATCCGTTTCAAGATGGAATCCGGGCTGTGGGCGGAAACGAAAGGGGATTTTTCGATCGATTTCTTCCATCCCGGTTGGACGGCGAAGAAGATGGTGCTGATCCACGAGGTCAGTGGCGGGAAAGAGGAATTGATGAAGTTCGACTCGAACTTGTTCGACTACGGCAAGCAGAAAGTCCCGGCTGGTACGCCGCCGCCTCAGGGCTATGCGGGCTGGCGGGCGCGCACGCACTTGAACACGGCGGACTACATGGATGAGTTCCTCGTCTTCATGGGCGCGAGCTATTTCCGGGCGATTCCTAAGGACGCACCGTATGGGCTTTCGGCACGCGGGCTTTCGATCAATAGCGGCCTGCCGGGGGTGCCGGAGGAGTTCCCGGACTTTTCGGAGTTCTATCTAGAGAAGCCAGAAAATGGGTCGAAGTCGCTCAAAGTCAGCGCGCTCCTCAGTGGGGAAAGCGTGGCGGGAGCCTATCAGTTCGTGATCGCCCCAGGGCCGGAGACGGTGATGGAGGTCACCGCGGAAATCACCCTCCGCCGCCCGGTGACGCAGCTCGGACTGGCACCCTTTTCCAGCATGTTCTGGTTTGGCGAGAGCACGCACCCGAAGCCCTATGACTTCCGGCCCGAGGTGCACGATAGTGACGGCCTACTCATGGAGCTGGGCAGCGGCAATCTGCACTACCGTCCACTGGAGACGACTCAGGGCCAATTTCGCCACTGCGTTTTCACCCTGGAGAAACCTCGCTCATGGGCGCTGGTGCAGCGGGATCGCTCATTTTCCTCCTACCAAGATCCAGAAGCGCTCTATCACAATCGCCCCAGCGTGAAGGTGGAGCCCATTGAGGGTTTTGATCTGGGGAAGCTACACCTCATTGAGATGCCTACGAAGGACGAGACGGACGACAACGTGATCCTCGTCTGGGAGCCCACGCCGACCTTGGAAGTCGGGAAATCCTATCGTTTTCAATACCGCCTTCGCTGGATGCGCGACCCTGCGCCGTCCGGCCTTTTCACCGTCCGCTCCACTCGTGCGGGCACCCCGGTCCAGAAGCCGGACCAGGTGCTGATGGCCATCGACTTCGCGAAACCCCTTCAGCCACAAGCCAAGGTCGGTGACCCGAAATGGGATGATATCTCCAAGCTCAAGCCCGTCGTCACCATCAACCAACAAGCCGTGAAGCTCATCCACGTCGGCCTCTCGGATGTCAGCATGCCGAATGTGGACGATCTCCCTGCCGGTCTCGGCCGCAGCGACAAGCTGCACATGCCACAGGTGCTGCGGGCATTTTTCGTCTGTGAGCCGCCGA
This sequence comes from Verrucomicrobiaceae bacterium, assembly GCA_027484055.1. Classification (GTDB taxonomy): domain Bacteria; phylum Verrucomicrobiota; class Verrucomicrobiia; order Verrucomicrobiales; family Akkermansiaceae; genus Luteolibacter. The sequence continues at coordinate 40,556 of JAIXQH010000025.1, read as the reverse complement.
AGGATCTCGGGGACATGGACCTGACCTGCGAGCTACAGGATGAAACCGGCAAATGCGTCTCCGAGCGCTGGCTCTATCTGTGGAAGCGGACTCAGTGACAGGCTTGGGGGGAATCGGAGGGCTTCTCGGAGATTTCTTTGACCACTGAGCAATGCTGACCCACAGTCCGCCGCCATGGCCTTTGCCGATGTTTTCCCAGATCTCCTAGCGCACCCGACTCCGCTGATGCGGCGTTTCAGCCAGCTCATTTCCGAGGAAAAGGGTGGCTCGCTTGAAGAACTCGCCCGTCAGAGCCAGCAGACGACGCGACGGAATTTCGGGAAAACCATGCGCTTGTTCGCCCCGCTCTACGTCTCCAACGAGTGCGTCAACAACTGCAAATACTGTGGCTTTTCACGCGATGCCGCCATTTTCCGCACCACCTTGACCGTGGACCAAGTCGTCACGGAGGCGCGGCATTTGCACGGCCTCGGATTTCGCAATGTGCTACTCGTAGCCGGGGAGCACCCGAAATTCGTCTCCGAGGGCTACTTGCAGGACTGCCTCGACGCGCTCAAGCCCTTCATCCCCACACTCGCCCTCGAAGTCGGGCCGATGGAGGACGAGCAATACGCCGACATCGTCCACCACGGCGCGGAAGGCCTAGTCGTTTACCAAGAAACCTATCACCGCGAAACCTACCAGCAGCTCCACACCGCCGGGCCTAAGAAAAACTTTGACTGGCGGCTCGATTGCCCGGAGCGCGCCTACGCCGGGGGATTTCGCCGGATCGGGATCGGTGCCTTGTTTGGTTTGGCGAACTGGAAATTCGAGGCGCTCGCGCTGTGTGCCCATTTGGAATACCTCTACCGCCATTGCTGGAAGGCCCAATTCACCATCGCTTTCCCCCGGATGCGCCCTTATGCGGGAAATTATGAATACGAGCCAGACCCGGATCTCTATTTACCGGACAAAGCCTTCGTCCGGCTCATCGCCGTCTTCCGCCTACTCTTTCCGCAAGTCGGCATCGTCGTTTCCACCCGCGAGCCAGCGCCGCTGCGGGATGCGATCGCCACGCTCGGCGTGACCCACATGTCCGCCGGGGCGAAAACCGAGCCCGGCGGCTACACCGGCGCGGGCGGCGATGATTTACACCTCACCGTTAAAGGTCGCCGCGTCGAGCTGAGCGAAAAATCCGGCTGCGAAAAAGCCACCGAGCAATTTCAAATCCACGACACCCGCAGCCCAGCGGAAATCGCGGCCATGCTGCGCGGGCAAAATCTCGATCCGGTGTGGAAGGATTGGGACGAATCACTGCTGGCGGTTTCTTGAAGAGGGAATCGAAACGCGGAGGACGCGGAGGTCGCAGAGGGAAGAGCGCGGAGGGGTATTCGGAGTTTGTCGAATGCCTCCTGCAACGCTGCAAATGCCATTCGGAATTTATCGAATGGCTCATGCAACGCTGCAAATGCCATTCGGAATTTATCGAATGGCTCATGTAACACTGCAAGTGCCATTCGGAATTTGTCGAATGCCTCCTGCAACACTGCAAATGCCGCTCGGAATTTGTCGAATGCCTCCCGCAACACTGCAAATGCCGTTCTGAAAACTCCGAACGCCCATCTCCTCTTCCTCACCGCCTCTCTCTGAATGCAGACTTATAAATGCAGACGGGGCCGTGTTGGGGAGTCGCGCCTTTGTGGATGCATTCTTTCACCAATGCCAGGAACGGTTTGGGTCTAACTGAAAAACGGGAACTCGGAGAATCCGGGGAAGCGCGAGTGGCACGGCCCGGCTTCTATGGGTCGCGAGGGATCTTCGGCGTGATGGGGGTTGATAGGCCGTCCGATATATCTATGGTGAAGGAAAAGAGTCTTAACCACAGAATTTGAGGTGCATAATAAGAAACAAAAAAGACCGGATTTTTATAAAGCTCTGTGTGATTGCGCTGAATGACTTTCTGCTTGCCGGAGAGGGTTGGCTTTGTTGACTTGTGCGCGATGACCTGATGCGGGTGCATGGAATCCGGTGAGAACCCGGAACAGTCGCGCTGCGGTATCCGACGACGAATTCCCATTTAGCCAATCTCCGTGCAAGCGGAGGTGAAGGCGGGAAGGAGGCGAAATGGGCGAGAAATCTCCCATTTCACTGTCGGGAGTCCGAATACTTCCCCCGCCTCAAACTCGTCCGAGTGCCGCTCCATTTTACGAGACATACGGCACTGTGCTGGCCTTCCCGCGCAAGGAAGGTGACGGGAACCGAAACGACGGCGGGGGAGTTCTCCCTCTTCCGGTGGGCGTCTGTTCTCTTTTGTGACTATCAACACTAGAGAAATAACATGAAAATTAACGCATCTATGGTGCTCGCGAGTGCGAGTGCCCTGGTCGGTCTTGCCTTGGCTTCGGCCTCTGCCACGACGGTGACCTTTGAATCCTTGCTGACGACTCCGGGATCATTTCGGAATGGCTCAGATGTGAGTGGTCAATTCACGAGCGACGGGGTGAATTTCCCAAACAGCTACTCCCCACTTTATGGCGGGTATTGGTCGGGATTTGCCATTTCCAACAGAACGGACACCCTAACGCCGGGTTATACGAACGAATCCAGTGCCTACCCCGGATCGGGCGCAGGTGGCTCATCGGCCTATGCGGTGGTGTATGGAGATGTGACGCTGAATTTCGCCACATCGATCAACGTCACGGGCCTAGGCGCGAGTGTGACAAATACCACCTATGCAGCATTGAGCATCTTAAATGGGGAGGGTCCAGCGCGTGCCTTTGGTCCCGGGGATTGGTTTAAACTCACGATCACTGGCTACCTGAACATGGTGCCGACGAGTTCTGTGGATTTTTACCTAGCGGATTATCGCACGGGGTCACTCCTCGTGAACGATTGGCGGTATGTGGACTTCTCGCCACTCGGGACGGTGAATGAAATCGGATTTGCACTGAGCTCTACGGACAATCATCCGATTTATGGGATGAATACGCCGGGCTATTTCGCCATCGATAACCTCACCGCCGTGCCAGAACCGGGGGCTTTGTGTCTGGTGTTCATGAGTGGCTTCGGCCTGTTGGTGAGACGTCGCTGACCTGCTGATGACTCGAACGGTCCAACTCTGGTGCTCAGTTCTGCTGCTCGCTTCCGTATCTGCGGAGGACGGTCCGCGGGTGCTGAGTGCCTTGGTGGTGGAGGCGTCTAGGGGGACGATCCTGCCGAATCATTTCGCGGGGGATGCGACGGTGATCGACGAGCAGCAGATCACGCAGGCTGGCGCGCGTTCGTTGGCGGATTTGTTGACGACACAAGGAGGGCTGCGGATTTCGAGTGCGACCGGAAATGCGGCCGATGGCGAGCTGCACTTGCGCGGGTTCGGTGAGAATTCGTCATCACGAGTGTTGATCCTCGTCGATGGTCGTCCGGTGAATCGGCCGGACATGTCGGGGGTTTCTCTGTTGGAAGTGCCACTGTCCCGGATCAAGCGGGTGGAGATTTTACGCGGCAGTCAGAGCGCGCGCTTCGGTGACAATGCGGTGGGAGGAGTGATCAATCTAGTGACGCAATCGCCAGGGGAGCCGAAGACGTCTTTAGAAGTCGCAGCCGGAAGTGAGGAATATTCCCTCGTCAGGCTGGCGCATGAGGGACGCTACGCAGGGAATGGCATGGCGGTGGATCTGGAGCTAAATGACACGGCAGGCTGGCGTGAAAATTCGGCAAGTGAGCTGGAATCCTATGGGCTGCGCTGGGATCGGGAAATTGCCAAAAACCATGAGCTGCGTGCAGGGCTGTCATGGGCGAATCAATTCACGGGCTTTCCCGGTCCGCTCTCGACCGCAGAGTATGAGGCGGACCCGCGGCAGTCGATCTATGCCCAGTCGGGGGCTGGGAATCAGTATTTTTCAGAGCAAACGCTCCAACGTGCTGATGGCGGATTGGTGATCGGAAAAGGTGAGGTCGTCACGGTGGAGCTGCCATTGGCTTTTTCGAGACGGGATCTTTCGTGGAACTTAGGACCCGGCTCCCACAGTGATACGCTGCTGGACACTTGGACCTTCGCGCCGGTACTGCGCTGGACCGGTGAAAAAGCGTCGCTCTCACTCGGTCTGAATGCTCGGCAAGATCGCTTAGCACTCGACCAGTATGCTGAAATCCAGCGCATCCAGCGGACTGGCAGCGCTGAGCTGGAGCGAGGCCTCGCGGGTGTTTTTTCGACAGCGGAGTGGGAGGCGTGGGAGCGTTGGCACCTCACCATGGCGGCGCGCTGGGAAAAGGCAGCGGTGGATGCGGCGGCGCGGAGTGTAACCTTCCCGAATGATCCCGACTTAAACTTCTCCCGTGGAACTGATGAGATCAACCGTGCCCTCCAGTTGGGCCTCCGCTGGGAGCCCGGTGAGACGTGGAGCACTTGGCTGCGTTACGATCATCTCTATCGGCTGCCTTCGACCGATGAGATCGCGGCCTATCAGGGCTTTCCACTTTCTGTGCCGTTTAACGATCAGTTGAAGGCGGAAACGGGCGACAATCTCGAACTAGGAGCCGAGTACGAGATGGCTAGTTGGAAATTGCGAGGCAACGGCTTTATCCAACAATTAGACGGCGAGATCGCTTACGATTATGTGAGGAATCTCAATGTCAATTTTGCCAAAACCCGCCGACTCGGTATCGAGACCGAGTTGCGCTATGCAGCGGAGTGCTGGGAGATAAGCCTGCGCTACACCCAGCTAGATGCTACCTATCAAGACGGAGTCTATGAGGGGAATTCCATCTATCTCGTGCCCAACAAAGAGCTGGTAGCGATACTCACCCTCAAGCCGAGTTCCACCGTCACGGTGCAGGGCGAGTATCAATTCACCGGTGCCTCCTACGAGGGAAATGATTTCCTGAATCAAGCAGACCGGCTACCTGCCTACGGCGTGGCGAGTCTGCTGCTGCGCTATCAAGCCCGCTCGGATCTTGCCTTCTATCTCCGGGTGAACAACCTGCTGGATGAGACCTATGCCACCATCAAATACAGTGGGGTCTGGTTCCCCGCTGCAGGCCGAACCTTCCAATGTGGCGTCCGCTACGACTTCTAACAATGAAACGTATCTCTATCTACTTCTTTCTCCTGAGCCTCTTCGTCCAAGCCGGTTCCTTCCCCGGGGCTGTGGGCACAATTGGCTCAGATACGCTTTCAAAAGACGATCCCGCCTTTGTCGCATGGGCGAGTGGGAATCTCAATCCAGTCTACGGCACGGGCGTGGATGAAATCTGGAAAACACCCCGTAAAGCCTTTGGCAAAGCCACCACGGATGGCAGCGACATCGTCTGCCTCGGAAATGGCGGGCAGATCGTGATGACGTTTCCCCGGCCGATCCGTGACGGCAGCGGCCCTGACTTCGCGGTGTTTGAAAATGGCTTCTCAAACACGTTTCTAGAGTTGGCATTCGTCGAGGTTTCTAGCGATGGGGTGAACTTCTATCGATTTCCAAATCGCTCAGAAGGCAGCACTGCGGTGGGCGCTTTCGGCACTGTGGACGCCACGAACCTCAGCGGACTTGCGGGGAAATACAGGCTCGGCTTCGGCACGCCCTTCGATCTGGCGGCACTTGCGGGAGAAGCCTTGCTAGATCGGCAAAATGTCCGCTTCGTCCGCATCGTGGATATCATTGGAAACGGGACGGTGCTCGATAGTGTGGGTCGCCCAATTTATGACCCGACGCCTACGACGGGTTCTGGAGGCTTTGATTTAGAAGCCATCGGGGTGATTCACCAAAACGAGGATGTATTTAGAATCGTGCGGTCTGAACCGGTAAACGGCGTGTTCCAACTTGCTTGGGAAAGTAACCCAGGTAGCATTTATCGCATTGAAACGACCACGGATCTCGCGGTCTGGACCTCTCTCGGCACGGTCACTGCCGCGCCTACGCTCGGCGTGACGGCGCAGGCGCTGAGTCTCGACGGGGCGGCTAAGCGCTTCTGGCGGGTGGTGTGGTTAGAGTGATTTCTGGGCAATTTTTGCGAACTTCGCGTCGATGAATTGGAGCGTGAGTGCTTCCACTTCATCGTTTTCAATCCGCTCCACGACATCCACCGAAAAGCCTCGGGCGATGAGTTGGCGAGCGTTGACGGAGTCGATGCCACGGGCGCGAAGGTAGAAGATTTCCTCGTCGCTGACTTGTGAGGAGGTGCTGCCGTGTGAGCATTTCACTTGGTCGGCATTGATTTCCAGACCGGGCATGGAATTGGACTCACAGGTGTCGCTCATGAGTAGATTCCGGCAGGTCTGATAGGCGTCGGTATGGTGAGCGGCTTCATCCACGAAGATGAGGCCGGAGAAAATGGTACGGGCTTCGTCGTAGAGGGAGTTTTTATAGAGCAAGTCCGAGTAGGCGCCTTCGGAGACGTGGTGCTGGAAGGTGCGTTGATCGTATTCTTGGTGCTCGCTTGGGATGGAGACGGAAAGCATGTTCGAGCGGGAGCCCGGGCCTTCGAGGCGGGAGAGTGATTCGTTCCGCGCCCATTGCGCACCGGTGTTTAAAATGAATCCGGTGGCGGAAGCGTCGCGTGCGGCAGTGGTTTCATTGATTTGAATGACCTTGGTCTGCTCATTGAAAGCCTGAATCGCCACGTAATCCAAGCGGGAGTTTTTACCGACAGAGAGGTCGTTAATGGCGATGGCGAGACCGGGCTGCGTCTCGTCTGCCGAGCGGAACATATCCACCACGCGGACTTTAGCGCTGGTGCCGGTGACAATGAGGGTGTGGGGAAAGATGGCGGTGTTCTCGCCGACGATCCAGTGGTGAACCTCAATGCTGCCAGCGACTTCGATCTGGTCGGGAACGTGGACGAACAAACCGTTAGTCAGCGAAGCCTCATGGAGGGCGGCAAATTTCGCGGAGCCGAGGCGTGTGGTTTGTTTCATGAAATGGGTTTGCACCAGATCACTATGAGACACGAGTGCTTCAGCGAGTGGCAGACAGGTGACGCCAGCCGGGAGATTTGATTCTGCGTGGACGAGTTCGTCGTTGACGAAAATGAATTTCGCGGCGGGTGAGGCGAGTCCGGTGGAGCGCTTGATGAGTTCATTCACGCGTGAGGCGCTTGCTTTCTGAAAACTGGAGAAGTCGAGCTGCTTGATGCTGGAAAAACGCCAGATTTCATCGCCACGCTTCGGGGCGGGGGTGGTGAGGAAACGCTGCCAAGCGGCTTGCTGACGATTGGCGAACCAGGCAGGCAAGTAGGCTGGAGTTTCGGGTGCGGATTCGAGGAGCGATGATGTTTGTTCGAGCACGGCAGGCATGGGGAAATTGCAAAGAGGATGTTAGGTCGAGTAGGCCGCAGGATTATCCGACGGAGCCTTCCATTTCCAGATCGATGAGGCGCTTGAGCTCGACGGAGTATTCCATGGGGAATTCACGGACGAGGTCGTTGATGAAGCCGTTGACGGCGAGCGACATGGCTTGGCCTTCGTCGAGGCCGCGCTGCTGCATGTAGAAGAGCATGTCATCTGAGACTTGGCTGACTGAGGCTTCGTGCTGGGTCGCGTGGCGGTTCCCCTTGACTGTGATGGCGGGGTAGGTGTCGGTGCGGCTGCGGCTATTGATAAGAAGGGCGTCGCACTCGGTGTTGTTCTTGCAGCCTTTGAGATGCTTGGGGATGTGGACTTGCCCGCGATAGGTGGAGCGGCCTTCACCGACGGAGATGGATTTCGAAACGACGTTAGAGGTCGTATCATCTGCGGCGTGGATCATTTTCGCGCCGGTGTCTTGGTGCTGGCCAGTGTTGGCGAGGGCGATGGAGATGACCTCGCCGCGGGCGCGTTTGCCCTTCATGATGACGCCGGGGTACTTCATCGTGAGACGCGAGCCGATGTTGCAGTCGATCCAGCGGACTTCTGCATCTTCCATGGCGATTCCGCGCTTGGTGACGAGGTTGAAGACGTTGGACGACCAGTTTTGCACGGTGACATACTGGATCTTCGCACCTTTCAGCGCGACCAACTCGACGACGGCGGAGTGGAGAGTGGCGGTCTCGAACTTCGGTGCGGTGCAGCCTTCCATGTACATCAGCTCGGAGCCTTCGTCGGCAATGATGAGGGTGCGCTCGAACTGGCCGAAATTTTCCGAGTTGATGCGGAAATAGGCTTGGAGTGGCTGCTTAAGCTTGAGGCCTTTCGGGATGTAAATGAACGAGCCACCGGAGAATACGGCGGAGTTTAGTGCGGAGAATTTGTTATCGCCAGTCGGGATGACTTTGCCGAACCATGGGCGAAAGATTTCCTCGTGCTCTTTGAGTCCTTCGGTCGAGTTGCAGAAGATGACGCCTTGTTTCGTCAGCTCTTCCTTCACGTTCGAGTAGGCAGCTTCTGAGTCGAACTGGGCTTCGACACCGGCGAGGAAGGCGCGTTCTTGCTGGGGAATGCCGAGGCGCTCGAAGGTTTCTAAAACATCGGCAGGCACATCATCCCAAGAGCGCTTGGGTTTCTCACCGTCCGAGAGGTAGTAGCGGATGATGTCGAAGTCGATGGCTTCCAAGTCCTTGGTCGCCCAATTGGTGGGCATAGGCTTGTCTTGGAATACTTTGAGCGCCTTGTGGCGGAATTCACGAACCCAGTCGGGGTCGTTTTTCACATCGGAAATGTAGTCAACCGTGGCAGAGGTGAGTCCACGCCCAGCGTCGAATTTATTCCGCTCTGGGAAGGTGAAATCGCCCTTGGTGCGGTCGATGTCGATCGCGTCGCGGGTTTCAGTGTCAAGAACGTCGGTGGTGTCGTAGGACATGGTAAATTTAAATTTTGAAATTTGAGATCTGAAATGACTCAAGCGAGTGCGGGTTCTTTCAAAAACTCGTAGCCGTCTTTTTCGAGTTCGAGTGCAAGTTCGGGGCCGCCGGAGCGGACGATTTTTCCTTCTGCCATGACGTGGACGTAGTCGGGTTTGATGTAGTCGAGCAGGCGTTGGTAGTGAGTGATGAGGAGCATGCCACGGTCTGGTGAGCGCATGGCGTTGACGCCCTTGGCGACGATTTTGAGCGCGTCGATGTCGAGGCCGGAGTCGGTCTCGTCGAGGATGCAGTATTCGGGCGCGAGCATGATCATTTGGAGGATCTCGTTGCGCTTTTTCTCACCGCCGGAGAAACCTTCATTCACGGCGCGGGCGGTAAATTTACGGTCCATTTCGAGCAGGTCCATTTGGGCGTAGAGGTGCTTGTAGTAAGCGACGGCGTCGATGTCTTGGCCCTTGGGGAGCCTGGCTTGGAGAGCGGCGCGGATGAAGTTGGCATTGGACACGCCGGGAACTTCAGAGGGGTATTGAAAAGCGAGGAAAATGCCGCCGCGTGAGCGCTCGTCGATGGATTTTCCGAGGATTTCCTCACCATCTTGAGTGACGGACCCTGAGGTGACGAGGTAGCTTTCGTGACCGGCGATGACTTTGGAGAGAGTCGATTTACCGGAACCGTTTGGCCCCATGATGGCGTGGATTTCACCTTTTGGGATGGTGAGGTTTACGCCTTTGAGGATTTCGGTGCCGTCTTCGAGAGTGGCGTGGAGGTTGGTAATTTGCAGGCTCATGATGGGAAATAGGTTGTTGGTCGGAGGTGTTGGACAATGAATTTCAGCGTTTTAACATCACAGTTCCGATGGCTAGGGCTATGTTCGTGACGGCGTAAACGCCAGTGACGGCCCATGCTTTCGGCCAACTGATGTAACAGAAACGTCGGATGGCGTATGCGAGGATAAACAGTGCCACCAGGAACGCGAACGGCCCGATGGCAAGTGACAGAAGTATTGAAATCAGACTCACCCCGACGGTGATCATCAGAATGATCGGTAGTGAAATTTCGGCCTCGTGACGAGCTATTATGAAAAGCGCGACACAAAGAACAAAAGAGCTGATAGCGATTTGGGCCATGAAATTAGATATTCGCAAGTTTGCCGCGGAGGGTGATTTCGACATCCTCGATGACAGCTCCGGGAGGGAGGTTGAGGAGGTCGGCGAGGCGAATTCCGGGTTTGAAGTCGATGTCGTGGATGACGCCGGTGGTTTGGTCGTGAAAATGGCCGTGCTCGCTGAGGTTTGGGCAGTAGCGGGATGACTCTCGCTCGAAGTTGACTTGGCGGATGATGCCGTGCTGCACGAGTGCTTCGAGGCAGTTGTAAACCGTAGCGAGCGAGATGTTCGGCAGGCGGTCCTTGACCCTCATGAAGACGTCGTTGGCGGTCGGGTGGTTCCGCTCTTGCTGGAGAATGCGGTAGACCTCCTGCCGCTGGCGGGTCATGCGGAGGCCAGAAATTTCCTCAGGAATCTCGATTTCTTCAGGGTGTTCTGTGTTTTTGCTGACCATGGCGGCGGAAAGCTACTTGCGAATGCGTCGCAATCAAGAATTATTCCAATTATAATAAGTGGGTAAAATAAGGGAGACTCTATTGGAGTATCCAAGCGATTCTGGACAAGCGACTTAGCGAGCTGTAACACCAAGACCCATTGAAGCGATTTATCCAATCTGAAGCGGGAGCGGCAGTCACCTGGGTGCTGTCGTCGCTGATTCTCGCCGCTTTGATGTCTCCAAGCCTCTATGCGGCTGGAAAATGGCTGGCGGCGGAGTCTAGGGCGAAAGAGCTCCCTATACTGCTGGAATGGCTGGGGGGCTCGTGTGAGCAGGCGGAGTTCAGTCGATTCTTCAGTCGTGCTCTTGCCTTAGCGGCTGTGGTATTGCTGCCGATGATGTTCTGGAGAATCCGCAGGCTGCGAGCAGGGCGGGAATCGGCGCTAGAATCGAGCCAGAAGAAGGTGGGTTGGAAAATGGCGGTAATCCAGATCCTCATCGGCACCGTGATGGCAGGGACAACCTTGTGGGGAGTGGGTTTGCTCTTGCAGCTTTACGGGGCTTACATGCCAGCGGTAGATCCACCGGCTTTGGGTAAATTACTGAAAAAAGTCCTAATTCCGGCGGTGGCGGTGCCCTTGGTGGAAGAGTGGCTTTTCCGCGGAGTTTTACTCGGGCTTTGGCTCAAGTGTGCCCGTCCGCTGAGCGCGTGCGTGGGGAGTTCGTTACTTTTCGCGTTGATTCACTTTGTGAAATTACCGGATGGAGCGGTGATTGGAGACCCGGCTGCGTGCTGGGCGGGATTTGAGTTGTTGGGGAAGATCATTTTTCATTTCTCGGATCCACGATTTTTAGTGACGGATTTCGCCACGCTTTTTGTCGTAGGGATGATTCTGGCTTGGGCGCGGCTGAGGACAGGGGTGTTGTGGTTTTCGATGGGCCTGCACGCGGGATGGATCATCGCCTTTAAAGGATTTAATCTGCTTCACACCCGCATAGAGCTCCATGGGGTGAGCAGTTGGTGGGTGGGTGATACTTTGCGTTCAGGCTTGGCCCCTTTGATCACCTTGGTGCTTACGATCGGACTTTGTCATGCGCTGTTTCATCAATTCAAATGGGCCGGAAGCTGTCCTATCCTCGCATCACGGTGACCACGAAGATGTGCTGGAATCCTGAGTGGCGCAGGGCTTTCGCGCATTCATTGACGGTGGAGCCGGTGGTCAGGACGTCGTCCACGAGGATGATGCCTTTGATGCCACGGCGTCTTAAATGCTGACCTGCCCGGCTCAGGACAAAAGCGCCACGGAGGTTCTTTAGACGCTGGGCACGGGTGAGAGCGGTTTGATGTTCCGTATGACGAATCCTTTTTAGGGCTAGAACGAGTGGCAAACCACTGCAGTCGGCGAGGCTGCGGGAGATCTCGGCCGCTTGGTTGAAATGCCGTTCTTGCAGGCGCTTGTGATGCAGTGGCACCGGCACAAGCGGCCATTTTTCAATGAGTGCTTGGGTGAATCGTGGGTCGTGAATCGCCTCAGAGGCAAGCCGTCCCAAATCTTTCGCAAGGTGCAACTCACGGCCATACTTGAGGCGATGGATCATTTCCAGCGTGCGTTCATCCCGCACCATCGCAGGACGTGCAAATTCAAAGGAAAACTTGAGCTTTGCACAGTTGGGGCAGGCGAAATCTTGCTCGATCAGTCCCGGGAAGCCCTCGCCGCAGAACTGACAAAATGGGGGCCGCAAGCGTGGCAATGCATCGTCGCAGGTGTGGCAGAGAGCCTGACCATTTGTCAATTTCACCTCGCAGAGCACACAGCACGGTGGATACAAAAGATCCAAGACCCGTTGCCAAATATGCAGCTTAGGATGCATTTTCCCTGAATTCATCGGTCGGGTAAAGGAGGTGAGCGAGGATACCCACGAGTGAAATAGCGCCCACGCTGATCATGCCTTGCAGTAATGGACTCGGTGTCGACACGGTGAATCGGCACAGCAATGTGTTGCCAAAAATCCAGCCGCTGTGAATCCCAAGCGGCAGCCACAAGGAAGCCGTGCGGAGCCGTAAGGCGGCGAGAACTAGGCCAAGAGTGAGCCACGGAAGCAAGGAGGCGATCCAAACGCGTGTCTCGAAAAATTGGCCCCAGATTTTCCCCAATAGCTCGAAGCCGATGCCAGACGCATCTGGATCCAGCACGCTCATGCCGGTGGGAGGAACGAGGAAATGCGCGATCGCGAAATAGACCGTGGCCACCCCGACTGCAGCCAGCGGCGGCATCGCCCTCAGAAAGACCCCCAGCGCCACGCCCCGGAACCATAGTTCCTGCACCAGCGCCCAGCCAATGGCGAGGATGAGGAAGCGGGCGAGCCTCATTCCCAGCTCATGGCCGGGTGGCTGCCAGATGACATCGGTCAGTAAGATACAGGCCGCAGCGATGGCGAATAACACCCCAAGTAACCCGAGAAATCCGAACGCAGCATCCCGCACTTGCCGTGGGTTTTTCAACAAGGGGTGCCCCAGCTTGCGATCCCCGGCACCGCTCGGTAAGCCTTCGAGCAGCGGTAGCAGAAATAGCACGGCACAGGCGACGATGCTGGCTGTGAAGAAGCTGGGGAAATCAGCCGCACGGCACACTCCAGCTAGCCATTCTAGCAGGCCGTTCGTCTGTTTGACGGAAGACACCTCTGCCAATGCTTTTCCGGCATTATAGACGAGAGGAGAAATCCACGCGCCTATTCCGCAGGAGGCGAGTAGGTGGAGCCATAGTTTTATCACGCCACTCGGGGCACCGCCGGACATGCCTAGCAGCTTGGCAGCCAGTGCTGAAAAATGAAAGCCTGAGCTTTGATGATTTTACCTTGGTCTGCCTGACAGAGTGCTTCTAGCATGGGGTATGATTCACATCGAAACGGTCGGAAGCATCACTTCCCAATGGGGCGAAGGCCCCATCTGGTGGCATGGGCTGCTCTATTACGTGGACATCGAGGGGCACTGCATCCACTCCTTCGATCCAGAAAATGGCGGTGAACGCACTTGGAACGTAGGGCAGCGCGTCGGGACCGTTGTTCCCCGCGAAAGTGGTGGACTAGTCGTCGCTGGTGATCACGGGCTCTATTTTCTTGATCTCCAAAGCGGCCTGCTCAGCCCCATCGCCGATCCAGAACCCGAGAAGCCCAACAATCGCTTCAACGACGGGAAATGCTCACCCGATGGACGATTTTTCGCAGGCACCATCAGCCTTGTGAAAAAAACCGGAGACGCCCGGCTTTACCGCTTGGACCCGGACCTGACTCTGCATGAGGCCTTCGGTCCGGTGACGAATTCGAACGGCATTGCTTGGTCGGCCGATGGCTCCTGCGTCTATTACATCGACACGCCACGGAAGGAAGTGCTCGCGTTCGACTACGAAAACGGCCACTTGCGGAACCTTCGCAGCGTCATTTCCACCGCCCATCACGAGGCATCGCCCGATGGCATGACCCTCGATGCAGCGGGGAATCTGTGGATCGCATTCTGCCACGGCGCTTGCGTCGCGTGCTTCAGCCCAGAGACAGGTGAAGAGCTCCGCCGCGTCGACCTTCCCTGTCTAGAAACGACCGCCTGTGCCTTTGGCGGGCCGGATTTAGCCGACCTCTATGTCACCACTGGCATTCATAAATCCGTGGTCGAGAAAGATGCCGGGCGGCTCTTCGTGATCCGTGGACTCGGGGTCAAAGGCCTCCCGGCACACGCGTTTACCGGCTGATCAGAGATCTTGGTCTTGGTGAGGCCCGCTCACCGGGTGCTCGGTGTAAACGATGCAGCGATTGAGTCTCGCAGATCCGGTGACCCAGGAGTTTGGCCAAACGACGGAATCACGCACCACGGCACCCGCTTCGACGCGTGCGCCCGGGCCGATGATTGAGTGCTCGACGCATGCGCCAGCCTCGACAATGGCATCCGGGTGGATTTCTGGGCCGAGTGCGAGTTCACGGTGCGCTTGAAGGTAGGCATTTCGATCCCCCAGATCCATCCAGACTCCTTCATCAAGCACGGTCGCCCCGAGTTCACCGCGCCGTGCGAGTTCGAGAAATGCGGGAATGACGGAGACCTTTTCCCCCACGGGTAAGAGGTCGAGAAACTCAGGATTAACGCAATAAATCCCGCTAAACACATGCGTGCCCACCCCATTTCCTAAGGTTTGGCGAATGTCGCAGACACGTGTACCAGTCGGGTCGAGTGCGATGTGCCGGGCCTCGCCTTCAGAGCGCAGCGCCAGCGTGACCGGTAGGCCCGACGCCTCATGAGCTAGGATGAGTCGTTCCAGCGGTAAGGTTGTGAAAATGTCACCATTATGCACGAGGATGGAATCTTGGCCGATCCACGTGGCGCTATTTTTTAAACCGCCGCCTGTTTCCAGCAAGATAGGCTCGTGGAAATAGGTCAGATCCGCCTCCACCGAGAATGAGTCCCACGCCTGCGGGAGATGGTGTGTGTTGATGGCGAAATCATCGATCCCGCAGCGTTTACAAGCCTCCACGGCCCACGCCGCGAGGGGGCGGTGAAAGAGCGGCACGAGTGGCTTGGGCAGCCACTCGGTGAGTGGGCGCAAGCGGTTTCCTAGCCCTGCTCCGAGGATGAAAGCTTTATTCATTCAGCTGGGTCTGACGCTGAAAACACGAAATTTCAAGAACTACGGGAGCTTTAGTCGATTTTTATGAGGTAGGCAAAGGCTGCCGCCAACGGAGGAGAAAGCATTGGTCAGCTTGGATAGATTATGCCTCAATCACTGCACCCGAATCATGAAAAGCCCATCTTCGACCGTCCTAAACCCGCTTTCTCGCGAGGTGCCTAACATCGACTGCGCCATCGCAGAAATCGCCCGTTTCTCGGCGGAACTCACCTTGCCGAAGGGGACAATCCACGTCATCAGCGACATCCACGGCGAGGATAAAAAGCTTCGGCACGTCATCAACAACGCCTCGGGCACCCTCCGGCCACTCGTCGAGCAATTGGTGAAGGATAAAATGTCGCCCGCCGAATTCGAGAAATTCATCAAACTCATCTTCTATCCTGCAGAAGTCGTCGCCCAGATGGAGCGTGCCCTGCGTGATGAGGATCAGCAAAAAGCCTATGCCTCAGTGACCTTGGAGAGTTTGTTCGACGTGGTCCGCGTACTCGCCTCACGCCACGGCATCAAGCATGTGACTCGTTTGTTTCCCGCAGAATACCGCGAGCTCTTCGGGGAAATCCTCCATGAACCATCGACCGAGCGGGAACGCGCTTACTTCGAGGCGATCGTGGACACTCTCGTGCGCCGAAAGCGGATTTTTCACATCATCCACATGAGTTGCCGCCTGATCCGGAATTTGACCGTGGGGGAACTCATCATCGCCGGAGATTGCTGGGACCGTGGCCCCCGTGGTGACCGTGTCCTCGACTACTTGATGCAGCAGCCAAACGTTTCCTTCGTCTGGGGGAACCATGACATCGCCTGGCTCGGGGCTTGTTTGGGGGACGAATCCCTCATTTGCCACGTCCTGCGAGTCTCGCTGCGTTACCAACAAGTCCTCCAACTCGAAGAAGGCTACGGCATTCCACTCCTCCCACTCGAGGCGCTGACCCGGGCCGTTTACCCAAACGATCCCGCCACCAGCTTCATGCCCAAGGGGCAGAGCCTGCGGGAAAAAGTCGTTGTCGCCAGGATGCAAAAAGCCATCGCCATCATGCAGTGGAAACTGGAGGGGCAACTCATCGCCCGCCACCCGGAGTGGGGCATGCAGCGGCAAATGCTGCTTCACCGCATCGACCACGCGGCGGGCACCATCGAGGTGGATGGCGTGATTTACGACCTCCGCGACACGCATTTTCCGACAGTCGACCCCGCCGATCCCTACGAATTGACCGAGGCGGAGCGCACCTGCCTCAACCATTTAAAAGTCTCCTTCACCGCCAGCCAAAAGCTCTGGGAGCAAATGCGCTGGATGGTGCGCCGTGGCTGCATGGTCCTCTCGCGCGAGGAACAACTCATTTTCCACGGCTGTGTGCCTGTGGATACGAAGGGGAATTTCCTACCCATGCTCATCGACGGCGAGCCAGTCATCGGCCGGGCGATGTTCGAGGGAATCGAGCAAGTCGTGAACCGCCTCATGGTCGGCAGCCCCGCGCGGAATGACCTCGATCTACTCTGGTATCTCTGGTGCGGGCCGCACTCGCCCCTGTTCGGGAAAGATCACATCGCCACCCTCGAGCGCGACCTCATCGCCGACACCACGCCGCATCACGAGCACAAGAATGCGTATTTCGAACTGCTCAACGAGCCGTGGTTTTGTGAAAAAATCCTCGCGGAATTCGGCGTTAACCCCGAGCTGGGACTCATCATCAACGGTCACGTCCCAGTCAAGCTGGACAAGGGGGAATCCCCGATTAAGGCCAGCGCCAAGGCCATTTCCATCGACGGAGCTTTCTCCGAAGCCTACGGCGACCACGGCTACACTTTGGTCCTAGAGCCTCACCGCACCTTCCTCGCCCGACATCACCACTTCGAGTCCGTGGAAGCTGCCGTGCAAGACGGTGCCGACATCATCCCCAGCATCACCGTCGTCCGCGAATGGACACAGCCCAAACTGGTGGCCGACAGCCAGCGCGGCCGCGAACTGCGCTGCGCCATTTCCTTCCTTGAGCAGCTCATCGACGCCTATCGGAATAACGAAATCCAACAACGCCCGACCACCAAGTAAGGCCACCGCAATAACAAAACTCGGCATTCCAAATCACGTAGATGCGGGATGGCTTATTGATTGGATTTATGGAGACTGCCAGCGTATTTACGATGTACGTTGTCGATTCCACGCATTCCCATACCTCCATTTTATGAAACCTAATCTAAAAAGCCCATTCCATCAGTCAATTTGTAGTGTCCTCCAAGCCTCATTCATCCTACTCGCCTCAGGCCTTAGCGCCTCGGCAGCCACTTTCACTTGGGATGGTGGCGGCGCGGATGCAAAAGCTTCCACGATTGCAAATTGGTCCACCGACACCGTCCCTCCAGCCGGACAAAGCCTGGTATTTTCCGGAACCAGCACCATCGGGACCGCCGTCACTTGGGATCTCTCCAATGGCAATAATCCGTCCAGCCTAGTCTTCGACTCAACCTCTCTTCCTTACTCAATCAGCGGTAGCAGTGTCTTCCAATTCACAGCTCAAGCTACCGTTTTGGCGAACAGTAGTTCATCAAATATTTCGATATCAAATCCGATCCACGTCTTTTTCAACGGCACAAAAACCTTCACCACGGGCGGCGCCGCTAATGGTGCGCTAATGACCCTCGCTAGTGTGGTCTATCGCGCAGACTCGATGGCGACGGCCCAGACAAACACTCTAGCACTTACGGGAGCGAATCCCGGCATCATCACAGGTGGCCTGTCTCTGGTTGGCAGCTTCCCGGGTACTGCGACTCAGGCACTTACCAAGTCAGGCACTGGCACATGGACGGTCAATGGGAACTCCACTTACGCAGGTAACACGTCCATCACTGCTGGTCTCCTTCGAATCAATGGTAATAACGCTTCTCAAGCCGTGACCATTTCTGGTGGCGCACTCGGTGGCACGGGTACGTTCACCAAACCTACCGCCACTGTCGTGGTCAGCGGCACAGGTGGCTTCGACCTCACTAATGGCTCTGTCGGAACACTCACACTGCCAAATACGCTCTCGATCACTGGTGCCATTGGCGCGAACAGCCTCCGATTCGACCTCGGATCAGGGGCTACCGGCACAGACAAACTCGTCGTCGGTACAGATACTTCTGTGACCACGGCCGGTGCTGCGGTTATTTCGCTCAATCAAATTGGCGGTGCCGCAACACGCATCGACGCTGGAACCTATGACCTCATCCAAGGGACCTCTTCCATGGCAGATGTCGGTCAATTCACACTCGCTACGACCAAAGCCTTCGGCTCCACCTTCGCCCTTGGAGTGTCCGGAGCCAGTCTCCAGCTGACCACCACCCAAGCCAGTACCGGACCATCTGCGGCCTTCTGGGCAGGCGGCACGGACAGCTGGTCGAATGCCAGCAACTGGAACACCGACATCGCAGGTGCAGTCAGTACCGGCGCAGTACCAAGCTATCAAACCAACGTCACTTTTAGCACCACCACCCCGGTGGCCGCGAATCTCACGTCAAATCTTGTCGATGCTGACTTCGACATCAATAGCCTCAGCTTCAACTCCCTCGTCGGAAATACGACCATCGGTGGCACCGGCATGTTGACTTTGGAAGCAAACGGCAGCAATGGCATCACCGCCAGTAACACCTCTGGGACCAACACCATCGCGACTCGGATCGGTCTCGCTGCTAACCAAACTTGGAACACAGCGGGTAACCTTGTCGCGAGCGGAGCCATCACCGACTTCGGCGCCGGCTTCTCTCTTACAAAGACGGGTAGTGGAAGACTCACCCTCAGCGGCGCAAACAGCATCTCCGGCCCACTTTTGGTGAACGCCGGATCTGTCTACATCAACCGTAGCGGTGCGACGGGTGCCAACACTCTTAATATCGGAAGCTCCGCAACGGTGGCAAGCGGTGCGACTCTGCTACTCCAAGGTGTTGGATCTCAAACCACAACGATCAACGCCCCAATTTCCGTCACTGGAAATAACTCGGCTGTTTCGATCGAGTTTCCTGGCGGAAACACCCAGACTTACGCGGTAAACAGCCCCATCACCGTCACCAATGGTGCGATCATTCGCTCCTTCGGCTTGGTTAATACCTACACCTACAGCTCTCCCATCACCGGAAATGCCACCACGTCGGGAGTGCTCTTCCGCACAGAGGGGGGGAATTCTGCGGGCCAACCGCACACCATCAACCTGAACGCTGCGTCCACCTATACAGGTAATACAGCCTTCAGTGCAGTTTCGCAACAGGTGATCGCCAAAGTTGGCACGACCAACGCTCTTCCTGCCACCACGGTCCTCACTCTCATCGGCGGCGGAAATGCGAACTCTTCCACCGCCCTCGACCTAAACGCCAATTCCCAGACCCTCGCTGGCCTTGCCTTTACTCAGAATACGGGTGGCGCTCGAGTCATTAACATCTCCGGAACGAATGGCACCCTCGCCATCAACAATCCCGCTGACGCTACGATATCTGGTGTAATCGGTGTGAATTCCACTTCGGCAATTGCGAATAATAACAACTTCAACTTCATCAAGGCAGGCCCAAGCATCCTCACCTTGTCGGCGGCAAACCTCTACTCCGGCAATACCACCGTTAGTGGGGGAACCTTGAGAATTGGCAATGCCAACTCGCTCGGTTCGGCTGGATCGCAGATCTTCGGCACCAACAGAGCAAACGGCCCGACCATCGTTTCTGCAGGTGCCGTGTTGGACCTCAATGGCGTGGCAAGCGTCAATGAAAACATTACCCTCAACGGCACAGGAATTGGTTCCAGTGGCTCTCTGGTCAACAGCTCGGCCACAGCAGCAAGTGTTGCCAATGGCATCCAAAGCATCACCCTGACCACAGCAATTCCGGCTCTAGGAGTAGGCTCGGGATTCAGCAACGGCTCTGGAGTCGTCATCACTGGCACCGGCACAGGAGCCACGGCACGGGTGACACTTGGACTCACCACCGCTTCGATCAATACCATCACCGCTGGCGGCACGGGCTATGCCGTAAACAACCTCGTCAACATCACCGGCGGTGGTGGCACAGGTGCCATCGCCAAAGTGACATCGGTAAGCGATGTCGGTGCCATCACCGGACTTGAAATCACTGCGGCTGGCTCTGGCTACACCACCGCTCCGACCGGGATGACCCGCAACACCGGAACAGGAAGTACCACACCGGCGCTGACCCTAACGGGAAATGCCACCAACTTCACCGTCACTGGCGTGGCAATCGCTACTTCTGGCACTGGATACACTGGCACCCCCGTCCTCACCATTGATGGTGTTGAACAGCCCGCGACTTTCACCCTTTCTTCTTCGGTGGTGCTCGCCTCAAACAGCAGCATCGGCGGAACGGGGAATATCACCATCAATCCGCCGGTTACCGGCGCCTTTGATCTGACCAAAGTCGGTGCCAATACGCTCACGCTAAATGGTGCGAACACCTACACCGGAGCCACCACGGTCCTGAGTGGTGTCCTGAGTTTGGGCATTCCTGCTCTATCCGATACCGCCACGCTGACCATCGGTGCTGAGCTTGACTCGCCTGCTGTCCTAAACTTACCCAATGCCGGGACAGATACCGTCGGGAGCTTGATCATCGACGGCGTCACTCAGCCTAACGGTCTCTACGACTCGACCAATAGCGGCGGAGCAATCACGGGACTTGGTAAAATTCAGGTGGGTTCTGGAGACGCTTACTCCACTTGGGCCAGTTCCTTTGGACTGCAAAACCCATGGCTCGGCGTGGATCCAGCACTCAACGGCAATCCGACCGGAGACCCAGACAGTGACGGCATCGTGAACCTGCTCGAATTTGTGCTCGGTGGCTCACCCGTCGCCAGCTCGACAGCCATCCTGCCGACCCTCAGCAGCGACGGCAGCAATTTGGTCCTCAGCTACAAGCGCAGCGATGAATCCGAATCCACCACCACACAGATCGGTCAATGGAGCACGGATCTGACGACATGGAACGCCATCATTCCGGTGCTTGTGAACGAAAATGCCGCACTTCCAGACGACATGACCGTTTCTACCCCCACAAGTAACGCCATGGACGGAAAACTCTTCCTCCGCGTCAATGTTGTGACCCCATAAGTCAGGGGGCATCTGCCTTCAAAGCGCTATCACTCATACCGCAGCTCTGTCTCCACAGAGCTGCGGTTTTTTTGATGATGGCTCCCCGTTTTGGCCGTCTTGCTCTAAGGTAGAGCCTGCCCTCCGGGCGGTCCGTGATGCCGAACTTAATGATTCGATAACCTCTAATCCGCATTTTAGATTGGGGATAGGATGCGCAAGTGCTTATCGTGGCTGCGTTTGAAGACGGAAACCAACGCTTTACCGCTTCACCCCATGGCAGCAGTCTTCAAGTTGCCACAATCAACATACACAAATTGAAATGAAGCCATACTATCTCGTTTTTCTATCCTGTGCATATTCTTCGCGATTTCAGCACACGCAGATGTTTATATGTCAACGAGCGTGATTGGAGAATTTTTAAGGCTATTCGCGAGTTCTTTTCGATCAGGTGACTCAGAGTGGATTCGGAGCGCCGTGGACAAGGGCGGAATCATAGAAGAAGTCAGAACCATTTACTTTGGTTTTCTCGGTCCAAAAGAAGGAGGCGAAGTCATTTCTGATTTAACCGTGAAGGCGGCTCCTCCAGATTATAAAGTCCCCAATTCTCTTGTTGACGCGGAGATAGATTCAACGATCCCCGTCGATTTTCTTATAACGTTCAAGCGTAATGCGGGCGGATCGGAGACAAAGGTAACAGTTCCGGCCGGATACCGAGAAGGGAAAATTTGGCTCGCCGGCATCAAGAAAAAATAGGTAGCGCAAGACCTAAACGCCCGCCACGGAATCAAAGAAATTGAATTGAATGCCTACGCGAAGACATCGGCCTTTGGGAGCGATCCTCATAGGATTTTCGGTCGCGATGACCGTGTTCGGAGGAACGTGGCTAATCGTTAAGAAACGTGAGCCACAAACTCTCCCGCTGGAGGATGCTCTATGGGTTTGCGATTGGAAAATTACCAAGATCGATGGACCAGGAACTCAGGAGCAGGCGTCTATCGTAAAGCAGTTCCGTGCTGCGGGACTCTCAGATTTGAAGTTCACCGCTCCCATTCTGTATCGTATGGGCGGATCCGCTTCTAAAGGACCAAGGGAGGGGATTTTAATGGACCCATTTGATCCTCGGTATCCTGACAACGCGCGGGCGCTTGCGGCTAAAGTAGGCCCATAAAAAAACCAGACAAAGCAGGCGGACCTATCGATTGTTGGACAGGCCCGTCGGGTGCTTAGTGAATTCAAATTCCCAGATAAATGGAGTGTCTGAGACGCAACTGATTTTCTGGCCATTAGAGAGTGGATTATTTTATGAGGAAGGCATGAATGCAGGAAGGAAGAAGTAGATCGGAGGCTCTTTCTCCAGCCTTCCTGCTTTCCTTATTTAAAATGGTCTTCATTGAGGTGACAGGAATGTTGCTGTCCTGATTATAGTTTTTAGCGGTGTAGGCATCTGACGAATTTTTTAACCACATAGAACACAAAGAGCACAAAGAAGATTTTGATGAAACGGGGGTAGATGATCAAAACCCCTCCGCGCATCTCTCTGCGATCTCCCCGCCTCACTTCAATTGGATTTCCTTATTTAATTCTGATTTAGATTTTCTTTTGGTTGACCTATTTTGTTGAAAACGTGTAATTGAGTAGTGGTTAATAATGTATCGACGGTGGGCCGTCATCTCCCTGACTGTGAGCGCTACATCCGGAGGTATTTGCATGACCAACGGAATTGCTTAGCCGCACTCGATCTACAATTTCTTTTACTGCAACAGGCCGTAGCGGATCCAAGCGACACGACCGAGCTTCAGACGTGCCGTAAATTGATCGCTTGCTTGGAAGAATTGCAGAACCGCCTCGGCGTGCGCCTTCGGACACCGGGAGTGGCTCCGGTTTCATTGAGTTGGGTTTTTGAAGAGTGTAAAACACGGCAGTCGCTCCACACCGCGAAACGAGAAATCACCTGGACGCAGGATGGGGCGGATTGTCTTTTTCTAGCGGACGAGCAAGCGGTGAGCATCATGATTATTGAACTGGTTGACCATTGCTTCGGTTCTGGTGGTGGCAGTGTTTGTGGGTTGGCCCGCAATGGGAGAGTCTGCTTTCAAATAAGGCGCACGGAGCTGGCAGCGCATCGCATGGATTCCGAGTCGAGCGACGAGCTATCAACTCTCGTGTCGTGTTATGGCGGTCTGTTGAAGTTCGAAGAATCCGGACATGGACTTGAACTGAGTTTCCCCCAGGTCACTGCAATCGGAGATGGGGTCTCGCTGTGAACACGGAATTTCTTGTAGGCATGAGTCTGGGTATCGCCTGCATGGCGATTCTGTGGCTGTTGAGTTTCCTCTTAAAGCAGCGGAAAGCCAAGCGGGAGAGCCGCCAACCGCTTCTCGAGACTCTTAAAAATGCGGCGGCTGGCAGTGAGCAGTGGCGCGACCTAGGCGTCTACGTGGCCGGTCTGGCACTGGCGGAGATCGATTATACCTCCGGGCTCAATCACCTCTCTGAGCAATCGGCGCGGCAGTTCGGCTTAGGAGAGTGTGCGGTGGCACTGCCGCGTGAGCGGATTCACGCGACCTTCCACATGGATGACCGTGCGGAGTTGATACCGCGCATCGCTGCATCGTTAGACCCGGACGGGGCGGGTTGGTTTGGCATGGATCATCGAGTGGTGTGGCCCACGGGTGAGGTCCGCTGGCTGCGGGTCCGCAAGCAGGTGTTTTTCGAAGGAGAAGGCAGCTCCCGGCGGCCCGTGCGGGCGATTCTTGCGACGTTTGATATCACCACCGAGAAGGCGGCAGAGGCGCGGCTGCAGTTGTTTGAAAAAGTGATTAATAACATGCACGACGTGGTGATGATCACCGACGCCGAGTTCATTGATGAGCCTGGGCCGCGCATTGTCTATGTGAACCCTGCTTTTACAAAAATGACGGGTTACACGGCAGAGGAGTCGCTCGGCAAGTCTCCGCGATTCCTCCAAGGGCAGAAGTCCTGCCGCATGGAGCGCGACAAGATCCGAGTGGCGATGCAGAATAATGAATCCGTGAAAGTGGAAATCACGGACTATCGGAAGGACGGCACGGAGATCGAAGTGGAGTTTGAAATCATCCCGGTGGCGGGTGCGAATGGTTCGGTCACTCATTGGGTGTCGATTCAACGGGATGTCACGGATCGGAAAAAAGCGGAGAAAATCCTGCGGCAGAATGCAGGCTTGTTTTCTACCCTCATCGCACAGGCACCCATCGGCACCTACGTGGTGGATGCTCAGCTTCAAATCCAGCAAATCAACGCCCAAGCGCTACCGATCTTCGCCACGGTGCAGCCATTGATTGGTCGCGATCTGAATGAGGTGATGAGTATCCTCTGGGGACCGGAAGTCGGTGGGCAATGCGCAGACATTTTCCGGAATACCTTAGCGACCGGAGAGCGTTACATTTCACCACGCTTCACCGAGCTGCGCCACGATCTCGGCATCACGGAAACCTATGAGTGGGAGACCCAGCGTATGACCCTGCCGGATGGCCAGTATGGCGTGGTCTGCTATTTCCAAGAAGTGACCGAAAGGGTGCGCTTGGCGGAAGCGGTGACGGCCAGCCAGGAGCGCATGCGCCTCGCGACAGAAGCCACGGGCGTAGGAATCTGGGAGTGGAACATCCTAACGAACGTGATTCGGTGGGATGCCCAGATGTTTCGCCTTTATGGCGTGCCAGCCACCGAAGACGGCATGGTCTCTTATGAAACCTGGAGTCATGCGGTGCTCTCGGAAGATCTCGCCCATCAAGAGGCTGTGATGCAAGCCACCTTGCAGCAGAAAGGACGTAGCACCCGCGAATTCCGCATCCTCCGAGTTGGCGATGGCGAAGTCCGAATCATCAACTCAGTCGAAACGGTGCGGACCAATCTCGACGGGAAAACCGAGTGGCTGGTGGGCAGCAATCTCGACGTGACCGATCTCAGACAAGCGGCTCAAAAGCTGAGGCAAGCCAAAGAGGCCGCCGAGAATGCAAATCGAAGCAAAGACCGCTTTCTCGCCATCCTGAGTCATGAACTCCGCACGCCTCTCACCCCGGTGCTGATGATCGCCTCCGCCTTGGAACACGACTTGGACTTGCGACCTGCCGTGCGCGAGGAAATGAGCATGATCCGGCGCAACATCGAGATGGAGACCAAGCTCATCGACGATTTGCTAGATGTGAGCCGCATCGCCAGTGGGAAGCTGGAACTGCACGTTGAGCCGCTCGATCTCAATGGTGCCGTGCAGCACGTCTGCTCGATTTGCCGCCCGCAACTGCTCGGGCAGGAAATCCAGCTCACACTCGATCTTTGCGCCGACACCGGATTCTTCCAAGCCGATCCCGCCCGCTTCGAGCAAGTGCTGTGGAATGTCGTCAAAAACGCGGTGAAATTCACGGCACGAAATGGCAAGATCCACATCCAGAGTCAGCGCCTCACGCCGACTCGCGCGGAAATCCGGATCACGGACAATGGCGTGGGCATCCCGCCAGAGATGATGCCACGGATCTTCGATGCCTTCGAGCAAGGCGACCTTCGCATCACTCGGCAATTCGGCGGGCTTGGGCTCGGACTCGCCATTTCCAAAGCTCTCATCGAGCTCCACGGTGGCGCGATCCGCGCGGAGAGCCTCGGAGCGGGGCAGGGTGCCACGTTCATCATAGAAGTGCCAGTGACAGCACTCCCAGTCGATGCACTGGAAAGGCCCAGTGCGCCGCAAAGTGCCAAGCTTGCGGCGCTGCGCCTTCTCGTCGTTGAGGATCACGCGGACACCTCAAGAGCCTTGAAAGTCCTCCTCACTCAGGAAGGCTTCCAGGTCACGACGGCGGACAATGCGAGCAGTGCGCTCAGGCGTGCCGGGGAAGATAGCTTTGATTTCATCGTGAGTGACATCGGTCTGCCGGATGCCAGCGGCTATGAATTGATGACTCGAATCCAAGCCATCCAGCCACTGCGCGGCATCGCGATGAGTGGCTACGGCATGGAAGCAGATGTCCGGCAGAGTCTCGCAGCTGGTTTTTCTGAGCACCTCGTCAAGCCGATCAAAATCCCGCAACTCGTCGCCGCCATTCAGCGGTTGGCTGGTGGGTGATTCAGTGGAATATGGAACGAATTTTTTTTACCGCTGATTGGTTGATTCAATGATAGATATAGAAACCTTCGCCAGGTTTTTACAGGATCTTCACCCGCACGCTGCTCTCGATGATGCCGGTGGCGACGGCATGGCGGGTGAGTCCTGCGGTGTCGTGAATGTTGAGCTTCTCCATAAGACTCTGGCGGTGCTTTTCTACGGTCTTGATGCTGATGTGGAGCAGACTGGCGGATTCCTTGTTGGAGCGACCCTCGGCGATGAGTTGCAGGACTTCAGCTTCGCGGGTGGTGAGTTTGACGAGCTGCCCCGGAATGGGACTGGGCGCGCCGTTTGCACGAGCCTTGCGAATCTGGTCCGCCATGCGCTTGGCGATGTGGGGGCTGAAGTAGGGCTTTCCTGCGGAAATTTGGCGGATGGCTTCGGGTAGGATGTGGGCTGCTGATTGTTTGACGAGGTAGCCGCTCGCGCCGATGGCGATGGCTTTTTGCACGTAGGCATCATCGCTATGAGCGGAGAGGATAATGACCTTGGTGTTAGGGCTCGCTTTTAAGATCTGTGTGGTAGCTTCCAGTCCGTTGAGTAAGGGCATGGAGATGTCCATGACGACGATGTCTGGGTGTAGCTTTCGGACCAAAGCGACGGCCGCGTGCCCATCTTCTGCTTCATCCACTACTTCGATGCCGCTTTCTGAACTCAGTAAAATTCGCAAACCTTCTCTAACGATCGTGTGATCTTCTGCGAGTAAGACAGTGATGCGGCTCATTTGGAGGGTTTCTTGGGTTTGTTTTTAATGATGACGCGAAGGGTCGTAGAGCTTCCAGGAGTGGACTCGACGGTGAAGACACCGCCGACCATTTCGGCACGTTCCTTCATGCCTAGCAGGCCCAGTCGATTCGCTTTGGAGGAGAGAGTTTTTTCATCGACGGCGAAGCCTTGGCCGTCATCGCTGATTTGCAAGGAGGTGCTCGCGACGTTGCGGCGGATGTTGATTTCCACGTGGCTGGCGTGTGAATGCTTGGCCACGTTTGCTAGGGCTTCTTGGACGATTCGATAGAAGATGATCCGGATATTTTCGGGTGATTCTTCAATCGATGATGAAATCTTGAGAGCGACACGAACGCCAGTGCTGGCGGTGTAGCGCTTGAGGTAATCCTGAAGTGCGGGAATCAAGCCGAGGTCATCGAGGACCGTGGGCCTGAGTTCGCGGGCGAACTTGTGGATGATTTCCACGGATTTCTCGACCATCAGGTGAGTGTTGGCTAGGCGTTGCTGAAGGCTGCTGAGTTCGGTGGTGGCTTCGTTAGCCAGTGCCGCCACATGGACGTTGATGCCGACTAGAGTCTGTGTGATGACGTCGTGCAGCTCGCGGCTGATGCGTTTCCGCTCATCTTCTTGGATGTGGATGATCTTGTGAGACAGGTTACGCAGCTCAGCCTGCTGCTGGAGTGAGTGCTCAAGTAAGCGGCTTTGCATATACTCGGTCTCGTGAAGTTTTTCTTCGATTTTTTGGCGATGGACGATTTCTCGTTGGAGTTTCAGATTCGAGGCGGACATGACGTCGAGCCGCCGCTGGGTGGATTCTGCCTTGATGCGTTCAGTGATATTGTTAAAGAAGCAAACGACGCCAAGCTCACCATTCGGAAGGATGAGTCGTTGGAGCTGCCAATCATAATGTTCTTTCACGCCATCGTCTCGCCGCCGCTCGGTGAAGTGCGGGGATTGATAGGACTCCCCGGTTTTCAGGGTGTTCTTGAAATGAGATATCACTTGGTTGGCAATCCGCTTGGGCCAGATGAGGATGAGGAGCTCGGCGAGATCCCGCCCGATGAGTGGCTGCACGTTGCCGAATACGGGCAGGGCCGTAGGATTGACTTGGAGTAGGCGGAAATGGGAATCCAAGACATAGACGCCCACGGGGGCTTGCCCAATGAGTGAGGAAAATAGGGCTTCACTCCGGCGCAAAATGTCTTCTGCTATCTTGCGAGCTGTGATGTCACGGATGTTGCACTGGATCACGGGGCGGCCATTTTCTTCGTAGAGATTGGCAACGACTTCGACGGCTTGTTGTTTCCCGCTCCTAGCTTTCAAGGGCAGGTTTTCGTAACGCACTTCATGGGTCTTCTTCAGTTTGATGACCATTTCACGACTTTTCGCCCGGTCCTTTAACAAGCCGATTTCATAGAGTTCTTTGCCAATTAACTGCTCATAGGTGTAACCGAGTAAGTTCAGCATGAAGGGGTTCGCCTCGGTGATTTGACCTGTGCTGGGATCGAGCAGGAGGACCCCGTCATGCGCGGTTTCAAAAAGCCTGCGGAAACGGATTTCTGAAATAAGGAGAGCCTGCTCTTGGCGTCGGCGCTCGCTGATGTCGAGCGCGGCGAGATTGCATTCACGGCCATCTGGGCTGCGTTTGAAATTGAGGGTCGCCACCGTGGAAAGGGGGCTTTTGCGGAGCAGTGTCACATCAAGTGTTTGCTCGGTTCCCTCGTCGAAGACTTGGTTGAGCGTGCGGGTGAAGTTGTCACGTTCGAGCGGCGAGATATGGGTGACGAAGGATTTGCCAAGCAGGCGGCCACGGTCGGTACCGAGGAGGACTGCGCCCGTCAGATTCGCCATCTGGATGTGCGCGTCGGTGGTGAGTGTGAAATAGCCAACTGGCGCGAAATCGTATAAATCGGTGTATTTCTCACGAGCAGAATCTGCCTCCTCGCGGGCACGGCGCAGTTCTGCATTCTGACTTTCCAGCTCGATCTGGTGGACTTCTAACTCGTGGAGCAAGCGTTGGCTGTCGATTTCGGCGGGTACTGCGGTCGGCTTGGATTTACGATTCAAAGAGTCCAGCTCGGCACGGCGGCGGAGGTCGGCAGAAGTCTCCGGGATCTTCGGTTTATTTGGCATGAGGGTGCTCAGGGCTTAGAATTGCGGGGTGGGAGTGGGTGGCTTTTATTGGCTTGGGGCGGTTTTTTTGGCTCACTCGCGATGGTGGCGGGCGCAGTCTTTTTCGCGAGGCGCTGTTCGAGGTTGTCCTGGATGTCCTGCATTTTTCCCTCAAGCGCCTTGGCCACGCTGATGTCCCAAAAGGTGATCACCACCCCATCAATGCGGTCATCTAAGGTTCGATAGGGCATGATCCGTACGGTGAACCAGCGCCCATCCCGGGCACTGATTGGCTTTTCTGAGATGCCGAGCTTTCTTAGCACTTCGTGGGCATCAGCTGGCAGTTCTGGGTAAATGAGGTCCGAGGATAGATCGGTGATGGGGCGTCCGATGTCACCGGGGATGAGGTTGATGATCTTGCTGGCTTGGGTGGTGAAGCGGCGGACTTTTAAGGTGTTGTCGAGGAAAAGGGTGGCGATGTCTGTGCTGTTAAGGAGGTTTTTCATGTCGTTATTCGAGCGTGAAAGTTCCTCGACTTTGTTTTGCAGCTCGGTGTTCACGGTTTGCATTTCCTCGTTGAGTGACTGCATTTCCTCCTTGGAGGTGGTGAGCTCTTCGTTGGTGGATTGCATCTCCTCATTGGTGGACTGGAGTTCCTCGTTGGTGGATCTGAGTTCCTCGTGAGAGGTTTGCATTTGCTCGCGGGTGCTCTGGAGCTCGGAGCGTGCTTGTTGGAGCTCGCGCTCAATCTCTGCTGGGCGCTGGCGGGTGTGGGGTGATTTATCGGATTTGAGGGCTGGCGTCGAGATGGCGGGCGCTGGAATCTCGGTGAAAACAATCATCACCATGCCGCAGAGAGGGGCCGAGTCCGCGAGTTTTTCGACGCTGATGTGGGTGTAGCGCTCGCCGCCGTCGGTGCTGATTTTCAAGTCCTTAAGATAGACTGGACCATCTTGCTTGAGGGCTTGGTGGAAGGCGGTGGTGAGTTCGTAGCGCAAGCCCTCACGGGCCATAGCGAAAATATTCCAGTTTGCCTTGCCCGCAGCGGGTTCCAGAAATTGGCCGGTACGTCCGCTGATGTAGAGGATGTCACCCGTCGCGGTGGTGAGCACCGACGGTGGGCTATGGCGCTGGAGAATCAATTGCTCGGCGAGGGTTTGGAGATTCTGGGACGTTTTCATGGTGACCTTTACACCACTGCCATCGGTGGTGCTGGGGGCGAAGGAGGATGGAAACTCGAGGGCCTCCGAGCGTAAAATCGTGTCCGAACGTCGGAAAACGCGACATTTACTGTCCACTGTGGCAAACAAGTCGGTGAATTGACCGATGGTCTCTGCGCTGCCGAGCAGGAGGATACCGCCGGGATTGAGGCAGTAATGAAACAAAGGGAAGAGCTTTTTCTGCATCTCCTGCGTCAGGTAGATCAACAGATTCCGACAACTCAAGAAATCTAACTTGGTGAACGGTGGGTCCATGATCAGGCTGTGTGAGGAGAAGACCACCGTTTCGCGGATCTCGGTGCGAATCCGGTAGCCGCTATCTTCTTTCGTGAAATAGCGGTGCAGTTGGTCGGCGGATAGATCTGTAGAAATGGTTTCAGGAAAGTGGCCTTGGCGTGCTTTGTGGATCGCGTCGCAATCGAGGTCGCTGGCGAAGATCTGGAGCTTGAAATTCTTCTCCGGCTTGAGTTTTTCAATCACCTCTTTAAACACAATGGCGAGTGAATAGACTTCTTCTCCGGTCGAGCATCCCGCAACCCAAGCCCGCAGAGTGCCGGAGGGGCGAGAGGCTAACAGGGCGGGGATCGTCTCGTCGCGAAGTAACTGCCAGACTCGTGGATCTCGGAAAAATGATGTCACACCGATTAACATTTCCTTGAACAACAAATCCAGTTCCTGAGGATTATCCTGTAAATAACGTACGTAGCTGGCGATTTTGTCGATTTGGTGAATGCCCATGCGCCGCTCGATACGGCGGTAAAGCGTGTTGCTCTTGTAGAAGGAAAAGTCATGCCCCAGCCGCGTGCGCAAAAGGATGAGGATTTTCTCTAAACCGCCTTGCAAGCGTCCATCCGTCACTTGTCCTTCATCCACTATCAGTGGTGTACGCTTGATGAAGGACATAATTTTTCCCGGTAATTCATGGGCTGGAGCCACGATGTCTGCGAGTCCGGCATCGATCACGCTACGAGGCATGCTGTCGAATTTCGCGTTTGTCGGTTCCTGCACCAAGGTTAGGCCGGCCTTCTCCTTGATCTCTCGCAGTCCGCAGGTGCCATCCGACCCCATACCCGAGAGGATCACACCGATGCTGGCTTGCTGCTGGTCCTGAGCGAGGGAACGGAGGAAATAGTCAATCGGGAGCTGCAATCCGCGCGCCCCTGCTGTTGCGAATAGATGCAGCACGCCGTGTAAGATGGACATGTCCTTGTTCGGTGGGATCACATAAACGCAGTCCGGTTGCACACGGAGGCGGTCTTTCACCTGCACGACTTTCATCTGAGTGCAGCGTTGCAGAAGCTCGACCATGAGTCCCTTGCGCGTCGGGTCTAGGTGCTGGACGATCACAAATGCCATGCCACTGTTGGCGGGAACTTGTTGGAAGAAGGACTCCAGTGCCTCAAGCCCGCCGGCAGAGGCTCCGATGCCGACGATCAGGAATGTCGCGCTTGGCGTAACTGCCAGAGCCTCCGTGATGCTCACTGTGCTCGGCTTCTTGGCGGCTTGAGACGAGCGGGTTTTTTGGTCCATGACTGAATGAATAGGAATTCCAGCCTTTGAGAAAACTTATAAATTGATAAGTCGATGTAGGCGCTGATTTCGCGACCCTCTATGACAAGCGCTCTTGTGAAAAGCGGCAGCACGGCCAACATCCGTGCTGCCTAGGTTGTCTTAGTTGAAATAGAATTTCAGACCAAGATTAATTTGTTTCTCAAAATTGGAATCACCATTGGTGGTCCATCCGCCACCGACAGATCCTGAGATTGCGAGATTGGAACGAATGAAATACTTAATGCCCGCGTCGAGATCGAACAGTCCACCGTCGTCACCGGTGTTCGGGTGGACGTAGCCAGCAGTCGCGCGGATGAACGGCACCCACTTCGTGTTAGTCAGGAAGTTGTATTCCGCAAACAGACCGGCGCGGTAATCTTTATCACTATCAACACCGCTGATGCCTGCCTCGCCACCTAGGAGCCAGTTGGGGGTGAAAAAACGACCGTAACTAATGTCAAAGCTATAGACGGTGTCCTCTTCCCAGTTGAGCTTGCCGCTCAGGCCCAGCTCTTGGACTCCGGTGTCAAGCATCGGTAAGCCGTCTGGACGAGTCTCGCTGGAAGTCGTTTGCATCGTGCCGTCTTTTGAGGACGTGGTGGCTGCGGATGCGGAGCTGATTCCGGCAATGCATAGGAGTGCCAGTGAGCCGAATGGACTGAGTGTTTTCATCTTTTTTTTCATGTAATAGTTAGTTGTTTTGTTCTCTGCCTCATTAAAGATAAATCTTAAAGTCGGCGGATTTATGTAATATCAATAATTATGATTGATCAGACTATAGGGTAAAACCCTACTTTCGAAAATCACGGAATGCCTGCTGCGTGATGACTCCATCCTCATTTTATAAAATCGTCACTTGAACGCTGCTCTCAATGATCCCTTGGGCGATGGCGTAGCGAGTGAGGCCCGCCGTATCGTGGATTTGGAGTTTGGCCATGAGGCTCTGGCGGTGTTTCTCAACCGTCTTGATACTGATATTTAGCTCGTCGGCGGTCTCCTTGTTCGCTTTCCCCTCGGCGATGAGTTGGAGAACCTCGGATTCCCGTGAGGTGAGTTCCGTCGCTGCTGGAGAGTTGGGAGAAGCGTTAGTTGGGGTTTGTAGGACTGGATCGTCGAGGCGTTTGGTCAGGTGTGGGCTAAAAAATGTTTTTCCGGAGGCGACCTTGCGGATCGCTTCTGAGAGGGCGCGGGCGGCAGTTTGTTTAATTAAATAGCCTTTGACACCGAGCGATATGGCCTTCTGCACGTAAGCCTCATCATTGTGAGCGGAGAGGAGGATGATCTTGGTGCTGGGATGATTTTTGAGGATCTGTCGCGTAGCTTCCAGTCCATTGAGCAGCGGCATGGCGATGTCCATGACGACAATTTCGGGGTTCAGTTCGTCCACGAGCGAGACCGCCTGACGTCCGTTTTCAGCTTGGCCGATGATCTGGATATCCGCTTCTAACTTGAGCAAAGCACGCAGGCCTTCGCGGAATATTTGATGGTCTTCTACGAGAAGAATCTTAATGAGTCTCATGGCATTCTAGAGTTCGGTGGGGTAGTGGGAGTTGGCGGCACGTCCACACGGATGGTGGTGCTCTTACCTGGTGCGGATTCGATGCAGAAGCTGCCACCGATCATTTCGATGCGCTCTTTCATGCCAAGAAGTCCGAGGCGGATGGTTTTTTTAGCACAGGATTTCCCGTCCACCTCGAAGCCAATCCCATCGTCTATAATCTCCATGCGGATGGTTCCGGCGTGATCCAGAATCCGAACTTCCGCGTGAGTGGCGTGGGCGTGGCGAGCAACGTTCGTGAGGGCTTCTTGGGCGATTCGGTAAAGGATGGTGCGGGTGGCACTATCCGATTTTTCAATTCCACCAAATGCAGTTAGTTTCACACGAATGCCGGTCTCTTTCATGAAGCTCAGCAGGTAAGCCTCAAGAGCTGGGATTAGGCCAAGATCATCAAGCACAGAAGGGCGCAGTTCACGGGCGAAGCGGTGGACGATTTCCACTGACTTTTCAACGAGGATCTGTGTGCTTTCGATCTTCTGCCATAGTAGATCTCGACTCGTTTCCGACTCTGTTTTTAATTCAGCCAAGCGGACATTGATGCTGCTGAGGGTCTGGGCAATCACGTCGTGAAGCTCACGGCTGATCCGGCGGCGTTCCTCCTCTTGGACAGAAAGTAGCTGGCGCGAGAGATGACGCAGCTCTTCTTGCATTTGCAGGGAATTCGCAAGTAGTTTGCTGGTGGTGAGTTCGCTGGTCTTCAGCGCGTCTTCCACCGCTTTACGATGGACGATTTCGAGCTTGAGTTCATTGACAGATTCCGCGAGCTCAAGCGTGCGCTGACCGAGTGCTTTGACAATCTGATTGAGTTGGATATTCGCTTCGGAGGCTCCGCGATGGGTGTTTTCTATCGGGACAATTGCCTCAGCAAAAAATGCTGCTGCGCGACCCAATAAAACTCCACTGGTCTCAGGGGAATACGTTGGCAGGATGAGGGTGGTGATGCCAATTTCATGGATTCTTGCGATATCGAGCGTTTCAAGGCCAGTCGCTACGGCTTGGTAGCCGATGGCACGTGCGGAATCTAGGCTGGCGTTGGGGCCTTGATTAATATGTTCAAGTAAAGCCGCATGATAGAGTCGCGACAGGTTGGCGCGTTTATGAATCATGATGACTGCTGAATTCACGGATTAGATGATTGAGGGTCCTTGAGGCGGACGCGACAAGCCAATGAGAGGCAGTGATTTCTTGAGATAAGCTCACTTGATTGGCAGATGCCTTATTTTCTAGGGCGAGTAGTCTGATTTTGATGACCAGAAGGACTTGAGCGACTTCACGCTGTAGAGCCAGACTCATCTTGGAACGCTCCTCCTCTACCGCAAGCAGGATTTTACGCATGATGTCCTGCAATTTTTGTTTGAGAATCAACGATTCTTCCCGTTCTAGAATGGCCGCTTTTTCGCAAGATTTAAGAGCGACTTCCGCATG
Source organism: Verrucomicrobiaceae bacterium (assembly GCA_027484055.1). Taxonomy (GTDB): domain Bacteria; phylum Verrucomicrobiota; class Verrucomicrobiia; order Verrucomicrobiales; family Akkermansiaceae; genus Luteolibacter. Next base: position 5,817 of record JAIXQH010000025.1, on the reverse strand, counting down.
GCGGCGGATGATGATTTCCTCCTGTATTTCGCGATTCGAGTGATTCAGCGCCCGAGTGTGCTGGCTGAGTTGGTCTGACGCTTGTTCAATCTTTACCCGGGTGTTTAAGGCAGTGGCATGCGTTTTTTCAATGGGTAGAATCACCTCCGTAAAAAACATGTTGGCTCGTAATCCGAGTTCTTCATCGCCTATGGCAGAGATGTTCGGGGAAAGCAGTGAAGTAAATGCAACGTCATGAATCCTTGCTAAACCTAAGATTCCTAGGCCATGGGTGAGCGCATCGCTACCGAGCTCATGCGCAGTTTGGAAGCTCGTTGGGAGGTCCGCTGTAAGGTAACTTCGTAGCCCAGTGAGATAGTTCTCAGTAAAGCGTTTGATGTTGGGGGGATACATGACGTGGTGAATCGTTAAAATAGAAACGTGCGATATTTCATTTCATAGCGCTGTATGGCTTATTTCTCGCGCTTTATTGTGAATTCCAGAGTGTTGTGGAGTGTTTTCATGAATTCATTCACGTCGATGGGTTTGGTGATGTATTGATGGAATCCGGCAGTGAGTCCTCTAGCAATGTCCGAAGGCATCGCATTCGCACTCAGGGCAACGATGGGAATATGTGCCGTGCTGGGGTTGAGTTGAAGTAATTTCATGGCTTCGATTCCGCTGATGCCGGGTAGATTAATGTCCATCAAAATCATGTCTGGCATTTGGGCGATGGCGAGTGCGATTCCGTCTAGGGCATTCTTAGCGGTGAGCAGTTTCATGTCTGAACACCGGGCGATGAGTTGCTCAATCAATAGGAGATTCGCCTGATTGTCCTCCACATAGAGCACCACATTTTTCCGTGCTCCCAACGGAATAGGAGGTAATGTGAACTTGGTAGCTGCTTTTTTAATTAAATCAGAATGAGCGTCTTTTTCATGGAGTAGTTCGATCCAGAAAATGCTTCCGACCCCGACTTGACTCGTCGCGCCAATTGTCCCCTGCATCAGTTCGACTAGACGTTTGCTAACCACTAGGCCTATACCAGTGCCTTCCTCCGCCGTAGCCTCTTTACCGAGCCGATTGAAGGCTTGGAATAACTGCGCGAGTAGGCCGGGGGATAGTCCTGCACCGGTATCTTTCACGCTGATGCGGATGCAGCTTGCGGTAGTTTCTGTGCATTCGACAATGACGGAACCGCCATTTCGGTTATATTTGATGGCGTTAGATAAGAGGTTGATGAGAACTTGTTTGAGGCGAGTGCGATCCGCTTTGATAAAGCACGGGCATTTGAATGTTGGAAAGGTCATGTGAATCCCACGCTTTTGAGCTTGGGGATCGATCATGTCTTGGCACTCGGTTAACACTTCCGCCAGAGAAATCGGTTCCAGTGAGAGCGAAAGTCGCCCCGATTCGACTACAGCTAGATCTAGGACTTCGTTGATCAATTCGAGAAGAAACCAGCCAGCGTGGAGAATCTGTTCGATGCTAGCTTTCTGACTTGGAGTCGGCCCTGGAAGGTCTGTCTCCATCAACTGTGCGAAGCCGAGTATGGCATTGAGCGGTGAGCGCAGTTCATGGCTCATGCTGGATAAAAAGTCGGACTTGGCGAGATTGGCCTTCTCGGCGATGGCTTTTGCCGTCTCAAGTTCTAAAGTGTTCTCCTGAAGCACCTTATCCCAGCGCTTACGTTCGGTCACGTCACGGGCTGCGGCGAATACTCCCTGAAGGATACCATCGCGATCATGAAACGTAGTGGCATTATATGAAACGACGGTCTCTATACCCGCCTTGGAACGGGCGGTGAGTTCATAGTCAGTAACCTTGCCCTCGCTGAGCACGCGCTTGATGCCTTCCTCGGCCCGCGCTGGATCCGTAAAATAGTTTTTAAAGAATGCTCCGATCAGTTCGTCGCGTGAGAGTCCTGTGAGAGTCTCCATTTGATTATTCACATCGGTGATGACCCCGGAAGGATCAGTCGTCATCAGGGCGTCGATATTGGATTCGATCAATGAACGCGTGTAAAACTGTTGATCGCGCAAACTTTGCTCCAGCTTGACTCGTTCTTCCTCCACCTGCATCCGCGCGGTATTATCTGTTCCGATGAGTAGATAGCCGATGATCCCACCTTGATCATCTCGCAACGCGGTCACCGAGACCACGGCTGGAAAACGACTTCCGTCCTTGCGGATATAGGTGAGTTCATAAATGTCCTCGATTCCGCGAGACGCTTTAAAAACCAAAGCCTCGAAACCTGGGGTGATTTGTGTGCCAAGCTCAATGCTTAGCACCATCGCGCGTGCAATAACCTCTTCAGGATCGGAAATATCCGCCGGGGTGATCCGGTTTATCACTTCTGAAGCGGTGTAACCAAGCATCCGTTCTGCCCCCACGTTGAAGAGCTGGATGACTCCCTTCGCGTCGGTGGCAATACTGGAGAAGTTTTCACTTTTCAGAATCGCGTTTTGCAGGGCCCCGGTGATGAGTTGGGCTTCGCTGCTGAGAGAATCAATGCTTAATTCGGGGGCTGAATTCATGAATGAGCTGACATTTAAAGGCAAAGAGAGGTTATCCGCGCATAATCTCAAGACCCCCGAAATGATTCAATGGGGTAAAACCCTACCCTCTTGAAAAAGGCGGTGCTGACTGCAAAAGTGGCTGGGTGTGCTGATCTTGGTTGATGACTCTCTGCGATAATATCATCGGAAGTAGGGATATACCCTATGGTTAACAAGCTCTACGAATATAACTTGATTTGTAATTCAACAAAGCAACTCCATCAACCAATGAGCTACCCAATGTCGGAAGTTAAAGAAGATTTTAAAAATCTAATACGTGATACCACCGAAAGCCTAGAATCTGGGGCGATAGGTGCCTACGACGAGGCGCGGAAAGGCGTTATCCATTCTCTAGAAGGTGGGAAGGTGTTATTTGAAAATACCTACAGGCGGGCGCTGAGGGATCGCGACGCTGCAGAACAACTGATGCAAAACAACCTCTACCAAACCATCCTTATAGGCATCGGTGTCGGGGTTCTTGTAGGCTACCTTTGCGCCCGGCGTAAAGAGCGTGACTCGTAGTGGCCGATGAATTTGAATTGATTTCATGGAGATAGAGCTTACAGCACCACAAGACTACCCAGTTTTCTATAAAACAAGGGTGGGCCTCCCGCTGAGTGACCGCATGGAATTGATCGACCTGCTTAATTTGAGACTCGTCTCAAGTATTGACCTGATGATTCAACTTAAGCAGGCACACTGGAATTCTATGGGGCCGCCTTTCGTCGCTATGCTTGGGCTATTCGACCAAATTCATGAGGCGGCGGCAAATCACCTCGATCAACTCGCCGAACACATTGTGCAGCTCGGTGGTTTGGCGGAAGGAACGCTTCGACTTGCGGCTAGCCATACGCGTCTCCCAGCATACACAATAGAGTTATCAGAGGGAATATCACACACGGATGCGGTAGCGACAGCCTTGTCCGTCTTCGCTGAACAGGTCAGGGCCAGCACCAACGAGGCAGCTGAATTGGACGATGGCGTAACCGCCAATCTTTTTACTGAGATTTCCCGAGGAATAGATCAGTGGTTTTGGTTCGCGGAAGCCCACAACCCAATAACCGCCTAAGTCATGAACTCACAAGGTATCACCCTCACCTGCACAGCGCCCCTAGAGGATGAACCGCTAGAAAATTACCCAAGGACTATCGTCATGCGCGGCCCGCTGCACGAGCTCAACCCTGAATGTGTAGTCACTAGCGAGTGTTCAATTCATGAACTTACCAGATCAAATGGGGGAGACGCCAAGCTAGAACTTTACGAGTCACGGGAATGGCACCATGAGATTTGTTGCAGCTAGACATTCGCATCTAAAACTCTACGTTTAGCATAATTGACCGAAACATGAAAATTAACCATTTATCAATCCTTAGCTCTATTTGTTGGGTGATAGCATTGACTGCTTTAATCACTTCAACAAGCTCTCAAGCTTCGGAAAAGGGGGTGGAAGAATTGACCCGAGGACCAGTTCACGAGGCGTTCGCTGCATATGCAAGTCAAGATCCAGAACCAGGCGTGATGGTGCAAATAGCCCCTCCCTCACCAATCGAAGAAGTGCCACCTGACCAGCGACCCAGTGGGGATAACGTATCGTGGATCCCGGGATATTGGGGCTGGGACGACGAGGCCACGGACTTTCTCTGGATCAGCGGTATATGGCGCAACATGCCCCCGGGTAGGCAATGGATCCCAGGCTATTGGGGTGAGGTAGAAAATAAATGGCAATGGACATCCGGCTACTGGGCGGACTCTCAGTTAAAGGAAGTCTCGTATTATCCGAAGCCCCCTAGGTTGATCGAATCGGGTCCAAATGTCGAGGCACCTTCACGTAATCACATTTGGGTGTCAGGGAATTGGGTGGACCACGAAAATCGCTTCGCATGGAGGCCTGGCTATTGGCAGGCGGGACAACAAAACTGGTTCTGGAGCCCCGCTCATTACCAATGGACACCACGGGGCTATGTTTTTATTGACGGCTACTGGGACTACGATATCCCGCTCCGAGGTGTGGTGTTCGCACCGGTAAGATTCAACCATGAGTATTACAATAGGCCAAACTACTCTTACACTCCATTGGTAGTAATCGCGCTAAACGTATTTGCTGACCACCTTTTCATTCGTCCAAAGTATGGCCATTACTACTTTGGAGATTACTATGAGCCAAAGTATCAAAGCGATGGGTTTGTCGCTTCACTTTCGTACCGTTCTAGCTGGGGTGGATATGATCCTCTTTACGCACAAGATCGATGGCGCAATCGAGATGATCGTGACTGGGCGAAAGGCCGACGTGATGATTTTGAATACTATCGAAATCACAAAGGCGCGCGTCCGTCACGGACGTGGGAAGCGTTACAAGCAGGATCACATGTTCAGCAGAAAAATAAGAAGCGGAACTATGAATACGCCCAAGCACTGCCACAATACGTGAATGGTGAAAAGGATAAGCGATTTCAGACCGTGAACCTACAGGACCGTAAAAAAATTTCTGAACAGAATCAGGAGGTCCGAGTCAGTGCGAAAGAGCGTAGCCAATTAGAAAACCGTGAAGCGGATGAGGCTACCCACGGACCGGACAATAAGATCAATGTGAAGCGTCAAAAATTCACCCGAACGCCTATAATTGCGAAATCGCCTGCGCAATTATCCGGGGATCAAGCCCCGCCGAATCGTTATGAAAATCAAACGCCAACAGAACGCGATAAAAACAAAAAATTTAGCGATAGAAACCAAGACCCAGAGAACAAGGATTCGGCAGATAAAAAACAGTTGAGACCGGAGTTACCTTCAACCAAGCAAACAGATCATCCTGATAAAACTGGAATGGACTTGAAGCCATCCTCCAAAAAGGAGCCAAAGCAGGGGTCAGAACAGAAGCCAAAACCCGAACCCAAGCAGGAACCCAAGCAGGAACCCAAGCAGGAACCCAAGCAGGAACCCAAGCAGGAGTCCCACCCGCAGCGGAAGCAAGAACGCAAACAGCAGCCTAAGCGAGAGTCAAAACAAGAGCCGAAGCAGGTTCAACCGAGCGACCCAAGACCCGCTCTAGGAGATAAGCCGCCATCTCCTAAAGAAGAAGGAAAAGATAAGGGGCATAAGGACAAATCTAAGCCCAAATAAGACTTATTCCCCCACACCTGTTGGACGGTTTGATTCTTGGGCATAAGAGACTGTCTTAAAAATATCTAGTTCGCGATTCTTGCGAGCATTCGCTTGCTCATCGACAGGTAGATCATGGCTTCCGAGTGTTCAATCTTCACTTCATGATCCCGGATCAGTCGCC
>JAIXQH010000020.1 GCA_027484055.1 Verrucomicrobiaceae bacterium | reverse complement strand
TTCCATTCGGATTCCGTCATGCTGCTTGGATAACTGGCCATGCCGAGTTTCTCCAATACATGACTAAACTAGTACAGATTAAAATTCGGAAAGTTAGTATTTTTAAGACAGCCTCTTAGCAAAGGCGTCATCAGTTGGAGCAAATAGAGTGAACTCACCCTTATCACCAAGTGTTCCATCCAAGCCCGCCGCCTTTAAAGCCTTGGTAAGGGTCGAAAAAGTAACACTTTCCGCTAACATTGCTGTAAGGCTGTTTTTTTGAATAACATGCTTTTGCTCCATATGGGTTTTTTCAGGATTAGGGGTCTGAGAGGATGCCGAGATCCAAGGGCCTAATAACGAGATCAATACAATGGCTTGCGACATACGATTAGTTTTCATTTGATATATTTGGTTATGTGGAGGCTATATTGCCAACCGACCTGAGCATTAATTAAATATTACGATACCGACCGATATGGGGTTTAATCCCCATCACGCGCTCCTATTCGGAAGGTGGAATCAAGTTCATGTGGGTTAAGGGCGAAGGGCGATAGTGATTACCATTAGATTGAGTAAAGCAACCTGCGAGTAGGGTTGTTCCCCATGGTATAGGTAGTTTCTAGGCTTAGAGTGTTGTTTCCTAAGGGCTTCCTTGGGTGCGCTTCGAAAAAAATTATAATAATCATGAAGATCAACTATTCACTACAAAGTGAGCCCTTCGGTATAAGTGGCTTGCTCACTCGACCCGTATCTCGGGAAATGGTTTACGACAGGACGATAGAATTGGCGTCACTTGCGGGCAGGAACTCGACTCAAATCAAGCAGATGGACTACGAACGGGCCAAGCGTGAACTTACCGGGGAGTCCGACTTTGATAAGCAGCAAGCGCTACTCAATTATAATGAGTATCACTAATCACGAGGAGTAGAAAATTTGAAATATAACACCTACCGCTGCCTTCATCTATGGCTTTACCGCCGTTTAGATGGATCCAAGTAGGTAGTTATCCGTGCTACAAAGAAGTCTAGGTTGTAAAAGGTTTCCAAGAATTATCTATGGCTTCAACGCCGAAAGTATTTCGACCAAGCTCACACTCGCGATCACGGTGAATTTGTCACTCATAGCATAGGGAAGAATGAGCTGGTCGCCATGGACCAATGAGCCGCAGCTGTAGATCACGTTTGGGACATAGCCTTCACGCTCGAGTCCTTCTGGAGAAATGAGGGGGGTGGTGAGTCTGCCTATGATGATCGTTGGATCTTCCAGATCAAGTAAAACCGCACCGATGCAATACTTTCGCATCGGGCCGACACCATGGGTGATTACGAGCCAACCTTCTGTCGTTTCAATCGGTGAACCGCAATTTCCGACTTTGACAGACTCCCAGATTTCAGCGGGGCGCATTAGGATTTGTGGATCACTCCAGTAATGCAGATTATTCGAAAACATGATAAAAATATTTTCGTCATCTTGGCGAGAGAGCATGGCATATCGTCCACCAACTCGCCTCGGAAATAGCGCCATTCCCTTATTCTGGACTGCGCTACCGTTGAGGGTTAATACGCGGAAATGTAAGAAATCTTTGGTTTCAATGAATTGGGGAAGAATTGAGCGACCATTGTAAGCCGTATAGGTGGCATAATACATGACTGAGCCATCGTTCTCGATAAAACGGACGAATCGAGCATCCTCGATACCATTACTCTCGTTTGGAGACACAGGGAAGATAATGCGTTCACTAAGCCCAAGCTTGGATGAAAATCGCAATTCATAGTTTGAGTCAGCAAGCCATTGAATGTATTCGAGCGTGCGTTTCAGTTCATGCGAGCCAGGATAATATTGATGGCGTATTACAGCAACGCTTTTAAAAAGATCTTCACGGGTGAAGTCATCATTAAGCTGAGCAATCACTTCGTTAACATAATCATTGTCGAAGCCCATTTCATGGAATTTCAAGACAAAACTCTTTTTTCGATAACTTGGATTTGGGACAATTTGAGGCATTGTGACGTAGCGTGAAACAACGTCTAGGGTGATTTTACCATCTGGCTCGATGACTCCTGAGCGGAACTCGATGGATGAAATATGCCCTTCACCAGTGGCGCGCAGACTCATCACGAAACGCAGTCCGCCTTCCTGGACTCCTGCTTGATCGGGGTGCGCGACTATAGACGGATTGAATAGCGCGGCAGATTCCAATGAGTATTCTCCAGAAAACAAAGCGCCTATGAGTAGTTGGCGCGGTCGTGATAGCGCACGATTGGTAAAAATCAACGGGACAACTTTTTGGTAGTGCTCAAGTAGTAGGGCTTCGATGTCGTAATGCCTAGCCTCGAATCCTTGGTGAACGGCTTCCATTTCTTTTGCGACTTCATCCTCAGTTAAAGCAAGAGTGCGGCCTAAGATAGCTGTGGTTCGAATAGGATTTGATGGGATAAACGGACGAATAATTACTCTTCCGCTCTCAGGTAGCAGAGTGATTTCATGACGGTGAAGATGGATTGAGTTCATGAGTTAAAGGGATACGCGGGGCGGGGTGAGATTGCATGATCCGATTGATTCATTGCCGCGAGTGATAGATGAAATGCGAGTGAAGATTCAGCGCCTTGATTGGCATTGACTCGGTCATGGTGTAGGCCATCACCACAGCCTCCCGTGGTGGAGTCATAGATCGGCAGTCCTAGATCGTTGCGGCCGAGGAACCACTCGAAGGCTCGTTTCGCCTCGCTTGCCCAGAAGGGATCTTTTGTAATGCGGAGAGCATCAAGGCAAGCAGACACCATGGCTTGAGCTTCCACAGGTTGTTGGTCGAATTCTGCGCGAGTTCTCTCTTTGACATAGAAGCCATTGCTGCCGATTGGTCTGAAGTGATCAGCCTCGGTCTTTTGGATACTCACTAGCCAGCGCAATGCTGTCAGTCCTATGTCTAATGCTTCCGCGTGAGAGGCAGAATCTCCGCTTAGAATCAACGCTTGGCATAAACGTGCGTTATCGTAGGTGACACCACACTCGAACCATGGCCAGTCCTCGGTCGCATGGTTACTCCATAAGGATACGAGTCGCGTGGTCAGTTCATCTCGGCTAGCGGTGACCTTGGTGTTATTTGGGGATTTTATAAGAAACTCATGAATTCCAAGTAATGAAAATGCCCACGCCCTTGGGGAAGTGAATATATCTACCGATGGCAGGGCGTGTTCGAATAGTTGCACGCATAGCAATTGATGTCCAGTATTCTTAGATCTTCCGGCACCGAAGCCAAGTGCCCACAAGGCTCGGGCGTGACTATCCTCGCTGCCTTCGACTTCGAGCCACTGGCGACCATGGCTCATGAAATTACAAAAGCGTCCTGAGTGGTAGTTTAGTGCTGCTGCAAGAAAGGCAAGATAGCTAGTTGCTAGGTGATCAAGCTGGCTTGGTTCTTCCAACGAATTGCACAGAATGAATGCACGAGCGTTATCGTCAGTGCAATAGCCCTCGTGGAAATTTGGTACGTTGTAGATGGCATGCTGAAAGATTCCGGTGCCATCACTCATCCTCACAATATGATCCAGTCGCAACGTTGGTAGGTTATATGGGCTGCTGGCGAGTGTGCGATCCGCGAATGCCATCCGTGAGGCAGACTTACGGTCCGACCGTGCATGGCGGAACGATTCGAGGTATTGTTCTGCTACGGCCGACCAGATCATTTCTCGACCAAGATGGTAGGCATCTAGACGTGTCTTTTCGAGAAGTATCGGATCATCTAGGAATGCGCAGACTCCTCCTGCAATGCCTTGCGGATCTCTGAATGGTACGATCCGACCACGCCCCTCTGCCAAGAGTTCTTGCGCGTGCCAATAGGGCGTGGAGACCACAGCTTTTCCGGCACCGAAAACATAAGCCAGAGTTCCGGAGGTGATCTGTGCTTCATTGAGATAAGGTGTCAAATAGATGTCTGTGGCACCAATAAATTCAGTGAGTTCTTTTAAAGAGACAAAGCGGTTGTAGAAAATCACATGATCTTTAACCCCACGTTCCTCGGCTAGCCGGGCGAGACCTAGCCGATAGCTTTCGCCCTCACGTGCCACCAATTGTGGATGGGTGGCACCTAACACCAAATACACCACTGTGGGGTGTTTTCGGACGATTTCTGGAAGAGCTTCGATAACAAACTCGATTCCCTTTCCTGGGCCTAGCAGTCCAAATGTCAGTAAAACTTTTCGACCTTCTAGGCCGAACTGCACTTTTGAATACGCTGAATCTGCGAACATGATGTCGGGGATGCCATGCGGAATGACGTCCACTTTAGTGTCAGCCACTCCATAGGTTTCCTTTAGAATTTCAGCACCTTTTTGCGCCATCACGACGAGTCTGTCGCTGCGGAAGATTAGCTCCTCCATCACTCGACGCTGTTCTTGGTTGGGTTCTCTCAGAACGGTATGAAGTGTCGTCACCACAGGCATCTTCACGTCCTTGAGCAGAGTCAGAATATGGCTACCAGCAGATCCACCATAGATGCCGAATTCATGTTGAAGACATAGGATGTCTGTCTTATTAAAGTTGAGGAAATCAGCGGCTCGGCGGTAAGAACTAAGATCCTTTTCAAGGATTTCAAAACACACACGGGATGGGTATTTATAGCCTTCTACCTGATCGTTAACAGCTCCTGCAATGCATTCCGCAGTGGGGATCGCCATGGCAACTGCATCACAGAGATTATTGGTAAAAGTAGCGATGCCACAGCGCCTCGGTTCATACCCGCCGACGAAGGCGATTCGTTTTGGCGATATTGTTGCACTTTCTGAACGCTCCAGAGAATCTTCGATAGTATCTATTTTCATAAAATTGATGGGTTGGGTTAAAACGCCTGCGGGCTTTATGGGCGCAAGGTGATTTTACGAGCGAGTTGTTCTAGGCACTGATTCATTCCGCTGACACGAGCCGCTTGTATATGATGACCGTCTGCGATAGCGGTGCTGATTCGGAAGTAATGACGGGTGGCGACGCTTCCGTTTACAGGTTGAAGCTGCCATGTGCCTTCTAGGATCATGTGATTCGCGGTGTCTGGATCGAACCGAAGGATTCTCAAATCTAATAAATAGGCGTAATCCATAGCCGTGAAGTTTTCCACCGGTTGGATACATGTGGAACCAGTGAGCCGACTTAGGTTGCTGGCCATGACGCGGGAGATTGCCGCTTCAATTGGTTCTCCCCATAGGTCTATACTACTGATCATCAGCCGACCACCGGACCGAGTGATGAGTTGTTGACGATTTAGGTATGAAGGGATCGATGGTCGGTTGATGGCAACTGACGGGGTGGCTAAGGTTAATGGACGTTCTGGAAGAAGGGGTTCTAGAACGTGATAGATGGCAGCATCTTTAACGGGGGATAGAACGCTGCAGCAGTTCATGAGGAGAGTCAGGGGTAGTATTTGATAGGCTTTCATGGGTTTGGAGCCTTTCCTCGAACGAGTGAATCTGGATTTCTCTTTAGATCGTTCGCGAGTTCTGTAATGGCACGTGAGGCACGGTCTACTTCACCTATAGCGGTTTGAAGCCTTACGAGTGTCGGTGCTCTCGGGTTGGTTATTTGTTGAATTGTCGCGGTTGCTTCATCGATTTTTTCGAGTCCTGATTTTGTCTGTTTCAGGACTTGATCCAGATTATCCATGAGGGGATCAATTTTTAAATTCACTGTTTTAGTGAGTGAATTGATTCCATTTAGTGCTTCTTCTAGGCCATCTATGGCTTTGGCGAGATGATCATTCCCGGTTAGCTCCCGGACGTCGGTTGTGATGGCAACTAAATTTTCGTTAATCGCTTTTAAGTTCAGGGATGAGATCTGAGTCTTGGAGGTGGCAATGACGTCCCGCAGATCTTTCATCGCGCTGGTTAGGTCGAGTGAATTGAATTTATTCAGTGCATCTGCTACTCCTGCGATGAGTTCGTCCATCTCCGTGCTCATGGTTGGCACCATGGGGTAGATTGGCTTTTGATCGGATACGTAAGTAAAGCCGGGGGTGTTCGGGACAATGTCGAACTCGATGTAGAGCTGTCCTGTCAATAGGCTTTGTTGCTTCATTTTGGCTCGTAGACCCTCATCGACCGCCCGCTTTACGCCGGCTTCGGTGGCGAAATCGATACTGCTGCCGGAGGTCGATCCAACGGCTCTGAGATCATTTTCGGAAAGCTCGATCACCACCGGGATGATCTTGCGATTATTCTGCGGATCGATCAGCACTTTCATTGTAGTGACTCGCCCAATGCGGACTCCGCCGAATCTGACTTCGGAACCGATCAGTAGGCCGTTAGCGCTCTGATCAAAGTATAGAATGATATTACTACTTTTCTCGAATACTTTGCCAGTTCCGAAAAGGACGAGTGTTCCACCCATCAGTAAAAGACCGACCAGTGTAAATACTCCAATGAGAGTTGGGTTGGCTTTTTTACTCATGGCTCCGGGGAGGTAATTCGCCTCGATTTAAAAAGAGTCGCACAGTGGGATTGGCTGAATGGTCACGTAGTTCGTTAGGGTTACCAACGGCTCCTTGTGTTCGGGTTGCGGTATCGAGGAAAAGTGCTTGGTTTGCGATTGTGAAGATGCTGGCAAGCTCATGTGTGACAATGATAATGGTCGATCCTTGGCTATCTCGTAGTCGCAGGATGAGGTCGTCTAAGCGCCTTGAATTGAGTGGGTCCAGTCCGGCTCCAGGTTCGTCGAGGAAAAGGATATCGGGATCAAGCGCCATTGCCCTAGCGATGCCTGCACGTTTCTTCATGCCCCCGCTGATTTGTGCTGGGTAGTAGTCTTCATAGCCAGAGAGGCCGACGAGTGAGAGCTTGTATGAAACGAGTTCCTTGACGGTTTTCGCTGAGATCTTTGCACTTTCCTCTAGGGGCATGGAGATGTTTTCGCCCAAGGTTAGCGATGACCATAGCGCTCCTGATTGATACATGACGCCGAATCGCTTGCTGAATGATTTACGCTCACTCGGGTCGCTGGTGGTAAAGTTTCTTTCACCATAGTGAATGGAGCCTTTGGTGGGTTCTTGTAGGCCGATCAGGTGCCGCAGGAGTGTGCTCTTGCCACAACCGCTGCCACCCATGATGACGAAGATTTCTTTGTCTTGGATTTCAAAATTGAGATCATGCATCACCACAAGTGGACCATACGACATGGTGAGATCGGTGACTTTAATTTTGGCTACCACTTTAAATGTTTAGCAGGGTGAAAATTGCGGCGAAGGCCGAGTCTAGTACGATTACCATCGTGATCGACGCGACGACAGCGCGGGTTGTCGCCAAGCCAACAGCTGCCGAGGAAGTTCCTGCATTGAGTCCCTCCATGCAGCTACAAATGGCGATGGCAGCCCCGAAGAAGACGCTCTTCATCACGCCGAGTGACGAGTTGGTCAGATCAACAGCGGCTAAGGTTTCTGTCCAGTAAAGGATAGGAGGGATGCCGACGCATGCTCCGACTAACATTCCACCGAGTATGCCGACTACGTTGGCGTAGATGGTGAGTATGGGCATCATCAGAACCAACGCTAACAATCGTGGGAGAACCAAGAAATCAAAGGGAGAGAAGCCGAAAGTCCTTAAGGCATCAATTTCTTCGTTTACCTTCATGCTACCGATGAATGCTGCGAAAGCGGCTCCTGTACGGCCACTCATGATGATCGCTGTCATGACGACTCCCATCTCTCGGACCATCGCGATTCCGACGAGGTCTGCCACAAACAGATTGGCCCCGAAGTTGCTGAGTTGGACGTTTCCGACAAAGGCTAGGATCAGTCCGATGAGGAAACTAATGAGTGACACAATCGGCAGTGCCTGCACGCCACATTGTTGAATCACCATCCAGAGATCTGTGGTGCGGAATTGCGCTTTTCCGGTGAATAAGCGGCCTAGGGCATAGATGGTTTGGCCGGTGAAATCGAGCAATGAGTGGATGGACTTCCACACTTGAAGGGTGAAATTGCCGAGCTTGAGGATTCCTGGCGCATGCTGAAGTGCTGTTTGCTCTGCAATTTCCACTGGCACAGAAAGCGCCAGTGTGAGCAGGCCTTGAAGACTTTCAGGTAGGCCATTTAAACTCGGAACAGGCTTGTCTTTCGCAGATGCATATCCGGTGGCAGAGCGGATCAAGGATAGGATGAATGCTGGTAAAGTAGAATCGTAGCTGCCAAGTTTTTCCACTTGATATCTTGTGGGAGCGATTTTAGTAGCCGCGCTTGTGATGTTAACGGTTGGTCCGTCTCGTTTCCAATCACCAGAGAGTTCTAAAATAAGACCGTCGCTATCCCGCTGCCAGTTGGCGGCTGGTGGATGGGATATTCGCGAGGTCATAAAAGTTATACTTCAATCAAAGTCGGACAGAGTATCATTTGTATGATAGATAATTAAGTTATCGTGTCTTGATCGCCGTATGATCGCTTCCGTTATCTATGATCACCATGGGGTTAAACCCTACTTTATCGGTGTGTGCTTACTATGAGTCATTGCCGTTGCCTGCTTTACGGGCTCCTTCGCGGTGGCGGGTAGTAGTGGCGGCTGGTTTTTGTGCAATTCTCATACCCCAAACTTTGTATGGATCCTGAACTTCTATCAGTGAGGTGAGTGCTTTCGTCAAAGGAGGCTTTATCAACCCAGGGGAGGAACGAGCTAATGACCGTGCCAGCAGTTCGTATATCGCTGACCTGTTGGCCCAGTTTCATAGTTTAGTGATCTGAAGTTGGCTTCTGTCTCCGGCGTTACAGGTGGGTCGAGTTGAGCGAGTATGCACGTTCGGCGGAATGCGGTGGCTAGAGACTGAGGATTAAAGCGATGATGCGGAGGAGTGCGCGGAAGAAAGCATCCCCGTAGCGCATGGCGAGAAAGCCGGAGAGGATGGTGGTGCCGAACATAGCGAGGCCGATGGGGGCGGAGAAATCATTCACCCAGTGTGCGATGACGAGTAGTCCGGTAAGACTGGCAATGCCGCCTAGGATCAGGCCGCAGCCGAAGCGGAGGCGTTTTTCAAAGGCATCGACTTCTGGTCCACCGGTCATGGGTTTTCAGGAGGGAGAGGCAGGGCTGTCTTTACTCCTTATAGTTGTGGAGTTTTTTCTGTTCGGTTAGCCAAGCGCGGTCGTTGTCGGAGAGGTTGTTTTCTTGAGTCTGGGAGCGGGTGCCGTCTGGCTCGATGAAGGTGACCTTGCCCTTGGAATAGGAGGTGAGTTTGGCAAAAATTTTCCGCCCCTTGCGGTCTTGCCATTCGCGGTAGTTGCGTTTTTCAAGCCCGGTGCGCCATTCTTCGTAGGAGTGGGTGGAAACGGCCTCGCCATGCTTGAGTTGGCCCCAGAGGAGTTGGGACTCGCCGCGTTTGTAGCCACGGTAGCGACCGACGACTTCGCCGCTGGGGCTGAGCATGATAAGGGAGGGGTAGCCGAGGACTTTGTAGCGGTCCTTGATGGCTTTGTTGTAAGTGATGATCCGCGAGCGGCGGTCTTCTTTGGAGCCGAGGTCGAGGGTTTCGTCTTTGATGATTGCGGCGGCGTCGATCTTGAGGCGGACGAGTTTTTCCGTGGCCCAGTTTCCGAAGTCGTTGGTGGAGAAGAGCTCTTGGGTGAGCGCCTTGCACATAGGGCTGCTCTGGGAGTCGGTGAACCAAATGAGGAGAGGCTTCCCTTCGCGGGCGGAGCGGCGTTTGGCGATGGTTTCGCTTTCCTCCCAAGGACCGCGTTTCGTTTCGGAGAGAAGGGTGGCGAGCTCGGGGATGCCGCCTTCGGGGTCGTCGGGATCGGTGTAAACGATGTCCTCTTCCGGAGTGATTTGTGCGGGGGTAATTTTGGCGGTGATGTTTCCGCCAGCGGTGATGGGGGTGCCTGAATCGGCTCCTTTTTGACGAAGCCAGGGCGGGATGTCTGTATCGCCAAAGGGTTTTTCCGGGGTCTTTTCCGGGGCTTTAATTTTGCCTAGGCCGAGCCACCCGCAGGAACTCAGTGTGAGTGAGAAAACCAGAATCCATGGAAGAAAGCGCTTCATCAGGCGAGGAGTGGCATTATTCCTTGAGTCGCACTGGGGTGGCGCAGTAGATGCAGCGAAACCAGCGGAAAACGATGATGTGAAGGCAGGTTGGAATGATGTGACCGAGTCCGGTGATGTGGTGGGCTTTCGAATTTTTCAGGCAGACCTTGGGCACAAATTGCTTCTGGCCACAAATCCGGCAGGAGCCGCTTTGGCCCCAGATGGCGTAGGCGAGACCGAGAATGGGAAGGCTCAAGGGGAAGGCTAGCAGCCAAATGGGCACCCAGCGAAAATTGGGGAGAGAATCGGAGAGCAACAGTAAAACAGAAGAGATGATGGCGAGCGGCAGGATGGCAAACAATAGGAGGGTGACGACGGCACCGGTGGTCATCGCGACGGGATGGCTGTGGAGAACGCCACGGACAAAGCGGCGGGAGTTTGGGTTTTTCCCGAGATTGGTCTCGGCTCTGGGGCCGCGGATCAGGGCGACTCGGTCGTCTTGGACTGCGTCATGGCCGTGGGGATTTTTCGGGGCGGGGCCGGCGAGGGATTCGATGGATTTGATCCGTGAAGTGTCGATTTCAATGCGGGTTGCGGCCTCGGCTAGTTTGACATTTCCTGTCTGGGAGGGTGGGCGTGAGTGCTTGGGGGAAATCGCTCGTTCCTCGACTTTGACTTCGAGGTCTCCCGAGTAGCGGTTGAGCAAGATGGCGGGTGGGATTTCGCCAACGGCGAGTTGTTGTTTGACCAGAACGCGAGCGGGGAGGGGGATGGCGAAGGGTGCGCTGGCGAGCATCGTGGCGACCTTGGGCACCAGCTCGTAGTTTACCGGCATGACGACAGAAATTTCCTCTACGAGGACGACACCGCTGAGATCACGGGCGGTGTGAATCCATTTTTCGATGTGTTCACGCGCCGGGGTGCGCTTTGAAATTTTGAGAATCCGGTTGGCGCGTTCGAGCTCGTTGACGAGTTCATCCACACCGGCCTTGGCGAGTGCTTCTACATTATAGAAGCCAGCAGCTTCAAGGAGTTCTAGACCTGCCTTTCCGATGCCTGGGATTTTTTCGAGATTCGTCATTCAGAGTGCAGTGGAAGCAGGCTAGTCGATCCGGGGTCGATGGCAAGGCGTCATGCGAGAGCGGTGAGCATCTCCCGCAGCTGGACCAATTTATTTTTCCAGTCTTCAAGGCGGGCTTTTTCCTGCACCACGACTTCCGGGGGGGCGCGATCGACAAAACTGGCATTTCCGAGTTTGCCCTCGCATTTTTTGACCTCGAGTTCGGTGGCGGAAATCTCCTTGGTGAGGCGGGTGCGCTCAGCCTCGACGTCGATGAGTCCTTCCAGTGGCATGTAAACTTCGCCAATCCCGGTGACGGCAGCGGGGGTGCCTTTGGGCGCGTCGTAGTTGAAATCTAGAGAAATTTCCTCCGCGCCGACGAGGAGCGCGAGCACTTTCGTCTCAGCGGCAAGCCACTCGGGGGCGGCCTTGATGACGAAGCGGATGTCCTTGCGGGAGCCCATTTTATACTCGGCCTTGAGATTTCTCATGCGTCCGGCGGACTCGTAAATCTCGGCGGCGAGTGTCTGTGAGGAGCTGATCTTCTCGGGTGGTAAATTGGCGAGCAGCGGGCTGCTGGGCAGGACTTTCTGCATGAGGAACTCGCCCTCCGCAAGGTAGCCCATGCGGGCGGAAAGCTCCTCGGTGACGTGCGGCATGTAGGGGCTGAGGAGCTGTAAGTAACGGCCCATGATCACGTCGAACACGGCGAGCGTGGTCTCTTTGACCTTGGGCGGTGCGGTGTCTCGAAGGTCTAGCTTCACGGCTTCGAGGAATTTATCGCAGAAATCATTCCACAGAAATTCGTAAAGGCGCTGGGCGATTTCCCCGAAACGATACTCGCCGTAGAGGCGTTCGAGATCGGCAGCGAGGGCGTCGAGCTTGGCCATGGCGTTGATTTGGAATGGGTTAAGCTCGGCTGCTGGATCGAAGGGCTGGTAAGGCTCATCGCCCATTTGCCGAAGGCGGCAGGCGTTGTAGAGCTTGTTGGCGAAGTTCCGGCCTTCCTCGACGGTGACCTCGTCGAAGCGAAGGTCGCTGCCGGTGGGGGCGATCCGCATGAGGCCGAAGCGGAGGCCGTCGGCACCGTATTTTTCCATCAGGTCGATGGGGTCAGGGGAATTTCCGAGCGATTTGGACATCTTGCGGCCCTTGAGATCGCGGATGATGGAGGTGAAATAAACGTTCTTGAACGGCAGTTCTCCGGTGAATTCATAACCGGCCATGATCATGCGGGCGACCCAGAAGAAGATGATGTCTGGACCGGTGACGAGATCGTCGGTGGAGTAGAATTTTTTGAGGGTCGGGGTCTCTTGGCCGACGTCTGCCATGGTGGCAAAAGGCCAGAGCCATGAGGAAAACCAGGTGTCCATGACGTCTTCGTCGCGGGTCCAGTTCTCGGCGTCTGGAGGTGGCAAGGTTCCGACGTGAAGGTCGCCGTGGGACAAGTTGGACATGTCGAGGGCCTCGGCATTTTTCAGGTCGGCGAGTTTCTCCGTGCGATACCAAACGGGAATCTGGTGGCCCCACCAGAGTTGGCGGCTGATGCACCAGTCTTGCAGGTTTTCCATCCAGTGGGCGTAGGTTTTCGCCCAGCGCTCGGGGCGGAACTTGATCTCGCCATGCGCGACTGCATCGGCGGCTTGCTGCACGCAGGGGTATTTGAGGAACCACTGCATGGAGATGCGTGGCTCGATGGGGACGCCGCCGCGCTCGGAGTAGCCGACGTTGTTTTCGTATTCCTCGATGCGGATGAGCAGGCCCATTTCCTCCAACTTCGCAGCGGCCTTGCGGCGGGCGACGAAGCGATCGAGGCCATGGAAATCAGGGAGCTCGGGGCAGTTGATGAAGCCTTCTGGGGTGAGGACGTCGATGATTTCCAAGCCATGCCGGATGCCGATTTCGAAGTCTGCCTTGTCGTGGGCGGGGGTGATTTTCAAGGCTCCGGTGCCGAACTCAATGTCCACGTGCTCGTCGGCGATGATCGGAATTTCCGCGTGAGGAAAGGGGCGATTCACCGTGCGACCGATGTATTTCGTGAAGCGTGGGTCCTTGGGATTCACGGCCACGGCGACGTCGCCCATGAGGGTTTCCGGGCGGGTGGTGGAGATTTCTAGGAACTCGCCGGGGCTGTCGCTGAGCTCGTATTTCATGAAATAGAGCTTCGAGCGCTGGGGGGTGGAAATGACCTCCTCGTCGGAGAGGGCGGTCAGGGAGACGGGGCACCAGTTCACCATACGCTTGCCGCGGTAGATGAGGCCTTTTTTGAAAAGCTCTACAAAGACATGGCTGACCCACTCGGTGTAGGGGGCGTCCATGGTGAAGCGCTCGCGGCTCCAGTCGCAGGAGCAACCGAGGCGTTTCAGCTGGTTGATGATGATGTCTGCGTGGGTGTTTTTATAGTCCCAGACGCGCTTGAGGAATTCCTCACGCCCGAGATCGCGGCGGCTGACGCCTTCTTTTTCGCGGAGTTCGCGCTCGACCTTCGCCTGGGTGGCGATGCCCGCGTGGTCGGTGCCGGGAAGCCAGAGGACTTCTTTGCCATTTTGGCGGGCACGCCGGGCGAGGATGTCTTGGATGGCATTGTTCAAGACGTGGCCGAGGTGCAGGATGCCAGTAACGTTCGGCGGAGGGATGACGATGGAGTAGCCGTCCTTCACCGATGATGGGTCCGCTTCAAAACATTTTCCTTCAATCCAAGCGGCATACCATTTGGCTTCCACAGCTTGGGGTTCATAGGCTTTCGGCAACTCGGTCATGGGCGCGAGTGCTTGGCAGAGCGGGCGAGAATTGTCCAGCGCGGGAAATGGTGTGCGTTGGCCGGGGAGGGGATTCCTCAGAAGCCGGTCTTTTCCGCAGGGAGGTGCGGTGCGGGTGTCAGGAGTTCCAATGCATCGGGCGTCTCGGATGGCTCTGTGACGGGAGCCTGGACCGTTTCGTAGTTCACACGAGTCGGTGTCGGCACAGGGTTTGCCACTTCGCGAGGAGTGAGGAGAAAGGCTGCGGTGACAGCAGCGTAGGCGAGTCCAGATGCGTAGGCCCATTTGGCAGAGCCTAATTCTGAAATGCGTTGTGCAAGACCGCTGAAGGGGAGTATCCAGCTCGGTTTTTTCAGAGCTTTCTGGCGTTGCGAATGATGAAATTCTCGGAGGAAATCTTGCCAATACTCTGCTCCCTGCGGCTCTTCGCGGCGCTGAGCGAGGAGTTCTTGAATCGTCTCTAGGGAAGGCTTGTCGGAGTTCTTCATGCGTGTTTTCGCAAAGTTCGATTCAGAATCTTTCCTCCCAGTTGTCCTGTAATGCCGATTGCAACTGAAGGTGTGCGTAATGGAGTCGTGAGCGAACGGTGCCTTCCGAAGTTTTGACGATTTCGGCGATCTCCCTGTGGGATAGGCCTTGGATATCAAATAAGGTAACCACGATTCTGTGGGCTTCAGACAACGTGAGCATGGCGACGTTCAATTTTTTTTGAAGTTCGTTCAAATGCGATTGACGCGCGGGATTCGCTTCGTGGGTCTGGTCGATCAATGCCGGGTCTTGTTGGATGCTGGATTCGAGCTGGTCGAGGCTGAGCGCACTGCGGCGTTTGGTTTTTTTGAGGAAGTTGAGCGTTAGGTTGACTGCGATTTGGTAAAGCCAGGTGTAGAATGAGGAATTTCCGCGGAATTTCCCGATGGAGTGATAAGCCCGTGAGAAAGTTTCCTGTAAGAGGTCATGGGTGTTCTCTTTGTGTGAGGTCATCTGGTAAATGAGACCGAACAATTTATCCCCATATTTCACGATCAAGGCGTCGAAAGCACGTGTGTCGCCCTGTTGGGCACGGGTGACGAAGTCTATGTCAGGGTCGGGTGAAGACTGACGAAACATTAAGATGCGGTGGGGGTGAGCAGGGCGCTCACGCTACATTTCCACATGTCCATGTAAAGAAGCGCCGCCTGCGCGGGACCTGATTTCCGCTAAAATTGGTAAATCCGCTGCTGCCCATGGCAAGTCGCCGAAATCGTCCGGTGAAAGCCAGCGGCAAGCTGTATGGGCACGGAGCTGCAAGTGACCTGAGACGATGTGGCAATGAAAGGGAGTGAGTCGGATGGTGAGAGATTCGTAATGCCAGATCACCGGCCTCAGTGGCTTTACCACTTGGATTTCTAAAGCTAATTCCTCGTCCAGTTCACGAATTAATGCCTGCTCTGGGGATTCGTCGGCGTCGATCTTACCGCCGGGAAATTCCCATAAACCCGCGAGGTGCTTCCCCGGTGGACGCAGGCAGGAGAGGAATTCACCAGCCTCGTTTTCAATCACTCCGCACACCACTTCAAGCATTGCAGCGAGATTCTGCATGAAATCTCCAACCCCCGTCAACTGAGTCCAAGGCACAAAAAAGCCACCAGTTGGAGCCGGTGGCTTTTCGTAAAGAATCGATGAATGAAAAAATCAGACAATGGTGCCTTCAGCTTTCTTTTCTTCCTTCTTCTTGTCACCTTCGCATTTGCCACAGTGAGCAAGCATGGTGCCTTCAGCTTTCTTTTCTTCTTTTTTCTTGTCACCCTCGCACTTGCCGCAATGGACAAGCATGGTGCCTTCTTGTTTCTTTTCTGCGCCTTTTTTGCATTTGCCACAATCTTCGTCAGCAAAAACTGCTGGAATGACCATGAACGAGGCAAAAAGCGCTGTGAGGAATAGTTTCATAGGGTTGGTGTGTGTTGGTTAATTTAAAACAGACGCTTCTGTATAACCCGCGATAGGAATCACGCCAGCGAAAACTTATCCGAAAACTTTCACAGGGGCGCCAAGATTATCGCGTTCATTGATGTAACGCCGGCGAATGATCGTTCTTTCTATAATTTTTCATCTCAGCCGTTTAGCGAATGATTGAGCTTGGCCAAAAAATGCGGTTGGCCTAAATCCTTGCTCCTACCAGTGCCGTTCACCATCTCTGCCACCGACCCCTTAAGTTCCGCCCGCCGGGGGCGCCTCGTCTTGCCGCACGGCACGGTCGAGACGCCGATTTTTATGCCGGTCGGCACTCAGGGGACGGTCAAAACACTCCACCCCTCCGAGCTAGAAACCCTAGGAGCGCAAATCATTCTTGGAAACACCTACCACCTCTGGCTGCGGCCCGGTCACGAAACCATTCGCGAGCTAGGTGGCTTGCATGGCTTCAGCACTTGGAAAAAGCCCATGCTTACCGACTCCGGCGGCTTCCAAGTCTGGTCGCTCGCGAAATTGCGCAAAATCACCGAAGAAGGCGTCCGTTTCCAAAATCACCTCGACGGCTCAAAAATGCTCCTCACCCCCGAGCTCAGCATGGAGATCCAAGCCTCGCTCGCCTCGGACATCGCCATGCTCTTCGACGAATGCCCGCCTTACCCCTGCGACGAAGCCTACGCGGCCAAGTCCCTCGCCCTCACCACCCGTTGGGCCAAGCGCTGCAAGGACTGGGTCGTCGCCAATGAGCCCCGTTCCGGAAATGGCCGGCAGCATCACTTCGGCATCGTCCAAGGCTCGATCTACGCCGATCTTCGCGAGCAATCCGCCCGTGAACTCGTCGCCCTCGACTTTGACGGCTACGCCATCGGCGGCGTCTCAGTCGGCGAGCCAGAGCATGAAATGTTCCGCGCCATCGACAACGCCGTGCCATTTCTCCCGGAAAACAAGCCCCGCTATGCCATGGGTCTCGGCACCCCGCCGCAGATTCTCGAAATGATCGCCCGGGGCGTGGACATGTTCGACTGTGTCATGCCCACCCGCATCGCCCGCCACGGCATGGCCTTCACGCTCGACGGGCCCATCAACATTAAGAATCTCATCCACGCGAAAGATCCTCGCCCCCTCTGCGAGAGCGCCCACCCCCACGTGGCCGAGTTTTCCCGTGCCTACTTGCGCCACCTCTTCCGCGCGGGCGAAATCCTAGGTTTGCGGTTGCTTTCCTTCCACAATCTGCATTTCTACCTCTCCCTCGTCGCCGGGGCACGGGATGCCATCACCGCAGGAACCTTCTCCGACTACAAAAACAACTTTCTTCAACGCTACACTCGATCCCAATCCCTATGATGACCTTTTTCGCAGAAGTCGCCGCGCCCAGTATCCTTGCACGCCCAGAAATCATGATGGTCGTCATGGTCGTGATCTTTTATTTCCTTCTCATCCGCCCACAGCAAAAACAGCGGAAAGAACTAGCCGCCCGCGTCGCAGCACTTCAGGCCAGCGACAGAGTCGTCACTAGCTCTGGCATCCACGGCATCGTCCACCATGTGAAAGAGCACACCGTCATGATCAAAGTTGCCGAGGGCACCATGCTCGAATTTGACAAATCCGCCGTCTCCCACGTCGTCAAAAAGGACAGCGCTGTCTCTAAATAACCCAATCCCTCCCCGGAGAACCAATCCCGACTTCCGCCACCATGCTCGCTGCCATCACGTTTCTCGAAGATCCAAGGATCTTATTCGCCACAGGTCTGACCCTGATGGTCCTGTTCTTCTGGTACTTCGGCACCGACATCGAACGGCGCAAGCGGAACATCGGCACGGTCCTGACCCTCGGCATCTGCGCGCTCTGCATCTTTGCCTCCACCCCACCCAAGGAGCGCTTAAAAGGCGGCATCGACATCAAGGGCGGCTCGTCCTTCACGCTCCACATCCAGCCGCGTCTCGATAATGACGGCAAGGAAATGCCAATCACCCCGTCCCAAGTGGACCAAGCCATCACCGTCATCGAAAAGCGGCTCAATGGCATGGGCACCGCCGAACCGATCATCGCCCGCCAAGGCACCAACGGGATCCTCCTGCAAATGCCCGGCGTCGAGCCCGCCGAATCCGACCGCATCCGAGAACAGCTCTCGAAAGTCGCCAAGCTCGAACTCCGTGAAGTCAGCCCGCGCAATAGCGAAGTCGGTGCCGATGGCCAAGACCTCGCCACCCGCGTCTCACTCGGCACCGAAAAAGTCCCCGGCTACCTCGCCTACCCACTCGTCCAGAAAGACGAAGAAGGCCGGGAATCCACCCGCCAGATCTTGGTGAAGCGGGTCGCCGCGCTTGGTGGCTCAGATATCGCCTTAGCCTACCCCTCTCAGCAGCAACAAGATGCGGTGGACATCACCCTCAACAATGCGGGCACTGACAAAATGATCGCTCTCACCGAGAACATGGTCGAAGGCGTGGGCCGCATCGCCATCGTGCTGGACGGAGTGGTCCTCAGCGCCCCAGTCGTGCAAAAAGTCCCACTCGGCAAACAGTTCATCATTACCGGTCTTGGTGATCCCGGCGAACCGCAGAAATTGGCGAATTCCCTGATGAACCCCTTGGAAAATGCCCTCGTCGTCGATGAAATGCGGAAAGTTTCCCCCACCCTCGGCGCCGCAGTCATCCAGCAAGGCCTCGTCGCCGGCGGCCTTGCGCTGCTCATGACCTTCCTCTTCGTGCTACTCTACTACCGCCTTTCCGGCTTCATCGCCATCATCGGTCTGATCGTGAACACCATCATGCTTTTCGGCATCATGTCCATGTTTGGCTTCACCTTCACCCTTCCCGGCATCGCCGGTATGGTGCTCACCATCGGCATGGCGGTGGACGCGAACGTTCTGATCTATGAACGTCTCCGTGAAGAAATCACGACCGGGAAAAACCTCAGACAGGCGCTCGAAGCCTCCTACGACAAGGCATTTTCCGCGATTTTTGACTCGCACGTCACCTCGCTCATCACTGCTGGCATCTTGTTCTGGCTCGGTGGCAGCACGATCAAAGGCTTCGCCGTCACGCTCATCATCGGCGTCACTGCCTCACTCTTCTCCGCCATCCTCGTCACTCGGGTGATCTTCCGCTGGGGCATCGACATGGGACTTTTCAAGAAGTTGACCTTCCTCGACCTGATCAAATCCGCGAACTACGACTTCATGGGCAAGCGGCGCATTTGCATCGCCCTCGCCGTGGCCACTCTCCTGATTTCCCTCGGTGCCTTCGCCGTCCGTGGCGAGCGCGCCCTAGGCATCGACTTCACCGGTGGCACACTGATCAAGTTCCAACTCGGGAAAGAAACAACCGTCCCGCTCGAAGATGTCCGCAAAGTCGTGTCAGGCATGAAGCTCTCGAAAGAGGCCTACCCGCAGCAGGAAAGCAATTTGGCCACCGGTACCTTGTTAACCATTCGCTGTGCCTCTAAAGATTCCGCAGCGATCACCTCGCAACTCCGCGAATCCATCCCCGCGCTGGCAGCGAAAGACTCCGCCACAGGCACCTACGCTATCGACGCCAGCCAGGACGAGGTCTCCGCTCTCATCGGCGACTCTGCGCTTTATCAATCCCTCTATGCCATCGGCCTCGGTCTGCTCGGCATCGTGATTTACCTAACCTACCGCTTCGAGTTCTCCTTCGCCTTGGGCGGGTTCGTGGCGATTTTCCACGACATCATCATTTGCGTGGGCATCGTCGTGCTCATGGGCGGAGAGCTCTCCCTGATCCACGTCGGCGCGGTGCTCACCATCGCGGGATACTCGATCAGTGACACGATCATCGTCTTCGACCGGGTGCGAGAAATGCTGCTGCATCGCACGGATTCGGTGGAAAAAATCATGAATGAAGCGGTGAACGCCACCCTGTCACGGACCTTGCTGACCTCCGGCGCGACGCTCATCAGCGTGGCGATCCTCGCCTTCCTCGGCGGCTCGGCACTGCGTGATTTCGGAATCATCATTTTCATCGGCATCGTCGTCGGCACCTTCTCGTCCATCTTCATCGCCTCCCCGGTGGTGCTGTGGTGGAGTAATCGCAAAGGAGGCAACATCCGTGATGCAGTGCTCGCGACCACGGCCAAAGCCGAGTCGATTTCCGCTGCGCCGTAACGGTTGTCATCGCTTAAGAACCTGAATGGCCGGAGACAACTGCGTCGTCGCGAGACGAAGTATGGGAATGAACCTTGTGTCTTAGCCTACGCCTTTTTGGCGATTCGATTCCATCGCTCTAGAAGGTCAGCAGCGCTTGTTTCGTGGGCGGGAAGCATGGCGATACGTTCGAGGACGGTTTCCTCACCGAGAATCCCGCTACGGGTCATTTCGATGAGGAAATCGAGGTCTTTTTCGCGCCCCGCGACCAGTTTTGAAACGGCGAGATCGTGGGGTTCCAGGCAGCGTGCGGTGACTTGGCGGGTGTTGTCGTTACGGATCTGCACGCAGCGCTTGATCCAGCCGTCAGGGAGGACCGCTGTGTCGAGCCACACGCCTTGGGCGTAGTAGCCGAAGGTTTCGTGAAACGGGGAACCTTCGCCGATGGTGCCGTCGATCAGGTCCGCATCTTTGGGATCTCGCAGGGTTAAGACGTCAGCCTCGCACGAGCGTAGAAGGAGCGGGGGAGCGTCAGGGAATGCTCCGAGAATGGCCTGACTGCCGATGACTATGATTTCATCCGCGCCAGTGATCGCCCCGGCTGCCCGGATCAGGTGTTCGAGTTCATGCCGTTGCATGGCTACGTTTGATGGACCAGATTTCTTGGGGTGAAAGGATTCCGACGAAAGGGCTGCTTTGGCGCAGCCGGGTGGCCTGCTCGTCGTTGGAGACGATCAGGCTGGCGATTTCTTGAGCCGAGAGGGTTTGGAGAATACTCAGCCACTCCCGATGGGCAGATCCATAAGCAGACGCATTCCGACTTTTGAGCCAAGCATTGAGGTTGGCAGTGGCCTTGGCGAGCACCCGGCTGGGATCGGAAATAAGAAGCCCGGCGACCCTGCGATGGATCTCCAAGGACTGAATTTCCCGCCGTTCGTGCATAGGCTGAGTATGTCGGTGAAACGGCCGGCGTCAATCCGCCCTTATTTTCCGCGTTGGAGAAATAGATCGATCCCATCCACCAATGCCAGCCAACTGGCTTCGATGATGTTGTCGGAAACGCCGACGGTGCCCCAAGAAGATTCGCCGTCGGTGGAGACGATGAGCACCCGGGTTTTTGCCGCAGTGGCATCGTGACCGTCGAGGATGCGAACCTTGTAATCGACCAGGGAGACGCCGGAAATTTGCGGATAGAAGGGGATCAATGCCTTTCGCAGAGCAAGATCGAGCGCGTTCACCACGCCGTTGCCTTCTGCGACGGTCAACTCGGCCGTGCCGCCGACGGCGAGTTTCACGGTGGCCTCGCAGACCGGCGGGTGTCCGTCGCGATACTGGCGAAAGCTGGTGTGGTATTCGGTGAGGTCGAAGGTTTTGACATACGTGCCCAACTCGCGGCGGATGAGTAGTTCCAAAGAACCGCCCGCCGCTTCATACGAGTAGCCGTCATTTTCCAACTCCTTCACCCGTTGCAGGATGGCGCTGGCCTCGGACGAGCCTTTTTCCAGCGAGATCCCGAGTTCTGCGGCTTTGATCAGAATGTTCGACTGGCCACTGAGTTCGGAAACGAGGATATTCTGCGAGTTTCCCACGCTGCCGGGGACGATGTGTTCGTAGCTGCGGGCCAGCTTCTGGACGGCATTCACATGCATCCCGCCCTTGTGGGCGAAAGCGGTGCGGCCGATGAATGCCGCACGCGCGAAATGGGGATTGTTTGAAACGTCATCCACGAAATACGAAAGATCCCGCAGTTTTTCCAACTTGGGGACGACATTCATGCCCATTTTGAGCTGCAAGATCGGGATGATGGAGGTGAGATTGCAGTTTCCGGTGCGTTCGCCGTAGCCGTTGATGGTGCCTTGGATCTGACTCGCACCCGCGCCGACAGCGGCGATGGCGTTGGCGACGGCCAGCTCGCAATCGTTGTGGGTGTGGATGCCAAATGGCGTCTGCGGCAGGTGATTTTTCACCGCTTGGCAAATTTCGACAATCTCGGCAGGTAGCGTGCCGCCATTCGTGTCGCAGAGCACGAGGCAGTGCGCCCCACCGTCTGCGGCGGCTTGCAAGGTCGCGAGGGCGTGGGCGGGGGAGTCTTTGTAGCCGTCGAAAAAGTGCTCGGCATCGTAAATCACCTCGCGGCCATGCTTGACCAAGTGAGCCACCGTATCGCGGATCATCGCCTGATTTTCCTCAACCGTCGTGCGGAGGACCTCGGTGACTTGGAGATCCCAGCTTTTACCGAAAATCGTAACGACAGGTGTCTCAGCCTCAAGCAGCAGGCGGACTTGTGGGTCATGTTCCACCGCAGTGTCCGCACGGCGAGTCGAGCCGAATGCAGCGAGCTTGGCGTGGTGGAGTTTGAGCTTTTTCGCCTCGCGGAAGAACTCGATGTCCTTGGGGTTGGAGCCCGGCCAGCCGCCTTCGATGTAGTCCACGCCGAAGGCATCGAGCCGCTGGGCGATTCGCAATTTATCCAGCCCAGATAGTTGGAATCCTTCGCCCTGCGTGCCATCACGGAGGGTCGTGTCATAGAGAAATACAGGTTTTGCGCTCATCGCCGGGGCGCGGAGACTAGGTGCCTCCGCAGCGATGGGCAAGGGAGAAGAATGGTGGGGGAGGCCACAGCGACAAAGCCTATTGGGAGCGACTCAAGGAGGAGTCGGGGTAACCGTGAAATGATGCCACGTAATGAACTCCACTTGAAGCGCTTATCGTCATCGCCCGATCTTCGAAAAGCCGGGGCGGGGGGGAGAAAAATGATTTATTGGGGCTTCGGGCCGTCGATGTGTTTGAAGAGACGGAAGAGGTCGCTGTTGGAGGTGAAGATGGTGGTGGTGTCTTTGCCGAGGGTCTTTTTGTAGGTGTCGAGGGTTTTGACAAATTGGTAGAAGTCGGCAGCGGAGGTGCTGGAGTTGTAGGCGGTGGCGTAGATCTCGGTGGCTTTGGCGTCGGCCTTGCCTTTGATTTCCTGCTCTTTGCGGTAGGCTTCGGACTCGATTTGGAGGAGATCGCGTTCTTTGCGACCGAGGATTTTAGCGGCCTCACCGGCCCCTTCGGAGCGGAAGCGGTCGGCGATTTGTTCGCGCTCGGAGGACATGCGTTTGTAGATTTTATCGATGACGCCGGGCTTGTAGTTGATGCGTTTGAAGCGGACGTCGAGCAGCTCGATGCCCCATGAGGTGACTTTGGGCTGGGCGGCTTTGAGGATTTGTTCGTCGAGTGAGTTCCGCCCGTATTGGATGGGTGCGAGCACGCCGAGATTGGAATTTCCGGCGACTAGGGACTCGTCACGGACGGGTTTGCGGTTTTTTTCGCTGCGGATGACTTCGATGAGGTCATGCGAGGCGATGATGCCGCGGGTCTCGCTGCCGATGATGTCGTCGAGCCGGGAAAGGGCGGTGCGCTCGTCACGGAGTTTTTCGAAATAGGTCTTGGGGTCTGAGATGCGCCACCGGGCGAAGTTGTCCACGGAGATGTAGAGCTTGTCGCGAGTGGGCATTTCCGTGGCGGGGCCATCCCATTCGAGGATGCGCTTTTCGATGCGGTTCACTTGCTGGATGAAAGGTTTTTTCCAGTGAAGGCCTGCTTCGGAGACGTTAGGGTCGGCATTGATGGCGTCACCGACGGGTTTACCGAATTCGGTGATAAAGACTTGCTCGGTCTGGTCCACGGTGAAGGCGCTGCTGCCGATGATGATGACGCCGAGGAGGCTGGCGAAGAAGAGAATCGTAAGTTTCATAACGTTAGAAATTGGGGGTAGATCACTTGAGATTCATGAGTGGCAGGAACTGCTTGGCGTCTTCGTCGATGATGATTTTCGAGCCGAGCTTGGGTAGCACTTCGTTCATGGTTTCGAGGTAAAGGCGCTGTTTGGTGATGGCGGGTGCTTTGTCGTATTGCACGAGTAGTTCTTTAAAGCGGGCGACGTCGCCTTCTGCTTCGTTGATGCGCTGGACGGCGAATCCTTCTGCGCCAGAGATGCGTTGGTCGGCGAGACCTTTGGCACGGGGGATGACTTGGTTGTATTGGCCGTTGGCTTCATTGATGAGCTGTTCGCGTTCTTGTTGGGCCTTGTTGACCTCGTCGAATGAGCGCTGCACGGGAGCGGGTGGGTGGACGTTTTTGAGCTGAAT
Organism: Verrucomicrobiaceae bacterium; assembly: GCA_027484055.1. Lineage (GTDB taxonomy): Bacteria > Verrucomicrobiota > Verrucomicrobiia > Verrucomicrobiales > Akkermansiaceae > Luteolibacter. The sequence continues at coordinate 97,667 of JAIXQH010000020.1, read as the reverse complement.
CTGCTCGGCGGTGACGCCCATGTTGAGCTTTTCGAGCAGCACTTTCAGACGGACGAGAGATTCGGTTTCGATCTCGGTGCGGCCGATGGTGAGGACCTCGTCCACGGTGCGGTCGCCGATGACTTCGCACATGACGGCCTCGGTGAGATCACGAAGTGTGGAACCGGGATCGCGGACTTTGAATAGGTAGTCGCGGGGGGAGGAAATGCTGTATTGGAGAATCCACTCGACTTGGGCGGCATTGAGGTCGCCGGTGACCATGTCGCGTTCGAGTTCTGGATCTTGACTGGCTTGATCTGGGTTGGTGGCGAAGTCCGTGTTGAAGCCGAATTCTAATTTCAACTGCCGGCGGACGGGGACGATGGTGGCAGAGTCGATGCCGTAGGGCAGTTTGAAATGCAGCCCTGGAGGAGCGATTTCCTTGAATTGGCCGAAGCGCTGGACGACGGCTTCGGACTCTGGGCTTACTGTGTAGTAGGACGAAAAAAGGCCTACGATGGCCAGAATGCCGATGGGCACCATAATGATCCACTTGGGCGAGAATCCTAGGTTAGTCCGTGGAAATGGAAAGTTCGAGTCGAGTGGGGGTGGTTTCATGGTGGAAAGGTTGGTGTCTATTTACGGAATGGCCGGAGACTAGAGAAATGTGGGAACATGGGAATGTTGAATTTTCCCCAAGGATTGTAATAAATGGGCGGAGTGCTCAGCAGGGGAGATGAATAATTAAGATGCCCTGATGATTCGCTTTGACGGGCTGGGGTGATTATTTGTAATAAGTCCCATCTTTACCATCATGAAGTGCCCCCGTTGCGTCCAGCGAATCCATCGTGCGGCTTCGTCATGCCCGCAATGTGGATTTTCACTGGCGGATGCGGACGCATGCTTCGGCGCGGAAGAGCTCAGGCTGCGTTGTCTGACGGATACCTCGGGGATACTCCGCCAAGGAGATCGCGAGCGTGTGGAAGTGGCCATGGAGAAAATCATGCGGCGTTTTCCACAGGTGTTTGTGGCCATCTACACGGGTTCTTTGGGTGAGGTGGCGAACATTCGGCAATTTGGATTTTGGCTCTTGAACCGTTCTGCGTTTGAGGACGTACCGTTGGAAAAGCCAAATGAGGCGGGGATCTTGCTCACGATCGACCCGAGTTCGAAGGCCGCAGGAATGGTGTTCGGCTATTTACTGGACCCTTTTTTGACCGAGGCTGACACCTTTGAGTGCCTTTCCCGAGCGCATGCCTACTGGTTGGAGGGCCGCTATGCGGACGGAATCGTGCGTGCACTTCATCACCTGGACGGCATTCTGAGACAGCGCAGTCGTCACGCGCGCCGCGATCCCGAGCACTACGAACGAAAAGTCACCCCACCGGCGAAAATGGGCGACTTGGTGCGCAGGATTCGTGCCGGGCATCGGCCGCTGGGGGTGAACGAAGAAGAGTCCGAGGAGGTCGTGCGGTGAGGGAATTCGGATGGATCGCGGTGGTTTTCTGCGCCGTTTCTTCGGTTTTGTATGCCTCTGAAGAGCAAGCACTGCCGACATGGAGTGGCAATGAGCGGGCAGACTTGGAAGCAAAGGGCTGGCGGCTTGGTGCGCTGTTACTGGCAGACGATGCGGCGTCTGAGGAATCAGCCAAGGCCTTGGCAACGTTGCGCGAGGCGGAGAGTGCCAAGTCTGAAGAACTTGTAGAAGATCAGAAACCCTCGCCCGAGATCGCTGAAAACTTTCTCCCAGCCTATTTCGCGGAGCGTCCGAAGTCGTTTCTAGTGGATCCGCAAGGCCTGCTTAGCCCATCTGAATACCGGGATCGGCTGAAATTTCTCGAAGATCACGGGAAGGATTCTTCGATCGATTTGTTTGTTTACCTCATTGGCGGGGAGCAAGAAATCCCGGGAGCGGTGCGGGAGGAAGAGGTGATTGAGCGTTTTTTCACAAGCGGGCGGCCAGCGACGGTGATTTTTTATTACTTGGGCGCACCGCAGCGCTCGGCATTGTATCTAAGCCCGTCGATGACGGATTTAGTGACAGCCGCCCAGCAAAGGCGGGCGCTTGAGAGCTCGGTGAAGCATGCATTTGAGAGCACGGAGCCGGTGGAGCAGTTTGAGAAGTTTCTCGTGCAGATGTCGATCCGTGTTTACTGGATGGAGCCTAAATCCCCGGTTCTACCCGCCGCGCCAGAGCCGACGCAGGCGGTGGGAGCTGAGAACAAAATCACGGGGAAGTCGTTGATTTTATTGGGTGCCACCGAATGGGTTAAGCGTTACAAAATCCCAATTAGCGGAGTCGTGGTGATTTTCTTGAGTGGCTTTGGCCTGCTGCGGTGGTGGACTGGGCGGGTGCGATATGAGTTTCCGGTCTTCGAGGTGGAGCCACGTCTGGGGGGAGCGCATGCCGCAGGGGTAGGGGCGGTCATTTCGTTTGCAAGCGCAGGGCTGCCTCCAGCCCTACAGCGTGATCAAGTGCCGGATTATCTTCGCCGTGCCTAGCCAGGGGACTGGGGCGTTTCGTGTCGGTGCAGAGGTGAGCCGTTGAGAAGGTTGTGCAGGTTATTGCGGAACGCGATGGTGCCAGCGGTGGCGAGTAGGAGCCAACAAACGAGAAGCAGAAAAGATTCGAGAATGAAGAATTTCAACGAGGCGCAGATTTTTGCAAAACAGGCCATGTGAATGGCGAGAAGGGAGACCGTGGTGCCGACGAATAAAGGGAAGAAAGTGAAGTGGACGAGGTCTCTGAGCAAGATCGGGTAGCCGCCCGCATAAGTCCAAAACACTTGGTTTTCCCGAAGGGTGGCGAACCAAATGAGTATGCAAGCAGCGACCAGGATGAATAGGGTGAAAAGAAATAGCACCGAACCGACCAAGATCTGGGTTTCTTCATCATCTTGATCGGAGGGCTGACTCATCGTGGGTTTCGATTGCTTATCAAGAGTCGAATTCAGGGGCAAGGATTGGATTTGAGAATGGACGGGTAGGGTTCCACGCTTGCATGAGGGCGAAGCATCCGCGAAGAGTGCGGCATGACGGATTGGGAAACGCGCTATCTGGTAGGTGATATGCCGTGGGAAAAGGGCCAAGCGGCCCCCCCCTTGCAGGAGGTTCTTTCAAAAATCGCGGTGAGTGAATGGGGAGAAGGGCAAGTGCTCGTGCCGGGGTGTGGATTGGGTCATGATGTGAGAGCCCTCGCCGGGCACGGCCTTGCGGTGCTGGGGCTGGATCTATCCTCGACCGCGGTGGCGCGAGCGGAGCAGTTTCCGAGCGTCGGTCTGGAGCGGTATGAGGTGGGAGATTTCCTAGACCCAAGTTGGCAAAATGGGCGCAAGTTTACAGGCTGGTGGGAGCACACCTGTTTCTGTGCGATCGACCCCGCTGACCGAGGGAAATACGTGCAGGCCGCCGCAGATTGCCTCGAAGTGGGAGGCTTGCTGGCGGGAGTTTTTTTCATCAATCCCTATGATCCAGGCGAGGAAAGAGCGGGTCCACCACATGGCGTGACGGTGGCGGAGGTGGAGCAGTGGTTTGCACCGTGGTTCGAGCGCGTTGAGGCTTGGGTGCCGACATCGGCCTACCCAGGCAGGGAAGGGCGTGAGTGGATTGGATTATTTCGCAAGTTCGCTCAGCCATGAGTTGCGGGTTGGTTTCTGCGCCACTAGCCTTTTCCCACGACTTTCACGCATGAAGCTACCCCTGATTTTACCCATGATGGCAGTGCTGACTTGGTGCGGCTACGCCCAAGAGGAGCGACTCGCTGTGAATGACCTAAAAGCCCCTGAAACGCTGCGTGATTTAGAAGAAATCCAAAAAGCGCTGGAATCCAGCTTGCCAAAGTCGCGCTCGGCGACGGTATGCATCGAGATGGAAGACGGCTCTGGCAGCGGGGTGATTGTCTCTGCGGATGGCTTGGTGATGAGCGCTGCACACGTCGCCACCGGGGTGAAGAAAAAGGTGACCGTGGTCATGGAAGATGGGACGAAGCTAAAGGGGGAGACGCTCGGCCTGGTGGCGGATAAGGACGCGGCGCTGATCCAAATCACGGATAAGGGAGTTTACCCCTTCGTCGAAATTGATCGAGCCCAGACAACTCGGTTGGGCGACTGGGTCTATGCACTGGGTCACTCGGGAGGGTTTGATAAAGAGCGTGGATCGGTCGTGAGACTGGGACGACTCGTTCGGATTTCGGATGGGACTTTTCAATCAGACTGCATGCTCATCGGCGGCGATTCGGGAGGCCCCTTGTTTGATCTAAAGGGGAATTTGATTGGGATTCATTCACGAGTCGGCGGGCAGTTGCAGGTGAACATGCATGTGCCGATGACCGAGTTTCTCTCAAACTGGGAGGGCATGCTGAAGGCTGAATTCATCGGCGAAGGCCCCTATGCCCAAAAGCCGGTGAAGGGAAATGGGTTCATCGGCCTGGCGACGGAACCCGGGAAAAAGGGCGGTTTGAAAGTGACCAAAGTCGGCAGTAAAAGCCCTGCGGAAACGGCAGGAATCAAAGTCGGTGACCTGATACGAATCTGCAACGGGGTGGCCCTCCAGTCACACGAGCAATTGCAAGAGATCCTCAAAGAACTCTCCGCCGGGGATGAGTTGACTCTAGAAACCGAACGGGCCGGTAAGCCGAAAACTGTGACTCTTAAACTTGGTGAGCGCTAAATCCTTATTCAGTATCACATGGCTCATGCTGACGCTCGCCGTAGGCGCCCAGCAGAGTCTTGATTCCGCCTATCGCACGACAGGGCCCGAGGTGGTTGCGGCATTTGAGACACAACGACTCGTGTTGCAAAAATCAAGCGCTGTGATCAACGACGGACGGACTGGATTAAGCTACGGAGTGGTCATTTCCAGCGACGGATACCTGCTCACCAAAGCTAGCGAAGTGGCCGAGGCTAAAGCATTGGTTGCCACCGTAGATCAGACGATTTATCGAGAAGTGCGTGTCTTGGCGGTGGATGCGGAATGGGATGTGGCACTTTTAAAAGTGGCTGCTAGCGATCTGCTCCCAGTGGTCTTTGCCCCGACGAGCGCCGTGCCGCAAGGATCATGGGTGGTTGCAAATGGCGCGACCACTCGGACTAGCCGACGGCTGCTAGCAGGTATTGTTAGCGCGAAAATTCGTGAAATCCCTGCTGCCGGTGGTGCGGCACTTGGCGTAATCATCAATGGGAAATCCAAAGTTTTAGAGATCGATGAGGTGAATCCCAAGAGCGGCGCCAAAGAAGCGGGACTGGAGAAGGGGGACGTCATCCTGGAAATTGAAGGGAAAAAGGTTAAGAAGATCCAAGACATCGGCGAACTGTTGAAAGATCGTAAAGCCGGCAGCTTGGTCAAGCTGACCTACCGCCGTAAGGGTGAGGCAAAAACCGTAGAGGTCAGGCTAGCAGCGCGCGGTGAACTCTTCACCGAACAAATGAGCCGCAACGACCAAATGAGCGGAGATTTCTCTCCCCGCCGTAGCGGATTCCCACGCGTCCTACAGCATGATATTTTAGGAAACCGTTCCGTCATCGGTGGGCCGCTCCTCGACTTACAGGGCCGCTGCATCGGCATGAACATCGCACGGGCGAACCGCGCAGAAAGCTTCGCCATCCCCGTCGAGGATCTCAAAGAAATCGCCGCCCGGCTTGTCGCGCAGGTGCCGAAATAACTTTAACGCCCGCCAGCACGGTGATTTTTGAAAATAGCGAGTGTCCGCTCGCGCTCCGTTTTGTGGTCCACGCAGGGCAGCGGGTAGTCGTGGGCGATCGGGCGGCCATCGCTCGGAGCCTCTAGAAATCGTGAAGCGTGTGTCTTGGCGAGTTCTGGCACCCAGCGCTTGATGTAGGTTCCGTCACGATCAAATTTCATCGTCTGAGACCATGGATTCTGGATCCTGAAATAGGGCGCTGCGTCAGCCCCCGTTCCAGCCGACCACTGCCAACCCCCATTGTTTGAGGCGATTTCACCATCAAGCAGCTGTTGCATGAACCAAGACTCCCCGAGTTTCCAGTCGATGTGAAGGTCTTTGGTCAAGAACATGGCCGTAATCATCCGTACACGGTTGTGCATGAATCCCGTGGCCTTGAGCTCTCGCATGCCTGCGTCGATGATGGGGAATCCTGTGGTTCCACTTTTCCACCGCTCGAATAAATCGCCCGGTTCATCCCAGGGCATTCCTCGCCAGTCGGTATTGAACTCCTCATCCAACACCTGCGGAAAATGATGTAGAATCGCGAAGTAGAATTCACGCCATGCGAGTTCCTTGATGAAAATGTCGATGCTCGCCCGCCCTGCCGGATCAGCCGCCGCACGAGCTTTCTGGCACTCGGCGAAAACGGTGCGGATCGAGAGCAGGCCGTGCCGCAAATCCTGAGAAATGCGTGTGGTCCCGCTCGCTCCCGGGAAATCCCTCATTTCGGCATAAGCCTGCACTTTCCCGGCGATGCACGAGCTTAGGCGTTCCCGGGCGGCTCTTTCTCCGGGCTCGATGAGCTGGGTGCTAGGAATCGCGAGGCCCCAGACTTCTACAGTCGGCAGCGGGTGGGAGCTGATCCCTTTGGGTGTGTTTAAGGGAGCAGGTTTTCCCCGTGGACTCTTCTTTTCGAGTCCAAGCCAATTTTTACTGAAGGGAGTGTAGACCCGGTATGGGAGAGCACTCTGGGTTAGCACTTCCGTCGGGCCATGCATCGAGGCATCGAGATGACCGTGGCACTCGATCCCTAATTCGCCACATAACTTGCGCACACCCTCTTCCGTGGCTTTTCCGAAAGGATCAGGATCCGTATTAAAATGGATCGCGCAGGCATTCACCTCTACGGCCAAGCGCCTCAGTTCCTCAACTGCGTGGCCTTGGCGAATGACAAGCGTCCCTTTGAGGGTCTCAATGTTTTTCGCTAGAGAAGCGATGCTGCCGCATAAAAAGTGCTGCCGGTTCGTCCCTGTCCATGGATGCACCTTCTGCCAAGTGCTCAGAATGTAAATGGGGACGACGGGCCTGCCGGTTTGAGATGCGGCTAGGAGGCTGGTGTTGTCGGTGATTCTAAAATCCCGTCGAAACCAATGGATCACAGTTTGAGGTAGGCTCGCCATGCCTGAATCTGGAGCGCTTGCAGACTTGCGCAACTCCAGACCCATCAGGCCCCGCGAGCCATCGACTCAGACCGCTTCAGCGAGGATCTTTTCAGCCTTCTTGATCGTCGTGGCCGTAAGCTTCCCATCGACTCGCTTCGCGCCTTCGATGAGGGTCTTGATTTCCACCAGTGTCACCTCAGCGGCTGCGAGTGACTTTTTGCCACTACCGAATTTTTTATCGGGAAAATATTTGGTGAAGGTCGTCCCTGCGCGGCTGATGCATAAGCGCCATCCCTCGAATGCGGCGCTTTCGTAGGTGAATCGGGTCAAATTACGTTTGGATTTCATAATGATTGTGATTAGAACTAGTACCCTGCACTCATCTAATCGGAAATCTAGCGAATATTTTCAAAAAACTTGCGGAAATTGAAAAATTCTTTGGAAAACGCCGAAAAAATCCTTTGCAAGCAGCCTCCACCGGCATTTATTCGCCCCCCCGCGAGCAGTCGCATCACGCCGTCGGTCCTCTAAATCATTCTCATCACTGAAAATGGTCCGCTCGCAAGAGGGTAACCCGGCAACCCAATTACATCATGTCAGCAGTCAAACTTGCTCGTTTCGAGCTCCCAAACCGCCTCGTTCGTAACGAGGAAACCGCCACCGATACCTACGCCCAGTTCACCGCCGAGCCATTCGAGCGTGGATACGGCCACACCATTGGTAACTCACTTCGCCGCGTGCTTCTCTCCTCTTTAGAAGGCGCATCCATCACATCCGTGCGCATCGCCGGTGTGCAACACGAGTTTTCCAGCCTTCCAGGCGTGGTGGAAGATGTTACCGACATCGTCCTCAACCTGAAAAAGGTCAAGTTTAGCCACAACGAGAAGGATCCCCGCATCCTCACCATCAAGTTGGAAAAAGAAGGCGTCGTCACCGCAGGTGACATCCTCGCCGACCACATCTACGACGTCGTCAACAAGGACCAAGTCATCTGCACCCTTGATAAAAAGGTGAAATTCGACTGTGAGTTCGAAGTGCGCGTTGGCCGTGGTTTCTCCACCGGTGACGAAAACAAGCGCAAGGACCAGCCCATTGGCGTCATCGCCATCGACTCCATTTTCTCGCCGGTTACCCGCGTCAAATACTCCGTGGAAACCACTCGGGTGGGTCAAATGACCGACTTCGACAAGCTCATCCTCGACATTTGGACTGACGGTCGCATCACCCCGCAAGACGCGTTGCTGCAAGCCTCCGCCATCCTTCGTCACCACCTCGACGTCTTCGTCAATTACGACGAAAACGCCGTGGACTTCGAAGAGGCACCCGCCGAGTCCAGCGAAGAAAACGCCACTCTCAAGAAGTTGCTCAACATGTCGGTCAACGAAATCGAACTCTCGGTTCGTGCCGCCAACTGCCTCAACAACGCGAACATCACCTCGGTGGGCCAACTCGCGATGAAGTCAGAAGCAGAAATGCTCAAATACCGCAACTTCGGCAAAAAATCGCTCAACGAAATCAAGGACAAACTCGTCGAACTCGGCCTCGGCCTCGGCATGTCCTTTGAATCCTCCCTGCTTTCCGGACCTGCCGCAGCATCCCGTGGCCCACGCCTCGGTGCGGAAGACGAAGCACCGGTCGGTCTTGCAGACCTGATCGCCCAAAACCTCGACGACTAACCTTTAATTACTAGAAACGGAAGCACCCGATGAGACATCGCAGCAAAACAGTTAAACTCAAACGCAACGCCTCGCACCGCCGGGCCCTGCTTGCCAACTTGGCATGCAACCTGATCGAGCACGGCCGCATTAAAACCACCCTCGGCAAAGCCAAAGCACTTCGCCCAGTCGCGGAAAAGTTGATCACCCTCGCCAAGCGCGACGATCTTCACTCCCGCCGTCTGGCCATCGCTTTCCTTCGCCAGAAGGAAACCGTGCAAAAGCTTTTCGCCGAAACCGCTCCTGCTTCAAAGGACCGCCAAGGTGGCTACTGCCGCATCACCAAGCTCGGTGCCCGGATGAGCGACTCCGCTCTGATGGCCATCATCGAATGGGTGGATCGTCCAGCCTCCGAGGAAGAAGCTCCTGTCGAAGAATTCGCCGCTGAAGTGCCTGCTCCGAAGAAAGCCGCTAAGAAGAAGGCTTCTGAAGCCGTCGTCGAAGTGACTGGAGAGTAATTTTCCGCCGAAATGATTCTGAAGCCGCCTGTGCGAAAGCATAGGCGGCTTTTTTTATAGGTCCGATGGAACTTATCAGACCTATAAAGTCGCTCTATTTCAAAATGCATACAATCCGGCAAGCGATGTGGCGGGATTGAGTGACGTAGGCGTAGGTGGTGAGGAGACCCGTGCGTTGGCCTGTTTCACTCACGGTGCAGTCTTAGGGGGAGAGGATAGTGCTGACCAGTTGCTTTGTTTGTACCTGTGCTAATTTACAGTGATTTGCGGGTGGGCCGGTGAGTCGGAGTCGAGCGCTTGTGGATTTTAAAATGGAGGGCCGAAATATACCGACTATAAAGCCATCCATGAAACGACTCGTAGTGAGCATACTGGCGGCTTTCACCCTCGGCTTTGCCATCGCTTGGACGGGCAAGCCGACGAACACGGCTTCAATTGAAGCTCCGCCGATGACGGGTAGCCGATCAGCCTTGTCTCGCGTTCCTCATTCGGTTGAGCCGCGCCAAAATCCCATGCTGGACCGGGTGAAGGGTTACTTGCGGAAAATGGACGAAACTCCCCGCGAAGATTTTTCTCCCAATGTTTTCGAGAATATTGCCATGGGGGATATCCCGCTCTTGATCGAGCAATGGAAGAAACGAGCGGGCTTCAGCGGCTTGGATTACGATGAACAACATCAAATAAAGCAGTTAGCGAGAAGCTGGTATGAGAAAGAGCCAGAAGCGGCCTTAAGTTGGATGGCTGGCATGGAGTGCAAGAAAGACCGACAGGAATTGATTTCTGACATGGTAGGGGTGGAAGCAACGCGGAATTTCGAATACGCACTCGAACTGGCCAGGCAATATGGGAAAGTGGAACTTGGCGGCTTGGACATGCCCAGTGAGGTTAAAGATAAGCTTGGCGAATCTGATCCCACCCGTTTTATGGAAATCATGAGCCTGTTCCCATCAGCCGATTCAGGTTCCGGCGGAAGTAGCGTGGATTTTAAAGAGAATTTCGACTTCGCCGGACTGGCGGCATTGTGGGACAAGACCAGTGCCGAGACCAAGGAACAGCACTATTCTTTTGTTCCGTCCAATTTCATCGAGGAATGGACCAAAACTGACCCCCAGGCAGCTTGGAACTGGGTCTCTAAAGAGAGTACGCCTGCAATGTCATTTAACGGGGCAGATGGTTTTTTTGAGACACTGGCAAAAACCCGTTCGACAGCAGAGATCAACACATTTGTCATCAATGAGATGGCCTTGCGAACCGGTGACGATTCGAAATTCGATCTTGCATGGGAAGCACTTGCCTCGAAGCCGGACGCGGCACAAACCGCCGATTTCATCGCGCGGTTGCCTGGAGATCGTGATGTTAATCTGGAGCAGTTGGCAAAAAGATCATCTCGCAGTAGTGGCGGCAATTATAATGAATTTAAGGAGATCCTCTTGGCGCAAATGACGGTGGAACAACGCCGGCAGCTTATTCCAAAGGCATTTGGTGAAGATACAGAACATAGCCGAAAATTCATGGCCCGCGCTCTGAGACAGCTCGGCCACACGGACGCGGAGATCCAAGCAATGCTATCTCCATCCAAAGGGGAATGAGTAGAAACCCGATTTCGTCGGACCAAACTTTGAAGTCTTTACGGCTGATTGCGCTAAAGAATCACTCCTCTAGGCGTTTGCGACCTTCGGTGTCGGGAGGAGAGCACGGAGGGGTGTTTCGGCTGGGCTTGGTGGTTAGAAACCACTGCCACGAGGGAAATTTCACGTAACCCACTCAGAAATCGGGTATTGCGGCTCTGAAACGTGTGTCGCCGGGACTGGGATAAGGTATCCTTGGGCTGGCGACGTGTGTATTTGGCACTTTTATAGCAATGTTTGGGTCGGCGACGTGTGGTTTTGGCACTTTCCTACGGTATCCCTGCGCTGGAGACGTGTGTTTTCGGGTCAGGATAAGGTATGAAAGTGCCGCCGACCTGTGTAAACAGCACTTTCATACCTAGGTCGGGTCGGGCGACGCGTGTGTTTGGCACTTTCCGATGGTATCCGAGTGCTGCCGACGTGTGTTTTCAGGGGCGGATAAGGTATGAAAGTGCTGCCGACGTGTGGTTTTGACACTTCCCTATGGTATCCCAGTGCTGGCGACGTGGGTTTCCGAGGTGGGGAAAGGTGCCGGGGAAGCTCCTGCACGGATGCGAGGCAATTCACTTCTTCACCAAAGACTCGAGGTAGTCAAGCAGGCTGGTGATCAAGACTACAGACTGAATCTTCTATTTTGTTAAGAAGCCTGTCTTTAAGTAGATCTGGGAAAGGACGGCACGGCGGCTCTCGCGCATCAGCGGCGGCGGCGGAGCAAGCTGAAAGCACCCATCAGACCGAGAAGCGCGGTGGATGGTTCTGGTATCACCACCCAGGTGCCAATCACTCCGCCATGGGATGCGAGGAAGCCGGAGTTGACGTTCCCGGTTGCGCCCACGGCTGGAAGGTTGGTGAAGGCAGACATGTTCACGATGGAACTACCGGTAAACGGCGCGGAGCTGGTGGTGAAATTCTGGTCATCCGTATTCGGTGCAGCGGCGTTATAGATACTCAGGTCCACTCCAGGGACGACGTTCGGATTGTCGAAGACGAAGGTGACCATCTGGTTGTAACTTGAGGTGGTTCCGGCAGCCGTCCAATTTCCGGTGATGGCAAGCGGGTTGGCTTCAGGGATGGATTCATTGGCGGTGAAAAAGCTCGTGAGGGAGATTCCGCCAAAGAAGTTGACGGTGAGATCCTTGGTGATCAGCGAGTTGTGCGCCATTCCGGTGATGACGACTGCGGCGGGATTCGCGATGTTGATGGTGAGGACCGTGGCAGCCTGTGAGGAGGTCGTGACCCACAGAAACAAAATAGGTGAGAGCAATTTCCATTTCATATCGGACACCGAGTAACAGTCAGAGTATTAATGGTCAACACGAATCCTGCTAGGATTCCGCTTAGATCTTGGGGCGGAGGGCTGTTTCGACTGGGCTTGGCGGTTGAAAACTGGCCGCCACGGTGAGCGGCGCTTTAGGGCTTGGGAGCTGGCTCAGAACGCTTGTGAGCAGCGGCGAGTTCCTCGATGGAAATTTTCAGGTCTTTGTTGGCATCGACTTTATCGAACCGCTTTTCCTGCTCGTCTTCGGTGAGGTTTCTCATGCTGTAGCCGAGGCGGAACTCGGCAAAGGAGAGCAATCCGTCTTGGTCGGTGTCGAGCTTGTGGACGATTTGCTCGGCGGTAGCAGGTGGAGATTCGGGTGAAGGACCCTGGCCTGGACGGTTGCGTGGAGATGGCTCGGGGCGGTCTTTGGGGGTGATGGCAGCATCGCCGTCTGTATCGAGTCGCTTGAACAAGGCTTTTTGCTTGTCGGCAGGAAGCTTGGCGACGAATTGCCCCTTTTGGTATTCTTCGAAGCTAATGCCGCCGCTTTTATCAAGGTCGAGTTCCCAGAGACGCTTCATAGGCTTGTCGCCTGACTCGCCATGGTTTTTGAACTGGCTGAGTTCTTGGGCGCTTAATTGGCCATCGGCATCTTTGTCGAGGCGGGTGAAGAGTCCTGCGCGTTTTTCCACAGGTAGGTTTTGAATGCGTGGCAGGGCTTCGTATTCTTGTTTGGAAATGAAGCCGTCTTTATCGAGATCTGCGGCTTTCCACGCTTCAAAAAACGCCTTGCGGTCGAGTTTGCGGTCTTTGTTCGCATCGGGTGCTTGGGCTAAGCCGAGAGTTGGTAGGAGTATTCCAGCGAGGAGAATGGAAACTGGGGTTGTTTTCATGGGCAGTTTGGAGAAATTTTGTAGGCACTTGGCTTAGCGAACTGCAGGAGAAACTCCGATTTTCTGAAAAAGTTTCGATTCATGCATTGGAAAGTGCAGTTTGCTCTACCAACATTCCGTCATGCACATCCGCGATATTCTTCACGATTCCAAGCCCTCGCTGTCATTTGAGTTTTTTCCACCGCGGAGTGCTGCTGCGTGGGAGGACCTGTATCAAGCGATCCGTGAGTTGGAGCCACTGGCCCCGACCTTCGTGTCGGTGACGTATGGTGCGGGCGGAGGCACGAGAGAACTGACTCATGATCTCGTCGAGCGGATCAAGAAGACCACCTCGATCCCGCCGGTTCCACATTTGACTTGTGTGGGGCATTCTGAGCAGGAGGTGCATGAAATTTTGACCCGCTACGCCGCTGCCGGAGTGAGCAACATTCTGGCCTTGCGGGGAGATCCACCGCGAGATCAGCCGAATTACGATTGGTCGGAAAGTGGATTTCGCTATGCGGCGGATTTGGTCCATTTCATCCGCAAGTTCAATGATTCTGGCGCACATCCCGACCCGCGCGGCTTCGGAATCGGGGTGGCGGGATTTCCTGAAGGGCACCCGACGACGCCGAACCGGGTGGATGAGTTGGATTTCTTAAAGGCCAAGGTGGATGCCGGAGCGGACTACATTTGCACCCAGTTGTTTTTCGATAATCACGATTTCTTGGATTTTCGGGATCGGTGTGAACTGGCGGGGATCACGGTGCCAATCATCGCAGGGGTAATGCCGGTGACATCGCTTAGCGGCATGAAACGCATGGCGGAGCTAGCCGCCGGAGCACGCTACCCGGCTAAATTGATCCGGGCGCTGGATCGTGCAAAATCTGGGCCAGAGGCGGTCGAGCGGGTGGGAATCCACTATGCTGCCGAGCAGTGCGCCGGGCTTCTCAACGAAGGCGTGGACGGGATTCATTTCTACACGCTCAATAAAAGCCACGCGACTCGGGAAATTTTCAACAGTCTCGGGCTGACGAAAGGCGCATGAGCTACGGTCAGTGGCTTCTGAGCTGGTAGATCTCCTTGGCCTGGGTGCCGGTGAGTTCGAAGAGGTCTCCTGCAAGTGGAATGGTGAAGGGAATTCTTCCGGTTTTAGGGTCGACCGGAAATTTTTCCATCAGCTTGGGGGCGAGCTCGAAGGCATCGGGAGGCAGGGTGATTTGAAATTCCCCCTCGTAGAGCAAACTCTTCGCCAAACGATCTGACGCTTGCTCGGCGATCAGTCGAGCGGCAGCGGCATCGCTCAGAGACTCACTATTTAAGGTCGATTTGCCGCCAACATTCGCCAATTCTTTGGCTCGCTTAGCGTTTTTAGCGGCTTGCGCGAGTGTGAACATGACATCGTCTTTCTTCACGGTCGCCTTGGGTTCAGCTTCTTCTTTGTCCTGGTCGTCAGAGCCGCCTTTGGACGCCTGATTTTTTTGGAGGGCGGCTTTGGCCTCTTCGGCAGTCGGGAGTCTGACGCGAAGGTGGCCGTCCATGGAGATCTCATCATCCGATTTTAACTTAAGCTCTGAAATGGTCAGCTCCCCACTTGTGGTCTTGAGCTGGAAGGCTCCGCCTCTGAAATTGATCCGGTAATAATTACGAACATAGTCCACATCAGAAAGTGCCTTTAAGATGGGCAATCTTTCGCGGACGGTGATGCTATCTTGACCATCCATAAGCACTTGCCCGTCAAATCCGATGCCTTCGACGGAGTTGGTCGATCCAGAGACCTTGAAGTCGCCGGAAATCGAGCCTTCTACGAAGGTCCTCGCGATGCTGGGTAAGATGTCGTCTAGAAGGAGCCTCCGTATCTTCACCAGCCCGCTCACGGTGGGACGCTCTCCCCCCACCACTTTAAGCCCGGAAAAATCGACCGTCGCCGCGCCCTGACGAAATAGAGCCTTCTCGAAGGTGAGGCCCTCCGGCGTGCAATCGATCACCATTTCAACGATATCGAGTTTTCTTAGCCAGTTTTGCGAAAAAGTGCCGCCTTTGAAGGACAGCTTCATGAGCCCAGGCAAGCGCTGAATTTTCAAATTACTATTTTCAACGGCACCATTTGTCCGCTCTGAGTAGCCCCAATGCAGGGTGGCGTCGGTGATATCGAGCGATGAAAGCTCCACATGAGCCGAATGCTTAAAGAGAGATTTTCCGATATTGGCCGCAGATTTCGCATCATCGGCACCCGCATTTAGGTCGAGGTTGAGTTTGAAAATAGTGACGACTCCTAGGTTCCAATTGCCGATGACTCCATCGATGATCCCCATCTTGCCACGGATGTTGCGGGCTTCGAGCTTCGTGTAGAAGGAATCTTCATTGCCGGTGCAGGTGAGCTTGTTGATATTAAACAATCCTTGATCACGAACGACATTGCTGATTTCGGTTTTTGAAGCAGAAAGCCCCTCCGTCAGGGATGCGACGAAATTCTCACGAAAGCCCTTGGTCCCCGGCCGTTTCACCAAATAGACCAGACTACCGATGGCCAGGATGAGGATGAAAATCCCCACCCGAAACAGCAACTTCAGTAGGTGGAATAACGCGCTGCCCACGTCCCCGGTGCCGGACATCGAATAACGCAATTGAAACCAAAACCCTTGGTTGGCCACCCATTGGCCGAGGCGATCGTTGAAATCCTTTGATTGCTCTAACTCCATAAAATGAAAAATCCCTTACGCCGCAAATAAACCCTGTGCCCCTTGGATAGGCGAGGAGAATTTACCCTCGCGCATTCGCGTATGCCCATCTACCAACGCGCTGTGGAAGCAAACGATTACAAAGTCCGTCTGGAAATTTTCGAGGGTCCACTCGACCTCCTTCTTTACCTCATCAAACGAGATGAGGTGGACATTCACAGCATCTCCATCGAGCGCATCACTCGGCAGTATTTGGACTACATCAACACCTTTAAGCTGCTCAACATCGACCTCGCCTCCGAGTTCATCGTGATGGCGGCGAATTTAATGTACTTAAAAAGCCGGACCCTCTTGCCACGCGTGGACCAGCCACCTGAAGAGGATGCGGAGGACGACGATCCACGCTGGGAACTGATTCGGCAGCTTATCGAGTATAAAAAATTCAAAGATGCCGCTGGCTTTCTCTGCCTCCGCGAGCAGGAACAAGAAGGGCGCTTCGCGCACCAGCCCGACCCTTCAGAACTACCTGCCGAAGAACCCGCCACCTTGGCGGAAGTCTCGATCTTCGATCTCATCCGCGCGTTTCAGAATGTGCTCAAGCGCTTCGAAGAGTCGCATGACTTCGGCGACATCATCGACGACCGCTACACCGTTTCGGACAAAATCGAGCTGCTTCTCGGCCATTTCTCACCGGGGCAGATTCGGCGTTTTGAAGAGCTATTCCAAGACGCCACGACCAAGGCAGAAGTCATCGTCACCTTTCTCGCCCTGCTGGAATTGATGAAATTGAACCAATTCGTTGTGCGCCAGAACGAGCTTCTCGGCGACATCGTCATCGAAAGACGCAGCAACCAATCCGTCGCCGCGCTCGAAGCTGCCGAGATCGACTCGTATTAACTCAGCCGGAAAACAATGCGCGCCTTCGTCAAATCGTAAGGCGACATTTCCATTTTCACCTTATCGCCCACCACGAGGCGGATGAAGCGCTTCCGCATCTTACCGGAAATGTGCGCCAGAACCTCGTGGCCGCTTTCCAGCTTCACACGGAACATCGTGCCAGCAAGCACGGAGGAAATTTCACCATCCACCTCCACGGCTTTTTCCTCCTCGTCCTTCGTGGAGCGCTTCGGCGGACCATAACGATTGCGATTGTTGCGACGTCCAGTGTTCTTGGGGCGAGGAGGCATAGGTAATTGAGATAAAACGAACCGCCAGAGCTAAATGGAACGGTTGCGGCGCTGAGGTATCGCATCATGTGACTGCCATCAATGCCAAAAAGTGCCAGTTTTCTGCATTCAAGGGTTTTCTCGTGCACCGCATGCTTGCCAAGGCTCAAGTCAGACTCCACTTTCGCGCACGCAGCCACGTCTTTGTGGTCCATTGCCAAAAAACCGCCTCATTCTACACGCCATGCCCGAGATCACCGAAAAAGAACTCCCGCCGAACCTTAAGCCTCTATGGCTCAAAGCCATCACGGCCGTTCAAACTGCCAATCTCACCTACGGAGTCAGCCTTCTCCAAGCCGTCCTCAAAGATGCACCCGGATTTCTCGAAGGGCGTAAAATGCTCCGCAAATGCGAATTCCAACTCGCCGGGAATGTCAAAAAGAAAGCCGGCCTCTTCGGCGGTGGCGGCATGGGCATGATGAAACTCGCAAGTGCCGCGAAAAAAGACCCAGCCGGCACGGTCCCACTCATTGAAAAGGAACTCGAAAAAGATCCCTTCAACGACCAGGCGAACGACCTCTTGTTCGACACCTTCATCCGCCTCGATCTATTCGAATCCGCCGCCTTCGCCCTCGAGACCGTGCGCAAGGGCAGCCCGGAAAACGCCAAGCTCCTCCACAAGCTCGCCGAATTCTACATTTCCCGTGAACAACCGATGCTCGCTTCGGAAGTTTACAACGACATCATCAAGCACCACCCCACTGACGGTGCCGCCATCCGTGGCTCCAAGGACTGCTCAGCCCGCGCCTCCATGCAGAAGCAAAAGTGGGATGAAAATGCCGACATGCGCTCGCTCATGAAGAACAGCGCCGAGAACGAGGAGCTGGAAAAAGCAGCCCGCACCGGTCTCACCCGCGAGCAGCTCGAAGAGCGCCGCGACAAGGTCATCGAAAAATACAATCTCGATCCGAACCAACTCTTCACCGCGAAGGAACTCGCCGGCCTCTACGAGCAACTCGAAGACTGGCACAACGCCCACACCTTCTACAGCTGGGCGCACACCCTGAGCAATGGCGACGTCGCACTCGCCACCAAGGCCGCCGCCATGAAAGACCGTGCGCTTGAGAGTGACATGAAAAACCTTGAGGCCGCCGCTGCCGCCGACCCAGAGAATGCCGAACTCCAAGCCGCGCTCAACGCCCGCAAGGCGGACCGCCTGGCCGAACAAGTCCAAGACGCCCAGAGACGCGTCGATCAAAACCCGACCGACCCCCAACTCCGCTTCGAGCTCGGCTCCGCACTCTACAACTCCGGCGACCACAGTGCCGCGATCCCGCATCTCCAGCAGGCGACTCGGAATCCCCACATCCGCACCAAAGTTCTCCTACTGCTTGCCCGGACCTTCCGCGCCAAGGGCATGATGGACCTTGCGATCAAGCAGCTTTCAGACGCCCTGGCCGACCTCATCGCCATGGACAACACGAAGAAGGAAGTTCTCTACGAAAAAGGCCTGATCCATGGCGAGATGGGAGACAAGACCTCCGCGCTCGACTGCTTCAAGCAAATTTACGAAGTGGACTACGGCTACCGCGACGTGGCCACTCGCGTGGAATCCTCATACACCTGATCCTGCCCACCCGGATCATGGCCGCCCACTCACCCGAGCGGGCGGCTTTTTTTGTGAGACGGAACCGCCTATCTTCCGCTTTCCGTTAAAATTTCCAAACCAGATCCAAGGTGACGCGTTTTTCCATCAGGCTGGCTTCGTCATCGGTCACTGGGATTTCATAGGCTAGGCCGAGATCGACCGAGTCAGTCAAACGTGAGCGAAAGCCGACTGCCACCGTCACGAGGTCGCGATTGTTTCCCGCATTCGCCGCACCGAGGTTGAAAAGATCCCCGCCTTCAAACTCGATCACCGCCGGCACAGCACCACCGACTTGTGAGGGGAAATTCCCCGCGCCATTTCCTGCGTCCAGCACATGGAACCAGTTCATCTCCACCAGAGGAATGAACCAACTGCATACCTCGTAGCTGACATGAGTGCTCACCCAGCCTTCCGTCGATTGCTGGTCGGAAAATGGGACCTGCAAGCCAACAGCTCCGGCGAATTGCCATTGGTCCACCAACTTCAGTCCCGTGCCGATGAGGTTGACGAGACCATCGCCCTCACCCTGGAACACATCGCTATTACCCGTCGGAAGTTCAAAGGTGGCCGAGCCACTCAGGGCCGTTTTCGAGATGGGATCGAGGATGAAGGCATATTTCAATCCCGCGCCGAGGTTGGCAAAGCCGTCTTGATCGCTCAGGACGCTGGTGCTGTCCGAGTTGATGTTCACATAGCCGTCTTTTGTCGCGACGATGGAAAGGCGGTCGCTCAATGCATACTCAAATTGGAGGGCATAAAGTTCGACATCGCCGCCAAGCGGAACCTTGGTGTTTGCTGCGTGAATTTGATCGGGCAAGACGTGATAGAGAAATAGCGGGTGTACGTTGGTGGTCGGTAGTGCGAGATCGAACAAGGTCGGGTTGCTGATGGGACGACGGGCGTCGGCGAAACCATCGTTGGCGTTTGGCGAACTGGTGCCGGAAATGACGGAACCCGCCAGTGCCACCGAAGTGAAAAGACCGAGTGAACTGAGTGAAGTGAGGATTGGTTTCATCGTGGTGTTTGGTTTCAAATTGCGACGCAAGTGTCATCCATTCTCCACCCACAAGCCACTGATGGACTGCTAGGGACTGTGCATATTTTGCTTTTCTCCGAAGCAATGTCCTGACGAAGAAAAAGGGACCATTAGGCCCCTTTTCCACATGAAGCTGCTGCGTAAGGTCGCTTCTGACCTGAGATAGGAATTCCCTCAAAGCTCCAGCTTCGCGAGCAATCCGTTTTTCCCTTTGAGTGCGCCACGGGCTGTGCCTTTCAGCTCTTTCATGAATTCTTTGAGAGCTGCATAAGCGGCATCCCGCTCACTGGTATCGTCGATGGCTCCACCTTGTGCTTGGTCCTGCTCCCCTCCGGTGCTCGTGAGGTCGTCGAGCTTTTCAAGCAAGCCGCTGAGACGTGACACCGGATAGCCACGCTTGGTGAGTTTAGTTTTGAAGGGGTCTTTTCCAGCAGCGCCATAAGAGGTTTCAGCAAGAGTGATGAAACGACCCGTGTCGTCAGGGACATCACCTTTGAGGCTCAGACTCGTGCGGTCCGCATCCGCTGGAAAAGCGGCGCGGGCTACCTCACGGAATGCTGAATAGTCACTGCGGGCCGCCTTAATCGCAGCGCCCAGCGTTGCACCTGTGAGTTTCTGGTTTCCCATTCCGGCTGCGCGGCCTTCAAAGGCTCTTCCAGCAGCTTTGGCCAGATCGTTGCCTAGGGTGAATTCCTCATCATCGTAGCCGTGAGCTTCTAGGATGGGGCGAACTTCGGGATCTTCGGTGGCGACTTTCAGAAATTTCTTGGAGTCGTTGATGTAGGCTTCGATGACTTTGTCTTGGGCGCTACGCTGAATTTTCTTTGGGGCTGGAGTAGGGGAAGTTTCCATAAAATGAATGGTTCAGTATCGTCAAGAGACTGCGGATTTTCCCGATGATGGCAAGCTGAAGTTTGTTAGTTAAACGTAACTTCAAGACTGCCAGTGAATCATGGAGACAATTTTGTCTGAATCGGCCCCTTTCTAAATCTATTTCGGATCCATTTTGCGATTTCTGGCTCCCAGCAACGCCAGACCGCAGGCAGTAAGCGCTAGGACTGAAGGCTCAGGAACAAGCGAAATGGTTCCCTCGGAGACGATTAACGGAGAACCGCCGGATACGGCCTCAAGACGCGCCGAAAGATCTGGGAAAACGGTGAATCTGAACATTTGGCCGTTTTTCCAATCTGTACTGTTTAGCGGATCGGGTGTTGCGAAATACAGTGTTTCACTGACCAGTGCGAAGTTTGTGTAAGCAGCATCAAACGAACTCGCATTAAAAAGAAGTAGGTCACTGAACTCTACAATTCTGATCACCGGATTACCAAAGGCATCTTTATCTGGAAGGCTCGCTGCAAAAGAAAAGTGGGTGATGTCTGCGCGATCAAGGGTTGATGGGTGGCCTTCAAAATCCACCCGACCGGGTTCCGCTCCTTCGATAAGAAACACAAAGGGTTGCCCAAGACCATCCCTGCCCTCACCCAGACCAATATAGGAAAAAAGGATCGTCGAAGCTGACGACATCTGGAGAGTGAGTAAAAAAGGCAATAGTTTAATTAAATTCATTATTTCGTAAGAGACAAAGGGAAAGTGTTCAAATTTTTATCATCATCTCTGCGAATTTTTGCAGACTTTCACCACGACAAAAATCAAAATTACAGTAAGTCCGACAATCCACGCCATCCGCGTATTCAATATTTTTTTATGACCGATCTGAACATTTTTTGGATTCGAATTCAATGAATCAGATCTAGAAGTATATTCCCCATTTGTTTTGGGAGCATCTCCCTCGGCATGAGATACGCCGACATTTGCCCGTGCTTTCTGTTTTTTTAATTCAGGAAAGTCAAAAGCATTAGATTTATTGATATCGATCATTCGCTCTGCGATGCGATTCTCGAAATTTACTTTTGTGTAAAAAGTGCCGACAAATTGACGATTCTTCTTATCAAAAATCAAAACATATCTATCCTCATCTGGCTTGGAATCGTTTATTTTATCTCTCTGCGCCGTAGGACCAGAGCGAGGAGAACTAAAGGCAATAAGCCGAAAATCGGAATTATCACTCGAATCGATCACTTCATAAAAATACCCGAAACCCTCCAATAGGTATGAGCAAACGCTATAATATTCGAGATCAAAATGGGAAGCGATTTGAATTTCGATTTCAGCAAGAGACTCACTTCCAGATAGTCGCCCATTCTCGATACAAGAATTTGCCAAATGCCCGAAACGCGATACCGAAGTTGAATATTGGTTTGATATACTATTTGCGGAAACGCAAATAGTTCCAATAAAGAATGTCAATGACGTAAGAATATTTTTCATGCTATTGTGCGGGTCCCCACCGAACGGCTTGTCTGAATCTCGCTAATGTTGCTGGACTAAAATCAGCATTACTCCCACCAGATCCACCATCAACCATAATGCCATCCTCGACATGATGATTAGACGTCCTATCAATTGGATGATGCCCAATCTCATGAGCAATCGTCAGATTCAAGTGATTGCGTAACAGACTAGCCTTCTGCGCAGCCGACATGCTTTGCAGTCTTAATAGGTCATCAAGTTCATCCCTAATTGTTTCTACGAATAGTGATGAACAGACATTAAGGGATGTGCGGTCGGTGTTCCCTGCTGTTCTGCTTTCGGAATTGGGGTCACCATCTTCGCTCGTGGATAGAAATTCCGTCAAAGGCTCATATCCAAGTACTGCCATCGCTGACCAAAGTGTTTTTGTTTCAGGTATGTCAAGGGAATTGTTCCACTCTGGAGAAAGCACGCTGCGGCGAAGGTCAAATGAAACGGTGCTGTTTGTATTGTATTGCGAAGCAGATACCACTTCTATGTAGGCAGGGGCGAACTTTGACGCTATTAATGAATAATCGACTGAGTAGAAAGGAAGAGTTAGATTATAACCTGCGGGATATGCTGTGTTGTCATCATCTAATAAGGTGTAATTTCCTGTAGATCCTGGATTTGCTAGTGCTCTAACTATAGTATTGCCGGATGAATCTTGATAAACCTTTTGAATTGCGATAGCTGTATGTGTTGCGCCATTAATTATCCATCCGTTCTCGAATTCTGCAAGAGGGCGAGCTATTGAACCACTAAATTTACAATCCCAGCACGGTGAACCAATAGGGTATTGAGCTAGAGGTTTTCCAGGCTCGGTTAAAAATCCTGGCGTAATGGAATTTACATTGCCTGCATACCAATTCTCTTCTCCTGGTGGCGGCGTGGATTGACTGCTCATTGTATCGATTTCCAACCAAAGTCTTCTCCAGATGGTCAATGTCGACGAAATTGATCCCACGAAGGTGGGTCTTTGAGATGAATCTACAGAAACATACTTTGTCGCATTCGAACTAGCGGGATCTGTGTGTAATGGATTTAATTCATCACGATCTTTAACAGTTGCAGCAACTCGATAGTTATTACCCGGTGATACGCCCACTCTTAGCTTAGCCAGCAGTGAGCCATTCTGGTCGAGCTGACCTGATGCTGAACCAAAAAGTGTCGATGTTGGAGACACAAAGGTCCCCCATCTAGGAACACCTGGAGATTCATATCCTTCGATGTTATTGTCAAATCCCGCAGGACCGTTGGAATCTATCACCGCATCCGTTGTTGAATCATCTACGTCTATGGATTGTAACCATAATGGCATATTTGGAAGTCCTCCACTTATCTTTATGCCAACCATATCTCTTCCTCCGGGATTATTTGGATTTGGCTGATCAGGAAACCATTTTTTGCCATTACTTATCTGTGTAGTTGGCTCGATATGTGAGCTTAAAGCCGCATCACCATAAACAGATTCCCATTCTATTTTTAAATTTATTAGGGCGACTCTCAGGCTTTCGTAGTTTTGTTTAAACTGTTGAGATGTTTGGGCAACGTCGTTGGCGGAGTCGGCGAGCAGGGTGGTGCCGCTGACTTGGTGGGCTTGGATGTTATAAGAAGGTAAAAGGAGAGCACTTCCCAGGCTGCCTTGGGGCTGGACTTTGAAGGTGTAATCGAAGTCGGGGCCCTCGGCGGGACTTCCGCCGCTGGCTGGTTCAACTCGGAGGTTGGTGGCTTTCCAGTCGATCTGGAAGGTGTAGCTAGTGCCTTTTTTGAAGAGACTTTTGGTGACTTGCTGGTATTGGCCGAAGCCGCCGGAGACTTGGGTGAAGACCCGGGTTTCCTGGCCGGTTTGGGGGTCGATACGGTAGCAGTTAAGGACGTAGTCTTCGCTGTGGCTGCCGCTTTGGTCGCCGATGCCTAATAGAATGCTGAGTTTTTGGTCGGCGGCGGGGGCTTGGCCTTGGTCGCTAATGTCGTTGGGATCGGAGTCTTGGGCGATTTCCTGTCCGTCGGTTTTGCCGTCGCCGTCGCTGTCGGCGACGCGGGGTTTGGTGTTGTAGCGGTATTCGTCGAGGTTGGTGACGCCGTCGTTGTCAGGGTTACCATTGGCGTCGTTGACGAGGGGGTTTAGCTCGTTTTCGTATTCCCAGCCATCGGGCATGCGGTCGCCGTCGGTGTCTGGGTTGAAGGCGTTGGTGCCGAGGCTTTGTTCCTGGATGTTGCTGAGGTCGTCCTCATCGCTGTCAGAGGTGGGAGGCTGCCAGATGAAAGGTGAGGAGTAATAGCTTGTCTCTCCAGCATCGACGGAGTAGTTGGCATTTTTATCACGCCAGAAGCGGGTGCCGACTTCGGTGACGTCCCAAGAGCCGTCGCGGTCGATGTCTTGTTCATGAAGGGCGGAGACTTCGATCTCGGTGAGGAGACGAGAGTGCACGCGAACGCGATCAATGCGGGCATCAGGGAAACCAGTGGGGGTCCAGCCGGGGTAGAGTTGGCCGAAGGTGAGGCGCGTATCGGAGTCGTGAGCGACAGGGTATTCTTGGAGTGGGTTTTCCATGAGGAGAACGCCGTCGATATACAGTTTTTGGCCGTATGCGCTGGTGGAACGGGTCGTTACGAAATGATGCCACTTGCCATCAGATAGGGTGCCCAGCGGTAAAGTGACGGCATTTCCGTTTAAAAGGGTGTATGGGTTACCGTCCGTGTAGGGGTATTGGTTCTTGTAAGCATCCTGTTTATAGCCGCCAAGATACCATTGCTCCCCAGTCGGAGTATATCGAACGGCAAAGATAGTGCCGCGTGCGATAGGGGCAAGCTGAGGTGCAGGACCCTTTCCTTGTTGGTCATAGAGCGCGTAGAGGGTGTGATAGTTGGTATTTCCGGAATTGATACTGCCTTCTGAGAGTTGAAACCAGCCGCTGATGGTGTAGTCACCAGTGGCGGGGACACATTTGGAGCTAGCGTAGAGGTTTCCTGGACCGATGCGGGCGGCTTTGGAGGGCATTCCTAGTCCGTCTGCGCTGGCAAATGAGGAAGTGGCTTTGTAGTCATTTACGGATTCGTCAGGGAAAACAGCGAAGGGTCCGGTGCCGACGGTGGACTCGAAGTTCCAATAGGCGCGGAGATCAGTGTTGATACTGGCAGGGAGGTTGCTGCCGTCTGGATCGGCGAGGGTGGCGCTGGTGCTGGGTGCGGGGTCGATACCATCGAGAATGCCGTCGAGGTCGCTGTCGATGGAGTTGGGATCGGTGCCGAGCTTGAATTCTTCGTGGTTGGTGAGGCCGTCGCCGTCGCTGTCTAGGTCGTTGATGGCGACGCGCCAGAAGAGTTTGTCGGGGGTGCTGCCGTCGTCGTAGGTGGGAGCAACGGGGAAATTGATGGAATTTCCGTCGCCCATCATGGGAGTTCCGACAGGGAGCCAAGAGCCGGAGCTGAGGTCGGGTGAAAAGAGGAGGGTATATTGTTTTCCGACGAGAGTGGGCCAGTTGACCACAAAGGCGGCGGGGGTGAGGAGGGCGGGTAGGCCAGTCTCGGGGGAGGTGTAGTAAACGGCGGGGATGGTGGTGATTTGAAGTCGAACGAGGCCGAGCGGTGGGTTGCTGTTGAAGGGGTTGGTGCCGGCTTCGGCTTCTTGGGCGTTGGTCCAGGTGTCTTTGTCGGGATCGGCGAGGGGGAGGAAGTTGGCGGTGTTGGGGAAGAGTTGGTTGGAGTTGAAGGATTTTTCCCAGAGGTCTGAGAGGGTGTTGGAGTTGGTGTCGATGATGGCTTGGGAAGGCTGAGAGGCTAGAATCCAGAGGCCAGAGAGGAGTGTGAGGAAGGTGCGGGAGGTTTTCACTTGGCACCTCCTTCTTGGGTGGCGGTAGGGGTGGATGGGAGGTGCCAGTAGTTGAGGGTGATGTTTTTGGGTTGGGGTGGGTGGGCTTTGGCCTCGGCGGCGGCTAGGAGTTGAGCTTTTTCCCGACCTTCATAGGCGGCTTGGAGGCGGGGTTGCTCGTTGTTGTAGAGGTCGTGGAGTGACTGGATGGCGATGAGGGTGTCGGGCGTGGGCTCGCCTGAGATGACCTTGAAGGCGGCTGGTCCTACCGGAAGTTTGGGGGATTTCGGGGCTTGGTAAACTTTCCCGCTGCGGGCGAGCCAAGTGCTGATGCGGTCATTGTCTTGGACGCCCCAGGTCATGAAGAGGCTGCGGGGCTTGCCGTCGCTACCGTCGAAAGTGGCAAAGGCGGTGAGCAGGGCGAAATCGGCGGAAGACCAGAAGGTGATGGCGGTGTGGGCGCTGGCTTCGGCTGGATTTTCTTCGTGTTGCCAATAGGTGACGAGGCTGCGGGTGGGTGAGTTCTTGGAGCGATAGACGGTGGCGCTGAGGCGGATGAGTTCGTTGCGGGGAAATTGGGCGCGGCGTTGGTCCCAGAGAGCGCGCATGGCGGGGGTAACTTCGACGGGCGAAATCGCTTCGGGCGGAGGTGGCAGATCGATGGGGGTGATTTGCTGGACGGTGATTTGGCGTCCGCCTTGGGCGTGAGTTTCAGCGGCGATGATATTTTCCGGGCGGACGATGAGCTTGGGTTTTTCCGGCTCGGGTGGAGGAGGGGTTCCGTCTGCAAGTGGGCTGGTGAGATGGGCGCGGGCTGGGGAAGCCGGGGCTTCGGCGGCGAGTCCGGGGGAGGCGAGGTGGCAAACGGTCGCGATGAGGAGGAAGCAGTGCGATTTCATAGGGGAAAAGTAATGTCCTTCCTAGTGGACGGGGAGTTAGAAGAGCCGCACAAAGTCGACTGCAGCGGTCTTTAGCTTTCTCCCGGAGGCGGCAGCCTGAACATGCACCGCCGCCTCCCCGACCTTTGGTCAGTTTGGCGGCATCGTTGCGGTCGATGCCGACCGCTTTGTGTTGTGGACCTTCTAAAATCCCATTCACCGGAATGAACAAGTTGAGAAAGCGCTACGCCTGGAAAAATGGCAAGGCGGAATTGTTGGATGATTTGATCCCCGTTTGCCTTGTCGAATACTTCGTTTGCTTTGTTAAGGACTCCGTTTGGCTTGTTGTGCACTCCGGTTGCCTTGTTAAGCGCTCCGTTCTCCTTGTTAAGCACTCCGTTCTCCTTGTTAAGCACTCCGTTTGCCTAATCAAGCGCTCCGTCCGGCTTATCGAGCACTCCGTCGGCTTTGTTAAGTGCTCCGGCCTCCTTATCGAGGGCTGAGTTGGGCGTGCTGAGGACGCCGGAGCTGCTGACAATGAGACCTTTCCTCCTCACTTCACCTGCTCAACGCCATCTGGGAGTTTGATGGTGGACTTGATGCTGCCGTCGGCTTGTTTTTCGTGGCGGACTTGGATGGGGCCTTTGGGGGTGGGGAAGGTGCCTTCGGCGAAGGTGAGCTTGCCGAGGTTGGGGGTGATTTTGACTTTGGCGCAGCCGGGGGCGACGGGGGTGACGCCGAGCACGTTTTTACTGAGCCAAGCGGTGGGGCCACCGGCCCAGCCGTGGCAGAAGCTGTGACGGAAGCCGACGTAGCAGTAGGCACCGAAGTCGCCGTGGAGGTCTTTTTTACCGGGGGCGACGAGTTCGTCGATGCGGCCTGCGTTTTTCGTCCAGTCGAGGTCGAAGTCTTCCCAGAAGGTGGTGGCGCCGAAGTCGATCATGCCGCCCCAGTATTGGCTGATGAAGTCGAGGCCGGTGTCGATATCGCCGGATTTGGCGAGGGCATTGAGGACGAAGAAGCCGTAGAAGGTGCTGAGGTCCTTGGGGCCGTCTTTCTTGAGAACTGAGTTGGAGACTTCTTTCGCTTCGCGGAAATCGGCGAGTGAGAGCAGGGCGGCGGGAGATTTCCGGCCACTGGAGGCGGGGGTGTGGGTGCGGAGGAGCTTGGCGGTGGTCGTGCAGAGTTGGGCGGTTTCGGGATCGCCGAGGATGGCGCTGAGGCGGGCACCGCTTTCCATGGTGAGGGTCATCATGGCTTGAAGGCCTTCGTGGACGGCGGCGTCGTTGGCCTTGGTCGGCCAGTCGAGGAAGCGCATGCCATCGAGTTTTTCCTGACCGTCTTTCCCGACGTAGGTGGTGAGGCGCTTGAGGAGGGCGGCGAGGTAGGGCTTTTGCTGCTTGAGGTAGTCGAGGTTGCCGTTTTGCTGATACCATTCTTCGTGGATGAGGATCCACCACATGGAGTAGGAGCTGATGCCGTTCATCCACTCAGTGACGGGGGTGACGTCACGGGTCATGTCGAGACTGCGGGGCACGACGTCGTTGTAGCCGAAGACGGAATTGATGACGCAGACTTCTGGGAACATGTCGCCGAGCCAGACGAGGCGGTCGCGCTTGATGCCGTCCCAGAGGTAGTCCTGCATGTTGAGGTGGACGGTGTAGGCACCGGTTTCCCAGATTTTATTGAGGCGCTCGTCGGAGCATTTGAAAGAGCCGACGTATGGGATGTCGCGGAGAGTGAGGACGGCGCGGATCTGCGAGAGTTCGAGGTCGATTTTTGGGTCGGCATTGTCGATGCGGACGAAGCGGAAGCCGCTGGGGCCGATGGTGGTTTTACCGAGCCAGGGGATTTTCACGACTTGATCGCGGAGGGCGTGGTCGTTTTGCGCCTCGCGCTCGCCGACGTTGACCATGGTTTCGGCGACCGACTCACCGGTGCGGACGCGGACGGAGGGCATGTCCTTGCCCTTGGTGAGGGTGGAGAAAAGCTCGACGGAGCCAGCGATTTCGACGCCGAAGTCGAGCACGATGCCGCTACCGGGCTTGAGAATCAGGGCGGGCACCGGCTCGATGAGCACGGCCTGGCCGCTGTGGGGGATGAGCAGGTTCTCGGAGTGCTCGACGCCTTTTTCGGATTTCCAGACAATGCGCTTGGGCTGGATGATGAAGGAGCTGAGGGGGCTTTTTTCCGCGATCGGGGCGATGCTGGGCGGCAGGGCGCTGGCCGGGACGAGGGCGGCGAGACTGGTGGTGATGAGGATGGCGAGGTTTTTCATGGAGGTGAGGAAATGGAAGAGTGGGTTTTAGAAGTCGAACTGATCGACGTTTTCCTTGGTGAAGACAAAGGGTTTACCGAGGATGATGTTGTCGCCGGAAACTTGCAATGTGCCGAGCTTACCGGCGCTGAACTCGGTAGCTCCGGGGCTGAGGCTGCCGTTAGCGACGGCGGCCCCGGCCATGACGGCGAGGTAGCCGAGGTCTTCGACTTTCCAGAGGATGACGGCTTGGGTGACGCCTTCTTTGAGGTAGGCTTTGTTCTCACTAGGGAGGCCGAGTCCGAGGACTTTGACTTGGCCGGATTTCCCTGCTTGCTTGACGGCTTCTGCGGCACCGGGGACGGCGAGGGAGCTGGCGGCGATGATGGCTTTGAGATTCGGGTAAGCGCTGAGAAGGTTGGTGGCCTCTTGCTGGGCTTTGTCCTTCATGTCGTCGCAGGGCTTGATGTCCACGAGCTTCATGTTGGGGTATATCGCCTGACGCTCTTTAATGGATTTGATCCACTCGTTGAGGTTCGAGGCGGTGAGGGTGCCGGTGATGATGGCAAATTCCCCTTCGCTGCCGGTGAGGGAGGCGGCGGTGTCCATGAGCTGCTCGCCGATGGCCTGGGCGGAGGCTTGGTTGGCAAAAAAGGAGCGGGCGTCTGGCTGGGCGTCGGCATCGTAGGTGACGACCTTGATGCCAGCAGCTTGGGCTTTGCGGAGGGCGGTGGAGATGGAGTCTTTATTTTCGCAGGCGGCGACGATGACGTTCACGCCGTCGGTGATCCAGTTCTCGACGATTTCGTTTTGCTTGGCGGGATCTGGATTGGTGGGGCCGTCGAATTTCAGTTCGGCGTTGAGTTCGGCGGCGGCGCTGCGTGCGCCTTTTTCGCAGGTGACGAAGTATTGGTTGCCCTTGCTTTTCGGGAGTAGGGCGATGGTGAGCTTGCCGTCGGACTTGGATTTACTGCACGAGGCAAAAGGCAGGGTGGCGACAAGGGCGAGCGCGGCGAGGAGGTTTTTGGATTTCATGGGCTTGATAAGTTGGTGGGTCGAGAGTGCTGGGTCGCGCGGCGGAGTGCCAGTGTTTTCAATAGGCTGGCGAGGGCGAGCGCGGTGAGGAGTAGCAGACCGGTGAGGATGCCGGAAAGTTCGCGGGCGATGCTGGAGATCGAGTGGTCGAGCAGTTGGTATTGGGAAATTCGGGTGAGGCCGTTGTTGAGGAGGGCGAGCGCGATCCAGCCGAGAAAAGTGCCAAGCACGCTGCCCGAGCCACCGAAAATGCTGACGCCACCGAGGACCACGGCGGTGATGGCGAGCAGCTCGTAGCCGATGCCTGCATTCGCTCGCGCTTCCCCAAGGCGGGAAACGAGGATGACAGCGGCGAGGCCCGCGACGGCTCCGGTGATGAGGTAGGCGAGGCTGGTCATCTTAGCGACGGGGAGGCCAGCGTAGCGTGCGCCTTCTGGTGAGTAGCCGATGGCGCGAAACGAGCGGCCGATGCTCGTCCGGTGCACCAGCAAGAAAATCCCCAGAGCGACGGCCAGCAGGATCCAAATCTGAGCAGGGAGCCCTGCGACATTGGAATTTCCGAGCGCAAGAAATGACTCGGGAAATCCTGAATAGGAACGAGAACCTTGAGTCAGGGCTTCTGCCAGCCCGCGAAATAGGGAAAAGGTGCCAAGCGTGACGATGAGTGGCGGGAGGTGAAGCCGCGTGATGAGCAGGGCATTGATACCACCACCGAGCGCCCCGGCGGTGATGGCGAGGAGGGCTGCGAACCAAGGCGGGAGGTCTAGGGAATTGACCAGCATCCCAAACAGCACCGCACAAAGCCCGATCATGGAACCGACAGAGAGGTCGATGCCGCCGGTGAGGATGACTGGGGTCATGGCGAGTGCCAGCAGGCCGATTTCCACGGAGTGGCGGAAGGTGTTGGAGAGATTTCCTGCGGTGAGGAAGCGCTGCCCGAGGAAATGGAAGAGGGCAATTTCGCCGAGGATCACGAGCAGAAGAACGGCCTCGTGACGCGCGAGCAGGGATTTCGGGGACAGGCTCATGACTGGGATTTTTTCCGGGTGTGGAGTCCGTCGGCCATGACGGCAAGGAGGATGACGAGACCTTGGATGGCCTTTTCCCAATACGGCGCTTGGTGAAAATGGGTCAGCGCGGGGTTCACATTGGACAGTAAGAGGATGCCCAGTAAGACCCCGATCAAGCTGCCCCTGCCACCGCGGATGGCCACTCCACCGACGACGGCGGCGGCGATGGTTTTCAGTTCGAGCCCGTCCCCGCAATTCGGCTGGACTTGGGGGGACTGCACGAGATTTAGCACCGCGCCGAGTCCGGCGAGAAGGCCCATCAAGACGAAGACCCAGAAGGTGGTCTGCTTGGGGTCGATGCCTGCGAGGCGGGCCGCTTCTGCATCGGTGCCGGTGGCGTAGATCCGCCGTCCTGCGGCGAGATTTTTCATGGCCCATGCCGCCGCGCCGAGCACGACGAAGGCCGAGACGATCACCAGCGCCTGTCCCGCGCCTTGACTGAGGCCGAACCACTGAATGCCTGCGGGGAGATTCATGAGTTGGCCTTGCTGCCAGAGTCGGAGTGCTTCCTGCCAGATGACGAGCGTGGCCAAGGTGACCACGATGCTGGGCAGACCGAGAAAAGCGACGAGCACGCCATTGAACGCACCCATGAGAGCTCCGGCGACGAGCGCGGCGGCAATCGCCACCCCGAGCGGGAGTCCGGAGGAGGCGGTGAGTCCGGCGATGACGGCGCAGAGGCTGAATTGCGAGCCGATTGAAATATCGATCTGCCGGGAAATGATCACCAGCGCGATGCCGATGGCGGCGACCAGCGTCGGCATCTGTGAGGTCAGGCGGGAGGCAAATGGCTGCGCTTGGAAGAAATGGGGGGCGAAAATCGCGAGGGCGAGCATCAAGACTCCCAAGGCTACCGCCACCGTGACTTCGCGGGAAAATCTCTTCATGCGACGCTCCTTCCTTGAGTGCCGAGTGCCGCGGCCATGACCGTTTGAGCATCCGCATCGGCCTTCTCGATGATTTCCACCAGTTGCCCGCCATGCATCACGGCGACGCGGTCGCTCATGCCGAGGACTTCGGGTAGGTCGCTGGAAATCAGCAACACGGCGAGTCCTTCATGGGCAAGTTGGCGGATGATTTTGTGGATTTCACTCTTCGCGCCGATGTCCACGCCTTGGGTCGGTTCGTCGAGAATGAGGACTTTCGGCTGGGTGGCGAGCCAGCGGGCGAGGCTGACTTTTTGCTGATTCCCGCCGCTGAGACTACCGCCTGGGGCGTGTGGGCTGCTGGCCTTGATGCCGAGGTCGCGGATGAAATCTGCGGCTAGATTTTCCTCAGCGCCCGCCCGCAGCCAGGTGCCGGGGAAGAGCGAGGGGTGAATGGCCATCGTCATGTTTTGTGAAATCGGTAGGTCGAGAATCACCCCGTGGCGGCGGCGATCTTCTGGCACGTAGCCGATGCCGTGGGCGATGGCTTGGCGGGGATTTCTCAACTGCAGCACCTGCCCATGAAGCTCGATTTCCCCGGAATCCGCCGGGGTGATGCCGAATAAAATCCTCGCCAACTCGGTGCGCCCCGCGCCGACGAGTCCCGCTAGGCCGACGATTTCGCCAGCCCGGAGATCGAGCGTGACGCCGGCCACGCCACTTGCTGAGCAGCCGAGATTCTTCATGGCTAACACCACCTCCCCCGCCCCGCCCAGTGCAGGTGGATAGAGAGTGGACACTTCGCGCCCGACCATCAGCTCGATCATGCGGGCTTCGCTGAGCGAGTCTACGGCGTAGGTGCCCACGCTCTCACCATCGCGGAGGACGGTGACGCGGTCGGCTAGGGCGAAAATTTCCTCTAAGCGGTGAGAAATGTAGATCACTCCCACCCCGCTGGCTCGCAGGTCGCGGACGACTTTGTAGAGCAGATGTTGCTCCTTCTGAGTGAGCGATGCGGTCGGCTCGTCCATGATGACGATGCGTGCGCCGGAGCCAAGAGCGCAGGCGATTTCGACGAGCTGCTGCTCTGGCATCGAGAGGGATTGCACCTCGGCATCGGGAGGAATTTCCGCGCCGATCCGCTGCAACAATTCGGCGGCCTGGCTGCGTTGGCGAGACCACGCGATACGGGAGAACGCGCCGGATTTCTTCAAGCGCAGGCCGATGTTTTCCGCCACCGTTAGATCGGGGAAAAGCGCGGGCTGTTGGTAGATGCAGGCGATTCCGAGTTCGCGGGCCTTGGCCGGGCTGAGGTGGGAAAACGAATCATCACCGAGCAGCAGCGCCCCGGAATCGGGAGCGTGGGCACCGGTGATGACTTTGATGAGTGTGGATTTACCCGCCCCGTTTTCACCGAGGAGGGCATGCACTTCGCCAGGTCGAAGCTCGAAGGAAACCCCCTTCAGCGCACGAACGGCGCCGAAGGACTTTTGGATTCCGTCGAGTTTCAGGAGCGTTTTCAAAACGCTTAGGCGCGTTTGCTGAGGACGTTCGTCTCGTAGGACTTCACTTCCTTTAGCCAAGCGACGCCGACAGGGACGTTTTGCGATTCGCAATACGCATCCCAGACTGCGCCCCATGGCAGGCTCTTGTTCTCTTCCATGAGGGCGAGACGTGAGGTGAAATCACCCGCTTTCTCAGCTTCGCGGAGGGCGGCTGGCTCAAGCAGGGCCATCATCAGCGCCTTCAAGGTGTTGCGCGTGCCGATGGTCCATGCAGCGATGCGGTTGATGCTGGCGTCGAAGAAATCGAGGCCGATGTGGGTCTTGGCGAGCAGCTTGTTGCGAACGAGTTCGGAAGCGATCGACTGGAGCGCATCGTCTAGGGTGACGACGTGGTCACTGTCCCAGCGCACGCCACGGCTGACGTGGAGGAGGATTTCTGGGACATACATGAGGGCGGAGGAAAGCTTGTCAGCGATGCCTTCGGTCGGGTGGAAATGGCCAGCGTCGAGGCAGAGCAACTTCTGATTTTTGATCGCGTAGCCCATGTAGAATTCATGGGAGCCGACGACGTAGCTTTCGCTGCCGATGCCGAAGAGCTTGCACTCCACGGCGTCGAGGTGGTGCTTGGGGCTGAGTTTTTTGGCGAACACTTGGTCGAGCGAATCGGCCAGACGCTGACGTGGCGCGAGGCGATCGTATGGGGTGTCTTTGTAACCGTCTGGAATCCACACGTTGGTGACGGTAGGTGAGCCGAGCGCCTTGCCCATGGCCGCACCGATTTCACGGGAAGCGATGCAGTGATCGATCCAGAAATCACGGATCGCCTTTTTCGGGTGAGAGAGGGTGAACCCATCCGCCGCTTTCGGGTGAGCGAAGCAGGTGGGGTTAAAGTCCATGCCCATGCCGTTCGATTTTGCCCAGTCGATCCAGCTTTTGAAATGCTTGGGTTCGATCTGGTTGCGATCGACCTTTTTCCCGCCGAATTCGCCGTAGAAGGCGTGGAGATTGAGGCGATGCTTGCCAGGGATGAGTGAAAGCGCCTTGTCGAGGTCGGCACGGAGTTCATCCGGCGTGCGGGCCTTACCGGGATAATTTCCAGTCACGGCGATGCCGCCACTGAGGCCTTCTCCGGTATTTTCAAAGCCACCGACGTCGTCGCCTTGCCAGCAATGCAGAGAGATCGGGATGGTGGCGAGCTTGGCCATGGCGGCATCGGTATCGACACCGAGGTCGGCAAATTGTGCTTGAGCCAGCTTGTAGGACGATTCGACGGATTTGGTTGGTTTGGCCATGTGGGTTGTTTGAGGTTTAAATGTGGTCGAAGAGATTGGGAGGATTTCTTTTAAAAAACCTCCACTGTTTTGCCAAAAACAAGCACGATCCAGCCAGTGAAGCGCATCTTGAAAATTAATGAGTGGTTCCACCCTGACGGGTTCCCCATCAGCATCGAGCGACGGGAGCCGCAGGAGTCATTCGAGCCGCACGCGCATGAGTTCGCCGAGCTGGTGATCGTGACCGGTGGGAAGTGCTTGCATGTGACGGGGCAAGACTCGTGGGAAATGACGGCGGGCGATGTTTTTGTCATCGCTGGCCCCAGCGAGCATGAGTACCGCGACTTGGTGGATTTACGCTTGGTGAACATCCTCTATCAACCCAACCAATTGAAAATGGGGCTATTTGACCTCCCTTCCGTGGCGGGCTACCACGCGCTTTTCACCTTGGAGCCCACTCAGCGAAGCCGCCAAGCGACGAAGGGACGGCTGCATCTCAATCCCAAGGAGTTGGCTCAAATCACGGAACTGGTCGAGCGCTTGGAGGTGGAGTTGAAAACGCGAGAGCCGGGATTCGGCTTCATGGCCACGGCAGCGTTCATGCAGATCATCGGCCTGCTTTCGAGATGCTACGGCCGCAGTCCATCGCCGGATGGGCGTGCCTTGTTACGGATTGGCGAGGCCCTGTCGCACTTGGAACGGAATATCCACCGCGAGGTAAATCTGGATGAATTGGCCAGCATCGCCCACATGTCACAGCGGAGTTTTTTACGTGTCTTTCAATCTGCCACTGGCACCTCGCCACTGGCTTGGGTGATCGAGCAGCGGATCAACCGCGCCTGCGGGCTACTGCGGCATACGGACCGGCGGGTGACGGAAATCGCTTTCGATGTGGGGTTCAACGACAGCAACTATTTCACCCGGCAATTTCGAAAAATCACGGGGTTCTCGCCACGAGATTACCGGATGCGGCAAGGTTAGTGCTTCAGCTCGCCAGCAGTCCAAGCACGCCCAACGCGGGCCTTGGTGGCGGCACGTTGTTTTTTGACTTTCTGCTCGTTGATGGGGGCGGCTGAGTTTCCCCACTCGTTGCGGATGTAGGTGGCGATGTCGGCGAGTGATTTGTCGGTGATGGCGGGGTTCATATCGAGTCCCGGCATGTCAGCGCTGGGATTGTAGGTCTGGCCATCCACCTCGACAGGGCCGGTTAGTCCGTGGAGGAGGATGTTGATGAGAATCTCGGGCTTGCCGGTGACCCACGCGGAGCCATCAAGCGGCGGGCCGAGATTGGCGACTCCCATGCCATCTGCACCATGGCAGCCGAAGCAGGTGGCCTCGCCGTGATAGAGGGACTTGCCACGAGTGAAGGAGTCGAGGGTGGCGCCCGTCAATTTTGTTTCAATCGTGACGCTGGGATTGATGTCTTTTGCGCCTAGTTGGAGCCAAGTGAGCAGTTCTTTATCCTTAGAATCCTTGAGTTGTGAATCGATGAAAGCGAGCTCTTGGTGATCCAGCCCAGAGACGGCGGCTTGACGGATGAAGGGAATTTTCGGCTGGCTTTGAATCAGTGAGGCAAGACGTTGAAAAGCTTCGGCGGTGCCGAGTGGCCCGAGCGCTCTAGCAAGGTAGGGGCCGACATCGGGGGCGCGCGGCACCACGGCCATGAGCGCGGGCTTGAGTTTCCCAAGCTCTTCTGGACTGAGACGTGTGCTAGCCCAGAGCGCCGATGACTGGAGCTTCGCATCCTGACTGGATAGGGCAGAAACGAGGTGCTCCGCCTTGAGTGCACCCATGCCTTCCAGGGTCCAAAAGGCATGGATTTTGGCGATGACCGAGCCTCCCGCGACGAGTTGGGTGAGTGGAGAAATGGTCGCCTCATCCTTGCGCGAGACGAGTAAGCGTTGTGCCGTTTCTCGCTGCCAGGCGTTCTGACTCATAAGGCATTTGACCAAGTCGAGGCCCGTCAGGAGACGCAAATCGCTCACGGCGGCAAGAGTCCCAGCTTGGCTCCGCACTCGGTAAATGCGCCCGCCACTTGTGCTCGGTGACTCGAGGCCACGACTGAGGATTTGATTTCTCAAGTAGCTGGTCATGTAGGTCTTATGCTGGATGATGCCGTGATACATGTCCAAGATGTAGAGCGAGCCGTCCGGTGCATTGTAGAGACTCACCGGGCGAAATCGCTCGTCCGTGGAGGCGAGAAATTCCTTTTCTCCGAGTGGATGCTCGCCCTTCAGCTTGCCGTCGGTCTCCGTGACGCGAATGGCTTTGACCACATTGGCTGAAGGCTCGGTGGCAAAGGCCATGCCATACCAGTCTTTCGGGAAATTGCTGCCACGGTAGATCGTCATGCCCGCTGCGGCGGTGGCGTTGATGAGCTTATAGGTCTGGGGGTCGAGGGTGTTCTCTTTGTAGCCATTCGACGCAGCCATGTAGGCTCGGTTCACTCCCGGAGTGACCCGAATCGGCCAGACTTGGTTGCTGCCCAGCTCGATGTAATCCGTAAATTTCATGCGAACGCCCGGATTTCCTAGGAGGAGGTTAGGTGCGAGCAGATCGCCGAAAAGGAGCGTGGAGTTGTTACTGTGGAAGAGATGACCGTAGTCGTCGCGAGCGATTCCCCACTGCCCACGGGTGGCGGTGGGTTCTTGCTGCCACGTATCACCGGTGCGGCGGAGCCGGATGCCAGATTTCGCGAGGTAGAGGCAGTTGTCCAAGTTCGAGAGTAGGCCATTCGCCTTGTGCTCGACGTTGCCGGCCTTGGCGAGCTTGCTGTCGAGGACTTGGGGTTCGCCCTCTGCCACGTCTCCCTTGCGCTTGACCCAGCAGAGGCGCTTTTGGTCGATGAAAAGGACACCATCTTCGTAAACGGAAATGGCGCGAGGTAGGAGAATCTTGTCTAAAAACACCGTGCGCTTGTCCACCGCGCCGTCGTGGTTCGTATCTTCGAGAATCACAATGCGGCCTGATGGCGTCTCCTCGTCCTTGCCATTGACGTCTGCCATGTAACCGAGCATTTCACAAACCCACATCCGTCCTGCGGGATCGAAGTCGAGGCAGACCGGCTTTTCGACCATGGGTTCTGCGACGACGGACTCGATCACAAATCCTGGGGCGAGCTTGAAGGCCTTCAACGCATCGGCGACGGGTAGAAAGGGACTCGGCGGAATCTTCGACTCGGGCACCACCGGATCCATGCGCTTATCACCGCCATCTCCCCCTTGGGCAAAAAGGCTACAGGCAGCAAGGGCGAAAAGGATCAGCGACCGGGAAATCATGAGACGAGTGCAGTTTAACGATGAAGCGCACCCTAATTTATCAAGGATCTCGCCTTTTCAAGCCTTCGTTAACCACCGGAGTTTTGCTGAGCTGCTGCGCGGATTCATCCGCCGCTCTTCTGGCGTCGCAGTGATGGGTCCTTCACTGATTTCTGAAAACACACCATC
Source organism: Verrucomicrobiaceae bacterium (assembly GCA_027484055.1). Classification (GTDB taxonomy): domain Bacteria; phylum Verrucomicrobiota; class Verrucomicrobiia; order Verrucomicrobiales; family Akkermansiaceae; genus Luteolibacter. The sequence continues at coordinate 59,670 of JAIXQH010000020.1, read as the reverse complement.
GCGCAGGCCCACTTTCATGACCTGCTTCACCCGCCGATCTTCGCCGGAGTGGAAGGTGAGAATCGCGGCACGTGCGCCAGGCTTCAGACAGGAGGGAAGTGCGCGCAGGAAGGAATCTAGCGCGGTAAATTCTTCGTTTACGGCGATTCTTATGGCTTGGAACACGCGGCGGACCGTGAGCTCGCGCTCGTCCTCGTCACTCACGCGTACGGACTCGCGGACCGCTTGGGCGAGGGCAAGTGTGCTAGAGAAATGCTTGCCAGCAAGGGCCAGAGCCAGCGTCTCGGCGCGGGGTTCATCTGCATTCTCGATAAAGGCGTGTTCGAGTTTTTCCGCGCTGATTTTCAACAACCATTCTGCGGCAGACAGGCCGCGGCTGGGGTTCATCCGCATGTCCAGCGGGCCACCTGCCTTGAAGCTGAAGCCACGGGTCGGATCATCAAACTGCATGGACGAGCAGCCGAGATCGGCGAAAACGAAGTCTGCCAGAGAGCCAGCGAGAACCTTAGAGAGGCCGGCGTAATTCGAGCGGGTGGCTTGAAATGAGTCCTCGGCGTAGCCTAAATCGCGGAGGCGAGTCTCGGTTTTCGGGAGCACCAGCGGATCGACATCGAGGCCGATGAGTTTCCCACCCGGGGTGATTTTTTCTAAAATCTGGAGGGCATGCCCGCCGTAGCCGAGGGTGGCATCCACCCCGAACATGCCGGGTGCGAGCTGGAGCGCGGCAAGTGATTCGGTGACGAGGATGGGGATGTGCGAGCCAGCGGGGGTTTTGCCGGAGGCGAGGACTTTTGCCACGGTGTCCCCGTAGCGAGCTGGGTCGTGCTCCTTGTATTTATCCTCGAAACGGCGCGGATTTTTCCCGCCATAACGAACGCGCCGTGGTGGACGTGGGGCTTCTTCACTCACAATTCAGAGTATTTTAGGTTGTTGCCACGGGATTTCTCGACCGGGTAGCGGATCTCGTTGTTGGCGATTTTTGCCTCGATGACCTCGCCGAGCTTGAAGCCGAGATTGTCGGCCATTTCAAAAAGCAAAATCCCGACATCCGCGATTTCTGAGGCGATTTCGTCTCGGCGGCTCCGGACCCGGGCTTCGATCTGATCGTCTTGCTGCCAAACGAAGTGCTGCATCAGCTCACCCGCTTCTGCGGAAATGGCCACGGCGAGATCTTTGGCGTTGTGGTATTTTCGCCATTCACGGGCATCGACGAAGGCTTGGATCTGGGCCGTCAGCTCGGCAATGGAATCGCTCATAGGCGGGTTTTAGTCGGGGAACTCGGGGACTGCGAGGATTTAACCCGAAATCCGAAGTTAGATAGGGCATCACTTGGCTACAAGTCAAGGGATAGCAGGGTTGTGTCGAATAGCCGCTCACAACGCCCCCCACCAAACGATGCAAGATTCTTCTATGCCTGTCTTCCTTGGACGGCAAGTCCGGGTCACATCCACGACGAAGCCCATCACCCCCTTCGGCGGCCTTGTCAGCCTCATCGTTTTCCGTACCAGCCCGCAGGCACGGTGCTATCCCAGCTTTGATGCCGCAGTCCAAGAATCACGCTGTCCCGTGTAAGGCGAAGGGGGCATTTCTCACGAATCGCTCCAGCCACGATTCCACTAAAAATGACGCGCGGCAGTATCGTTTGAAGCAAAGCGCGTGGCACCCTCGCCATACCATTCATGCCAGACACCCATCATAAAAACCGAGTTACCCTTTTCTCGTCCTGAGCCCCTTGGATCAGTTCAAGATCAACTACACCTAGGATCTCGACCTCAACGGATTGCACTCTGGAGGATCAAGGAATGTAGAATTCCCATGCACCACCCTCGGCGAAACTAAGCGGCTTTTTTCCGACTCATCTCGGCGGCCATGACGACGACGCCGAAGATGAGGACGGCGGCGACGAACGCGTAGAATACATAAACGGAGTTTTTTCCAGCGGTGAAGCCGTAGTTGTGGAGCCCTACGCCGAGGAAATTCACATGCCACCAGGAGAAGGTGACGACGGCGGCGGTGAAGACGGAGGCGAAGTGAAGACCCCACTCACGGATGTAGCCGCCGAGGCGGGCGTGGAGGATGGAGAGGGTCCAGAGCACGATGAGAAGTGCTCCGTTTTCCTTGGGGTCCCAACCCCAGAAGCGGCCCCATGAATCATTCGCCCAGACGCCACCGAGCACGGTGCCGACAAGGGAGAGGAAGAGGGTGAGGCAGATCATGCCATAGACGGCGCGAGTGAGTGAGCGGCGGAGATCCTTGTCGCCGTCGTCCAAGCCGAGTCCCCGCATGAGGAGATAGATGAAGGAAAGGAAGGCGCTAAGCAGGCCGGCGGCGTAGCCCATGGTGATGGTGAGCACGTGGATGGTGAGCCAGTAATTGGAATTTAAGACGGCCACCAGTGGGTCCATGTTGTCCTTGGCATCTCCGAGTTCGAAGCGGCGGGATAGAATGATGAAGAAGGTGCCAAGGATCGGCGCGACTCCGAGGGCGAAGCGGCGGCGGGTCATCCATTCGATGAGGAGGGAAATGAAAACGACGACGGTGGCGATGAAGACGGTGGTGTCGTAGAGATTTCCGACCGGCGGGCGCTGCATGATGATGCAGCGGGTGACGATGGCGATGATGCAGTAAACCAGACCGGTGACCGTGGCGGCGAAGGTGGCCCAAGTGAGGATGCGCCCGGCCTTGCCTTTTCCGACCGTCCACATGGCGAGCGCGGTGAGGGTGCCGATGATGAAATAAACGAGGGCGTTGAGGAAATAGGCGTTGCGGTAGTAGGAGGCTTCTAGCGCGATGTGGCGGTATTCGCCACGCTGGGTGGCGCGGGCGGCGAGCGCGTCGCGGACTTTCGTCAACTCGGTGCGGAAGGTGGCTTCGTCCTCGGTGACGGAGCGGGCGAGGCTTTCGAGGAGTTTGATGTCGGCGATGGCGAGTGGGGCGTCGCCCTCTGTGTCGGTGAGGGTGTTGTAAATGGCATTTCCCGCGCTGAGCCAGATGGGCTGCTTGGGATTGGCAGGTGGGAGGAGGATGAGTCCGAATTTTGAGAAGTTTGCGGCGTCGAAGACTTGCTGGAGCAGGTCCTCGATGCGTGGGTCGAGGCCAGTCCCCTGGGCTTTGGAGGAGGAGACTTGCTTGCGGATTTCCGGGGCGGTGATCAGGAGGGCGCTGATGTCTGCGCGCTGGTCGGGAGCGCCGTGTTTCCCTGATCCGGTGAGCTTGACTCCGTAGCGGGCGAAGCCGAAGTAGCCGAGCAGACTTTCGTAGGAGCGGAGGTTGTAGGCGAGGTCGATGGTCTGGGCTTGGGAGGGGTCGAGGGTGTCGTTTTGGCCGGCTTCTTTTTTGGTTTTTTTAAGGGTTTCGTAGGATTGGGCGAGCTCGATGAGTTTGGCGCGGGCGGGTTCGATTTCTTCGTAGGAGTAGCGGTCGCGCTTGGAGCGGGCGGTCACGCCGATGGCTTCGAGCACGACTGAGTTGTCGATGCGGAAGGTGGGCATTTTCACCGCGAGCTGAGGCCGGAACAGGGTGTCCATGAGCCAGGCGGTGGGGGTGATCTTGAGTTTAGCCGAGTCGCCTTGGACTTCCATGGAGCGTGCGCCGTGGAAGCTGAGCATGGTGAATCCGGCGAAGGTGGAGAGCGGCTTGATCCGGCCGCCTTCTTGGACGGGGATGGTCTCGGCGATTTGTAGGGTTGCTTTGGGAAGCGGGGTGTAGCCCTCGATTTTCCGGACATCCCCAGCGGGCATGTTGTCTTTGACGAGATTGTAAAATACGGCGGTGAAGGCGATGAGGGCGAGGCCCGCTGCGATCCAGCGACCGGGTTTGGAGAAGGAATTAGACATGGCGTTTCTTGCGTGAGCCGGCGGCGATGAAGGAAATGAGCTTGGTGAGGAAGGTGACGGCCATGCCGAAGGCGACGATCCAGAGACTGTATTCGGGCCATTTGTCGGCGGGGTTTTTCACCACCTCGAAGACGGAATACATTTTCTGGCCAGGGCCTGCGCCGGGCGGGCCGTAGCTGGCTTGGAAGAAGGTGAGTCCTTCGTAGCGCATCGGTTCGTTCATCTGGATGGTGACCTTGGCGTCGCTGCCATTTTCACTGCGGGTGACTTTACTGACAAACTTGGAAGGCCGCATGGTGCCGGGGTGGAAGGCGGCGGTGAATTGGTCGAGCTTGAGGGTGAAGGGCATGGGCCAGAGGCGTTTCCGCATGTCGAGGATGAAGGTACGGTCACCGAGGCGGTAGGTGAAGGGGTGGAAATTCGCCCCAGCGAGGATAAAGGGCGCGGACTTGGTGCCGTCTTTGAGGAGGACTCGGGCGTAGCAACCGGCGGTGTATTGCTCGGCGGGTTCGGGCTTGGCGAGCTTGGGTTTTTCCATGAGGAAGTAGCCATCGGTAATGAGTTGGCCACGGTCTGGCGCGCGCTCGGTGGCGGAAACGGGCACGGTGTTTGGCAGGTAGCTGGTGATTTCCAGATCGAAGGGCATGTCCGGCAGGCGGAAGGTGCGGAGCTTGGCACCTTCCAAATCCGTGAGTTGCGCGCCGCGGATGACGCGGAGTGGGCCGGGTTGGCCGTCTTTGATTTCCGCGATTTCGACGACGTATTCAAAGTAGTCTTCCGCTGCGTTGTTCGACTCACCTTCGGCCACGGCCATGTTCCCGCGTTCCGAGAAGTGGTGGGAGACGCCACCGCCGATGAGCATGAAAATGATGCCGAAGTGCGAAATCAGATTTCCCGCATGGCTCCAGCCTTTGCGAATGCGGATGACGCCGCCGAGGATGAGATTCACGAGGAGAACCGCGCAGACCCAGTAGCCGCCGGGGAGGGGGAGGGGGACGATTTTACCGTTCAGCTCGGGGAGGAGGAATAAGGATTTCCAGTCGAAATACTTGGTGAGAGTGGGGTAGAGGCCGTTGTCGATTTGCTCCAGCGTGGCGAACCAGGTGAGCAGGCCCAGCAGGAGCATGGTGATGGTGGCGAGCCCGAAGCCGGAAAATAGGTCGAATAGTCTCCCTGGCAGGCTGCGGGGAGCCTTAGGCGACGGCGGTGAGGTTTCTGGAAATTCCATGATGGGGTGGGAGCGAGGCAAAAATACGCGGGTAAACAGCGATCTTATTCAGCCAGTTGGAGGCTGGCGGCGAAGGTGGTGAGGATCGGCTTGGCGGCTTCCACCTCAGCTTGTGGGCCGACCATTTTCACCGTGAGGATCTGGCCTTTGACCGAGGCCACAATGCCTGCCAGCGCGAATCCCGGTTTCACGGCACCGCCCATTCCCGGTTCGTAAGAGCCAACGGCGGTGACGAAGGTGCCGGTGCTGCCGACGATGCTCACGCTGGGCATTTTAGCGAGTGCTGCTGAATCCACAGCAGGTGCGGCAAATTGGCGGAACCAGCGGTTCACGTTGTCAAGCACGGTGCCGGAGGCGGTGGAGACCCAGACCTCGCCCATGCCGCTCTCTCCGAAGCGGTAGTTGAGCAGGCGGAATTGTGAGGAGGGAAGGGCGAGCCAGCCTTCAGGAGTGACCGCTTTCACCGGGCTTGGTTTGGCGTCGCGGAAGCGTTCGTCACTGGTGGCAAATAACTTAGGCGATGCATCCCGGGTGGATGGCGGGCGAGTTTCCGTGATGGTGACTTCCTTTTTCTCATCACAAGACGACAGGGTGACAACACCAGCCAAGACGCAGATCATGCGGTTTTTCATGCGGGTGGCAGTAGTCCCGGCATTTCCAGCGTGCAAGTGGAAACGAGAACGGGCTGGTAACGGGATCGTTGGAAAGTCTGGGGGGGCTGCGGATTGAAGCGAAACGCAGAGGCACAGAGATCGCGGAGAAAAACGCGGAATTTGGATTGCTTGTGATGATGATGAGGGCGAAATAAGGAGAAGCGACACTCCTGTCGCTTAGGCGAAGAATGGAGAGCTGAAGCTTTAAAATTCAAGACGTGGCTCCCGAGGGGCGCGGCAAAAGCCATCATAGAATATTTGAAATGACATGGGTGATTCCCTGTCCTTTAGCATAAGAAGCCAACTCCGTTCTTAAACTTCTCGACCGACTCTCTTTTTCCCGCCATTAAGTGGCGGAACAAATCATACTGGTAGCTGTGCAAATGATTAAATTTAGCCGAACTTTTCTCGGTGTGATTGCCTGCTCATTCGTAATGATTCCGATCTACCTCAGCTTGTGGCTCTATGAGATCGGCGGGACGAAGGGGATGATGAACGACGATTCGTATCCGATGTCGATTTTCCTCACGCTGCTGATTGCGGCCCTCGTTAGTGCCTGCGTTTTCTGGATCATTGTTTATCCGTGGGCGCAAATAACGCGATGGATCGCAAATCGGAATGGAATGACGCTTTCAAATGGATGCGCGGTCGCAGTGTATGTTCCTACGATACTTGGCGCATTCCTAGGGGTGCTTTCGGGAGGGATATACTCCGCCCTTGCTGCTGGATCCTACCTAGGATTGGCGTCATGGGTCTTCTGGCATACTACGGCAAGAAAAGAAGACAGCAAGCAGTTGGATGCAGTGAGCGACGATGTCCTTCTTTAAATTCGAACTCGCATCCGCCGGTGTGTCCACTCTAACGTTGCAGAAGAAAATATAAGTATGATCGACTTCACCACACTCTTCGCGAAGAAGACCGTTGAGCGCCTCGATTTTGCCACGAGACGGGACGTGAATTATGAGCACGAGATCATATTTCTTTCGTCATATCTCCATGATGCGAGGTTCAGGCGATCCGAAGTCGAACAGACGAATCGCACCATGAGGATACTTTTGGAAAGAGATTGCTGGGAGTTCTACACTCGAATTCATCGGACTAGCGACGCGTTGTTATTCACTCCAAGTGTCCTCGAGATATCGGGGATCGATGAGTTTAGATGGAGTAAGGATCCAGGAGATGCGGAGTTGTCGATTCGCTCACTATTTATCGGCGAACGCCAACATCTTGAGCAAGAGGCCGCACACCTAGTGATTGATTGTCCGTTCCAAGATCTCAGAATAGATCTGATTGGAAGCACTTCTTATTTCGATATCACCTTGAAAGATCAAGCTGACCCAAAATGAAGGTAGCGGACAATTCTTGGTGCAACAGTCGGCCATATTACCTCAATCTCGTTTCAAAGGCATCTCCTTCGCGGGGGTAGCATCACTGGGTTTGTTCTCTAAAAAATAATGTCGAACTTTGTTTTTTTACTCCATGGATTACTGCCCATTGTGGCGTGGTTTATCTATCGTCGAATGTTTAGGACGAGGAGAGGATTGATTGGCGTGATGACAACGGCAGTCTTACTTGGATCTGTGCTTTACATCGCTGGCATTCATTTGATTAGTAAGGAATACAGCGATGACCTAAAGCGTTATGATTTGGACAAAGATGGAGAGTTTTCTGATGCTGAATACACTCTAGAGGCAAGAGCGGCGATGAAGCGATTCTCAAATGACACAGGGAGGATAACGGCTCCTATCGTTGCTCCATTTGCTAGTTCCGTTTGGGCTGTGCTGATGTTTGGGGTCTGTAAATTGTGTTCACAAGGAATCGAGGACTTGAGAGCCCACCGGATCGACAAGCAGGCAGAAGGCCGTGGAGTTGATGGCGGATAAGGGTGATCCTTGTTCACTTCGGTCTGGACGCGCAACCTCCACCGAACAATACTTTTAATGTTGCTAGAAAAGAAGATGCCCAGCTACTCCGTCAAATGTCACTTTGAATGGTCTCCAGAAAAGACCAAGACCCTCGCGCATCTCTATGAAGAACGCATTACTCTGTGGCAGGCGGATAACATTGACGATGCTATCGAAGCGGCAGAGCGAGAGGCATTGATGTATGCTGAGCAGCATGGATTCACTTTCATTGAGCTATCCCAAGCATTTTGGATGTTCAGTCATCTTGAAGGGGATGGAGTCGAGCTTTTCTCATTATTGCGAGAGAGTGATCTTAAGCCATCTGCTTACCTAGATAATTTTCACGATACGGGGCTAGAACGGAAATCAAAACAATCTGAATCCACCAAAACTGACACATCCAACGGCGACAAGCGCCCAAATTGAATTCAGGATTCCATTCCGCAGTGAATGGCCTCTAACGTAACTGAAGAAATATATGTGGAGACGCCTTATACGAATTTGCACGCTTGGGGCCTTAGTAGGGATCGTTGTGACTACGCTACATCCTGTGAATAGCATGATTCTTAAGTTCGCGTTTCTTGGGTGCTTCGTCGGAGTGTGGGTTGGATTCACGATTCTGACATGGAACCGGAAGCCTTTACGCGTAGTCGCCCTTGTTCTTCCGTCATTGGCTGCGATCCCGTTTATTCTTCCTGGGGGGAAGATTGATGAGGATGAACTTCGGCAGAACTACGTCCGGCGTATGGGCGAATTTCAAGGAACGAATTACTTTTGGGGAGGAGAGAGCTCACGAGGGATTGATTGCTCAGGATTGCCTCGACGATCTCTTCGAGACGCTCTGCTGGAGTATGGTTTTGAGCACATCAACGGTGATGCCTTCCGCGGCTATGTGGAGCAGTGGTGGTTTGATGCCAGCGCGAAGGCGCTGGGCGAGGGCTACCGAGCTTACACCACTCCGCTTGGAATTACGGGAACCATTCGGGACATGGATTATTCGGGGTTGGTCCCAGGGGACCTAGCCGTGACGACAAGTGGTGTTCACATCCTTGCATACGTGGGCGAAGGTCTCTGGATTCAGGCCGATCCTGGAATCGGATCGGTTGCTACCTTGAATGGTCGCACAGGTGACAATGACTGGTTTCTAACGCCCGTGACCACCCATCGATGGACACTACTCGCCCAAAACCAAAACAAGATGAGTCTGGAGTCCCCTCACTAGCTGTTCTCTTCTCCACCTCACCCGCAACCCCATCTCGACGTCGGCCCTTTGTGGGTTTTCCAGCGCTTGCCTATCAATAATCCTCAATGAATTCCTGCGATACACCCGTTCATGAGTCTGAACCATTGCTCGTTGCACCGGCGAGCGCAGCGGGTAAGCCTAGCCCTGCTTGTGGAAGCTCCAACACGACCCGAGATCGATTCGCTAGGAAGAGACTTAATCTGATTTATCTGGTGCTATTGGGCTGGGTTTATCTTCTGCTTTCCGGCGCTTTTGCAAAACGTACGGATTTCTGTCGGGACTGTGGAGAATTGAACCGATACAAGTCGGCGGGTTCATGGATTGCGATGGCGATTCTTTGGTTATTTGCGTTGCTCGTCGTAGTTGGTCTTCTGGCAGAGTCGCAGCCATCATAACCGAGAAAATCGAACTAGGGCGCTGCGGGTGAGTCTTCGCTAGGCGGGGTAGTGCTTTCACTCGCCGCTTTGGCGGCTTGATTCCTTTTGTATCCGTGGCGGATGTCGCGGGCCTCGCCGAGGAAGACGGCGTCCTCGCCCACGTTCACGGAGAGGTCGCCGATGCGCTCGATGGAGCGGGCGACGAAGATGAGGTGGAGGAGATTCTCGGAGCGACCGTTGGAGTCTTCGAGTCGACCGCTGAGCGAGGCGATCATTTGTTTGTGAAGGCGGTCGAGATCTTTGTCGCGGGCTTTGAGGCTTTCTCCGAGAGCGGAGTTCGCGTCGGTGTAGGCCATGATCGCGTCGCGGAGCAGGCTATCGGCGAGGGTGTAGAGTGGTTCGGCGAGGGCGACTTCTTCGAGGGCTCCGGATTTACAGATTTTCTTGGAACGCTTGGCAATGTTGACGGCGTGGTCGGAGATGCGTTCGAGATTGTGGGCCATTTTCATAGAGGTGATGACTAGGCGAAGATCGGAGGCCATGGGGTGGAAACGGACGAGGATTTCCATGCCGGATTGGTCGATTTTCCGCTCAAGGTCGTCCACGTCGGAGTCATCTGCGATGACGGTGCGGGCTAGGTCGATGTCGCGCTCGAGCAGTGAGCGCATGGCCCGTTCTAAGTTTTGGCGGGCTAGGCTGGCCATGAGTAGCACCTCGGCGCGGAGTGCTTCAATGGCTTTGTCAAAGTCGCGGGAAATGTGCTGATTGATCATGAGTGATGGTGGGAGGTGCCTTATCGACTGACGCGATGAGTGCTGGATTTTGAGATTATGAAGGCTGAGATGGAAATGTAAGCGCGAGATCCCTAGAAAATCAATGAATATGGGGCTTAAGGTGTCGGAGGGATTTACCAAGAATCCAGCACGATGTTGCACGTTCTAGGCCACGATGGCAAAAGTATGGGTCGGGAGATCAAGCGGCGAGAGGAATCCTTTGTCTACGCGGTCATGGGGCATGGATCGTGACAAAATCGCTCACACCATTTCCTGAGATGGAGAAGCGCAAAAGTAGCAGCTTTTAGAAGGAGCCCCGCGAAAAGGCCGATTGTGATTCCCTGTCTGCTACAGCGATTACGCAGCTTTTTTGAGGGGGGGATTACGTCCTTCCGTTTTCAGGCTTCGAGAAACTTCACCACAGACCTTTCAGCATTTTGTTACCCGGAAATGGCGCGTTAGATTGCGGGCCGAAAAACATCCTGAAACCTATAAATGCGGTGAGTGTGTCTTCATGACTCATGGTGGCATACTCAAGGCCCGTCATCAGCTTGATGCGATGGGCTGCAATGTAGTAGTTCAATCCGAGGTATCCTGCTTGGTAGAGGTCACCTGCAGGAAGGCCAGCGGGGCGCTCATAGCGACGTTGGCCATTCAGGCCTTTTTCGTCGCTTGATGTGGCGAGTTGGTAGCGGCCGACGACTTGGAGGGTGTCGGTGAGGAAATAACCGGGTTCGATGTGTAGTCCCGCAGCACTCCCTTTTGCGCCGCCCTGTCCAGCCGTGACTTCTGAAACCAGAGATCCCGAGCCCTCAGTCAGGATCAAGGCTCCGGACACGCCATTTTCGAAGCGGGTGAAGTTGGTAGCGTTCGCGTTGGTGTCGCTGTGCATGAAGCTGCCGTAAAACTGGGATGTGTCCGCGCCCAGAAAATGCCCAAGATCATACGTGCCAGCTGCGAGGAAAGACCAGCCAGAGTCCAGCTCGGTGAAGGCGTCCCACATATTCCGTTCTGTGGCGTTGGTGAAGATTCCCGTGTAGTAGTCCCATTTTCCGACTTTACCCGATAAGGTCACGGCGGGGGTATAGTCCAAGGCCATCATGTTGGTAAACATGGAGCGTTCCATGTAGTTCATGTAGCGGCTTGAAACGTTCCGGTCATGGGTGAATCGGTGCTTCTGCTGCCCAATTGTCAAATTGAGTGCTTCATCGAATTGCCACCTAGCCCATAGCTCAGTGAACCCATTGTAGGCAGGCTCAAAATCTGAGCCGCTGATCGCTTGAGCGTGCAGGCTGAGGTGATGAAGCATGTTGGTTTGGAATCCGATGCGCGCACGCCGATCTTCCCACCCTGTGTCTTCACCGTTACTGCCACTTGTGTCGTGGTAATGGCCATGGTAGCGACCCAATAGCCAAAACTCTTGGATCACTGCATTGTCTTTGTTTTTGTAAAGAAGACCTAGGTTTTCGAGTTGCTCGGCGAGTGTTTTGTCGGTGCTGGTCTCCTGAGTTAGAGAATGATCCGTGGGTTTATCCGCCGCTAGAAGCGAGCCAGTCGCGAGGCCAACCACCAGTGCTGCGGTTTGTAAGTGGTCGGGCATGGAGTCTATGGACAGTAGAGCATGACCAGTTGGAAGCGCTCAAGGTTGTGGTTTGGGTGACAATTTAGTCACAATCGGACAAGGGGAAAATTCGTGGCTTATAAAAAACGGTGGCTTTGACGACATCCCATCGTTCCAAACTCGCAAGATTCTGTTCATCCGCTCAAGCCTTATGGAATCGGCAGCTCCATTTGCAGGGACGGTTTTTCAAAATCTTCCAGGGGCTGCAAAGGTATCACCTTGGGAGCTGCTAGCGTGACAATTCCGTCACAATGCCTCGTTTGATGCCTGATTAAAGATTGCGTGAAATATCGCGTTTACGAACACTGGCACTAGACCAGTGCAGCAGTTAGCCATGAAATCAATCGCCATCTACTCGATCAGTGCCCTCATCGGGGTATTGCCCCTATTCGCCGAAGAGTCGCACATCGACCCCGCGCTGTCTTCCTACAAAAACGTCAGCGGCGTGTCCGGGAACCTCAGTTCAATGGGGTCCGACACTCTCAATAACCTCATGACCCTATGGGCGGAAGGCTTCAAAAAAAGCTACCCCAACGTGAACGTGCAAATCGAAGGCAAAGGCTCCTCCACGGCTCCACCAGCGCTCATCGAAGCCACCGCCCAGCTCGGGCCGATGAGTCGACCGATGAAGGCTGAGGAAATCGACGCATTTGAGAAAAAGCACGGTTACAAGCCGACCGAAGTCAGAGTGGCGGTCGATGCGCTCGCCGTTTTCGTCCACAAGGACAATCCACTCAAAGGGGTGACCATGAAGCAGGTCGATTCGATTTTCTCCCAAACCCGTAAAAAAGGCGGGGATGAGACCACCGAGTGGGGCCAACTGGGACTCGATGCGTGGAAAGGCCGTGCCCTATCACTTTTCGGGCGTAATTCTGCCTCTGGGACCTACGGGTTTTTCCAAGAGCACGCGCTCGCCAAGGGCGACTTCAAACCCACCGTGAAAGAGCAGCCTGGCTCATCTGCCGTCGTTCAAGGAATCGGCGCGGACCCCTACGCGATTGGGTATTCCGGCATCGGCTACAAAACTTCGGGGGTGCGCGCCCTCCCAATCGCCGGGGACGATGGCCAATTTTACGAGGCCACCTACACCAACGCGCTCGATGGCGACTACCCGCTAGCCCGGTTCCTTTTGGTCTATGTGAACAAAAAGCCCGGTCAAGCCCTCGAACCACTCACCTTGGAGTTCTTGAAATTCGTGCTCTCCAGGGACGGCCAAGCGATCGTCGAAAAAGACGGCTACTACCCGGTGCCACTCGAAGTGGCCACCGAGACCATTGAGGCGCTGACCAAGTGAGCGTGCGATTGCTAGATTCTGTTTCTCGCTGATGTCGGATCCTCTGAAATCTCCTGATCCCAAGCGCTTCGAAGTCTCACGGGCCACCCTGTGGTTCGACCGCTTCATGGGTGGCGCGATCCGCCTAGGTGGGATCAGCGTGATCATCGCGGTATTCGGGATTTTCTATTTCATCGGCAAGGAAGTGCTCCCGCTGTTCAAAGCTGCGTCGGTTGAAAAGGCCGCCAGTGCCAGCACCGCGACCAAGCCCACGGTCCTCGGCGTGGATGAATGGGGGGAAATGCCCTTCTTTTACGCAGGCGGCGACCAAGTGGTTTTTGCCGAGTTAGAAACGGGTGGACGCAAGACACTCGCCCTGCCAGGGCTGACTGGCCTCGACGTGACGGCCTTGGATTATGATGCCGTGCATGGTCGGGTCGCACTCGGGCTAGCAGATGGCCGAGTCGGCTCGTTCCTAGTGAGCTATCGGCGAGACTTCGCGGCGGATGGGAAATCCCAGTTAGTGCCGACACTCACCGAAGAGCCCTGGTTCAGCCTCGTCCACGGTGCGGGCGCAGTGACGGCCGTGAGCTACGGCGACTCAGGGGCTGGCCGTGTGATCGTCGCGAAAAGGGGGGGCGGTAGCACAGCATCAGTTTCGGTTCTGCGCCTTGGCATGAAGCGCGGTCTCATCGGTAAGGGGAAGCTCACTCTACTCGAAGAAATGGATGTGAGTCCTCAGCTTGCCGCCGAAGCCATGCTCGTCAGAGCGTCTCCTAACGGCGCGATGGTGCTCGTAGGCTGTGCGAATGGCGAGGTGGACTACTTCTTGGCAGACTCCGCAGGAGTCTCAAAGCGCCAGACCTTCATGCCCTTCGATGGAGTCGCCCCTCGGCAAATGGATTTCCTCTTCGGCGGGGTCTCCCTCATCCTCACCGGGGCAGATGGCCAACAAGCGCAATGGAGCTTATTCCGCAAAGATGAGGTAGGAGAGCGCTTGTTCGGAGAAACGAAAGTGTTTCCCAAACTCGGCGAAGGCCCCGTCATCTTTGCGGCAAGTCAGCGCAACCGCGCCTTCCTAACGGGCACTGGCCAAGACCTCTCCATCCGCCATAGCACCTCGGGCACGGTTCGCTGGGAAGGCACTCTCGACATCGTGCCGACCATCGCCGTGCTGGATGCCAAAGGTGAAAATTTCATCGCTGCATCCGCAGCGGGTGAAGCGAGAAGTTATAAAATTCACGATCCACATCCTGACGCTAGCTGGCGCGCCTTCTTCGGTAAAGTCTGGTATGAAGGCGGAGCCAAACCGATCTACCAATGGCAATCCACCGGTGGCACGGACGACTTCGAGCCTAAGCTGTCCTTGATGCCGCTGATCTTTGGCTCGTTGAAGGGCACGGCCTACGCCCTGTTATTTTCAGTCCCCATCGCCCTTCTCGCAGCGCTTTTCTCTGCCGCTTTCTTGCCATTAGAAGTGAAACGAGTCGTCAAGCCGGTCATGGAAATCATGTCCTCCCTGCCCTCAGTCGTCCTGGGATTCCTCGCCGGCTTGTGGCTAGCGCCGATCCTGGAGACGCGCGTGCCTTCTGTTATTTTGATGATCCTATTCATCCCCCTGTCTGCTTTGATAGTCGGCTACAGCTGGTGCCGCTTGCCCTTCGCGCTGCGGAACCTCTTCGATTCAGGCAAGGAATGGCTCGTCGTGCTGCCATTTCTGGTAATTGCAGGATGGCTCGGGTGGCAGTTAGGTCCGTGGCTTGAGAGCGGGTTCTTTGTTTATAAAGATCCGGCCACGGGGCGTGAAATCGCCGATTTTCGACTCTGGTGGCCACAAGTCATGGGGACATCCTTCGAGCAGCGGAATTCCTTAGTGCTAGGCTTCATGATGGGCTTCGCCGTCATTCCTGTGATCTTCACCATCGCCGAGGATGCGCTTTCTAACGTGCCGAAATCCCTCACCTCCGCCGCTGCAGCCCTAGGCGCCAACCGCTGGCAAGTGGTCTGGACTGTAATGCTTCCCGTCGCGTCCTCTGGCATCTTCTCCGCACTCATGATCGGGTTTGGACGTGCCGTGGGCGAAACCATGATCATGGTCATGGCCACCGGAAATACGCCGGTGACCGAGTGGAATATCTTTAATGGCATGAGAACACTCTCCGCGAACATCGCCGTCGAGCTGCCAGAAGCTCCCGTCGGTTCCACCCACTATCGGACCTTGTTCCTCGGCGCGGTTGTGCTTTTCGCGATGACTTTCATCATGAATACCCTTGCGGAAATCCTCCGCAACCGCCTCCGGGAACGGAATAAAATCGTCTAACGCATGAAGCCGCCCACCACCAGTTTTGTCACCACTGGCCGTTCCCGCAAGGGGGAGCCATGGGTGTGGCTGACCGCCGCTGGGCTCACCTTCGGCGTGGCGATGGCGCTCGGGTTATTCTTACTGATCCTGGTGAAGGGCTGCGCTTCATTCTGGCCACAGCGCATCGAGTTGCTCGAAATCTCCCAAGGTTCCACCACTGAGAAAATCGCGGGTTACGTCACTCAAAAGAATCAGCGTCGCGATGCGTCAGGTGTCCTTCATGAGGAGATTCAGCTTTTCCGTGGCAACAAGGATCTGAACGGGGAGGCGTTCAAATTCATGGATCGGGCCAGCATCAAATCCACCACCCGGCCCGAGTCT
Source organism: Verrucomicrobiaceae bacterium (assembly GCA_027484055.1). Taxonomy (GTDB): domain Bacteria; phylum Verrucomicrobiota; class Verrucomicrobiia; order Verrucomicrobiales; family Akkermansiaceae; genus Luteolibacter. Next base: position 44,079 of record JAIXQH010000020.1, on the reverse strand, counting down.
CTACTGCTGGTGCAGCGCCTCGAATATGGCCCCGCCATCATCAATCCAGTATCCCTCAAAACATCCGCTGGCGAGGTCCAAGTGGGGGCGGCGAATTTCGAAGCGTCGCTAACAACCATACTCGAACAAGCCCAAGCTGCGCGTAAAAAACTTCTCGCCATCGAGCGCGGGCAAATCGGGGTGATCAGCCGTGAACTCACCGCTCTCACCCGCGCTGAGAAGGCTGGCACCCAGAGTTCAGAAGCGCTCACGGCGCGCCGCACCGCATTGCAGGCTTCCTATGACAAACTCCAAGTTGAGGTCATGGAAATTCGCAAACGTCTCTCAGAATCCAGCCTCAGTGGCGTCACCGCAGACGGTAAAGCTGTCACCTATCCGGCCGCGACGCTGTTGGATGTTTTTCCTTCAAATCGCGCAGGATTCTTCGAGCGGATCGGGGAAATGATTCATCGAATGGCGAATTTCCTAAGCGAAGACCCGCGTGAGGCGAACACCGAGGGCGGCGTGTTTCCGGCCATTTTCGGGACGGTCACCATGACCCTCTTCATGAGCTTGTTTGTCACCCCCTTCGGAGTGATCGCGGCCATCTACCTGCGCGAGTATGCCAAGCAGGGATTTTTCGTCCGCATGGTTAGAATCTGTGTCAACAATCTAGCGGGCGTGCCATCCATCGTCTTCGGCGTCTTCGGCCTCGCCTTTTTCGTCTATTTCGTAGGCGGTGGGGTGGATCGTTGGTTCTTCGCGGACCAGCTCCCCACGCCGACGTATGGCACGCCTGGCATTCTCTGGGCGGCCCTCACTCTGTCCTTGCTGACCTTGCCCGTCGTCATTGTCGCCACAGAAGAAGCAATCTCCGCCGTCCCGCGCGGGGTGCGAGAAGCGGCACTTGCCTGCGGCGCTTCCAAGTGGCAAACGATTCAGCGGGTCGTGCTTCCGGCCTCAGTTCCTGGCATCCTAACGGGCATCATCCTCGCCATGGCCCGTGGTGCCGGTGAAGTGGCACCACTCATGTTGGTCGGCGTCGTGAAATTGGCGCCCACCTTGCCGATTGATGACATCGCGCCGTTCATCCACCCGGAACGCAAGTTCATGCATCTTGGATTTCATATCTATGATCTCGGGTTCCAATCACCCGATGCAGAAGCGGCCAAGCCCATCGTCTATGCCACGGCGCTCCTCCTCATCGTAGTCGTAGTGGCCTTGAATCTCACCGCCATTCTCATCCGTAATCGTATCAAAAAACGCTTCGCCGTGAGCAGCTTCTAACGATGATCGCTCCCACCACCACGCGCCCCGACTTCATCGAAGTGGATCACTTCAGTTTCCACTACGGTCAGAAACAAGCGATTTTCGACATCGACATGGCCATCCCTGAGCATCAGGTAACCGCCCTCATCGGCCCCTCAGGCTGTGGAAAGTCAACCCTGCTGCGGAATCTCAATCGGATGAATGACCTCATCGACGGAGTCCGCCATGAAGGCGATATCCGCATCGGCGGGACGAGTCTCTACGACCCATCCGTGGAGGTGATCTCGCTGCGCAAGCGGGTGGGCATGGTGTTTCAAAAGTACAATCCCTTCGCCAAATCGATTTATGAAAATGTCATTTTCAGCCTCCGCGTAGCCGGGCGCTCGAAAAAATCCGAGCTCGACGCGACCGTGGAATGGGCCCTGAAATCCGCTGCGCTGTGGGACGAGGTGAAGGACCGCCTGCATGACTCCGCCTTCGGTCTATCCGGTGGGCAGCAGCAGCGGTTATGCATCGCCCGCGCCATCGCGAATCAGCCAGAGATCCTACTCATGGACGAGCCGTGCGCGGCGTTGGATCCCCTCGCTACGCTGAAAATTGAGGAGCTCATCATCACGCTGAAGCAGCAGTTCACCATCGTCATCGTCACCCATAACATGGAGCAAGCGACCCGTTGTTCTGACCGCACGGCGTTCCTCTACATGGGGAAGCTGGTGGAGTATGGTGAGACTTTGCAAATCTTTGAACGGCCCGCAGTTGCAGAAACCGAAGCCTATATCTCGGGGCTCTTTAGTTGATATGAACTCGTCCGCTACCCACTCCACGCAGCTCGCCATCGAGGTGAAAGATCTGGATTTTCAGTATGGGAAATCCGTCGCGTTGAAGGACATCCGCCTTGAGATTCACCGCAACGAGGTGACCGCATTCATCGGGCCTTCTGGCTGTGGCAAGTCCACGCTGCTGCGCTGCCTAAACCGGATGAATGATTTCATACCCGGGGCAAAGGTCGTGCGTGGTGGCATCTGGATCGAGGGGGTGGAAATTCACCAGCCCGAGGTGGACGGCGTGGAGCTGCGCCGACGAGTGGGGATGGTTTTCCAGAAATCGAATCCATTTCCACGGAGCATTTTTGAAAATGTCTCCTACGGACCGCGCATCTTGGGTGAAAAACGCAAAAAGGTGCTCGAGGAAATTGTCGAAAAATCCCTGCGTGGCGCCGCGCTCTGGGATGAGGTGAAAGATCGTCTGCATGAGACCGCTTACGGCCTATCCGGCGGCCAGCAGCAACGGCTCTGCATCGCCCGGGCCACGGCGGTGGAGCCGTCGATCATTCTAATGGACGAGCCCTGCTCAGCACTGGATCCGATCGCAACAGCCCGGGTCGAAGAGCTGATCCTAGAGCTGAAGCAAAACTACACCATCGTGATTGTGACTCACAACATGCAGCAAGCCGCGCGGGTGTCTGACCGCACGGCATTCTTCTATGTGGGAGAACTGGTCGAGACGGATTTCACCACCAAAATTTTCACGAATCCGACGAAGAGGCAAACCGAAGATTATATCTCGGGCCGCTTTGGTTAGTCTCGAAGTTTCGACCCATGCAGAGCATTCACATATCACGAGATTTTGAGCAGTCGATTTCTGCGATGCGTGGCGAGGTCTTGTCGATGGCTGCGAAGACTCGCCATAATCTAGAGCGTGCGGTCCAAGCCTTGTTGGAGCGGAGCATCGAGTTGGCGAATGCGGTCATCGCGGATGAGGACGACGTGGACGAATACGGGCGTAGAATCGATCAATTGGGGATGGGGATTTTGGTGAAATTTCATCCAGTGGCTTCAGACCTACGGTTGGTGATTTCTTCCATGAAAATTTCCATGAACTTGGAACGGATGGCGGACCATGCGACGAGTATTGCCAAGCGGGCGAAAAAAATCTCATGCAGCCAGGACTTGCCGGATTCAATTTTGATCGAGCCGCTCTATACCTTGGCGGATCATTTGCTGCGCGATGCGATTTCCGCATACAGTGACCGAAATGCGGTTTTGGGGGCCTCGTTGCAGGCGCGTGACGAGGAGCTAGACCGCATGCATGACTCGGCCACGGCCATTTTTGGCTCACGGATCGAGCAGTCGAATGCGCGGATTCAAGATTTACTGCACCTGATTCTAGTGATCCGCTCACTGGAAAGGGTGGGGGACTTGGCCGTGAATATCGGCAAGGACACGGCGTTTTTAGATGCTTCGCAAGAGCTGCGCTACGAGTCGAATCGGCCTTGAGGCTAAGAAATCTGATTTTTCAGAGCTTTTGGGTTGCCCGCCGGAGGGGCTTTGCTAGCTTGAGTGCGATTGATTGGGAAAGGTGCTATGAATGCCGTACTCGAACATCCTGTGCTTGTATTGAATCGGTTCTGGCAACCGATCCACACCTGCTCCGTCCGCAGGTCACTCCATTTGTTATGCCTTGGACACGCGCAAGTGGTGCAAGTGGAAGGTGATGAGCGATTCAACTCCCACGATTTGATGTCTTGGATTTCCTATTCCAGCCAAGCGGTGGATGAAGAAATGATCCACGGCGCAAGGTTGGCACTGCGCGTGCCTAAAATCGTGGTGCTCTCAGTCTATGATCGGCTGCCACGCTTGGAGGTGAAATTCACCCGGCGGAATGTCTTTTTGAGGGATAAATTCACCTGTCAGTATTGCACCAAAGTCTTGCCTGAAACGCAGTTGAATCTCGACCACGTCACTCCCCGTGACAAAGGCGGGCGGACCACTTGGGATAATATCGTTACCTCATGTTTCCGCTGTAACACCCGTAAAGGTAACAAGTTACCTCACCAAGCGAACATGCATCCCCAAAACAAGCCTCACGCTCCGCGCTGGCGTCCGCTCTACGGGATGCATGAAAATGGCCTCGCGGATGAAAGCTGGAGCCATTTCCTCCGCTCGGATAAAGACGATGTCCGGCGGTCGGCTTGAGCATTTTGTTCCTGCTCAAATCGGTTTGTCGCTTACTCCTGAATTGCTAAATAAGCGGCCGTTGAACAGGCTGCTGCCTGTGTCGAGTGTCATACCCAAACCCATCGCTTCATGAAACTACCTGCGTGCCACATTCCGAGTTCTCATGCTCACCGCCGCGCCTGCCTTGCAGGGTGCTGCAGCATCTTGTTTTCGCTAATTTCGACCCATGCCGCTCCCACGACTCTGTGGCAAATCGGGCAAGATGAAGATCCTTTTGGCGCAGCTTACTCGCCGACGAATGAATTTTCGCAGGAATCTGGTGATTCAAATTCCGCTCCTGGCTTGGTGACTCGTTTGCCAGGCGATCCACTTTTTAATGCCTCTTCTAATCCAGGGCGCGACGACCATTTCTACCAAGCGGGTACCTTTCCTGCCGGTTTCAATGGCCTGAGCAGCGCGCTTGTCGTCCCAAATCCCGAGCCAAGCACGGCGTTCGAACGCGCACTCACCAATACGGATCCAGCAAACTTGATCCATTTCATCCTCACCGCCGCACAAGCAGGTCCGCAGTCTCGTCTACGCCTGAGCTTCGAGCTCGTGGAAGGTGGCTCGTGGTCTGAGGCAAGCGGAAATGGGGAAAACTTCGGCAGTCACGACATCGCCGCTAGATTTCGCACGGCCAGTCATAACACACTCATCCTGAATCGACCCGGAGTGGATCGTGATACCCGCTTCACCATCGACATCCCTGCCAGCAGTGTCCACGCCGTCGCCGGGGCGAACACCGTGGAAATCCGCCGACTCGGGCCGAGTCTGCCTCCGAATCACTACACCTGGCTTCAGTTCGATTTCGTGAAATTGGAGGTCGATCCCGACGGAATGATGGACGGTGATTCAGATGGCCTCCCACGTTGGTGGGAAGAGGATCATCACCTGAGCGACAGCGATGCAAGTGACGCCCTTTCTGACGAAGATGAAGATGGCCTCACCGCGCTCCAAGAATACCATTTCGGTCAATTTTCCAGCGATCCCAGCCGCACGGACACTGACGAGGATGGCGCTTCTGATGCGGCGGAACGTAATGCTGGCAGCAATCCTAACATCGCAGATACCGACGGAGATGGCCTCAGCGACAGCGATGAAATCCTAAGGTCTCCCACCTCGTCCCCCTTGCTGGTGGATACGGATTCGGACGGAGCGCCGGATGCTTGGGAGAAACGCGTCGGCTCAGACCCGCGTTCCAGCACCAGCACTCCCACGACCTTTCGCGGAGCCATTGGCCTCAATTTCGTCAACACCGATGATCCATCCGGCAGCGTTCCCTGGCTCACGCCTGCGGGAGTCGTTCCCCAACTGTATTGGAATAACACACTGCCACTCCGCAGTTATGGCCGCCCTTCAGGCAGCTCAGCAGACATCGCCACACCGAACCTTGGCCTCATTTCCCGGTCAGATGGACAAGTCATTCCCGGTATGACGGCGCAGTGGACTTCCGCAGATACCTATAGCAGCGCGAACAGGGGCAGTGCCGATCAGGCACTCGTCAACGGCTACCTGCGAGCTTACCAAGACCGGGAAGCCGCCCTCACCCTTCAAGGCATCCCCTTCGCCAACTATCACGTCTTCGCCTATGTCGGCGGAAACTACGACGGGCAAACCGCTTCAGTTAAACTCAACGACGACCCCACCACCACCCGCCTCTTTAGCACCATCACCACCCCGCCACACCGCGAGTGGGTGGAAATTCTGCCGCCGACTCCAGCCATAGGCGTCCCGCGTGGAAATTTCGTCCACTACGCAAGTCGTAGTGGTTCATCCCTCACCATCCATGTGGCAAATCTCGACGGCTACTCCGTCGGTCTTCACGCGCTGCAAATCGTCGATGCCACGCTCGACGCGGACAGCTCCGGCATCCCTGACTGGTATGAAATCGCCTACTCCCTCCAGCCCGCAAACTCGGCCACCGCCAGCGCCGACCCTGATGGCGATGGCCTCTCGAATCTCCAAGAATTCCAGCGCGACTCCAACCCCAGAAAAGCCGATACCGATGGCGACGGTCTCTCTGACTCTGCCGAGTCCGCCGCCAATGCCCTCACCATCGACAGCGACGGCGACGGTCTCTCAGACTACGCCGAGGTCAACAACCCACTTCCTAGCAACCCGAATCTTGCAGATACGAATGGTGACGGCATCTCCGACAAAGACGCCTCCAGCCTCGGCCTCGATCCTGCCAGCACCGCCACTTATGTGCCCGTTTACAAGGCCTCTCCGGCCACTTGGGAGTGGAAAATTTCACCCGTCCAGCTCGTCTGGAACCACCAATCAGGCAGAACCGGCGGAAACAATGGTTACGACGACACCCTCATTTCCTTCCAAGTCGGCAACGCCGCCGTCGCCGCACGCCGCAGCCTCGACCTGCGTCTTAAATCGGCAAATGGGCAGCTCACCTATCAATTCGAGTCTTTCCGCGAAGACGCCTTCAGCGCCTCTGACCAGCCTAACTCAAATATCTATCTGACCGATGGAAATTCAACCCCACCTGACTTGAAAGCCGCCCTCGGCTTCAGCGGCTACGGCACGGTGGACTGCTCCGACCGCCTCACCTTCAGCTTGCTTGCCACGCGCACTTCACCCACGAAATGGGCCATCACGTTTGAAATTTTCAACCTCACGAAAAACCGCAGCGTCGTCTCTCGCCTTGTGAGCCAATCCACTGCTGTGCCCAGTTTGGACGATGGCACCGCCACTTGGCAGGATAGCGACCAGACGCTTGGCCGCCCGACCATCGAGATTCACCGTGGGTTGAAGCTATTCATCAGCCCCATCCCGGTCGAGACATTGCCAGCCTTTTCCGCCTCCGCCGATGCGGACGACGACGCTATGCCCGACGCCTGGGAGATCATCTATCAACTCAACAAAAACTCGAACACCGACGCCACGCTCGACGCCGATGGCGACGGCGTCAGCAATCGCGATGAATTTCTCGCTGGCACGAATCCCCGCCTCACCGACAGCGATGGCGACGGCGTCGACGATCGCGTCGAGATCGCCGAAGGCTCCAACCCACTGGTCGCACAGCTCCGCCCTAGCTTCGACGCAGCAGCGTCCAGCACAGGCACCGATTTCAATCTTAACGGCTTCCCCGATGCCTGGGAGGCTAAATTCCACGTGCAAAATCTCGCCCCCAGCGCGGATGCGGACTCGGACGGCGTGAGCAATGCCGACGAAGCCGCTTCCGGCACCGACCCCTTCGACCCAGCTTCGAAAATTTCCCTCGCCCTCAGCCGCCAAGGACCAGACGCCCTGCTCGCATGGACGCGCAGCCCCTGGAAACGCCAGCGCCTCCAACGGTCCACCAACCTCACCTCGTGGCAGGCGCTCAACATCGCCACCGCGCCGAGTGGCGAAAATGATACCGCCCGGCTCGCCTCGTCCTTCACCACCATACCTTCGGCCTTTTTCACGATCGAGACCAAGGACCGCGATTCCGATGGCGATGGCGTAGCCGACTGGGATGAAATTTTCGCCAGCAGCGACCCCTACCGCCGGGACAGCTCTCGCTCCAGTGCGCTCACGCTCGATGCCGAGGGCAGCGTCTCTGGCAGCATTTCCGGCGACTATGCCTCGTTTTCCAATCGCTTTAAAAACACCCTGCCCGGTGGCCCCGGCGGCATGATCTCCCCGGAGCAAGCCGCGCGCTTCCTCCAGCAGGCGAGCTTCGGTCCGACCCTTTCGGAAATCGACCGAGTCCGGACTCTCGGCTTCGCGGCATGGATCGACGACCAGATTTCCAATCAGCCCACCACGCTGCAACGCCCCTACATCGAGTCGATCATCCGCGACGTTCGTGGCCCACGGCTCGATCTCAGCTACAACTACGACGACAACCAAAACGTCGGCGGGTCGAACACCACCACCGCCTTCGCCCGGGGTGCCATCGCCGGGTCTGACCAACTCCGCCAGCGCGTCGCCTTCGCCCTCAGTCAAATCCTCGTCACTTCGCAGCGGGACCCGAATCTTTCGGGCCGCCCGCTGGCGATGACGGATTTTTACGACATTTTCCTCCGCAACGGCCTTGGGAACTACCGCGATATCCTCACCCAAGTCAGCCTCCACCCCGCCATGGGCCGCTACCTGAGCCATGTCGGAAATCAAAAAGCGCGTCCCGAGATCAACCAGTTCCCCGACGAAAACTACGCGCGGGAAATCATGCAGCTTTTCACCATCGGCCTCTGGCAGCTCAATCCCGATGGCAGCCGCAAGCTCGCCCCAAACGGCCAAGCCATCCCCACCTATGACAATGCGGACATCACCCAGCTTGCCCGCGTTTTCACCGGCCTCTGGTTCGGCGGGCAGAACTGGGGCAGTGGCGGCTACGATGACCTCCAGCTCTCAGTCCCCATGACGATGTGGCCGGAGAAACATGATTTCGACGCGAAACAACTGCTCGGCACACTCGCCATCCCCGCCCGTCCACCCAGCGCGGAAAATGGCCTGCGCGACATTCAGGACGCCGTGGATTTCCTGTTCAAGCACCCGAACACCGCGCCATTCGTCAGCCGCCAGCTCATTCAATTCCTCGTCACCAGCAATCCCAGCCCCGCCTACATTGGCCGCGTTTCCGCTGTTTTCACCGACAACGGACACGGAAAACGTGGGGATCTCGCCGCCACGGTCCGCGCCATTTTACTCGATGTCGAAGCGCGTGACATCCGCTGGTCACTCGGCTCCGCGTCGTTTGGTCGGCTTAAAGATCCGGTCCAACGCAGCATGGCCATCGCTCGCGTCGGCCAGCTCGCCCGCTTCCCCGGCGGGGTGAACTGGTGGGATTACGGTGATTTCTACAACAGCGCCCTCCAGTCACCGGGAAATGCGCCCAGCGTTTTCAATTTCTATCGGCCCGACTACCGCCCACCCGGCCTGCTCACGCAGAACGAGCTCACTGGCCCGAGTTTCCAAATCACCAACAGCTACTCCAGCATCTCATACGTCAACCGCCTCTGGGAAATCACCACCTCTGGCCTGAGTTATTACGATCGCTATCAGTTCCCTCCCGACTACCGCGATCTACTGCAAGTCGCCGCCGATCCGGCGCGTCTGCTCGACCGCACCAACCTCCTCTTCTGCGGTGGCATGATGAGTGCCGCCACTCGCGACACCATCCTCGCTGCGCTGTCCCAGACCACCGCCGCAGACCCACTGCTGCGCGTCCAACTTGCCGTTTTCATCGCCAGCGCCGCGCCAGAAGGTGCCATCCAACGCTAACCAAACCCACCGCACCGCCATGTCACTCAGCCGCCGCACTTTCCTCCGCCAGTTCAACTGCGCTGCCCTTTCCTCATCTTCCATTCTCAACACGCTGCTCAACCTCAAGCTTGCGAACAACGCCGCTGCGAGCCCACTCGCCCCCGGCACCGATGCCAAGGCGCTCGTCTGCCTGTTCCTCGGCGGCGGCTGCGACTCGTTTCAGATGCTCGTCCCGCGCGAGACCTCCCGCTACGCCACCTACGCCGCCAGCCGTGGCGCGACGGGTAGCGAGGGCGGACTCGCCCTGGGTCGCGACACCCTCTTGCCCCTCACCGGCAGCGCCGCCGACTTCGGCTTCCACCCGTCCATGGTGCGGATGCATGAAATGGCCACCGGCACCGGTAGCGATTTCACCGGGAAAAAACGCCTCGCCGCCATCACCAACGTCGGCACCCTCGTCGCCCCCATCACCAAGGCCCAATATCAGGCATGGGAAAATGGCAACAACGCCGCCTTGCCGATTCCCCGCGCCCTCTTTTCCCACAGCGACCAGACCGAACAATGGCAGACAGCCGTCCCCCAAGGGCTCCCCGAACTCACCGGCTGGGCAGGCCGCGCTGCGGACATCATCAACTCCGCCTACAACACCAGCGCCACCTCCATGAGCATTTCACTCAGCGGAAATAACCTCTTCCAAGTCGGCAGGGACAGCTCGCAATTCGTCATCACGCCGAACGGCTCACTCAGCTTCGACAACTACTCCACGCCTCACCAACTCAAGAACCAAGCCCTCCGCTCCACCCTTGAGCAAAACTACTCCAACCTCCTCAACCAATCCTTCGCCAACCTCACCCGCGACAGCGACGCCGCCCAACTGAATTTCCAACAACAATTCGACTCCTCCGCTGCCGATCTCGGTGCGGCCAACGCCTTTTTCCCCTCAGACAACGGCCTCGCCACCACCCTCCGCGCCGTGCTCCGCGCCATTAAAATCCGCTCCGCCCTCGGCCTCCGTCGCCAGACATTCTTCATCGACTACGGCGGCTGGGACATGCACGGCGACCTGCTCGGCCCCCAAGCCGCCCTCCTGTCCAACGTCGATTCCGCGCTCGGTGCCTTCCAAGCCTCACTCGATCTTCTCGGCCTGTCCGACGACGTCGTCACCTTCACTGCCTCCGACTTCGGCCGCACCCTCCGCTCCAATGGCGCGGGCACCGACCACGCCTGGGGCGGAAATGCCTTCGTCATGGGTGGTCCGGTCGATGGTGGGAAAATCTTCGGCACCGCCCCCGACCTCGCGCTCGATAGCAATGACGACGTCGGCTACGGCGGCCGCCTCCTGCCCAGCACCTCGGCTGATGTTTACTTCGCAGAAATGCTCCGCTGGTTCGGCGTGCCCGCGCTCGACATGGCCTCCGTCCTGCCAAACATCGGCAACTTCTGGAACCCTCTCTCGCCCACGCCACCCCTCGGATTCATCAAAGCGTGAAAATCCCCTTCATTCGCCCGCTGACCCTCCTGGCGGTCATCGTCAGCACGCTCATCCTCTGGCGTTTTTTCCATCCGGCCACTCCGCCAGTTTCCAACACGCCCCCGTTAAAAGCCGACCTCATTCCACCCGGCATCCTACTCACCGAGAGCCAGCCCAGCGTGCCTCCGCCCGCTCATCCCACCGCCCTCGGCGACGCCATGCTCCTCGGCTACGCCACCCCGCAATCCACTCCCCAGCAAGATCTCACCCAGCTTGCCCGCGCCATCAACAGTTTCCTCACCCTCACCAAAACCGCCGCCACCTACCCGCTCTCCGCCAACGAAGAATGGAGCGCCGCCCTCCGTGGCAAACGCCCCGGCAGCGAAGTCTGGCTCTCCGACTCCTCACCCGCCCTCGATTCCCAGCACCGCCTCATCGACCGCTGGCAACACCCACTCCATTTCCACGCCCTCGGGAAAAACCAGTGGGAAATCCGCTCCGCTGGGCCAGACGGCCTTCCATTCACCGCTGACGATTTGGTCAGCTCGGTGCCTTAACAAGCCTTCTAGACTCGCCGTCACGACCATTGGTGATTTCTAAATCTCGGGAGTTCCAAGTCGGCTGGTGTCGCCTGCAACGATGCGGCTTGTTCTACTCTTCAGGTATTCTGATTTGATCAAAGAGATCGGTGTAGGTGCTCTTCCTGAACATTGGTGCCACTTCGGGTCCATTGTCCAAATTCTTTGCGAAGTGTGTGACTGATGGATTCTTGGCAATGAAATCCTTGTATCCATCGATTCTGTCGTCCTCGCGGTCAATGTCCCAATACTCTGGGTCCATCCCTTTGCGATATTTGGTCATCGCAACAACGGATCTACAGTAGCTTCGTGCGACCAAATCGAAAGCTTCACGGTTATCGGTAGGACGCAAAACCTTTAGTGCCTCTTGGGAATGAAAGAGGTTTGTGCGTTCACTCCAGTATCCAACAGACACTTTAGCCTGCTCCCAATCCTCATTGTAGTGATGAGAACCATGCCAAAACGCTAGCGCGTATAAGCCAGCTGAGGCGCACGATATCGCGATGTACTTGCTGATTCGATTCATTAATGTAGAACGTTTGAGTGCGCCCACCGGCGCGGTTGAAGGGATGTTGAAAAGAAATTGAGGCGCATTTGCCGATTGGCGCGCCATGACTTGTTCGGCTCTTCTGAACTATTTTGCATCAGGAAGTGGTGGCTTTACGTTGATCTTGCCTAAGCTCTTTTGCATCACTTTCTGAGTCGATTTGTATAAATCTTCAGGAAAAACCGTGCCCCGCAGCCCAGACGATGAGTAAATCGTGTATCCAGATAATTCGGGGACAACGACGAATCTCGGACGTAGCTTATGATATTCTGGCTTCTTCTGCTGTTCAGATAAATAGGACTTCACCTCACTATTGGCGCGAACAAAGTCTTCTACGCTGTAGAAAGGTTCATCGACTGGTGGAAACACATCAATAAGGTTCGTAAGTTCACGAACCGGATCTCCGAATATGTAAAACTCGTAGATGAGAAACATGCCAGCGCAGAATGAGACAACGACTGAGGCAATCCATAGCCCGATAATCAAAATGCGTCTCGTATGGGTCTTCATCTGTATTTCTGCCGAACGTCGAGCACGTGCACCACTACCAGCGGGAGCGCGCGTCGATCACGGGGTTGGGGTTGTAGTCAGGTGGAATCATCGAAACTGAACGGCTGGTGGTGGTTGCCACTCACGGCTTGTGTGTGCCCAGCATGGGCGTGATGTAAATGGGGTGCAAGTCCCCTGTAGGAAAACCAGAACATGAAAATGAAAGAGACTACCATCTGAAGCCAACTGCGGAAGGGCGACCGACCGTGGGAAGGAAGGCTAGGAGAAACTTGCGAGCCAATGGACAAGAACCGCATAGAAGGCCGATACGGCACGACGAGCTGGCACACTTCGCTGTGGCTGTAGCCACACCTCACTCAAACGGACCGCATGGAAGGAGTCAAACCCGTTCGCACGGGGACCCGATTAGGCCTTTCCGTCAGTATTGGTTGAATGGGGCTGGTTGGGAGTAGACGTCGGACTAGTGGTAGGTGGCGAATATGAGGCGTTGCCAAGGATGCGTTCCGCTTCAGAGTAGGCCTCGATGAGGTTCTCCTCGGTGAACGTTGGAATCATGCGATACTTCATCAGAGCGGCGTTCAAATGGCGCCACGCCGTCCAAGCGTCGGAAACCTTTCGTCCGACGTTGAAGTGAGAAATGAGGCCAACGCTAAGGGCAGACACAAAAGAAATGCTGGAAATCGCAATAGTAGGCAAAAAGCTGGCGAACGCTGCGACACCTAGAGACGTAGCAGATGCAAGAATGCCGAGGATGATATACCATTTTTGTAGGTGCGCGCCGATGCCCGCCCATGTTTCGAGGTGTGTCTCAAGGTATTGAAGTTCGGGTGGTAGTTGTCTTGCCATAGAGTAAGTGTTCTAGGTCGCCTAACGTCGAGTCCTCCTACGCCTTACCGGGGGCGAGACTTCGACTCGGGGTTGAGGTTGTAGCGGTCATTACGGCTGGAACTGGCGGCGGGTCAGGCGTTAGGAGTGACGTCTTGTTCTGCATCTTCGGTTGCTGTTCTGCCTGGTTCTCCCACCACAGGCAATCCTCCAGCACCTTGTTCATTGTCAATAGCTGTGCAGTGTGATGCCCTCGAAGGAAGAGCTTATATCCAGGAGCAATCTCAGGAGGAAACTCCACTATACTCTGAATTACCCACGTGAACTCTTCGCATGCCCGTAGCGTCTCTGTGATGATATGCGCCAAGACTGGACGTAAAGACGCCAATCGATTGGTTTGCATGTGCTCTTCATTCCAGACATCGAAACGAGAGAATGGCTCCGCATCAGCGCTTACCGCGAATCCCTTCTCAGTAACAAACAGAAACTTCAAGTCGTGGCCGTGATGAGATATCCGATCTCGGTAGGAACGAAGAATCTCAAAAAACTCGCCTTGCCGATAGTAGTAGTCAGCAAGTGCGCGGGGAATAGACCACTTCTCTTCGATCTGCTCGGACGACATTCTGTCACGATCACTCATGACCATCTTACGAAATGATGAAGGCAGATTCTTCTTCATAATCGTGGTGTCCACCAATCTAATGCGCCCCCAAATGCTGCCAATCGTCTCCTGCAGGAGGTCGAACAGACTTCGGCAAACCCCAAAAATGTATTCGATCTCAGTGCTCACGAAACGAGTCACCTCGGTCTTTCGCTTCGATGACTCTTCGTAGAATAATTCGATCTTCGCGAGAGAAGCGCCAAGATTGTGAATGTCGCACTGAATGCCGCTGATAGGCTTTAATGCATCGAGCCAGCAGGCTCGTTGAGCCATAAAGTTCAGAAACTCCAAGTAAACGTCCGATTCTGCCTCTCTCGACTTCGCGAAGTAATCGCCTTCAACGGGCTGCCCAAGCAAAAAGTGCAGACCATCGGGAGTAGGGATCCAAAAGTGCCACTTGTCTTCATCGAAAAAGGTCAATGTGGTTAGGACTCTTTCCCCGATGTTCGCTCCATCAATGAAGGGTATCTTCGCTAACTCCGAGCGTTCGATGTTGATCTTCGCGGTGACAGGCTTTGACATTGGATTTCTTTGCAACGTATAGGCCATCCACGGCGGAAATGGAAGCCCGAATTCAAAGAAGGACGTTGCCCGCCGTTGGATGTGCCGTCTTGTTCGCTTTGGGATTCTTGCTGGGGAGGCTCGTCATGTGGCCATATGAATGTCCAAAGAATCTTAATGCATCAGAGGATATCGCCTTTTGATCTGCCGCAAGCTGCACATGGACGCAGTTCTCCAACATTCTTGCCCCAGCATTTGTAGCACTGGACTTTCCCACAGCAGGAGTAGCGGCGAGCATTCCCGCCGAAATCGAATGATCCGCAAATCTGACATGTCTGGGAATTTCGAACGTGGTCCACAACACCTTTAGCGGCGGCACCGAGAGCAATTGCAGTTATTGGGTCCATAGGGTAGTCTCCTGTTAGTTTGTTATTATTTGTTATAAGAGTGCTTAAGTTGAATAGATTTCACAGCGAACGTCTAGCTGTGGCACCGGCGAAATGGAAGCTCGAATTCAAAGAAGGACGTTATCGCCGGTTGACACTAGCGTCTTGTTCGCCGTCTGTTTGTAGGCAGCCCTTGTCATAAGCGTGGTTGATTCTGATGCAATGACCGATGAGAGACAATGCAATGACACAACCAATTACCACCTGTCCGACTTGTCCAAACTGAAAAAACTGTTGAATACCTGCAATAACGCCAAATGCCACTGCCGTCCATAACGCTTGAATTTTATTACTTTTAGAAACTGTAATCATGTCGCGACACTCTTCATCGATAACGGCCTTTGAAGATTGATTCCAATACGCAAGACAAGAGATGGCGCAAAATACTGGAAGGGACCAAAGGAAGATCGAAAATCGAAAACTTGATAAATCATGACCAGACGCAGGAATAGCTATAGCCTCAATCATGGCATACTCAGAAATACCAAACAGAAAAGGAATCGTCGAATCGGCCATATCTAGCCGCCATCGGAACAGAACAACTCCAATTGCATACTCGTGCCAAACGATAATCAACACTGCTAGGCAAGCTACAAACTGAACTAGAGACAAAATCGACAGTCCTCCAGTGGTCGTCAATTCTGTTGCCATCGTTTGAAGGAGGAATCCGAGCGCCAAACCCTGCATGATACTCACAAGAGTGAGGTAGAATCCAGAATGGGCTTCGTGGTGCTTGCGATCAATTGATTCTCGTGAAGGCATAGGATGGGATTTTCTGGCGAACAGTTTTTATTCGTATGCTCTCGGGACGTGATATCCAACAAGGAACAATGTGACGGAGCGTGGCATCAACCCTTGATTTGACAAGGGTTTTCTGGATTACGGGTGCGTATATCAGGCGTTTTCGGGTGACATGTCCTAGCAGATATCACGACGTGAAAGTGGGCGGAGGAGTGGGAGGGAGGTGGCCGGGCCGCTGGATGCCCCCCTGGACCGGAGGGCATCCCGGTGGATCAGGACGGGGGCGTGGCGGGCTCGGCTGGGGTGGGCTCTTCTGGCTCCGCTGGGCCAAACCGCCAGCGATTCACCCCTGATGATTGGGTCAGTTCGGTGCCTTAAAAACGTTATTCCTCAGTTGGCGCGGTTTTTGCTGTCCCGAATACGCCCCCGTATTCTCAAAGTTGTTTTTTGCGTCTCCCGAGTCGTTTTCGCCTGCTCAAAGTTGTTTTTTGCCTCTACCGAGTCGTTTTCTTCCTCTCAAAGTTATTTTTTGCCTCTCCCGAGTCGTTTTGGCTCTCTCCCCTTTCGTTTTTCACGCCTCCGAAGTCGTTTTGCGCCAGTCCCATCTCGTTTTCCGCATGTCCGAAACCGTTTTTCGCGTCTCCGAAACCGTTTTCCGCGTCTCCTGACCTGTTTTCTCCCTCTCCCCATCCGTTTTCCCCTAATCCCCACCTATTATGAACAAAGACCAAGTCGCCGAAATCAACATGTTTCAGACCACTGCTCTGATCCTCACCGCCCCCGCCAACAAGCCGATCACCGCCGGTCTCCCCGCCTTCGTCCGCGCCATGACTGGGCTGGAGGGCAGCCTCAATCTCCTTTCCGCCCTCGCCCAAGCGCAAGGCAACCCGCTCACCGGCATCGCCCACGACAAGGACCGCCTCCAACTTTCACTCGTCACTCGCACCCTTATCGTCGCCGGAGCGGCCGGAGCCTATGCCTTTGAAAAGGCAAACCTCACCCTCGCCGCCAAGTTCGATGTCAAAGAAGGTGAGTTGAAAAACACCAAAGACTCCCTGCTCGATAAAGTCGCCCAAGGCATCCACGACGAAGCGGAGGCCATGATCACCGCAGACCCGGTAAAAACCGCCGAGTATAATCTCACGGCCACCCTGCTTACCGACTTACAAAGCGCCATCACCGCCTACGGCTCCACCCTCGGCACCCCGCGTGCTGCCATCGCCAGCCGTAAAGCCATCACCGAAGCCATCGCCGCCGAGATCGACCGCGCCAAGGACAACCTCACCAACGTGCTCGACCGCCTGATACTGCAATTTGAAGCCGGGCACCCCGCCTTCGTCTCCGCCTACGAAGCTGCCCGTAAAATCATCCGCACCGGCACCCGCACAGAGCCAAAACCCGACAGCACGCCGAAATAGCCTTGATCGACTGGCAAGGCTGAGCGGTGACCTAGCTGTCTCTTCATCTCGGGCGGTCTGATCAATTCATGATGCCTGTGAGCGGGAAAAGTATGTCTGGCAGATCAGCCATAAACGGCTATCATCGGCTAAACAATCAGCCAAAACAGCCATGTTGCCTCCCGTTTTCAGCATCGCACCCGAGATCCTTGAGGTGATCCCAATGGCTTGAGTGTCCTCAATCCAACGCTGTGGCGACAGAACAAAATAGTTGCTGCCAGCCTCATTTCTAAACCTCTCGAATTCGAGAGGTTTAAAATCTGGATTGCACAGCTTCTCCCAAAGCCCGAGGAACTCGATGGTGCTACGACTGCGCATCCAGTTGTTGATGATCGCAAAGGGCTCTTGTGAATTCCTATACCGGGCAATGTCGGTCAGCGACAAGTAGTCCTGCTTATCCCGGTTTTGGATTGCGATAGATTGACCATGGACCTCGATAGTGGTTCGGCTGATTTTGCTCATGGTGTTCTAGGCTCAGCAGCAAGGATAGAAGTGGAATCACCATCTTCTCAAATCCAAAGTCATCGAAGTGTTTTGCGTTTGTGGCGACAAAGAGGGTGGCGCAGGGTTAGGAAGCGTTGCTTGCCGGTAGACTCTTCCTCAAAGAAACACTGGGCATGCCTCGTGATAGGGTGAATCAGGGTTCGCCGTGTAGCGGAAGAAGTTCGTGTTGGCGGAGAGGATCATGAGCCGGAGCGCAGGAGGATGGTATCGGCTTCGGGATTTGGGACCTCGGGAAAGCGGGTGATGAAGTGCTCTGCCGCCTTGCGCATGACCTCCGAGAGCGACCAGTCCTGCTGCTCGGCGATCATTTTGAGCCGCTGATAGAGCGGGTCGGAGAGCTGCATTCGGGTTCTTCTCATGATCTGTTCTATACCGAAACAAAAGCCTTGCCGTCAAGCTGTCGGCGGCAGGCTGCCATTTTCAACGGACCCGTTTGGTTGGCTTGCTCAGAGTGGGTCTCACGACATCTCCGCCGCTCTGCACCTTCGATCCAATCCATTTCCACCGTCCACTGCTGCTTCAACCGTCAGGAGCGGACAATCACGAAGTTTTTCAATCACTTCTTGGGTAGCGGCACCTGCGTGGGGGTGCGGAGGTAGCCGATGAGGTCGCGGACTTCGTCATCCTTGAGGGTTTTCAGCAAGCCCTCAGGCATCATGGAAACGGGGGATTTCTCGCGGGAGAGGATCTCGGATTTGGTGACGATGCTGTCCTGCCCCACGAGGCGGAGCGTGAGCTGTTGGTTGTCTTCAGCGACGACCGTGCCGGAGAGGGTGCGGCCATCGCGAGTGGTGACGATGACGAGTTGATAGCTCTCTTGCATGACCTCGCTGGGGTTGAGAATCTGCGAGAGGATATAGTCGAGATCGGTGCGATTGGAGCCGGTGAGCTCAGGCCGATGATGCCGCCGGCGCCGTAGAGTTTGTGACAGGCCATGCAGGTGCGCTCGAAGATGGCGCGGCCCTGACTGGTGTTGGCTTTGGCAAGCTCGGCATCGGTTAGGATGGCTTTATACTTCGCCATCTCGGCCAGTTTATCGCTGGCGAGCTGGGTGATGGGCCCCCAAAACTCGACGAACGATGGCCCGAGCACTC
Organism: Verrucomicrobiaceae bacterium; assembly: GCA_027484055.1. GTDB lineage: Bacteria > Verrucomicrobiota > Verrucomicrobiia > Verrucomicrobiales > Akkermansiaceae > Luteolibacter. The sequence goes on along the minus strand of JAIXQH010000020.1, from coordinate 25,292 downwards.
GGTAGAGTTGGCGGGCATCAGAGGCGGTGACATCGGTCTTTGGAATGGTGTTGTTTTTCAACTCAACGACCAAGGCGCTCGCGGTGCTGCGGCGTGTGGAGAGCGTGAGCACGACTTCGGCTTTTTCGACAGCGGGAAGCGTGGCGTAGCGCTTAATCAATGTCGGAGCGATCTGCGGAGCATCGAACGAAGCCAATGCGCGGATCGCATCGCGGCGGATGGTGGGCTCATCGAGCAGCGAGAGCACCACCGGCAGCGCGGCGGCATACGCATCGCGGGCAAAGGCGGTCAGGATTTGTCGGCGACGCTCGATGGGGGTGGCGGTTTCCTTGAGCACGGCGAGCTGCGCGTCTGCGGCTTTGGCATCGCCGAAGAGTTGACCAATCTGCGCGGTGAAGTCAGTGAGATTGGCATCCTTGGTTGCGTCAAGCGCGGCAAAGGCTTCGTCCCAGTTTTTCGGCTTCGTGACCCCATTGCGGCCCAGCGATTTGAGTTCATCACGCACGCCTTCGAGAAGCTGGAGACGCAGGGCGAGATCGGTGTTGCTCAGCAGTGTGGCGGCCACGGGCTCGAGCTGTTTGGCAGCGATGGCGCGGCGAGCGATGTATGGCGCGAGCAGCGGAATCTTGCTTTGCGTGGCAAGTGCCATCGCACGCGTGGCATCGGTTTCCACCATCGGCTCAATGCCAAACCAAAGCATCTTCGGCAAATTATGATCCGCAGCGTCCTCGGCATGAGCGACGAGGTTGTTAGCAATAGGCCAGCGCTCCGGCAGCGGCATGCGCTGTAACGCCGCAGCGAGGTATAGCCGAACGATGGGCGAGCTGTCCTTTTCCGCCATCACGGTGAACTTTGTCAAAGCCGCCGGGCTGTAAGTGCGATCTTCGCCCAGCAACTGGATGGCCCAGCCACGGACATACGGCTCGGCATGATCGAGTAGCGGCAGCAAGCGATCCGCAGGGAGATTCTGCGTGATGTGCAAGGCCCAGAGCGCGCGGAGTTGATGCGCGGAGGTCTTGGATTGCGCGAAGAGTTCCCACAGCTTTGCGGGCACGGCGGCATCCAGTTGGCCAGCAGCAGCACGTTGCTGAAGCTGCACGCGGGCGCGGCGGCTATACCAATCGTTGCGATGTGTCAGCAGGCCGACGAGTTCGAGATCGGTCTGCGCGGCGAGATTGATCCCAGTTTTTCCTGGAAGGCCCTTGGGCGCGAGGCGGTAGATGCGGCCGGTTTCTTTGTCGTGGACGGCAGAGCCACAGATTTCGGTGTCATGCCAGTCGAGCACATAGGCCGCTCCATCGGGTCCGATCTCCATGCTGAAGCCCACCCAGGCATTGTCATTGGCGAAGAGCGGTTCATTGCCATGATGACCGATGAAGCCCGAGCCACTGGGCTTGAGGATGTCCGTGATCACGTCATGCTCGTGGAGGTTCGCCATGATGATGCGGTTGCGGTATTCCTTCGGAAACTCATCCGCTAGATAAACACGAGCGCCTCCATGCGCGGAGCGATGGCGATGATCGGCGATGGTCTTGATGTCGTCGAAAACGTAAGGATTGATGTGGCTGCCACCCTGGCGGTGATAGATGCCGCCGGGGATCACATGCCAGAGATGCGGGATCACGCAGGCCGTGATGAAGATCTGGCCGTGGTCATCGAAATCGAGTCCCCATGGATTGCTGAAGCCGTGCGCGACGACTTCGAAGCGATCCTTGGTGGGATGATATCGCCATACACCGCCGTCGATATATTGGCCATCTTTTACTGGAATCTCTACGGGGAATGGATCGCCCTTACGCAAGATTTTGCCGCCATCGGCAGGCTTGCCAACGGTCGAGCGTGTGGCGAAACCCTGGCAGCCGTAGAGCCAACCATCCGGTCCCCAACTGAAGCTGTTAAACACTTCATGGCGATCCTGAATGCCCCAGCCGGTAAGTCGCACCTCAAGCGGGCCATCGGCTTTGTCGTCGTGATTTTTGTCAGGCACGAAGAGCAGATTCGGCGGTGCGCCGAGCCACAGCCCATCAAAGCCCACGGCGATGGCCGAAGGAAAAGGAATACCATCGAGGAAGACTTGGCGCGTGTCGAATTTCCCATCGCCATTCGTGTCTTCGAGAATGAGGATGCGGCTGTTGCCATCGGCGGAGAAACCTGCGCTGCGTGTTTCATAATCACGATTCTCCGCGACCCAGAGACGGCCGCGATCATCCCAGCAGAACGCCATCGGCTGCGTGATCATCGGCTCCGCTGCGGCGAGCTTCGCCTCGAAACCCTCAGGCACGGTCATCTTCGCGACGGCTTGCTCGCCAGTAAGAAAGGTGGCCGTTTTGCTTTCCGCTTTTGCGAGGCCCCACATGACGTCGTCATAAGCTTTGCCTGTGTATTTTTTCCATGCATCCAAGACCGCGACATCGTCGAGCTTGCCGGTATAGACCACAAACTGGTGCTGCACCGTCTCAGTCTTGCCCTTGGCAATCGTCCAATCGCCCGTAATTGCCCGACAAGGCCCCACGCCCATCTGCCCATCCACACGCCAATGCTGCGGATAGCCTGCATTGTTCGGATGATCAAAAATCGCGATGTGCGCTTGGTCGTCGCGGCCATCCAGTTTCATGCCCACATCCATCCAGATCGAGCGCTGTGCTTCTGCGCGCCCGTTGCCCTGGCGCACGCTGTTCATGACGCCGCCCTCCATGCAAGGTTTCCACGGCATGCGCAGGAAAAGGCCACCGTAAGGCTGCTTCGCCATGGTCAAGTCCACGAGTCCTTCGCCCTTCCATTCAAGATCCATCAAGTAACGGCCATCGCCATCGCGCATCGTCCACACCTGCGTCTCGTTCATCACCGGCTTGCCCTCGGCATCGAGCAGTTGATAGACCGTCGTCCATTTCACCGACTCGCCTTTCGGCACGAGCACCGTGCTGGAGACCTTACGCCAAAAACCTTCGCCCGGATTGTGAAAATAGTCGCGCCCATTCACCTGTTTGAGACCCCAGTAGAGACCCGTCTGATGCTTGTGATGTCCTGGGCTATACTCCGTCAGCACGCCCTTGCCATCCGGTGCCACAATCGGATGAATGTAAGGCCGAAAATCCGGCCGCGCATTCTGCGTGAGGATCGGCTCCGCCACATTCTCGCGATACACCGAGATCGTATTCGCAGCATCATCCTGACGCAGCGTGAGTGTCGAGGCATGGGCCGAGGCACCTGCGCTTGCGAACAGGGCAAGCATGAGGCAGGAGAAAGTAGAATTGGGTTTCATGTGCATCTCTAAACGCCTTTCCACTCGGAAATATATCGTCTAGATCTGCCAAAAGTTGTTGAAATCCTGCCATGTCACCCAAGTCACTCCAGAGCGCCTTTTTCGCCAGCATGACCGATCCGCCGGCATTCCGGCTCATGTTTGATCAGCAGCCCAACGTCTTCTTCTTTGTGAAGGATCGTGAGAGCCGTCTCATGGCTGCCAGCGAGCCGATGTGGATCCGCCTAGGTCTTGAACGTGAAGCCGATGTCATTGGCCGACTCGACGAAGATTTCTACCCCGAGCAAGCCGCGAAGACTTACCGAGCCGATGACGCGCTCGTCTTCCGCACTGGCAAACCGTTGATCAATCGCCTCGAAGTCTGGTATGACGAACAGCGCACGCTGACTTGGTTCCTCACCACCAAGGTTCCGTTGCGAGGCAAAAACGGCAAGATCATCGGCCTTATGGGCCTCACCCGGCGCGATGAAGGTCGCAGTCGACATCAGCCTAGCAGCGAAGTCATCCTCATCGTTAGCCACATCCAGAAGAATACCAACCGCATCCTGAGCACCGCCGAACTTGCCCGCGAATGCGGCCTCTCCGAGCGCACGCTGTATCGCAAGATCCACCAATCTCTCGGTGTCACGCCCTACGAACTCATGCTCCGCATCCGCATCGAGTCCGCCGCCGAAGCCCTCATCCAAACCACCGACAAAGTCACCGACATCGCTAAAGCCCACGCCTTCTGCGACCAAAGCGCCTTCACCCAACATTTCCGCAAACGCATCGGTCTAACACCGAAGCAGTTTCGAATGCGGCATCAGGGGTAGCCGTGAGGATCACGACTTTGGTTGCCGCTCCCGCATCGCCGGGCAGAGTTCATCGTGCTGGCGATTGGTCAGGGTGTATGCTCTCTTTCGCAGGTTAGAAGAATATCAAAGCGATGAGAAATGGACCAGACTGCATTTTCGTTTGTCTGGGAAAATGAACGACCAACTCTTCGTCGATGTGCGGATGACGCAAAACTAGCCCCCCCCCCTTTCCCCCTTCCTCCGGTCCGACCATCGGCTGTTTCGAAGAGCCTTCCCTCCAAAAGCAAATTCCTAGTAATAGCGAACCGCATCTAGGTAATGCTCTGAAGAAAAAAATGATCCGCCCCCCCGCAGAATGAACGTCTCATCAAATGTCATTCAGCACCGCATCGAGCTCAATGTCCTATTCGACGGCGATGTCTGGCTCTGCGGCGGTCAATCCAATATGAGTGGGAAGGCTATTGATCAAGCCCCCGCTTCAGATGGTCGAAAAGGATTTCAAGCCCCATCTTATGACTAGAGACCTGCAAGCCCATCACTCTGTCATCGTGGGCTCAATAGGACAATTTTGGTAGAAAACCCGGGGTCCGCGTAAGATTTGCCTTTGAACGGCTGTTTCTATGTAAAACCCCGAAGGCGGAGCGTCTTGCCTGGTATAACCCATCACACACGGTCGATCTCTGCCTTTACGTCTCAATTTATGAAGATATCTCTCATTTCCATCTACTGTTTGGCTGCCGTCTTGCAGCTTTCGCCATTTTTCTCTGCGCATGCCGCCGAACCCGCTGTGAAATCCGCCGCAGCAGGTCCGCAGGTGATCCGTTACGACAAAAACCCCGAGCACCTCACCGAACCGGAATTCCCGCTCGGGGAAGCCACGCTCGTGGGAGTGGCACAAGGCCTTATCCCATTGGATAGCGGTCGCGATTACCGAGTCTCCGGGGATAAAATCATTTTCTCGAAACCCTACGCCTTGGACCTCAAGGGCCGCACGCTTCTCACCCTCCGTTTCAAGGATGGAACCTCCCGTGATATCGTTCTCCTTGCCCGCGATACCTCGAAAGCCGCCCCGGGTATCGACTTCAGTCCGCCTGCGGGTTCCTACGACTCACCCCGCAATTTGATCGTCACCAGCCCGGCGGTGGATGCGAAAATCCGTTTCACCACCGACGGCAGCGATCCCACCGCCAAGAGCCCGAGCATCGGCTACACCACCGTCCGGGTGGAGCGGAATCTGACGATCAAGGCCCGGGCGTTCACCAAAGGCAAAGAACCCGGCCCGGTCTTCAGCGCGGCTTACCGCATCACCGGCAATGGCAAATCCAATCCATTCCCACAGGAACGCATTCTCGATCCTTCTCCTGGCGCGGGCTCTTATGAGGTTTATGTGGGCTCCGCATTCTACATGGATGAAATGCTCGACCGCAGTCAGTGGTCCTACGTCGCCGACACAGCGGACGGCCTCTACCACCGCTTCCTCGGCGTAGACCCCCTCGGCATCGCAGGAAAAAAGCAACTCGGCTCCTACTTCAAAGGCGGTAAGGCCATCCTCGAAGGCGGCCTCCGCGGCCCGCAACATATCCGTCAGGACCTCGAATGGATCGATCAAATTAAGGAAATGGGCCTGCGCCCCGTCGCCAGCTTTGTCAACGGCCTCAACACTACCCCGCAACAGCAACCCCAAGACATGACAGAACCTTGGAAAGAACGCATTGAACTCAACCGCAAAGCTGGCATCGAGACCTATACCATGCAGGCCCCCCACCGGATCGCCGACGAAGGCGGATGGGCGGACCCGCGTTTCGACCGCACCCGCCGCTTCACCCTCATGTCAGATGGCACCTCCTCGGACGCTCCCACCTACCTCTTCACCCGCCGCACCGAAAATTACCGCCAGGGCGTTTACGATCTGATCCGCTGGACTCACCAGAACAAGCGCAAGTTCTTCTTCATCGTCTCCCCCAACGAAGGCGCGGACACCTTCTTGCAAGATACAATCACGACCGTGAAACTCCTCGAAGACAACGGGGCCAGCCCCGATTTCTATGGGGTCACCCTCTACGGCAAACGTCCCCTCCACATGGTCCCGGAAGCTGCCCTCGACAAATCCGGCGGACGCATCGGCATCTCCACCCTTTCCGGTGTCAGCTACTACCTCCTCAAACACGCCCGTGCGGACAGCGGCGAGCTGGACCTCTGGATCGACGTCGGCAGCAGCAAAACCCTCCTCAAAAATCCGCCACTCGGAACGCCCGCCCCGCCCTCACCCGCCATTTCCGCCGCCGCGATTAAATCGCCCTCCGGCACCATCGATCTCGTCATCACCAACCGCAGCAACTGGGTAGATTTCATCCCGGTGCTGCGCGCGCGGTCAACCTCTACTGGCACCCCGGCGAGATTTCAGCTCAACGGCAAGGACATCTCCGCCGCGGTTCTTGGCGAAGGATACACCTTCCTGAACGCCGACCGTCTTCTACCGGGACAAAGCCGCAAGGTCACCCTTGCCCTGCCTCCTGCAGCCACAGGCGGTCTCACACTCGAACTCCTCCCTCATCCCGGTTCACGATTCATCCGAGACCACCTCACGATCAATCCATGAACCCGGCTCGGCACCGTTTTTCCTAGCCTTACTGAAGCCGACTTCATTCAACACCATGACCCGTCTCGTCCGTCCGTTCATTTTTCTCACCGTCGCTTCCGGCTCCCTCGCCTCGGCATCCGAATGGAAGCCCGTTTCGCCCACGGAAAAGCTGCTATACGATATCAGCTTTGAAAAAGACGCTCCCGACGGCCCGCCATCGGGAGTAAAACTCGAAGGCAAGGGCCTGATCGCCACTGACCGCGGCAGCAAGGTCCTGCAACTCGGTGGCCCAAAGGCCGGCATCACCCTGCCCACGGCCAAGCTCACCGAATGTCAGTTGGGAAACCAGAACCCGACGCTTATCACCTTCAACCTCAAGCTCGATGCCGCTGAAGAACTCCGCATCGCCAACCAAGGCGGAGAAGCACCGATCACTTTCACCCGAATCGGCAAGAACGGAGCTGTCTTCGATGGAGCGGATGTTCAGGACACACCCGCCGTCCAGCGCGGCACCTTGAAGTCCGGCGAATGGTATCAAGTCTATCTGAATTTCGACCCGAGTTTCAAAGGTTACTACATCTCCTTCACCGGCGCTCATGGAGAACGCGTCGAGTTCCTGCGCCGCTTCAAGGAGGTTTCCTATGACTTCACACTCGCCATGAGCGCCACTGCCACGGCAGGCAAGGTCTCCATCGATAACATCCGCAGGATCACCGGATTCGCCTTGGACAAGATGCCCAAGCAAGTGCATTTCCCGAAGGGCGATAGCTACGAACCCCAGCCTATTGTCACCACGCTGACTTTCGCGTCTGATCGCCCGGATCTCACCGTGCGCGCTGGCACTCTTTTCGAGACAGTCAAGCTCACAGCCAGCCCGTCGTTAGACAAGGACACGCTTCGAGTTCCGGCCGCCGAAACCTTTCGTGCCCTAGGTTCAATGGTGACATGGGATGAGACTAACGGCCTCCTAACCGCCCGGAAGGACGATCTTGAAATCCAGCTCAAAACGGGGTCCGACACCGCCATGGTGGGTGGGCAGAAGAAGAACCTGTCACAAGCAGCCGTCTTCGCCGATGGCGCGCTGTTGGTGCCGCTCGATCTTTTCAATCAGATCCCGGATCTGAAGGCCGTGTGGTCGGCAGAGGACAAGCGCGCCACCATCGAAAGTGGCCAGATCCGCAGGAAACTCAGCACGAAAACGGCCAATGAAGGCCCTTCTGATGGAAAGGAAATCGTCGTCGGCGGAGGCCCTCCTTCCGGACTACGAACTCAAGTGCCATTGAAATACACGTTCACCAACCCCGCCGGCAAAAACGGCGCGGCTTGGGCCACTCTAGACTTCAAGGAAGGTGGCGACTGGAAACCCGCTGCCTCCTACACGGCTTTGCAGGAACTCATGCGGAAAGAAAACCGCACGGAAGTTTGGATTCGCTTCCTGTCCACAACGACGCCCGAGAATTTTAACACCACTTACTTCACCGCCAAGCATGATGGCCTAATCAATTCTTTCATCAACGGCGAGTCGTTTCGGCCCAATGTCAGAGGCAATGGCAGCATCTGGGTGCGTTTCTCGAATTACGTCACACGCAAAGATGAAATCAACAAACCGGCCCAATATGGCCTTCACTACAAGGCTGGCAAGATAACAGAGTTGGACGTGGAGTTGGTGCGCGGAAAACCATCGAAGCCCGTCGAGTTGCGCGATCCAGGAACCTTCCAAGGGCAAGGCAAAGGAAAAGTCCTATCGGACAATTTCAAAGTCGCGCTGGACATCGCGCACATCCGCGACTCGCAGTGCATCAAAGGCTCGGACGGTTATTACTACATGGTCGGCACTCCTTTCCTGCACGGATCAATTCCCTACGCTCGCGGCATCAACGACGGCATCGAACTCTTCCGTTCCAAGACTCGCTCTGGCCCCTTTGAAAGCATGGGTTATGTGTGGAAGTTCGACACCGCCAGTTGGCTCAATACGCGCTATTTCACCGTGGATCAGGAACGCAACATTTGGGCACCGCAAATCCATGAGTTCGACGGCAAGTGGTACCTGGCTTTCTTCGCCACCAAGTTTCCGAAGAACGGACTCGAAGGCTATAGCATTTTCCAAATCGGCATCGCTGTGTCCGACAATCCACTCGGGCCCTATACCGAGACCAGCGACAAACCACTCGTCAGCGCTCCCGACCCGCATCTCTTCCGGGATGACGACGGCACGACTTATTTGACTTACGGAAACGGCCACATCGTCAAACTCAAGCCGACGATGGACGGACTGGCGGACCTTCCTCGTATGATTTATCCCAGCAACGCACCCCAAGCGTGCAACGAGGGTTCCACACTGTTCAAGGCGAACGGAAAATACTATTTCGGCGGCGCATTCTCCCATCAATACTACGACCAGAATGGCAAGTGGATCAGCCAAACCTACGACTGCGTGCTCGCCGAAGCGGACCATGTTTACGGCCCCTATGGCGACCGTTACATCGCCGTCAAGAACGCAGGTAACAACTCCTTCTTCAAGGACTCCGACGGCAAGTGGTATGCCACGGTCTGGCAGCCCGGAAAAATCACCAGCGTCGTAGAAGTGGAAATGGGACCTGACAAAAAATGGCGCCCCGCATCGAACTACACCGTCGTGCCCTCCGACGTCAGATACTGAGCGGGAACACACCTAACTCCTCAGCCCAATATGACTAAAAGCCATGTCCATCTCTTATGATGTGAGAGCCAAACGAGCAAACAAGTCCTCTACGAGATGACTGATAGAGCAAGCATCAGGAAATAGGTCTGGCGAGCTTTCGGCAGACTGAGATACGCATTGAAAGGGTCGATGAGAGTCCTCATGCTAGCTTCGATGGCTTGAGAGTCATGCATCAAGTATTTCACACGCAACGATTTATAACTGGATCAGCTTTTGTGATGATTTCTTAAATTTTGTCACATAGGATGGACTCTTTTTAAGCTTCCGGTTCATACCTCCATACCACCCATAAAGCCAACCCCATCAACATCACCTTCTGATGAAACAGACGATCCGACTCCTAGCGGCCATGCTCATGCTTATGGTCATGCCTTCCGTCACCCAGGCCGCCGACGAGGCCGAACGGCAAGTATGGGGATTTAATGCCCAGAGCCTCACTTGGCGGGGGAACGGCCCACTGCCAAACTCTGCATGGCCGGTTCGCGACACGATGCTACGTTTGCCTGTTAGTGGGAACGCGGCCCCCTTTATTGAGCAAGGGGAGCTGATTCTTCCTGCGGAAAAGGCGAACGTGCTGCAGATCCGCATGGATCCGGCCTCCGCCCTCAAGTGCCAACTCTGGTTCACCACCGGAATCTCCCCCACACCGGATAAACAGAAACTGGTCGAGTTCGATCTCAACCCTGGCACGGGCATGCAGGATTACACCCTGGATTTGAAAAACATGGCGACATGGCAGGACCAGATCGGCTCTATAAAATTTATATTCCTTGGGGCCAAACCTGGCGAGGAACTGGGCGTAGAATTTATCAAGGTGTTCGACGGGGAGAAAATCTCCAAACCGATGATCTACACGAATTTCCAGCCTGGTGAAAAACCGGTGGTCAGGGAATTCCGCATGGGAAGCCTTTTCAACAACTCCATGGTGTTGCAGCGGAACAAACCAGTCCCTATCTGGGGTCACGGAAAGCCCCAAGAGGTCGTCTCCGTCGAGTTTTCCGGTCAGAAAAAGAGCGCGACCACGGATGCCAACGGCAAGTGGGAAGTGGTTCTGAATCCTCTACAAGTCTCGGCCGAACCCCGGAGCATGAAGGTTTCATCCAGCATCCCCGACCACCACATCGAGCTCAGTGACATTCTCGTCGGCGATGTCTGGCTCTGTGGCGGCCAATCCAACATGGGCGGGAAGGCTGTTGACAATGTCCCTCCAGAAGATCGTCGCAAGGAACTTCTCGAGAGTGATTATCCCCTGTGTCGCACCGTCTCCATGCCCACCCTGCACCGTGAAACTCCAATGGCCAACGACGCCTCCGATGCCTCGCTGTCTTGGAAGTCCATTGCGGGGACCAACCGTGGTGTCTCGGCAGTCGGCTACTACTTCGGCCAGGCCGTTCATGTCAGCCAGAACATACCCGTCGGGTTGGTCTATATCATCAAAGCCGGCAGTCAGGTTGAGCAGTGGATGTCTCACGATGTGCTCAACTCCATTTTCACCGAAGGAGAGTTGAACGCGAGTTGCTCCGGCACGCGCCTTGCCAGCGGATTATACAACGGCATGGTCGCCCCGGTTCATCCGTTCCCGATCTGCGGGGCCTTTTGGTATCAGGGAGAATCCAACGCAGACAACGAGGCCAAGTACATGGGTTACTACAAGAGTCTTCCGGCGATGATTCGCATGTGGCGTTCCATGTGGGGGCAGAACCTGCCGGTGCTCCTCGCACAGTTGCCGGCTTTCGATGGGAAATATCCCCCCGAGTCCTGGGCGCACATCCGCGAAGTCCAGCAGCTCTGTTCGGCTGTTTTGCCTAACGTCTACACGGCGGTCACTTTCGATGAGGGCGACGCAAAGAATCTACACCCTGCCAACAAGTATTTTGTCGGCACGCGGTTGGGCCTGATCGCTCGGGCCAAGACGTATGGGGAGAACCTTGAGTGCTCGGGCCCTGTCTTCAAATCATCGGCTCGCCAAGGTAATGAGCTGCTACTCACGTTCAATCATGTAGGCAGCGGACTGAAGAACCGCGGCGAGCTGATCGGTTTTGAAATCCGTGGCGACGACGGGCCATGGATGCCTGCCAAGGCTCAGATTTCCGGCAAGGAGCGGGTCTCTGTTTCATGCGCGACGGTTCCAGCACCAACTGCCGTGCGTTATGCTTGGGCTAACTCCCCCACAGCCACCCTGTTCAATGACCTAAACCTGCCGGCCAGTCCCTTCCGTTCGGACACCCCGGCGACACTCATTGAAGCGGTTCGGTCTGCTTATGGTATTGCTCCACCCGAGACTCCAAAAAAGTAGCCAGAGCGGCCGGCACCGTGTCAAAAAACTGAAAGCCTATTTCGGTAGATTGTCACGATAGAGGAACTACGAAATGGTGTGGAAAACAACGGATGAAATATCCTGCCCACCGCTGTTCTCTTGGGGCTTTACGGGCAGTGATGAAAGGGCGTGATCTTGAAGTCGCTGGCCGCCTCCCCAAGTTTTTCCAGCTCAAAGTAGCTGGACTTGATTCCGAACCTTATCCAGGCGTCTGAAGTGCTTCAATCACACCCTTTCGATAGAGCCTGATTCGATCATTGATACTGTTTCTATGGCGTCCCACCAGATTTGCCACAGTAACGAGATCAAGCTCACCTGCAAGCAAGTGATTGATGGCGAGAAGCCGCTCTTTCATCCATCTTATCTTCGCAGTAAGTTACTTTTGTCAATCTCGGGAGCCTCGTTTTGAACCCGCTCGCTCCGTTCAAGTTGTATCCACTTATGCAAATAGGAGATTTTGTTAAATGGTATCACAAGCCAACAAGACCGGAGGCAACGGGTATAATACTCGCTGCCCCCAAGCAACGTGATCTTTTAACGACGGCGGCGGCGGTTGATAAGTGCGATCGCTGCGATGATGGAACCTGTCGCCAAGGAGGGTTCTGGAGCGCCTAAACCTTTGAAGGTTTTCAGTTGGTCCATGCCGATGTCCAGAGCGAAGATGAGTTGGTTGTAGCGCTTGTTGCCTTTTTCACCATCGCTGAATCCGATCAGCAAGTAGGGTGAGCCATCGACTGATTTGACCATGGCGTGCATGATGCCGTCGTAGTTGCTACCTTTTTCCGTCGAGTAGAAATCTTCGCCCTCCTCGGCGCCATTGGCGATTAGGAAGAAGTCCAGTTTGGTCAAATCAGCAAATTTGCCGAGGTTCACGAAATCACCTGGGCGCAATGAGGATTTGTCATCGCGCTCACTGCGCTCGTCGCTATTTGAGCGGCTGGCATCCGGGAAGATCAACGCAGCGTCTTCACTGAGAGGGGAGCCGCCGGTGGTCGAAAATCCGAGGGCATTGCTAAACTTCGAGCTCTTGGAGGATACGAAGTAAGCGCGGATTTCGCGGTCCGAGCCAAGGATCAGTTCTGAAGGATCGAGATAGGTGGTTCCACGATCTTTGGCTTCGTTTTCTTTGGACGACTCGTCGTCATTGGAGCTGAAGGATTTCAGGATGCCGGGTAAGACTTCTTTTTGGAAGACCTTGGAGGCTTCATCGGAGCCGGCGAGTTGCACTGGCGAGACAATATCGAGATCGTAAGGACGGGCGGCAGACTCGGGTTTTGAGCCGTCCTTCTTTTCTTTTTCGGCAGACTCTGCTTTTTCGGCCTCGGCTTTCTGTTCTGCGCCCTTTTCAGCAGCGGCTTTGGCGACTTCTTTGGCTTGTGCGGCAACTTTCTCGTCTTCTGCAGCTTTGGCCATTTCTGCTGCTTTAGCATCCGCGACTTTTTTTGCTTCTGCGGCAACTTTCGCGGCCTCCGCAGCTTTTTCGGCAGAGGCTTTGGCGACTTCCGCAGCTTTTGAATCCGCAGTTTTTTGTGTTTCTGCAGCATCTTTAGCGGCTTCAGCCGCCTTCTCCGCTGCCGCCTTTTCGCTTTCCGAAAGGGCAGTTTGACTTAAAGGGGCGGAATAGGAGTTCTGGCTAACGACCAGCGCGGAGATCGATAAGCCGATCCAAACTATTGGGGTAGTAATGCACTTGGGGGACATGACGGTCGTGTGCCATAAACATTTGATACAGGTCCACCAGAAAATGCGTCTTGAGATTTATAACGATACCCTTGTGGTTAAAATACTTACATGGGTAAGTTGAATCGTTCACGGGACCTATATTTTACTACACTATACTTAACTTGTTTCACCTTGCGGCGCTTGGATATTCACTCCTGCAACCTATGATAAATTTGATATCACATAGAGCTAGTCTGTAGGGTTGTACTCAGGGATTCGCGGGAATGTAGTATGCGGACAGTCGGTATTATGTTACACTCTTCGCAGTGGGTTCACTTGATGTCCGTTGATGGTCCGAGAGTCGCGATTCCCTAGGGCTTGAGGTCAAGATTTGCTAGCATCTCTGAATCTGAGGGCGTTTTGGATGGGGTGCCAGTGGCGGGCACGCTGAGCCCTGAAATCCAGGTGATGGCGTTGAGAACGAGGATGCGCTGGGAGTCCACTTGCCAATTTTTATGAAAATGGCCGCCAGTGAAGCCAAAGGAGCGGCCTTTGCCGATGCTGTCTGGACGCTCGTAGGCCCACATGACGTGCTGGGGTTCTTTGCGCTCTAAAACAGCGGCGCGGACTTCTGGATTCCCGGAGTGGACACCATCTGGCCGAGCGAGTGAGCTGGGGGGCGGAAGATCAGTGAGGATAGGGGTGAGGCCGGCCATATTTTCCCGGAAGCGCATGTGGTAATACCACTCATCGGTGATTTTGTAGTCGGAGACGCCTTGGGTGATGGGGTGTTTGGGGAGTTTGAAGGAAGCTTCCCAGTGAGGGTTGACGGACCAGTTTGTTTCAAAATAGCCTCCGAGGAGATCGAGAAATGCGGCTCCTGCTGGATCTTTCGGCACTTCCACGGCGTAGTGGATGCAGCCGATGCCAACGCCATTTTGGGCCATTTTGCGGAGGGTGTCTAGGTGCTCCATGGCGGGGTGCTTGGGGCCGCCGTCGGCATAAATGACGATGGCGGAGGCTCCTGCAAAGATGGACTCGTCTTGTGGCCACCCGCCGGTGGTGACGACGGCTTTGATGGGGAGGCCGCTTTTGTTCAATTGGTCTGCAAGGAGCATGCAGCCTGCTTGGTGCTCATGCTGTCCTTTGCCGTGGCTGGCTTTTCCGGCGACGAGGACAACTTTCTTTTGAGAAGTTTGCTCCGGTTCGCTAGCCTGCTGATCCGAGAGTGCGATGACCGTGAAAATCAGGCCTAGAATGCAGGCGATGGGCAGTATGGCTGGGCGCGAGTGCTGGGTTTGGTGGTTCATAAGGGTGGGTGATTTTTGCATTGTAAGGGCCGCGATGATAAATGGGTGTGAGGTATGTTTTCTGCTTTATGGAATTGCAGAATGTGCGATGTGATGACGTGCCCAAGCTGAATTGAACTCTTTATGATCGAGAAGGTTGCAGCATTTCTTCTATTTTTTTTAGCGCCGCTAGCGGGTGCGGTGGGGCTGCGGGTTGCGACGTTCAATGTGGGTGCGCATCTGGTGGTGCCGACGGACGGAGGACCGGCTTACTTCGACTATGGGATAGGCAGTCCTGGACAAGTGGATCATGATCGGGTGGCGGCGATTTTGGATCGGATAGATGCAGATGTGGTGGCTATGCAGGAAATCCACGCGGCGGATGTGGCAGGTGCACCTGATGATTTGGATGCACTTGCGGCTACATTGGGGTATCCCTATTCGTATGTGTCGCCCTCGACGAACACGTTCGATACGAGTTTGAAGGTGGTTTTTCTTTCACGTTACCCCCTCTTAAATGCGACGGCGGTGGGATCGCCGGTGGGAGCGAAGGAAATGACACGGCTAATCCCTGCGGTGAGGGTGGATGTGCCTGGGACCACGCGTGATCCGTTGTTGATGAGTGTGCATTTGAAATCCGGGACGGCCACGGCAGATCGCTTTCGGCGTGCGGTCGAGTTGCGCAGACTCCGAGAATATCTTTCTGCGACTGGGCTGACAGCGGACGATAACTTCATCGTGATGGGGGATTTTAACCTGTCTTCGATCAATACCACCTTCACCACGCTACCGCCGAGCTTGCCGAGCACCTTTGCACTTGGGAGTGATATCACGCTACCGCTTGCGTATTCGACGAATCCGCTCACGTATTTCAGCAATCCAAGTGTGGTGAAGCTGGACCCGAGGCAGGTCAATAACTCGCCGGTCACCTTTGGGAGCAGCTCGACGATCGATCTTTTTCTAGTCTCTGCGGCGATTGCAGGGCGTCCGCTGGCATCGGAAATATATAATTCTGCGCTCGATGTCTCAAATGGCATTGGGCTGGCGAAGGCGGGTTCGCCGCTACCGGCTGCGACGAGTGTGGAGGCTTCGGATCATTTAGCGTTGTTCGCTGACGTGGAGTTGGATGCGGATTATCCGAATTTAGCGCTGTCCTTGTCTGCCGCTACGGCGACAGAGGGAGTGGCGGATGGAGCGGTGACCGCGACGGTGACTCTGCCTGCGGCGCGAGGGACAGCGCTCACGGTCGGGCTCAGCTCGGATGGGGCGGGGTTGGGGCCTATTTCGCCGACCTTGACGATCCCTGCGGGGGGCTTGACGGGGACGATGAATTTGAGGATTTCTCGAAATTTCATCCAAGATCCTCAGCGCAGTGTCACTTTGACGGCGGCGGCGACTGGCTATGATCCGGCGAGTCAGGTGCTCGCCGTGAATGACGCGGACGGTCCTTATGAGTGGACAGCGGCGGGGCAAACGATCACGGAGGACTTCAGTGGCTTCTTAGGTATGTATAGCCCAGCGCCATGGATCAGTTCGGGCGGGGCGTGGCAAGGGGTGGACAGTGGGACTGGGACGGCTGGCGGCTTCCGCGCCTATGGCTCGGCGAGCGATCCGGCCCTTGGTTTTCTGCCGAGTGGGGGCGCTGGGGGCGCTGGGAGCGCTATGGCAACTTACGTGAATTCTACCTCGCAGCCGCTAACGGCTGTGCAAATTTTCTACACAGCCGAGCAATGGCGAGCGGCGCAGGGCGGAACAGTGGATATCTTGACGGCGGATTTACTGGTGAACGGAGTGCCGCGTGCGCTGCCTCAGTTGACGTACAGTCCATCGACTCAGTTGGCCACAGGAGCGGTCGCGGGAGGAGTTCCAAGTGCCCGGACCACGCGGGTGACGGGGCTAAATATTGCGCCTGGGGCTTCATTCAATCTGCGCTTCACCATGACGCCCGGTGCGGGAGGCGGAGTCTTACCGGCGGATGTCTTCGTCAATGAGTTCCATTACGACAATAACGGGACGGACACCGGGGAGTTTATCGAAGTGGTGGTGGGGCCTGGATTTTCTGGGAATCTGGCGGACGTCGATGTCTTGCTCTATGACGGCAATAATGGATCGGTGTATCGGACCCTGAATTTAGCGACCGCCTTCACCTTGGGGGCGAGTGTGCCAGTGGCGGGGTCGGATCGATTTTTCAGAATTTTCTCAGTTGATACATCTCCTATTCAAAATGGGCCGGATGGGATCGCTGTGATCAACAAGGCAACGGCTCAGCTTTATCAATTTCTTTCCTACAAGGGCAGCTTTGCCTCCACCGCGACAGGCGTTCCGGCGATCCCGGTGGGAACTCTATCGACGAACATCGGGGTCTCTCAAAGCGGCTCTGAGGCGGTGGGGCAGTCTGCCTTGGGCTTGGTTGGGACGGGGGCGGTGCGGACTGATTTCACGTGGATGAAAATCAGTGGGGCATATAGCAAGGGGCAGCTGAATGCTGGGCAGAGCTTTAACGTGCCGACCTTGCCGTCGCAGGGTGTGGCTGTGGATCAGATATCTGTCACTTTCCTGCTGGATTCTGATGGCGATGGTATCCTCGACGTGGATGATGTCGATGATGATAACGACGGCACGCCGGACGGGGATGAGCTTGTTTTTGGGAGCGATCCACTCGTCGCAGGGCCTCGATTTATGCCGACTTTGGTGAATCCAGGACTCACTCCCGGAGTGGCGAGGGTTTCATTTTCCAGCGTGATTGGGCGCTCTTACCGGGTAGAAAGTTCGGTGGATTTAAGGACTTGGACAGCGCTTCAGACTTACGCTGGGACCGGGGCGGTGATCGTGGTGGATTACGCCACTTCTCCGCTAGATCCGCGGCGCTTTTACCGGATTCTTGTGATGCTGCCGTGATTAGCTGTCGGCGCGGAGTGTTTCTAAGTAGCCTTCGAGCGCTGTGAGAAATGTCGTCCGGGTCTGTGGGGTGGGGGATAACTTCAAGGCAACGGTGAAGCCAGAAAATGAGGAGACGATGAATGCGGCTTCCACATCTGGCTTGATTGATCGGTGAATCCAGCCGGCGGATTTCCCATGCTCAAGTCGCTCGCTGACTGCGGATTTCCAAGATTGATAGACTCCGTCGAGAGCGGCGCAGAGCCGCGGGTCATGGGCGGCGACTTCGGCGGTAAGGGCGACGAGGGAGGAGGTCGAGTCACTCACGCTGAGATCCTTGGCGCAATTTTGGCAGAGGGTGCGAAAGGCATTGAGCGATGAAACGGCGCTAAGTGGGCTGACCCACTGGGTGTGGATGCCTGCGCCGAGGTGTTCGGTGATCCATGCAGTAGCTAGGGCGCATTTATCAGGGAAATGGTGAAATAGTGCGCCTTTGGTAAGGTTTGCTGCGGTGACGATACCGCCTAGGCCGGTGGCGGAGTAGCCTTTGAGTGAAAATCCGATACCCGCTGCATCCAAAATGGCTTGGCGAGTCTGCTGCGGCTGTTTCTTGCGTGGCGTCATGTAGGTCTCATACCGACCTAGTGGTATCTTTTCAAGTAAAGAGTAGAATCGGCTCGGTGGGCTCGATTTAGAAGCCGTTTGAGAGGCGGGAAACGAGTGCTTCGCCGGCGCGTTCGAGTGCTTCTGGGAGAGCGCTATTACGAGCGGTTTGAAGGTTGGAGGAGGCGAAAAGCTGGCTGGAGCCGGTGGAGGTGCCAGAAGCCAGAAGCTTGGTGGGGTCCCGAGCATCCCGCAGTGTCCATCTGAGCGTGACAGTGTTGGAGAGTTCTTCTGGCAAGAGGGTGTCGAACCGGGCACCGCGGATGGGGGTGTAGGCGATGCTTTGCACGGTGCCTTCGAGGCGAGCGTCAGCGTGGTCGGCGTCCATAATGCGATAGGTTCCGTCTTGCAGGAAGGCGCTCGTCACGGCGGAGGTCGCGATGGCTTCGGCACGCGGGTGTAAGGTCGCGTTTGAAAACATGGGCACTGCGATGGTGCGGATCCCACGCATGGCGGTCGGTTTCGCGCTGCCTAGATGGTAGCCGACACACGAAATGGAAAAAGCGGCTGGGAGGAGGAAGAGGAAAAATTTCATAGGTCGGGAGGTGGGTTGGGATCACTCACCGAGTTTTTTGAGCCTCGCGAAGGCCTTGTCGTGCAGGGGGCCAGACTTCGTGTGTTTGATGACTTCACGGTAGTAAACCTTGGCGGATTCCGTTTTCCCTGTTTTCGCGTAGAACTCGGCGATGTCGAATGAGCGTTGATCGTCGCGGACACTGAGGCTTGCGGTAAGGGCTCTGGCTTCCGCATTTCGCGAGTGGCCGGGGTATTGGATGAGGTAGTCGTTGAAGGCTTCGAGGGCGAGGTCGATGTTCGCTTGGTTTTGATTTCCGGTGTCTGCCTCTTGGATAAGGATTTTCCCGATCCGGAACAGAGCTTCAGGCGCTTGTGGGCTGCCGGGTAGATCTTTGACCAGTTGGCGATAGGCCGCGATGGCTTCTTTGGGCTTTTTCTTGGCTTCGTTGAGCTGGCCGATGGTATATTGGGCATTGGCAGCGGCTGCGGATTTTGGGGCTTGGTCGCGAACTTTACCGAGCATTTCCACGGTTTTGTCGAGGGAGAGCTTGGTTTTGAATCCGAGTAAGCTGGATTTCAGGTCCCCGTCTGCGGCGGATTGGGCCATGGCCACTTGGCGGCTGAGGGCGGTGGTGTAGAGGTTGCTGCCTGGGAACCTTGCGAGGAATTGGTCATAGGCCTCGAAAGCGTCTAAGATTTTTCCGTCTTGCTCAAGCAACTGAGCTTGGCGGTAACGCGCTTGACCCGCAGAGGGAGCGAAGGGGTAGCGCGTGGCGGTTTGATCGTAGAGTTTGATGGCGGAACTGGTTTTCCCGGCTTCATCAGCTTTTTTCGCTTTTTTGAAAAGCTCCTCGCCCTTGATCGAGGCCTCTGTGGTATTCCCCGCCATGATCGGGAGGTCTGTATCAGTTCCGCAGGAAGTGAGGCAAAAGGCAGATACGGCGAGTATCACGAAAGCGGTAAACCGAGGGATCATGTAGCGAATCATAAGTTGCGTGAAGTGCGGGGGAAGTCCAAAATCGTTCACTTTCCAAGTTCGGCTGCACGCTGGGTGGCCGCGCTTACAGCATCGATGAGTGCGGAACGGAGGCCGTGGCGTTCGAGCGTGGCAAGTCCAGCGATGGTGGTGCCGCCAGGGGAGGTGACCATGTCTTTCAGGACGGCGGGGTGATCTCCCGTTTCGAGGACCATCGCCGCTGAGCCGAACACCGTCTGTGCGGCTAGGCGGAGCGCGTCTGCTCGTGGGATCCCTGCCTGCACGCCACCGTCGGCGAGGGCTTCGATGATGAGGTAGATATAAGCCGGACCACTGCCTGAAAGACCCGTGACGGCATCCATTAAGCGTTCTGGAAACTCGAGCGCTAGGCCCACGGCACCGAGGAGGGACTTGGCGATTTGGCCGTCCTCCGAGGTCGCTCGACTGCCAAGGCAAAAGCCCGCAGCGCCATGTCCGACGAGTGCAGGAGTGTTTGGCATGGCCCGGATGAGGCGGAAATTCTCACTGGCCGCCGCTTCCAGAGCCTCGAGCGTGAGTCCGGCGGCGATGGAGATGACCAGTCGTGGTGCGCCCGCTGCGGCGAGGGCTGCCTGTTTCAGGGCGGCGGGTGCATCTAGCGGTTTTGTGCAAAGAAGGATCACCTCGCACTGAGACGCCAAATCGGAAATTTCCGTGGACACGCGTGCTCCGGTGGCGCTGGCAAAATCGGCGCGTGACTTCTCGTAGGGATCGCACCCGAACACCTCTGCCGCGTTTACGACTCCAGCACGCAATGCGCCCTGGATGAGTGCCGTGCCCATTTTTCCACATCCGATGACTCCGAGCTTCATGGCCAGAGACTAAGCGGGCTTCTCCCACGCATACCAGCGTCATTTTGCTTGGAGATGACCTCCGCACATGGCCATCCTCCGACATGAATAAAAGGTTGATCACCGCATGGATTTGCACCTGCGCCTTCATCTCCGGGCAACAGGCACCTGAGGTGAAAACAAAAATCGTCCAAGGCTCGACGAAGGTCGAAGTCACCCCGGTGGAGGATCAAACCAGGAGCCATCTACCACTTGACCCCGCTGTAGAGATGTCCATCCCTCCCTCGGTCAAAGCGCTTGGTGAACCGCGCATGTTCAATTTTCCGAATGGGGTCTTAATCGCGGTCACCAGTTCCTCAGAGCGAGTCCAAGCGCATGTCAATCAAGGACTCAATCACCTCCATGGCGGGTGGGATTTTGAGGCCAGTCGTCACTTCGCAGCTGCCATGAGGGAAGATCCGGAATGCCTGCTTGCCCAGTGGGGCATGGTCATGAGCCTACTCACGCCTTCAGTCGAGAATGGCAGTGCCTCCACGGCTGCGGCGTCGCGTTTGCTCGATTTACTCGACAAGGGGAATGGCACTCCTCTGGAACGCGGTTACGGCTATGCCCTCGTCAAATATATCCAAAAAGGCCCCACGGCCGGGGCTGACGCGTTCCGTAAAGTCAGCGCAGAATTCCCCAATGATGCCCAATCACGGATTTTCACCGCGCTTTTCAGTCGGAGTGGTTACGACGAATTTGGAAGTGCCACGCCCGAGCAGATCGATTCGGAAAAAATCCTGCTCGACCTCATCGAGAAGTATCCCACCAGCTCGCTCCCGTTGCACGCGCTGCTCTCGATCCGGGCGGAGGCTCCGGATCTCTCCCCCTCCCTCGAACTCGCCCGCAAGTTGTGCAACATGTCTCCGGCTTACCCACCCTATCTCCACTTACTCGGTCACTATGAGTGGCGCTGTGGCCACCACGCCTTAGCCGTCGAGTCATTTAGCCAAGCCGCTTTCGCCTATCAAAGTTGGATGGCGGAAAATAAAGCCACTGTTGCCGACTGCCCCGGCTGGGTCAGGTCCGAGACCTACCGCATCGTCGCGCTTGCCAGTAAAGGGGACGCCACCGCCGCCTACACGGCGGCATTGGCACTGCTACCCATTTCGGTGCCTCCGGAGCGGCTCAATTCACCTGGTAACCAAGCGCTCCAGTGGGATGTGAAAACACTCCCTGCGCGACTTTTGCTCAATCAAGGTGGACCTGGCGATGCGGAGAAGGCCTTGAAAACACTCCCCGCAACGGCCGTCGGAAAGAATGCGAATGCCGCCTCCCTCGCTGATTGGTGGACTGGTGGGGTCATCTTCGCTCTCGACACCCTACGCCTCATCGAAGGCGGTGATCTCGAACAAGCTCAAGCGGTCCTAGCCGCCCTCAGTCACCATGGGGATGAAATGGCGAAAACGCGTAAAGCCGCCTCTCTCACGGGCGAATTTTCTCCGTGGAATCGATCCTTCCGTGCCCTCAGCATCCTTGCCAGTGATCTCCGTGCCCGGCTCGCACTCGCTGGACCGAAGGAGCGGAGAGGCACCGCCTACAACTGGTTTGCCTCCGCAGCAGAGCGTCAAATCCCGGACGGCATGATGTTTCCACCCGTCATCCTCACCCCCATCTACCGCCATGTCGCGGAGTTTTACCTCAGCGTCGATAATCCCGCAGAGGCCGTGGAATCTTACCAGCGCGCGTTGAGTGCATTTCCCAACGACATGCAGACTCTGGTGGGACTGAAGGATGCCTACGAAAAAGCCAAGCTACCCGTTGAAGCGGAAAAGGTCGCCAAGCAGATCGAGGCACTTCGCGCTTCCTAGGCCCGCTTCTGCCTACTTCCGCCCCAAGATGGCCGGTTTGATCTCCTGCCACGCATGAATCGCGCTGCTCAGCTTGTCCATATCCTCGCCCTTCACGGCGTAAAATTGATGCCCGATCGGGCCACGGTAGCCGCTGTCATAGACGAGCTTCAGAAAGGCCTTGGTGTCGAAGCTGCCGGATCCCAGCGGTAGCGTGTCCCAAGCCTTCGGTCCCTTATTAGGAATCGGCGAGGCTCCGTTGATGGAGACGAGCGTCAACAGCGGTGCCGCCGTTTTTACGACTTCCGCGAGACGTTCACTATTTCCTGCGAACAGCTCGTGGCAAAGATTGATTGTGACGCCCACATTTGGCAGGCCATCGACCTTCGCGATCCTCACCGCATCTTCCGCCGTTGCGACGTAAAATCCGGCGTGCGGGTAGAGGGAAACTTTCAGCCCAGAAGCAGCGGCCATCCCAGCGATTTCCTTCACCACGGCTGCAGCTTGGGCGTCTTGCTGACCGCGTTTTCCCTCGCGCAAGGTCATCCAGATCATCGTCTCGGACCCAGCGAGCATTTTAATCACCTCTGGGATGCCGGGGTCATAACTGGCGCCTGGCTTGTCCACGAAGGTGTAAATGTACATCGCTTTGATCGGCACCCCGGCGCTTTTGCAGGCAGCGATCTTCCCGGTAAAGTCCTTGGGATTGGTGTAATTGTAGTGGATGCCATCGTAGCCCAACTTTTTCACCGCTTCCGCCTGTTGGCTCGCGGGCCAGACTCCACGACCGACTCCGTTGTCGAATGGGAAAAACGGCCATGACTCGCTTGCGGGCGTTTCAGCATTCAGCGGACCCGTGCAAGCAAGCACGAAACAAGAGATAAGAGATCGGAAATGGCGGCTCATGGGGGCCGGATTCTGGCGGCAACTTTAGGAATGACCAGCGATCTCCCATCCCGACAATACGGGAGGGCGCAGCAGCAAGACGTCTTTTCCCACTCGCCACACTTGGCACTTGGAAAACTCCCGTGCATTCCTGACGCTCCCGCCCATGTCGCACAGCCACATCGACGTCCGCTACGTCGCCAATCTCGCCCGCCTCGAACTCACCGATGCGGAAGTCGCCACCTTCCAGCCTCAGCTCGAAAGCATCCTCGGCCACGTCGAGGCGCTCTCCAAGCTCGACCTTGGCGGCATCCACTCTGCGGCCGATTCACAAGGCGTCTTCGGTAAATTACGCGCCGACATCCCGCACGAAAGCCTCACCCAGCAGGCCATGCTCCAAAACGCGCCCGATCAAGCCCAAGGCCAAGTCCGCGTCCCCAAAGTCGTCACCGACGCGTGAAAAAATCTGAAATTTTAACTCTCCCATCCGTGTCCATGACCCTCACCTCACTCCGCCAGCAACTCCTTGCCGGAGACACCACGCCCGCCGCTATCCTTGAGAAACTCGCGGCAGACATCACCACCCGCGACCACGGCCAGACCGGTGCCTACCTTTCCTACGATCTCCAGTCCGCCCTCGCCGAGGCCGCCACTGCGGACCTCAGCCTACCGCTCGGCGGCATTCCCATCGCCATCAAGGACAATATCAACGTGCTCGGCCAGCCCTGCACCTGCGGCTCGAAATTTCTCGAAAATTTCATCTCCCCCTACGACGCCACCGTCATCCGCAAGCTCCGCGCCGCCGGGGCCATTCCCTTTGGCCGCATGAACATGGACGAGTTCGCCATGGGCTCTGCCACCGAAAATTCCGCCCTCCAGATCACGCGGAATCCTCGCGACCCCGCCCGCATTCCCGGCGGCTCCTCCGGTGGTTCCGCTGCTGCCGTCGCCGATCTCACTGCCATCGCCGCGCTCGGTTCTGACACCGGTGGCTCCATCCGCCAACCCGCCTCGCACTGCGGCGTCGTCGGCCTCAAGCCGTCCTACGGCCGAGTTTCTCGCTACGGCCTCGTTGCCTTCGCCTCCTCGCTCGACCAGATCGGCCCACTCACCCAGACCGTGGAAGATGCCGCCCTGCTCCTCCAAGCGATTTCAGGAAATGACCCACTCGACTCGACCTGCCTCGACGCCCCGGTCCCCGATTTCCTCTCCGGTCTCCACGACGGCGTCAAAGGCCTCAAGCTTGGCATCCCCAAAGAATACTTCGGCGAGGGCATCCACCCCGGCGTCCGCAAAAACGTCGAAGCCGCCATCCAGCACCTCGCCGCCCAAGGCGCGGAAATTGTCGAAATTTCCCTCCCTCACACCGAGCACGCCGTCGCCACCTACTACGTCATCGCCCCGGCTGAAGCCTCGTCAAATCTCTCCCGCTTCGACGGCATCCGCTACGGCCATCGCGCCGCCCAGCCGAGCGACATCCTAGATCTCTACAAAAAGTCTCGTGAAGAAGGCTTCGGCCCAGAGGTCAAGCGCCGCATCATCCTCGGCACCTATGTGCTCTCCTCGGGTTACTACGACGCCTACTACAGCCGTGCCCAGAAAGTCCGCACTCTCATTCGCCGCGACTTCGAGACCGCCTTCCAGCAGGTCGATGCCATCCTTTCCCCCGTCGCCCCCACGCCCGCGCGGAAAATCGGCAGTATTTCCGGTGATCCTCTCCAAGAATACCTTTCCGACATCTTCACCCTCGCCGCCAACCTCGCCGGCATCCCCGGCATCTCCATTCCCTGCGGCCACACCGACTACGACGGCGGTTCCCAGCTCCCCGTAGGTCTCCAAATCCTCGCTCCCCACCTCGGCGAGGCCAAGCTGCTGCAAATCGCCAAGGTCGCGGAAGGGTTCGATGGCGGAGAATGAGGCGATGCAGGCGGGCCGGGGCGTCGAGTTTCTTCGGGCCGGCGATAGGTGGCGAGCTTACGGCATCGGTCAGCGACGAATTTGCGCGCAAATGAACTCCCAATCTACCGCCAGCTCGGGAAATCTAAAAACTAACAGCCCCCGCCGCGCCAGCCTGCCGATTGGCGCAATTTCCCGAGCTGGCCCGCCC
>JAIXQH010000003.1 GCA_027484055.1 Verrucomicrobiaceae bacterium | reverse complement strand
GCCGCCGCTCCACCACGCGAGAAATCACATGATAAAAGACCGGCTTACGCTCTCCAGTCCGTCGGCTTACGAGCCACCGCGCTTGTCTCATGGGTAGAGGCTATCGAGTGGCTGCTGGAGTGGCAAGGGAAAAAACTTATTATGGGACTGTCCCTTAATCAGAATTTGCCGCTGAACGCTAAATAAAAATGCACTCCTCCTCCCCTCCGTGAAATCTCCATAATCCGTGGCTAAATAATCCCCGGCACTGAAGACTAGGGGAGCGACAGATACGGCTGCTCCTCAGAATTTGTGCGAATGTTCAGGTATGAAGGTGCCTTGAGCGTTTCGTGCCGGCCCTTGCGGAGGTATCCTGCCTAACTTATCCATCGAACCCGGGCTTGACGCCCGGACAACGGGCTGGTGCGAGACGCCAGTAGTGTTCGGCATGGAATCTGGTTCATTTTTGTAGGCGGCTTTGTGACAGAAATGTAACTTGTACGTTAGATCCCGGACTGGCATAACCTTCCCTGTGCCGCGCAAGACCACAACCGTTTTATCCGATGTTTCCAGCCTTCAAGGGTTCAAGCTACTGGAGCGGTTCCGGGAAGTCTTCGCCAGACTCGACTCGCGGCGGACTCAGTCACCACGCGAACTGGATCCACGGCGCAAGTTTGACGCCTCTGATTATTTTCCCATGGTTCTCTTCACCCTGCTCAATCCCCTTGTGGACACGATGCGGGGACTTTGCGAGACATCGAAACTCGAAGAATACCGGAGTCGGACCGGACTGCCAAAAGTCAGCTTGGGAAGCTTCTCGGAGGCCCAGAGTGTCTTTGATCCCGAGCTGGTCGCCGCCGTCCTGCGCGAGCTGATGAAGGACGTCGCAGGAGACCCGCCCGAATCGCTCGCCCGCGCCATGAAAGGCCGCAAATCTCTAAGCGATTGATAGCAGCCTCGGGAAGTGCTTCCGAGGATGGGTTGGGCGCACTGGCGGGACCAGTTTTCCACCAAACAAAATGCAGTCAGGCTGCACCTGCGCTGGCATCTGTTCGAACCCGGCGCGGGCGGGGCAAAGCTCGTTGCTGCCCGCGAATGTGAACGCTCGGTGATGCGCCACGGACTGCTGGAAGTTGGCGTCGTCTATGTGGGTGACTGCAATTACTCCGGCGACTATAGCCTGCTACGACGCATGGATGAGGTTGGTGCGTCCTTCGTAGTTCGACTTCAGGACCATTCCGTGATCAAGGAAATCGAGAGGATACCGGTTTCGGAAAAGGACCGCAAAAGGGGAATTACCCACCATAAACGTGTCGCTTTGGGTTGGCGCGAAGCGAAAGACAACGGCTGGCGGCTTGTGCCCGGTCCCGGTCGCGAACACATCGTGATCCTGACCAACCTCCCCTTGGAAGAAGTCGGAGGATGGGAGCTTTGCGAAATCTACAAGCTGCGCTGGACCATCGAACTGTTTTTCCGGTGGCTCAAATGCCTTCTTCCGTGTCGCCACTGGCTGGCGGAGAGCGAGGATGGCGTCGCGACTCAGAACTATTGCGCGCTGATCGCCGCACTGCTGCTATCGCGGCGCGGCGGGAAACTCCCGACTAAGCGCATGATGGAAAGGCTGAGGTTCTGGATGATGGGCTGGGCCACTGACGAGGAACTTACAGCAGCACTCGGCCCTGCGAAAAAGCGGAATTGAGAGATCAGAGCGGAGCGCGCCGAATCAGCGGAGCGTCGCGGAGCTGTGTACGGATAGTAAATCAGTATCGGGCCTTTGCCCTCGCCCGTAGTCCCCTAACGCAGAGCGCTAAGCCGACAGCCCGAAATCGCAACAACTCAACCTGCGACAGCACCTCGCGTGCCGAACACTACTGGCGAGACGCTCCAGCCACACGAGTTAGGCCCCTAGCACGTCGTCCATTGCGTCGATGAGCTCCTGCATGGTGGCTTCGGTCTCGTTGCCCATGTTGGAAATACGGAAGGTGCTGCCTTTGATTTTCCCGTAACCGCCGTTGATGAGCAGGCCGTGTTTGTTTTTCAGATTTTTGATGAAGCCGGAGAGGTCGAAGCCCTCGGGAGTCTTGAAACAGGTGAGGGCGAACGAGCGGCGGCCTTCTGGGGCGAAGAGCTCGAAGCCGTGTTTCGCACCCCAAGCGGCAATCATCTCATTGGTCTTGGCGTGGCGTGCTTGGCGGGGACCGAAGCCTTCTTTGGCGATTTCTCCGAGGATGTATTGCAGACCGAAGATGAGTGAAATCGACGGGGTGCAAGGCGTGTTGTTGGCGGCGGCATTTTTCGCAAACTCGATGAAGTCGAAATAGTAGCCACGGTTTTTCACGGTCTTGGCGCGTTCCATGCCGGCTTCCGAAACGGCGAATAACGCCATGCCGGGTGGCAGGGCGAGGGCCTTCTGGACACCGGCGAGCATGACGTCTGCGCCATTGGCATCCATGTCCATGGGCACAGTGGAGAGCGAAGAAACGCAGTCCACGATGAGCATGGTGTCGGGGAAGGATTTGACGACTTTACAGATGCCGACGAGGTCGTTGAGCACACCGGTGGAGGTTTCGGAGTGGATGAAGGTGACGGTGTCGAAGCCGCCTTCCGCGAGCTTGGCGCGGACGACTTCGGGGTCGATGGCGTCGCCCCACTCAACTTGCACGGCTTCTGCCTCGAAGCCGCATTTCTTGGCGACATCCAACCATTTGTCCGAGAAGGCCCCGCAGCAGAGGCAGAGGACCTTGGCACGGGCGAGGTTGCGGAGGGCACCTTCCATCACGCCCCAGGCGGAGGAGGTGGAGATGAAGACGGGACGCGTGGTGCCAAAGATTTCCTGGAGGCCAGGCTGGGTGGAGGCGTAGAGATTTTCAAAATCCGCGCCACGGTGGCCGATCATGGTTTGTGACATGGCGGCGAAGGTTTCCTTGGAAACATCGACAGGACCGGGACTGAACAGTTTAGGGTAAGGCATGGTGTGGTGTTGGAGTTGGGTTAGGAAATGAGTTGGTAGGCGCGCAGGAGCTCGCGGAGTTTCTCGGTGCTAGCGGGACTCATGGGCGCGAGTGGGAGGCGAAATTCGGAGCTGCAGTGACCTTGGAGGGCGACGGCGGTTTTGATCGGCACCGGGTTGACATCGAGCGTCATGAGGCCGCGCAGGAGGGGGTAGTATTGCTTTTGAAGGGCCAGAGCGGCGGGGAAATTTCCTGAAAGGCAGGCCTTGACGAGGCTAACGACCACCTCGGGGACGAGGTTCGAGGCAACGGAGACGAGGCCTGTGGCACCGCAGGAAGCAAAGGGCAGCAACAAGGGATCATCCCCACAGAGAATGCCGAAGTCGGCAGGGAGTGCTTGCAGGAGTTGGTTCACGCGGTCCACGGAGCCACCCGCTTCTTTGATCGCGATGATGGTCGGGCAGTCCGCAGCAAGCCGCGCGACAGTTTCTGGCGCAAGTTCGACGACGGAGCGACCGGGCACGCTGTAGAGCATGATGGGCAAGGAGGTGGCTTCGGCGATGGCTTTGAAATGGAGGTAAAGTCCTTCTTGTGAGGGCTTGTTGTAGTAAGGGCAGACTTGCAGCGAGCCAGTCACGCCTAGGCCGGCGGCGGCCTGCGTTAGCTCGATGGCTTCTGCGGTGGCATTGGCACCGGTGCCGGCGACCACTTGGCAGCGGCCAGCAGCGAACTCCACCGCAAGGCGGATGACTTCGATGTGCTCGGCGGTGTCCAGCGTGGGTGACTCGCCGGTGGTGCCGACGGGCACGATGCCATCGATCCCGGACGCTACCTGCCGCTCAATCAGGGATTGGAACGCAGGAACGTCGACTTTCCCGTCGCGAAACGGGGTGATGAGAGCGGTGTAAGTGCCGGAAAAGCGCATAGCGGGGGGCAAGGTGGACCAAGTTCGCCGCGCGTCCAAGCTGTATCCTCCGGCAACTAGAAATTTTCCCGACCCCATCATTTTCCGCATTTCAGCTTTTACCTGCATGCGGCTTCATGATTGCTTTCCGGCCACATGAAAATCGTCGTCGCCTACTCGGGTGGTCTTGATACCTCCGTTCTCCTTCTTTGGCTTAAGCAAAAATACAACGCTGAAATCATCGCCTACTGCGCGGATGTCGGCCAGGGCGATGAACTCGACGGCCTCGAAGCGAAGGCTCTGAGCACGGGCGCGTCCAAGTGCTTCATCGGCGACCTGAAAGAAGAATTCGCCCGCGACTACATTTTCCCGATGCTGCAAGCGGGAGCGATTTACGAGGGCCGCTACCTTCTCGGCACCTCCATTGCCCGTCCTTGCATCACCAAGGACATGATCGACATCGCGCTCGCAGAAGGCGCGGATGCCATCGCCCACGGAGCCACTGGAAAAGGCAATGACCAAGTCCGTTTCGAGCTCTCCGCCGCCGCCCTCGCGCCGAACGTGAAGTGCATCGCCCCGTGGCGCGACGAGTCGTTCCGCGAGCAATTTCCCGGCCGCGCGGAAATGATCGCCTACGCTGAAAAAAACCAAATCCCGATCAAGGCCTCCATGAAAAAGCCATACTCGATGGACCGGAATCTCCTCCACATTTCTTTCGAGGCCGGCTCCATGGAAGACCCGTGGTATGACGCCACCACCCCGGACGATGCCGATATGTATGTGCTTTCCGTTTCCCCGGAGGATGCGCCGGACGTGCCGGAATACATCGAGATCCTGTTTGAAAAGGGCAACGCCATCGGCCTCAAGCACCCGGACATCGCCACGCTCATTGAAGAACTCGGCGACGTGAAATCCACCGGCCAGCAAGACGGCTACGCCCTGCTCAGCCCCTACGGCGTGATGCGGGTGCTCAATTTACTCGGCGGCAGAAACGGCATCGGCCGCATCGACATCGTGGAAAACCGCTTCGTCGGCATGAAATCGCGCGGCATTTACGAAACCCCCGGCGGCACGATTTTGCACGCGGCGCATCGCGATCTCGAAACCCTCGTCGTGGACCGCGAGGCCATGCACATCCGCGACAGCCTGATCCCGAAATACGCGCAGCTCGTTTACAATGGTTTCTGGTTCGCCCCGGAACGCCTCGCCATCCAAGCCCTAGTCACTGAGACCCAGAAAACCGTCACAGGCGAAGTCCGCCTGAAACTCTACAAAGGCAACGTCATGCAAGCCGGCCGCCGCTCACCATTCAGCCTCTACTCAGAAGCCATCGCCACCATGGAAGGTGGCCAGGAAGAAGCGTATAACCAGAATGACGCCACCGGCTTCATCGCCCTCAACGCGCTCCGTCTCAAGGCGACGGCGAGACAGAGGAAATGATAGATAAGAGCATCACCCTTCACGGCTTAGCCGTGGAGGGCAAAATGCCCTCAGTTTGCTCTAGCGTAGCTTTAAGTTCAGCAAGACGCGCCAAGCCATTCTCGCACTCTTTTTGCGCTTCCGCATAACTTGGCAGTCGCATTCCACAGTGACCGGCATAATCCCACGCGCCGTGTTCACCGGCAACCGCATAAGCGTGCTCAAGCTCCGGTTTTATTTGAACGAGCCTCGCTCGAAACGCTGTCTCTATGGCGAAGGACTCATCTTTAAGTTGGGACACCAGCGTTTCCTTTTCTTTCAATAATATGGCATGACCTTCAGCGTCATTCTTTAACTTCAATTCGGCGGTTCCAAAGTCCTGCATAAATGCTTGGTAGTTACTGAAAATTGTTCTTAATCTACTGTCCTTGAGAGCGAATTCTGCGGCGTAAGCGTAGCGATGCACATCCTCATACCTATCAAAACTTCGGATTATACTTTCAAGATTTAATTTTTCCCTTTCGATATCTACATAGGCTTTTATGTATGGCTTCACTTTCTCTTCGTGCCTAATTCGTCGCATCAATTTGCTCCATTCTCCCACCCAATCTTCCTGATTTACGATTGCAAACCTCAGTTCGTACTCAATCTGTTCACGTGGTTTCGGATGCTCAACAGGTGCAGTAGAGTTCACCTGCCTAGGCTTTTGAAGTAATGAAAAGAATCCGAAGAATACAACACCCGCAATGAGCAGCAAGCACGCGGCAAGTGTCACTTTGAATGACTGTCTTTTCAAAAGTGGCATGTCATTTCCCATACAGCGTTGGGTCGGTTGTTCGATTCCAAAAAGCCCCCTTCACTTCACCGGCGAGAAATCCGTGGGTGTCATAAGCACGGATTTGACGCCGTCCGGAATGGTGAGTGATCCACCGCCCGCAGTTTCGGATTCGGCTTTTGCTTTGATCCACTCGGGGTCGGCGCGGAAGGCGTCGAAGGACTTTGCCTGGGCTTCAGGTGAGGTATGGATGAGGAAATAAATGAGCGTGTCCTCCGCTCCCGCTTGGCCTGTTATGGGGGTGAAGTAGGCGAAATGCTTCATGCCATGCTTGGTGAATAAACCCACCGTGTGCTCGCGGAAGCGCTTGAGCAGCAGGGGCAAGTTCCCCGGCGTGGTGGTGTAGGTCCGCATCTCGAAGGTGTGCGCGCTGCCTGCTGGATCGGCCATTGGCTCGGGGGAGAAATCGGTCATCGCTAAGATCCGAGACTCGGGTGGATGGGCCAGCAATTTCCCATTCACCTCGGAAGCCTTGGCGGCGGCTTTCCATTCCGGATCGGCGCCAAAGGCTTTCCACGCAGCCGTCCGCGCTTCGACGGACGGGTAGGACAACAGATAGATGAGCTTATTTTCCGCATTCTCGGTCGGCGTCCAATAGGCGACATTGGTCATCCCGTGGCGTTTGAAGAGTCCGACGGTGTGGTCGCGGAATCTGGCTTTGAGCGCGTCTAGTTTTCCTTCCGCTGCGGTGTAAATCCGTAGTTCGTAGCAGCGGGGCGGTGATGCATCCTCAGCGGTGCAAAGTGAGGTGAAGGCGGCAATGCACGCGAGGATGATAAATTTCATGAGATTGATTTAGGATTCGTGGTCGGAGAGGTAGCGTTCGGCTTCGAGGGCGGCGGCGCAGCCTTGGCCTGCGGCAGTGATCGCTTGGCGGTAGTAATGGTCGGCCACGTCGCCTGCGGCAAACAGACCAGGAGTCTTCGTCGAGGTGCGGCCGGGGTTTTGGAGGATGTAGCCGTTTTCGTCCTTATCCACCAGATCACCAAGGAAGGCGCTGTTCGGCACGTGGCCGATGGCGACGAAGACGCAGGCGACTTCGAGTTCTTTTTCCTCACCGTTGATCAGGTTTTGCAGCATCACCGCACGCATTTCGCCTTTTTCATCGAGCAGATATTGGCTGACGGTGGAGTTCCAGATCGGTTCGATCTTCGGATTTGCCAAGGCGCGGTCGGCCATGATTTTCGAGGCCCGCAGCTCGTCGCGGCGGTGGATCAGATAGACCTTGCTGGCGAAGCGGGTGAGGAAATTGGCTTCTTCACAAGCGCTGTCTCCCCCGCCGATGACGCAAACTGGCACATCACGGTAAAAGGCACCGTCGCAAGTGGCGCAGGAGGTCAAGCCGTGGCCGATGAGCTTCTGTTCCCCAGGAAGTCCTAAATGGCGCGGCGCGGCACCGGTGGCGACAATGACCGTTTTCGCTTCGTAGGATTCCGATCCAGCAGCAAGCAGGAACGTGCCATCTTCGCGCTGAGTGACGGATTCCACACTCGCCCAGCCGATGCGGGAGCCGAACTTTTCGGCTTGTGCCTGCATCTTCATCATCAGCTCAGGGCCCATGATGCCATCTGGGTGACCGGGGAAATTTTCCACTTCCGTGGTGGTCGTGAGTTGGCCTCCAGGCTGGGTTCCCGAGAGGAGAAGCGGGCTGAGATTCGCGCGCGCGGTGTAGATCGCTGCGGTGTAGCCTGCACAGCCAGTGCCGATGATGATGACGTTTTCCATAAATGATTGAGACGAATGCTCCGCGCACTATTTCTGCCAAACTCGGGTTGAGTCAATCACGCGAGTTCGAAATCCGTAACAAGATGAGCAGGTTCGTGTTGCACATGCGGCTATTTGCCTGATAAGTCCCGCATCCATGAGTCCTGATTTCATTCGCGAAGCCCTCCGCCAAGTCCGCTATCCTGGTTTTTCTCGGGACATCATTTCCTTCGGCCTGGTCAAGGACGTGAAATGCGAACCGGGCCTGGTGACCGTCTATTTAGAAATCGCCACGCGCGACGCCAAGATCCCGGAGCAAATTTTCATCGATTGCCACGCGATCCTCGATCCCCTGCCAGACATCGGCACCGTGAAAATCGAGATCGACGTCAAGGACGCCCCCGCCGCCGCCAGTTCGGTCGGTAAGTCATCCATCCCCGGTGTGAAACGCATCATCGCCGTCGCTTCCGGCAAGGGCGGAGTCGGGAAATCCACCGTCGCCGCGAATCTCGCCGTGGCCCTGGCCGCGACCGGTGCCAAAGTCGGCCTCTGCGACTGCGACCTCTACGGCCCATCCGTAGCCCAAATGTTCAACGTCAACGAGCGCCCGATGGCCAACGATCAAGACGAGATCATCCCGCTCGAAGCCTACGGACTTAAGCTCATGTCCATGGGATTTCTCCTTGAAGACCGTTCCCCAGTCATCGTCCGCGGCCCCATGGCCACGCGCTACACCCAGCAATTTCTCCGCCAAGTCGCTTGGGGCGAGCTCGACTACCTCGTGCTCGATCTCCCGCCCGGCACCGGCGATATCCAGCTCACCATCGTCCAGACCTGTGCGGTCGATGGCTCGGTCATCGTCACCACCCCGCAGGAAGTCGCGCTCATCGACGCCCGCAAGGCCGTGGCCATGTTTGCAAAAGTGAATGTGCCCATCCTCGGACTCATCGAGAACATGGCGTGGTTCGAGTGTGACGCGGGCAAGAAATACTATCTCTTCGGCAAAGACGGCGGCGTGCGCGAGGCGGAGGACATGCGTGTGCCCTTGCTCGGGCAAATCCCCATCGACATCGAGACCCGCGAGCGCGGTGACAGCGGTGCCCCCATCGCCCTCGTCGCGCCGGAGAAAAACAAGGTCTCAGCCTCATTTCACGCACTCGCCGCGCAGGTCTGTGCCAAGTTGCCAATCGGCTAAGATCTCGTAGGTAGCCGAAATTCAAAGTCGATCCAGCCCGGTTGGCTAGGTGCTAACACCAAATCTCCGCCATGCGCACGGAGTAGCTCGCGGGCGATGTTCAGGCCGAGCCCATAGCCGCGCACCTCACCCCCGACGGCCGAGCCACGCCGAAAGCGTTCAAAAATCCGTGACCGGTCTTCTTCCAAGATTGCCGCACTCATGTTTGAAATCCTGACCACCAGCCAACCGGGCTCCTCCGTCCCGGCGATGCGGATTTGGCCTCCCAAATCCGTGTATTTTGCGGCGTTTTCCACGAGATTTTGTAACACCACCGACACCAAGCGCCGATCTGCCTGCACGATCAATTTCTCAGGGAGCAGCTCATCCACTTGAATCCCCTTCCCCTCCACCAATACTTGTAAATCCTCACTCGCCGCCCGGATGAGGTCTCTTAAATCGAGGACCTCGGGCTGCAAACACATCCTCCCGCTGTCCGCTTGTGCTAGGAGTAACAAGTCCTCAATCAGCGATGTCAGACGCCGTGTCTGATGCCGAAGGAGCGACACTTCCGCCGCTTGTGCCTCCGTTAAATCCGTGACTCGCGAGAGATGGTCCAGCCCATTGCGTAAAATCGTCACCGGTGTTTTCAATTGGTGCGAGGCATCTGCCGCGAAGTGATTGGCGATGTCGTAGGAGCTTTGCAAGCGGTCGAAGCTGCGGTTGAGCACTTCCGTTAATTTCGCGATTTCATCCTTCGTCGCTGGTTTTGGCAGCCGCTCCTGTGGGTGATCCGCGCTGATCCTTTCTGCCGCAGCACTCAAGGCCGCCACTGGGGCGACGGCTCGCCGACCCAGCCACAGCCCCCCGAAGAACACCACCAATCCCACCACCGGCAGTCCCGTCGCGAAGCCGATCCCTAGATTCTCTTGAAATCGTTCGATCACATTCATCTTCGCTCCCACTCGGATCCTGTAGGGCTCCACCTGCCATGCCCCCACCCGGACCTTGTCTCCTAGCAGTTCCACCGTCTGGATCGCCCCGAGTGCGCCCTGTAAGGACTGCCCCTTTAGATTGGCAGAGCGGTAAAGCAGCTCTCCGTCCCTTGTCTCGATCATCAAAAAATAGTCCCGCATGTCCACCGGGATGAATTTCTCACTCAGCGGTGCCCGTGCATCCTTCGGCGCGTCCCGGAAATTTTCCAAATCCCAGACCAACTCTTTTGCATCCCCCGCGAGGTCTGCATCGAGTTTTTGAATCTGATGAAAATAGACCGTCACCATCATGACCATGACTCCAGCAACCAGTGCCACCATCGTCAGTAGCGCGGCATAGATCCCCACCTTGAACTTCAGCGACCACTGCTTCATGGCTGAGGATTCATTAAATACCCCACCCCACGGATCGTCCGAATGACCGAATCCTCACCCGAGCGATCCAGTTTTTTCCGCAGTCGCATGATATAAATTTCCACCGTCCGCGTGTCATATTCGTGTTCACGCTCCCAGATTCGTTCGCAGATTTCATCACGGGAGAAGGCCCGCCCTGGCTCGCGCATGAAAATCTGCAGCACCTCGAACTCACGCGGCGACAACTCAATCTTTTCCTCTCCCCGGCTCAGTCGGCGTTTCGCCATGTCCATGCACAGCTCCCCCACCCGATAGCTGCTATCCGCCTTTTCCGCTGAATTCCGCCGCCCGAGGACTTCGACGCGCGCCAGCAATTCTTCGAGGGCGAAGGGCTTCGTCAAATAATCATCTGCCCCCCCTTTCAGCCCCAGCACTCGATCTCTCACCTCAGACCGCGCCGTCAGCATCATCACTCGCACCGGTAAGCCTGCCGCGCGAATCCTTGCGAGTATCTCAAACCCATCAAATCCCGGTAAATTAACATCCAGCAACACCAAGTCCAAGCGCGTATGCGCCACCATCTCCATCGCCGACGGCCCATCCGTGGCACGTGTCACCGTGTGTCCCGCACGCACCAGCGAGCGGTTCAGTTGCTCCGCCAGTTGCGGTTCATCTTCCACCAGTAAAATATCCATCCGCACCATTCAAGCCAGTCCACGCCTTCCGACAAGAGGCAATCGCGTAACTAAACCGTTGGATTTCAACTATCCGCTCGGATTTCCCCACTAACGATGATATGTGAAATCACCATGACCGACGAAACACCCCCACACGCCCTCGCCGATCACCAAGGCATCCTCAGCGTCCAGCCCGATCCCGTGCGCGCCCGGGTGGACATCGAGTTCGATCCCGCCCGCCTCAGCGAAGGCCAAGTTCGCGAACTCGTCCAAGAGCACAGCGCCCAAGTCTCCTTCGCCCTAGACAAGTCGATTTTCCGGCTCGAAGGCAGCGCCTGTGAAGCCTGCGCGATCAAGCTGGAGCGCAAGATCCAGAAAATCCCCGGCGTCCGTCGCGCCTCCGCCACCTACATGGGGAAAGTCCTCACCGTCACCTTCGACTCAGGCCTCTCCACCGAATCCTCATTGCTCGATCAAGTCCGGAAAATCGGTGCCGACATCTTTCCCTACGACCTCACTCGCCAAGCCGCCGCCCTGCCCTTTTTCAAGAAACTCCGCAGCGGCGAGTTGAACGAAGAACTCTCCTGCACCTTCGGCCTGCTCACCCTCATCTCCGCGCTCATCGTGGAAAATAGGCAAGGCCTCCATGCCGCGGCCATCACTCTTTACGCCCTAGCCTACCTCTTCGCCGGCCAGCAAGGCGTGCGATCCGCCATCGCCTCGCTGCGTGAAAAAGTCCTCGATGTGGACGTGCTCATGGTGCTCGCCGCCCTCGGCGCTGCCCTCATCGGTGCACCCTTTGAAGGTGCACTCCTGCTCTTCCTCTTCAGCTTTTCCAACGTTCTCCAACGCTACGCTATGGAGCGCACCCAGCGCGCCATCGAGTCCCTGCTGACCCTCCGTCCCAGCGAGGCCCTCGTGAAACGAGCCAGCGGCACCGTCAAAGTCCCCGTCGAGGAACTCGAAATCGACGAAATCGTCATCGTCCGCCCCGGCGAGCAAATCCCCGTGGACGGCGTCATTTCCGAGGGCAGCACCAATGTGGACGAGTCCTCACTCACCGGTGAATCCATGCCCGTTTCGAAATCCGTAGGCAGTCCACTCTTTGCCGGCACCCTCAACCAGAGCGGCGGCGTCGAGCTGAAAGTCACCAAGCGCTCGGAAGACTCCACCCTCTCCCGCATGGTCAAGCTCGTCGCCGAGGCCCAGTCCGAGAAATCCAACACCCAACGCTTCCTCGAAACCGCCGAGCAATACTACGCTATCGGCGTCATTTTGCTCACCACCGGCGTTTTCCTCCTGCCCTACCTGCTCGGTTGGAACGACTTCCACGACTCCTTTTTCCGCGCCATGACCATCATGGTCGTCGCCTCCCCCTGCGCCCTCGTCATCAGCACGCCCGCCACCGTGCTCTCCGCCATCGGCGGCGCGGCCCGTCACGGCATTCTCATCAAGGGCGGCTCCCACCTCGAACGCGCCGCCAAGATCGACATCGTCGCCGTGGATAAAACCGGCACCCTTACCGTCGGCAAGCCCTCCCTCACCGAGATCGTCACCCCTGACGGCATTCACGAAATCCGCGCGGACATGCAAACTCCCCTGCCCGCCCCGGTGCTTGCCCATCTCCGCGCCGCCGCCGCCCTCGAAGCCAAGTCCGAGCACCCACTCGCCCACGCCATCGTCCAGAGCGCCGCCCAACTCAAGCTGGACCTCCCCACCGCCATCGATTTCCAATCCACCGCCGGTAAAGGAGCCGAAGCCACCGTTGAGAACGCCCGTATCGTCGTCGGTAGCGAGCGCCTTTTCCGTGATCTCAAGGCCAGCGGATTTAGCGAGCTTTCCTCCCTCTCCCAGCCCCTCCAAGCCATGGGAAAAACCTGCGTCTGGCTCGGCCTCCGCAATGGCGACTCACTCAGCGCCCAAGCCGTGCTCGTCATGGCAGACACCCTCCGCCCCGAAGCCCGCACCCTCACCGCCGCCCTCCACCGCCTGGGCGTGAAAAAGGTCGTCATGCTCACCGGCGACCAGAAACTCGTCGCTGAGGCAATCGCCAAGGAAGCCCATGTCGATGAAGTCCACGCCGAGCTCCTGCCCGAGGACAAGCTCCGCGTCATCCGTGAGTTGAAGAAAGAAGGCTGCGTCATGATGCTCGGCGACGGCGTGAACGACGCCCCCGCCCTCGCCATTTCTGACATCGGCGTGGCCATGGGAGCCGCGGGCACCGATGTCGCCATGGAAACGGCCGACATCGTCCTCATGGGCGACCGCCTCGAAAACATCCCCATCCTCGTCGGCCACGCCCGCCGCGCCCGCCGCGTGCTCGTCCAGAACCTCGTCTTCGCCAGCGCCGTCATCCTCGTCCTCATCGCTGCCGCCCTAGGCTTTCACCTCGCCCTCCCCCTCGGCGTCGTCGGCCACGAAGGCAGCACCGTCTTAGTCTGCCTCAATGGCCTCAGACTCCTCATGGTCCACCAAGCGAAGTAAAAATCGAGTGTAGCGTCGCGTCTACGACCGTCGCACTTCACCCTCTCCCGCCAGGGGCTTTGCTTCAGAGAAGAGTTCACCACAAAGCCGCAGAGGACGCGAAGGAAGAGAATGTAAGAGGATTTTTTTGTATCTCTTGAACTTGGCGCTTGGCGGTTCAAAAATCCCCAATCCCCAATCCCCAATCCCCAATCCTCTTCCTCCGCCGCCTTCCCCACCCGCTGAATCATTCGCGACCCTCAAGTTGAAGCTTGGCAGTCCTCGCCTACTACCGAATCCACCGGCCTTCTCCGTCGCTTTCTGGAATAAGTCTGCATTCTTCTTGACTCACTTTAGGACGAAGCCTAAATCGCCGCCCCCAAACGAACTTTTACGACTCACTCATATGGCCAACGCACAAGTTATTCTCAAAGAAAAAATCGAAGGCCTTGGTGCCGAAGCAGATGTGGTTAAAGTCCGCGCCGGTTACGCCCGGAATTTCTTAATCCCACAAGGTAAGGCTTTCGAAGCCAGCCGCTCGAACCTCCGCCACGTCGAAGCTCTCAAGGCCAGCCGCGCGGCTCGTGAAGCCGAAGAACTCGTCGTTCTCAAAGAGCTTGCGACCAAGATCTCCAAGCTCAAGCCGAAGTTCGTGCTCTCCACCGGCCAAGGTGGCAAGGCATTCGGCTCCGTCACCAGCATCGACATCCACAAGGAACTCGAAGCAGCGGGCATCATCATCGACCGTCACGCGATCGAGCTCGACAAGCCCGTCAAGAAGTCCGGCAAGACCGAAGTGCAAATCCGCCTTCACGCAGATGCCATCGCCACGCTCACCATCTCGGTGGATGCAGGTGCCATCGAAGAAGAAGCGTGATTTTTCTATAAATCGCTTTCAACCAAAAACCTCGCTCCGTTCTGCGGTGCGAGGTTTTTTCATGTCGATGGCAGGAGAAAGCGCTTCACGGCCTCTCGTTTCAAGCGGAGTTCTCGCCACTCGTTGACGAGGCGGCTGGCCTCGATGATGCCACAGCCAGCGGGTAAGGTCAGTTCGTGATCTTGCCACCAGATGCCGCGAATGGCCACGACAGCGTGAAATTGGCCAGCGTCCATGAGTCCGAAAGGGGCACCAAACTGGGCGGGGCAGCCGAGGCGAGAGCGCCAGCCATCCAGCATCGCGAGGGTTTCACTGGTGCGGGGCAGTGGACCGAGTGCGGGTGTGGGGTGCAGGCGGCGGAGCAGCTCTTCGGGCGTTTTGGGGGTGATCAATTCCAGTCCGATGTGAGTGAGGAAATGGACGATCGAGCCGAGGTCGAGGATTTCCCGAGCACAGCGCTCGACATGGCCTAAGCCGAGCAGCTTGGAGACGAGGGACTGGGCGACGTATTCGTGTTCGCGGATTTCTTTCTGATCCACGGCGAAGACGTCGCGGTCTTCGCTTCTGGCTGTGCCGGCTAGAGCCATGGTTTCGAGGCGATTTCCTGCCAGTGAAAACAGCAACTCCGGGGTGGCACCGGCGAACCCCGCATGGCCATGGACCCAGCCATACGAATACAGCGGACTGCGTTGGAGTAGCATCGCGCGCATGATCGCCGTGCTTGCGCCCGGCCCTGCGTGGCCGATTTCTGCGACAACGGGCACGGTTTTTTCAAAAACGCCCTCGTGGATCGATTTCATGATCTCTTGGAAAACGACTGAAAATCTCGCGGCGTCCAGCGTGTCCCATGCACAATCGAACGGAAAGGATTCTGGCACAAAACCGAGATGCTGCCCCCTGCCGAGCCGCTCAATCCGTGCAGGTGTTTTCCAGGGACGCGGGTCCGAGAGGGCGAAGTTTTGCACGTAAAATGAGACACCAGTCCCGGGTTCGGCGGACTCTTGAAAAGGTCCATGACCGATGACGAGGCTGCCATCCCGCTTGGCGAGCCACGCCATTGAATCCGAAAAGTGTTCCATGTCCTGCGGTGGCTAGAGTGCTTGAGGAGATGAGCCTCCGCAAGTCGGATTCGGAAACTTAGAAGGCATCTCGGATCCAGTTGATGCGTGGTTTTTCTCCATCCTCCACATAGATTTCGATCACGTCGAAGCGCCATGGCAGCTCGCGGGTGCCGAGGCGGCGGAGCCAGGAATTCGCGCCGCGCTCGATGAGGCGTTGCTTGTCTTTGCCGACGGCGTCGAAGCCCCGGATTTTCGCGCCTTCGCGGCGGGTTTTGACTTCGACGAAAAGCAGCAATTTCCCGTCACGGGCTATGATGTCCACCTCGCCCTTGTGGCGGGCACGGTAATTTCTAGCGAGAATCCGGCATCCTTGGGCGCGGAGCCAAGCGCAGGCGACTTGCTCCCCGTAATTCCCCAGCCAAATCCGATCTCGGAATCCCCCGTCAGGCGTTGCCAAATGGCAGGGCGAGTTGAGCCACCGGCTGAAACGAGCGACGATGGTGGCAACAAGGGCCGTGTATCCGAAGCGCTTCAAGATGCGCTTTCGTGCCATATCCTTGGTGCTTCGCAAAGCCGAATTCGGGGAAGTCGCGGTCCAGCTCCGCCATAATCCGGTCGCGAGTGACCTTGGCGATGATGCTGGCTGCGGCGATTGAAAGAGAAATCCCGTCCCCTTTGACAATCCCGTCATGGGTGAGTGGGAAGTCCCGGACCCGGAGTCCATCAATGAGGCAGTGATCCGGCTTCAGGCTGAGACTTTCAACGGCACGCCGCATGGCGAGATGAGTCGCGCGGAGGATGTTGAGCCGATC
This sequence comes from Verrucomicrobiaceae bacterium, assembly GCA_027484055.1. GTDB lineage: Bacteria > Verrucomicrobiota > Verrucomicrobiia > Verrucomicrobiales > Akkermansiaceae > Luteolibacter. The sequence goes on along the minus strand of JAIXQH010000003.1, from coordinate 27,839 downwards.
CACTTCCGCAGCGCTCGCCGTGGCGACTGCCCAACAGATTTCCGGGTCAGTGGTGAGCCGTTGGTAGAGGACTTCCCGTTTCGATGGGCTGATTTTTTTAGAATCATCCAGTCCGAAACACGTAAAATCCGCTGGCAAGATGACGGCTGCCGCAGACACCGGCCCCGCCAATGGACCTCTCCCCGCTTCGTCGATTCCAGCAATGATGAGGTATCCCTGCTGCTGGAGTGCGAATTCGAGAGAGAGGTCTGGCATCGGCTTCTAGCGGACAGCGAAGTGATCTTTGTGCCTGGACTGAGTCGGACCCGCGACGCCAAAGAGTTGGGTGCAGAAAACGGCTCCATCTTTATCTACCACCAAGCCGATGCCGGTGTGGGTCCAAGATTCACGCATCGTAAATTCATGAGACTTGGAACCGATCCACATTTCAGTGATGTGGGCCGCCGTCCCCTTCCCGCGAAAGCCAGTGCTCGCGACATTTTCAGAGCAACTCACCATGTTGTAGCGACACTGTGCGATCATCGCCCGCGCTTCAAACCCAAAGTGGCTTACGTTTTTCCCGTAAATGTCAAAGGACCCTCGGTTGGCCATCAAGTATTCACAGTGTTTCTGGGCGAGCGCATCCAGGCCCTCATGGCGGATCAGTGGAGCGAGGCCGTGTTTCTGTCGGTATGAATTAACCTGCTGGAAAACACCCCCAGCGAGGGTGTTATCTGGGGCTAGTGCAATCGAAGTGTGAATCTTCGTGGTGGTGACGGGGGTAGTGCATGAGCAAACCATCAATACGCCAGCAAGTAGGCTTAAGTGTGTGTTGAGTTGTTTTTTCATGACAGCTGCCTGATTGGCACGTGGCATGCCGCTTACCATTTTTTTTAAATAACGGCCGTTGCTCAGCAGAAAAGAGGTCGAATTGTCCTCGGATTTTCGGTGAGCCATGGGTCCTAAAATGCAATCAACCGACGTGTGGGATGTCTCGCGCAGCCTCCCGCAACGATCAAAAATACTGCCGAATTGGCCCCCTCAAAAAAGCCTCTAACCACTTTAAAATCAGTTATTTAACCACTTAATACGCGCTAGCGTGGGAGGCTTTTTATCCTAGAAAAGCCTGGAGCCGCTGGTCGGAATTGAACCGACGACCTATTCATTACGAATGAATTGCTCTACCCCTGAGCTACAGCGGCGTCTTTCAAGACGGGGCGAAAAGAAATCAAAGGGTGGTGAGATCCGCAAGTGGTAATTCTACTACTCCTTGGAATGCTGCAAAACTTACCGTGATTTCCCCTGAAAATATTTCACGATCACCGCGCACAAGCCGGGGATGTCGTGCTTGCTCGCCTCAAAGGCGGGCTTCATGCCCTTTTGACGGAGCGTCTCACTGGTCACCGGGCCGATGCTCGCCGCACCGCAGCCTTCCGGCCAATCGAGACCCAGCGCGAAAAAGTGATCCACCGTGGAGCTGGAGGTGAAAGTAATCAAGTCCGCACCTTCCTCTTCGAGGCGGGCGCGTGCTCCGGTGGGGTCTTCCGTTTCGGCGACGGTGCGGTAGGCGATGCATTCGTCGACGATCGCACCGAGCGCCGTGAGCCCCTCGCCCACGATGTCCCGTGTCTCGGCGGCTTTCACCCAGAGCATGGTTAAATTTTCGATGTCTTCTTTTTTAAATGCCTCAATCAGCCCCTCCGCGACGAAACGCTCTGGGATCAGGTCCACGGCGAAGCGATATTCGCGGATTTTCGCCGCGGTTCCGGCACCGATCGCGGCGATGCGAGGATTCCCAAGACTCCGGGCATCGGCGTAGGAGGCGAAAAAGGCGTCGAAAAAGCGCTCCACGCCATTCGGGCTGGTGAAGACCAGCCAGTCATACTCGTGCGCGTGCGTCACCAGCTCGGCGAATTCACGGCGGTCAGGTGGCCCCTCGATGCGGATCGTGGGTAACTCGATGACGTCGGCCCCGAGATCCCGCAGCGCTTTACTCAGCTCCCCTGCCTGCTCGCGAGTGCGAGTGACGACGATGCGCCTGCCGAATAAGGGCCGTTTTTCAAACCAATTGATCTTCGCCCGCTCGTTCACCACCGTCCCGATCACCGCCACGGCGGGAGAGGTGAAATTCTCAGCATCCGCGATGTCGGCGATGGTGGCTAGGGTGCCTTGGATCGTTTTTTGTGAGCCGGTGGTGGCCCAGCGGGTCAGGGCGATGGGAGTGTCTGCGGCGGCACCGTGCTCGATGAAGGAGCTGGTGATTTCCCGAAGCCGCGCCACGCCCATGAGGAAGACTTTGGTGCCGGGAGCCTTGGCGAGTTGGGCGTAGTCCACGGAGCTGAAGCCCTTGGTGGGATCTTCGTGGCCAGTGAAAATGGTCAACTGGGTGTTGTGGTCGCGGTGGGTGACGGGGATGCCGGCGTAGGCGGGTCCAGCGATGGCGGAGCTGATGCCGGGGACGATTTCATACTTCACCCCGGCTGCCGCGAGTTCTGCCGCCTCTTCACCACCACGGCCGAAGATCATGGGGTCGCCGCCTTTGAGCCGGACGACGTTGAGGCCGGCTTTGGTTTTCTCAACAATCAGACCGTTGATTTGGTCCTGCGGCACGGAGTGGAACTTGGCGCGCTTGCCGACGTAAAGTTTTTCACAACCCGCCTTCGTCCAGTTCAGCAGCTCGGGGCTACTGAGGGCGTCGTAAACGAGGACGTCTGCCTGCTCGATGCATTCTTTAGCGCGGAGGGTGACGAGACCGAGATCGCCGGGGCCGGCGCCGACGAGATAACAAGTGCCTGATTGACTCATGAGAGGGAGTTGAAAAGTTCGAGTGCGAGGGTGAAAGGATCGGTGCCAGTGGCTTCGCCGGAGCGAGGAGTGCCACCTGCGTCTGGGAACACTCGCGCGTGCAGGCGGATCACGCCATCTTCGATCGCGGAAAAAACTCCCACCGGCGTGTGGCAGCCGCCGTCGAGCAGGCGGAGAAATTCCCGCTCAGCCGTGATTCGCAACCAAGTGTCCGAGTGGCCGATGGACTCGGCAAAGACGCGGCTGAGGGAATCGGTTGCCCGGACTTCGAGGCCGATGGCCCCCTGCCCTGCCGCCGGATAAAACTCACTCTCTGGCAGGCGGGTGACGAATAGGCCGGAAATCCCATCGATTTCCTCCACCTCAGCCGTAGCCACCGCTGGGATGAAACCGAGACGGACCAAGCCTGCCTCAGCGAGTAAAATGGCGTCGTAGGTGTCAGCCTCTGCGAGTTTCCGCAGACGGGTAGGCACATTTCCACGGAGGTCGGAGATGACCACATCCGGTCGCAGCCACTCCATTTGCTTCGCGCGGCGGACGCTGCTGGTGCCGACTCGTGCGCCGACGGGTAAAGCCATGAGCCCGCCTGGCTCACGCATGATCAGGGCATCCCGCACCGGGGCCCGCTCTAGCACGGCGGCGAGCACGAAGCGATCCTGCAGCACGGTGGGCAGATCTTTCAAGCTGTGCACGGCGATGTCGATCTCCCCGGCATCCAGCGCTTCCTCGATTTCCTTGATGAACACGCCCTTGTCGAAGGTGCCTTCCGATTTAGCCACCTCGTTCAGCGAGACATCCGTGCGGCGGTCGCCGGTGGTTTTGATGACCTGACGGATGATTTCACGCTCGGGAAAGGCGCTGGCGAGCAGCGCTTCCGTGGCGGTGGCCTGAACGAGCGCGAGCTCACTCCCGCGAGTGCCGACGAGGATAGGTGGTGGTGCTGAGTCTGGCATTTTTTAGAGTGGGAGCATGAAATTCCCGGTTCAGAGACCGGCTTCTGCGAGGCGCTCGTCCATTTCGGTTTTCTGGAGCTCGTTGGTGAACTCCGTCAAATCACCGGCGATGACTCCGGTGAGATTGTGCGTGGTAAAGCCAATGCGGTGGTCAGTGATGCGGCTTTGCGGGAAATTGTACGTGCGGATTTTTTCCGAGCGGTCACCCGAGCCGATGAGCGAGCGACGGTGGCTGGAATAGGCCTCTTGCTGGTCGCGCAACTTCTGCTCGTAGAGCTTGGAGCGTAGGATTTGCAGAGCCATTTCCTTGTTCTTGATTTGTGAGCGGCCGTCTTCACAACGGACGTAGAGACCGGTCGGTAGGTGAAAGATTTGCACCGCGGATTCGGTGCGGTTGACGTGCTGACCACCCGCACCACCGGCGCGGCAGACTTCGATGCGGAGATCTTCAGGGCGCAGCTCGACGTCCACCTCTTCGGCTTCTGGCAGCACCGCGACCGTGACCGTGGAGGTGTGGACGCGGCCCTGAGTCTCGGTGGCGGGGACTCGCTGGACACGGTGGACGCCGGACTCGTATTTCAGATAGCGGAACACTTCTTGGCCCGTCACTTTGAGGATGACTTCCTTAAAGCCACCGACTTCGGAAGGGCTGCTTTCCAGGTGCTCGCATTTCCAGCCCCTGAGGTCGGAGTAGCGTTGATACATCCGCATCAGTTCGGCGGCGAAGAGTGAGGCTTCATCGCCCCCGGCACCGGCGCGGATTTCGATGAGTGCGTCGCGGTCTTCATTCGGATCGGCAGGAAGTAGGGCGTATTGCAGCTCAGTGCCGAGCTGGGCGATTTCGATCTCTAGACCGGGAATCTCCTCGGCGGCCATGGCGGAAAAGTCGGGATCGTCGGACTTGGCGAGTTCCTGATTTTCCGCGAGGTGGCGCTTCGAGGATTCGATTTTCTCCCAGAGGGCCAGCGTCTGCTTGAGCTTGCCATGCTCGCGGAGGATCTCGGTGGCACGCTTGGGATCGGCAAAAAGCTCTGGATCACCGACGGCTTCCTCCAGCTCTGCGAAGCGGTCGCGGCGTTTGGCAATGAGAGACGAATAATCCATGGCGAGGGCAGAATGTTACAAGGCACCGAAGCGGCGGTGGCGGCGCTGATACTCTTTGACCGTCTCGAACAGATCGCCTTGGCGGAAGTCTGGCCAGAATTTTTTGACAATGACGATTTCCGAATAGCTGATTTGCCAGAGGAGGAAATTGGAAATCCGCATCTCGCCAGAGGTGCGGACGAGCAGATCTGGATCGGGGATGCCTGCGGTCTGGAGCCGGGAAGCGAAGAGCTCGGCGTCGATATCGGCGGGCTTGAGAGTCCCAGCGGCGGCATCCGTGGCGAGTGAGCGGGCGGCCTGAATGATTTCCTCGCGGCTGCCGTAAGAGACGGCAAGCACCAGCGTGAGGGTGGTATGGCCTGCGGTGCGTTCTTGGATGCGTTCGAGCAGTTTCCGGGTTTTGAGCGGGAGGCGGTCGAGCTGGCCGATGGCGAGCAGACGGACGTTCTGGCGGTCGAGATCCTTGGCTTTTTCGTCCAAAAACCGGTCCAGCAAGCCCATGAGCGCCATCACTTCCTTCTCAGGACGGCTCCAGTTTTCCGAGGAAAAGGCGTAGAGAGTGAGATATTCCACGCCGAGTTCGATGCAGGCTTCCATCACTTCCCGGACTGATTCCGCACCGGCGCGGTGCCCTTGGAGGCGGGGTAAACCACGCTCCTTCGCCCAGCGGCCATTGCCGTCCATGATAATGGCGACGTGGCGTGGGATTTCTGGATATTCTGCCATGAGCGATGACTTAATCTGCAACTAGGGTCTGCGCCCGGTCCGGTCCGACTCCGACGAAGGCAATCGGCGCGTCGCAAAGCTCGGAGAGACGGGACAAGTAAGCCTTCGCTTGAGCGGGCAGCTGGGAAAACTCGGTGCAGCCGGTGGTGTCCGATTTCCACCCCGGTAGGGTTTCATAGATCGGCACAGCGCGCTCCCAAGCCGTGCGATCCGCCGGTGGCAGGGTGTGGACCGTGCCGTCGATGTCGTAGCTGGAGCAAATTTGAAGGGTTTCGTATTCGTCGAGTCCATCGACATTGGTCACGGCGAGGCCGGTGACGCCATTGACCATGCAGGCGAAGCGGAGCAGGACCGTGTCCAACCAGCCGCAGCCACGGGGGCGGCCAGAGACGACGCCGAACTCACGGCCAAGGCCATGGAGGTATTCCGAGAGGCCTTCATCCACCGTAGGAAATGGGCCGGAACCGACGCGGGTGGTGTAGGCTTTGCAGACACCGATGACACGCTGGATGGCATTTGGCGGCAGTCCGGAGCCGGTGCAGGAACCGCCAGAGGTGGTATTAGACGAAGTGACGAAGGGATAGGTGCCGTAGTCGATGTCGAGCAGGGTGCCCTGAGCGCCTTCAAAAAGGATGGTCTTACCCGCTTTCCACGCTGCGTGGAGCACCGGGATGGTGTTAGTGACGTGGGGGCGGAGGCGGTCGAAGGCGGTGTAAATTTCTTCCAGCACCTGCTCAGCGGTGAACTGGGGGAGATCATATTTGGCGAGAATTTCATTCACCTCCACGAGGCGGCGAGTGACTTGGGCACGCGTGAAGGATTCGTCAAAAAGGTCGGCGATGCGGACGCCGCAGCGGTTCACCTTATCCGCATAGGCCGGGCCGATGCCGCGCTTGGTGGTGCCGATTTTCTGGTCACCGAGAGCGATTTCCCGGGCGGCATCCAGCTCGCGATGGAACGGGAAAACGACGTGGGCGCGATCCGAGATGAGGAGTTTTTCCGGGGTGACGGTCACGCCGAGTGCTTCGTTCCGCTGGATTTCCGCGACAAGGCCGGCCGGATCGACGACGACGCCGTTCCCGATGATGTTGATTTTCCCGTCCCAAAGGATGCCGGAGGGAAGTAGGTTTAAAATGTAGCGCACGCCCTTGGCGATGACCGTGTGGCCGGCATTGTTACCGCCTTGGCCACGCACGACGAAGTCGGTGTCTTCGGTGAGGTAGTCCACAATTTTGCCTTTGCCTTCATCGCCCCACTGGAGGCCAACAATAATGGTATTCATGAATTTTTAACCGCGAATGAACGCGAATGGACGCGAATGGGAGAAATCAGGAGCTTAGGACGATGCGTTCCCATTCGAGTTTTGGTTTTTTGAAGTTAATGATGAGGCCGACGGGCAAGCTTGTAATGCGGAGATAGTTCAGCATTTGGCCGCGTTCGAGTGGCGAGATGTAGTCGATGGTTTTGGTTTCTACGATGATTTTTTCGTAGGCGATAAGGTCCGGGATGAACTGGCCGACTAAGACATTTCTCCACATGACCGGGAATTTAGGTTGCTGAATGAATGGAATGCCCCGGTGCTGAAATTCGACGACGAGGGAGTTTTCATAGGGCTTTTCGTGAAGTCCATTACCGAGACCGTTGATGATTTCGAGGGCGCAAGAAATGATCGAGTAAACCTCGTCTCTCAGAATCAATTCGCGTCCATTGGCGTTCATTCGCGGTTAGCCCCCTTGGGTTTTTGAAATCAAGTCGGCGAATTCCTCGAAGAAGTAGCTCGCGTCGTTCGGGCCGGGTGCGGCTTCGGGGTGGTATTGCACGCTGAAGACGGGGAAATCGCGATGGCGCATGCCTTCGACGGTGTTGTCGTTCAGGTTGATGTGCGTGACCTCGATTTCTGGTGGGAGTGAGTCCGGATCGACGGCGAAGCCGTGGTTCTGCGAGGTGATGGAGACTTTGCCGTTGCGGAGGTCTTTGACCGGTTGGTTGCCACCGCGGTGGCCGAACTTGAGCTTGAAGGTGCGCCCGCCGAAGGCATGGGCGAGCAGTTGATTGCCGAGGCAGATGCCAAAAATCGGCAGTTTCCCGATCATCTGGCGCAGCTCTTCGTGGATGCTGGTAAGTGCGGCTGGGTCTCCGGGGCCGTTGGAGAGAAATAGGCCAGCGGGATTTTTCGCGAGGATCTCGGCGGCGGTGGTGTGGGCGTTGACCACTTCCACTTCGAGTCCGGCTTGGCGGAGGCGGCGGAGGATGTTGTATTTCAGGCCGAAATCATAGGCGACGATCCGGTGGCGGACGGGTGGCAGCTCGGTGTAGTAGCCGACTTTTCCCGCAAGCACATTCGGCAGCACCCAGTCGCGGGATTCCTCGGTCCAGAGGTAAGATTGTGGAGTGGAAACTTCCGTGACGTAGTCCATGCCTTCCATGGAGGGCGAGGCTTGCGCCGCAGCGACGGCGGCGGCGGCATCCAGCTCAGTGGTCACGCAGGCACGCATGGCCCCGCGGGAACGCAGGTGAGTGGTGAGCGCCCGGGTGTCGATTTCCTCGATGCCGAGAATATGGTGCTCTGCCAAATAGTCGGCAAGTGCCTGGGTGGAACGCCAGTTCGACGGAGTTTCACAAAGCTCGCCGATGACGAAGGCCCGGATGTGAGGGCCGGCGGACTCGTTATCCTGAGGATTCACCCCATAATTCCCGATCTGCGGGTAGGTCATCGAAACGATTTGCCCCCGGTAGGAAGGATCGGTGATGACCTCTTGGTATCCGGTCATGGAGGTGTTAAAACAAATTTCTCCGGTGGTGGTTCCACTGGCTCCGAAGGCAATTCCTTCAAAGCAGCGGCCATCTTCAAGGGCTAGAATGGCAGTTGTCGGCACGGCGGCGGCAAACTAGGCAGCCGATCTGGATGATGCAAGAGAATGCTCATTCGCGCGCCCGGCTATCGATCAGGATGGTGATAGGGCCGTCGTTCACGAGGGAAATCTTCATGTCGGCACCGAAGACGCCACGGCCGCAGGGCTTACCGATTTCCTGTTCCATGGCCTTGCAGAACTCGCAATACAGGGGCTCCGAGTGGAGGGGATGTGCTGCGCGGAGGAAGGAGGGACGGTTGCCTTTTTTCGTCGAGGCGTGGAGGGTGAATTGGCTGACGATGAGGACCTCGCCACCGGCTTCGAGGACGGATCGGTTCATTTTCCCATCACCGTCTGGAAAAATCCGCATGCGGGAAATCTTGCCGCTGAGCCAGGTGACGTCTTCCATTTCATCCCCCTCCTCCACGCCGAGTAAGACGAGTAGCCCGGGGCCGATGGTAGAGAAGAGCGGACCGTCGATGGTGACGGAGGCTTCGATGACGCGTTGAATGACCGCTCGCATGGTGGGGAGGTTGTAAGGGATGGTGTGGGTGCATTCGAGCGTTGATTGCGGAGCGATGGACTTATCCACAATCGTCTCACAATCATGCTGCGTGGTTGCGTTTGAATCCGCATTTTTCCAGATTCTGCGCCCGACAATGGCAGCCGAACCCAACAAACCGATTTCTTTCCCGAAAACCGCCGCCCTTCAACAAGGAGCCACGACGGTGGACGATGTGACCCGCGCCCTACCCCATGCGCTGGGGCCGGAAAAGTCGTTGCTGTCCTCGATGCTTCAGGACCCGCAGGATTACATCGGCGTGGCGATCGAGGAAAAGCTGACGCAGGAGCACTTTTACCTGCCGTCTCATGCGACCTTGTTTGGATTTCTCATCGAGCTGTTCGAGGGCGGAAATGAAGTGGAGCTGGTCTCGCTGGTGCAGCGCTTGCTGGATCGCGGGCTACTCGACCGGGTGGGTGGTCCGGCGGCGTTGACCGATATTTATACCTATGCGCCAAGTCCGGGGCATTTCCGCCATCACTTGCAGCATGTGAAGGACAAGTTCGTGCTGCGCTCGATCATTCAAAATTCCAACGAAGCCATCGCCCAAGCCTACGATGCCCCCGATGAAGTGGCCGCCCTGCTCGACTCGGTGGAGGCTAAGGTGCTGGCGATCCGCGAGGGGTCGGAGACGAACAAAGCGCCGACGATCAAGCAGTCCGTGAATGAGGTGATCGAGCAATTTCAAGCCTTGCTGGCCGGAGAAAAAGGCGCACAGGGAATATCGACCGGATTCGAGGAGCTGGACCGCATGTCGAGCGGGCTGAAAGCGGGGGAAATGTTCGTGGTGGCGGCCCGTCCTTCGATGGGAAAAACCTCGTTCATGATGAACATGGTGGAGCACATTTGCATGGATTTAGGCAAACCTACGATGGTGTTTTCCTGCGAAATGAGCGCCTTCCAACTGGTGCAGCGTCTGGTTTTTTCGCGGTCGAAATTTGCGATGAGCCAGCTCTCGCGCGGCTACACCCCCACGAAAGGCGACCTCCAGCGCATCCAACGCGCCGCCGTGGCAACCTCGTCCGCCAAGCTTTTCATCGACGACACCGCGGGTATTTCCATCAACGAACTGCGAGCGAAAGCCCGGCGCAAGAAGCGGGACGAGGACATTCAGTTCATCGCCATTGACTACCTCCAGTTGATGAAATCGCGCACCAAGCAGGCCGAGAGCTCACGCGAACGGGAAATCGCGGAAATATCCGCCGGCATCAAAGGGCTGGCGAAGGAGTTGGGGATTCCGATTTGCATCCTCGCCCAGCTCAATCGGGGACCAGAAAGTCGCTCGGGGAAAAGTCTCGGCGTGCCACGGATGTCGGATTTGCGGGAGTCTGGTTCGATCGAGCAAGACGCAGACATGGTGGGCCTACTCTACCGGACCGCCTACTACGCCGAAGATGCCGAGGCGAAAGAAGCGGAAGAAGGCAAGGCCGAGTTGGTGCTGGCCAAGAACCGGAATGGCGAAACCGGACACATCCCGCTGACCTTCATCGCAGACTTGATGCGCTTTGAAAACGGTGCCCCAGCCCGCGAGGCTGATGGTTGAGGTATGCCCCCTCCAACGCCCTCCGCAAAATGCGCCCGAGCGTCCATGCCAGCCGCCCGGCTTTCAGACCAAGACAACTGCCCAATATCTGTCCTTTGGTACTGTTGCCCCAAAGCATGAATACTGAAGCAACTAGGCCAAATGTTTCGATGCGCGGACTGACCCCAGAGACGCGTTCGGTAGGCGTGGATGCTGAGAATCTCACTAAGATCCCCTTGGAACATCTTGGCTTGTCTTCTCCCCGGATCTCTTGTACTGAGTTTCCGATGATTGCACTTGCCGAGATTCATGAACTCCCTCTCCACGAAAAACTGCGGATGATGGAAGTCTTATGGGATGGCATCGCCCCACTGGAAGCTGAAGTCGAAGTCCCCCAATGGCACAAGGATCTTCTCGACGAGCGCGAACAACTCATTCAGGAAGGCAAAGTTAAATTCATCGACTGGGAAACCGCCAAACTGCAGATCAAGGACGCGATCTCATGAAGCTCGAACTCCTCGATCTCGCCATAGGCGATTTGATCGAAGGCTACCACTTCTACGAAAGGCAGGAAGTCGGCCTCGGCACCTATTTCCTCGACACCCTCTACTCAGACATCGATTCCCTCAGAATCTTCGGCGGCATCCATCGCAAGGCTCACAAAAACCTCCATCGCGCCCTGTCCAAGCGCTTTCCATTCGCCATCTACTACACCTTGGAATCGGAAACCGTCCGCGTGCGATCCATCGTGGATTGCCGGAGAAATCCATCGTGGATCCGCCAGCATCTCGGGAATGCCTGATGGCCGCTAGCCGCGAAATTCAGAGCCGTTCGAATCCGCTACCGAACTCAAAGCCCTCCGCCGCAGTCGTATCGGTATGTCGGGAGTGAGGAGTTGGTGATGCTGATGGATCGATGCTGGGTCGGCAATGTTAGGCCTTGTGAATCGGAGAGAACTGAACCCATTCAAGTGATTGATAGTGAGGGGTTTATCGGCGGTTTTGGCTGAGGCGCAAGCAGGATACTGATTATTTCTGTCTTTCGTGATTATGGGACCGCCTACTACGCCGAGGACGCCGAGGCGAAAGAGGCCGAAGAAGGCAAAGCCGAGTTGGTATTGGCCAAGAATCGGAATGGCGAAACCGGACACATCCCGCTGACGTTCATCGCAGACTTGATGCGCTTTGAAAACGGTGCCCCAGCGCGTGAGGCGGATGGTTGAGGTATGCCCCCTCCAACGCCCTCCACAAAATGCGCCCAAGCGACCAGCCCACCGGGAGATTTCCCTCGCCCCGCCTCCCGCCGATTTCCTAGTTTCCTTGCATTCCATGACACCCCTCCAAAACATCCTTACCACCTACCGCGCGACCTCCCAATCCGAGCGCGAAAAAGGCAGCTACTTCGAGGAACTCATCCGCACCTACTTCCGCTTCGAGGCCACTTACGCCGATCTCTATTCCGACGTCTGGCTTTATTCCGACTGGGCAAAGGAAATCGGCGGCCCGCAGTTCGGCATGTCGGGGAAGGACACCGGCATCGACCTCGTGGCCAAAACAAAGGGCACCGAGGAATACCACGCCATCCAGTGCAAGTGCTACGCCGAGGACTACACGGTGAAAAAGTCCGATATCGACAGCTTCTTCACCGCTTCCGGCCAAAAGCCCTTCACCCTCCGCTACATCGTCACCACCACCAACGATTGGTCCGAAAACGCCGCCAACTCCCTCCACAGCCAGCAGCCGCCCGTTTACAAGATCGACCTGCTCGCCCTCGAAACCAGCCAGATCGACTGGGCGAAATACCAGCCCACCGCCGCCGCCCCTTCGCTCAAGCCGAAAAAAGAACTCCGCCCTCACCAAACCAGCGCCAAGGGCAAAGTCACCACCGGCCTCGAAACCGCCGACCGTGGCAAGCTCATCATGGCCTGCGGCACCGGCAAGACCTTTACCAGTCTCAAGATCGCCGAGGATGTCGCCGGGAAAGACAAGCGAGTCCTCTTCCTCGTCCCCAGCCTGAATCTACTTTCCCAGACCCTCACCGAGTGGACCCAGGAAAGCGCCATCCCGCTCCACTCCTTCGCCGTCTGCTCGGATGCCGAGGTCGGGAAAAAGCGCAACAAGGACGAGGACATCGTCGAGACCTTCGCCCACGAACTGCGCTACCCCGCCACCACCGATGCCAAGCGCCTCGCGGTGGAAATGGCCAAGCGCCACGACGCCCAGCACATGAGCGTCGTCTTCTCCACCTATCATTCGTTAAAGGTCATCTCCGAAGCCCAGCACCTCCACGGCCTTCCGCCCTTCGATCTCGTCATCTGCGATGAAGCGCACCGCACCACCGGAGCCAGCTTCGAGGGCGATCTGGAGAGCAACTTCGTGAAAATCCACGACAACGCCTTCATCCGCGCCGCCAAGCGCCTCTACATGACCGCCACCCCGCGAATCTATGGCGACATGGCCAAGGCCACCGCCGAAAAGGACAACACCGTCCTCTACGACATGAACAACGAGGCGCAATTCGGCAAGCAGCTCCACGTCATCACCTTCTCCGAGGCCGTCCAGCTCAAGCTCCTCACCGATTACAAGGTCATCGTCCTCACCATCGACGAAGCCCACGTTTCCGCCCGCATTCAGGAACTCCTCAAGGACGATAGCAACCAGCTCAAGGTGGACGACGCTGCCCGCATCATCGGCTGTTGGAAGGCTCTCGCCAAACAAGGCCTCACTGAGGATCTGAGCTCCGATCCCGAGCCGATGAAACGCGCGGTCGCGTTCTGCCAAGTCATCGAGCGTTCCTCTGGCCGCACCCACAAGGTCAGCTCCAAGCAGATCGCCGGGATGTTCGAAAAAGTCGTCGCCGCCTATCAGGAACAGGAAAACTCCGACAACTCCCTCATCTGCGAGGCCGACCACGTGGACGGCGGCATGAACGCCAGCCAGAAGGAGGAAAAACTCACTTGGCTCAAAGCCGAGTCCCCGGACAACACCTGCCGCATCCTCAGCAACGTCCGCTGTCTATCCGAAGGCGTGGATGTCCCGGCGCTCGATGCCGTGCTCTTCCTCACTCCGAGAAATTCCCAGGTGGATGTCGTCCAGTCCGTCGGCCGCGTCATGCGGAATGCGCCGGGGAAGAAGCGCGGCTACGTTATCCTCCCCGTCGTCATCCCCGTGGGCATGGAGCCGCACGAAGCCTTGAACGACAACAAGGTTTACCGCGTCGTCTGGCAAGTCCTCCAGGCCCTCCGCTCCCACGACGACACCTTCGATGCGATGATCAACAAGATCGATCTCACCGGACACGATACCCGGAAGATGGAAGTCATCGCCATCACCGACAAGGCGCACAAGAAATCGACCTCTTCCAAGGACTCCTCCGGCAAAAACAGCGGAAAAGGCGGCGACAGCATCGGCACTCCCGAGACCCGCCACTCCAAGGAAGTCCAGACCGATCTCCAATTCCAAGTCGGCGAGCTGGAACGCGCGCTCTACGCCAAGGTCGTCAAGAAATGTGGCAATCCCAACCACTGGGAGGAATGGGCCGCCGACATCGCCAAGATCGCCAAGACCCACATTTCCCGCATCACCCAGATCGTCGGCAATCCAGCCAACACCAAGGAGTGCGAAGCCTTCACCTCCTTCACCTCCTTCGCCAACGAACTCCGCGACGACCTCAACGACTCCATCACCGATGCCGAAGTCATCGAGATGCTTGCCCAGCACCTCATCACCAAGCCCGTCTTCGACGCCCTGTTCGAGGACTACAGCTTTGCCAGTCACAATCCCGTCTCGCAGGCCATGCAGCACGTGCTGGAAGTCCTTCAAGAACACCGCCTCGAAAAGGAAGCGGATACCTTGGAGAAATTCTATGCCAGCGTGAAACTCCGCGCCGCCAAGATCGACGACGTTGCCGCCAAGCAGAAAATCGTCGTCGAGCTTTACGACAAGTTCTTCCGCAATGCCTTCCCCAAGATGACCGAGCGCCTCGGCATCGTCTATACCCCGGTGGAAATCGTGGACTTCCTCATCCACAGCATCGAATACCTGCTCCAGAAGGAATTCGGCGTCAGTCTAGGCAACAAGGGCGTCCACATCATCGATCCCTTCACCGGCACTGGCACCTTCATCACCCGCCTGCTCCAGAGCGGCCTCATCAGCAAGGAACAGCTCGCGCACAAATACAAACACGAGATCCACGCCAACGAGATCGTCCTGCTCGCCTACTACATCGCCGCCATCAACATCGAGGCCGTCTATCACTCCATCGTCGGCGGGAAGTATGAACCCTTCCAAGGCATCTGTCTCACCGACACCTTCCAGCTCTACGAAAAAGGCGACATGATTAGCGACTTGCTGACCAACAACAGCGACCGTCGCAAACGTCAGAAGGCCCTCGACATCCGCGTAATCTTCGGCAACCCGCCATATTCGATTGGGCAAGGTAGCCAGAACGATAATAACCAAAACGTGGCCTATCCCGATTTGGACAGTCGGATTGAATCGACTTACGCCAGCCGCTCGAAGATGACTTCGGTAAAGAATCTCTACGATAGCTACATCCGCGCCATTAGATGGGCGTCTGATCGCATCGGAAATTGCGGCGTGATTGGTTTCGTGACCAATGCGGGATTTCTCGAATCAACATCTTCCGATGGAATGCGCCAATGTTTGGCGGAAGAGTTTTCTAGCATCTATGTCTTTCATTTGCGGGGCAACCAACGAACGCAGGGAGACTTGTCCCGTCGGGAAGGTGGGAAAATCTTTGGCAGCGGTAGCCGGGCACCAATCGCCGTTTCTCTTTTGGTAAAGAATCCCAACGCCAAGCAGCACGGGCAGATTCATTTTCACGATATCGGGGATTACTTGAGTCGAGAGGATAAGCTGAAGAAGATCGAAGAGTTCGCAAGCGTAGCCGGAATCAGCGCCGTGGATGGTTGGCAAGCCATTGAGCCCGATGCTCACGGCGATTGGCTGAAGCAACGCGATAACAGCTTTACTAATTTCATCGTGCTCGGTGACAAGAAGGGTGAAGGAGCAAAGGTCTTTGAAAACTATTCACTTGGGGTGGCAACTGGACGTGATACATGGTGCTTTAACCAATCAAAGAATCAAGTCAGTCACTCGATGAAAGAGATGATCAGCTTCTACAACCAAGAGCTTGATCGCTTCAATGACGCCCATCCAGGACTCGACAAGAAATCCCGCGAGAGCTTGGTGGACAGCTTCATTAACACAGATCCAAAGAAAATCAGTTGGACGCGGGCATTGAAGGCTGATCTAGCTAAGAACCGGCGGTTTGAGTTCGCCGACGACTACTTGGTTAGCAGCGTCTATCGACCTTACACAAAGCAATGGCTCTATTTCAACCGGCAGTTCAACGAAATGGTTTATCAGATGCCGCGCCTGTTTCCGGATGCGTCCGCCGAGAATCTGGCAATCATGGTCAAAGGCAACTGGCGCGGCGATGGTCAGCTAGCGCTCATAATCAAGAGGCCGGTTTGCCTACAACCAGACGGAGGAGGCCAGTGCTTCCCCCTGTATCTCTACGAAAAAGCTGATGAAGCTACAGAGGACGAATTGTTCTCTGCTGCCACACCGACCAACACGGAAGCTCACACACGCCGCGACGCCATCACCGACACCGGACTCGCGCATTTCCAGCAAGCCTATCCGGCGAAAGGCGAAGGCAGCACCATCGCCAAGGAAGACCTGTTCTACTACATTTACGGGCTGCTGCATTCCCCGGACTACCGTAGCCGCTACGCCGACAACCTCGGCAAGGAACTCCCGCGCATCCCCGCCGTGAAGACGTTTGCGGATTTCCGCGCGTTCTCCCAAGCCGGCCGCGATCTCGCCCATTGGCATCTGAACTACGAGACCGTGGCCTGTCATCCCGGCGTGGCGGTGGAGGAAGTGCTCTCGTCATCAGCGACGGTCGCAGACCGACGCTACAGAGTCACCAAGATGAAGTTCGGCAAGACCAAGGACGCTAGCGGGAAGAGCGTGAATGACAAGACCACCGTCATTTACAACGAGTTCATAACCCTGAAAAGCATCCCGCTCGCCGCCTACGACTACGTCGTCAACGGCAAACCCGCTCTCGAATGGGTCATGGAACGCCAGTGCATCAAAGAGGATCCCGACAGCGGCATCATCAACGACGCCAACCTCTGGGCCACCGAAACCATGGGTGACGCCAAGTATCCGCTGGAACTGTTCCTGCGGATGGTGACCGTGGGGCTGGAGACGATGAAGGTGGTGAACGGTTTGCCGAAGCTGGAGATTTGCTGATAAACTGTTCACGAAATGCCTGCACTTGCACGATGACGACAATCCCGAAATACTCTTTCATGTTTGCACCTATGCAAGGTGCTGGCTCTGTCTCACATTCATCTCACTATCAACCGTCCATCCGGATACAGATTCATGATTGATCGCCTCTACATCCATAACTTCAGGAGCCTGGAGAATTTTGAATTGCCCGTCAAAGGACTCCCTTCCGCCCTGCTGATTGGCAAGAATGGGACTGGCAAATCAAGTATTGGTTTTGCTCTAGAAATTCTCCAGCGAATCGGCAGGGGAGATAATCGAGTAGGCAAGTTGATCAGTCCTGAGGATATGACTCGCGGTCGGAGCGATGTGCCTGTTCGAATTGAATTGGATGTCAGAATTTCCGGCGTTCTTTATAGTTACCATCTGGCCTTCGAACTGCCCCAAGGATTCCGTGAACTGAGAGTGCTTGAGGAGAGCCTGCTCGTTGACGGCATTGCAAATTACAAGAGGAAGATCGCGGAAATAACGTTTGCCAAAAAAAAGGGAGGTCAGAGTGCCACAATGAGCTTTGATTGGCACTTGATCTGGCTCTCGGTTTCACAGGCTAGCTCGGAAAAAGATCCTCTGGATATCTTCCGGAAGTGGCTGGCTCGCATGTTGATCCTTCGTCCCTATCCACAAGTAATCAGCGGTGAATCATTGGACGAAACTCTGAATCCTTCCGCCGATTTAAGCAATCTCGGTGACTGGTGGAATGGACTAATCGGACACGCGCCTTCGTCCTACTCAAAAATTGAGTTGATGCTCAAGCGCATGATGCCTGATCTAAAAGATATCAAGAATCCAGTAATCGCAAAGGACTCAAGAAGCTTGGAAGTTCACTTTGATTGTAAAGGTGAGAGCATGTCTTTGCCCTTCCAGCTTCTGTCAGACGGAGAAAAGTGCATGGTAATATGGGCGATGGTCATGGCCGCGAATGAAGCTTACGGCCCCTTGTTCTGCTTTTGGGATGAACCGGACAACTTCCTCGCGATATCTGAAATCGGTGATTTTTCGATGGATCTGCGCAAGGCCTTCAAGAAAGGGGGGCAGTTTCTCGCCTCTTCCCACAACGCCGAAACCATCCGGAGTTTTTCTGATGAAAACACCTTCGTGCTCTTTCGTCGGAGCCATCAGGATCCGACACAGATCCGTCCTTTGGCAGACATCAACTACGATGGAGACTTGATTGCATCACTTGTCCGAGGAGACATCGAACCATGAGCAACAAATACGATCACCATCTTCTGATAATTCCTGAGGATGAAGCCAATAGGCAGATCATGACGGGATTCAACACCCATTTGGACGTGAACTCGCGCAGGATACAAGTTGAGCCCGTGGCGGGCGGATGGAAAAAGGCCTTGGAGGTGTTCAAGAGCGACCATGTCGCCGCGATGGTCAAATATGACAAACGGCATGTGCTAATTTTGATCGACTTGGATGAGCACATCGAGCGCCTTGAAGAGGCAAAAGAGTATATTCCTGAGAATCTGAGAGAACGGGTTTTTGTGATGGGCTGCCTTGATGAGCCTGAAAGGGTTCGCTCTGCCATCGGGACGTCAAAAGAGGAGCTTGGTGAATCGCTCGCAGAGGCGTGCTTGCGCGGTCGCGGGGAAGTGTGGCAAAACGCGATGCTCGCGCACAATCAAGAGGAGTTAGCACGGATGAAGAGCACCATCTGCCGCCATTTGCGTTCCGAATAAATATCTGAGGTCAAATCTTAGAATCTCTGGGGTCGGTTCCAGCATCGAAACATTTGGCTCGCCTCGCCGGAGGCGGGGGCGGGGGAAGTCTCTCCGACTCGGAGCACATCGACGCTCACAGAGCGACGCTACAGGGCTGTTTTATTGGCAGCCTTGTTCCGCAATGGGGGCTTTTCTTTCCGTGGTAACAAAAAGCGTGCCATCCGGGTGGGATGGCACGCTGGGTGAGATGGGTTTTTTCAGAAGGGTTAGGCGGGCTTGGTGGGCTTGGCGGGAGGGGCTGCGTGGGTGGCGGCGCGATCTACGATGATGCGGGCGGCCTCGTAGGCGGCGAGGAAGGCGGGGGCGCTGGTGCGGAAGCTGGGCGCGAGGCGATCGAGGCGGGAGAAGGCGGTGCGGAGGCCATCAAAGAGGGCGGGGAGCTGATCGGTGGCGGCTTTATGCTCTACAATGGCGGCGCGTGGGGTGCCCATTTTATTCTTGTAGGTCTCCAGCGCGGCGGTGAGGTCGGTGAGGTCTTTATCGGTGACGCCGTAGTTGAGGAGGTCGGCGGAATCGAGGCCGGTGGCGGCTTTCAGGAGATTCGCGGAATAGTCACGGGCGTCCGCATCGGTGGCGTAGTAGATGTCTGAGTAGCTTTGATTGAGCAGGGCGGCGGCGGGGAGGTCTCCCAGGATCTCGGCGAGCACGCTGGCCTTCCCGCCCAGTTCGCTAGCGAGGGTGGCGAGGGCCTTTTTGGCGGTGTCCTTCGCATCGGTAACGGGGCCGCTCTCGACTAGCTGGGTGAGGCTGTGACCGGTGATGGTTTCGTAAATGCTGCGCACGCTAGCGACTTCTGCGGCAAAGGCGCCGAGAGGACTCCAAGTGGTGGTGTAACGGCCGAAGATGATTTCGGTGGCTTCTACCATGGTGAGGTAGTTGATTTGTGCTGTTTCCATAACGGTTGGAGTGTTCAAAAATCTGGTAGAGAGTCAAACCACAAAGGCCGGGCTGGCGCATGAAATCACCCAGCGGCAGGAGCGGAGAGGCAGTCGGTACGGGCGGAGATGAGATCGGTATGACTGGAGAAACAATCGGTACTGGCGGAGATGGGATCGGTACACCCTGAGAGTCAATCGGTAAGGGCGAAGGAATGATCGGTACGCCCGGAGAAGCAATCGGTACTATCGGAGATTGAATCGGTACGCCCAGAGCTGCAATCGGTACGCCTAGAGGACGAATCGGAAGACGGGGAGTTGAGATCGGTACGGTTTGAGAGCGAACAAGAATTTCCCCCTGATGAAGAGTTTCTCGCGCAGAGCCGCAGAGACGCGGAGTTTTAATCGCTGGAGTCAGATCACCAAACCATTTTAACCACAAAGAACGCAATGAACACAAATATTCTGACGACGCTCTCCGAAGACTCTTTGTTGGGATCTTTGTTTGCTTTAATGTCAAAAAACGAGACGGAGTTACAATAAGCCTCGCTGAGTCGCCGCTGCTTCATTTTTTACGCGTTGCAAGAGCGCGGGGTCTGCTTCTAGGGCTGCGGCGACGGCGCGGATCACATCGAGCGTAGGTCGGGAAACGTGGTGCTCCATGCCTTCCACGTCTTTATAAATCGTCTCCTCGTCGATGCCGAAGAGCCGCAGGAAATGGGTGAGTGTCTCGTGGCGCTCGGTGATGGCTTGGGCGATGCGGTGGCCCTCATCTGTGAGCACGGTGCCGCGGTATTTCACGTGATTGACGAGGCCTTCTCCATCAAGCCGCTGGAGCATGTTGGTGACGCTGGCCTGTGAGATATTGAGCTTTTGTGAGATATCGACCGCGCGGGCGTAGCCTTTTTCTTTGATCAGGTGAAGGATCTGCTCGAGATAGTCATCCATGGCGGTCGAGCCGCTGGTGCGCCGGGGAGTTTGAGTCATGGGTTGGTGGACCTTAGTGAACGGATGAAGGGAGGGAAAGCTCGGTTTTTCGGTAGAGATCCGCATTCGACGCTTGGAACTCAGCTTTAAGCCGCACGCGGAGGGTTGAGAGATCGATCAAACGCCAGCCGGTGAAGGCCCATTCGGATTCCTTGCCATCATGCTCGATGCCGACAAGCAGGTGGATGGCGTCCTCGGTGATTTTGAGGGTTTCATTTTTCGGCTCGAAGTAAAACGTGCGGAAAGTGCTGGTCGCAGAGCCTTGTTCGACGAGTTTGGGGTCTAAATAGAATACCAACTTCGATGCCGTATCCACGATCCGAAGATCTGGGTAGCCTGAGCGCTGGTGCTCACCCGAGCGAGTGGGCGGGACATCGCAGAGGATGCCGGGGACTTCGTTGAGGTGCTTGTGGATGCCATCTTCAAAAAAGCGCGAGGCCTCATTGATCCGTCTGAGGGCGCGGACTGGCGAGCTGGGGGAATTCAGCTCTGCGAGTGTGAGTTTCAGCGCCTTGCCAATCGCCTCGGTCACTCGAAGGTGAGCAGGGTCGCTAGTGAGTG
This sequence comes from Verrucomicrobiaceae bacterium, assembly GCA_027484055.1. Lineage (GTDB taxonomy): Bacteria > Verrucomicrobiota > Verrucomicrobiia > Verrucomicrobiales > Akkermansiaceae > Luteolibacter. The sequence continues at coordinate 6,857 of JAIXQH010000003.1, read as the reverse complement.
GCAGCACCCGTTTCCCCGAGCAGGCCTCGGCGACGGTGGCGAAGGAAAAGGTCCGATCGGCCAACTTTTCCCCCAAGAGTGTGCGCACCAACTCGGCATCTGGGTCTGCGGAGGGTTCTTGTGCCGTGAGCGGTCCAGCGACGAGCAGCAAGACGAGGAGAAATAATAGGTTCATGACAAAGAGCGGCGGGATTGGTGCCAGGTGGAGGTGTCCGGCTGGGTGAGAGCAAGGATCGGGTGATCTTGCAGCGCGTGGGTCTCGACCAGATGGGTGAGTAAAACGAGAGAGGCGACCGCGTCGAAAAGCGCATCATGCCACGATTTCCCGGGGACCAGTGCTCGCACTTGCGCGGTCAGTCCATGGCTTTCACAAAGCGCACCTAACGAGTGATCCGGCATGCTGGGCCAAGCGGCACGGGCGAGCAACAAGGTGTCGAGCCAAGGGCCAAATCCATGCCCGGGGAAGGCGCGGAGGAAGCGCTTTTCCGTGCCCTTGCCGTGGGCGACGACGACGGCACCAGCGAGACGTGATTTCAAATCCGGCCACAACATCAGCAGCGAGGGTGCGTCCAACAGCCGCTCTGGGCCTATGCCGTGGACTTTGTGGGCCGTCCGCTGGATCGGTTGGTCGGTGGATAAATAGGAAACGAATGCGCCGTGGTGCCCTTGCGCAGCAGACCAAGTCGCGAGGCCGACTTGCACCGGGTGGTCGGTCCGCCCTGGCGCCGCACCCGTGGACTCGAAGTCGATGGCGGTGAATCGTGCATGGTGGACGAGTGTCATGACCGCATGATCCTCAGATCCCAAGTGCGACGATGCAAGCCTCGCGATTTTCTCCTTTGCGCTTCCTCTCGAAGTTCAGAGGATGTGGGGGAAATGGATTTAACGAAATGCCTGTTTTTAGCCGCTGGAGTCGCAGACATCTCGCCACTCTTCGCACTGCTGACTCTGGTGTTAGTCTTGGCGGTATTGGTTTCGCTGGTGTTGGTGAAGTTTAAGCAGAGTTTACTCGTCGGTTATTTATTGAGTGGGGTCTTGATCGGTAACTTCGGTCTCTTGTGGATGACAGGCCTGGATAAGGGGAATCCCGTGATTACCAATTTCGCGGAAATCGGCGTGGTTTTATTGATGTTCACCCTAGGCATCGAGTTCTCCCTGAGTGAATTCAAACATTTATGGCGCACCGCCCTCATCGGTGGCGGTCTGCAAATGGGGATCACGGCGACCATCGTCGGCGTGCTGGCTAGAGCCTTCGGATTTCCAATCGCCGACAGCATCGTGCTGGGTGTGGCGGTCGGCCTGAGCTCGACGGCCGTGGCGATGATGTCCTTCGAAAGCCTCGGACAGCATAACAATCCCGGCGCACGTGCCAGCTTAGGGATCGCCCTGTTTCAAGATGTCTTGGTCATCTTATTCTTCTTGGTCATGCCTGCACTGTATGGCCAAGGCGAAGGCTCAGCAGCAGGGCAGATCGGCAGCGCGTTGTTGAAAGGGAGTTTATTCCTCATCGGTGCCTGGTTACTGGGGCGCTACGGCCTCACGCCCCTGCTCCATGCGGTCGCGGCGACTCGGAGTCGGGAGCTTTTCACCCTGACGGTGATCGGCCTCTGTGCAGGGGTGGCCTTCGCGGGCGGAGCGTTGAATTTATCACTCGCGCTGGGTGCCTTCGCGGCGGGCTTGGTGGTGAGCGAGTCGATTTACAGCCACCGCATTTTGTCGGATATCTTGCCGTTTAAAGATCTATTCTTGGCGATTTTCTTCATCTCGGTAGGCTTGATGATCGATTTGTCGGTGCTAGCAAGCCAGTGGCCGCAGATTGTGGTCGGCAGTATTTTGATTTTACTGGTGAAGGGACTCATCGTTTTCAGCGTCCTGAAATGGATCAAAATACCGGGTCGCCCCGCGCTGTTAGCGGCGGGTAGCTTGGCCAGCACCGGGGAGTTTTCACTGGTATTGATCGGCAAGGCAGGCGGCTACCGGCCGCTGGATGCGAGTGTCGAACAGATGCTTTTACTCTGCACCGCAGTCACCATGGCCGTGGTTCCGTCGCTGATGCGCGCGGCGAACCCATTCGGGAAATGGCTGGAGCGGAAAGGGATTTTCGCAGTGCGGAAGCTCACGCCCAGTGCCCTGAAGCCTAGTAAAATGATCAAGGAAATCCGCGATCACGCGATCATCTGCGGCTATGGCCCTGTTGGCCGCTCGCTGAATGAAGCGCTCAAGCGCTGCGGCGTGGATACGCTGGTCATGGAGCAAAATTCCGAGACGGTCCGCACCTTAAAGCGCGAGGGACAGCCGGTCCTGTTTGCCGATGCGACCCATGCAGAAGCGCTCGATCTCGCGGGCATCGGCCGTGCCCGACTGGTGGCCTTCACCTTCCCAGCCGTGAATCTGACCTGCATCGCCGTGCCACTTGTCCGCCAGCGGAACAGCGGAATCTGCATCTTCGGGCGGGCGAAATTTCACGACGAAGTCCTGCGCCTCCGGGAGCTTGGCGTGCAGGTGATCCACGATGAGCGGGAAAGTGCCGTAGCCATGGTCCGGGCGGCGATTTCTTCCTACGAACGCGCCGATATCAACCCAGAAGAAGTCGTCGGTGACGCCATGGACATTCCTTGAGAATTTTTTAATCGGATTTCTACCCTCCGTTCCTTTAAGAACCAACGCGTGGCCCTGCTCTTAGCGATCGAATCTTCCTGTGACGAAACTGCCGTGGCCATCGTCCGTGGCTCACCTGGCGTGCAGACCCAAGTGCTAGCCTCGGAAGTCGCGTCCCAGATCCTCCTCCACCGCGAACACGGCGGCGTGGTTCCTGAGCTGGCTTCGCGAAATCATTCCTTACACTTACGTGGCTTGGTGGAGAAAGCACTGACGACAGCCGGGGTATCCCTGACGGAAATCGACGCCTTCGCTGCTACAAATGGCCCGGGCCTCGCCTCCTCGCTGCTGATCGGCAGCACGGCGGCGAAAGGCATGGCCTGCGCGACTCGGCGGCCATTCCTTGGCATCAATCACCTCGAAGGACACCTGCTTTCTCCCTTTCTCCAGCAGACTTCCGTACCAGCACACCTCGCGCTGATCGTCTCCGGTGGTCATACGCTCTTGCTTGATGTGCAAGGTGCTGGCCGTTACCAGAAAATCGGCAGCACCCGGGATGACGCAGCGGGAGAGGCCTTTGATAAAGTGGGGAAAATGCTAGGTCTCTGCTACCCTGGTGGACCAGAAATTGAAAAAATCGCCCGGACTGGCGATCCGCAAGCCTACGATTTCCCACGTTCCATGCTGCATGATCCTCACCATGACTTTTCCTTTTCTGGTCTGAAAACGGCCGTCCTCTACACCCTCCAAAAATCCCCCAGTCCCCTCCCCGTCGCCGATCTCGCCGCTTCATTTCAACAAGCCGTCATCGACATCCTCGTCCAGAAAACTCTCCGTGCAGCCAAGGAGACAGGCCACCACCGGATCGCCCTCTCCGGCGGAGTGAGTCTCAATCTCGCGCTCCGCTCCGCCTTTGAAAAGGCCTGCGCGGCTGCAAACTATCAACTCATCCTCGCTCCCCCCGCCTTTTGCACGGACAATGCAGCCATGATCGCCTTCGCCGCGCTACTCCGCCACCTAGCTGGCGAGTGCTCAGCACTGGAAGATGACATTCACCCCAATTTACCGCTCGTTTAACTCAGCCTGCTGTGGTTTTTTAAAACTTATACCGATGATTTATAAATCCCTAGTCTTCGATTTCGACGGCACCATCGCCGATACCCTGGGCGAGACACGCCTCATCTACAACCAACTCGCCCCCGACTACGGACTCCGCCAAGTCGCAGCTCATGAGTTAGACCACCTCCGCCACCTCTCGCTGAAGGAACTCCTCGAGCATCTGAACATCCCCAAGCGCCGCGTCCCAGCACTCATCAGCCGTGGCACCAGCATGATGCGGGGAAATATCAACCAGCTCCAGCTCATCCCCGGCATGGCAGAGATCCTCGTGGAGCTCCGCAAGCACGTCCGCAGCTTCGGTGTCCTCACCTCAAATGCCACGGCGAATGTCGATCTCTTCCTCCGCAACCATGGGCTGCGCGAACAGTTCGATTTCATTTCCTCCACCTCCAAGCTCACCGGCAAGGCCAAGCATCTCAAGGCCATCCGTAAGACCTTTTCCCTCAAGCCCGAGGAGCTACTCTACATCGGTGACGAGCTTCGCGACGTGAAAGCTTCGCAAAAAGCCGGCATCCCCATCGCCGCCGTCACATGGGGCTTTAATTCCCGCGAATCCCTCGCTGCTTCAGCGCCGAATTACCTGTTCGACACTCCGAGTGATTTCCTCCAGCTGCTCGGTGAGGCGAGTTGAGTCAGCGCTTGCGCAGCTTACTCTCGAACAAGGCACTCGCCTCCGCCGCCGTCAGTGGATTCGGCCAAGCGCCTAAAATCACCTTCGTCCGGATCGACTCCCCGTCCCGCTCGATTTGTAAATCAATGGTCTGCCCCGTGCCGGTCTCCTTCACCTGCTTCGAGAAATCCAAGTCCGCAGTCGGGCCGAACGGGTTCCCATTCATTTTCAAGATGATGTCCCCTGCACGTAACTTCGCCTTGAGCGCTGGGGAATCCTTTTGCAATTCATTGATGACGATGCCCCATTGTTTTTCACCATCCGCATTCAAGTGCTCGCGCCTGGCGAATTTGATGCCGAGGTATCCCAGCGAATTGGCAAACAGGCCGGTCAGAATTTCACGACTCCTAAACCGCACTTCCGGATCATCCGAGTGCAGATAGGCATCCACCAAGGCGGACTCGACTTCGCCACGCTGCTTTTTACCCAGCTCCCCGAGGTCATGGGCCGCCTTCTCGCGGGCGGTAAATGACGGATCCGCCAGCTCTGCCACCAGTGTCACAATTTGTGGTTCCGGTGCAGCGTCCAAGCCACTCCCCAAGATCGCGGAGAAACAGAGACATGCAGAGAGGTGACTCATCCCCAGCAGTTTGCCGGAAAGAAGTCCGTCTTGCCAAGGTGCATCTTGGATTCAGGATACCCGCATGAATTTTCTGAATCGCTCGATTCTATGTTTCATCGCCCTAAGTGGCTCAGGAATCGTAGCCGCAGAGCCGGGAGAGCGCCAAGTTGGGAAGCTCTGGGTGGAAACATGGCCCACATCCCGAAATGAGTCGAAACGGCAATTCAAACGGCTCGCCTATAAACGCCTCGCCCACGAACACCTCACCCGGCCTGCACCGCGCAGTGGACTCGCAGACGGCGCCAGACCCACCCCCGGCATGGTCAGTGCCATTCACAAACTCCGTGGCTATCTCACACCTGAGCAAAGCGGCCTTTATCGTTTCCACGTGAAAGGCCAAGGGACCGTGCAGTTTTCCCTGTCCAACGACGAGACCGTGCTCGGCGCAAAGGTGCTCGCGAGCGGTGGACTCGCAATGCTCGGGGAACCCATCGATTTAGGCAGACCGGAGATTTTCCCACTCAGTGAGGCCGTGTCTCTCGACGCCGGGAAATCACGGTTTTTTGAAATCATTTTCTACCAAGAACGCAAAGACGCTGGCTTCTCATTCGAATGGATCCGCCCGGATGGAAGCAAAGAGCCTGTGCCGGCCCGGCTCATGGAGTCGTTCACCTTCCCGGATAGCGACGATGACCATGACGATCTCCCAGATGACTGGGAAAAGGAACATGGCCTCCAAGTCTCCGGCACCGTCACGAGAGACTTCGCCTGCGGTGACTCGGACTTCGACGGCTTGACTAATGACAAAGAATTCCTCGCAGGCACCTCCCCCAAGCTCGCGGATACCGATGCAGATGGCGTCTCAGACTTCCATGAAGTGGAGCTACTTGGCTCCTCACCCCTCGCCAAAAAACCACCCACGGGACCAGCCGTCACCCTCGACCTTTTCGCAGGTAAGCCCCTAACCTACGGCTGGGCGCGGAAGGAAGCCGGTAGCTATGAACAGGAAATTCCCAACATCGAGCCCAGTCCAGATCCCAGCTTCCCAGCACTCGTCAACGCCAACGGCTACGGCTCCATCGAGTGGCGCGTCGCCACCGCGCAATCCGGTTTCCATCTCGTCACCGGGGATGTGCAATTCACGGCATATGATGCCGTCGAGTGTCTGAACACTTTTGAATGGTGGGTCGATGGCCAACGCCTCGCTGACACACCCGTTCTCAGTATGTCCATGGGCCTTGGGCATTTCGCCTTCATTTCACCAGCACTCCCCAAAGGTTCCCATACCCTCCGTCTCCAACTCCGCGCCACAGCGGGCCCCACTTTAGTCAGGATTTTCAGGATCAGTCTGCAACCCGTCCTAGCTGGCGAGTCTCAAGACCATCTGCTCGCCAAGCTCGCAACAAGCAATCACTTCTCTCGCGGCATCGGCAGCAGCAACACCTCCCCTGCCTGCGTCGAACTGACCGTGAGAAGCACGCTGCTACCGGCTCTTTCAATCGGCAAAAAAACCAAGATCCCGCTCCTGCCCATCGGCGCGAACCAAGGCTGGGCAGACGTCCCGCTCCCAGAAGACGGAGCTCCCCTCTCCCTCGCTGCCACCGTCGAAAACGGCGGTATGCCCCTCACTTCCTCCGTGAAATGGGTCACCTCCAATCTATTTCAAATCGGCGACCTAATCGTCCGGGAAGGCGATGCCTTGCGGCTGAGCGTGCAAGCCGACAAGCCCGGAACTAGCCGCCTAATCCTAGATGGAAAAGAGCAGAATCTCCCAGCGGGCCAGGACGTAATCCGCCGCTTCAAGCAAGCAGGCGAGGAGGTCATCCGCGCGACATTCACTCCCGCAGACGGCAGTCCCGTTACCGAAATCAGCCGTAAAGTTACCGTCATTCCCCGCACTAAGACCGT
>JAIXQH010000013.1 GCA_027484055.1 Verrucomicrobiaceae bacterium | reverse complement strand
TACGGAACACTCGCCTACGGCTCGTGTTCCTTCGCTCCCGACCTGCGCTCCCTGCGATTCCTGCTTCCATTTGTAGAGTAGGTTACTGCCGATGCAGAGTTCTTCGGCGATCTGGGAGACGGGCTTGCCGGTGCTGATGAGTTCGACGGCTTGGGCTTTGAACTCGGCGGTGTAGCGTTGGCGTGGTTTGGGATTCATCCGGGATGATTGTGGAGGTAGGTGGTCCAGGAAGCTAGCTCACCTCAATCTTCTAATTAGTTATTTGATGGGGGACGCGATAAAGGTAGCCACTGGTGATGGATAATGCTTGATAATCTACCATGCCGTGGTTGTATTCGTAGATCGGCTCGATTACTGCCTTAGGTAAAGGTCCGCCTACTTTGGGTAAAAGTACTACTTTGGATGCCTCGCGAAGACTCCATCCTAGATTGGCTCCTTTTGCTTTGCTTTTTGGAAAATAGTCGATTTCTTCAATGGCGTTTTGCCCTACATCACCGGTTCAGAAGTCACCGTTTTGTCGATCAAATGAACTGCGCCATGGGTTAGTAGACCATAGGCATAAATTTACGGTTTGGCATTTGGTGTATCTATAAATGGGTTTTATTTTGGGACCGATTAGTCGTTTGGAGGTTAATCGTCGATGCGGAGGATCTTTCCTAGGCAGGTATCGAGGGCTTGCCCGTATCGATTGGAGTCATTGGCAGCGCCGCCGTCACCGTTTACTAGGTAGAGCATACCATTTGGTCTAAAACCGAGCCAACCGCCATTGTGGTTCGGTTCTTCTGAGGGGTAGGTGAGAATGATTTCTTCCGTGGCGAGGTCCGTAGTTTTTTGATCTGGGCTGGCAAAGCGGACGATTCGAGTTTGTTTGTTCTTCTCGTTGAAATTTACATAGAAACGACCGCTTTTGGTGAGATCGGGTGCGAATGCTATGCCAAATAGGCCTTCTTCATTTCCCTTGCGTGTCCCATCGTTTCAATCTCTAGGAAGGGTTTTAGGTCACGCTGGCCGGTTGTTTCGTCCACTATCCAGACTTTACTGACGTATTCGATCACCCAGATTTTTCCTGAGATGCCCTTAGGAGAGCCGACTCAGACTGGGCCTTCGACGCCTTTGGCGAATTCTTGAATGGCGAGTTCAACTGGTGAAAGTGGAGCCATAGTGAAGTAGATGACAACTGCTGTAAGGAGTCTTTGGGGCATTACGGGTTGGATTCAATTTGTGGAGGAACATCCCTCATCGGATTGGGATTAACAAATAAGGAAAAATGAAGCCTGTCTTGCCATGAGGGCTTTGGAGCGTATCTTCCGGCTTGAATCTGTCATGACGCCGTTTTTGAGAAAAATTTTGGGAATGAATTGGGTGCTGGTGCTAGTGATGTATGGGTTACTCATTTTCGGAGTATTCATGATCGAGACTGCGGCTAGGCATGTGTCGGTGACGAAAGAGAATTTGCATCAATTTGGAAGTGCCGGAGCCTATTTTGCCTCCAAGCAGAAGCTCTTCATCTTAATCGGCAGTGTGGCTTACTTTGCGGCGGCTTTCATTGACTACCGCTGGATTCGCTGGTTGGGCATCCCGTTTTATCTACTGAGTATGGGCTTGATGGTCGTGGCGATGGCGCAGGATGATTCAGTTCATCAATTGAAATTTGGTGGATTTTCCTTTCAGCCAGCTCAGTTGGGAATCACGTCAGGAATCTTGTTGATTGCTTGGCTGGTACAGGATTTGCCAAAATTGCACCGCTGGTTTGCCGCTCCATGGATGCGAATTTCAATCATCGGGATCGTGGCGGCGGTGCCTTTTTTGATGGTGATGAAAATGGGTGATATGGGATCTGCCTTGGTTTGGATTCCGGTCTCGATTGTGGCCCTTTTGATTGGTGGGATACCGTTTCGATACCTAAGCTGCATGGCGTTCATCGGTGTGGGCATCATTCCCTTGCTGTATTTCGTGGCTCTACCTTTGGTCTCCAAGCGCGGCCCAGAGAGAATTGACGTATGGGTACGTATGCTTGAGGGACGTGAGGTGGACATCAGTGGTGACGCCTACGCTCCTCATAATGTCTCGATGGCGATTGGCAAAGCGGGGTGGAAAGGCGCGGGCTATAAGGCGACAGCAGAACAAGGTTCATTGCATGCGAAGGGCTTCATTCCTCGGGAAACGGCCCATAATGATTACATTTTCGGCGTGATTGGGGAGGAATTGGGCTTTCGTGGCAGTCTGTTATTGCTCACGGCCTTCTCGCTGTTGCTGATTCAGGGCTTGTTTATCTCTTTTTACAGCAGAGATGTGATGGGGCGTTTGGTGGGTTGCTTGGTGGTCTCCCTTTTCTTTGCACACATTTTTGAGAGCATGGGGATGTGTGTGCTGCTGATGCCGATTACGGGAATCCCGCTGCCATTGATCAGTTACTCCGGCACATTTGTGGTCATTTGCATGTTCCTGTTGGGATTAGTGCAAAGTGTGTGGATCCACCGTCACTGGAAGCCGGAATTTCGAATCAAAGAGGCCGCTGCTTAGATTCCGCTGAGAGCGTCGTCTAGGACCTCAATCATGAAATCGGCGTCTGCTCGGGTGATGCACATCGGGGGTTTAATCCGGAGAGTATTTCCATACAAGCCGCCTTTGCCGATGAGTAAGCCGAGGTCTTTGCAACGTTCAAACACTTGCGCGCACTGTTCTTTGGCGGGTTCTTTGGTGCTGCGATCTTTCACCAGTTCGATCCCTAGCATGAGCCCCTTGCCGCGGACTTCACCGATGAGGGTGTGTTTTGTCATGAGCCTTTCAAATCCGGCGGTGAGATGAGCACCGAGGTGGAGGCAGTTTTGTTGAAGTTTTTCGTTTTCGATCACTTTTAGCACGGCTCGCCCTTGGGCGCAGCTCACGGGATTACCGCCAAAGGTGTTGAAGTGAATGCGACTGGCGAGGGACCGAGCAATTTCGGGCGTGGTCACTACTGCGGCGAGTGGGCAGCCATTGCCGATTCCTTTGGCCATGGTGACGATGTCTGGCATGACGCCTTGAGTTTCAAACCCCCAGTAGTGAGTCCCTGTGCGGCCGAATCCGGCTTGGACTTCATCCGCAATGCACAGGCCGCCAGCTGCGCGGACGTGCTCATAGGCGTGTTTCAAATAGCCTTCGGGAAAAACCACGGAGCCGCCGACGCCCTGGATGGATTCAGCGATGAAGGCGGCCACCTGACCTGAGGTGCCAAATTGAATGACCTCTGCGACATCGGCTGCGTATTTTTTCCCGGCCTCTGGATCTTCCATGCCATAAGGGCCACGGAAGGTGTCCGGCATCCGAGCGTGTTGGACACCAAAGGAGTGGGGAACATTGAACTTCCACGTGTGATGGGATGTGAGCGCCATCGTGCTAGGGCTGCCACCGTGATAGGCATTTCTGAGTGCGATCATGTCGTAGTTTCCGGTGTAGGCGCGGGCCATGAGAACGGCGAGGTCATTCGCCTCGGAGCCCGAATTGACGAAATAACAGACCTTGAGATCACCTGGCATTTTTGCCGCCAGCTCTTTGGCGTAGAGGGCAATCACGGAGTTGAGGTAAATCGTGGTGGTGTGTTGAATTACCTCATTTTGATGATTCGCCGCTTTAACCACATCTGGGTGGCAGTGACCAACGCTGACAGTAACGATGCCCCCGAAGCCGTCGAGATATCGTCTGCCTGTTTCATCGAAGAGGTATTGACCCTTTCCCTCTACGATCATGAGTGGCTTTTTGTAATAATGGAAAATCGCTGGATTTAGAAATTCATGTCGGAGTGCGAGAACTTCAGAGAGTGATGGGCCATCGTAGGGGATGGGTGTGTAGTCGTAAGGAGGAAGATGTGCCATAATAGTTGTGTGTTAGTGCCGGATCGGCACGGGTGAGAATTTCCTTGAAAGTAGATAGAGAACGAAAGCCAGTCCGAAGCCCGTGAACCATGCTTGCGGATAGATCATCTTGAAAAAGGGGTGTACGTGCAATAAGACTCCGATTTCTGAGAGGAAGCCTGGTAGATTTGGCAGTACCGCTAGGGTGAAGGCGGCTAAGGCCGCAAAGCTGAAGCCTCCGGTGAAACGATAGATCCCGTCGGCTTGATAGAGATCGGACAATTCCAAGTGCTTTTTCCGGAGAATAAAATAATCCGCTATCATGATCCCGGCGATCGGACCGAGTAGGCCGCTGTAGCCGATCAACCAGGTGAAAATGTATCCATGCGGGTCAGCCACCAGCTTCCATGGCATGATGATGATGCCAATCACGGCGGTGATCATCCCTCCAGTGCGGAAGCTGATCCATTTAGGCGCTAGGTTCGAAAAATCATTTGCGGGTGAAACGACATTCGCTGCGATGTTGGTCGAGAGAGTCGCGATGGCGAGAGCGACGAGGGCCACGCAGGAGAGCCATTTATTTCCGAGGCGGTTGATTACTTCAATTGGGTCCCAGATCATTTCGCCGAAGATGACGACGGTGGCACTGGTGACGACGATTCCGATGAATGAGTAGAACACCATCGTGGGGGGGAGGCCGATGGCTTGGCCGATGACTTGATCCCGTTGGCTTTTCGCGTAGCGGGAAAAATCGGGGATATTCAGAGAGAGTGTGGACCAAAATCCGACCATGGCGGTGAGCCCACCTCCGAAGGCGATCCAGAAGGCAGAGTTCGTGGGGAAAGTAGAAGGCTCAGCCAAGATCGGGCCGAAGCCCTTTGCTTTGGTGACGGCCCAGATCAAAAGGATGAGGCCCACGCCAAGCAGGAATGGGGCGCTTAACACCTCTAGCCATTTGATCGAATCCATCCCTTTCCAGATGAAAAACACGTTCATGGCCCAGAACAGGAGAAAACAGATCAGCTGCCCGGCGGTGATTCCGAGAAATGCGATCGTGGCACCCTCCGCAGGGTTGATGCCGGTGCACATGGCGAAAGTGGAAGAAATCGCCGCGCCGCCGATCCATGTCTGGACGCCGAACCAGCCGCAGGCGACGACTCCACGGAGGAGGGCTGCGACGTTGGCACCGCGGGTGCCGAAACTGGCTCTGAGCAGCACGGGGAAGGGGATGCCGTAAGCAGTGCCGGGGTGGGCGTTGAGCGTCATCGGGATGAGGACGATGAGGTTTCCAAGTAAGACCGTGAGCAGCGCCTGCCACCATGCCATGCCAGATTTGATCAAGCTACTGGCGATGGAGTAGGTCGGGATGCACACGGCCATGCCGATCCAGAGTGAGGCGATGTTCCAGCGCGACCAAGTTCGTTTCTCTAGGGATACTGGAGCTAAATCTTCGTTGATGAGACTATCGTCGCTAGAAATCATGAAGTGACTTTGGGGGTGCGGTGAAGAAACGTTCCGGAACCTGTATCGCCCGTCCACATGCCAGCTCGGACCATGATTTGGCCGCGGACGGTTACGGTCTCTGCGCGACCTTGGATGGCGCGTCCCTCGAAGGCGGAGTAATCCGTGGCCATGGAGTGGGTGGCGGCAGAGATTTCTCCGGTCCAGGTTGGGTCCCAAATGACGAGGTCGGCATCACTCCCGACTTCGATGGCGCCCTTGCGTGGGTAAAGGCCGAAGATTTTCGCGGCTTGCGTGCTGGCGCAGCGGACGAGTATTTGTAAATCGATGCGGCCTTGGCAGACCCCTTCGGTGTAGAGCAGTTTGACCCGTTCTTCGACACTGGGGAGTCCGTTTGGAATCAACGTGAAATTGGCCCCTTTTGCGGGATTTCCCATTTGTTTCTGGGTGAGGAAATCAAACGGCGCATGGTCCGTGCCGACGGTATCGACGCTGCCGTCAGCGAGGCATTTCCAGAGATAGTCGCCATGCTCCTTGGCGCGGATGGGGGGACTCATGACGTATTTTGCACCTTCAAAGTCCGGCAACTCGGCATAACTGTGGTCCAGCGTGAGGTAGGGGGCGACTGTCTCGACCCACGCCTTCACACCACGTTTACGAGCGGCAGTGATGACTTCTACGGCTGGGATGCAACTGGTGTGGACCACGTAAACTTCTGCCCCGGTGAGCTCGGCGAAGGTCATGAGATGGTGGCAGCCCTCCGCCTCCACGGTGATGGGTCGTGAGGGCTCGTGCCACTCCGGTCCGGTTTTCCCCTCCGCGAGAAGTTTCTTCTGGGTCTCAGAAACGAGATCTGCATTTTCGCAATGCGCAGTCACGATGACTCCTAGCTCTTTGGCGAGTGATAGGGTGTGATAGAGTTCTGGGTCTTCGATGCCAAAGGCTCCTTTGTAAGCGAGAAAGACTTTGAACGAAGTGATGCCTTCTTCGCTGACGATGGTGCGCAGCGCGTCTGCGGTGGTATCATCAAACCGAGTGACGCCCATGTGGAAGGTGTAGTCGCACGAAGAGATGCCTTCTGCTTTGCTTTTCCAAAGTCGGATGGCTTCGAGCGGATCTTCACTGCGCGAGGGGCAACACATTTCGATGAGGGTGGTGGTGCCTCCCATGAGCGCGGCTTTGCTACCAGTGGCGTAGTCGTCCTTTGAATACGTCCCCATGAAGGGCAGGTAAATGTGGACGTGTGGATCGATAAATCCGGGGAACACCAGCTTGCCTGTCGCGTCGATGATCTCAGCGTCGAGAGGCGCTGTTAGCTCGGTGCCGATGGCCGTGATGAGGCCGTTTTCGCAGATGAGATCTGCCATGAATGTCGCCTCCGCAGTGACGACTGTGCCATTTCGAATAAAGAGACTCATGATCGCTTACTTTGCCCAAATTTCTCCGTCGCCAAAACCAAACCAACGGGTAGTGGTCGTTTTGCGCTGGGTGTAGAACTCCACTCCTTCCTTCCCTTGGATGTGTAGGTCGCCGAAAAATGAGTCGTTCCAGCCGCTGAAAGGGAAGTAGGCGAGTGGCGCAGGAACCCCCACATTGATGCCGATCATCCCTGCGCTGACACGGCGGCGGAACTCACGTGCGGCTTTGCCCGATTTGGTGAAAATGGCCGCACCGTTGCCAAAGGCTTGGCGGTTCGCAGAGGCGATGGCCTCGTCCAGAGTATTCGCCCGCATGACGGCTAAGACGGGGCCGAAAACCTCGGTCTCCATGACCGAGTTACTCTCTTCCACATGATCGAGTAGGGTTGGGCCGAGGAAAAACCCTTCAGGCGCGTCTTCGCAATGGGTGCTGCGCCCGTCTGCCAGCACGGTGGCTCCGCTGTGCTCGCTGGCGTCGATGAGTTGGGAAACTTTCGCGCGGTGTTCCGCAGAGATCACGGCACCCATGTCCGGTTGCGAAGCTCGCACGTCGGTGGGGCCGACTTTCATGGATTTCACCAAATCCGCGAGGGCGGGGAGAAGTTTTTTCCCGGCATCTCCTACGGCGACGGCCGTAGATCCTGCCATGCAGCGTTCTCCAGCACAGCCGAATGCGGCGTCTTTCACGGCCTCCACGGTGCGGTCGATGTCTGCATCTGGCATGAGGATGACAAAGTTTTTAGCGCCACCCGCCGCTTGCACGCGTTTCCCAAATGAGGTGCCTTTGCGGTGGATTTCCCGAGCGATGGGGGTGGAGCCGACGAAACTGATCGCCTTGACATCCGGATGTTCCAAGATGGCATCCACGCACTCGCGGCCGCCGTGGATGATGTTCATCACGCCGGGAGGCAGGCCGGCTTTTTCCAGCAGAGCGACCACCCGCTGCATCGTGAGGGGGACTTTTTCGCTGGGCTTGAGTAGGAAGGTATTTCCGCAGGCGATGGCGATGGGCCACATCCACATGGGGACGAGGGCGGGGAAATTGAAGGGGCAGATGCCGGCTACGACGCCAAGTGGGTGGCGGTCGGTGTGGCAGTCGATGCCGCGTGCGATATTTTCTAAACTCTCGCCCATGAGCAGGGTGGGAATGCCGCAGGCATATTCGACGACTTCGATTCCCCGGCGGAGATCGCCACGGGCCTCGGAGAGGGTTTTTCCGTGTTCGATGGCGATGCCGAGGCAGAGTTCTTCGAAGGCATCTTCGAGGAGAATTTTCACGCGAAACAGGACTTGTGCCCGTTCATTCGGCGGAGTGTCGCGCCAAGCGGGGAAGGCCGCGTTGGCGGAAGCGACGGCCTCATTCACTTCGGCTGGGCCACACATCGGGACGCTGGCGATGATGCTGCCGCGTGAGGGATTGAAGACTGAGCTGGTGAGAAGTCCGGTGGGATTTACCCATTTTCCTCCGATGTAGAGTGGGCAGAGCTCGGGAGTGGCGGTGGTCATGGGTTGAGAATAAGGGAGTTTGGCACGGTAGAAGCTGTATCAGCGTATTCCGTGCCACTGTCGTAAATCCGTTGGATCGATGGAATTTAGGATGTGGAGAGATTTTTTTGATGATGATGCAATACTCGAACGTAACGGCGGTGATATGGGCTGGGCTGGATTTTCCAAATTTTTTCACAGCTGGGGTGACGGTAGAAATGTTGATGCGGATCGGCTTGACGGCGATCGCCGGAACGATCCTCGGAATCGAGCGTGAGAAACACGGTCGCGCGGCGGGTTTGCGGACGACCTTGTTGGTGGCGCTGGCAGCCTGCATTGCGATGATCCTTTCGGATGATTTTTACCGAAATAGTTTCATGAAACAGGCTAGCTTGGGCACCTGGCATCCAGATCCGGCGAGGCTCGCTGCGGGCGTTTTATCCGGGATGGGATTTCTCGGAGCTGGGGTAATCATCCGCCAATCGAATCACATGATCCGCGGTGTGACGACGGCGGCGACTCTCTGGTTTGTCACGATGATTGGTCTCGCATTCGGTGCGGGGGCGATCGGAGTGGGGCTCATCGCCACGGCGGTTTCGGTGTTCGTTTTGGTGATGATTCCTTATTTGGAGTCACTGATTAAAAACGATTGGTATTCCGATCTCGGCGTGTGCTTCCGCCCGTCTGAATGCTCCGTTCATGACCTCGTTAATGCGCTGGAGTCACTCAAAGTGAAAGTCAAAGGAGTGGATTGTGATGAAGATCTTGAAGCCGACCGCTGCGAGGTGGTGCTGCATTTGAAATTCAAGCGCAGCAGTCAAATCAAGTTCATGGACTCGATCACCAGCGCCATTCGCGAACTCCCAGGAGTGAGCCGGATTTCGGTTAAGGGGTGAAGAGCATCAGTTCATGCCGGTTCAGGGAGGGCTTCGTGCTTCCCACGGGCGGCTACAAATGACTACGAGGCTTTTGGCGTGTATCGTCAAATGATTGCCAGAAGCAAAACTGGCCGAGCGGGTGCCCGGCCAGTTTTGGGAGAGATGATGCGGTAGTTTGAATCAGCGGGCGAGGGCGTCGGATTGTTTGACGAAGTCGTCCCCGTCCCACTCGGCGTCGTTTTTCACCATGCTGGCGCGTTCTTTGGCGGCGGCTTCGTCGGCCTTGCGAGCTTGCTGCATGCGGACGAGTTCGGCGTGAGAGGTGAAATAGGGGAGGCTGAGGCCTTTGAAGTCGTCGATGGTGTCGAAGCCTTTTCCTTCCATGAATTCGAGCAAGCCTTCGCAGAGGTCTTTGGCCATGCCGTAGCCGAATTTCATGACGCCAGTGCAGACCTGGACGGTGTCGCTGCCGAGTAGGATGAATTGTGCGGCATCGGCTCCGGTTTCCACGCCGCCGAGACCAGAGAGGGTGCGGTTGGGGAAATCCTTTTTAATGAGCTGGGCGATTTCCATGACTATGCGGAGGGCGATGGGTTTGACGGCCTTGGAGGAGTAGCCGCCGGGGGTGGTGTAGCCTTCGACGCTCGGCTCGGGGCGGAGGGTGTCGAGGTTGACGCCCATGACGCTGCGGATGGTGTTGATGGCGCTGACGCCATGGCAGCCAGCACGGAGGGCGGCGGCGGTGGGTTCTTCGATGTGGGTGACGTTGGGCGTCATTTTGGCCCAGACTGGGATTTTTGTTACACCCATTACCCAGCCGCAGACTTCTTCGAGGACGGCAGGGTCTTGGCCCATGGCAGCACCCATTTTCCGTTCCGGGAGGCCGTGAGGGCAGGAGAAATTGAGCTCAAAGGCATCAACCCCGGCATCTTGGCAGCGCTCGATGATCTCGCACCATGCGTCTTTGTTATATTCCTCCATGACGGAGGCGATGAGCATGCCTTCTGGATAGGCGTCTTTGGCTTCCTTGAACTCGTCGAGCCAGACTTCAAATTTCCGGTCGCTAATGAGCTCGATGTTTTCCCAGCCGATGACTTCCTTGCCGTCGTTGGCCATCAGTTTGCCGTAGCGTGGGCTGACGTTGATGACTTTTGAGCAGTCGAGGCTGACGGTTTTGGCGATGACGCCGCCCCAGCCTTCTTTGAAAGCGCGTTTGATGACTTTCACGTTGGTCCCCGGAGGTCCGGAGCCGATGACAAAAGGATTGGTGAACTTTAGGCCGTTAACAATCGTGGCGAGTGTACTCATGAATTTTTCAAGCAGTGGAATTAAAAGAACTACACTAAGCTCGAATCATGCCGAGTGAGGAAATGATGCAAAAAGCGCTCATTTCCCGGTAGGAGATTTACGCCCGTTCACTCATCGGCTTGTAGCTGCGGAGGGTCTCACCGGTGTAAATTTGACGGGGGCGGGAGATCCGGCTGTCGGTGTCGTCCATGACTTCCTTGTAGTTGGCGACCCAGCCTGGCATGCGACCAATGGCGAAAAGGACGGTGAACATATTCACGGGGATGCCGATGGCACGCATGATGATACCGCTGTAGAAATCGACGTTCGGATAGAGCTTGCGGGAGATGAAGTATTCGTCGCTGAGGGCGATTTCTTCGAGTTTCTTGGCGATTGCGAGCAGCGGGTCGTGCTTTTTGAGGGTGGCGAGAACCTTGTCGCACTGCTCCTTGATGATGACGGCGCGGGGGTCGAAGTTTTTGTATACCCGGTGACCGAAGCCCATGAGCCTGCGGTTGCCGACCTTGTTTTTGACCTCATTGAGGAACTTGGTGCCGTCGTCGCCTTCGCGGTGGATTTCCTGAAGCATTTCAAGGACGGCTTGGTTCGCTCCACCGTGGAGTGGCCCCCAGAGGGCGCAAACGCCGGCGGAGGCAGAAGCGAAAACGTTCGCCTGGCTGGAGGCAACCATGCGGACGGTGGAGGTGGAGCAGTTTTGCTCGTGGTCGGCGTGGAGGAGGAAGATGAGATCGAGTGCGCGGACGATTTCTGGGTTCAGCTCGTAGTCTTCACCGGGCAGGGAGAACATCATGTGGAGGAAATTCTCGGTAAATTTCAAATTGGTCTTCGGGTAGCTTGGTGGCAGTCCGGCGGCTTTCCGGTAGGAATTCGTGGCGATGGTGCGGGTCTGTGAAATGAGACGAGCAGCGTGAATAGGAAAGGCCTCTTGGAGTGTTTTATAGCGAGTTTTGGCGCTCGGGTAGGAGGAAGAGGCGTGGATCATGGCCGAAAGGATCGACATGGGGTGGGCCTTGGGCGGAAAGGCATCGAAGTGATGGCGCATGTCCTGATGGAGCATCTGGTTCTCCGTGAGTAGCTCGGAAAATCCGGTGAGTTCTGCGGCGGTGGGGAGTTCGCCGTAGATGAGGAGGTAGGCGGTCTCGATGAAGCTGCTTTTTTGCGCGAGCTCGGCGATGTCGTAGCCACGGTATTGGAGGATGCCCTTTTCACCGTGGATGAAGGTGATGGCGCTCTTGCAGGCACCCGTATTTCCGTAGGCCGGATCGAGGGTGATGGCTCCCGTTTTGCTGCGAAGCGTGCTGATGTCTATACCCACTTCGCCCTCAGTGCCGACAACTGTGGGGAGTGTGAGTGTCTTACCGTCGATGATCAATTCCGCTGTTCCATTCATGCGGCGGCAAGCTACAACACAGCTTAGCGATTACGCCAGCTTCCATTGTAAGGAATTTAATCAATCGTGCTCATTCGCTGCGGGTGCCTTATTCACCCGCGTCGGGATAGGAACCGAGCAGCTTGACCAGTGAGCAGTGCTTGCCGAGTTCGGCGAGGGCGTTGGCGACCATCGGTTCGTCGCAGTGACCGGCCAGATCGACATAGAAGATGTATTCCCAGTCTTTGCGCTTCGAGGGGCGCGACTCGATTTTAGAGAGGTTGATGTGGAATTGGTCGAAGGCTTGCAGGGCTTTCACCAGCGAGCCGGGTCGATCATGGATGGCGAAAAGGATGGACGTCCGGTCATTTCCGGTGGCTGGGCAGGTTTTTTCACCAATGACGAGAAAGCGCGTCGTATTGGTCGCACGATCTTGGATGGACTCTTCGAGCACCGTGAGCCCGTAGATTTCGGCTGTCAGGGAGCCACCAATGGCAGCAGCACCTTCTGAGGCTCGCTCGGTGGCAATTTGTGCGGCTTTCGCGGTGGATGAGACTTCGACGCGTTGGGCGTTGGGGAAATTTTTCAGAATCCAGCTATTGCACTGACCGAGTGCTTGAGGGTGGGAGTAGAGAGTCTTGATCGCTTCGCGGGGGATCGCTGACATCAAACAGTGCTCAATGCGGAGTAAGATCTGCGCACAAATATGAAGCGGCGAGTCCACGAAAAGGTCCAAGGTGTGGATGACGGCCCCATCGGTTGAGTTTTCGATCGGCACGACCCCGTAGCTCACTTGACGGCGTGCTACTTGCTCAAAGACGTCGGATAAGTTCGGTTGAGCCGAATAGCCGACGGAGTGGCCGAATTTTTTGATGGCCGCTTGGTGCGTCCAGGTGCCTTCCGGTCCGAGGTAGGCGATCGTTAAATCATCTTCCAGCGCGAGGGCTGCGGACATAATCTCACGGTAAATCGCCCGAATGGACTTTTCCGGCAGGCGGCCGTGATTCATTTCCAGCAGCCGGCGTAGCAATGCTTCTTCTCGCTCCGGTGCATAAATCGGCAGGCTATCCCGCTTTTTGACCAGTCCGACTTCGTGGACCAAGTCGGCACGGCGTGAGAGGAGGTCGAGGAGTTCTTGATCGATGGTATCGATGTTGCGGCGGATGTCGTCGAGATTCACAGGTAGAGGGTCATTAAGAGTCTTGAGCGGTCGGATCACCCGCAGCAGCGGCGGGAACGCCCAGGTCACTGAGCGCGAGTTGCTGCTCGGCGGCAGGCGCGGGAGCGGAGGTGACAACGGGTTCTGGTAGTTTAACTTTACGCAATTCGGTGGAGTTCGGCAGGTCGTCGATGGAGCGAATCCCGAAGTGTTCGAAAAATAGATCCGTCGTCTCATACAGCAGCGGCCGTCCTGGCAACTCCGCCCGTCCGCCGATGCGGATCAAATCTCGGTCCAGCAGCTTCTGGATCATGCCGTCGCAAGCCACTCCCCGCACAGCCTCAATCGCCGCTTTAGTGATCGGTTGGCGGTAGGCGATGATGGCGAGTGTCTCCATGGCAGGCCCACTCATGCGCTCTGGCTTGCGGCCTGGAAATAACTGTCGGACAAAATCCCCATACTCAATACGGGTGAAGAGTTTCCACCCCTTCGGACGCTCCACGATGGTGAAGGCCCGCGAGTTCTCCGAGTAGTTCTCATTCAATTCTACAATGGCGGCGGTCACCTTCTCTGCGGAGGTCACCCCGAGCTCGAGCAACCATTCTGGAAGCACTGCCGGCGTTTTCCCTTCATCCACTTCACGGACTCGGATGTCCTCAGCCTCTGCGACGCGGGCACGCACGAGTCTGGCTATTTCCTCTGGAGGAAGAGGATTCTGTGAGGCGAGAAGGAGGGCTTCGACGATGGCGCTTAACTGCATGGCAGAACCGGACCTTAGGGATCGGCTCGGGCATTTCAAGTCTCCTGCGGAAAACCTCGCGAATCAGTTATTTAGCACTGAATCAATTTTTCCGCTTGATGGACCTTGGCGTCCGAGCTAATCCACCGCGCTCTTCCTTACCTAGAACTCCCCCACTCGGGTTGCTACGGGATCTGCCGATTCAATGCTCTCTTCTCTTTCTGTTATGGCCGCAAAGAAAATTACCCCAAAGTCCGCTCCCGAAACCAAGGTCGCTAAACCCGTCGAAAAGCCAGCGAAGCCCGCGGCCAAAGTAGCAAAATCTGCAAAAGCCGTTTCCCCTCCGGAAAAGACCGCCAAGCCCAAGCCCGCGAAAGAAGCAGCAGCGCCCGTGAAAGTTGAGAAAAAGGCCGCAAAACCCGCAATCACCGAGGAAGTCAAGGTCGTCATCGAGGCCCCTGCGCCAGCACCGAAGCCAGTTGCTGCGCCCAAGAAAGTCGCCCCTGTCAAATCCCGCTCCTCCGTCGTGGATTACCCAGCACCACCCGCCCCCATCAAGCCACCCTTCGTGCCGCCGAAGGCCGTTGTCGCTCCTGCGGATGGTCCAGTCGCCGCCGGCAGTAATGGCACTCACAGCCCCGCCTTCATTCAGCGCCAACGCCAGCGCTTGCTCGATTTACGCGACGATCTCGTGGATGCCGTCTCAGGAATGGCGCGCGATACCATCCGTAATG
Organism: Verrucomicrobiaceae bacterium; assembly: GCA_027484055.1. Lineage (GTDB taxonomy): Bacteria > Verrucomicrobiota > Verrucomicrobiia > Verrucomicrobiales > Akkermansiaceae > Luteolibacter. Next base: position 15,812 of record JAIXQH010000013.1, on the reverse strand, counting down.
GTCCCGAAGGCTCCGAAGCCTCAGGCAGCGGTCAGCACCAAGGCGATGCGGGAAGTGATGCCTACGACCGTGACTTCGCCCTCTCCGTACTCGCAAAAGAGCAGGACGCCCTCTACGAGATCGAACAGGCCCTCCGCCGCATCCAGTCCGGCTCCTATGGGATTTGTGAAATCTCCGCCCGCAAAATCCCTCAAACACGTCTCGAAGTCATCCCATTTGCCCGCCTTACCGTCGAATGCCAGGCCCAATGGGAGAAGGAATATGGCAACCGCCGCTTCCGTCCTTCCAACGAAGTTGGCTTCAGCGGAGGAAAATATGTCGATGATGACGAATCTGAGACGGTTTCTCTTGACGAAGACGACGATTAAACCAGAGTCCCCCTCCCCAAGTTCCTACTCATGCCACGCGAGATCATTATCCTTGAATGCACCGAAGCGAAAGCCGAGGGCAAACCTACCTCACGTTACGTCACCACGCGTAACAAGAAGAGCCTCCGCACCCCCGGCCGTCTCGAGAAAGTGAAATTCAATCACTTCCTCAAGCGCCGGACCCTTCACCGCGAACTCCGCTAACCTGCGAATTTAGATCATTCTTCCCATGTCCGAGCCAAAAACTATCCAGCGCCGTATCAACTTCCGTAAGGCGAACCGCCGTATGACGCGACGTCGTCACGACATCCCTGCGGATCAAGTCGTTGCGACCAATCCTGATCTTCTCACGAAATTCACCACCGAAACGGGCAAAATCCTGCCACGCCGCGTGACCGGAGTCTCCGCAAAGCTTCATCGCAAGATCAACAACGCGATTAAGCAATCCCGCGCGATCAACTTGCTTCCTTAAGCGAAGGCGTCGCCTTTAATTTCAAAAACCAGCCTGATTCGATCAGGCTGGTTTTTTTGTTTCCAAAATTCAGCCTCGAAGGACCGCGATTCTTCCATGATTTTTACCTTGGAGCAGTCCGTTTCAGTTTCTATGGTCCGCCCGGCGCAAGCCGCATCCCATGGCCCAACAAGACTTCACCATCCTCAACAAGCTCGGCATCCATGCCCGGCCCGCAGCGCAATTCGTGAAAACGGCCAACCGCTTTCAGTCCGACATTTTCGTTGAGAAAGATGGCGAGGAAGTCGATGGGAAGAGCATCATGGGCCTGATGATGCTGGCCGCCGGCCATGGCTCCGTCATCTCCGTCAGCGCGGAAGGCGCAGACGCAGACGCCGCCCTGCTCGCACTCGGTGATCTCATCACCCGGAAATTCGAAGAGGAGTGACCCCGTTAGTGGCAATCGCGTCGGCGCGGATGCCTACACGCTGGGACTGAGGAGACTGGCGATGTTCTTGATCAAAAAGTGGTGAGCTCGGATCCCGTCCGATCGCATTGCGATTCCTAGCCTTCTGCACCTTTGCGGTAAAAGTGCTTTGACGTTGACGGTCTTCTCAATCCCGCCGCGTCAGCTCGACGAATACGTCTTCTAAAGTCGCGACGTGGCGGAAGAGTGAGCGGAGCGGCCAGCCGTATTGAGAGCAGAGGTTGGCGATGTGCTCGCGGATGTCGGTGCCGGATTCGACCCAGAGGGTGTAGCGAGTCCAGCCGTCTTCAAGGGATTCGGGGGTGACTTTTTTGACGGAGTCGAGGCGGTTCAAGGCGGCGGAGGCCACTTCGGGATCAGCTTGGATCTCGGCTTGGATGCGGCCGGCGCTGCGCATGTTGGCGATGAGAGCGCTGGGAGTGTCGGCGGCTTTGATTTTCCCTTCGTCGAGGATGATCACGCGGTTGCAGATCATTTCCACTTCGGAGAGGATATGGGTGGAAATGAGGACGGTGTGGGTCTGGCCGAGGTGGCGAATGAGTTCCCGGATTTGGCGGATTTGATTGGGATCAAGGCCGTTGGTGGGCTCGTCGAGGATGAGGAGTTCGGGGTCGTGGACGAGGGCATCTGCCAGGCCGACGCGTTGGCGATAGCCTTTGGAGAGAGTTTTGATCATTTTCCGGTGCACGTGGGCGAGGCCGCAGGTATCGATGACGTCGCCGACGCGGCGGCGGGTGTCAGAATTGGAGAGTCCCTTGAGTTGGCCCCGGAATTTCAAGTATTCGCGGACTCGCATGTCTTCATACAGCGGGACGTTCTCTGGCATGTAGCCGATTTTCCGGCGGGCGTCGATGGATTGGCGGAAAATGTCGCAGCCGCCGATGCTGGCGGTGCCGGAGCTGGGGGGGAGGTAGCCGGTGAGCATCCGCAGGGTGGTGGTCTTGCCCGCACCGTTGGGGCCTAGGAATCCTACGATTTCTCCGGGGTCCACCGAGAAGGTGATGCCGCGCACGGCCTCGTGGCGGGCGTAGCGCTTAGTAAGTTGGTTCACTTTGATCATGATTCCGGTGCCTGTATTTTGCGGTGAAATTCGTGCTTGCGCGGTTGACGGCGCGATTGATGCCCCTTAATGAAGTGCCGCACGCGGCGGGCCAAGCGGGAAATGTCTAAGCCCGCAGCCTCATTCTACCCATTTCTCATGAACTCCTCGGTTTCACCTCGGCAAAACTCAGATTTGTTGGAATCAAAATACGCCGAATGGTGCACAGACCCAAAGTCGGTCGATGCGACATGGGCGGCGTTTTTTGAAGGATTTGAACTGGGCTCCGCTCAGTTGAAACGTAAGGAAGAAGCGGCTGCTGGAGCGGCTCCTGCCGTTGTTGCCGGGGCGGAGGAAGTGGACATCGCCTTCTACGAGCGGGTGACGAGTTTGATTTATAATTACCGGACGCTGGGTCACACGCAGGCGCACATCAACCCACTGGAAGATGAGCCAGAGCTGAATCCCCGGCTGCGGCTCGACCAGTTCGGCTTGTCCGAAGCGGACTTGGAGCGCGAGGTGTCCAATTCATTTTTCCGCCGTGGTGAAAAAATGAAGCTGAAAGACATGGTGCTAGGATTGCAGGCGACTTATGCCGGGAAAATCGGCTTCGAGTTCATGCACATCCACAACACGACGGTGCGACATTGGCTGCGTGAGCGGATCGAAAATCATGCGTTGCGCTCGGAGGATACGGCGCAACGGAAGCTGAACTCACTTTGCTGGGTGCTGGAGGCGGAGGCTTTTGAGAACTTCATCGGCAAGCGTTTCCTCGGTGAAAAACGCTTCTCAAACGAAGGTGGCGAGGGGGCGATGATCATTTTGAACGCCATCCTCGAAGCCTGTCCGGCCCAAGGCGTGAAAGAAATCGAAATGGGCATGTCGCACCGTGGGCGGCTCAATGTTTTAGCCAACTTCGTGCGGAAGTCTCTCACGACACTGCTTTATGAATTCACTCCCACCTACGAGCCAGACACGGTGGCGGGCGACGGGGATGTGAAGTATCACCTCGGTTACGAAAGCATCCGCGAGCTGGCAGATGGAAAAGTGCGGGTGAATCTCGCGGCCAATCCGAGCCATTTGGAAGCCGTCAACTCGATCGTCGAAGGCAAGGCTCGCGCGCGTCAGCGGGTGCTCAACGATATTTCCGGTGGAGAAATTGACCGTCAGCAAGTGCTGCCAATCCTGCTTCACGGCGACGCCGCCTTCGCAGGCCAAGGCTCGGTGGCGGAGGTGCTGAATCTCTCGCAGCTCAAGGGCTATCGGACGGGTGGCACGATCCATTTGATCATCAATAACCAAATCGGTTTTACCACGGTGCCTGCAGACGCTCGTTCCTCAGCCTACGCGACGGACGTGGCGAAAATGATCGAAGCCCCGATCCTCCATGTGAACGGGGAGGAGCCAGCGGAGCTATACTGGGCGGCGCAGTTCGCCTTGGAGTTCCGGCAGAAATTCGGCCGGGACATCGTTCTGGATATGTACTGCTACCGACGCCAAGGTCACAATGAGGCGGACCAAGCGGCGTTCACCCAGCCACTTGTGGCGAAGAAAATCTCGGAGCGGCCTACGTTTGGAACGCTCTACAAGAAACAGCTCGTGGCTGAGAGCGTCATTTCCCAAGGGGATCTTGAGTCCTTGGAACACACGATTTGGGACAAGCTCGAGGCTGGCTACCAGAAAATGCTGCAACTCCAAGAAGTGGGGGATCGCACCGCATTTAGCGGCTCGACTGGAGTGGATCAGCCGCCGTATTCGCATGCATCGGTTCCGACGGGTGTCAGTCGGGATGTGCTTCAGCAAATCGGCAAGGTCCTGACCACCGTGCCAAGTGACTTTCACCTGAATCCGACCCTAGAAAAACGGTTCCTTCCCCGCCGAGTTGAGGCCTTGGCCAATGGCGGCCCGATCGACTGGGCCTTCGCAGAATCGCTCGCCTTCGGAACCTTGTTGCTGGAAGGCTTGCCCGTACGCCTCTCCGGACAGGATTGCCGCCGTGGCACATTTTCTCAGCGTCACGCCGTTTTCTACGACTACACGACCCGCGAGCGCCACATCCCGCTGGAGCATTTGAGCCCGACTCAGGCGAAATTCTGTGTTCACAACTCCTTCCTCTCTGAATTCGCCGTACTCGGATTCGACTATGGATACTCACTTTCTTACCCTTCCATGCTCACGCTGTGGGAAGCGCAGTTCGGTGATTTCTCAAACGGTGCCCAAGTCATCATTGACCAATTCATTTCCTCGGCGGAATCCAAGTGGCAGACTCCCAGTGACTTAGTCATGCTGCTACCGCACGGCTACGAAGGCATGGGGCCGGAGCATTCGAGCGCCCGCCTGGAGCGCTTCTTGCAACTTTGCGCGGAGAAAAACCTCATCGTCGGGAACTTCTCCACACCTGCCCAATACTTCCACGCCCTGCGCCGTCAGAAGCACCGGGACTTCCGCAAGCCGCTCATTTTGATGACGCCGAAGAGCCTGCTGAGTCGACCAGAAGCGGTTTCTCAAGAATACGACTTCATGGAGGGCACTTGCTTCCAAGAAATCCTGCCCGACACCAAGACCTTCAACAATCCAGCGGATGTCTCCCGCATCGTTTTCTGCAGTGGCAAGGTTTACTATGACCTCATGGCCTATCGTGCAGAAAAGGGGATTGAAAATACGACGATCATCCGCATCGAGCAGCTCTATCCCTTCCACCGCGAGATGGCCGAGGCGATCATTAGCCAATTTTCAAATGCCTCGACCTTCGTTTGGTGCCAAGAAGAGCCACTCAACATGGGAGCTTGGTCCTACATTTTCCCGCGCCTCGAACGCGTCTGTGGTAGTAAAATCCGCTACGCTGGCCGGGGTACTGCTTCGAGTCCTGCTGCGGGCTCCAAGGCGATGCACTATCGCGAACAAAAAGCACTGCTTGCCCAAGCCTTCGAAGTCTAATCACTCTCACCTGTCACTCAATTTCACACCGTATAATTCATGTCCCTCGACGTTAAAGTTCCTGCCGCTGGAGAATCGATCACCTCAGCCAATGTCGCCCACTGGCACAAAAAAAATGGCGACCCCGTCAAAGTTGGCGAGGTCCTCGTCACCTTGGAAACTGACAAAGTCTCTAATGAACTCGAAGCCCCGGTCGATGGGACCCTTGAAATCCTCGTCGTCGAGGGCGAAGAAGTTTCCATCGGCACGGTGATCGCCCGTATTTCTGGAGAATTCGCCGCCGCCGCCGCTGCACTACCACCCGCGCCTGTAGCGGCTCCAGAACCTACCGCATCCGGTGCGACCATCGAGCTGAAAGTGCCCGCAGCTGGCGAGTCGATCACTTCGGCGAATGTTGCGAAATGGCAGAAAAAGGATGGCGATATCGTCGCCCTTGGTGAAGTCCTCGTCACCTTGGAAACCGACAAGGTCTCAAACGAGCTGGAGGCCCCAGCCGCTGGGCGTCTCAAGATTCTCACCCCAGAGGGAGACGAAGTTTCCATCGGCACCATCATCGCGACGATTGATACCAGCGTCACCGCCAACTCCGGCCCCGCGGCAGTGGCACCTGCGCCAGCGCCGAGTCCAGCAGCCGTCGCGCAGCCAGCACCAGCTCCAGTCGCAGCCCCGAGCCTGCCCGCCAAGCCAGATTTCACCACTCCCGTGGCTCCTGCCGAGCGAGTGGTCGTTACCGAAGTGAGTGACGGCCGGACGACGCGGAAGAAAATGTCCATGTTGCGCCGTAAGATCGCCACCCATTTGGTGAATGCCCAGCAGACCGCCGCCATCCTCACCACCTTCAACGAAGTGGACATGACCGCGGTGATGGATCTCCGCAAGTCGGTGCAGGACGACTTCATGAAAAAGCACGGCGTCAAACTCGGCTTCATGTCCTTTTTCGTCAAAGCCACCGCGCAAGCCCTGAAGGATATCCCAGCCGTGAATGGCCGCATCGAAGGCACGGACATCATTGAAAATCATTTCTACGACATCGGCGTCGCGATCGGCACGGAGAAAGGACTCATCGTCCCAGTGCTGCGGGATGTGGATAAAAAATCCTTCGCCCAGATCGAAAAAGACATCCTCGACTACGCCAAAAAGTCGAAAGACGGCCAAATCTCTCTGGATGACCTCTCTGGCGGTTGTTTCACCATTTCCAATGGCGGAACCTACGGCTCGCTACTCAGCACCCCGATTCTCAATACACCGCAGAGCGGCATCCTTGGCATGCACACCATCCAGCAGCGCCCCGTGGCCCTGAATGGCCAAGTCGTTATCCGCCCGATGATGTACCTGGCGCTCAGCTATGACCACCGCCTCGTCGATGGTAAAGAGGCCGTCACCTTCCTCATCCGCATCAAGGACTGCCTGGAAAATCCGACACGCATGCTCTTGGAAATGTGATCGCGGCTCAGGTCACTGAGTCAGGCGCCGTTCGACGTCGTCGAGCACCCGCGGAGAGCAGAGCATCAGCGGGTGCAGCAGGACCGGAAATTCTAGATTGTCCGCGCGATCCCAGATCGAGCTGGAGGCGGGTAAAATCAGAAGATCCAGCGGCGTGCGATAGGAGGTGATGGGGATGTTGGCGAGCTCATTTTCCGTGCGCTGAAGCCCGGCAAGAAACGGGCTGCCAGGGCGCATTTGCACGACTCCTTGGGACGGGTAAAGCCACGCGGCATGGGTGCCGTGGTGGGGTGAGGAAATGGTGATGAGTCGTTCGCAGCGGGCGGCACCGCCTTGGTGCTGGAGGTATTCGCGGGTGACCAGTCCGCCCATGCTGAAGCCGATCATGCTGATCGGCTGAGTGCTGCCGAATTTCCCGTCGATGTCTTGTTTGAGTTTGACCGCACAGGCTTCAAGGCCACCACGGCCGTCGACATGCTTGAGCCGAGGGATGTAGCATTCGATGCCGCGCCGCTCTAGGCGCCGTTTCAGAAGCCCGAAGGTGATGCCGTTGTCCAGGAAACCATGGACCAGCACCACTCGCCTGACGTGGGCGGCTGGCGCGAGGGGAGTCTTGGGCGCGCAGGAGCTACCGAGCACCGCCGTGGCAGCGAAGAGTTTGAGGAGTTTCGTTTTCATCCAATTCCTAGCCGGGAGGCCACAGCAGTTGGCGACCGCCGAGCAGGTGAATGTGCAGGTGGGGCACGGCTTCGCCGCCGTGGGGGCCGTTGTTGATGACGAGGCGGTAGCCATTTTCCGCGAGGCCCTCACTGCGGGCGACCTTGGCGGCGGTGAGTAAGAGGTGACCGAGCAGGGCTTCGTCCGCTTCCGCCGCCAGCCCGATGCGGGGGATGGGCTTGCGCGGGATGATCAAGACATGCACGGGGGCCTGCGGCGCGATATCGCGAAAGGCGATGCAGCGCTCGTCCTCATGGAGGATCGTGGCTGGGATTTGTTTCGCACAGATTTTCTCAAACAAGGTCATCTCAGCCATGGCTGGACGGTATCAGGAACCGGGCTGTGGAATCCACTGATTTCTGGTGAGCCAGCGGGTGAGGGTGCCGAAGGCTTCATTGCGGATCAAATGGGTTTAGTTTGTGACTCGATTGTCCATTGAATCCATTCATGGCGTAAGAGACACTCTCACCCGCAGGAATCGCTTAGCACTGCCATTGTCGTGATGGCGTTTTGCTTCGTTAAAGTTACCCCAAAAGGGAAATCGCCGAAGTGCTTATCACACTGTAACTACACTCGCGGTTGGTCATGAGAAAAATCCGCCCCTCAACCCGCGAAAGTTGCGGTAACGATGTCGCTGTCTTGGCCGATTTCATCGTCACCATTGACGCCACGGGCCATGTATTCGCGTATTTCTGGAATAGCGGCGTTAAGGAGGGGTGTTTGGTCGTCGAAAGGGAAGCGTTTGCGTTTCGGTGCGATGAGTACCCACGCGCCACCGTTTCGGCGCATATAAATGTTTACCGTCTCGGCATAGTTTTTGGTCCCGGTGATCCGGACGCAGCCGCGCTCTGCGGTGGCGATGATGGCTGGTTTAATGTTTTCTGGGGACTGAGAACTCACAGGCACAAAAATTTGCATAGCGGCACCCATGCCGTCGTTGAAGGCTGGGTTGGTTTTCATCTCTGCGACGGAGGCGCGGAGTGCAGGAACCATGGCAGTGAAAACTTCTTGAGCATTACCACTCGCTTTGCTCAATGCGGTATCTGCATCCACTAATGTTTGGTAAACTGCGATGAGTGAATCAAGGGGCACCATGAAGGTGGCTAGTTTAGCAGCGTCCCAGCCCAGAGTGGCTGAGTCGATGAGGACTTGGGTCTTGAGATTTTTGAACCAGGTGAGGCGATTGACGGCAGAGTCAGGGATGTAGCTATTCATAAAGTGATTTACTAAACACACTTTCTGGGCCGATTAGTAAAGTTCATTCATCAAAATAAATGAGACAATTACAGGTGTTTTTCTTATAGATTGGATTCCATAGAGTTGTGACTTAGCAAGTCGCGTTAAGGAGCGGACCTCAAACGCCTAAGTTGGCATTTGAGTCATGTCGGATGAGATTAGGAACGCCTGAAATCTGATTTGAGTCGTGTCGGAATGGATTAGGAACGCCTAAAATCTGATTTGAGTCGTGTCGGAATGGATTAGGATCGCCTAAAATTCGATTTGAGTCGTGTCGGAATGGATTAGGAACGCCTAAAATTCGATTTGAGTCATGTCGGATCGGATTAGGAACGCCTAAAATTCGATTAGAGTCATGTCGGATCGGATTAGGAACGCCTAAAATTCGATTAGAGTCATGTCGGATCGGATTAGGAACGTCTAAAATCCGATTTGAGAGCTGGACTGAGTCATGCCATCCGGTGGTTTTTCAATAATTGTGAGCACTTGCTCAACTAAAGGCAGCAGAAGCCGTTGCCAACTATCTGGATGTAAATGACTTAAAAATCAGTCTTCGGAACTCATGGCGGCTAACGCTTTAAATAGACCCAGCATTTCTTTCTCTGGATCTGCGCACAAAATCGTGAGAAGCGTGTAAAACTCCAAAACGTCCACGCGCCGCTCTCCAGACTCGATTCTTGCGATCATCGCCTGCTCACGTCCCAATTTGGCAGCGAGTTCACGCTGCGTCAGACCTGCTTCCCGTCTCAATTCCACAAGTCGCGTGAAGAGGAAAACACTGCGCTTTGAATGGATCGTTTTTTTCACCCATCGACACTGTGACAATTTGGTAGTTGACTCCAAAATCGCATCATGATGGGTTACTAGCATAGTCGTCTCCAAACTAGCTCGACACAGAACTATCAATTATGCAAAAACCAGTCGTCGTTTTTTATCTATCTTTGGTTTCATGGTCTTTCATGCCACTGGAGGCACAAACTTCAAAAATAGATCCCGTTGAGAATCGAAATGGAAAATCCCCTCGCACTACCATTCAACATTCGCTGGAAGTACCAGACTTCAAACCGCCAGCACCACCGCCTGCGACCGAAAAAGTGATTCCTGTGATGAGAATCGATTCTTCGATGGCTCTGAAGACATCATCACCACATTTGTTAACCCTCACGCGTGGCGAAGCTTCTAAACTTCCCGACCTTCCAAAGCCGATTCCTCCAAAACTTCAAGAACCGCGTATTCTGACTCCTGCGGACATCGCGAGGATAGCTTACCAGCGGCGGCATACTCTTTTGATAGGCGCTACCGTCTATAACCGTCGAGTGAGCCGCGTCCACTGGCGTAACCCTGATACGGGAGAAGCCTACGAAGCCCTTTGCGGCTTAGATCTTGGATTGCTTGAGGGAATAGGTCGCTTCACCCATGACGGTGAGAGCTATTCACTGATGTTCTCCGCCACTGTAATCGACACTACAAAGCCCACGCGCTTTCCCGGTCGCCAAGCGATGAAGATTCCTGAAGTTTCACCAGAGGCAGTGACAGTGACTCTAGGAAACCCACAAGACGAAATCGGAATGTTACCGATCAATTTACTCAAAGACTTAGTGCTTACAGAAAATGCTAAACTACAAATTTTTCGTGAGAAGCGCCAACACTACCAACTGGCTGCGGCGGCTTGGGAAAAAGCGAATCCACCAGTTATGAGGGATGCGACTTTTTGGTCTAAACCTCACCGAGGGAGTCGATACCTCAAGAGTCCAATGACCGGAACCTCGACTCAATAAATTTCAACTTTGAAACCGATGAAACGAATCAGCCTCAGCTTCATGATCCTGGCCGGGATGCCCCTGCTCTTTGCTCAGCAAAATGGAATCGACCAAGCCTCAGACCTCTACATTTTTCCCACTGGAGAAAAAGCCTTACATTGGTTTGGCCATACGGGACGCAGTTACTTTGTCCAAGTTTCAGATGTGAACCAACCGCTCAGTCTGTGGCATTGGATGGATATCATCGAAAGTGGTAATGATGTAGAAATTAGCCATGAAGTCGGATCAGATACACCCAGTGGATTTTTTCGTTTGAGCTACACAGAGCAAGTGCCTCAAGCGGGCGAAACATTGGATACCGCAGACTTTGATCAAGACGGACTGAGTAATTATTTTGAAATTCATGCATCTCCCCAAACTCATCCGCTTAATTTTTCAACAGCGGGAGACGGAATTTCTGACGGCTGGAAATTGGCCAATGGTTTCGATCCGCTCAGCACGTTGTTTTGGTTTGCCGATGATGATGGGGATGGGATTTCGAATTATTTTGAATACATCCTTGGATCTGATCCGAAAATTAAAGATTCGATGAACGATTCCACGTCACGTTTATTAGATGTTTACAATTTTAGCAATTATTAATCCATGAGGCCATTTTATCCATTATTAAAATACGTCGCAGTATTGATACTCGGCATTCCGGCAAGCGTCTCAGCGCAATGTTCATGTGGCGGTGATGTTAAGGTTCAATTCAAGGGAGCCATGTGTGCGAATGGAACCTTTTCCTTACAACTGGGCAGCAAAGTCATAGGTCCCGTTGCAGGCGAGGGCTGCGGAAAATACACTCCGACACCCGAAAACACAGCACTATTGAAACCAGACGTGCCTTATACGTTGACTTTACAAGGAAACCATGTTTCCACGGCTCACGTAGAGGTTACTGCACCACCTTGCTACCGAGTTTTTATCGACGGTGAAGAAACCTCGACGAAAGATAAAGGCGGGCTTGGTTGCACACTCTACTCAGGTTCTTGGACGGTTGTTTTAAAAAGCAAGTCTGCGGGAGGAGCGGGGACTGCGGGGAATGGGGAAGTATCCGCTGGAGCAGAATCCGGCGGCCTGCATGCGGGTATCTCGTTAGGCGGCATCAGTGACGGCAGCTCTGCCGGTGAAATTAGCATTTCTGCTGGAGCCATTTCATCCGCTGTTTTTACTCCGTCTGCATTGAACTATGTCAGCGTCACACCTGAAGTTGAAGTCATTCGCGTTTCTGCTTCAAACCAGCAGATCCGGCAGATCAAGACGCCGGAAATTCTTGCAAATATCATCACGCTGACGTCAACTTCTTACGAAGTCAGATTTTACCCGCTAGCCCAAATCGGGAACAAGGCCTCAGGAACTTATGGCCTATACGCGGTCAGTGGGGCACCAGCGACCACTTGGAAAGTGTCAAGCCCATCCAATAATGCTTCTCTGCCCGTCGTTCTCATCACGGAAACTCATGGAACGTTGATCAAAGAAACGAATCTAAGCTATGACAGTGCTTCAAAGGCTTGGATTGCTAATGTTAATGGAATCGACCAGGAAATTCGCACTGAATCGACGTTGACGAATGGAGATAAACAAATTGAAACCACGGTCATGAAGCCGATCACTGGCGAGATCCTATCTAAGGTGAGAGACATTTACCACGCCTACAGTTGGGGCACTGAAAAAGTTAAATCCATAGTAGATCCGGATGGTGCCGCTTTAACAAGCACTTGGACCTATCATGATGTGCCGTCTGATGTTTACTACCACACTCGCCTCATTAATACGACTGGGCCAGACGGTTCATGGCAGGCTTACGAGTATTATGAACCGACTGAGGACAACAGGAGTTTTGCTGGGAAACTTCGTAGAGTCTATGGCCCATGGAAGGGTGCGCCATTAACTGCGGATGACTTCAATGGCGAAGTTCGCAGTCATGAATACCTCTACACCAGATCTACAGATTCTTACCTGCTGAACGAAATTGGTGAAGACAAAGAATTAATCGGTAGCTCATTTTTAGGGGGGCAAGTTGTTAAGAAAACTGGAGCTTCGTTTTCGCACAGCACCTATAGCATGGCTACGGGAATCCCCGCTTTTCCAGTGACAATCAGGGAAGAACTTCGGTTTGGGGAAGTCGTAGGCCGGAAAACTGCCACATTCGACAGCACTTCCAGCAGCTATTACACGGGCGCGATTCCAAATTATATAAAAGGTCTCACGGCCTACACGGAAGCAGGGGATGGTACCCGGATGAGCTACTTATATCGAGTAGGCACATACGATGCCAGCTCGGATTCGTTTACGGCATCGACTGCTGGCCCCTATCGGCTTGTTGTAATTACCGAAGGAACTCCGACTTCACCTCTAGGGATCAATCATAAAACACTAAGAACCCTCAAAATTTTCAACCCAGGAGGCAATGTTCTCAGTGAAGAGACCCAAGTTAAAACCGCATCAGGGTATGCCACGCTGCATAAAACCCGCCACCAATATGACGGGTTCGGCCATTTGTTACTCACCAGCATCGACAACCGAGTCACCTACGAAGCTTCTTGGGTCAATAATCGATTAGCCTACGAAGATGACGAAGCCGGAATCAGGACGACCTATGACATTTACGATGCAGAAGGACGAGTGACCCAAGAAACGCGACTAGGCATCACCACTTCCAGAGTTTACGACGTGCTAGGCCGTAACACGTCCACGACTCGGAGTGCTGCCGGTTTGAGCTTAACCTCCTCCACGAGCTACGATGTCGCTGGACGTATTCATACTACGACGGCGGAGGATGGACTGGTCACCACCACGGATTATTCGGTCAATGCGACCGATCACACCCAGCTCACCACGCGCACCCATGCGGATACCAGCACGGAAATCACCGAAACCTTTCTTGACGGCCAGACCAAGTCAGTGACCGGCACTGGAGTGATTGCACACTATTACGATTATCAAGATCAGGGATACTATGACCTGAATGAATTTGGCATCTGGACTGAAGACCGCATCGGTGGCCCGGCATCGAGTCGGTACATTCAGACCATGATGAATCGTTATGGCAATCATTGGAAAACCATTCTCAGTGGTCAAAATGAAACAACCACCGAGACGAACACGCTCTACGACTCGGTTTACAAAAACCGAGTGATTTCGCGAAGTGTACCGGGGGAAGTGAATCACCTGTATGGCTATGACGCCGCAACGGGCGTGCTTACCCTGGAAGCGCGAGATGCCAATTCAAACGGATTAATAGATCCCTTAGACACCACTGGAAATGATCCTGTTCAGCAGACTCTGAGCAGTTACGTGCTCGATCCAGATGGAAAATGGTACCTCGTAACCGTTAATTCAATTTATGATAAGGATTTCAACGGCATTCCCGCCAAGATCTCCACCACCCGTGAACAACTCACTGGCTTAGGCTCGGGCATCGCATCCATTACGCAAACGCTGGATTCGTTGGGAAACAAAACGACCCGCACCACCGCCATTGATCGCGCGACTCGAACGGTGACGGTCACCACCGATACTCCTGATTCTGATATTGATGCCGTAGAAATCACGATTGACGGTCTCCTGCGCTCCAGCACGAGCAAGTCACTCACCGTGCCGACCACGTATGGCTATGATCTGTTGGGTCGCCCTACCACGGTAACGACACCCACCAATGTCGTCACGACTACCGCTTATGATCCCACGACTGGACGGATTGCCAGTATCACTCACGCGGGACAGCCGACAACTTACGCTTACTATCCCGCTGGTGTGGTAGGAGCAGGGAAAGTTTCCAGTGAGACGCTTCCCGATCAAAAAGTCATTTACACCTCTTACACCCTGCGCGGTGAGGTATTCCGAGTCTGGGGTTCTGCCACTTACCCGGTTGAGCGCACTTATGATGAGTATGGGCAGTTGCAGTTTCTCAAAACCTACCGAGGAAGCGCCGCATGGAACACGGCCACCTGGCCGACTGCTCCTGGTACTCCCGACACCACGGAATGGAAGTATGACGCCGCGACCGGACTGCTTTTGCAAAAAATCGACTCGAACAGCAAGGCGGTAACCTACGCCTATGATGCGAATGGGAAGCTTGAAACGCTCACTCGCGCCAGCGGCCCCGTGACCACCTTCAAGTGGAATGACTTAGGGCTGCTTGAAAGCAAACTTTACAGCGATTCCACCCCGTCCTTCATCACGCTGTATGATCGCGCTCAACGTCCCAAGACCGTGGTGGATGCCGCTGGCACCCACACGTTCACCTACCCAGACCAAGGCATTAATTTAACAAAGACCACCGAAGCCATCAGTGGCGGCATCTTGGATGGAGTGAGCCGCTATAGCGCGGTGGACGGCTACGTCCGCCCCGCTGAGACAAGTGTCACCTCCAGTGGGGTCGAGCAAAAGACGAGCTATGCCTATTCCACCTCATCGCGTCTCGACACCATCACGAGTGGCAGTTCCAGTGCCACCTATGGTTACTATCCAAACACCGACTTGGTCCAGACCATCACTTCCAAAGAAGGTGCCACGACCCGCCTGACCCGCACCAATTCCTACGACACCTCATTGCGCCTAGACGGAGTGAGCAACGCTTACGGGTCTTCTCAGCTACAATCCTACGGCGTCACCGAGTTCGACGCACTGAACCGCCGCAAAAAAATCACGCGTGAAGACAACACCCGCTGGAACTACGGCTACAATGACAAAGGAGAAGTGACCACTGGCATCCGGGAAAAAACGGCCTCGCCTAACACACCCGTTCCCGGCTGGAGTCATTCCTACACCTTCGATGAAATCGGAAATCGCCTCACCGCCACCACCAACGGACGGGCCAGCACCTACACCCCCACTTTGCTCAATCAATACACCAGCAAGACCATCCCCCGCGCGTTTGATATTTTGGGAAAAGCCAGCCTCAGCGCCACCGTCACCGTGAACAGCCTCCCCGCCACCCGGCTCGACGAGTATTTCTACCGTGAGATTCCTGCCGCGAGTGGTCCCGTGCTCACTCCCTACAGCGTCGCCGCCACCGATGGCAGCGGCACCACCACCCGCAATGGCGGGAAATTCCTACCAGCCTCGCCCGAAGTTTTCACCTATGATCTGGATGGGAATTTGACAGGGGACGGTCGCTTCACTTACACGTGGGATGCGGAAAATCGTCTCATCACCATGGAAACCCTAGCCACCGTGCCATTTGGAGCAAAGCGCAAGCTCGCCTTCGCCTACGACGGCATGGGTCGCCGCATCCGTAAAACAACGTGGCTCCCTAAAACTGGAGGTGGCTGGCAACTGCACACCGAAATCAAGTTCCTCCACGAACTCGGCGGCTGGAACGTGCAAG
>JAIXQH010000011.1 GCA_027484055.1 Verrucomicrobiaceae bacterium | reverse complement strand
GGGAGCGGGGGGCAGCGGTCAAAGAAAACCACACCCGCCACGAGCGTAAAAATCTAATCTCACCCAATCCCCCCATCCGCCCACCCACCATTCTACAAACCAGAAACCAAAATTACCACCGACCAACAATAGACTAGAGACGAGGAGCTTCCCAGGCGCAAGGTCAGCACTAGATGACGTTATGAGTTAGGTTCTGCGAAAGCAAACTAAGCACTCGATACGAGATAGAGAACAAGGCCAAAGGTGAAGACAAAATCATGTGGTATCCAGTCCACGCATATCAGCATACCCGTCTGCGCGAAATCGCATCACCCGCTAACTGCTCCTCGTTTCTACTCTGTTGTTAACCGATCAAACAAAGCCCATCCAAATGATAGGAAAAAAGAACTATATCAACTTGACAAGATCCCAGCGATATCAACGTTAGAGTGGTGGCACGCCGAGGGGAAGCTCCGATTTCATCTGGTTGCTGGTTCGGCGTTGCCACTCACGGCTTGTTCGGCTGTGTTGTCATTTGATGTGCGTCCGAACGGCTTCGCACACTTCATCACAAGTAGTCCGTAGCATGTCGAGGTCTGGCTCACACCAGAAATCGTCCCCATACTCAAACCACTTCTTAGAGTATGTATCCGAGTAGTCCCGAAGCATCTTCTCAGCATCCACGCTGATGCCGATCAGAGGTAACGATACAATGGACTGACATTTATCGAGTAAAGCTGATAAATCGTGTCCAAGTTCTCTTGCGATAGTCTCTTTAGTAAGTCCTGCGTTCGCCAAGACGCTCTTTATTGAGAGTTCGATACTTCTGAAGCACAGAAAAACATATGGTATGACTGCCATTCCGGTGTATTCACCGCCTTGGATTCGTGTATCGACAGCATGGGCGGCGTCTTTGTAGCCGTCTGCGAGCACCCAGAAGCCTGTCGGGCTGGGTAGTTCTGGGTAGTTTTTCTTCATATATTTTGCCGAACGTTTGATGTGATGTCACCGCGTCATTGCGGTGAGAATGAAAAGAAATTGAGTTGATTATGGGCGGTTGACATCCATGACGTGTTCGGTTCTTCCGATAACTGGTCTTGTCATGGGTAAACGGGAGTAATCACAGTCATGAAAGAATCACAGAATAACCACGCCAGAGCCGCAAGGATTACAACCCCAGAAATAATTGTCCAGACCGGTCGATAATAGATGCGTTCATTGATCTCAAGCTTGACCGTCAAATAGGCCCAGGCTGCTGGAATCAACAATAGTAGGAAACCATAGGACCTGATCATTCTTAATACCCATGGCCATTGGTGGGAATCATTATCGGACGTCCCGAATACTTTCATATACCCAGTAACAATCAACGACCCGGCAATGATTGCCAAGGCTTGGAGTCCGACAAGGTAGACCTGGAATTTGTGTTCTTGAATTTGGCGCATACTATTTTACCGAACGATGAGCACATCCACCACTAGGAGCGGGGGCGGGCGTGGATCACGGGGTTGATGTTGTAATTACGGGAAATCATGGAAACAGAACGGCTCCTAGTGGTTGGATGATGCGGCTTGTTCTCCAATTGCTCTTGTATTAGGTCGAAATGGGAATTCGACGCACTCGAATACTAGACTGGATCCATCTACGAAATAAATACGCCAGCTCTCTTCCCTGCTCGGAAACTGCATTGTGGCCGAAACTCGATAAGGTGCGTTCCGAACAACTGATGGCACGCGTGTTCTTGCTTCTGATAGCGCCCATGCGAGTTCAGCTCGCTCGTTCGATGTGAGTGGATGAATTCCCTGTGATTCCAGTTGGCTCTGCTTATATATAGTGGTGTCAATCCCTTCTTCTATCCACAATCGATGGCGGTCATAGTGATCGAGCATCCGAAATGGATGGTTACCTGTAACTGCTATGCTCGGTTCCAATAGACCCCATCTCGCCAGATCATCCTTATTCTCGATCACAGCGGCAACAAATTCGACGCTCGCCCCTTCGAGTGTCCATATAAAGTCTCCTACAACGATCTCCTGAGGTATCGCTCCAATTTTGTAATGGCGTGGTGGATAATACATTTTTTCAGGAGAACGTAGAGTGGTGGCACCGGCGAGGGGAAGCTCGAATTCAACTTGCGACGTTATCGCCGGTTGCCACGCACGGCTTGATAGGCATCTTGTTCCTAGGGGCGGGCTGTCGGGTGAGACGCAAACAATGCTTCCTGCAGCGCTGCGGTCTTTGGGTAAAGTCGTCTGGAATCCGAGTCATCGCACAGACTTGATCCTGGAGTGCCGAGCCACTTCAGCACAGCGACCTTGCGCTTGAAATCCTGCTTGGAAGCGTAGGCGGAGAACCGTTGGTCACCAAGCTCGGCAAGGAGCATGTCGGGAACGTCTCCCCACGCCTCATTATCTCCACTGCCGAATCGGTCGTAGTCGGAAAAGATCGCATCCAAAGCACTCTGATCGCCTCTGCAGGCGCTCAGGAAGATGGGAAGCGTGTCAGGTTCTGGTCCATCGATGGCTACGTAATTCGCGAAAAAACTAGACGCGCCGGACGAGGGACGGTCATTGGAAACCGCTTGATTGGCGCATGAGCATGTCATCACAGACAGAAGCAGGAGGAGCATCTTCATTCTTTGCCTATCGTCAAAGTGCACGCACGGTGCGCGACAGTGAAGCGACTGAACAAGCAACAGCGGGGCTTATGCACCGTTGCCGTGACGCAGCTTGTTCGGCTTCTTCAGATTGTGTCACTTGGGTCGATAAATTTGTGCGACTTCCCAGTGGATTGCTCGGCAAACTTGTGCATCGCATACTGTCCTGCGGATTCACGGGTAAAGGCTTTGTGATGTTCTGCGATCCAGCGTTCAAACCCTGCGACATCAGTCTCCACCCACTGCACCCGCTGACCGCTCTTCAGAAGTGCGGCTTCAAGATCCTTCAGGTCTTTGCATCGTTGCGTGTAACTCGGTGCTTGGAGCCGATCAGTATCAGGGAGTCTCGCCACAAAGGCGTTCCAGTTGTCCTCAGAGATGTAGTCAGGAAGGAGTTGGGGGTGCGGAATGTTGTGGTTCATAGAGTTAGTGTCTCTGAATTTTCTGCCGAACGTTTAATGTGGTGGCACGGCGGCGCAGGACTCACAGAGCGAAGCGAACGAGGGAGCTTATCCGCCGTTGCCACCCACGACGTGTTCGGCTGCATTCGGCTATTTGGCTTGCAGTAGTTCATCGCCTATATTTTTTGGTCGTTCGTTGAGCTTCGATTGTGTGATTAAAAACTGGCATACTTGAACAAACGGCTCGAGCCCTCGCTTCTTGGTGTCTTCTACTGCACACCAGATGTTGAGGATGTGATACTTGCCTCCTGAAACGCCCTCAAAGATCCACTGATCTCCGTCCATCCCTGATTCAGTATCCTCGGTCGGTCTCTCGAACATCTTCAAGACATCAAGAAGTTTCGATAACTTAGCGGTATCAGCCTTCGACAGCGTGACTTCGTGTCGCTCTGCGACCTTCCCGGGGTCGTAGCCACCTTGCCCATCAAGCCTGCATGAAGTCAGCTTAAACAGCTCCCCAGAAAGTTCGGCTCTCACTGAGACAGGATGCCCCCAAGTTGGGAGAATCAAGAATCGATAGGTCGTCACCTCCTTCTTCGCTGGGCTCAACGATGGCTCGCCCATCGCACTCAGGTGCTTGGAATACCACTCGGACTCAAACTCGGAAATCGAGCCGTTCTTCCGCTCGGTATCTTTCGTAACTGGAAAGTAGATCGTAGTCTTCTCTGAAGCCTCGTCAGCAAATCCGAGATTGGCTGCGAATAGCACGAGGAGCGTTCGGAGTAGATTCTTCATGGCGAGTAAGGTATTGAGTTTGGCCGAAATTCTATGGCTGGAGCTCAGTGGGAGCAAAGCCTTTGGAAGAGAAATAGGCGTGCTTAGGGTTTTCGTGGGCTACTGCGGGAACACGAAGTCCTCGCAGCCTATCCAACATGTAT
>JAIXQH010000035.1 GCA_027484055.1 Verrucomicrobiaceae bacterium | reverse complement strand
TGTGCCGTAATTGTGTGCCGTAATTGTGTGCCGTAATTGTGTGCCGTAATTGTGTGCCGTAATTGTGTGCCGTAATTGTGTGCCGTAATTGTGCCGTAATTGAGATCAATCGAAACGCGGAGACGCAGAGGCCGCCGTGAAAAGCGCGGAGAACAATCCCCTTCCCCTCTTGAATCCGTGGTTAAAAATTTACAATCACAACATCACCCGCGCCCGCTGGCGTTCCAGCGAGTCGGGGGCGTGTGCTGGGGAGATGTCAAAGAGCGGTTGAGCCGGGCGAAGTTTCCAACCGTTATGATGCGATCAGAAATAGCCGGAAAGAGATCGACAAAATCCTAGGCTGAAACCCCGGACTGACAAGGATCATAATGCGGGAAGGTAAGTGACTATTTGATTATTTCTGTCTGCTGTGATTTTATTCCCTACTTCTGTTCAATCCCTAGGTTCCGGACTAGCAGAAGCAAAAAACTTCAAAATCACACCATCACCCGCGCCCGCTGGCGTTCCAGCGGGTCGGGGGCGTGTGCTTGGGGAGATGTCAAAGAACGGATGTGCCGGGCTAAAAATTCAATCTAAATGGTGCGATTGGAAATAGCCGGAAAGAACCTACACGAAGCCTAGGTGGTAATTCCGGGTTGAAAAGATTGAAACTGCGTGAAGGTAAGTAACTATTTGATTATTTCTGTCTGCAGTAATTTTGTGCAGTAATTTTGATGTCATCTAGATGAGGGCTCAAGCATAGGAGAATTCAACGGCATAGAAGACAACCTCCCGTGCGAAAACCAAAAGTCATCCCTTTGAGCAGTTTCAGATGATGATGAATAATCCCAAACTTCAGTTTCTTCCAAGAACGGCCCACCTATTTTCTCGAATGTAATTCTATGAGGCTTTCCCTTACATCTTAGGAGCACAACTTTCACTTCGGATTCGCTCATATCTGCTGTAATTCGGCATGGTGAGCAAGCTACGCAATAGCCCGTAAATACTATGATGAATATTAATTTCATATTTAATCACGAATTCGGTCTGTTAAAACCAGTCTGAATTTTTTCATCGTTTGGGCATCATATTTTTTAATCATATAGTTTTGACTTTTAACGACACCCTCTGATTTATAGTTAAATTGATCGGCTATATTATATTTCCCATTCCCGTCAGATCCAAGAAATAATATCGTATGGTTACCACCTCCAGCTTCCCCCGGCAGATTATTATACGTGCCTGCGGTTGTAAAGCTCGCAAAAACTGCACCCACAGGAACTCCAAAACCTCGCTCCAAAAGTTCAAAAATTGTTGGGCCAGCTCTCCAGTTGCTAGCTTTCGGCACATCTGAACCGCCGTGGCCGCACAAGACTTGGGCTCCCGCAGCACACTGCCCCTTAAGCTTCCCGGGTCCGTACTGGCGAGAATTATTTGCCGTCTGCTCAATTGGGCCATTTTCCTCATTATACAACCAATAATACCACTTCTTACCTTGGTCGTGAGCGGCGTTGTATAACATTTCCTTACACGTCCCTGCCTCCCGATTCAACAAATGCTGGAAGGACGCAGTCCAAGCTCCGTTGGCAAATTTCCCCCCGCCGAGCACAGAAGCAGTGCCGCCGACGATTCCCGCTTGGATCGTTCGTGCTGCAACTCCACTTGCACCATCTGTATTTTGGAAAGGACCGAAGTAGGATGCTCCAGCTCCTGCGGCTGCAGAAAGAAATCCATCTTGGAATTTGCCACCCATGGCTTCGTTTGCAGCGCCGCCGAGCACTCCATGACCTGCGATGTGCATGGCAGCTTCCTTGGTGAAGAACCCCCCTGCCTTTTCAGCAGCTAATCCCATGTCGTGTAGTATTCCGCCCGCAATTCCACCTTGGATCGCACCGATAGCCGCTCCTCGCAAAATATCCCCTAAGTCTCCCCCATTGAGCGCCGAATTAAACGCCCCAGAGACTGCACCTATGGAAGCACCAACCGCCCATCCACTTGTTATTCCAATTGAGCCTAGGAGATTTAAACCTTGAAACCCAAAAGCACCAGGACCCAATATGAAAAATAAGGCTACGGTGAAAATGATTGATACGATCGTTCGCCAGTTTTCCTTAAACCAGTTCCCAATCTTTTTGAATGCCTTGCTCAACCATGAAAACCCGCTCGGATCCGTCAGGTTGAGCGGATTGTTCATCACATAGCTGTAGCGATTGAAATTCTGGGAATACTCCGGCACCTGCACGAAGGGGTCGGGGCTGAGCATGCGGCCTAGCTCGGGATCGTAGATCCGACCGTTCATGTGGATGAGGCCGGAATCGTCGAGCTGCTCGTGGCCGGTGTAGCCACGGTCGTAGTCTTGGGCGCTGCTGCGGAAGGTGTCGGTGTCCGAGGTGCGGTAGGCAAAGAGCGTGTCGGGTGCGCGGCGCTCGCCCCAGGGATCAAAGGATTGGCGCTCGATGCTGGCGGGTGTGGGTGTCGAAAAACTGCTGCCGGTCCAAGTGCCGGTGTAGAGCAGATCGGTCGAGCCGAGGTGATCTTTTAAAATCGTGGTGAGCTTGGTCTCAGAGGGTAGCCCGGGCTTCTCGGTGCGAGTGTAAACCGCGAAGCCGCCGATGCTGTGGCGGTGGACCGTGCGGGTGAGCACCATCGGCGCAGCGGGGGCGCTCTTGGTGCTGTGAACTTCCCGTTCGTAGGAGCCGAGGTAGGTGGTTTCCTCGACAAGGCTGGAGGTGTCTGAATTGAACCGCTGCTTCAGCTGGCGGGCGCGATTTCCTCCGGCATCGAAGGAAAAGTCCGTTTGCACCCGGCTGGCAGCATAGATCTGGCCGCCTGCAAAATTTTGCAAAGCGGGTGCGGCAAGGTAGTCGAGCGAGAGAAGCTGGCCGAAGGAGGTCCAGGTGTAGGTGCGCTTGGAGTCGGACTCGACATAGCCGGCGGCATCGTAGGCGTAAGTGCGAGCTGCGCCTTTGATCACTGCCGATGAGACGGCGTGTGGCCGGGTGCCTTCATATTTGAGAGTGGCTTGACCCTTGGTGAGGAGGTTGCCATTTGGATCAATACTGTAAGCCTCCGGCGGAGGAACCGTCGTGGTGGTGGCAACATCGAGCGAGGTGAAGCTGGTGCTACGAAGGCGGTTAAGACTATCGTGAACGAATGTTTCGCGAAGTTTCAGAATGTTGTCGGTACGAGTGTGTAAGTTACCAAGAGCGTCCCAACCGTAGGACTTGGCTTGGAGAGGAGTTCCACCGGCACTAGCGGTCAAACCGGTGAGCAGACCGGAAAGTGAGTGATAGGAAGCAGAGGTGCTCACTCCTTGCGCGAGGGTCTGGGTGAGTGGGCGGCCCTTGGCGTCGAAAGTGCCGGCTTGCCAGAGAACGGTCCCCGCACCGGGAGAACCGAGGCCGATGCTGAGCTTGGTGGGGAAGGAGTAGAGCGGATCGTAAGCATGGATCACGGTGAGGCCACCGGCATCGGTTTCTGAGATGACTCGGCTTAGAGGATCATAGGTGGTGGAGCTGGTGAAGGTTTCGCCGAACAGGGTCTTGGACGAACTACGCGGGCGACCCATGTCGTCGTAGGAGATGAGTTCTTGGTAACCTGCAGGGCCGATGGTTTTCCATGGCTTGCCGAGACCGGAGCCAGTAGCGCCATCGTAGTAGGTGGTGAAAAGCCCTTCTGGTTTGTCCACCGTCAGCGGGCGACCCAGCGCGTCGTAGGTGAAAAAGGTGACTTGATTCTTGGCATTGGTGGAGCTGAGGACTTCGCCGAACGCATTATATTTGGAACTTGAGGTGCCTGAGTTGATCTCCCAGACGGACTCTTTGTTGCCGAACGTGTCGAAGGTGTTGATGAGCATGGTGGTCCCATCGATTTTCACCGAGGTGAGGCGACCTTCTAGATCGTGGTGGAAGGTGGTGGTTTGTCCGGAGGTGTCGTGACTCTGGATGAAGCGTCCATGCTGATCCTCCCAGCGTTGCAGCACTCCGCCTTTGCTGTTATTAGCGATCGAGACGCTGACGGGTTGGCCAGCAAGGGTGTCGGTGGTGAATTTAGTTACTTCATCGACCGAATCGTCTGGGTGAACGGTCTTGTGGACACGACTGACGACATCGTAGAAGATCTGGGTGAACTTGGGGACTTCATCGGCACCGAAGGCGTCGGAGACTTTTGATTTCCGGTCTAGGGAATCGTATTGAGTAACGGTATAGACTTTAGAGTAGCGAGTGGAGGGGCTGGAGGCGTTGGCGTCGCGAAGGATGGTCGTTTCCGATACGATATCCCGACCAGACTGGTCCAAGTAAACCTTCGCCGTGGGTGCACCGGAAGTTTGCTTGGCTCGGACATAGAAAATCGGGTTGGTGACAAAATCCGAGACGGCGGATGGCAGGGTGCCATCGTAGTAATTTGTGGACTCTCCGGTCTGGGTGCTGTCTGGGTGGTAGGTCCTGATGAGGGTGCCGAGAGCATCATAACCGAAACGGGTGGTCTTGCGGGCGATGTCATTGGTGGAGAGGAGTATGGCTCGATTGAAGTCATAACTGTATGAAATGGTATGGCCGAGCTGGTTCGACTCACCGATGAGAAAACGGCCTGTTGGATCATAAACCGAAGAGCCAGAGCGCGTGATGCCGGAGCCTGTGACTGAGGTGTTGGTGATGTTCCCGAAGCCGTCATGGCTATAGGTCTTGGTCACACTCAGTGCATTTCCAGGCTCGATGGTTTCTGATTCTAGAAGACCAGTGGCTGGGACATAGACGAATGCAGATGATTTTGAGGAGGATACATCGCCATGCGTTTTGGTCACGGTGGAACTAGTGAGACGGCCCAAATACCATTTGGCGAGAGTGGTGGGCGAGGTATCGTAGGTGTTCGCAGTGGTTACAGTGGAACCATCTAGTGCCGTGACCGTCGAATTCAGGACAAATCCGTAGGCGTCGAAACTCGACTGAACGGTGGTGGTTCGGGAGACCAGAGTTTCATTCAAATCATAAAGGGATTTTACAGAGCCAGTCTGTATCGGTCGCCGAATGGTCGAACCAATGCCTACTTGACTCGGGAGTTCGCCATAAGTGGCTACTTCCTCGGAAAGGCAACGAGTGCCCGCAGTGACCCCGACGAGCGCGGGAATGACATCGGTGGGTTTTATCTGGACCCAGGTGCGAGTCCATTTGGGGCTACCGCCAAAGGGATACTCCCGCATCGTCTCCGTGCGCGTGGTCTGATTATTCAGGAGATCCTTGGCCTCGATCCAGCCGAAGCCGAGCGAGGATTCGTTGTAACGGTCATAGCGCAGATCTCCATAGCGCTGGGCACGGATGCGACGGCCCGTGCCGCCAAGACCATCCGGCTCAGAGTAACTCGATACGACGAGCCGAGCGTCGATGACCGCCACCTGCCCTGCAGGCATGGTGTCCGTCCATTTTTGGTAAACCCGACTGCCGAAGCCATCTGCAGGAGGAACCGGGTCGTTCAAGCGAGTGTAGTTGACCTGAAGCACTGAGCCAAATCCATCGACCACGGATTTGAGGACTTCTGGGCGACAGTTGTTAAACCAAACCCTAGGAGTAGTCCCGAGAAGATCGGTGATGAGATCTGGGAAGCCGTCGCCATTGATGTCGAGGAGTTTGGAACCACGCCTCCCTGCCAGTCGGTCATTTTTAGATTTGTAGATTAGCTTGCTTGCGGGGGTTCTCCAAGTCTCACGCTCTAGCCAACCATTGCCCGTATTTAGAATTGCTGTATTATCCGCAGAAGGGGTGTCAACACTCTCAATGTTTGAATAAAGTATGTCTGATAGGCCGTCACCGTTGATGTCAGATAATTCGTAGCCGAAAGGAACAGCGCTTTTAATGTTGTCGTAATTTACAGTGCTGAGGATCAACGGTATTGTATAATTATTATTATCGAAAACTCCACTGCCAATCAAGGGATCAGCAGCCCATTTATAAGCTCCATTTCCCAAGTTTAAAAAAGTTTTAGGAGCGAATGCGATATTTTTAATAATAGCGGAATTCACAACATCAACTAATCCATCTCCATTAACATCCATCATGATTGGTCCTGCTGCATCAGTCCCTGCTGATCCATAAGTTAGAGGCTCTGGAAAATCGGAACTAACATCAAATGGCGTCCCAAACAACGTCGAAGAAGTCGGAAAGAGATCGGTACAATTTCCATTCCAGCCATAATTGGGGTTTATGAGGTGACTCAACCTGAAAATTCTTCGTCTGTCGAATGACCCTACCTTTACGGACTCAATAAACTCCGGGATGGTGTCACCATCCATATCCACTAAGCGTCTTCCAACATCTTTTTCATCTACAGTCAAGGCCCCTGGAAGTTTGTATTCGGTTGATGCAATCCAGCCAGGTCCAAGTTTTCCTTTATTGATGAATGCGATACCATCATCGCTAACGTATGAAAGTCCGTTAAACGCTACAGAAAATGGAACCGAGCCAACATCAAAATTAATCTTACCTTTTGCTGTTGCATGAATTAACAAATCGACATATCCATCTGAATTTATGTCATTAAGTGTGAAATGCTCATCTCTGGCGGCTCCACCGTAGTTAGTGGTTGAGCTCAGGTTTTCGAACAAAAATGGGAACTCCCAGCCCGGCTTTTCAACCCAACCCGCAGCACCAAGAGTATAGAACATATAACGATTTTTCATAATTCTAGTATTGTAATTGTACGTTATATCTTTAGCCGCTAAAAAATCGAGATTGCCATCACCATCAACATCGCAAGGCTGCCCAACAAAGTGAAACTTTTTGTTGTATTCCAAGGCATACGAGTCTGAAGATCTGAATGCTATAGGTAGTGCTTTTGGAGGGAGCAGGGCATCAGAATTCACAAATTTACCACCCGTATTCAGAAACACGTTTCCAACCGTATTTGGTGTTAATGTGTTTGACGTTGAAGTATAGTCAAGCACTCGCCAATCCGACAAATCCATTAGCCCATCTCCGTTTAGGTCTAACGTCGCTACACCCAAGTCTTGTCCTGTAGAGCTTGAAAAACGGGGGAGTTCGGTCGTTGTAGGAAATACGATTGGATTATATCCCTGAGGTGGTGTGGCACCAGTTTGGTAAATTTTAATATTTCTGAAGCTGGCATTTGCGATTCCATCCGAATTTTCATTATCCGCATTCATTAAAATCAAGTAGGGTCTTAAACCAGGAGGAAAACTATTTGGATTACTACGAACGAAGCTACCAATATCGAGAGTGAAAGTCTGCCACTGCTCAGGTGAAGTCACAGTATATGGCTGTATACCAACTACACTATTCAATGCAGTTGGTAATGGCGTGCTACCCGTTCCACCGATCCGAAATAATGCGCCTGTCGGAAGTTGACCACGGCCAACATTTTCAAATCCAACCAAGTCCAGATTGAGTCCAATAATTGCCCCAGAAGCCAATTGGGATGATTTGAATTCAAATTGAAGTAGAGTGGAGCCAGTCAAGTTGTATCCCCCACCTGGCAGTTTAAAAGACCTCGAAACATCACCTACCAAATCAATTTGTGTGGTACCTTCGCTAGTCGATACCATCGAATTCACTTCCGCTGTCGCGTCCAGACCGTTACCATATACGGGTAGTGCCGATTCACCAGGATCTTTCCAGAGGGGTTCTGAAGCCGAGATGCCATCATACGTAAAGGCGGTTGGGGCAATGAATGGGCTGGGGTTATCCTGTTGTAATTTTTGAATCGACGTGAGAAGTGACCGTCCGGTTTGGTAGGAGTTGGTGTATCGTAACTGATACGAATGATTGACAAAATTACCCGTAAGAACTTTCACCTTAGCGAGTCTTTTCGTCGAACTGTATCCAGCATACTTGGTGAAGGATCGGCTCTTATCAGGACGCTCCTCATATTGAAACTCAACGCTGCAGTAGGGAGCGATTTGTTTTTCCGTATTTCCTGTGTAGCGGATGGCGGAGATCCGATCATTCACAAAATGAAAGGGCGCGCTTGCAGGGTCTCTGGTGTATTCGACGGTGTAGTAATTACTCAGTGTATCTGCCACTTTAGTGACGCCCCATGAAAGAGTTCCCTGAGCAACAACATTTCTTGAGTTGCTCGTTACTCCCAAATCGACGATGAGACCCGCCTTTGTTTCAATTCTCCAAGAAATTGGCCCAGCAAAGGGTTGGCCCGTGCTACCTATTGCAGTGATCCTAGCATAAGAATCGATCTCCGTCCGATACTCCGACCCAGCTTCGCCATAAGTGCCTGCGACACAGACGAGGAGTTCACCATCTAAATAAAAACGATCATTCTTATCGAAATCCGCAGGGTCATAATTCCCCTCGGTTGGTGTACCCGCCGCACCGAGGAAAGCATTCGCAGGGTTCTTAGGACCATCCGCAGCAAAGTTCCAAGGTTTCGCAGCGGATAGCGGCCCACGGGTGATGCGCTGGAGGCCACCGAGATTCCAGCCGACGCCCAGCATGCCATTCCCACCGGAGCTGGAGTAACCCAAGGCGAGCTTAGGCTCCATTCCTCCTGATCCTTTTGGAATATCGATCGGGAAGGAATAGCTGGCCGAACCATCGCCACCGACTGAGAGCGACCCTTTCAGCGAGGTGACAGGAGAATGCGGTGCATCTGAATCGATTGTGAGCGGGGGGATTCCTTGCGAAGTAGGGACTGCGGTGGCGGCATTCACTGAGCCAGTGGTCCAGAGTGAGGCCATGTAGGCGTCGAGAAATGAGCCAGTGCTGCCAAGCTTCAGGGCGTCTCGATCGTATACATTGGGATTGGAACCGTTGGCAATTTCCCAAGAGTCGGGGAGGCCGTCTTTGTCGGCATCGGGGAAAAGCATATTGACGGTTTGTGCAGAGAGGTCGTCGATGAGCGTCGCGCCGACGTTACTACCGTAAAATTCGAGTCCCTGCAGATTTGCCCCGCGTCCTTTAAAGGCAAGGTTTGCGGCGGCCAGTTTGCCATTGATGAACAAGTCCCAGATATTACGCAGGTAATCATGACGAAGTGTGACACGA
Source organism: Verrucomicrobiaceae bacterium (assembly GCA_027484055.1). Taxonomy (GTDB): domain Bacteria; phylum Verrucomicrobiota; class Verrucomicrobiia; order Verrucomicrobiales; family Akkermansiaceae; genus Luteolibacter. The sequence goes on along the minus strand of JAIXQH010000035.1, from coordinate 101,432 downwards.
AGGTAATCGCTGGCGGCGGTGGCACCGGGAGCCACGGTGAATGAACCGACCGTCTTTATCCATTGGGTGCTAGTGGCCGCAGGTTCGGTGGCTCCCTCATCCCCATGGTACACCCAAACCTCGCCCTGTGTGGAGCCGCTAGGGACTTGAAAGGCAATTTGAGTGCCATTTGCATAGAAACTTGCGAGGCTACCCACTGGGTCTGCGGCGGGCTTCACTTGAAGATCAATGAAGGCGGTTTTGTCGGCGATGTCCCATGGAAAAGAGCGACTGATGCGAGTTTCCTGAGGAGCGGCACCATTTGTGGGAACCGGCGAGGCTGGAATTTTGAGGGCTTTACCACCGCCAAACCCTTCGCCCAAAGGAGAAGTCTGAGCGGTTCCTGAGTTCAGCTCCCATCCCGGCTGACCTCCTTGTCCAACGGTTTGGTAAGGCACCCACTCCGTCGCTTCAAACGAGATGGGAGGGAGGTCCGCCAGTAGCTGGTTGACGCAAAGGGTGAAGTTTAGAAAAACGGCTAGTGAGGTTTGAACGTTTTTATTCACATCGCAATGGTCAGCAGATACTGTGCATTAAGGCCAATCAATTTCTATCAGAATGAGTAATTTATCTCAGTCGATGAATGAACAAGAATCATGAAAACACTAACTCATTTATAATGAACATGCTTGTTTTCGTTGAATCGAATAATACATCGCGTTTGTGACGCTATCGTCACGACTGTTTACAAAATCTACGCAGTGACACTCTTGTCAGGGCGGGCCCTTGGTGCATGCTGTGGAGCAATGAGAATTCTGATGAGTTTGTGGATCGTGTCACTGGTGGCTTGTTCAGTGCCTAGGCCGATAGAGCCAGTGCATCCGGCACTTGTTGAGAATCTGGTGTCGCAGCCGGTGGTCCCGATTCCTGTGAAACCAATTCTATCTCCTCGCGTGACGCTGGGGGAAATCCATGGGATTCGGTTTGAAGGGATCGTTTTCGACTCGCGCAGTCACCGCTTGGTGGTGGCGGACCAAGCGCGTGGACCCGGCAGTCAATATGCTGATTCAGCAGCGGCAGCTCGGGCTTACGGGGGCATTGCAGCGATCAATGCGGGTTTTTTCACTCCAGAGGGTAGCCCACTGGGGCTGGTCGTCAGCGCGGGGCAAAAGTCCGGTGCATGGAATAGTGCCTCTTCGCTCGGGAGCGGTCTGTGGTATCAAGATCGGGAAAATCGGTCGGGAATCACCCGCCGCGAGCTTCTCGGGAGAACGACCGCTGCCAGCATGCGTGAGCTGATCCAAGCAGGCCCATTGCTGGTGGAGCATTCCCAACTCATCGGTGGCCTTGAATCGACCAAATCCAGTGTGCGAAGCGTGATCCTCTGGGATGGCGGGAGCTCGTGGTGGCTCGGCAGCACGTCGCCTTGCACCCTTGCGGCACTGGGTTCTGCACTCGCCTCTGGCAGCCCCACGGACTGGACAGTCCGTCATGCGTTGAATCTTGACGGAGGCAGGTCAACGGATCTCTGGATCTCCGCCACTGCGGACGGTGGGCCTATTTTACGACGTACGCCTTGGAATCGACCGGTCAGAAATTTCCTGGTCCTAGTGAAACGGTAAAAGCTGACCCTCTTGTAACAAACGATGATTCGACAAATTCTCAACCTCGTGGAAACTGGCGGCTCTCTATGAATCGCTTGCTGCCCATTTCCCTTTGTTGCTGCCTCTGCTGCGTCAGCTCCTGCACACCGATGTCTCAGCTTGGACAGCACTCCAGCAGTGCCCTGACTCGCATCTCGAAAATCGCTGTAGCGCCATTCGATGCCATCCGCCCGGCGAAAGTGGCCGTCGTGGAAGTTCGTGAAAAAGACCTGAAAACACTGCCCAGCGGCCATGAACTGGCGAGAGCCTACCAGCAAGAGAGCCAACGGGGATTTTGGATTTTCAATGGATCGAGCAATTTTCCAGAACCTGCGCTGCCTGAGATTCAGAGCGATTTGTCACTTGGGCTGCTGCCGCCCACGAATCCCTGAGCGCTCTGTTTCAGCACCCCCACGGATTCCGGCTTGATGCTTAGGCGGTGATGAGGATGATCTTTCGCATGTCACGATTTGTTTGCGTCCGCGCCCTCGCCCTCTTGGTCACAGGTGCCTTGGCTACTTCATGTGGCGGAAATCCGCCACCGCCGCTGCCCAATCGTCAGCAGCAAGTCTCCACTCCGCCGCCGCGTGCGGTGGTCATCCCGAGCACTCCACCGCCAGCGATCCGTGGCGATAGTGTCATCGTCATCGACGTAATCAGCGGCCAGGTGCTTTATGCGAAAAATGCGGACACCCCGCGAGCCGTCGCCAGCACTCAGAAAATCATGACCGCCCTCTGTGTGCTGGATGCCGGCGACATCGACAAACTCGTCACCATTCAAAAAGTCGATACCCTGTGTGAGCCGACCAAGCTCGATCTGAAGCCCGGCGAATCCTACAGCCGCCGCGAGCTCTTGAAAGTGCTGATGGTCAAGAGCGCGAACGACGTCGCCCGTGCGCTCGCCCGCGATGTGGGTGGGGACTTGGAGTCCTTTGCCGCGCTGATGAACCAAAAAGCAGACTCGCTCGGCATGAGGAACTCGCACTTTATCAATGCCAACGGCCTTCCCGCCACGGGCCAATATTCCACGGCACGCGACATGGCCATCGCCGCTCGCACCGCTTACCGCAGTCCGCTGATCCGCTCGATGACGGCGACAAAGTCCTTTAATTTCCAGTTTAACGACGGCCGCACCCGTCTTTTGGAAAACACCAATAAACTGCTTAAAACCCTGCCCTACTGTGACGGATTCAAGACCGGTTATACCAATGCAGCCGGGAAATGCCTCGTCTCCAGTGGCTCGCTCAACGGGCGCTCCACCATCGTCGTGGTGCTGAATTCCTCCACCACCTACATTTGGAAAGACTCCGCCAAGCTACTGGCATGGGCATTGGACGCTCCGGCAGGCTCGTGATTTCCCGCCACGCCGCTCATGCCAAGTCCTGCTGAGTCCCTCCGGAGCCTTGCCGCTGAGGGACTGCTACGCCGCCAGCGCCCGCTTGATTCGCCCAGCGGGGTGCGAGTGACCCGTGAGGGACGCACGCTATGGAACTTCGCGTCGAATGACTACCTCGGTCTTGCGAGACACCCAGAAATCACCGCCGCGCTGGTCGAGGGGGTTGAGCGTTATGGGGCGGGAGCGGCGGCATCCCGCCTTGTCTGTGGCACCCTGCCGCCGCATCGAGTGCTGGAGGAAGCGCTTGCGGCGGCGAAGGAATCCGCCGCCGCGCTGACCTTTTCCTCAGGATTCGCCACCGCCCTAGGCGTGATCCCAGCGGTGGTTGGGAAATCCGATTTTGTCGTACTCGATAAGCTTTCGCACGCGTGCTTGGTCGATGCCGCCCGCCTCTCCACGGCCACGCTGCGCGTTTTTCCTCATAACGACCTAGCCAAGCTCAGCCGCTTGCTGAGCTCCATCCGCGCCAAGTCCCCTCACGCCCGGATTTTGGTCGTTACGGAATCGGTCTTCAGCATGGATGGCGACCTCTGCCCGCTTCGCGAAATCCTTGATCTCGTCGAGGCGCACGACGGCTTGCTGCTGCTCGACGAGGCGCACGGCTTCGGTGTGCTCGGCGACCATGGCATGGGCCTAGCCGAGCAGCTCGGGGTGCAAGCACGCGTCAGCTTCCAGATGGGCACACTCAGTAAATCTGCGGGCCTCGCTGGCGGGTATGTCACGGCCTCGCAGGACTGGATCGACCTCATTACGAACCGCGCCCGTTCGTTCATTTACTCCACCGCGCCGCCACCGGCGCTTGCCCATGCGGCGGTGGCTTCCTTGCGTTTGATTCGTTCGGAAAACGGGAAAATTCTCCGCCATACGCTCCAGCAGAACATCGCCCAACTCGCCCACCAGACGACCCCGATTATCCCTAGAATACTCGGTAGCAACTCTGCCGCGCTTGCCGCCTCACTCGCGCTTGAGGAAGCGGGCTTTCTCGTCCCCGCGATCCGCTATCCCACGGTGCCACGTGGGAGCGCTCGCTTACGCATCAGCCTTTCGGCCGCCCATCCAGAAGCCGCTATCGAAGCCCTGAGGACGATCGGTTTCACCTCTAACGATGAGACACTACAAAATCCTGAGTCTTTTCCAATAGGTGGCAGTGATCCCACTTCACAAAACTAAATCATGTTAACTCCTTGGATAGTCTTTACTGGATTTGTGCTGCTGATGCTAGCGCTGGACTTGGGCGTCTTTCATCGAAAATCCCATTCTATCGGGTTTAAAGAATCCCTTTCCTGGTCCGCCGTGTGGATCTCTCTAGGACTGGCATTTTCCGTCCTCGTGTTCTATGCCTATGAGGGCCACTGGTATGGCTTGGGGGTAAAGCCTGATGCGGCCGATGGCATGATCAACCATGGCAAGCTCGCCGCGACGAAATATCTAACGGGCTACATCGTGGAAAAGTCGCTGAGCGTGGATAACATCTTCGTCATCGCCATGGTGTTCAGCACCTTGGCCGTGGCGCCACGCTACCAGCACCGGGTGCTGTTCTGGGGCATCCTCGGGGCGCTGCTTATGCGCGGGGGGATGATCGGTTTGGGGGCTTCCTTGGTGCAAAATTTCCACGGAGTGCTCTATATCTTCGGTGTCTTACTCATCCTCACGGCGCTGAAAATGCTCTTGATGAAAGAGAAGGAGGAGCATCCGGAAAAGAACCCACTCGTCCGCTGGATCAGTGGCTTTTTCCCGATCACCCGGGATTACCACGGCCAGCACTTCGCCGTCCGGGCTGGGAGTGAGTGGTCGAAAGAAGCCGCCGAGCCGGGCCAAGACCGAGTCATCGATCCCGTCGTGGCAGCGGCTCCGCCGGGAAAATGGCTACTCACCCCACTGGCGGTGGCGCTGTTGTTAGTGGAAATCACGGATCTCATTTTCGCTGTGGACTCACTGCCCGCCATTTTCGCCATCACGGCTGATCCGTTTCTCGTATTCACCAGCAACGTCTTTGCCATCCTCGGACTGCGCTCTTTGTATTTCGCACTGGCGGGGATGATCCATCAGTTCCGCTACCTCAAGCCAGCGCTCTCCGTGGTGCTGCTGGTGGTAGGCGTAAAAATGCTCGCCGGCTCATGGCTCAAGTTGTGGCTGGGTGAGTGGTTTAACCTGATCATTTTAGCCGTGATTCTCGGCATCCTGGCGACGGGCGTCGTCGCTTCGCTTGTGGCCAATCGGCTTGATGTAAGAAAACCCGCCTGATGCGGAAAGCGGCGGGATTTTCTTCCCATGGCAAGCTTGCCAGTCGATGCTGCCGGTCATGGTGGAGCGCGAATTTCTAGGCTGGGACGAGCCATTTTTGACCAAGGCCGTCGCTTGGCTACTTGCACGGCGGGATGAGCTACCACAAATGCTGGTCGTCGTCCCCACCGCACAAAGTGGTCGGCGGCTGCGCGAGGCCTTGGCAGAGGCCGCTGGTGCCCTACTTGCGCCGCGAGTGGTCACGCCAGGTTCTTTCTTACAAGTCCACGCCGAGGCGGCGGCGGCGGACTGGATGGAGCGACTGGCATGGGTGGAAGCACTGGAAAGCGTCTCCGACTGGGCCGAATTTTCCGAACTCTTTCCTGAGCCACCCGGAGAAGGCCGGAACTGGGCGAGCAGCCTGGCGCAAGACTTGGTGCAACTCAGACACACCTTGCAGGAAAATGGTCTTCTACTCGGCACCGCCGCCCGTAAGCTGGCGGACTCGGTGGAGGCAGAACGTTGGGCGGCGCTGGCGGTGTTGGAAGCGCGGGTCGAACGGATCTTGGACTCATGGGGAGCTCCCAGTCGGAGTCGTTTACTCGCAGAGTCGCTACCGATGCCGCAGGGGATTTCAGCAATCGTGCTGGCCGGCGTGGTGGAAATGCCACCGCTCGTCGAGCGTGCCTGGTTGAATGCAGCGGTTCGGGTGACCGTTCTCGTCGGCGCACCGGCGAGTGAAGCGGCTGGCTTTTCAAGCAGCGGGCGACCCTTGCTGACCTGGGCAGAACGGCCCTTAGTTCAAGCAAACGGCGAGACTCTCGTCGCCGCCGACCCACGCCAACAAGCGGTCGAAGCCCTGCGAATCATCGCCACGCAGCAGACGCCGTCGGATCAAGTCGCACTCGGAGCCGCGGACCCTGCCGTGGGCAGCGAGCTGGCCCGCTCCTTGACCCGTGAGGGCTGGGTGGCCTTCCACCCGGCGGAGGCGCTGCCAACTCGCGGCTTGGCCCGATTTCTCAAAATCTGGGCTTCGTTCCTCACCGAGCCATCCTTCGCGAACATCGCCGACTTGCTCAGCCTCCCAGAAACCGGCGTCCTAATCGGCGGTAAACGCGCCCAGAAAGCCCGCCAACTCGCCGAATTGCGGGATCGCTGGATGGTCGTGCGCTCAGAGGATCTCCAAGGGCGGCTGGACTCGAAAAAGTTCCGTAACGACAAGGAGCAAGAGATCGCGCAGGACCTTTTAGAAATGGCGAAATCTCTCGAACGGTGGCGCAGCAGCCTGCTGGCCGAGTCGTTCCAGGGTTCACTGGAAACCTTCCTCAAGATCCTCGGCAGGACGAATGAAACGGCAGAGGCAGAGGCGGCGGAAATGCTCGCGTGGCTGGAAGCCGCCACTCCGCTCATGAAAAAAGTCCGGCGCGGCGCGGTTTTTTGGCTGGAGCTGATGCTCGCCGACCAGCCAAGCCCCACTCCCACGCCGCCGGAGGGGCGGGTCATCGACGTGCAGGGCTGGCTCGAACTCTTTCATGAACCCGGGAACCACCTCGTCCTCTGCGGCATGAATGACGGCAAGGTGCCTGCACGGAGCGGCGGCGAGCCGTGGCTGAGCGAATCCAGCCGCGAGCGACTGGGATTGATCAAAGATACTGATCGGTCGGCACGCGATGCGTATTTGTATCATGCGATGATCCAAGCCCGGCTTGGAGCTGGCCGCGTGGACGTGATTTGTGGGAAATCTGGGGCGACGGGAGATGCGTTACTGCCGTCGAGGTTGATGTTAGCCGTGGCGCGGGACGAGTTGCCTGCGCGGGTGAAATTGCTATTCCGAGAAGTCGAGCCGCCGGAAGCGGGACTGCGCTGGCAGGCGGATTGGCAATGGCAGCCCCGGGTGGTGGCTGCGCCGCTGCGACTGAATGTGACTTCGCTGGGGGATTACTTGAGCTGTCCATTCCGCTACTATTTGAAGCATGTGCTTTCCATGCGGAGTGCCGAACCTGCTCGCAGTGAGTGGAGTGCACGAGATTTCGGGAACGTCGCGCATGAGGTGTTGGAGTGCTGGGGGCGCGATCTCAGCGCACGGGTGGCCGATGACGCAGCGGTCATCCACACCTGGCTTTCCGCTGAATTGGACCGCGTGGTGGCCGAGTGGTTTGGCAAGCGGGCGCCGCTCGCGGTGCGAATCCAGACGGAAGCCCTACGGCAGCGGCTGGTGTGGTTTTCCCGGACTCAAGCGGGCTTGATCGCCGAGGGGTGGGAGGTGCTGGATGTCGAGCGGAAGGTCGAGGTGCCGGTGGGCGAGAGAAAAATTATCGCCAAAATCGACCGGATAGACCGCCACCGCGAAACGGGGCGGCTGCGGGTGCTTGATTATAAAACCGGAAAGGTGGCAAGCGTGGAGCGGGCGCATCGGAAAAAACTCACGACGCAGAGCCAGCTTGCGGTGCATCTTCATTTGGAATGCCCTGCGGTCTATGAAGGTGAAGACAAGGGAAAAGCGGCAAAATTCCTGTGGCTGAATTTACAACTCCCGCTCTACGCCTTGGCAATCGTGGAGGACGGCGGTGCCTTGCCGACGCCATGCTACTTCACGCTGGGTGCCACGGAGGCGGAAGTGGCGGTGCATGAATGGTCGGATTTCGAAGTCGCAGATCTCGACGCAGCAAGTGACTGTGCCGTCTGGGTGGCCGGACAAATCGCCAGCGCGGTCTTCTGGCCACCGGCAGAAAAAGTGACCTATGACGATTACGAGCTGCTCGCCGCCCGACGCAGCCTCGCGGAAATGGTCGCTTGGCAGGCTACATGAGGCGCTCCACCACCCAGATCAGACCGGCGAGAGCGACGAAAATCGAGCCACCGGTTTGGATTTGGCGGGTGTATTTTCGCAAGGGCCACAGGACGAAAAATGCTGCTGCCAAGACCGTGATCTGCGCCAGCTCCACGCCGATGTTGAAGCCGAGCAAGGGGCCCAGTAATTGGCTGCGAGGGATGCCACCGAGTTTTTCCGCCAGCACCGTGGCAAATCCGAGGCCGTGGAGTAGGCCGAAGCAGAAGACGAGGATGAGCCGCTGCCTGCCGAGTTTACGAGTGAAGAGGTTTTCGATGCCGATCCATGCGATGCTGACGGCGATGAGCACCTCCACCCAGCGACTCGGCACGCTCACCACTTGGAAAACTGACAAGGCCAGAGTGATCGAGTGCGCCAAGGTGAATAGCAGCGACTGCCCCATGAGCGGCTTCCACTTCGGCAGAAGGAGGAAGAGCCCCAGGATAAAAAGCATGTGATCCAGGCCCAGCGGCAGCACATGGCGGAAGCCCGTCTGCACCCAGCCACCGGTGACGGGAGTCTGCACCGGCGCGGCGACTCCCTCCCCGCTCCGCTTCAACAGCATCAGACTGCCACCGGGCAACGTGCTCACGACTCTTGGATCATCGCCCGTTTCGCTGAGCACGATCAACTCGGTCTCTTGCTCGCCAGCCCAGTGAATCATCATTTCTCCGGGTCCAGTCACTGGTGCGACGAGTAAGCGCGTGCTGAGCAGGGCGGTGTCCCCTGCTTCTGGAGGCAGGGAAAAGGGCGATTTTTCAAAATCCGGGAATTCGACCCGCCATGGCACGTCCTTTCCAGCATAGCTGAAGCGGATCAGCTTGCGCAGGGTGGCCTCTGTCTCTTTGCGAATCCTTGCAAATTCCTCAGCGGATGACTTCATCACCGCCGCGCGACTCAGTGGCGGCCCGCCCGGGACATTTCGCGTCTCTGGAAGCATGTAGGCGATGTCCATTTCCCCGTCCAACCTCGCCTGCCCCTCGATTTCGAGAAATTCCAACTCCACGGAGGCCACCTGATGAGCGTGCAGCACCGGGGAAATGGCATGGATGAGGAACAGGCAGAGGAAAAGACGAAGCGTGTGCATGGGTGGAGATTTCTCGGCTCTTGCCTAGGGTAGGGTGTGAGATTTGACCACCCTGAAGGATGAAATTTCCGAAAACTCGCCGCTTTACAAGGCCGGATGCGCCACGCATTGTCCGCCGCCTATGACATTTGCTGTTATCAATTGGCTCTCCATAAGCATCGACCTCTTGCTGGTCGTCTTCGTAATCGTGTGTCTTTTGATGACTCTCATCATCCTCATGCAGCGCCCGAAACAAGAAGGTCTCGGGGCCGCCTTCGGGGGTGGCGTGACTGACCAAGTCTTCGGCGCTCGCACGACCAATGTGCTGCAAAAGGGCACCGTTTATCTCGGCTCACTCTTTTTCATCCTCAGCCTCACGCTCGCGGTCTTGATTGGTCAACAAAACAAGGCAGTCAAAACCCTGACGAAAGCCGATACCGCACCGAAGGTCGAAAAGGCCGCTGAAGTGAAAGCACCTGCAGCCCCAGCTCCTAAACTTTCCGAAGAGCTTCCCGCATCCGCGCCTACCCCTGCCCAGACCGAGACTCCGGCTCCTGGCAACGTGCCTGCTGATGCTCCGGCCCCAGCACCCTCTCCTGCCCCGGCAGAAACTACTGCTCCTCCGGCAGGCAATTAAGACGTCCCCTGACGCTAACACAGCGTGAAGGAAACGACCCAAGATGAACCAAGCGCCCCGATCTGGGCGCGGCCGGATGCCTTCCCGATGGCTCCTGAAGGCTGGGGATGGGTCAGCGTGAAGGGGAAACACCACCCCTGCGACTCCCATGCCGCCTTGGTTAAAACGATTTCCGAAGACCGAGACGCCAGTGTCGAACTGGTGTGGGATCCGCGAAATCCCCGAATGATCCTACCTGAGGAACTGCAAGGCGTGGGCAACGCCATTCTGACCGCTCGCACTCACTGGTCCCAAGCAGACACCGAGGAGACGGCCCGGAAAATGCGCTGGTTTGGGCTGATTTTTCTCGGCTTTGCCGGCTACACGTTTTTCGGGACTTTCCTCATCGCGGCTAATCAGGGAAACTCGTTGAGCGGACGGATCCTACTAGCCGCTAAGGCGATGCTGAATTCCACCCAGACGGGATTGAGTCTGCTGATGTTCGTGATCTTCGCCTTCATCCCGTGGTATCAAGCGCGCAAACAACGCTTGGAACTGAGCCGCTGGTCCGAGGAGCGCTTGGTGAAGCATAGTCCTGCCATCCGCTTTGAAACATGGCTGGGGCGGGAGAAGGCTCCCTTGACCAAGGTTTTTCTTGGGATGATGGTGCTGGTGGCTTTCGCGCAGATTTTCGGTCATTGGAGCACCCGCGGATGGGCCAGCTTTGGCTCGCTACTTCAAGGCTGGGACGGTGTTGCAGCGGCGGGTCTGCAAAAAGACGCCTACCGCGCTGGCGAATGGTGGCGAATCTTCACTGCGCCTTTTCTCCACGGGAACGTTGTGCATTTTCTGATGAATGCTTCAGCCCTCGCATATCTCGGAAAACGGCTGGAAATCTTCGCTCGCTGGCCGCACTTACCGATGGTCTTCCTATTTTCCGCCTGGGCTGGTGGCATCGCTTCCGCGCACTATGTCGCCGCACCGACGCTGGGCGCATCGGGCGGGTTGATGGGCTGGCTGGGGTTTCTACTGGTTTTCGAGACGCTACACCAGCAACTCGTCCCGCTCCGCGCCCGGCGGCGTTTGGCGGCGGGCGTGCTGCTGACTGCATTCATCGGTCTCGTGGAATACCGCTACGTCGACAACGCGGCCCATGCCGGTGGACTGCTCGCGGGCATGCTCTACGCAGGGATCGTTTTCCCACGCTCTGCCTCGATGCACCGGCCCAAGTCCACCCTGACGGATCGGCTTGCGGGTGTAGTGGCCATGACCGTGCTCGTGGCTTCTGCGGTCCTCGCCATGGTTCGGCTGGTCTTAAACTGAGCGTTAGCTAGCTTATTTTACAGGTGGTTTTCCGGAAAATCCCGATAAAGCTATCTCTTCCGCATCGTAGCCATTTTTCTCTTTACCCATGTTATCCCGAACCCTTTTCAGCGCACTCCTCCTCAGCAGCTCCGCACCGGCAGCAACCCAGATTTTCCAGGCGTTCGAGGGAGACAGCTTCGACACTTGGCAAGTCGAAGGCAGCGCATTCGGTCTCGGCCCCGTCCCTGGGCAAATTAAGATTTCAGATCAAAAAAATAGCGTCTTCAGTAACTACGCCAACGACAGCCTCGCCGCCTCCCTCCATGGTGGAGACTCCGCCACGGGCCGCCTGACTTCCCCTGAATTCACCATCAGCGAGCCATACCTCAATTTCCAAATCGCTGGGGGTGACTACGCCGGAAAGACCGCCGTGCAGTTGATCGTGAATGGGCAAGTCGTCCGTGAAGCCACCGGGAAACGCAAACTCGGTTGCGACCGCATCGCTTGGAGCCTTTTCGAGTTAAAGGGACAAAAAGCCAGTCTCCGACTCATCGATGAAGAAACCGGCCCTTGGGGATTCATCGCCGCAGATCACTTCGTCTTCACCGATAACGCCAATCTCCGCCCCGCTCCGACGACTCGCGGTGGCAAGGAGTTTTATCAAGGGCTGACAGCAAGCCCCAACCTCGCGGGCTCGCTCATTCCCAAAGGTAGCATTTTAACAATCGAAGCAGATTTTAAAACTCAGCAACTCACCTCGCCCACCGCCCTCACCTTCGACGATCAAGGTCGCATCTACGTCTCCGAGACGAACCGCTTCCGCTTCGGCGTCGAGGACGATCGCAGCAATCTCTATTGGTATCTCGACGATCTCGCCGCTAAAAAAACCAGCGACCGCCGAGCACTTCATGAAAAATGGCAGAGCAAGCTCTCCATCAACAAACTCACCGAAAAATCCGAAGTCATCCGCCGCCTTGCCGATACCGATGGCGATGGGAAAATCGACGAATCCACCGTCTTTGCCGATGGCTTTAATGACGTGCTAGACGGAACTGCCGCGGGCGTTTTCTACTTCGACGACTGCCTCTACTTCGCCTGCATTCCCAAGATTTACATGCTTCATCCGGCAAAAGGTGACGCGAAAGCCGCCCCGGAACGCAAGACCGTGGAAGAGGGATTCGGCGTCCGGATTTCGCTCTCGGGACATGATCTCAATGGCTTTACCCTCGGTCCAGACGGACGAATTTACGGCACCATCGGCGACCGCGGGTTTAGCCTCATCACCAAAGAAGGCCGCACCTATGATTATCCGAATGAAGGCGGCGTCTTTCGCTTTGAGCCCGACGGCACCGGTTTTGAGATCTTCCACACTGGCCTGAGAAATCCCAAGGAAATCGCCTTCGACTCCCTTGGGAACCCCTTCACGGTCGATAACAACTCCGACCAAGGTGACAACTCACGCGTCGTTTACATCGTCGAAGGTGCCGACTCCGGTTGGCAAATGGAGAGCCAAGCCATGCACACCTTCCACCGGGAAATCGGACTCAAGGATCACCCACCAAGCCGCTGGATGGATGAAAAAATGTGGGAGTTGGAAAACCCCAGTCAGCCCGCCTACATGCTGCCGCCCTCCGCGCTACTCACCTCCGGCCCCTCCGGCCTCACTTACCACCCCGGCGTCGGCTTCTTTGAGAGCGAACGCAACCATTTCCTCATCGCCGACTACAAGGGAGGCGCCGCGAACTCCGGCGTCTGGTCCTTTGAAATGAAACCCAAAGGTGCCGGCATGGAGATGACCGAATCCCGGCAATTCGCCTGGGGCATCGCCGCCACCGATGTCGAATACTCGTGGGACGGTCGCATTTTTATCACCGACTTCATCACCGGCTGGTCCTCCCACAACGGTGGCCGCCTCATCTCACTCAGCGCAGGAGACAAAACCTACCTCGCCAACGACGCCGCCAGCTCCGCGAAAATCATCAAGGAAGGCTTCGAGCAACGCAGCTCCGCAGAACTCGCCAATCTCCTCAAGCACCCCGATTTCCGCATCCGCCTCCGCGCACAACTCGCACTCACTCGGAAAAAAGATGCCCTCAAACGCTTTAGCGACGGCACCATCTCGTCGAACTTCGACGTCCGCATCCATAGCATTTGGGGCCTAGGCATCCTCGCGCGCCGCGGTGCATCCCCCCGCCCCTATTCCGACTTCGCCGCGATTCCAGAGGCTCAAATTCTCAAAGATGCCGAAACCAAACTAATCTCACTCCTCACCGATAAAAACCCAGAAATCCGCGCCCAAGCCCTCCGCGCTCTCGGCGACTCCACCGCCACCAAGGGTGATTTACCCATCGGCCCACTCCTCATCGACGAGTCAGCCCGCGTCCGCTTTTTCACCGCCATGCTCATCGGCAAGCGCAAAATGATCAGCTACTACAGCTCCATTTGCGACCTTCTCCGGGAAAATGACAACCGCGACGTCACCCTCCGGCATGCCTGCATCTACGCCCTCCAGAACATGACCACCAACCCGGCTGTGATCACTGGGTTATCCACCGACGAGTCCCCCGCCGTCCGCCTCGCCGCCGCCGTTGTGCTCCGTCGCTTAAATCTTCCAGAAGTCGTCACATTCATGACCGATGCCGACCCGAAAGTCGCCGATGAAGCGATCCGTGCAATTTGCGATAAAGACATGCTCGAAGTCCGCCCAGATGTCGCCGCCCTGCTAGATAAGCTCGACACCCGCTCATGGACCCCCTTCATGCTGCGCCGCCTCATTCACAACGCCTATCGCGTCGGTGGACTCACCAACGCCGAGCGCATCCTCAGATTCGCACGCGACTCGAAGCGCCCAGTCAGCGTCCGCCAAGAAGCCGTCCGGCTCCTCTCCAACTGGACCGAGCCATTTCCCGTGGATCAGTTCACCGGCATGTGGCGGCCACTCGCCAAGCGTGATCCAGAAACCATCCGCCCCGCACTCACGGCCGCGATACCTGCTTTGCTCAACGAAACTGACTTCATGCTCAGTGCCGCTCTCGACTGGGTCGCCGCCTACCAATTGAAAATTCCCCAACTGACGGACAGCACCCTCCGCAGTCTCATTAGAAATTCGAAACTCCCCTCTTCCGCGCGCTCTTCCGCCTTGAGCCTCTTCATCGCCGACCAACCCGCCTCGCTCGGCGCTTTCCTCACAGAAATCAGCCAAGACCCGGATGACGAAGTGGTGCTCGCGGCACTCACCGCCATTGCAAAAATCTCCCCAGACAGCGCGATTCCAGCACTCAAGACCGCCCTAGAATCCACCAGCATTAAACGCGCACAAACCGCATGGAACATCCTCGGATCCATTCCCGCCAGCTCAGTGGACGAGTTTTTTCTCCAGAAAATCGAGCAACTCACCACCGCCAAGGGAGTCTCCCCATCGGCACTCGAACTCATCACCGCCGCTAAAAATCGCGGTCCTGTGGTGAAAAAAGCCGTCGCAGCCCTCGAACAAGCCCTTGCCCAAGACGGCGATCCACTTGCCAAATGGAACCCCACTCTCCAAGGCGGCGACCCCAGCAGCGGAGCGAAGATCTTCGCCTCCCACCCAGCCAGCGAATGCATGAGATGCCACCGCGCCGAAGAAGGCCACGCCGCAGGAGGCGACACCGCTCCCAACCTCGCGGGCATCGCCAAGCGCCACACCGACGCCCACTATTTCCTCCAATCCATCATCCAGCCCAGCGCCGTCATCGCTCCCGGCTTCGGCGTCGCGCTCCTTGAATTCAAAAACGGCGCCTCACTCAGCGGCAACCTCATCGCGACAAGCCCAGACTCTATTGACATCGAGTCCTCCGGAAAACTCCTCCGCGCAGCACGCAGCGATCTCGCCAATTTCACGCCGCCCACCTCACCCATGCCCGCCATGGGAGACCTCCTTAAGCCACGTGAAATCCGCGATCTCATCGCCTGGCTCGGCAGCCTCACCAGCGGTGAAGAAACCGTCAAATCCACCCTCGCGCCCACCCCAATTGACCCCGCCACACTCCAAGTCACCGCCGTGGACGGCGTCGACCCCGCCATGATGAAACTGGGAAGGCAGCAATACCTCGTCTGCGCCGCCTGTCATGGCCAGAACGGCGAAGGCAGCGCCGCCGCCCCGCCGCTCGCGGGTTCGGAATGGGTCACCGGCCCCGCCGAGAACCTCATCCGCATCCAGCTCCGTGGACTCATCGGAGCCATCAAGGTCAAGGGCCAAGAACACAACCACGCCGGAGGCATGCCTCCACTCGCCTACCAAAACGACGAGCAAGTCTCCGCAGTTCTCACCTACATTCGCAACTCATTCGGCAACCGCGCCCCTGCCGTGCTTGCCTCCTCCGTCGCCGCCCTCCGTAGCGAAGTTGGCAAGCCACAGCTCAAAGCAGGAGAACTCATCAACCCCACCGCAGCAGCCCCCAATGCGGAGACTCCCGTAGCAGCAGCACCCGCTACAGTTGTTGCTCCCACACCCCTGAACCCATCCACCACCAGCCCCACCCCAGCCCCCTACGCCGCCATTGGTAAAAAGCCCTCCAAGCTCCCGTGGATCATCGTGTTGCTAATCGCCATCCCCATCGTCGGCCTCATCATCCGCAAGTCCGGTGGAAAAGCCTAGGCATACATTTAATTTACGGCAGGCGAATCCCACACCATCCGCCGCTCTACGGTTTCACAGGGATCGGCGTATCCAGCATCCATTGAATTGCCATGTCGAACTCGGAGAGGAACCGAGCTGCGGCACCATTCATATCGTGATTTGCAGCAGGGATCGTGACGAGCTTATGAGGCGTTGCTTCGTGCATCCGGCCGATCCATTCTGTGTTATCCAACACGTCATACTCGCCCGCAAACTGCACGATGCGGACACCGTGCAACGCGGGTGCAAGATCGGCTAAGGCGAAGGTATCGGGACCCGTTGGCTGGATTCCGAGCAGATCGCTTTGAGTGATTCCATAGCGACTAAAGTCACCTGAAGCCGCGGCAAGGACACCCACCAGATGCTTCTCCCGCTCTGGACTCGCCGCCGCTGCCACCGCCCAGTCTGCGCCCGTGGACCAGCCAGAAAACCACACAGGTGTATCCTCAGGGAGAGCGGCCCGTTTTCTCACCGCTGAGACGGCAGCATTGAAGGATTCCACTAACTGGGCGTGGTCAAGTTTCCGCGTATCTGCGAATTTACGGCAATCCCAACCACCCACGGCATATCCTGCAGCTGCAGCATGCAGCGCGACTGGCTCCTCCCACTGCTTCGACCAGCCACCATCTCCCGTCGCGACGATGATGATGCCCTTCGGATGCTCCGCAGGAAAATACAAGGTCTCAAAAGGACCACTGGAAAGCTGCAAGGGCAGTGTCTCCGCCAGATCACTCGAATACGTTCGTGGCATGAGCAAATGATAGAGAAACCAGACAATCGGGAGCAGCAAAAGGATTTGAATGACCCATAATAAACGACGAAGGAAGATTTTCATCATGGTGTGGAGTTAGGATTGGATGGCTCAGTGCGAGCGTCCTCAAGATCAGGTCGCAGTGGCTTCACACTCGGCTTGCCGATGAGCGTCGCAATGTCAATTATCGCCGCAGGGAGATCCCAAGACTTTGATAACGCTAGGTAGCGGGGCTGCCATACCGGCTGAAATTTAGACTTCCAAGCACGAAGTCCGTTGAAATTATAGAAAGCTTCCCCCTTATCATAGATTAACCCACCGATGCGGCTCCACAACGGTGCGAACTGATTCCCCGCTAACCCTGATAGAGGTGCCATCCCTAGATCAAACCATTGATACCCCTGCTCCTTCCCCCACAGCATCATGCTCACGAATAAACAATCCATCACCCCGTTCGGGGCATCTGGAATGTGGCGCATTAAGTCCGTGGAAAGCTCATCCTTGCCATTTCCCGGCCATAGATTTCCAAACGCTACGACCACTCCACCCACCGTGATCACCGCCGCAGGAAGACCACACAAATAGTCATCGGAAAAGCGTCCTAACGAGAATCCCTTTTCACGAGCCTTATGATGTGACAGCCAAGCATCCGAGACCGCACGAAGCTCATCGAGGCGGCGGGTGACTTCTTCTGCGGTCCAGATTTCAAATCCCCAGCCCTCCCGCTCCATGCGGCTCATCACTTTGCGGAATTTCTTAAACTCGGAAGTGCTGAGATCAAATTTGTCGAGCGGCACCATCGCCGACTCTCCCAGTTTGTAAATCCGTAGGCCCATCTCCACGCAGACCGGGATCATCGAGTTACTCACTTGATAGAATGCCACTCGCATCCCCTCGTCATTTGCCTGCTCCATGAAGCGCCAGTAGAGCCCTTCAAATTTCTCCTCATCCCCCACCGGATCCGCCATCGCCACCCGCGTCCGTCCTTGGTCGCCATACATCAGGAAGGCACTTTGCCCGGAATTAAAAAGGAATTCCTTATCTCCCACGAGCGCCAAGGCCGCGTTGCTGCGCGAGGTCGCCGCCACCATTTCCCGAATCCTGGGAAATTCAGGCATCGGCTCACGCGCTCTCGGCGGTGCTGGCCGGAAATACTGCAGCAGCGCCACAAACACCAAGATCAACAAACTACCCACCAGCCCACGCAGCAGCCGGGCCGCATCATTATCGAAGGAGTACTGCCACCACAAATCATTTCCATACGGCACATGGCGGCTCGAATAAAATCCAAACCAAATCGCCAGCCCGGCGATCGAGAGGATTAAGCCCCACCATTGTAGGGAAAACCGCCGCGTCCATATCCCAGCCGAGCGGTGAAACTTCGATTTAAACGGCAAGAGCGCCCCCAGAAAAACCAACAACACCAGAGCCTCCTCCCAGTCAAATCCCTTCACCACGGAAAACACGATCCCCCCACCCGCCATCACCACCGCAAGCCACCATGCAGCCCGGACCCGCCGCAACAAGCCACTCGCCACCACGATCATCACCGTCCCCGCAATGCTGGACAAAAAGTGCGACGCCTCGACAAATGGCAGCGGGATAAATTCCTCCAAGCTAACCCGACGCTGCGGATCAATCGGCGTATTGGCAGACAGCATGAGCACAAACCCTCCCGCCAATGCACTCATCCCCGCCAATCGCGGCGCAATCGATGACCAAGCCTTGCCCGTTCCATCGACCGTGATTTTTGCCCAATGCCGCTTCGCCCACAACTCTCGCAGCGCCACGGCCGCAACGGCGATGACGAAGGGGATCAAATAGTAGGTCATCCGGTAAGTCAGCAGTGCCCCCGCCATCACCGGCTGCGCCACCATGCCTACTGAGAGTTTGGAAATCGAAAGCTCCATCACCCCCAGCCCACCCGGGACATGACTCGCCGCCCCCAGCGCTTGCCCGAAGGCCGTCGCCGCAAGAAACGCAGGTGTCGAAATTTCAGCAGGTAGGAAGACCCTCAACGCAAGCCCGGCGAACAACCAGTCGAGGCAGGAAATCAGCATCGCCATCAACAGAATCCGCCACGGTGGCAGAAACCCCAGCCATTTCCCGCGAAATCTGCAACGCGAGATCACAAACGCCGACGCGCAAGTGACGAGTAGCACGCACCCAATCACCCGCCCAGCCGTCGGCGGCAACCAGCTCAGATCCGGTGGTGCCCAGCACATCAGCACCCCAGCAAGAAGCGCATGACCTAACCAGCCCGCCATCAGCAGAAAGCCAGTCATCTTTGCGACCTCTGCGCCTCCGAGCCCATACTGCCCATAGAACCGCAGGCGGATGGCCCCACCTCCCAAAACGGTCCCGCCACCATTCATGCTGAAGGAGCCTGCGATCAAGGCCGTGCCAAGCACGTTCCGAGTCGGAAGTTTTCGCTCCAACCACCGCAATCCCACCAAATCTAGCGAGGCATTGCACAGCAGACTCAGCGCCGTTAGGCACAAGGCCAGCCCCAGATGCCATGGACCGATGCGACGCAACGCCTCATCAAGATCTGCCAAGTGAAAGCCACTCCACTCCTTGCCCAAGGACCAAATCGCAAAAGCAAGGAGCGCCAACCAAGCAAATGGAGCCAAACCAATAAGCCGATTTTTTAACACTGGGTAATTCATCATCAATTCCGTGGATTATCCTGAAACAAAGGGGCCAACCGCTCATTTCAGGGAGGTTCATATCTCATTCAGAGCGTTGCTAGAAACGAGACTATTTCAAAAAGATTTCCATCCGCCCATCTTCAGGCAGGGACTCGAACTCTGGGCAGTCTCTACCTTAAAGCGCCCGAACGAATCTCCCAAGTCCCCGAGCGATCCAGTTCCAAAATCTGGTCGTGGAACTCCTCTAAAGTCGTGCGATGCCCCACACTGATGAAACTGATGCCTGAATCCCTGATCCGTTGATACAGCTCTCGTTGATTCCCCTCATCCAAGGCACTGGTGGCTTCGTCTAGGAATGCAAATTTCGGCATCCGCAGGAAAAGCCGGGCGAAGGCGATTCGTTGCTGCTCGCCCAGCGAAAGAACGTTCCCCCAATCTAAGACACGATCCAAGTCCCCATCCACCCGCTCGAAAACATCTGCCAGATTAACATCTGCGAGCACTTTACCAATGTCCGCATCGGAGATGACCTGATTGCCGTAAGGATATAGCAGCTGTTCACGCAAACTTCCTTCGACCATGTAGGGGCGTTGCGGAAGGAACATGAGTTGGTTAAATGCGGGACGCTCCAACGAGCCACCACCGCCGGGCCAAAGACCGGCGACGGTGCGGAGGACCGAACTTTTCCCAGAACCGCTCGGCCCCATGATCATAAGGCTTTGCTCGGCATGTAATTCAAAAGAAAGCTCTTTAACCAACACTCGTCCATGACCCGGGGTACAAATGGTCAGCTGCTCTAACTTAAGAATTCGGCTAACTGAGCTGGGCACCGATTCCGCCTCAGCGTAGATGCGTAGCTCCTCCGAATCATCCTCATCCAGCTGATCCCAAAGGCGGCCGAGACGCTGAATGCTCGCAAGATACGCGCTCAATCCACCGAATTGCGTGATGATGAGCGAAAAAGCCGCCAACACTTGTGCAAAGGCGCCCGCCGTCTGGGTGATCACCCCGAATTCTACCCCGCCCCTCATGAAAATCGGTGCCACAACCAACACCGGTAAAACAAGCGCAAGGTAGTTATAACTATTGGTGAAAAATCCTAGATTACGATTGAGAATAATAATCAGCCGCATGTTCCCCAACGCCGCTGCTAGACGTCTAAATAAATCCAAATGCTCACGCTTTTCACCTCGGTAAAAAGCGATGGACTCCGCGTTATCACGCACTCGAACCAGACCGTAGCGGAAGTTCGCTTCCTGCTCGTATTGATGATAATACAAGCGCACCAACTTGCGACCGATGACGATACTAATGGCGGTGCCCGCGAGTGCATAAGTCACCAAGATCACCACCAAGGTGCCTGAAATCATCCACAGCACCCCGATGAAGGCGATCAGCGTCACCAACGAGTTCAACACGATCAGTAACATCGAAAGTGAGGTCATGGTAAAATTCGTCACGTCCTCACTGATTCGCTGATCTGGGTTATCCACGCCTTCAGATCCACGCAGTCGAAAGTAAGCGCGATTGTTGAAATACCGTTTCACCAAATGCTGCGCCATCCACTCACGCCAAAGCAATGCTAAGCGCTCTTCGACCCAGCGATAGAAGACACCAATCGGCACGGCGAGGGCGAAAGTCCCCAGATACCAGGCAAGCGCGGTCCAATACGCGGCAGTCTGCTTGCGTTCGATCGCGGTAAAAAAATCACGCCCCGCATAGCTCATCAGCACTTGCACACCTCCCAGGGCTAAAGCCAACAAGAGCAGTGAAATGAGAAATCCACGCGCCTTGCGCCTGCGTTCTGAGGCGAAAAATGCACGCGAGATCAACCAAAACTGACGACAAGTGGTTTTTAGATTTTGCCGATCGTCGAGCGTATCCTCAAGTGATAGATGGGGTTGATTCTTTCTTTCCATGTGAAAATTGATCGTAGTGAATGATCAATAACAAGCGAGACAATTCACTTTTCGGGTAGGGATACACCCCATGGTCCTGAGACGCGAGATGAAGTTGAGTGTTCACGCAAAGATCCATCAATGCACACCATTATGAAAAAATATAATTCCAAGTTGTTTCTAATCTTCTCTTCAATCTTATTTGCCATTTGCGGCACGAGCTGCCGCACGGTTCAAGGATTCGGCAGAGACGTCGAGCACACCGGAGACCATATCACAAAAGCGGCTTCTCACTAAGTCAGTAGTCGACTACCGCCAGAAATTCCTACAAAAAACTACTTCAATTATAAAAATATGTTAATGACCATCGCCATCATCCTAATCGTCCTATGGTTACTAGGTCTCGTGACCAGCACTGCCATAGGCGGATTCATTCACATACTCTTGGTGGTTGCCATCATCATGATTCTTGTGAAGGTCATACAAGGCCGCCGAATCTTATAATACCGTCTGCCACCATGAATACAAAAGCGATAGCTGCAATAGTTCTCATCCTCCTCGGGGTGTTCGTGCTCGCCTACTCGGGCATCAGCTTCACCACGCCTGGCGAGACCGTTCGTTTTCTCGGGTTACGCATCGAAACCCGAGAAACTCATTTTATCCCACCGGTCGTAGGAGCGCTTGCACTCTTAGGTGGCGTAACACTGTTATTTCTGAAGCCGAGATCCGTTTAACGAATCGCTTGGCTTACGACGCAGATTGAGAACCTGCCGTAAGCCCCAGCGCTTCAACCCTGCAGCTGGAGAGCATCAGCATAGCCGCCGAAATCTCCATCCACACATTTCCCCACGATGAACAACCGCATGGGCCACTGCGCCTTTTGGCTGTGCCTTACTTCCTGCCTAACGGCACAAACCGAGGAGCCGATTCCGACAAAAAAGGTTCACGGCAAGCCAGCGCTAATTACGACGCAGGAACTGACCGACTTCGATTCGCTACCTGCGGACCGCCAGAAATTGATTGAGGGTGCCATCGCCGTTGCGAGAGATTCACCATGGCTACCTTACCTGATGGGTGGTTCCACACCAGCAGCAGGAGGATTTGATTGCTCGGGCGCGATGTTCTATGTCATGCGCGGTGTGGGCTTGGATCCACCACGCACTTCAGTAGAGCAATTTCAGTGGCTGAGACAAAACGGAAGACTGCACCAATTGCCACTTGGAGTGGAGGAGCTCGAACATCCAAGCTTAAGTTCGCTCCAGCCTGGCGACCTTTTGTTTTGGGGGAGAACAGGTCCGACTCTGGAGCCTGATATCACCCACGTCGCGCTCTATCTTGGCACCGAAAAGAAAGACCTCCGGCCCGTGATGATCAACTCAACCGATGGTCGTTCATATAGGGGCACCCAAGCGAACGGATATGGAATTTATGATTTCCGGCTTCCGTCACTAGGCTCGAAAATCTCTTTCATCGGCTACGGCACACCAGTAGGCATCGCACTCGTAAAGACTCTAAATTAGAAAACTGAACCGCAGATGGACGCGAACCACACAAACCGAAGAAACCATTACAACCCTATCATTCATCAACATCAGCTCAATAGGGGGCAAAATCAAGGGTTCCATAATTCCTTCTACCAATTCACAAAATCGCGTTCCATCTGCGGTTGAATTTCCCAAGTTTCGGCGGCATTGGTGACAGACCGAATCGACTTTTCGAATCATTAGCCACACTCCACGAGTGGAGTGTGGCTTTGACAGCGGGGGAGATTATTTCTTCTCGGCGTCAACTCTGGCTTTCTCGGATTCGGCCAAGGCGTCAGCCTTTTTCTTGTCCGCGTCGAGTTGTGCTTGGAGAGATTCTTTGTTAGCTTCGATCCTCGCCTTGTCGATCGTCGCCGTGGCGTCTGCTTGGTGAGTGGCGTCCTTCGCTGAGGCATCGACTTCCGCTTTGCGCATATTGATGTCGTCCTTGGTCGCCTTATTGCTCTCGTCGATTGCGGCTTTTTGCTTGTCGCAGCTCATCGAAATGGCGGCGGCGAGCACAACGAACAGGTATTGAATCGGTTTCATTTTTGGGGTGATTTTGGAGTGGTAAATAATCAATTAGGCGCAGCAGCTCTTGCGGAATTCATCAACGGATTTCTGGATCGCCTCGCGAGTTTCACCGGTCCGTTTCTGGATGCGGCCGATGAGCTCGTCTGTCTGACCTTCTGAGTATTTCAGGTCATCATCCGTGAGGGCTGACCATTTTTGTTTCATTTTTCCTTTGAGAATATTCCAGTCCCCTTTGATTTCGAGTGTGTTCATGGTGGTGTCGTTTAGATTGGATCATAGCAGCCTCCGAGCGGTCTCGGCTTGCTGCTGATGTTGGGAAGTTAACAATGATTGATGGAGTGATCTATGGGGTGAAACCCTCACCTATTCATGGATCCAACGAATCAACCATCCGCTCCATGAACCTAGGATACTCTATCAAAAAAGGAGCAGCCCTAGTGATGATGATGGATTAAGGCAACGGAGGCCAAAGCTAGGGGTGTGACTCAGATCAATTAGAGATATTATCGGAGAAAAATCCCGATCATGGATCTTCGACGCCAAAACGGAAAAAGTAGCGAATTACGCCTATTGCAACCTTAGAAACTGCCTATCAGCGTGTCACAACATCAATTCGATGCTCACGTTGAAACTCGGTCAGCACGTCGAGTTCCTTGTCGGTGATGGGATAGGGGCCGGCGAATTGGACGGTTTGTGCGCGGCTGCTGCATATCCGGGAAATGAAGGCATGTCTTTTGCGCAAATAATAAAAAAGGCAGTAGTGACCGCTTGAGTTATTCGCCTCGGCAAAGAAATCTGGCACGCCCTTGGTTTTCACGAAGCGTCTGATGTCTGGGTAATTTTGTCCTAAAATGCCCATCCGCACATAGCCGAAGGAGGCTGGATCGCGACGGACGAGCATCATTTGATTTCCCCCGCCCATGGCGATGGAGCTTTCTTGAATGACCTCGTTGACCGTTCCGCAAGACACTAGCAGCATGGCCAGCAGCGGCACGAGGAGGATGGAGAAGGCTTTTTGAAATCCCGGCATGGTCAATGACTGCACCCTTTTCGGTGGCTCCGCGAGCGGTTTAGTGAACGATCTTTTTCGATCAATGAATTGATCATCCGCACACTCGGCCGATTGCCCTCGGAGCTGAGAAAAAACGCGGTTTCCATGGGCACTAGAAATTCCACGGCTGAGTTGATGCCCACGAGACGCCCATAGGCATCCACCACGGGGCCGCCGCTGTCGCCGGGCTGCAAGGGGAGATCCATCTTGAAGTTCCGTGCGCCGGTGAAAGCCCCTTCCGGAGCAAGCGCGGTGGCCAACTTGCCATCCACGAACTTCGAGCCGGTAGAAATCCCGCCATGCAGCAAGCATGTTTCGCTGGGAAGCCAGCTCTCGGGTGGCGTCCATTGGTAGAAATAAGGGGTCGCCACTGGGATATGGAGCAGCGCTAGGTCCGATCGGTGCGAACGCCATACCACGCGGGCGAGGTAGGGCACGAGGCTCCCGCGCTTGCCGTAGAGGATAAAGACATTGCGACCTGCCATTTTGGCCAGAACATGGTCTGCGGTGAGAAAATAGCCATCGGCCGAGATGGGTGCCGCAGAGCCGCCGTCCGCATCTTTCGGTGCGTGGACCACAGAGAAATCCCGGCCTACCCAGTTATTGAGGTTGCTGCCGCTGGTAACTACGATGGCACTGGAACGTTCAGCGACGAGCTGCCGGGTCATGCTGTTGGGCGCGATGGGTAGGGCCTCAGGTGGGACCGCGCAGGACTGGAAGAGAACTACTGTCCCGAGTAATAAGACTCCCTGAAGTGATCGAACCATCTGGGGATGAAAGAATCACAATAGAATGGGTCCGTCACATAGGATTTTACTTTCCCTCAAGAAATCTTCCGATCACTCGCCGGAACGGAGCAGGCATCGCCAAAGCCATCACGTCGTCGGGAGCGATCCAGTATTCGTCGAGTGCGGCTGGGAGGGGCTGTGCGAGAGATGCACCGTCGTAGACACGGAGGCAAACCCGGTAGCGGGTGATCGAGTAGTCTTCCGTCTCCAGCAGGGGCAGCTTTGCGACGTCTCCGGCGTCACGAGTGGGAAGTTTCCACAAGCCTTCCCGGCGCTTACCGCCTTCGCGGTGAAGCAGAATCCGCCCTTGCGAGTCTTTTAGCCAGAGCGCGTGCTCGTCCACGGCGGTGGTGGTGGCTTTGGGCTTTTTCACGGGCAGGGCACTCGGCAGCTGGGTTTTACAAAATCCTGCGACGGGGCAGCTCAGGCAGTCTGGCAGGCCGGGACGGCAGATCCGCTGACCGAGCTCCATTAGCCCGGCGTGGTAAAGTCGCGAGTTCTCAGGATCGGCGAGTTCCCCGGCCCAGGCCCAAAGCTGTTTAAGGCCTGCCGTATCGTCCACGGTGGCGGTGAAATCGAACAAACGGGCAAGCACCCGCAGCACATTTCCGTCCACCACCACAGCGGGTAAATCCCAAGCGAAAGCGCGGAGGGCTCCTGCCGTGTAGCGACCGATGCCGGGCAGTTTCAACAAGGCCGGTAAATCTTGGGGAAATCCCCCACCCTGCGCGGCGACGACGGCCCGCGCGGTTTCCCGCAGCATTCGCACCCGCCGGTAGTAGCCGAGGCCTTCCCACGCCTTGAGCAAGGGCTCTTCTTCGGCGGTGGCGAGATGCTCAATGCTGGGGAAACGTTCCAAAAAGCGCGTGTAAAAGCCACGCCCTAGCACGGTGGCGATCTGGGTCTGCTGGAGCATCACCTCGGAGACAAGGATCGGATACGGCTCGTGGGTCCTGCGCCATGGATAGTCGCGACCATGGTCCCGGAACCAAGCGACGAGTGCCCGGCGGAACTCCACCCGTGAGGTGAGCACCTCATTCTCCCAGCGTGGTTTCAACATCACCGCCCCGCTCAACGCGTTTTTAAATGAATGCTGGTGCGTATGTCACTGCCGTCCCGGCGGCTATGGAGGGTGAGGTGATCGACGTCTTCAAAGATGAGCGCAGCGCTTTTCAGCATCTTAAGCTCTTGCTCGGCGAGGGGTTGGCCGGTGAATTCTGCGACGTGGGCCTCCGCGAGTTTGAGGCTGTCTTGGGCGTAACTGCCGAGTGCTTTGAAATCGATCGACAGGAAAAGTCCGTCACCTGACGCACCACCCGCATCGGCTTGGGCGATGAGGTCGGTGGCTTGGTTCTTCGAGGTGGAAGCGATGAACCAGCGGTCGTTCAGCGTGATGGATGGCAGGAAGTCATTGGTGGAAAATGGGAGGGCGAAGAACCAGGTGGTGGCTCCATTTTTCTCAGAACTGAGAGGCTCCTGCATGGGGATGTCACGGCCCATCAACTTACCGACTTTACCCAGCGTGGAGCTGAAGGTGAGGTTCATCTTCGTCCAAGACTCGGCGAGTTTGGCACGGTCTGTGACGGGAGAGATGCGGGAAATGCGCGGAACTTTGGCCTCGGCGAGCAGGGCCTCCGACGCGCCGGGGATCTTGGGTGGAGTGCCTTTTAAGTCGACGACCCAAGCGGTCTCCGTGCCAATGCCCGCCAAGAAGTCGTTCTTGTAAATGCCCCAGAGGCTCAGGAGATCAGGGCGGAACTGGGAGTTAAAGAGCTTGGTCATTTCCCGGGCCTTTTCGAGGCCTTCCATGGGCACCGGCGACTCGGCGACAAGCTGGCTAAGGGCGCTCGTGGTCTCGAAGAGGGCTTGGAAGTAGTCGCTGGCTTTTGCTTGGAAAATGGGGTCGCTGCTGACGTTGGCAAAAAACGCGACGCCTGGAGTCCTGCCGAGGTGCGCGAGCTTGTTGCTCGCCTGGTAGTCGACTAGGCCGAGATCACTTCCGCCGACTGACTCGATTTTCAGCCCATCTTCAAAATAAGCGAGGATGCCGGTGGCTTCATTTCCACCCAGTTTGCGGAGGGCTTCTTCGCGCTCGGCGAGGATGCGGAACATGGCGTCAAGATCGCGGGTGTCGCCGAGTCTTTCTGCGGCAGCGATGCCGTCGCGCAGGCCCTCGATGTAGTCGGCGAAGGCTCCTGAGTCGGCGGAGATCAGATCCGTTGCGGTTTTTTCACCATATACAAGGGCGGATAGTTCCTGCTTGGCGAAGGCGTCCACGAAACTGAGTGCCGCGCCACTGCATAGGGAGGAGGCGGAATCTGGACTGAGTTTAAAGGCCTCAGTCGAGGGGCCGAAAAAGAGGACGACATAGTCACCGACGCTACCGGAGACGAGGACGATGTCCTTCTTCGCCAGCGCGGCAAGCACGCGGTCTGCCATTTCCGGAGTGAGGGCGGTGTCCATGCTGCTGCGGTCAGCTGCGAGACTTTCAGAGATCTTAGAGCCAAGGATCTTGACCCCCGTCAGCTTGCTACCAGACGACTCTGCGGTGGCAGGCACGACCATTTCACCCAGCATGTTTGCCATGCCGATGGTGGAGGCGAGCTGAGTCGCGGCGGCCTCGCGGTCGGCTTCTTTCACCTTGAAGGCGAAGTAGAGGGGCGGGAGTTGGAGCTGCTCGACCAGATCGATGCCGGATTTCGGGTCGCGAAGAAGCTCTGCGAAAAGTTCGTCACTGAAGGATTCTGAGAGCGCCTTGGTCAGAGCGGCGGCGTCACCCGACTGGATGGCCATGTCAAAGGCCTTCACCACACTGCGGATCTGGAAGTAGGTGTTGCGGCTGTTGAGACGGCCGATTTTCTGGAATTCCGCTGAGCTGGGTTTGCCTAGGGCAAATGAGAACTCGGTTCCGAAGAGCGCCGCTGGGCCAAAGGGCTCTTCGACCGCAGGATCGGTGGGTGGCTCAGGTTCTTCAGCGTCGTTCAATTCACGTTGGATGAATTTCCAGAGTTTGGTGGATTTCACGCGCTTAGTCGTCTCGGTGCCCTGGTAGTAACTCACCAGCCCCTCGGTGTCCGCTGGCAGATGCTTGGCAAATCCGAGTTTCGCGGCACGCTCTTCTGCGGTGAGAGCTGGGATGACAGGCTTCGGTTCAGGCACGACGGGCACCGCAGCGGTGGGAGCTGGCGCGGCGACGCTTGCTGGAGCCGGGGCTTTTTCTTCTTTTTTACACGCCCCTAGGGTTAGAACGAGGGTCGTGACCAACAGCCAATGCGTGCGCTTTTTCATCCTTGCCGCTAGCAAGCCGCCCCACCCGACTTCACGCAAGAAGATAGGATGGGGCGGGATGAAAAATTTCCAAGAACTCAGGGGCGCGAGCCGAGCGGGCGCACCCAGATATTCCGGAATTCCACGGGGTCGTTGTGCCATTGCAGGCGGATCGGCCCGGTGAGCGGGTGCTTCGGCGGATATTTAGCGAGCACCTTGTGCTGAGTGGGCCCGAGGTAGGATTCACCATTTTGCAAGCAGACCCCATTGTGGAAAAGCGACAGCTTGGCGGGTTTGATGACTTTTTCTCCTTCGTAGACTGGTGGCTCGAAGGTCAGATCGTAGCTCTGCCACTCGCCCTGAGGAGACGTGGCATTCACCAGCGGTGGAAGCTGTCCATACATGGAGCCGGCCTGTCCGTCGGGGTAGGTTGGATTTTGGTAACTCTGAAGGACTTGCACTTCGTAGAGCCCCATTAGAAAAATACCGCTATTCCCGCCGCCTTGGCCATTGATGGGCCGTCCTGCGGGCAGTTTCCACTCGATGTGCAGCTGCACCGCACCGAAGGACTGCTTGGTGTCAACATCTTTAGCAGCTGCGATCATGAGGCCATCTTTGAGGATAAATCCGGGGCTCCAAGCATCCAACGAAGTTCCATCAAACAGCACGATCGCGTCGGAAGGTGGTTTAACAGTAACGGCCCCGCCGGTCATCACGGCCGGTGGCTGAGGGCGTGCTGGGTCATGAACGCTGTAGGTCACACCCGGTAATTTAGGCCCGTCGGGGTAGCCGTGGATCTCTGCTTGGGCAATTACGCAAGCACTGGAAAAAATGCAAATTATCAGTTTTTTGAACTTCATCCCCCCAAAAACGCATTCCACGCCCAATTCTTTCACTAAAACACGAATCCTGGGTTGCGAGGTGACCGCGCGTGGAGATAATAATCCACGCCCTAGATCCCATGGCAGCTACCATCAATCCACCCCCTCGCAATGACCTTTTCCCATTCGAACTGGTTCGACCAGAGCTCGAACGCGTTGAAATCTCCATTCGCGAGCAAGTCCGCGCCTTCGATCCCGCTGTAGAGCCTTATGTCGCCTACATTTGTAACACTTCAGGCAAGCGCATCCGCCCGGCACTTGCCATCCTCGTCGGTGGGGCCGCAGGTGGCGTGACCGACGATCACTTGAAAATCGGGGTGATTCTCGAACTCATCCACATGGCCACCCTTGTGCATGACGACATCATGGACGGTGCGAACACTCGGCGGATGGTGCCCACGGCCAATGCGAAATGGGGAAATGCGTTGTCTGTCCTACTCGGAGATGTGCTATTTTCGCACGCCCTGACCCTTGCCACGGATTTCAACAGCATCGACATCTGCCGCAAGGTGGGCAACGCCGCGCGCGAAGTCTGCCAAGGAGAAATCATCCAGACGCAGCGTCGCTTCGACCTGACCTTCACCAAGGCGGAATACTTCCGAGTGATCGAGATGAAGACAGGAGCCCTCTTCGCCGCCGCCACTGGACTGGCCGCCAACCTCTCTGGCATGGATGCAGAAATCGAGGCCCGTCTCCACAGCTACGGGATGAAACTCGGCACCGCCTACCAGATCTATGACGACTGCCTCGACCTTGTCGGCTCAGAAGAAGTTGTGGGGAAAACCCTCCGGACCGACCTGATCAAAGGCAAGCTCACCCTTCCCATTCTCAACCTCTTGGAAACCGCCTCCGAGGCTCAGCGCATCAAGATTAACAAGCGCATTCTCGACCAAGAACCCCTCGATCTACCCATCCTCCTCGGCATCGCCGAATACGAAGGTGCCATCGAGCGGGCCATCGATACCGCGCTCCAACTTCTGGTTGACTGCCGGGCTGACCTCGCTCCACTAGGGAAGTCGGTTCACTCCGACGCACTCGCCCAAATCACTTGGTTCCTTGCCGGGTTATTGGAAAAGTGCAGAAAGTAAGCCACATGCCCACTCCTCCCCACCAGTTACTCATCATCGGCGGCGGCTTTGCCGGCCTAGAATGCGCCTCCAAGCTGGCCAATGACGAGCGCTTTGCCATTACGCTGATCGATCGGACCAACCATCATCTTTTCCAGCCACTGCTTTACCAAGTCGCCACGGCCTCACTCGCGGGGCCGGACATCGCGCGGTCCATTCGCCAAATCCTCGCAGATGCGAAGAATGTGACCGTCCTCATGGACGAAATCACCGCCATCGATCCCACGGGAAAAAGCGCCACCGGTCTCTCTGGCAGCGTCTACGCTTATGATTCTCTCGTGCTCGCCGCAGGTGCACGCACCGGCTATTTCGGTCACGACGAATGGGCAGCCCACACGCTTGGCCTAAAATCCTTGGCAGACGCCCAGAACATCCGCCGCACGGTGCTCTCCAATCTGGAACGTGCCGAACTCAGCACCGACCCCGCTGAGCGCGCCAAGCTCATGACTGTCGCCATCATCGGCGGCGGGCCCACGGGCGTAGAGCTCGCCGGTGCCTTTGCCGATCTGGTCCACCGCTCATTGAAATCCAATTTCCGCCGGATCGATACGGCAAAGCTGCGGGTCATTTTGATCGAAGGCTCCGAACTCATCCTCGAAGCCTACGAGCCCGACCAAAGCCTCTACGCCCGCCAACGCTTGGAAAAACTCGGCGTCGAAGTCCGGAACAACACCCGGGTTACTTGCGTCCGCGAAGGCGTTCTCGATTTCAAAGACGGCAGCAGCCTCGAAGCCGCCGCCATCATTTGGGCCGCCGGTATCGCCGCGAATCCCCTCACCGCCTGCCTTGGCGTGCCAATGGACCGGGGCGGGCGGATCACTCCAAACCCCGATCTCTCGGTCCCCGGCCACCCCGAGATCTTCCTTGCAGGCGACCTCGTGAGCATGAAAAACCCGGATGGGAAAATCGTCCCTGGCGTCGCTCCCGCCGCTGTCCAGATGGGTGCCCACATCGCCAAGCTCCTCAAGGCCGAGGGCCCCGCCACTGTCCGCCCGAGTTTCCATTACCACGACAAGGGCATGATGGCCATCATCGGTAAAAACTACGCCGTCATGAAATCTGGCAACATCTGCCTCCAAGGCTTCATCGCTTGGCTGGCGTGGCTTTTCATCCACATAACCTTCTTAGTGGGCTTCCGCAATAAGCTCTCCGTGCTGCTCGGCTGGGCTTACGCCTACATCGTGAACAACCCGGAGGCCCGCATCATCGTCAATCCACCCACCGTGGCGACGGGGAAAGTGCCGCTAACTTGAGTCGTCACTCCTCGGTTTTTTTAATCGGATTCTGCACCCGGTAGCCCTCTTCATGCGCGACATAACCTGCGGCAGCACCGACGGCGAGTGGAATGCAGGACGAGAGCGAGGCGAGTCCAACGACGGTGAGCAAGGAGGCGAGGATGGTGATTTTAGTCATAATTTTAGAAGCTCTCTGAATTTCGGAAAATCATTCGATGAGTCAAGATAAAGCTCCCCCACACCAGCCGACGTCACGGCGAGGGTTCAGTGATTAAAGATGAACTCCTTGGAATTTAGCAGCGCCCAGAAGACATCTTCCAAGGTTTCTCGCACGGCCCCAGAAGCCACGGCGGCGAGCAGTTTTTCCCGCTCCATGTCGGTAGGCAGGCGGCTGAGCGCAGTGAGGTAAAGGTGATCGATGACTTCACTCGGGGATTTCTTCGCAGCGAGCATGGACTCCACCACCTTGCCTTGGCGGATGCGTTGTTGAGTGTCGCCATTGAGCAGGTGGAGAGCTTGAGAGAGGTTTGGCTCCATTTTCACCTCGCAGGAGCAGGCTGTGCCCCGCGTGGCACGGCCGAAGGTGGTGAGGAAGTAGTTGGTCGTGGCGCCATCGGCGATTTGCACCGCGCGTGCGCCAAGCGGGAGTCCTTTGAATTTATTCGGCGTCTCGGTGATTTGCGAAATGCTATCCAGTAGCACCTCGGCGCGGACCCGGCGGATCATGCCGTGGGAGAAATTCCGCGTATCGGTGGCGTTCGTTTCATGGGTCCGGGTGGCGAGTTGGTAGGTGCGGGAGGTGCAGATGTCTCTCACCAGTTTTTTAAAATCGTAATGGTATTCGACAAATTTACCGGCCAGAGCATCCAGCAGCTGGGGATTCGACGGCGGATTTGAGACGCGCACGTCATCGACCGGATCGACGATTCCGACGCCGAGAAAGTGCGCCCAGACGATGTTGGCTACGTTTTTCGCGAACCAGGGATTTTCCGTAGAAGCCAGCCAAGCACCCAAGGCGGTGCGGCGGGATTGGCCACCGAGCGCAGGCTTGGCGCCGCCGAGGAATTTTGGCTCCATCACCTGTTTGGTGACCGGGTTTGTCATCTCTCCGCCCTCATCGTAAATGACCTTCTCCCGCGGATCTTCGGCGGGCTTGCGTTTCACCTGAGCGAAAAATGCGGCAAATCCATAGTAGTCATCCATGGTCCAGCGGTCGAAGGGGTGATTGTGACACTGCGCACACTGGATGCGCGTGCCCATGAAGACTTGGGCGACATTTTCCGTGAGCTTGAGCACGTCTTGCTCGGCTTGGAAAAAGTTAGTCGCCGGATTCGAAAACGAGCCACCTTCTGCCGAGAGCAGCTCCTGCACCAGTGTGTTGAACGGCTGGTTCGCCGCGATGCGTTCTCGCAGCCATTGGTAATAATTCAGTGCCGCCTTGTATGAAACCTTCTGGGTATCAAGGTTGACGGTGCGGATTTGAAGGAGTTCCGCCCATTTCATCACCCACATTTCGGTGAATTCGTTCCGCTTCAGCAGCTCATCCACCAAGTGGTCGCGTTTATCGGGTCGTGGATCGGCCAAGAATTTTTCCCGCTCCGCTGGGGTCGGCGGTAAACCCACCACGTCGAGGAAGACGCGCCGCATGAAGGATTGATCATCTGCGAGCTCGGACGGGGTGATTCTGAGCTGGTTGAATTTCGCCATGACGTGAGTGTCGATGTAGTTCGCAGCGGGGAAATCCGGCGGTTGGTAGGCCAAACCACGCGGCACCACCACCGCCTGTGAGCCCTCCGTGAAGGTGTGGAATCGCGCGAGTAGAAATGACTCACCACGGTGTTTTGAGGCCGCAAGTCCCTCTCGTAGAGGGATGCTAACGGAATTATCATTCGAGGATGTGAAGATCGAAAGGGTGGTGACATCTCGGTCGCTGCCGTCGGAATAGGTCGCCCGGACACTCAATGGCATGCGGATGTCCTCACCGGTGAGTAGCAGTTGCTTCGGCAGCACTTCGATGCCGGTCGGGTGAGCGATTTCCCCGGTATCACCGAGTGCGCCACCGCGAATCCAGTTCACCAGCGTTTCATGAAACGCGCTGCCCACTTTGATCAAGGCCCCGCCGGTATGCGGCACTTGGCCCGTCGCTTTCGTCAGCAGCAGAGACTCTTCCGGTAGTGCAAGATTGATGCGCCGCCCGGGCATTTCATCTGTCATCCGGTAGAGATCTCCTTTCGGATCGAAGCCGTAGAGCGATAGATGAAATCCGTCCTGTCCACGTGCCGAGCCATGGCAGGAACCAGTATTGCACCCAGCGGCGGTCAAGACGGGCATCACGTCGAGCTGGAATGAGAGCGGCCGCGTTTTTTCTGCATCTTTCACAGCCACTGCCACCTCGGTGTGCAGCCCCCGATAGTCGATTTTTAACTGGGTCGTGCCGTCTTTCTTGGGATCGAGACGGCTGCCCACCACGCTCGCCAACGTAGGATCCGCTAAGGTCAGCTTCACCTGCTGCGTCACATCGTGCATCGAGGCGTCTTTCATCCGCGCGATGACGATCACCCGGTGAAAATCTGCCGCCGTCTCCAGCGTGACTTTTTCAGGAAATGCAACAATTTCCACGATCGTCGGGTCCGGCGGCGCATCCCAGTTGGGCAGTGCGGTTTTCGCCTTCGGCACTAGGACAACCCCTTCCGGCCATGGTACACCCGCCTCGATCCAGTGACGCAGCGCTGCGATCTCTCCCGCTTCAAGTGGCGCACCGTGTTTTGCAGGTGGCATGCGGTCGTCGTCATCTGCGGCTAAAGTCACCCGTTTCAACAACTCAGACTCCGCAGGCAGGCCCGGCTTCAGCGCAGTCCCTCCCTCACCCCCACGGATCATCGCCTCTCGCGTGGCAAAGACCAAATCCCCCTTCGCCTTCTCCTCCGTGTGGCATTCCAGACAGCGGACCTCTAAAACCACCCGCGCCGCGTCAAATGGCGTCGCGGATTCATAAGCCGCCACCCATGTGGGAACACTCAGGAAAATCAACCAGCCATAGCGCATCTGTCCCATACTAGAATCTCTTGCTTCGCATTTCAATCGATTGCTTGGTTTAGAAAAATTTGTAATTTCCTGCCATTGGCGGGTTGACAAGCCGACCCTGATACCTAGAGTGCGCCCCCCGAGCCGACCACCGGACGGAACACGAACCTTTATTTGAGGCCCACGCCATGAGCAAACGCACCTATCAGCCATCCAAGCGCACACGGAAAAACCAATTCGGCTTCCGGGCCCGCATGGCCACGAAATCTGGCCGAGACATTCTCCGCCGCCGTCGTCAAAAAGGCCGCAAGCGCCTAGTTCCTAAAGGCGTCGAGATTCAATACAGCCGCCACACCACGCAGCACGGCGTCTGAGGCCCAGCCTCAGCGTAGCCCTGAGAGTCCACCGCATCACCGCCATGAGACTCCCGCGGACATGCAGCATCACCCATCGCTCAGATTTCGAGCGAGTCAAAAAAACCGGACAGTCCAAAGCTGGTCGGTTTCTTATATTGAGCACCTTGGCAGATCCCAAGCTGGAGACGATCCGCACTGGATTTATCACCACCAAGCGCGCCGCGAAAAAAGCCCACGACCGGGTCTTGCTCCGGCGGCGGCTTCGCTCCCTTGTTCAGCTCTACGCTCCAGATTTCTTCGAAATGCGGCGTTATCTCGTCACCATCGCCCGGGTCGGCGCGGCAGAAGCGAGCTTTGCCGACATCGAAGCCGACTGGGTCCGCCAAGCGCGTCGTCTCGGTATTCTTCCGCGTGCCGATCAAAAATCGTGATCTCCCGTGCCGCCATCGCCATCATTCGACTCTTGATTCGTTTTTACCAACGCATCCTCAGCCCTATGCTGAAATTCTCCGCAGGCCCAGCCGCTGGCTGCCGCTACACACCCTCCTGCTCCCACTATTTCCTCCAAGCCGTCGAGACTCACGGCCCTCTCATAGGTGCTTGGTATGGCGTTTGTCGGATTTTCCGCTGTCATCCGTGGGGGGGCTGTGGTTATGACCCCGTGCCACAGGCCAGCTCTGCGAAAATCAAGCCCTGTCAATGCGACTCTCCTCATCGTTAATCTCTCCAACACGCTTCTCTATGTACGACCGTAAAACTTGGGTAGTTCTCGCCCTCTGTGGCTGCTTACTCGCCGCAAACATCTATTTCTCGAGCCAGCAAAACCTGAAAAATAAGGCCGAACTCGAGCGCAAAGAAGCGATTCAGAAATCGCTCCCACCGCCCGATCTCCAAGACCCCGCCCTCCCGCCCTCCGCCGGGCTAAATGTGGAAACCCCTCCGCCGTCAACCGAGGAGGAAACCGTCACTCTTGAAAATTCGGAGGTCATTTTCACCCTCACCAACATCGGCGGTGGCATCAAATACGCCGAGTTTAAAAACCAATTCAAAGTCGGTAGCAAAGACGCGCTCGTTCAGCACAACCACTTCGGCAGAGGCCCGATCGGCGCACTCGCTGGGGCGAATGAAGTCCTTGAGAATATCCCCTACGCACTCAAGCCTGAGCAATCCATCCCCGGGAAAAAGGCCGTCTTCATCGCCAAGCTCACCTCCGGACTCATCGCTAAAAAAACCTTCACCCTTGTCGAAGGAGACAAACCTGGTAGCCCCTACCTCTTAAACTTCGAGTTAGCCCTCCAAAACACCGCCGCCTCTGACATCAACCTCGGCCAATGGAGCCTTTTCCTCGGTGAAGCCTCACCCCTCTACCAAGCCGAAGTTCCCCAACAAACCGGCTTCTTCTGGCACGACAACGGCGACATGAACTTCAAAGACGGCTCAAGCTTCAAAGGTGGCTGGTTCAGCTCCGCTCAAGAAGTCATCAAAAGCCCAGCCCAAGCCCCCCTCGAATACGCAGGCGTCACCAACCAATTCTTCGCCACCGTCATTCGCCCCACAGCGCCCTACGTCGCCACCGTCTGGTCCAAGCACTCGGACGAACTCCTCACCGCCGGTGCCAAGCCGGTCATCTCCGTCAACGCCGGCCTCCAACTCCCTGCCACCAACCTCCGGCCAGACGAAGAGAAAAAAATCGACTACCTCGTCTTCATCGGCCCCAAGGATAACACCATGCTCCGCAAAATGGAATCCGCCTGGGGCAGCGGCTGGGGCGACGTCATGCAATACGGCTCATGGATGCAGTGGTCCGCCCGCCCGCTCAATTACATCCTCAATTTCTACCACCGCGCACTCGACGGCGTGGCGAAGAACTGGGCCTGGGGACTCGCCGTCATTTTCCTCACCATCACCGTCCGCATCGTGATCTGGCCACTCCACGCCAAGTCCACCCACACCATGAAGAAAATGGCCAAGCTCCAACCCGAGATGGCGAAAATCAAAGAAAAATACCCGGATGATCCGAACAAAGTGAACACCGAGACCATGGGGCTTTACAAAAAATATGGCATCAACCCCCTCGGCGGCTGCCTCCCCATGTTCATTCAGATCCCCGTCTTCTTTGGCTTCTACAAAATGCTGCAATACGCCGTCGAACTCCGTGGCCACAGCTTCCTCTGGGTCCACGACCTATCCCAGCCCGACACTCTCTTGCACCTCACCTTCCTCGGGAATCTCCCCCTGAACATTCTCCCCATCGTCATGGCCATCACCAGCTTCTTGCAAATCCGCATGACGCCGAAAACGGGCGACGCCACCCAGCAGAAAATCATCATGTTCATGCCGTTCATGTTCTTCTTTTTCTGCTACAACTTCGCCTCCGCCCTAGCCCTCTACTGGACGACTCAGAACATCTTCTCCATCGGTCAGACTTGGTTGATGAATAAGGTTCCCGAACCCGAGCTCAAAGCCCGCAGCGGCGGCAACAAGACCTCATGGGCACAACGCATGGTCGCCCGCCAAGCCGAATTGAATAAGGCCAAAGGCCAGGCCAACCTCAGAGACGTCACCCCAGACAAGAAAAAGCGTCCGCCTCGCACCGGCGGCTGATCCACTCCATTTCATCCCTTATGAACATCGCCAAACTCATGAAACAAGCCCAGCAAATGCAAGCTGGGCTCGCCGCCAAACAAGAGGAACTCTCCATCCAGACTGTCGAAGCCTCAGTCGGCGGCGGCAAGGTCCACGTCATCGCCACCTGCGCCGGTGAAGTGCTCGCCATCAAAATCGACCCCTCCGTCATCGATCCTACCGATGCCGAGTTCCTCGAAGAATTGGTCCTCAAAGGCGTGCAAGAAGCGATTTCCAAAGGCAAAGAAAAGTCCGCCGCGGAAATGAAAAAACTCACCGGTGGAATGAACATCCCCGGCATCTAGGCACCACCCTGCCTCATGCTCCGCCGCGGATTAGGATGGTTGCTGGTGGGGGCTTCGCTCCTTCTCCACCTTTTCACGGTTTACTGCTTCGCTCAGCAGCCAGATCGATTTACAGCGTTCACCATCATGCCGATTTGGCTTTGGGGAGGCGTCGGCCTGCTCTTCTCCATCTTCGCCTTTTACGTCCTCCGCGCCTCTCTCTCCCTCATCGTCACCGGAATCTGGGCGCTGACCCTCCTCGTCGGCGCGGATGAAGCACGCGTGCTAACCAACCTCGGCAAAGCCCCTCCCCTACCCGGTCCCGCCGCGCCATTTCACGGTCAATCTGTCATCCGCGTCATCACCCTCAACTGCGCCTTTTTCTCCTACGGAAATGCCGCGACTGACCTCGCCGCCTGGCAGCCAGA
The DNA here is from genome assembly GCA_027484055.1 of Verrucomicrobiaceae bacterium. Classification (GTDB taxonomy): domain Bacteria; phylum Verrucomicrobiota; class Verrucomicrobiia; order Verrucomicrobiales; family Akkermansiaceae; genus Luteolibacter. Next base: position 63,294 of record JAIXQH010000035.1, on the reverse strand, counting down.
CATCGTCCTTCTCCAAGACATCTATCCCTACCAAGTCAGCCAAATCGCCAACGTCCTGTACGGCGGTCGTGGCGACTACCGCACCCACCAGACCAACGGTCTCGTCACTCGCTGGCGCATCCAGCGGGAAATCCGCAATCCCACCCAGCGCAGCCAACAACTCACCCTCCTGTTGCCCAATCGCCTCGAAATCGAAATCGTCAACGTTCACCTCCCCACCGCCACCACCGACCTACGGCTCTGGAAAAAGTCCGCTTGGGTCGAGCACCGAAATAACCGACTCTTCCGTGAAAATGAACTCACTCTGATTCAGCGCGTGCTCGACCAGACCACCCACATGCCGGACACACCCGTAATCTTCGGCGGCGACTTTAATGCACCGGCCACCGACGTCGTTCACCGCCAGCTCACCCGAGATTTTCAAGACTCCTTCGCCACCGCTGGCATCGGTTGGGGAGACACCTATCAACGCCGTCTGCCCGTCCTGCGCATCGACTACCTCTACGCCACTCGCCACTTTTTCCCCGTTCGCAGCCGCGCCGTGACCACTCGCAATAGCGACCACCGCATGGTCGTCACCGACTTTCAACTCAGATAAACATCCCACCCTTGACCACTTCCTAGCCCACCATAAAGCTCCGCAATGACCCGCGAGAAACTGGCTGATGTGCTCGAAGAAATCGCTCTTCTCCTCGAGCTAAAAGGAGATAATCCCTTCAAAATCCGCGCCTACCGCCAAGGTGCCGAGACCGTGCGGAACTACGACGGTGACATCCTCCAACTCGCCAAAGACAACGAGCTCACCGGCATCAAGGGCATCGGTGACGCCCTCCGCGACAAGCTCCACGAACTCGCCAACACCGGAGCACTCGCCTTCCACGATAAGCTCCGCGCCGAGTTCCCACCCGGACTCTTCGACCTGTTTGACCTTCAAGGACTCGGCCCCAAAAAAGTCAAAGCCCTCTACGAAGCACTCGCCATCAGCTCCATCCCCGACCTCAGAGCCGCTTGCGAGGCCGACCAAGTCGCAAAACTACCCGGCTTCGGTGCCAAAACCCAGACCAAAATCCTCGAAGCTATCACCCTCCGTGACACTTTCGCCGACACCTTCCTGCTCGGCGGCATCACCCCACTGGTCGAGGAAATCACCGCCCTACTCCGCCTCCACCCAGAGGTCTCACGCGTCGCAACCGCGGGCTCCTACCGCCGGGGTAAGGAAACCGTCCACGACCTCGACTTCCTCGTTGCCACCAAGGAAACAGCCCTCGTCTGCGAAGACTTCACCACCCTTCCCCACGTCGCTTCCATCATCGTCTGTGGCGATACCAAGGCATCTGTCCGCCTTAAAAACGGCCTTCAGTGCGACCTCCGCGCCGTCTCAAACGCCCAATTCCCCTTCGCCCTCCAATACTTCTCCGGCTCGAAGGAACACAACGTCGCCCTCCGCTCACTCGCCCTCAAACAAGGCCTTTCCCTCAACGAATACGGCTTCACCGGCGAAACCGCCTCCCAGTTTGAAGTCCACGAAGAAGCAGACATTTACCACGCTCTCAACCTCGACTTTATCCCCCCAGAACTCCGCGAAAATCGGGGCGAAATCGAAGCCGCGGCCGAGCATACCTTACCCAGACTCATCGAACTCACCCAGCTCCGCGGCACCTTTCACAACCACACCACCGCCTCGGACGGCCACGACACCCTCGAAGCCATGGCCGCAGAAGCCATCGAACTCGGACTGCAATACCTCGGCATCGCCGACCACTCAAAATCTTCTTTTCAGGCTAACGGCCTCAGTGAAACCCGCCTCCTGGCACAAATCGACGCCATCGCCCAGCGCAACGCCGCCGATCCCACCTTCCGCCTCTTCGCCGGCTCCGAAGTTGATATCCTCAAGGACGGTAGCCTCGATTTCGACGACGCCCTCCTCGCGCAGCTCGACTACTGCGTCGCCTCCGTCCATGCCTCATTCACTCTTTCCGAAGACGAAATGACCCGCCGCATCTGCCGCGCGATGGAGAACGAACACGTCACCATGCTCGGCCATCCCACGGGCCGCCTCCTCCTCAAACGTGAACCTTACGCCATCAATCACGCCATGATCATCGACTGCGCCGCAGAAACCCGCACCATCATCGAGCTGAACTGCAGCCCTATGCGCCTCGACATGGACTGGCGCTGGTGGAAACGCGCCCGCGACAAGGGCGTCCTCTGCTCCATCAATCCAGACGCCCACTCCACTCACCAACTCCACCACCTCGGCCTCGGAATCCGCCTCGCTCGCAAAGGTTGGCTCCGCAAACAAGACGTCTTCAACACTCGCTCCGTCGCAGAAATCGAGGCATTTCTCAAAACCCCCAAGGCCCAACGCTAGAAAAATCAAGATCACAGACAGTTCTCCAGTCTTGCATCGTTTTATATTTGCAAGAGTATGACGCCAGTCGACGACTCTCAGTGCTTTCCGCTTATCTTTATGAAACCGTTCTCCAAATCCCTACTCTCCTTCGCTTCGGTCAGCGCTGTCACCCTCGCCTCAGCCGCAGCATTTGGCTTTTGGAACAAAGACCCCCAACCTCTCCCGCCCAAGGAAACGGACTCCGCCACCACCGTCGTCACCTCCAAACTGCTCGAAAAATCTCAATTCGCCCACACCCAGCTCGACGAGAAACTCGCCAACAAATTCCTCGACCGCTACATCGACACACTCGACGCCAACCACATGCTCTTCCTTCAGAGCGACCTCGACGAGTTTGCAAAATTCCGCCCCACCCTCGCCCAAGCCACCCGCGAGCGCGGCGACTTCAGCGCCGCCCACATCATTTTTAAACGCTACATGGAGCGCCTCGACCAGCGCGTCGCCTTCATCACCGATACGCTCGCCACCGCTAAATTTGAGTTCACCGCCGAAGAATCCTTCGCCTACGACCGCAAAAAACTCCCTCACCCCACCGATCTCGAAGCGGCAAAATCCATCTGGCTCCAACAGCTCCGTTACGAATACCTCCAAGAAAAACTCGCCGGCAAAAAAGACGCAGACATCCCCAAGCTCCTCACCCGCCGCAGCGGCCGCACCGTCGAGACCATGCGCAAGCTCACCGACAAGGGAATCCTAGAAATTTATCTGGAATCCCTCGCCCAGACCTACGACCCCCACTCCGACTACATGGGTCCTGAGCAGCTCAAGTCCTTTGAAATCAGCATGAACCTGTCCCTCATCGGCATCGGTGCCACACTCCGATCCGATGATGGATTTTGTAAAGTCCTCGAACTCGTCCCCGGCGGCCCAGCAGAACGCAGCGGCCTCATCAAAAGTGGCGACCGCATCGTCGGCGTCGCGCAGAAAGAGGGCGACGAATACACCGACCTCATCGACCTCCCGCTCTCCCAAGCGGTGGACATGATCCGCGGTAAAAAAGGCAGCACGGTTTACCTCAACATCATCCCCGCGAACGCCGCTGACGACAGCGTCCGCAAAGCCATCACCATCGTCCGCGAGGAAATCAAACTCGAAGACCAGCAAGCCAAGGCCCAAGTCATCGATTTCCCTCTTGGCGACCAGACTCACCGTGTTGGCGTCATCGACCTCCCCACCTTCTACGCCGGCGACGGCGACGGCAAAGGCGCTCCCACCTCCTGCACCACCGACGTGGCACGCCTCATCGACAAGCTGAAAAAGGAAAACGTCACCGGCATCATCCTCGACCTTCGCCGCAATGGCGGCGGCTCACTCCAAGAAGCCATCGACCTCACCGGACTCTTCATCTCGTCCGGCCCAGTCGTCCAGACTCGGAACTTCGAAGGCCGCCTCGAAGTGGGTAAAGACCGCAATGACAAGGTCGCCTATGACGGCCCACTCGTCGTCCTCACCAGCCGCTTCAGCGCCTCCGCCTCAGAAATCGTCGCCGGTGCCCTCCAAGACTACGGCCGCGCCGTCATCGTCGGTGACACCTCCACCTTTGGCAAAGGCACCGTTCAGACCATCGTTCCACTCGCCCGGATCATGCAGCAAGACGGCATCGTTCCGGGTTCAGATCCAGGTGCGCTGAAGGTGACCATCAGCAAGTTCTACCGCCCTAGTGGCAAGTCCACTCAGCTCGAAGGCGTCAAGGCGGATGTCGTCATCCCCTCCCTCAGCGACGTGCCGGAAATCGGTGAGTCAGACCTCCAGAACCCACTGCCATGGGACACCATCGCCGCCACTGACTACTCCGAGTCCAACCTCGTCACCCCATCACTTTCCACTCTCCGCGAGCGCTCGAAAGCGCGGATCGAAAAAGACATCGACTTCGCGGAACTGAAAAATGAGGCCCTCCGCTTCGCCAAGCTGCGTGAAGACAAGACGGTCTCACTCAACGAAACTCAGCGGAAAACCGAAAAAGAAGAACTCAAAGCGAAGGCCGAAAAAATCAAAAAAGATCGTATCGCCCGCCTCGGCAAACCCCTGCCCGCTTTTGAGGTCACTCTGAAAAATGTCGATCAACCCGGCCTCAAGGACCTCGTCAAAGTCAAAAAGCCAGTCCTCGACCCAGATGCAGATCCAGAAGAAATCGCCGCTGCGGCAGATGACACTCCAGCTCCAGACATCATCCTTGAAGAAGCTCAACGCATCCTCATCGACTACAGCCACCTCCTCAAAGGACAGCCCGTCGTCTCGCTCCGCTAAGCACTCACCAAAGGCTCAATCCTCAGCAGCCGAGCTTGCCGTTCTCAGATACTCACACAGCACCACCATCCGGTCAGCCACGGACTCCATCGCTAACAACCGCTGACGCAAGTCTGGCTCGTGGATGAATTGCTGGCTGATCACATCCGTCATCAAGCCCGGTTCATCGGCACGATCCAATAAGGAAAATACGCCGCTCTTCACCTCGTCTGGTAGGTTCGCAATCGCGTCCTCTACCGCTCCACGGAGAAGTTTCATCGCCGCTGCCGCCTGTTCTTTCGGCTCAAAAAACGAAATCACCGGCTCGATGCTCGCCACTGGGTAACTCTTGTCATCATGCCACTCGGTGAATTTCACCCGTAAAACGCCATGGATCAAAAGCTTTGAAGTGCCATCCTCCTGCTCCCTGGATGCCCTCACCAAGCCGATCGTCCCCACCGAAGCCACGTAGTCCTTCGGGTCGCCCTTCTCCTGCCCGATCAGCCGCCCAACCGCGAAAAAACAATTTCCCTCAAGCGCCTCGTCCAGCATCTGGCGGTAGCGTGGCTCGAAAATAAAAAGCGGCAGCCCGCCATGAGGGAACAAGGTGCAATCGGGTAAAAGCATCACGCCACAGCGCTCAGGTAGATGGATACTGGCCATTTCTCACCAGAAATACACCAGCACCCACCTCATGCAAGGGCCATCACTCACCTGAAATTCTCTAAGCCCTGCGGAAAATTCTCGGCCTCGCCATTTTTTCAAACAAGTCTCCCATCACGCATCGCTTATCGCGCAACCCACCGACATAAACTCTCTCTACCCAATGATCGAAGTTGACTCCCTCACCAAACAATTCGGCACCAAATGCGCCGTAAACTCGCTGTCCTTCACCGTTCAAAAAGGTGAAGTCCTCGGTTTTCTCGGGCCCAATGGCGCAGGCAAATCCACCACCATGCGCATGATCACCGGCTTCATCCCACCCACCTCAGGTGACGCCAAAGTCTGCGGTATCTCCATCATCGACAACCCGAACGCCGCGAAAACCAAGATCGGTTACCTCCCGGAATCCGCGCCACTCTACAATGACATGACCGTGCTCGGCTTCTTGAAATTCTGCGCCGCCATCCGAGGCCTCAAAGGAACCGCAAAAAATGACGCCGTCGAGCGCGCCATCGACACCTGCTTCCTCGGCAGCGTCGCCAAGCAATCGATCGACACTCTCTCAAAAGGCTACCGCCACCGCACCTGCCTTGCCCAAGCCCTGCTCCATGATCCCGAGGTTCTCATTCTCGACGAACCCACCGACGGCCTAGACCCGAACCAAAAGTTCGAAGTCCGCCAACTCATCAAGCGCCTAGGCCAGACCAAAGCGATTCTCTTCTCCACCCACATTCTCGAAGAAGTTGAGGCCTCCTGCACCCGCGCCGTCATCGTGGATCGTGGAAAAATCGTCGCAGACGGCACCCCTGCTGAGCTGCTCGCCCAGTCAGAAACCGGTTCCCTCACCGATCTATTCCGCAAAGTCACCTCCAGCGACACGGCCCACGCCGCCGCCTGATCCATTTGCTAACCTTTCACGCCTCATTCTAACCATGTCTTCCTGCACCATCTACAAACGAGAGCTCTCCAGCTACTTCTCACAGCCCACGGCCTACGCCATCATCGTCATCTTCCTCATCTTCTCGTTAGGACTCACCTTCACCTTTGGCGAGTTCATGCGCACCGGTGACTCCTCACTCGAGTGGACCTTCCTCTTCTGGCACCCTTGGGTTTACATGCTACTCGCACCCGCCGTCGGCATGAAGCTCTGGGCAGATGAGCAGCGCACCGGCACCATCGAACTACTCGGCACCTTTCCCGTCTCCACGTGGAGTGCCATTATCGGTAAATTCATGGCCGCCGCCACCGTATGGCTCATCGCCCTGATCTTAACCTTCCCCATCGTGGCGACTGTGAACTATCTGGGAAATCCTGACAACGGAGCCATTTTCGCAGGCTACATCGGCAGTTTTCTTGTCTGCTGCACCTTTCTCTCGATCACCATGCTCGTCTCCGCCTGCACCCGGGACCAAGTCGTCTGCCTCATCGTCTCCGTCGCCATCTGCGTCCTCGTCGTGCTCTGCGGTTACGATCCGGTCACTCGTGAACTCTCAAAAGTCGTTTCCCCCGGCGTGCTGGAAGGCATCGTCGCTATCGGCGTTTGGGACCACTTCAGCTCGCTGAACAGCGGCCTCTTCCGGCTCAAGGACTTCATCTGGTTCGGCTCAATCATTTTCGTCTGCCTGCTCGGCACCAGCGCCATCCTATCCTCAAAACGCGCCTAATCCTTTCCTAAAACACTCACTTCATTTTCTCATGAAAACCACCCATCCGGTCACCCGCGCAGCCTTCGGCGTTGCCGCGCTCGTCGCCATCGCCCTCCTTGCGAACTGGCTCGTCTCACTCACCCCTCTCGGTAATCGCGGGGCCGACTTCACCGAGACTCATGTCCACACCCTATCAGATGGCACCCGCTCAATTCTCTCAGAGTTGGACACCCCTATCGTCATCCGTTACTACGCCTCACGTAGCACCGACTACATGCCGCAGGAGTTAAAGCTCCACATGCGCCGCGTGGATGACCTGCTCAAGGAATACGCCTCACTCTCCAAAGGTAAACTCCGCATCGACAACCTCGACCCGCAACCCGATACCGACGCCGAAGACTCCGCAAATCTCGACGGCATCAACGGCCAGCGCATGGACGACCAGAACCTCTTCTTCGGACTCGCCATCTCCTGCTTGGACAAGACCTCCGTCATCCCCTTCATCGACCCCCGCGAGGAAACGATGTTAGAGTATAACGTTTCAAAAGCCATCGCCGAAGTCGCCACTCCCGTGAAGCCTAAGATCGGTATCATCTCTGCCCTCCCGATCCAAGGCGAACAGCCCGGCATGCCCGGCCAACAAGCAACACCGCCATGGCTCATCTATCAACAGCTCAAGCAGTCCTTCGACGTCGTCAACCTCTCGATGGAGGCCGCTACCATCGACCCCAAGCAAATCAAAGTCCTGCTCCTCTTCCACCCCGCTGGCATCAGCGCGGAAGTCGAATACAACATCGACCAATACCTCCTCAAAGGCGGCACCGTCGTTGCTTGTCTCGATCCCCTTTCCGTCGCCGCACAGATGACCAGCCCTAGCGGCGGGAACCCCATGATGGGCCAGCCGCAACCCAATCCACCGAGCTCCACCCTCCCCACCCTGCTCAAAGCATGGGGCGTGACCTTTGAATCCAGTCAGACTTTGGCCGATCCCAAATACGCCACCAAACTCGCCGGCGACCGCCTCGGACTCGCCGTCCTGACCCTTGGAAAAGACGCCATGCCCTTGAAGGATGACGTCATCACCAAGGATCTCAACACTGTCACCTTTTTCCTCCCAGGAGCCTTCACCCTCACCGGCGGCACAGATCTCAAGGTCAGCTCCATCATCCGCTCCTCCAACCAAGCTGGCTTTGTTGACACGCGGAAAGCCGCCCAGCTTGATCCCACACTGGCACGCACCTTGAAGTCGAACGGCACCGCCTACGACCTCGTCACCCACCTCAGCGGCACCTTCAAGACAGCCTTCCCAGACGGAAAACCTGCACCCGCAGCCCCAGCAGAAGGCCAGCCTCCAGCTCCACCAGAAGCTGCCAAAGCAGACTCCCTGAAAGTTGCTGCCAGCCCCGGGAACGTCTTCCTCATCGCGGACGTAGACGCCTTTTTCGATCGCTTCGCCTATAACGTGCAAAGCTTCATGGCCACCCCAGCGAATGGTAACGCTTCCCTGCTCCTAAACCTACTCGACCAAGCCACTGGCTCGAAATACCTCATCGGCTCGCGATCGCGCTCCGCCCTTAGCCGCCCCTTCACGGTCGTCCAAGAACTTGAGGCCAATTTCAACAAGACCGTGGGCGTGAAAATCCAAGAGTTCCAAGAAAAGCAGCAAGCCGCTCAAGCCAAGCTCAACGAGCTCCAATCCCAGAAATCCCGCGGCTCCGAGCTCTTCCTCTCCCCTGCCCAAGAAGCTGAGATTAAAAAACTCCGCGAAGAGCAAGTCTCCTACGCCAAGCTCGTCCGCGAGCAGGAAAAAGAACTGCGCCGCCAAAAAGACAAACTCGCAGGCAATATCACCCTGCTCAACGTCGCCGCCATGCCTTCACTCGTCGTGCTCGTCGGCCTAGCTCTCTTCATCAAACGCCGCGCCGCCACCCGCGCCCGGTAAATTCACTCATTTTTTCAACCAAACCTTTTCCAAGTCATGAACAAACGCCAAGTCATTATCCTCTGGATCATCGCTCTCGTCCTCGGTGTCGCCGTCACCACGGTGAAAATCAGCCAGAACCAAAAAACCGACAGCAGCATCAAGCGCAGCCCAGGCCAAACGCTGCTCGAAAATTTCGCCGCCGCTGAGGCCAGCAGCGTCGAAGTCCGCGGTGCCTCCAGCACCGTCACGCTCGTCCGCAAGGACTCAAAATGGTCCGTCTCCGAGCGCGACTCCTACCCCGCGAAAGGCTCCTACGTGAACGATTTCCTCCGCACCCTCAGCGAGGTGAAAGTCACTCAAGGCAAGGAAGCCGGCCCATCGTTTGCGCCGCGCTTCGGCATGGATGAAAGCGCCTCCAGCGCCGCAGACCGTGGCCTCACCGCCACCATCAAAGACGCCAGCGGCAAGGAACTGGCCAAGGTCAGCCTTGGGAAAAACATCGAGTCCACCAATCCGAATCCAAATCCCATGATGGGCGGCAGCAATGCCGTTGGTCGCTACATCCGCAACCACGCAGACAGCTCCGCCTTCTACGCCGTCAGCGAAATGTTCCCCTCCGTCAGCGACGAAGCCAAGAGCTGGCTCAACGACGAATTCATCAACCCTGAAAAAATCCGCCTCATTACCACCAGCCAAGCCGGCAAGCCAGAATTCACCTGGAAACTCAGCCGCATCGCAGACAACGCCGAGTTCGTGCTCGATGGTGCCACCGAAAAGGAAGTTCTCGATAGCTCCGTCTCCAGCAGCGCCAAAACCCTGCTTGGGAACGCCCGGTTTGATGACATCGTCCCCAGCGCCAAAGTCGCCGAGCGTGCCATTCCCGAAAAAGCCCGCACGGTCCTCCTTGAGACCTTCGATGGCTTCACCTACAAGCTCACCCTCACTCCCGCCAAACCAAGCGCCGCCGCTGGGACTGAGACCGTCCTCCTCACCGTGGACGTCAGCGCACAACTGGCCACAGAACGACCAAAGGTCAGCGACGAAAAACCCGAAGACGCAAAGACCAAGGACTCCGAATTCGCCGCGAAACTCAAAACCCTCAACGAGAAGCTCACTCGCGAAAAAGCCTTCGCCGGCATCACCTTCGAGATGAGCCAAGCCACCGTGGAGATCCTGCTCAAGGACCGCGCCTCGCTCATCGCCAAGCCCGCCACCGACGCCGCCGCCGCACCGAATCCCCTCCAGCAGCTTCCCGGCGGCATCATCGCCAATCCACCCGTGGAAGCCGTCACTCCACCCGTTTCCCTACCTGGAAACTGAATCGCCACCGCTAATCGATTCTCAGCGCCTTGAACGCGATGAATAAGGGGAACTCCTCCGCTGCGAGGTGTTCCGCCTTACTGAATGGCCCGGTCGCCTGTGATCTGCGGTGACTATAAAGCTCCTCACAGGCCACCACTGCCAACCCACCACTCCCCATCGCCGACAGCAAATCCGCCAGCGGCCGGTGGTGGAAATGGGTCAACTCACCCGTCCCCTTCCCAGGGTGCGTCGTGATCTCAATTTCCAAGGGCGAGCCATACCGATCCATCCGCCGATATTGAATTTTCTGATCGGCATCCCAGCCCCAGTGCGACTTCCGGGGAATGCGGAAACAGGGATGCATGCACACCATCACCGCCCGCCCGCCGGGTTTAAGGGACTTTGCTAGATTTGAAAATAGCCCCACCAAGTCTGGCACATCGTGCATCGCCATCAGGCACGTCGCCGCATCATGACTCTCATCCGCCCACCGTCCCGGCAAGCACGCATCAGCCACCAACAAGGACACCCGTGGGTCCGCCCCGTGCCTCGCGCGTGCGGACTCGATCAAGCGCCCACTCGCATCCACCCCCGTGATTTTACCCACCTGCGCCGCCAGCAGTGGCCGCACCAGCACTCCCTGGCCGCAACATAAATCCATGATCGCCTCGCCCGGCTGGGGTTCCAGCATCCGCAGGGCAGCGGGGAGAATTACATTTTGGTGATAATCCGAGCCCGACTCCCCCACCAATTTATCATACCAAGCCGCCACCGCATCCCAGCCACGGTCTTTGCCCGGAGCCTTCCCCCCAGAGTTGCGGCTAGATGGCGGCTGAAATGAACGTCGTGGTGGCTGCGGCATGCACCAAGCTAAGCCACTCGGACAAGCGCTCGCAAGCCCTCAAGAACCATCGGCAAATTCAGACAACCAGGCAGAAACCGCTCTCGCTGCGGATTTGATTTCACCGTGAAGTAAAGTTTTCCCATACCGAATTAACGATCGTTCTAGTTTTCCGCAACCCATGAAATCCGTCGAATTCCTAGGAGTTCAGCGGCTTTCGCCATTCGATTGGGCAAGGTTCTTAAAACCTGCTGCATGTGCAGAAAATGGTAAGCTGGGCCGCTGATTTTTATTCCAGATCTTTATATGCGTAAAAGCTCACAGCTGCAGCTGATCCTTGCTTGAGCTTCTCGCTACATATCCATCAATGAGTGAGAAGCGAAGGTGACGGGTATGAGGAAGGAGATCGAATCTTACGATCGCTCTCTTGTTCGAGGGTGATGCGCCGAAGCATTCCTTTTTCGCTCTCCAAGACTTTTTTGAACAAAAAAAACTTTCCCAGAGCCATCCCACTCACCAATGTCTGTGACGGAAACCGAATTCGCCGGATCACCACTCAGATGATTGAAGCCCTTGCGGTGTCAACATCAGCACTTGCGAGTGGGGTGGTTCTTTTGAATCGTAAATGCCAAACTTTTTGATAAATTCAACCCATGAACGCTAATCGTCATAAAGCCGATGCACCCCACCGTCGCCGCGCTTTCACACTTATTGAAATGCTGGTGGTCATCGTGATTGCATCCATCCTCATCACAGCGGCGGCGACTGGCCTCAAGGATGTGGGCGGAAATGGTGTGACCAGTGGAGTGGCGACTGTGGAGTCATTATTCGCCGAGGCAAGGGCCATGGCAATCGCCCAACGCACCACCACAAGGGTTCTAGTGGCTGAAAAGCTGAGTAATAACTCCCAAGACAATCTCCGCCGAGTGCTTGTGGCCTCTGCGGAGATCGACCCGGTGACTGGGAGAGAGAAAACCCCCCAAAACTGGATCATCGCCAGTCGCGGAGCCCTTCTGCCGGATCAAACATTCTTCAGCGCCGAATTCAGCAAGCGGGATTCTCAAGCGGATGACGGTCGGCTTGATATCATGACCATGTCACCGACCGCGAAGGCGGCATTTCAGGGGACTTACTTTTTTTACGAATACAACGCTGAAGGAGTTTGTAGTTCAGGGATCACTGAAAATGGATACCGTGCGCCCAGCTTCGTGGTGGGTTCAGGCTCTCGGAGTCTCGCCAATGCGGTTGATAGACCCCGGATCACTTCATCGGGCAAGCGTAACTTTGGAGGATTCGTCATTTGGAGGAATGGACAAACATCGATCTATCGGAGCCCAGAACAAATCTCGAATCGTATCACCAGCCTAAGCCCAGGAGCCGTATTCTAATTCATGAAACCCAATTCCCAACGTCTGCGCGGCGGATTCACTCTACTCGAAACGGTCATCGCTATTGGCGTATTTTCCGTTCTTCTCACAGGTTTCATCATCGTATTTACCCCCGCGATTGATGGGATTCGTAAATCGATCAACTCGCAAGATGCCGACCGACTCGTCTCAGCACTTGAAACAGAATTGGTAACACTGCGGCCCGGTGGGTCTGGCGGAACTCGTTTCAGCACAGGGTTTGATAAGTCATTTGACTGGATTAAGAAGTCAAACACCGCTGCCGATGCACTGGTCGCCTATCAGTATCGGGGCAAGCTCGACACCTTACGGCCTGACGATAATACACCTGCTCCAGAACCGTCAGTCCAAGGAAAGATCCTCGGCAAGGACTACATTATTGTACCCACTGTGCGCCGTAAAAGTGACAGTAAATTCACCGAAGATCTCGCAGCGATTGAAGGCTCGGTTTACCTAGTGAAGTGTACTCAAATGGTGTTTGAAGCTACAGGAATGAAATTAGGAGCAGAAGGTGTGATCCGCGACCCTAAGCCAGGTGGCACGCCGGTGGTAAACCCAAATGATTATCCTGATGCGGTCATCGCCTTCTCGGCCGAATTTCATATGTTACCTGCAAAGGACCCAACCTATTTCACAGGCAACGCATTTAATAATAAATTCACCAACGCCAACAATCCCGTCTTCACACGCAATCTTGCAGTCCGTCGTTAATCTCCCATTTTAGTCATATGGAAACCCAATCAACGCACTCTCGTAACCAAGGCTTCACTCTGCTGGAGTTGATGGTCTGCTTGGCGATAACCACCATCATCGTCACCTCGCTGCTGACCATCACTTCAGTTTCCTTGGACACGTGGAATAAGAGTCGCTCCGAGCTGCGCGCGTCTCGCCAAGCGAAATCGATGATCGATTCGCTTTCACGAGATTTCGAATCCATGGTCCTGAGAAATGGGAATGTTAATGAATGGTTCTCGGCTGTCGCTGAGGACCAAACTATCGGGAAAAACCTGCCTAGTCCAAGTGCGTCCAAATTAATTTTCTTTACCTCGGCCACAGACCGCTATAACGGCCAAATCAATATCGCCAACAAAGACCTCGGTGGAGATGTCTCTTGTGTCGCATATGAACTTCAATACAAAGACCCTCTGACTCAAGGGGGAAGAGGTAAATATGAAACCTTCGTCATGAGCCGATCGATCGTGAATCCGAATAAAACCTTCGTTGATTTACTCGGCAAGACAGACCTCACGGCAGCATTTAACAGTTATGCAACCACCGTTTCGGATCCTAGCAACTTTGTCTGCGAGAATATGTACCAATTCTCAGTCACCTTCAATGTCGAAATTACCGACAACTCCGGGACACAGCCCACACAGGTAACTGTTCCAATCACTGTTGGGCCAGATAGTGGCGGTAATACAGCTCGGCGTTTTAGGATTACAGGATTAGGAATCCTGACAGATTCTGTGCAAGGTGTGACAGCAGATCAACTCGCGGCAGGACATGTCACTTCAATTCGGATTTCTGTTTCCGTGCTTTCAGACGCAGGGATTGACCAACTACGCTCTCGGACCATTAATAATAATCAAAGATCTGAATTCCTCGCGAAATACTCCTACCAATTCTCTAAGTTGGTGCAAATTCCGAGAACCTAATTTAGAGCTGTCTGTATTCCCCGAGAACCGTTTACGGGGACCGATCATGGACTGGGCACAGTCAGTTGGCCAGTTTGTAAAACTTCCTGATGATCGAGAGCAACGGCATTGATGCCTGTGGCCATCTGGGTGAGACTAAAGACAGGGGCAAACGGTCTTCTGCCTACCGCAGTCCGTCCCCATCCTCGAAACCCACCGCGCCGAGCTTAACGCGTGCTTGCGGTCATTGAAGGGAAAATCGAACTCCGTGCGCCTCACATGCGAAACACCGGGCCATCTGACCCTGACCCACCGCGATTACGAACTCGTAGGCTCTACCCTCCAGGTGTCCTTCGCCACCGATGGCCGCCCTACGACGATGGCTTTCGATCCGAGACTTCTCGGGGACGCCTTGCAGATCAGAGGGACCCACCGGTTGGTGGATTCCCTAAAAATGGGAATGACGACAAGCCTCCGGCAACTTCTGCGTGCTGATGAGCCAGCGTTTCGCCGAGGAGACCGTGAATGTGGAAGCTGTACCCACCGAGAATGATTTCACCGCCGGAATTTTCTGGATCCGCCAAATCCTAGCTAATTCCCTAGTTTTTTCTCACCGACACACCGCATTCCCCTCGATTCGAGGCGATAGGCTTGCCCAACTCTTTCTTATTACGCCGACATGTGGGAAATGTCCACGCAGTCGTGTCACCTTAGCCTGCCCACCGCTTTCAGTCCCTCGCCGGCAAGGCATTTTTTACCGTCATGCCATCGACCCAATGGCTGCCAATCAAGGTCGCCCGCGGATGCGCCGGGATGCCGCGCTCGTTGTGGTGAACCATGGAAATGAGCATGTCCACAGCCGCCGCGCCCACCCGGTCGTTTCGCTGGTCCATGCCCGCCCACGCGGCGTGATCGGACCGCCACTCGTACTGGATCAGCCCGACGTCTTCCGGCACCCTCAAGCCAAGATCATGGACCCAACGCTCGACTTCATGATAGAGGGTGAAGATGACATCGGGTTGGTTTTCCTCGAACCACTTGGAAAACACCCTCCGGTCTTTTCTCGCAGCCGCGACTTCGTAAAACGGCTGGGTGCGTTGTTCGGCAGGAATCAAACGGTTCTGACCGATCAAAAATCCCGCCGAGAAACGCCCGTCAACCAAGTCGTCGATCACCCCGTCCAAAACCAGAGCCGGCCGGCGGTAACCGAGCGCCGCAGCCTTTTCAAACGCCATCAACGCGAGTGCGTGATGGTCGCTGCATGCGAACGACAGCGCCGGTTCGCGTGTCCTCACGCCCGTCACTAGGGCTGGCAACTCATCCCACAGCGGAGTCAAACGCGCGGGCAACCGGTTGCGCCGCATCAGCCCGACGATCACCATGCCGCGGATATTTCGTGCCCGGAAAATCGAAAGCCAGCGAGCGACCGGCATGTTCGGCTCGTGCAGCCAGAAATCATCGAGCTGATAGCCGAGCTGCTTGGCGCGTTGGCGGCAGCCCGTGACATATGCGGGGATGGTCGGGTGGTTTGAAAACGCGTCGCGGTTTTCGTGGGCGTTGATCATCGCTAGAGTCGCCTGAAATCCGGGCGACCGGTTCTGCCGCAGTTCCGCCATCAATTGCGCCACCGTCGGGTTCAACCGGTAACCCATCTCCCCCGCAACCGACTCGATCTTTTCACGAGTCGCACTGGAAATCCTCGGACTTCCACGCAAAGCAAGGCTCACCGTATTCTTTGAAACCCCGGCCGCCTTGGCCACTTCCGCCATCGTCGGCTTCATCATGGGCCAAGGATTTCCCAGAAATTACCACCCGGTCGAGCGCGAAGTATGACTGTCATACGATTTGTCTCTTTCCGGGATTCGTCCGGATGTTCATGAAGCGGCTGTCATGCCATACACGATCGGACTCGATTACGGAACCAACTCAGCTCGCGCCTTGGTCGTCGATTGTACCGACGGCCGCGAAATCGGCACCGCAGTGGTCGATTACCCCTCAGGAAATCAAGGAATTCTCCTGAAATCCTCCGACCACAACCTCGCCCGCCAGCGCCCGGCGGACTACGTTTTCGCCCTCGAAAAAGCCACCCTCCTCGCGCTCGAAGCCGCCCGCGCCGCCGAGCCGTCGTTTTCGAATGACCAGGTCGTCGGCATCGGCATGGATGGCACCGGCTCCAGCCCGCTGCCGGTCGATCAAAGCAACACCCCGCTCGCAGATGCCCCGGAGTTTTCTGAAAACCTCGACGCCCAATGCTGGCTCTGGAAAGACCACACCAGCATTCCGGAAGCCGGTGCCATCACCGAAATCGCCGCCAAACTCCGGCCGCAATACCTCGCTAAAATCGGTGGCACTTACTCGTCCGAGTGGTTCTGGGCGAAAATCTGGCACTGCCTCAAGGTCGATGCCGCCGTGTTTGACGCCGCGTATTCCTGGGTCGAACTCGCCGATTTCATCCCCGCCGTCCTCGCCGGCGTGACTGATCCGAAGGACATCATGCGCGGCGTCTGTATGGCCGGCCACAAGGCGCTCTACGCCGAAGACTGGGGCGGCCTGCCCGACAAGGAATTCCTCACCGCCCTCGATCCCAAGCTCGCCGATCTCCGCGACCGCCTCTTCACCGAAGCCCACGACGCCTCTGCCATCGCCGGAAATCTCTGCCCTGCTTGGGCGGAAAAACTTGGCCTGCCCGTCGGCATCCCCATCGCCATCGGCGAGATGGATGTGCACTACGGCGCGATCGGCTGCGGCGTGGATGAAGGCACACTCGTCAAAGTCATCGGCACCTCCACCTGCGACTGCGCGGTGGTTTCCACAGAAAAAACCGTCGCCGACATCCCCGGCATCTGCGGCATCGTGAAAGGTGCGATTCTTCCCGGCTACTTCGGCATCGAAGCCGGCCAATCCGCCGTCGGCGACATTTTTAAATGGTTCGTCGAAGGTGTGTTAGGCGATGATTCCCTCCACAGCCAACTCACCGACGAAGCCGCCGCCATGAAGCCCGGCCAATCCGGCTTGCTCGCGCTCGACTGGAACAACGGCAACCGCACCATCCTCGTCGATCAAAGCCTTACCGGCCTACTGCTAGGCCAGACACTCTACACCACCAAGGCGGAAATCTATCGAGCGCTCATCGAAGGCACCGCCTTCGGAGCCCGCGCCATCGTCGACCGCATCCGCGAATACGGCGTCCCGGTCGAACGAATCGTCTGCTCCGGTGGCATCGCTGAGAAAAACGCGCTTCTCATGCAGATCTACGCGGACGTCACCGGCTGCGAAATGCGGGTTTCCCGCTCATCACAATCCTGCGCGCTAGGCTCCGCCATCGGGGCCGCCGTGGTCGCCGAGGCGCACCCGGATTTCAAGACCGCCCAAGCTGCGATGACTGGCCTGAAGGAAATTTCCTACAAACCAATCGCCGAAAACCAGGCGATCTATCAGCAACTCTACACCCTCTATCGCGAACTCCACGATTCCTTCGGCGGCATCACCAAGTCGGCCGATCTCGGCCACGTCATGAAAGCCCTGCTCGCACTCAAAGCTCAACAATCCCACTGAATCCATGTCCGAAATCAATCAATTCGAGATCCTTGAAATCTGGTTCGTCACCGGCTCCCAGCATCTTTATGGACCCGAGGCACTCCAAAAAGTCGATGAACACGCGCAGGTCGTCGTCGATGCCTTGAACGGTTCCGGCTCGCTTCCGCACAAGGTTGTTTTCAAGCCCGTGCTCAAGTCCTCCGCCGAGATCACCCAGTTCGCCAGCGACGCGAACTCCGCTCCTAACTGCATCGGCATCATCGCCTGGATGCACACGTTTTCCCCGGCGAAGATGTGGATCGAAGGCTTGCAAATCCTCCGCAAACCGCTTGCCGATTTGCACACCCAGTTTAACCGCGACATCCCGTGGGCGGACATCGACATGAATTTCATGAATTTGAACCAGACCGCCCACGGCGGCCGCGAGTTCGGGCATATCGGCGCACGCCTGCGTCTGCCGCGCAAGGCTATCGTTGGGCATTGGGAGGACAAGGAAGTCCACGAGCGCCTCGCCACCTGGGCCCGCGCCGCGCGTGGTTGGCACACCTCGCGGAGCCTGAAAGTCGCCCGCATCGGCGACAACATGCGCCACGTCGCCGTCACGGAAGGCGACAAAGTTTCCGCGCAGATCCGCTTCGGTTGGGAAGTGAACACCTTCGGCATCGGTGATCTCGTCGCTAAAATCAAAGCCGCCACTTCAGGCAAGATCGATAAGCTCTGCGCCCTTTATGAGGAGAAATACCGCGTCGCTCCCGAGCTGAGGAAAGGTGGAGCACGCCACGACTCGCTGCGGGATTCAGCAGCCATCGAGATCGGCCTGCGCGCCCTGCTAGAGGAAGGCGGCTTCACCGCGTTCACCACCACTTTCGAAGACCTGCATGGCATGAAGCAACTGCCCGGCCTCGCCGTGCAGCGGCTGATGGAGGATGGCTACGGATTCGCCGGTGAAGGCGACTGGAAGACCGCCGCGCTCGTCCGCATCATGAAAGTCATGGCCGACGGACTCGAGGGCGGCACTTCCTTCATGGAGGACTATACCTATCACCTTGATCCCGCGAACCCGCTCGTGCTCGGTGCGCACATGCTGGAAATCTGCCCGTCCATCGCCTCGGAGATTCCGAAAATCGAAATCCACCCGCTCGGCATCGGCGGCAAGGAAGATCCCTGCCGCATGGTCTTCGACTGCGGCGCCGGCAAGGCCGTCAACGGCTCCATCATCGATCTCGGCAGCCGCCACCGTTTCCTCGTCAACGAAGTGGAGTGCGTCGCCCCGCAGAACAAGCTGCCCAAACTGCCGGTGGCGCGTGTCCTCTGGAAACCTCTACCTGATCTAAAGACCGCCACCGCCGCATGGATCTACGCCGGCGGCGCGCACCACACGGTGCTTTCCTACGCCCTTACCAGCGAGCACCTCGAGGATTTCGCGGAAATCGCGAAAATCGAGCTCAGCGTGATCGACGAGGCGACGCAGCTCCGTTCTTATAAAAACGAACTCCGGCACCAAGATCTCTATTTCCACCTCGCCCAAGGCATTCAAGGTTGAGACCGATGAGCTATCAATCCATCAAAGACGAGTGCCTCCAGGCGAACCTCGACCTACCGAAAACCGGCCTGGTCGATCTCACCTTCGGCAACGTCTCCGTCGCCGATCCCGAGCGCCGGGTCTTCGCCATCAAACCCAGCGGCGTGGATTACGAAAAACTAACCGCTGCTGACATGGTGATCCTCGACTACGAGGGCAATGTCCTCGAAGGCAGTTTACGCCCCTCGTCCGACACGCCGACGCACCGCCACCTCTATCTGCATTTCCCCGGCATCCGCGCGGTCGTCCACACACACTCCCGCAGCGCCGTCGCTTTCGCCCAAGCGGGCGTTGATTTGCCCTGTCTCGGCACCACCCACTGCGACTATTTCCACGGCCCGGTCCCGGTCACCCGCACGATGACACCCGAAGAAGTTGGCGGCGAATACGAGTGGGAAACCGGCAAGGTCATCGTCGAGCGCTTCGCGGAGATCTGTCCGCTGAACGTCCCTGCCGTGCTCGTCCGCAACCACGGCCCCTTCGCTTGGGGACACAGTGCCGCCAAAGCGGTGGAAACCGCGCTCGCCCTTGAAATAATCGCCACCATGGCGCTGAAAACCCTTTCTCTCAATCCATCCGTAGCACCCGCTCCGGCCCATATGTTGGAAAAACATTTCTTCCGTAAACACGGTCCCGGCGCGTACTACGGCCAAACCCGATAACTTCTAAAAAACCACCACCATGAAAATCCCCGTGTTCCGAATTCTATCCACAGCGGTTCTCGCACTCGCGCTGGCCAGTTGTAACAAAGACTCCTCCGCCGCAGGGGGCGACAAGAAGCTCAAGCTCGCCTTCGTCAGCAACAACGCCGCCACCTTCTGGACCATCGCCCGCTCTGGCACCGAGGCCGCAGAAAAGGAACTCGGCAACGTCGAGGTCGATTTCCGCATCCCCTCCACCGGCGGTGCTGCGGAACAACAACAGATCATCGACGATCTGCTCGCCAAGGGCGTGGATGGCATCGCAGTTAGTCCGATCGACCCTGCCAACCAAACCGCTTTCCTCAATCGCGTCGCCGAACAAACCCTGCTTATCTGCCACGATAGCGATGCGCCTGATAGCAAGCGCGTCGCCTACATCGGCACCGACAATTTCGCTGCAGGCGTCGAGGCAGGCAAGCTGATCAAGGAAGCTCTTCCTGACGGCGGTAAGATCATGGTCTTCGTCGGTGCGACCGATGCGGAAAACGCCAAGCAGCGCTTTGGCGGTATCAAAAAAGTGCTAGAGGGTTCGAAAGTGGAAGTCATCGACGTCCGCACCGACGACACCGACACCGTACGCGCCCAGAAAAACGCCGAGGACACGATGGTGAAATACCCTGACGTCGCCGCCCTCGTCGGGCTCTACAACTACAACGGACCCGCCATTCTCAACGCCGTCCGCGCCGCCGGCCAAGCCGGCAAGGTGAAGATCGTCTGCTTCGACGAAAACGATGAAACCCTTGAAGGCGTTGCTTCCGGCGACATCTACGGCACCGTCGTCCAACAGCCCTTCGAGTTCGGCAAACAGGCGATCACCAAGATGGCCAAGCACCTCGCCGGTGACAAGGAAGCCCTCGCCGGTGGCAAACAGATCGTTCCCACCAAGAGCCTGAAAAAAGCCGACGTCGCCGAGTTCAAAGCGAACTTGAAAAAGACCCTCGGCAATTAATTCCGATTCAGCGAATTTCATGGACACTCCACTTCTAGAAATGCGCGGCATCTCCAAGCGCTTCCCTGGAGTGGTGGCGCTGGACCGGGTCAGCCTGAGCGTCGGCCCGGGCGAAGTCCTCGCCCTTTGCGGCGAGAACGGCGCAGGCAAGTCCACCCTCATGAAAATCCTCGGCGGCGTCTATCGCCCCGAGGAAGGCGAGCTGCTCGTGGACGGGAAACCCGTCTGCATCGAAAACGTGAATGACTCGATGGCGCTCGGCATCGGCTTCATCCATCAGGAACTCAATATTCTAGATAACCTCGACATCGCAGCTAACATTTTCCTCGGCCGCGAGCCGCTCATCGCTCCGTTCCAGATTATCGACCGCAAGAAAATCCATGCCGACACCGAGCCACTGCTAAAGCGCCTCGGGCTTAACATTCCTAGTACCACGTTGCTCCGGAATCTATCAATCGCCCAGCAGCAGATGGTGGAAATCGCCAAGGCGCTCTCCCAGAAAGCGCGGATCATCATCATGGATGAACCGACTTCCAGCCTCACCCTGACCGAGACAGATTGTCTGCTGGACCTCATTACCGGACTCCGCGCCGAGGGCGTCAGTATCATTTACATTTCCCACCGCCTCGGTGAGGTCAGCCGATGCGCGGATCGTGTCGAAGTCCTGCGCGATGGAAAAAACGCCGGCGGACTGAGCCGGTCCGAGATCAATCATGACAACATCGTCGCCAAGATGGTTGGCCGTGAAATCAAAAACCACCGCGTCCCGTCCGAGGCCAAGCTGACACCCGGATTCCTCAAGGTCCGCAACGCCCGCTCCAGCCGTTATCCCGACCAGCGGGTTTCCTTCGACGCGGCCCGCGGCGAAATCCTCGGCTTCGCCGGGCTGGTTGGTGCCGGTCGTTCGGAAATGATGAAAGCCGTGGTCGGCCTCGACGAGCATGGCTGCGCCGAGGTTACACTTGGCGAGGAATTCCTCGTCATCCGCCACGCCAAGGACTCGATCGGCAACGGGATTTTCCTAGTCCCCGAAGACCGCCGCGGCGAAGGGCTCATCACCGCCATGTCAGTTAGGGAAAACACCACGCTGCCCTCGCTCGGAAGTTATTCGACCTCCGGCATCATCAGCAAGGCCCGCGAAACCGTCGTAGCCAAGGAGCAGATCGCTTCCCTCCGAATCAAAACACCCGGTGCCGAGTCGCTCGTCCGCAACCTCAGTGGCGGCAACCAGCAAAAGGTCGCCATCGGCAAGTGGCTCGCTATGGGCCCGAAAGTCCTAATCCTCGACGAGCCAACCCGCGGCATCGATGTCGGAGCCAAGGCGGAGATATACAGACTCGTCCGCACCCTCGCTAACAACGGCGCGGTCATCCTCATCATCAGCAGCGACATGGAGGAAGTCCTCCACCTCAGCGACCGCATCGCCGTCATGCACGAAGGCCGCATCACCGGCGTGCTCGAAGAAGCGGATTGCAACGAGCAGAACGTCATTCAACTCGCCGTCGGCCGCAGCGTCGCCGCCGCCAAACCCGCCTTCCAATAACTTCCCTTTCCTCATGAAAAAAGAACTCGGCATCTTCCTCCTCCTCGTGGCCCTCTGCGCGATCACCGCTTTTATCAACCCGCGTTTCCTTTCCCAGACGAACCTCACCAACATGGCCAATCTCATCGGCCTGTTCGGCGTCTTCAGTCTAGGCCTAGGCCTGGTGATCATCACCGGCGGAATCGATTTATCAGTCGGATCGATGTGCGCGCTGTGCGGTGTGGTCATGTCGATGGCGCTTACGGAATGGCACCTCGCATGGCCGCTCGCCGTGCTCGCCGTGCTGATCATTCCGATGTCGCTCGGTTGGGTCCACGGCGCTCTCGTCACGAAGATGCAGATGCAGCCGTTCATCGTCACCTTATGCGGCCTACTGCTCTACCGCGGCGTCGCCCGCTTCATCGCCAACGACGACACCAAAGGCTTCGGCGGAGGCGAAGGGTTCGAAACTCTGCGCAGCGTCGCCAGCGGAAAACTCTTCGGCTTACCGATGCCATTCGTGACTCTGCTGATCATCGGTACCATTCTATGGGTCGTGCTGCATCGCTCGGTCTACGGCCGCTACTTGTTAGCTGTCGGCCGCAACGAGGAAGCCGCAAGATTTTCCGGGATCAACACCCGCCGCGTCATCACCGGCGCTTACGTCATCGCCGGACTGCTCACCGGCGTTTCCGGTATCATGATCGCCTTCTACACCAACTCCGTCTCGCCCTCGAACCACGCGAACTCCTACGAGCTCTACGCCATCGCCGCTGCCGTGTTAGGCGGTTGCAGCCTGCGAGGGGGCGAGGGCTCCATCGTCGGCATCATCATTGGCACCGCCCTGCTACAAGTCCTGCAGAACCTCGTCAACCTGCTCGGCATCCCCAGCTCTCTCAACTTCGCGGTCATGGGAGCCGTCGTCCTGTTAGGCGTCATGGCAGACCAGATGCTGCAGCGCCGCGCCGCCAGGTTGGTGGTGCATTGAACCTGATCCCAGCACTTCGGCATCAGGCCAACGCCGGGGCCAAGAATTCGTCCAGCACCCGGAAGTCGATCCGATTCCTCACCAGATTATGATAGAAACACATTTGGAACCCGAATCCGACACCATCATCCGTATCGGTCTAATGCGTCGTCCAACCTCCGGACCGGGCGACCTTATCCCAGTGTTATCTTTGTCGCGATTCAAAGCAAAACGCCCCTCACTTCGAAGCGGAGAACGTCGACCACTGGCGGGAAAGGCGCATCCAATAATCCGACCGCGCACAGATCCATTTGATTCTCAGCCACGGCAAAATTGCTCCTGCCCCACAGTCATCACGACTGGTGTCGTTCTGCAAAACCGAATCCTGTGGAATGGTCAGCAGCAAGGTGACAAAATGGCCCGTTTAGGCCATACTCGAAATCGTCCAGAGGCTGTAATATGTAAATACATAGTGCATTTGCATCTTTAACCTATCATGTCCAACTTTCCTAATTAGCTTCACAATCAAGAGCCTTCTAGAACAGCGAAGCCCATGAAACCCAAGACATTTTCTGCCAATACCCGTCCAATGAGTCGCGCCACCACCAAGCACCACAAGAGGGGCTTCGCGCTGATCGTGACACTTTCGCTGATGATTCTCCTCACCGTCATCGCCGTGGGCCTGCTCTCGTTAAGCTCGATTGCCCTCCGCAGTAGTTCCAGCGAGTCAAACAGTTCGATCGCTCGCGCCAACGCCCGCATGGCGCTGATGATCGCCGCAGCCGAACTCCAAAAACACGCCGGGGGCGATCAGCGTGTTACCGGCTGTGCCGATCTGCTGAGTGCCACCAGTCCAAACCCCATGTGGACCGCTGTCTGGAACTCGCGTGGTGGTGAACCAGCCTTTCTGGTCAGCGGCAATGAACAGTCCCCCGTTGACTTGGAAACCATGCCGGCTTCCATGCCAGATTCCTATTTCAGTCCCCAAACAAAGCTCCCTGACAAAGATTCGGTCGCCCTCTTCGGCAGCAACCTCACCCCCATTGACCAAGTCCGTGCGCCGCTCGTCCAAGTCAACGGCTCCACCGCAGGATCCTACGCCTACTGGGTGGCCGATGAGGGTGTCAAAGCCCGCTTCAACACCTCAAATCCCTACGCCCCGGGTGAAGCCAACGCCGATCAGAAACTTGCTGCCGCAATCTCACAGAGCAACTCTCCCCGCTACGCCTCCAGCGATCTGAAAACCAACTGGCCAGTGGACAACAAAAATGCCAAGATGGCCATTACACTTGCCCAAGGCCAGCTCGTCGCGCCCAAGACCACCAAGTTCGCCGAATCCTACTTCCATTCGCTTACCCCCTACAGTCGCGGGCTCCTAACCGATGCAAAAAACGGCGGCTTAAAGCGCGACCTCACCCAGGCATTCGAGGATGAAGTGGTCTTCCAGAAATGGTTCGGACTCAAACCGATTGTCGAAACCATCGATGGCAACATCAGTGAAATCATGCGGGAATTTGGCGACTACAGAAAAAAAGCCACTGTCCCACTCGCAGGTTATAACCTCGCTGACGCCCCGGAACAATTTTTCATTACAAAGCGATACGAATACCTCAAAGATGGGGTAAAAAAATTAACCGGCCCCAACTTTGGAAATCTGCGTTTTTATTACCAATCTTACAAATCCAATACAAATGGCAGCCTAGAAAACATCTTCCCCTATCCTGCAAGCAACAACGCCCCTGTAGTTAGAAACGAGTGGAACCCTTACCAGAATTTCAGCGATCCCTCCTGGCCGATTAACACAGATGCCCAACACACCAATTTTGTTGTCGCTCCCATGCTGGCAAGGGCGCAGATGGGTTACCGCCTCACTACCGAGCCGGTCCCCGGTGATCCCGAAGGAAGATACCGGGCCGTGGTTGAATTCAAACCGCTTATTGGTCTTTGGAATCCCTACAATGTCACTATAAGACCCACCGTCTACCGCATCGACTGGGAGATGTCCCCCGTGTTCGATATTACCATTGCTGGTAACACCGCTGTGACAAAGCTAACAGATTGGTATGGCAATACGACTCTGGACAACGGCGTCTCACAAGGAGAGACCCTGAACGTGGTCATCAGACAGCCCATCGATTTCCAGCCCGGCGAATTTCGGATGTTTTCCACCATGAATCGGAGGGATCTGAGACCGAAGACCACCTATCAAGATAGAAACTCGGGTCTTACTTTGTTTTTCGAACCGCGGTGGGGCGAACCGAATGTCATGCGGATGATCCTACCCGCACCTGGTAGCGACGTTAACAAAACTTTTGTGCCATGGACTTTTGCCAAAACCGCCAGCGTGAAGGTGAACAAGGTCTATTTGTCCGAAGGAACCTCAAACAAGGGTTATACTGATAAAACAACCGCCGGAAACTACATCGCCTTGAAACCAGGAGTCGCGGATCGGGATCAGGCAATCGTTTCCAATTTCCGCACCACTAACCTCTGGCAACCTGGGGTATCGAACATGACACCGGAGTCAATTGACGATCTCCCACCATTATCCGCAGAGGCCCTGAATATTTCGCCACAAACCATTGCTACTTGGTCGTTCAGCCTGCGTTCGACCGTCGAAGGTAGCCGGATCGGTCAACCGCCGCAGCGAATTCGCAATCTGATCGACTCGAACGTCCGCTGCATGGTCGCAAATTCACGGTGGGATGGCTCGATTGAAGGAAAGGGCATGACCTGTATCAGCCCTTTCGTCGGAGACGGACCAAATGGACGCGGTAAGGTGACTGGCACGGGTGAGCCTGAATCGGCGGGTAGCCGCTACAATATGTTAGGCGGAAATCTCAAGCAAAGCCACGTCGTGGCCTTCGATGTACCAAGCTCGCGTCCACTCTCGCTGGGACATTTTCAGCACGCCACGCTGGGACGCTACAACTATGAACCCAGCTACATTCTCGGGAATTCCTATGCAAATCCCCGTATTCCTCTCAACAAAGATATCAACACCACGTTCCTGACCGGCACCGACCAGCTAACTGTTCACGACAGCTCATACATCATCAACGACGCCATCTGGGACAAGTATTTTCTTTCTGGCCTATCGCCACTTGCCTCGGACCTCCCCGATGCCACCTTCACCAAGATCGCCAAGGGAGAAAAACCCGCTCCAAATTCCCGCATCACTTTGCTGGAACCCGGAAAACCCAAATCCTTCTATATCAATCCAGCCGACGACCTTGTCACCAGTGAGCTGGCAGGAAAACTCGCGGTGGAAGGCGCATTCAACGTCAATTCAACCTCCGTCAAAGCATGGCGGGCGGTTCTCGCCGGAATGGCAGACATTGATTTACCAACCTTCAACGGTGCAACAAATAGCAGTACCGTATGGAAAAATTCGGGAGGCGTTTCATTCCCTCGCTTCAGTCGAATTCCCGGCGAGAAGGATGATTTTTGGAAAGGCTATTTCGCTCTCACGGAGACACAGCTCGACAATCTCGCCATCGAGATTGTCAATCAGGTGCGTGCAAGAGGCCCGTTCCGCAGTATTGGGGCGTTCGTGAACCGTTCTTTAACGGACAAGAAAAATGCCGCGATTACTACCGAGCGTGACATCAAGGAAAGCGGAGCCCTGCAAGCAGCGCTTGATTCCCAAAAAACCAAAATCAATGCCGCTATTCCCTCGACTACAGCGCAGACAACCGACGACCTGAATGGTGATTTTCAAAAGATCACCGCTGGTCAAAGCCAAGCTGCGGGCAATGCTGGCTTCCTTCTGCAAGGAGACATTCTCCAGGCTCTTGCACCAGTGATAACTGTGCGCTCGGACACCTTCGTAATCCGCACTTACGGCAGCGCTGTCGATAAAAGCGGAAAAACCACCGCGAAGGCCTGGTGCGAGGCCGTGATCCAACGCACCCCGAAGCCCCTGTTAACAAAAGACAAACCCGATTCCGCATCATCCGCGACCGATACCACACTCGACAAGCCAGGAATCACATTCGGTCGCAAGTTCGAGATCATTTCCTTCCGCTGGCTGAGCCCTAACGAAATCTGAATCCATGATCCGCTCCAACCTCTTGAAGACAACTTATTTCCTCCTGCTCTGCGCAGTGATGCAAGGCCTTACCCGCGCTCAAGTTCCGGAAACGATCAAAGCCGAAATCATCACCTTGAGTTGGGAAGGAAACATCAAGGATCTATGGTTTCAAGGCACCGAGGAACCGCAGAACCTCGATGTTTACGAAAGCGGTTTTACCATGCCCACCGAATACAGCGGCCCGACCGACATCGTCTTTTACAAGGGAAAGGCAGCACTTGCCCTTTCACCTGAAAAGCGGCCGCCGCCAGCGGCCATCGCAAAGCTTCCGAAAAACGGTGGCTCCGTGCTGCTTCTTTTCACCGCCATCCCGAACAATCCTGACAAGTGGCAAGTGAGAGTGTTCGATAACTCGCTCAAAAATTTTCCACCCGGAGCCTATCGTTTCTTCAACCTGACCCAAACTCCGATCCAAGTCGCCATCGACAAAACGTTTTATCCCCCCATCGAGTCCAATCATCTCTCGCTCATCACCTCCCCCACTGGTGAACCCGTCCGCGATATCGCGCTCTACATCGGCATCGGAAAAGAAATCGCCTATTCTTCCCAATGGGGCCACCGAGACGCACGGCGTGCCACCGTATTCGTGTATCCCAGTCCTCGGGGTGAGGGACGCCTCGAAGTCCGCAAGTTCTTCCAAGCGGTGATCCCGGAATCCTCCACGCCGTAACGATCACATCGACACCCGATTCTCACACCTATGCCTTTTTCGCCTGATACCTCATCAGGCATCAACGGGCATACAAAACAAG
This sequence comes from Verrucomicrobiaceae bacterium, assembly GCA_027484055.1. Taxonomy (GTDB): domain Bacteria; phylum Verrucomicrobiota; class Verrucomicrobiia; order Verrucomicrobiales; family Akkermansiaceae; genus Luteolibacter. The sequence goes on along the minus strand of JAIXQH010000035.1, from coordinate 35,136 downwards.
GTACGGGCCACTCTAACCATCAAATATGAACCGTCGCCATTTCCTCTCCCTCACCGCCTCATCAGCAGCTGTCTACCCACTCATTGGAAGGGCTTCGGAAACATCCGGTCCTCTGACGAAGCACCGCATTACATCGCTAGAAATCAAGCAGGTCCCCCTTCCATGGCCGCGCCTAGTCGGAAAAAACGCGAAGCTCGACGTCCATGGCCGGGGCCCGACGGTTTGGGCTGTCGTTCTCAAGACTGACCAAGGCGCGGTCGGCTGGGGAGAAATCCCAGATGCACAAAAGACTCCCGAAGAGTTGCGCTCGTTGGCAGTCGGCAAGACGGTCGCCGAACTCATGAATCCCGCGTCTGGCATTCTTAGTTCGGAGCTGTGGCCGATTGATATTCCACTACACGATCTCGCAGGTGTTATCCTTGATCAACCGGTTTGGCAAATGCTCGGAGCGGAAAAACCGCATCTGTTTCCCATCTACTCCGGCATGATTTATTTCGATGAACTTGAACCAATGGAGAAACCGGCCGGAATCGACCAAGTGCTCGCAAACTGCGCCCAGGACCGCGATCTGGGCTATCGTCAGTTGAAGGTCAAAATCGGACGTGGCAACAGATGGATGACGCCCGAGGCTGGATTGAAACGCGACATCGAAGTCACGCAGGCCATTGCCAAGGCATTTCCGGATTGTGAATTGTTAGTAGATGCCAACGACGGATACTCTGTGGCAACAACAATCGCATTTCTCAAAGGCATCGAGGGCATTCCGTTGTTCTGGTTGGAGGAACCTTTCGTTGAAACCGATGCTGCATGGCGCGAGGTCCATGCATGGACATCGACGAACGGCCTCGAAAAAATGCTTCTCGCCGACGGCGAACAGCACAATGACATCCCCATCCTCGAAAAACTCGAAGCCGATGGGATTCTCAACGTCCGCCTGCTTGACATCATCAGCCACGGATTCACCCGCTGGCGAGAACTGATGCCCAAGCTCGTCAAAACCCGGACCCTTTCCTCTCCGCATGCCTGGGGCTCCGGCCTCAAAACCGTTTACGCAGCCCAACTTCTCGCCGGGCTTGGTAATGGCGCAAGCGTCGAAGGCGTGACCTGTATTCACGAACATGTCGATTTTGGCGAGAACACGATACGAGACGGAAAGATGCATGTGTCGTCCAAACCGGGCTTTGGCCTCACGTTACGAGAATCCTGACTACGCCCATCTGGACACCATCACTGCTGAGAATTACAGGACTCCACTGCCCAATTACTGCTTGAAAACAGCAACGGCTCCCCTCGCTCATAGACTGCCAAACTGCCGCCGCACTCCGATCGCTGCGTCAAAATTAACATGAAATCCCAAGCGACCCGATCCACAACCGTGGCCAAGTGAAACTTTGACTAAAAAACGGCCTTATCGATCCATGTTTATAAGCACCCAGTAGGATACATTCAACCATACCAGATCCATGAAACACACATTGTTCATCACCTTTTTCGCTCTGTGGCTCCACCCGCCCTGGGCCGCTGGAGCAGGGAAAACCATTCTCTCCATTTCCGGCGAAGATTTCCACATCAACGGCATACCAACCTACGCAGGTCGGCAGTGGAAAGGTCATCGCATCGAAGGCCTCCTTCTCAACTCCCGGATGGTTCAGGCCACCTTCGACGATCTCAATCAGGAAACGTCACCGCGTTGGGCTTATCCCGATACGAAGAAGTGGGACGCCGAACGCAATGTGAGCGAGTTCATCGCTGCGATGCCGAAGTGGAAGGCGCATGGCTTGTTAGCCGTTTCGCTGAATTTCCAAGGCGGTTCGCCAGAAGGCTATTCCGCCGGGCAACCATGGATCACAGGTGCCTACTACTCGGATGGCTCCCTCCGACCGGATTTCGCAGCACGCATGATACAAGTGCTTGATGCTGCGGATAACCTCGGTATGGCAGTGATACTGGGCTATTTCTATTTCGGCCAAGACCAGCACCTCAAGGACGAGGCCGCAGTTCTGCGAGCGACTGATAAAACAACTCGCTGGCTCCTCGATGGTGGCTGGCGAAACGTCTTGGTCGAGATCAACAATGAAACCAACGGCCCCTACGACCACGCAATACTGAAACCGAAACGCGTGAACGAATTGATAGAGCGAGTCAAGAAGCAGGAAGTCGATGGGCACCGATTGCTAGTTGGCACCAGCTATGGCGGCGGAATCATCCCTGAAGAAAATGTCGTCAAGGCTTCGGACTTCCTTTTGATTCACGGGAACAGCGTAGAAGACCCGGTCCGTATCACGAAAATGGTGGAACTCACCCGCGCCGTCCCCGGATACAAACCCATGCCGATCCTCTTCAATGAGGACGATCACGAAAACTTCGACAAGGCGCAGAACAACTTTGCTTCTGCTGTCGCGGCACATGCCTCGTGGGGTTGGTTTGACTTCCGCCGCAAGGGAGAAAGTCTTGAACAAGGCTATCAATCACCCCCGATCAATTGGGAAATCAGCTCTCAGCGGAAAAAGGCATTTTTCGACTACCTCTCCGAAATCACGGACTCGAAGAAACCCTGAATGCTTGGGAAACTCGGATAGTAGATTCGCCATCGTGGACATGTTCGCCGCAACGGCTTAATCGACAGAAAATGGCCCGATCAGGCCATACTCCAAACCACGCAGACCCTGCACGATTTGTGTCTCAGTCTTGACCTATCAGGACTCAAAGACCCTGCTAAATTGACGACCAAAACAAACCCACTAAAAGCCGCAACTGGCAGCGGTTCCAGAGCGCCTTGGATCATCGCGTTGATGGTGAGCTGCGCGATGGCCATCAGTTATCTTGATCGCCAAACCCTACCGTGGGCAATCAAGGCGATCCAAGCGGACATTCCGTTCAGCAATCAAGTCAAGGCTGGGTTGGACTCGGCGTTTCTCATCACCTACGGATTGATGTATGTCGGCGGTGGCATGTTGCTCGATCGACTCGGTACAAGGCGCGGATTCTTGTGCATCATGATTTTTTGGTCCTTGGCCTGTGCCAGCCACGGTCTTGCGGGTGGCGTGATGGCACTCATTGTGAGCCGCTTGCTCTTGGGAATCGGTGAAGGCGGCGGATTCCCGGCGGCCACTCGTGTTGTCGCTGAGTGGTTCCCAGTGAGCGACCGGGCAACAGCCATGGGCATCATCAACGCAGGCACAGCGGTCGGGGCCGTGATCGCCCCTCCACTGATCGTGATGGTCCTGACCCATGTCGGCTGGTTCAATCTCGCTGAATGGCGGTGGGTCTTCTTTTTGACCGGGACACTGGGCATCGCATGGGCGATTTGGTGGTGGTTGACCTATCGGTCACCGGAAAGGTCAAACACTTCATCACTTCCCCCAGACCAACCAGAGTTAAAAATTTCGTTAGCGAGCCTGCTGAAACATCGCGAGACATGGGCGATTGTAGGTGCGAAGTTTCTCAGTGACGGAGCATGGTATTTCTATATTTTCTGGCTGCCAAAATACTTGTTCGATGCGTTCCATCTCGACATCAAGGCAGCGGGTAGCATCGGCTGGATTCCCTATGCGGCGTCTGGCGTGGGCTGTCTGGTCGGAGGAGGCTCCTCAAGTTGGCTGCTGAAGCGGGGAATGTCCGTCAACAAATCGCGCAAGCTTGCGCTTGGCCTGAGCGCCGCGCTGATGCCGTGGGTGATGCTTGCGCCGCAGATTCAATCCATCGGCTGGGTGATCTTCGTCTTCAGCCTCGCATTCTTCGGACAACAATCATGGTCCACCCTAGTCATGATCCTGCCGACCGATATGATTTCCAAACGCGCAGTGGGCACACTTGCAGGTCTCGTTGGCTTCGGTGGTGCCATGGGCGGCGTTGCATTAGGCCAGGTTGTCGGATGGCTGCGGGACCACGGTTACAGCTACACGCCTGCGCTGGTGGTCTCTGGTTCGTTGCACATCGCAGCATTCATTCTGATTTGCGTCGCCATTCCTAAAATCAAGCCACTTCACCTTTCACCCAAGCACTAAGGAACCTATCCCATGAAAGATCTCTCAAACCGAACCGTCGGCATCATCCACGCAGCGCTGATCACCTGCAAGGCGGTGGAACCATTTATCAACAGCATCATCCCGGATGTAAAAGTGGTTCATCATGTGGATGACACGATTCAAAACGCAAATTTCGCCTGCGAACCGGGAACTATTCCCAAGCACAACCTCTACAAGTTCACCACCTATGCCCACTACCTCGAAATGGCCGGAGTGGACGTCATCCTGCTAGCCTGTTCGACTTTCAATCGCGCGGTGGAAGTCGCACGTCCGATGATCAACGTTCCGATGTTGCAAATCGACCGCCCCATGATGGATCACGCCGTGCTCCAAGGCAAAAGAATCGGGTTGCTGGCCACCGTCCCTACCACCGTCCCAGCCTCAACCCGACTCCTTGAATTGGCTGCGGCAGATGCCGGCAAGGACATCGATATCACCACCGTTTTGTGCAGTGAGGCCTTTGCTGAAATCAAAAAGGGCAACACGGCGAAACACAACGAGCTCCTGCTTCAAGAAATTGACCAACTATCCAAGAACGTGGATGCCATCGTGTTAGCCCAACTTTCAATGAGTGCGCTCGAACCCGAATTAGTAAATCCCAGAGTCCCCATTTTCAACAGCGGAAGAACCGGCTTCACCCGAGTTCGTGAGATTCTCGAAACGATGTAATTGAATTCCCTCCAGTGATGAAAAAAACAATCGCCATCGGCTGTGATCCCAACGCGTCGGAGTTGAAAAATATTCTGATCCTTCATCTTCAAACGCTAGGCCATGAAGTCACCGACTATGGGAGTGACAACCCCATTTACGCGGATACGTCGTTAGAAGTCGCCCGGGCGGTGGCCGCAAAAAAACAAGATCGCGGTATATTGCTCTGCGGAACAGGAATCGGTGTGGCGCTTGCAGCGAACAAGGTGTTAGGGGCCTACGCAGCGGTGGCCTCTGATTGCTATTCAGTGGAACGATCCATCAAAAGCAATAACGTTAACATTCTGACATTCGGCGCTCAGGTCATGGGTGCTGAATTGGCCAAAACCCTCGTCACGATCTGGATGGATTCTGAATACGAGATTGGCGGAAGATCCGAAGCTAAGATTCAAAGAATCTATGAAATCGAAAACGAGTTCTCAACCCCCACCCAACTTCATGCTTAAGAAAACAAAACTGCTCGATTTGGAATGCGTCTACACGGCAAACGCATTCACTTTTGACGGTCGTCTCCTGGTAGCCGCCGGTTCGGAACGCGAATTTTCCTCCTATCTAATCGACTTCAATACCCACAAGGTCACACAAGTCGCACCAAGCCCGGGTGGCACCATGAGTTTGATACCAGTTCCGGGCAGCAAGGATCATCTGATCTCCGTCATGGGCCTGTTTCCGCCTTTCATCAGCAACGGTGCAGGAATCTATCTACATTCGAAAGCAGGCGAAGAATGGTCGGCCAATCTTGTGTTGGATCTGCCGTTCGCCCATCGCTGCGAATTCCTCACCATCGGTGATACCAACTACCTGTTTGCCGCATCATGCAGCAAGCACAAGGCAAGTCCCGAAGACTGGTCGAATGCGGGCGAACTATTCGTGATGGAGGTGGACAAGTCCGGAAACAGCGATTGGAAGCCGACCCTTTTGCTCGATAACCTGGTTCGCAACCATGGCATGAGCAAAGCGACTATCAATGGGATTGAAACGCTTTGCGTATCTGGCGCGGAGGGAATTTTTGCGGCCGAGCACGACGCCGAAAGCGGGTTCAAAATGGTCAGGATTTTTGCCAACGAGGTGAGTGAGTTTGTTTATATCGATCTCGACAACGACGGGGTTGACGAACTTGTCACGATCGAACCATTTCATGGAAACACCCTTAACGTCTACAAACTGAAGTCGGGAGAATGGGAAAATCATTATACCTCCACTCTTAGCTTCGGCCATGGATTGTCCGCAGGAAATTTTAATGGCGATCCGGTGATTGTCGTCGGGAATCGTCGTGATTCGGAGGCACTTGAACTGCATAAGGTCATCGATCTTTCCGCGAGGCGGATCGAGAAAATCGAAATCGAGCGAAACGTCGGCCCCACCCAGACCAAATTGTTTCACCACGGTGGAACCGATTACATCCTTAGCGCGAATCAGGTGAAAAACGAAGTGGTCATTTATTCCTAATCGCGACTCAAACCGATCCAACTGCAACAACATCATGAGCATGATCATCAACGAGGACGAAATCGAGGCCAAGGAAATGCCAGGGCGCGCGCTCAAATGGCTTTACACCCCCGACATGGACGCGGCCAAAGGTTTCTCCATGAACGTGGTCAAGATCCAACCCGGCAATACGGTCAAACCTGCCCACTCGCATCCCAATCACGAAGAGGTGGTTTTCCTGCTGAGTGGCTCCGGAAAAGCCTACATCGATGGCGAGGTCTTCGACATCCGCAAAGGATCCGCAGTCCTGTTCTCACCTGGATGCATTCACATGCTCAGAAATTCGGGGGATGAAGTCATGGAGGTCGCTTGCTTCTTTGCTCCCGCCGCTACCTTTGCGGATTATGTGCTGCATGAGGGAGTCACGTTTCCTGACTAAGAGTTTTAATCATAAATCTATGCAACGCATTGTAAATAATCCAGACGATCTCGTGAATGAGATGCTAGAGGGCTTTGTCGAAGTCCATTCTGATCTAGTGCGACAACTCCCCTCAAATCCTAGGGTGCTGAAGTATATCAAGGCCCCAGTTCCCGGCAAGGTCGGAGTGATCACCGGCGGTGGATCGGGACACAAGCCGGCGTTCATCGGTTATATCGGTGAGAACATGCTAGATGCAGTCGCCGCAGGTGAGATTTTCTCCTCTCCCACCGCGAAGTCATTTCGCGATGCCATCAAGGCCGCTGACTCAGGACATGGCGTGGCGGTTCTTTATGGAAATTATTCGGGCGACAACATGAACGTCAAGATGGCTCGTGCCGATGCCGAAGATGATGGAATCACGGTGAAAACGGTCGTGGCGAATGATGATGTCGCCTCAGCACCCAAGTCTCAGCCGGAAAAACGTAGAGGCGTCGCGGGCGAGGTATTCATGTGGAAAGTCGGTGGCGCGAAAGCTGCCTTGGGGGGCAATCTAGACGAGGTGATCGCCGCCGCCCAGAAGGCAATTGATCATACCCGGAGTGTCGGGATTGGCCTGAGTTCATGCACGATTCCAGCCGTGGGCAAACCTAACTTCCATATCGAGCCGGGCACCATGGAACTTGGAATTGGGCATCATGGCGAGCCCGGCCTGAAGATTACCGAGATTCAAACCGCAGATGAAATGGCTGCGATGTGCCTGGATTTGATCCTGCCTGATCTACCATTTGAGTCAGGATGTGAGGTGGCCGTATTGGTTTCCGGACTTGGAGCAACACCCGTGAGTGAACTTTATGTATTTTATAGAAAAGTAAGTCAAATTCTCAAGGCGAGCCAGATCAGCATCCACCGTTCCTATGTGGGCAACTACTTCACATCGCTAGACATGATGGGCGTCACTCTGACCGTGATGAAACTGGATGATGAGTTAAAAAATTTGATCGATCTGCCGTGCAATTCGATAGGACTCAAACAATTTTGATCCGCTCTCCTCCCTATTAAGAAGCATCATGCAATATTTCATAAATTCAGAAGGCGCGGTCGTCTTGAGTCTGGTGATTAAATCGATCCAAGAAAACAAGGATTACCTCGGAGCGGTGGATGGAGAGATCGGCGATGGTGATCATGGCGTCAATATGAACAAAGGCTTCTCCATGGCTGGAGAACGTATCGAAGCCCAGCATGGTTATTCGGATGCCTGCAAGATCATCGCGGAGGCACTCATGGACGACATCGGCGGCTCCATGGGCCCCTTGTATGGCTCGTTTTTCAAAACACTTTGGCGGCAATCCAGAAATCTGGAGCGGATCGATGCGGTTGAATATCTTGGAATGCTCAAAGCGGCGACCGCTTCAGTGAAGGAAATCGGAGGTGCAAAAGTAGGTGACAAGACTCTGGTCGATACCTTGGAACCCGCATGCGCCGCATTTGAGGCTGAAGTGATCTCAAGCTCTGATTTCGACTCGGCCTTAGCAGCAAGCATCAAGGCCGCCGGGATCGGCAGAGACTCCACGAAAGAAATGATCGCCCAGGTCGGACGCTCCGCCCGTCTCGGTGAGCGTTCCCGCGGAGTTCTGGATGCAGGGGCGGCTTCCAGCTTTATCATCATGGAATCGATGCACACTGCAATCCGGGCAATCCTTCATGGATAAACCTTAACAGCACTGTCGAAAATTAATACAGTTATGAATAGACCAGTATATCTTTCGGCAATCGTCTTATTGTCGGCGGTCGCAACCTCACAAACTGTTAACGAGGAGATAACATAGTTTCGGGTAAACTCAAGCCGCAGGTGGAGCAGATGCCCCCAGTTTCCCCGCCATCCGGCACTGCCACACAAGTAAATCAGATAGTTTCCACACGCTGGAGCGAAGCTCATGCACTGCAATGGGTAAGAAGAACGGGTGGCTTTGTGAAAGTAATTTCAACCCAAGCACGGCAATCAATCAGCTGGAAACATGGCAGGCTGGAACGTTTGACGCAGCGACCATCAACCGCGAATTACGTTGGACGGAAGCACTTGGAATGAATGTCATGCGTGTTTACCTGCACCACGTGGCATGTCAGGTGGACAAGAATGGTTTCAAGAAACGGCTGAATACATATTTGAATCTTGCCGAAAACATGGTATCAAGACGATTTTTGTATATTCTGACGACTGTTGGAATCCCAACTATGCGACTGGAAAACAGCCTAGTCCAAAACCGAGGGGTAGGGGGCATAACTCGGGCTGGATGCGCGATCCAGGTGACCTGTTGTTCACCAATACCACAATCATCAATACACTAGATAATTATGTGAAAGATGTCATCACGACTTTTAAAGACGATCAAATAATGGTGATGTTGTACTTGTACAATAACCTAGAAACTCGGGTTATAATGATAAATCAATTCAACTATTGAAAAAGTATTTGAATGAGGATGAGAAGTCCGTCCATCCCAACCACTGTCCTCATCAGCTTACAACGGAAAGGAAAATGACGCAATTACCGATATCAGGGCGTTCTAAATAGAGAATTCTGACATCATTACCTACCACAATTACGACGGCCCCGATGAGCATCAAAAAAATTATTGATTATTTAAAACCATACGATCGTCCCTTTGTCTGCACAGAATACCTTGCTCGCAAATACAACAGCTTGTTCATCAACATGACTCCGCTGCTTATAAAGCAGAACATCGGCGCGGTGAATTGGGGGCTTCTTACCGAAAAAACGAATACAAAATATACCTGGGCCGAAGTTGTCAGCGACAGATCCGAGCTGGCGGTTTGATTGCATGACATTCTTTAGTTGGAAGGGAAGCCCTACAAGCAGGAAGAGGTCGATCTAATCAAAAGTTTGAATGGTAAGTAGCAGTCGATATCCGAATGGTGACAAGCAAAGTTGCGACCCCATCACCTGCCAACCAGCCGTCGGCAATCGAAACCAGGTAGAAAATGGCCCGTTCGGGGCATACTACGAATCACTTACACGGTGCGAGTATCTGCATTAATCTTTGAATCACCGCTCTCCATCAAACCGTTTTTTCAGTAAAATTATCCCCCGCCCGCACGGGCAATTGGAATTCACTTCAATCATGACAAGTCCCGCTATAATCAGCCCAGTGATTCGATCCTGCCAGACCTTCCGCCCGTCTTTATCATTGAGCGATGCCCTACAAAATGGGGAGAAGACCGCGACAGACCGCGGAGTTTTCCTTAGCCCCAAGCTCATGGTTGCCGCCAGCCTGCTGTTGGCGTCACCGCTAAAAGCGGATTACCACCTGACCTTCGACGACGAGTTCAACAGCTACAACAGCAAGCGTTGGCAAACCTCCGACTTCTGGGGCATGCGAAACAATCCGGGCGATTATCAAGGCCAGTGGTTCTCTGACCCTTCTTACATTCCCAAAGATCCTGCGAAGAAGCCTTACAACCCATTCCTTTGCAAAAACGGCATTCTGAGTATTCGCGCCGAGCCCACACCGAACAATGCCTACGCTGGTGCTCCGCCCAATTCCAAGGATCAGCCCTTTGTCGCCGGCCAGTTGACCAGCGCACACAAGTTCACACAGCGCTATGGATATTTCGAATTGCGGGCGAAACTTCCACCCGGGAAAGGTCTTTGGTCCCGTTACTGGCTATTGACGGATGACGGCATCTGGCCGGGCGAATACGATGTGTTTGAAGTTCTTGGGAAAGAGAAGCCCGTCACAGTCCACCAAACCACCCATTATCGGGATGCCGTCTCCAAACACGGAATCGACGGGAATTCCTACGAAGGAATCAATCCGGTCGATGGCAAATATCATACTTATGGTTTCCTTTGGGAACCAAAGAGCGTGACGTGGTATGTGGATGGCGTCGCCACTCTGAGGCAGGACAATCGCATCAATATCCCTATGTATGTCCTGCTTGATCTTGTGGTGGGAAAGGATCCTGGGAACACGTGGCCTGGAAATCCTGACGAATCCAACGTCTGGCCTGCGGACTTGGAGATGGATTATTTCCGCGTCTACTCCAACGATCCGTCCATACCGAGTGCTATTCCCGACGTGGGCTATACCCCTTCGGTCCTGCCTGAGGGACTCAAAGTCGAAACGACTCCCACGACCGCTCAGTTACCCACCGACTGGACCGCAGGGGACATCGGTTCTCCCGAAATGAAGGGTTCCAGCAACTGGAATCCCATAACGGGTGAATGGATGATCAAAAGCTCGGCTTTCGGGGCCCAGCGCCATTTCGCGGGGAAACCGCAATCTGGAGACGGTGGAATCATTGCGACGGTTCAAACCACAACTGCCATCAACAGCAATGACGTCAGTTCCGGTGTGATGATCCGTGAGAATACGACCACCAACTCGCCTGAGATCTCACTTCTTCATACAACGTCCCTTCGTCACCCTAATCGAATGCAAAGCCTAGTGCTCAAATACCGAAGCAGCACGGGTAGCGAGATGGAAACTTTAGCCACGATTCCTGATGTAGAGCTGCCTGTAACGCTCATCCTAAACCGAAGCGGCGTGACGATTACTGGCGCTTATTCACTCGATGGGGGGACTACCTGGAAAGTGATCGGAACGCCCCAAACATTTTCTTTGCCTGAGAAGGTGGTTGCAGGCATCACGGTAATTGGAAATCAAGGCAATTATAATCGTCTGGCTCGAAGTACTTTTAGCAACGTGACCGTTGGAGGGGCAGCTCCCACGCTCACGGCTGCGGCCACCAGTGTGGCTACGGGCGAGACCCTTGCCTTCACCCCTTTGTTGTTCGAGCAGTTGACGGGCACAAAGATATCAACGGGCCCTGTGACGTGGTCAGTGGCCGAAGGCGGCGGCAAGATTGACAACAGTGGCATATATACTGCCCCAGCACTGCGCGGAGCTGGGACGGCAACCATCAAAGCCGTGTTTGGCTCCTATTCCGTGGCCCACACCATCGCAATCACCCTGCCTAGCTCATGGACACTTCCCTCGCTCGTCCACACACCTCCGGGTGATGCAGGATGTGCAGCAGGAGTCTGGACCGTCGTGGGCGGAGGAAAAGGAATTTCCATCGACAACAACCATGATACATTCCGATTTGTGTCTTCCCCGGTGAGTGGAAACCATACGGTAACTGTAAAATTACTCTCAGCCGGTGGCACCCAAGCGGGCTTGGTGATTCGTGACTCAGCCAAAGCGCCAGACGTCTTTGCTGGAGCCCGTGGACGCTATGCTGGTATTTGGGTAACGCCCACCGGCTTTCAGTTTGCCGCGCGGGAATCAGAGGGCAAAAAAGCCATTTCGGCAGCTCAGATCCCCGCGCCCTCAACGCCGGTTTGGCTGCGTCTCACCCGTTCGGGCAGTGCGTCCGATGTCTTTACGGCGCTTTACTCCGTAGATGGCATCGCGTGGACCCAGCTTGGCAGCCCTAGGACCTTATCCCTGAGCGATACCGCCCAGGTCGGACTCGCCGTCGCTAGTGGTAGCCCGAAAACGGTTGTCAATGCCACTTTCTCCGACCTCAGCGTCACCAGCGACAAAACCCCACCCCTGACTCCATCACCTGCACCGACTCCCTGACATCCTTTCATGGCAATGGAGCGGCCCTGAACCTCTTCTTTCGAAAAGCATGGAAGCCGTGTGTTTCTTGGCAGCTTTCCCCTGAGAAATGGCCTAATCAGGCCATGTTCTAAACGCTATAAGGACATTACAAGTGGTGTTTACGTCACAAAAGACACATCTCATCAAACCCAATAGATCCCGATCTCCTGTCCGGCCACTGACTCTGTCAGAACCCATCATGCCGGACAACATCTCCAAGTATCATGAAGGACTTCATTGCTGCCCTTTTCAAAAAGCTCGTTGCAGCCTCTTGCCTGTTGCTCACATCCCCGCTCCACGCAGGCTACCACCTGACTTTTAACGACGAGTTCAACAGCTTCAACAACACCCGTTGGAGCACCGCCGATTTCTGGGGCATGCGGAACAACGGCGGTGATTACCAAGCCCAGTGGTTCTGCGATCCGAACTATGCACCCAGCGGCTTCACCGCCTACAACCCGTTCATTTCCTCTGGTAGCGGCACATTGACGATCCAGGCCAGGCCCACCCCGGCGGGGAAATACAGTTACGGCCTCCCTTACGTGTCCGGCCAGTTGACCACCGCCCATAGGCATACCCAGCGCTACGGCTACTACGAGCTAAGAGCGAAACTCCCACCCGGCAAGGGCCTCTGGCCCCGCTTCTGGCTATTGACTGATGACGGCGCTTGGCCGGGCGAATACGATATCTTCGAAGTGCTTGGAAAAGAAAACCCAGTCACCGTCCACCAAACCACCCACTACAGAGATGCCGCCAGTTCCCACGGTGTTGACGGATTCACCTACACCGGAATCAACCCCGTGGACGGCAATTTCCACACCTATGGCTTCCTTTGGACTCCTGAAACAGTGACTTGGTATGTGGACAGTGTCCCCACATTCACCCAGCCAAACCGGATCAACATCCCCATGTATGCCCTGATAGACCTGACTGTTGGAAACGATCCTGGCAACTTGTGGCCCGGCAACCCCGATGCGACCACCCCTTGGCCGGCGAATATGGAATTGGAGTACTTCCGAGTTTACTCGAACGATTCGTCCATCCCAAGCGTCACTCCAGACGCGGGTTATTCCCCATCCGTGATTCCAGGCGGGAACACCGTCGAAGTGACTCCGACCACGACAGTGATCCCTGCCGATTGGGCAGCAGGTCCAGTCGGAACCCCGGAACTTCCAGGCTCCAGTGCATGGAACTCTAACACAGGCGAGTGGATGATCAAAGGGGCTGGTTACGGTATTGGAGGCTACGGTGAATATTTCCAATTCGCCAGTGCTCCACTGTCAGGAAATGGCGGCGTCGTTGCCACGCTCCAGAACACCACTTTCATCAACAGCAACTCCGTCACCGCCGGGGTGATGATTCGAGAAAGCACCGCTGCCAACTCCCGCCAGATTTCCCTGCTGCATGTCGCGAACGCCTCAGTCTCCCCGAACACTAGCAGCTTGGTCCTCATGTCAAGAACCACGGCTGGCGCTTTGGCCAGCACGCTCGTCACGGTTCCCAATATCCAGACACCCGTCAAACTTAGAATTGTTAGAAACTCGAATTCCTTCACCGCCGCCTACTCGTCGGACGATGGCGTCAGCTGGATTCCAGTCGGCACGTCCCAAACCATCACCATGGCGACGAGTGCCAAAGCAGGACTCGCGATTGGAGGAAACCAGAACAACTATCTGCGCCTTTCACGCAGTATTTTTTCCAACGTGAGCGTGGGACCGTTTGCGCCCCTCGTCTCCTCGCCGGCCAACAAAGTCCAGACCGGGCAAACTATCGCATGCAGTGCCTCCCTCGTCGATCTAGCGACCGGCAACGCATCCCCGATGGCTTCCCCTACCTGGTCCGTTGCCAGCGGTGGCGGCACGATCGATGCCAATGGCGTTTACACAGCTCCCGCCCTGATCGGCACGGGCACCGCGATCATCAAGGCTGTTTCCGGCTCCTATACCGCTACCAAAACCATCACCACAACTCTCCCCAGCCCATGGTCCATTCCGATCATGGTCAATGCCCCTCCGGCAAATGCCGGGGCTCTTTCAGGAGCGTGGAGCGTCCTCGGAGGAGGCACCGGTATTTCCACTTCTTCCACAGAAGACTCGTTCCAATTCATCTCCGCCCCGATCTATGGCGATCACTCCCTAGTGGTAAAAGTGGACGGTTCCACTGGTCCGCAAGCTGGTCTCGTCATGCGGGACTCGATCATCGCCAGCAGCACCCGGCCCGGCGTAAAATCCCGCTACGCCGGCATCTGGCGCACACCTACCGGGCTGGAATGGGCAACCCGTGAAACCAACGGCGGGGCTGCGGTTTCAAGAACCAAGCTTACCTCCTCCACCATGCCAATTTGGCTCCGCCTCAGCAGGTCGGCGGCTGGCTCCGGGACCTATCTGTTTACCGCTTCCTATTCGAGCAATGGCAGCACTTGGACGACTTTGGGAACCTCGAGAACATTCGCCATGGATGTTTCGGCTTTCAGCGGTCTCGCCGTCGCAAGCGGCAGCATGACCTCCACCACCACCGCCACATTTTCCGAATTGGCGGCGAGCAGTGGTCCTCCCACCGTGGTGACTCCGGCCACCGCCACACCCGTCATTGATAGCACCACGGACTTGAGCGTCCTCGGTGCGGATGACGCGGGTGAAGCGGCGCTCACTTACACCTGGTCGGCAACAGGCCCGGCACCCGTCAGTTTCTCGATCAACGGAACGAACGAATCGAAAAACACCACCGCGACGTTCACCCGCTCTGGCACTTATAACATTTTTGCCACTATCACGGATGGCGCGAGCCTGAGCGTCCTCAGCAGCGTCGCGGTCAATGTGGTAGCTTCACTCACCACCCTAGCAATCACCCCGACCGCAGCCACTGTCGGCGTGGACGGGACCCAGCAATTTACCGCCAGCGGGACCGACCAGTATGGACAAATCGTCACTGCCAGCCCGACCTGGAGCGTGACCAGCGGCGGGGGAACGATCAATGCCACGGGCATTTATACAGCCCCGGCCATCGTCGGCACCGGATCAGCCGTCGTGACAGCGGTGTCAGGCACCCTATCAGCCACGGGCACGGTTACCATCATCCCCTCCACCGCTCTCCCCGCCCCTTGGACCGCGGCGGATATCTTTGCAACGCCCGCAGGCAGCTCAGCCTTTACCGGAACGGAATGGTCCGTCACCGGAGGGGGATCCGCTGGTGATCAATACGGTCTTTCCGGCACTGGAATCAACGGCTCGAAATATTCGGAATCATTCCATTTTGTTAGCCAGCCCGTGAATGGTGACGGAACTTTGGTCGCGAAACTCATTGATCCGGGTTCCGCCGCGCAAGCCGGGCTGATGTTCAGGAGCACGACCGACAAAAGCTCGCTTTGCACCTCTTTGATTTACTCGACGCAATTCACGCCGTCCGGCCTGGCATGGATGTCCCGCACCAGCACTGGCGGATACAACCTGCTTCACGCCACCGGCATCAGCATCACCTTGCCCGTATGGATCAAGTTGGTGCGAGCAGGAAATAATGTCACCTCCTTCCGCTCAACTAACGGAACCACCTGGACCCAGATCGGCGGCTCGCAGACAGTCCCAATGGCGACAAACTACCTTGCCGGCCTCGCCGTCTCCAGCGGAAATGCCACGACCGTTTCCACTGCTAGATTTTCGGACCTCGTTTATACTCCCGCCCCGAACACGCCCCCCACCGTCGCCACACCCGCTGCAGGAAATCCGGCCACGGTAACAGGTGCCACCAGCAACCTCAGCGTCTTGGGAGCTGACTATTCCGGCGAATCTCCCCTGACTTACACCTGGACCGCGAACGGCCCTGCCTCGGTGACCTACAGCGTCAATGGTACCAATGCTTCAAAAAACACCACTGCCACTTTCTCCCAAGCGGGCAGCTATACCCTAACCGCCACGATCACCGATGCGGGAGGCTTGATCACCACCAGCAGCACAGTGATCACCATCGGGCAAACAGCCACCGGCGTCTCGCTCACGCCGGACCCTACCCGGATCGTCGCAGGAAAAACCCAGCAGTTCATCGCCAGTGCCTATGACCAGTTCGGAGCGCCGATGACTAACCAGCCCACCATCGCCTGGAGCGTATTCAGTGGTTCCGGGTCTATCACTAACAGCGGAGTCTACACCGCACCCGCAGCCACCGTTTCGGAAACAGCCGTCGTGCAAGCCTCGGCCCTTTCATTCTTTGACCAGAGCACCCTCACCATCGCTCCGCATGTCACCCTGCCAAGCCCATGGACGGAGACAGGTATCGCGGCCACTCCCACCGGCGAAGCAAGCACGGGCAATGGAGACTGGATAGTCACCGGCGGCGGCTCGGGAATTCTTTGGTCCACTTACACAGATTCGTTTCACTTTGTTAGTCGTCCATGCAACGGCGACGGATCGGCGGTTGTTCGTTTGATCGATCCCGGATCCGCCAGCGAAGCGGGTCTCATGATCCGCGAGTCCAATAACGACGACGCCCCTTACGCCGGGATTCTATACACCACCCAAGGGACGACTCCAGGCTTCGCATGGATCACCCGCGAAGCCAGTGGTGCTTTTTCAACCCTGCAAACCTCGACGGTTCCAATCTCCGGCCCGGTGTGGCTAAAGCTCTCCCGAATGGGCGATACTTTCAGCGCCTTCTATTCGTCCGATGGAACCACATGGCTTCCACTGAGCCCCCCGCGGACGTTTTCCATGAGCCCCTTCGCGCTCCTTGGTCTGGCGGTTTCGGGCGGAAATCCGAACACGAACGCCACCGCGACCTTCTCCGATCTGAGTATCAACCTAGGCCCCTCCGTCGCGACTCCCGCCGCGGCGGCACCGCTTGTCGGAAAATCGACCAATTTAAGTGTTCTTGGAGCCGACGATGCCAGCGAATCCGCGTTGATCTATACCTGGTCCTCGACCGGCCCCGCGGACGTGAGCTTCAGCACCAATGCCAGCAATGCCTCGAAAAACACGACAGCGACCTTCAATGCCGCGGGTCAATACACTTTGAAAGCCACCATCCGGGATGTTGGAAATCTCACAACCTCTAGCAGTGTGGCCGTCGAGGTGAACCAGTCGTTCACCGCCATCTCCCTCACACCTTCGAGCCCCAGCGTACTCGCCAGCGCAACGCTCCAGTTTGACGCCACGGCGATCGACCAGTTCGGCGGATCGATGGCCACCCAGCCTACGTTCATCTGGAGCGTTCTCAGCGGTGGTGGCACGATATCCAACACAGGTCTGTTCACAGCACCGGCAGCAACAGTTGCCGGCTCAAGCGTGGTGCAGGCTTTGGCCGGCTCCTCATACGGGACCAGCACGATTTCCATCATCCCTTCCAGCACCCTGCCCGCTCCATGGACGTCCGCCGATATCAGCGCCACGCCAGCCGGAGATTCCAGCGAAACCAACGGCAACTGGACCGTCACAGGCGGCGGATCAGGGCTCCTGTGGTCCATCTACTCGGATTCATTTCGCTATGTGAGCCGCCCATATACCGGCAACGGCACGGCAATCGTCCGCCTAACCGACCGAGGTGCCGCAACCCAGGCTGGTCTCGTGTTTCGTGACTCCACCAACAATAATGCACCATACGCAGGTATCTTTTACACCACCCAAGGTACTACGCCAGGCTTGGCGTGGATCACCCGGGAAGGCGCAATCGGAGACTTTACCAGTCTACGCACTCCGACCGTGCCCGTCTCCATCCCGGTCTGGCTGAAGCTGACCCGCGTCGGCAACACTTTCACCGCAGCCTACTCATCCGATGGGATCGTCTGGACCCAAGTCGGCCCCGCGCGGACATTCACCATGAACGCCTCCGCTCTCGTCGGATTGGCGGTCTCCAGTGGCAGCACCAATTCTACCGCCACCGCCACTTTCTCAGACCTCAGCATCACCCCCTCACCCACCGTCGCCACATCAATTACCGCTACTCCAAATCCTGTGAACGGAAACACGGCGGCATTGGCAATCCTCGGAGCGGACGATGCGGGTGAAGCTGCCTTGAAATACACTTGGTCCGCGACTGGCCCGGCAGCCGTGGCATTCAGCGCCAATGGAACGAACTCAGCCAAAACCACCACTGCGACTTTTACCACCCTCGGAACTTACAATCTGCTCGCAAGAATCACCAATGCCCAAGGCTTATCTGTTACCAACTCTCTCACCATTACCGTTAACGGCCTGTTCACCACGGTAACCAAAGTAGGAACTTTTAATCCCACCCCCGCCGCGAGCGTCAACAGTAATGGAAAATATACTGTCACCGGCGCTGGAACGCTTACCGTGAGCGCCGCAACCGATAACTTCTACTACTACAACCTCCAGGTCACCGGCGATGCTGATCTGATAGGTCGAGTGTTTTCAATGTCCAATACCAGCAGCACCGCACTGGGCGGTCTGATGGTCCGGGGAGCGACTACCAATAATGCCGTGTTTTCAGGAGTTTTCACCACGGCGGCGTCAGGCGTCCAAGCACTTGCCAGAACGTCCACACCGGCTAACAGCATCGGCACCACCGTGGCCGGCCCCACCCGCCCCTACTGGCTGAAAGTTTCACGCCGAGGAAGCACATTCAGCACCTATTCATCCTCCGATGGAATGACTTGGGCTCTTGCGAGGACAGACACCATAACCTCCATGCCGAGCACCGCATATTACGGCCTCGTCGCCGCGCGGAACAGCAACAACAGCACGAACGCTGTGATTTTTGACAATGTATCTCTGCAGATGGTCGGGCCACCCACTATCGCCATTCCCGCGTCCGCCTCGCCCTCGGCGATCACCGGCACCACCGCAAGTCTAAGCGTCCAGGGAGCCGATGATTCGGGCGAATCCAATCTAACCTATACTTGGTCCACATCGGGCACACCGCCGGCCGCAGTAAATTTTTCTATCAATGGAAACGGTCCGGCGAAAACGACAACCGCCACCTTTCAAAAGCCAGGTAACTACACGTTCCTTGTAACTGTAAGCGACAGCGGAGGATCCAGCACGACGAGCGGCGTTTCTGCAACGGTCGTTCAAACACCCGCCACGATCTCAGTAACACCCGTGCTGACCAACATCGCTCCGGGTGGAACCCAGCAGTTTGCCGCCACTGCCTACGATCAATTCGCCACCGCCATGCCCGAACAACCGGCAATGGCATGGTCGCTCGCATCCGGTATCGGTACCATCAATGCCAGCGGCTTCTACAACGCGCCGGCAGCCGCCGGATCGGCCAATGTAAGAGCCGCATTCGGAAGCATCAGCGGGACGGCCTCTTTCACGATCAACAACGCGAGCCCGACAGTCGCTGCGGCCGCCAGCGCAACTTCGGTAACAAGCACCACCCTGCTGCTCGGCGTACTTGGGGCCGACGACGCCGATGAGTCAGGCCTCACCTACAACTGGGCCACCATTGGCACACCACCCGCGGCGGTGAGTTTTTCCACCAACGGCAGCAATGCGGGCAAATCCACCACCGCGACCTTCACCAAGGCCGGCATTTATAACTTCCGGGCCACCATCACTGATAGCTCCGGTGCCACCGTGACCAGCGATGTCAGCGAAACTGTCAGCCAAGCTCTTACCACTCTCTCTGTTTCGCCCGGCAATGCCACAGTCGCCATTGGTTCCAGCCAGACCTTTACTCCCGCCGCGTTCGACCAGTTCAGCCAAGCAATGGCATGCAGTGTGGCCTTTTCGGTCAATGGCGGGGGCACAGTGAATTCAAGTGGAGTCTTCATCGCGGCCACCGCAGGTCCGGCCTTCCAACTGACAGCGAGCTCGGGAGCAACAAGCACCACCGCTTCCATACGCGTGAACTCACTCTTTGATTCGTGGTTGGATACCTATTCGTCATTGACGGAAAGCGATAGAACTTCCTCCGCCGACCCGGATGGTGACGGGGTCTGCAACCTTCTCGAATACGCTCTTGGCGGTGTGCCGAACAATGCCGCTAACCGTGGATGTCATATTGCCGGTCTCGAAGACACGAATTCCAACGGTCAGCAGGAGCTCACGCTTACACTCGCGGTGCGAAATACCGGGGGCTCGCCGTCCTTCGCGGCCAGTGCAGGTGGATTACAATCCACCGTTGTCGATGGAGTCAAATATACCATCCAAGGGTCAGCTAGCCTGATCTTCCCGAGCGGTAATGTTAGTGAAGTCCAGGTCCCCACAGCCATGCCCCCCCTGCTCTCCGGCTACGAATACCGCCGCTTTCGACTGGTTGACTCCGAAGGCCTATCCGGCAAAGGTTTCCTGCGCGTACAAATCGAGCCGACCCAGTGACTCGTTCTATCCCAATTTACCATGACATCACTAACACCACATCATTCAGGAACTACACGTTCCCAGTCACCATCGACCACTCCATCCTACCGGGTGCCATTCAGCATCATGACCGTCCTCTTTTTCATGTGGGGGTTCATGACCGTATGGAACGACATCCTGATCCCGCGCTTCAAGGAAGCGTTCACGCTGACCTATTTTCAGGCGATGCTGGTCCAGTTCGCGTTCTTCGGCGCGTATGCGGTCGGCTCTTTGATCTACTATGCGATCTCCATCGTTTCCGGTGACCCGATCAACCGGATCGGTTATAAAAACGGCGTCATCCTAGGCCTGCTCATCGCCGCCGCGGGTAGCGCGATGTTTGTACCGGCCGCGATGATGAGTTCTTATCCCTTCTTCCTGATCGCTTTGTTTGTGGTAGGTCTTGGTTTCACCATGTTGCAAATCACCGCGAATCCCTATGTGACCATTCTGGGGCCTGAGGAGACCGCTTCTAGCCGACTGAATCTATCACAGGCTTTCAATTCGCTGGGCACGACGATCGGCCCGTTGATTGGAGGCTGGCTCATTTTCAAGGTTTTCAGTAGTGGTGATCTCCACGGAGCCGAGTCGGTTAGAATTCCCTATCTCTGTTTCGCAGGTGTTTTCGTCACGTTGGCGATCGCTTTTAAATTCGCCCATATTCCCAACTTCACGAATGAGGAAGCGATCACCCGCGGAGCAGGAGCATTGAAACATCCTCACACGGTGTTAGGGATGCTTGCGATTTTCATGTATGTCGGTGGCGAGGTGGCGGTTGGCAGCGCGGTGATCAATTTTATGGAGCTGCCGGAGCTGGGAGGCCTGACCCACCAAGCAGCGACCCACTATCTCGCATTTTTCTGGGGTGGACTTATGATCGGACGCTTCATGGGAGCCTTTGCCCTGAGCAGCATGAAGCGCAGCTTCAAAAACCCGCTCATGGTTGCGACGCCGTGCCTCGCCTTCCTCGTGGCCGGGACGCTCACCAACTGGAACGAGGCGCTCCACTATGGCGTGCCCCTCATTCTTCTGCTCGGTGCATTTTTTCTCGGGCAGGCCAGTGCGCAACGCATGTTGGTATTGTTCAGCCTTATCATTATCGGCCTGCTCGGCGCGGGTATGATAACATCCGGCGAGACGGCAAAGTGGGCCATCCTGGGTATTGGTCTGTTTTGTTCGGTGATGTGGTCGAACATCTTCTCGCTGGCGATCGAAGGACTGGGTCCCATGAAGAGTCAGGCGTCGTCCTTGTTGGTGATGGCCATTTTGGGTGGGGCATTGCTACCTCCCTTGCAGGGCCTCATCGCGGACAAATATGGCATCCAACTCTCATTCATTATTCCGATGATCGCCTTTGCCTACATCACATTTTACGGCCTCTATGGCTATCGCGCTGGTCGTGGCTCCATGAAAGCTGCGGACTAACACACAAATAACAAGAAGCATTCATGAAAAATTCCATACGCACCCCTATCCGCCAGATTTGCTTCTGTGCAGGGGTGGTTTCCGTAACTTCTCTGCTCGTCTCCCCGGTCTTAGCACAGGCAGCTTCGAAATACCGTTTGACCTACAACGACGAGTTCAACTCAGGTTTCAACAGCGCCAAATGGCTGAGCACTGACTACTATGGAATCCGGAACAACAGTGGTGATTACCAAGCCCAATGGTTCAGTGATCCCAACTCGGCGCCTAACGGCTTCACGGCCTACAATCCATTCGTTTCCGATGGTAAGGGCTCTCTAAGCATTCAGGCAGACAAGACTCCAAAGGGGACATTCAGCCAGAACCTGCCCTACGTTTCCGGCATGTTGAGCACCGCCCACAAGTTCACCCAGCGTTACGGCTATTTCGAACTGAGGGCTAAACTTCCGCCCGGCAGCGGACTATGGGCCCGGTTCTGGCTCCTAACCGACAATGGTGCGTGGCCCGGGGAATACGACGTGTTTGAAATCCTTGGCAGGGACAATAATCCGGATCCAAAGAACTATTTCACCTATCAGGTTCGTCAGACCACCCACTTCTGGGATCGTTTGAGCGCGCATGGAATCGATGGCACCCCGTATCGGGGAATCAATCCTTTCGATGGAAAATTCCATACCTATGGATTCCTTTGGAAGCCGGATTCCGTGACATGGTTTGTGGATGGCGTGGCCACCCTGACTCAGGCCAACCGCATCAACATCCCGATGTACACCATTCTGGATCTCGCGGTCGGCACGGATTACAACTGGCCGGGTAAAGTCGATGCGACCACTCCTTTTCCGGCTAAAATGGAAATGGACTATTTCCGGATTTATTCGAACGATCCATCCCTGCCCAGCGTAACGCCGGACGAGGGATATACCCCGTCCACCGCCTTGCCAGCCGAGGTCGTTCTGGATTCGAGTCCTGCCCCAGCGCCCTTACCTGCGGGTTGGACTGTCGGGGATGTCGGAAAACCGGACATCAAAGGCTCGGCCACCTGGCACCCGGTGACGGGCGAGTGGATGCTCAAGGGTGCCGGAAACACCATCGCCACCAGCGGCCAATGCCAGTTCGCATGCACTCCGCTGCCTGGTGACGGCGCGGTCATCGCCTCGGTGCACAATGTCACGGAATCCGCCGACAATGACGTGAGGGCCGGGGTGACAATTCGAGCGAACTCCAATACAGGGTCCGCAGAGGTTTCTTTGTTGTATAAGGCGTCGATTCCTTGGCCGAGCCTTCAATACACCACTAGCCTGACACTCCAGACCCGTAACAACAATGGAGAAACCTTGAAAGAAACCATCGCCTTGCCCGCTGTGGCCACGGTATCCGACGTCGGTCCAGTCATGCTGGGGTTGGTCCGCAGCGGAAGCATCATCACTGCGGCATATTCCACTGACGGCGGGGGCAAGTGGATCCCGGTTGGCTCGCCGCAGCCCGTTTCAATGTCTGGAAGTTTGCTGGCTGGAATCGTGGTGGGAGGAAATCAGAATAACTATCTGAAACCCGCGCGCGCCATCTTCAGCAACGTCACGGTGGGTTCTCTCATCCCCACCATCGCCGCGCCCGCCAGCAGTGTTGTAACCGGTGGCACGCTTGCCTTCACCACATCCCTCGTCCGTGCTATCACTGCCGAAAAGATCGGGACGGATTCAGTGAAGTGGTCCGTGGTGAACGGCGGTGGCACCATCAACTCCGGCGGTGTCTATACCGCGCCGAAACTCGTCGGAACCGGCCATGCCACCATCAAAGCTGAGGTCAACGGTCTTCCGGTGACCCGCACCATCGCCATAACACTGCCCAGTCCGTGGACCATGCCCGCCCTCACTCGAACGCCTCCAGGAGATGTTGGATTCGATTCTGGGCGTTGGACGGTCGTGGGTGGTGGAACCGGCATCTCGACCACAGGCGGCGAGGACTTTTTCCGATATGTGCCAGCCGTGGTGGCAGGTAATGAAACAATCACTGTTAGAGTCGATTCATCTGCGGCAAATCAAGCAGGTTTGATGTTTCGGGATTTAACTTCGGTAGACGACAATACGGCCGGCCGTGGTGCCAGATATGCAGGCATCTGGCGCACGCCGACAGGCCTGCAATGGGCCTCGCGTGAAACTGGTGGAAAAGCTGCGGTCTGGGAACAGGCCACCATTGCGGCGGGGCCGGTCTGGCTGCGCCTCGCTCGCTCTGGGGCTGCATCCGATGTCTTCACCGCTTCTTACTCAACCGATGGAACCGCATGGACCCAGCTTGGAAGTTCAAGGACTTTTGGCATGACCGACCCTGCCTTCGCCGGGCTGGCCATCTCCAGCGGTGACAACAGCAAGACCACTGCAGCCGTGTTTTCCGACCTCAGCATCGCCAGCCGCCGGGCCGGTTCGCCCACCATTGTCGTGCCAGCCGCCTGCCCCGCAAAGCCCCGTCAAAGCCCAAGCATGATCCAAGGAAATAAAGGAACCTTGGCAGTAATGGGTGCGGACGACGGTGGCGAGGCGGCTCTCACCTACACCTGGTCCGCGACCGGTCCGGGGACCGTGAGTTTCAGCGAAAACGGCACCAACGCCGCAAAATCCTCCATTGCGACCTTCACTAAGTCCGGCTCCTATGTCCTAACCGTGACAATCACCGATTCAGACAAACTTACCGTCGTCAGCAGCGTGGCGGCAAGAGTTAAATGAGATAGAACATTCGAGCCTTGATGCCAGACTACTCAAGGACTGATAGCAGTCGGCGGAAGCACCTTGAGCAGGAAATTCCGGTATTCGATCTTCATCGGCGGGCCGACGTGGACTTGCACGCCGATCAAGCCGGCGGCTGTGCGCGCTGCGGCATCCTCATCCACAACGATGCACATGACTTGGCCGTTGATCAAGTGGGTGAGGACATTGCCCCGGATGATGAGATGGACTTGGTTCCAGTCTTCGCCACGGAGAAATTTCGCGAGCGCATCTTTTTCGCCGGTACTGGCAACGATCGCGGGTTTGGCATCAGGTGTTAGTCGTGTCATTTGCCCACGGAGGGCGAGGAAGGTGCGTCCACGCTCCTCGTAGTTTTGCCCGGTCCAACTGAAGGCGCCGTCGATGTCGCACTGATAACCCTTCAAGGCGAAGGCTGGGTCATGCACCTGACTGCTACGGTAGTTGATCCCGCTGTTTCCGTCGGCACTGACGCGATATTCGACCTTGAGTTCGAAATCGGAAGGCGCACCGCCACGCCAGATTGCGAATGAGTTGGAATTGAGCAGCGTTTGCGGAGTCACCTCACCAACGAGCATTCCGTTTTCGACACGCCAGTATTTCGGGTCCGCCTCCCAGTTTGTTAGCGTTTTGCCGTCGAAGATCGGAACAAAACCCGCAGTATCCGCCCCGGCGGGTTCGGGAAATACGGGGTCGCCGCTCGCGGCGATGGATGACAGACCTAACATTATGGCGATGAGTGACGGCACAATAGGCGGTTGGATATTTCGGATATTCATACTAGGTTTGGAAACGAGTTGATACTGTATTTTGTTAGACAATTGATTTCCCGATGAAGGTCATTGAAAGAGTCGGTGAACGGACCGAAGGGCAGGCAAGGGGTGATGGGAAAGTGAAATTTTCTAAGTGAGCTATGGAGAACAACGCGATGCATCATCCAGCAATATCGTGATCGTCACGTTTGAATATAACAGTCAAATTCAAGTGAAACAAGGGTAGATCTTCGGGTCGCTTTGCCAAGATTTTTCTGACTGCTTTTGGCTGATGTTATTTGGTGGGCTGGTGCCGGATCTTATTTGTAAATCGAAGAGGTTTGTTGAGTATCCTGAATGTAAGGAAATGACTTCCTCCGCATCCTAGTCGCATCCGTTTGCTGAATCCCTTTATGGTTCCCTGCACTTTTCCAACAGCGACACTACATCGGCGAAATACTAATTTCAAGCTCAAACGAATGGCCCGATCAGGCCATATCTAGAATCGCAAGAACGTGTCAGCCTCACTCAGTGCGTGAATCCATTGTTATCAATTTCATTCTTGCGATTCTTCTCGCCATCGTAACCGGAGCGTCAGTCCGCAATCCCATCGGTCCACCATTGACTTTTCCAGCCGATCCATCCGTCAAAGTCGGCGCGGACGAGCGGCTCTATTCCTATTTCTCGCTCGAGGGGAAACCCGATCACTATTGTTCCAACTCCAATGTCGTGCCTTCCACCGATGACATGAAGACGAGGATCAATCTTTTCATGTCGTTCTCATGAACCCAAAAACACTTCTAGCCATATCAGGACTGTGGACGATGTCGGTACCAACCGCTCTCTCCCAGCCCCCTCGGGTTGAAAATCCCAACCTCAACGTTCCTTCCGCGCCGCCGGCACTTGACCTTCAGGTGGTCACGGCTTTCACGGGAGTTTCTTCACCCGTGGCCATGACCAGCCCACCCGGCGATACGCGGCGGCTCTTCATTTGTGATCGTGGAGGGCTGGTCCGCCTGATCCCTGAGGTGGCCTCAAGCACCCTAACAACATCCACTTTCATTGATCTTCCAGCCCTGCTGAAAACCCGCAACGAGACGCTCAGTACCTCCAGCGAGCAAGGCTTGCTAGGCATCGCCTTTCATCCGAACTACAAGACGAACCGCTATTTCTATCTCTTCTATTCGGTTAAAATTGGCAGCACGGTTTACGAGCGGGTATCGCGTTTTACCACGCTGACGAAAAATCCAGCTCTCGCTGATAGCGGCTCCGAACTTGTCCTCCTTCAGCAGGCGGATGAAGCAGACAATCACAATGGCGGCGATCTCCACTTCGGGCCCGACGGCTACCTCTACATTTCCTTCGGCGACGAGGGCTGGCAGAATGATCATTACAACAACAGCCAGAACATCACCAAAGACTTCTTCTCTGGCATCGCCCGTATCGATGTGGACAAAAAAACCGGTAGTCTCGTACCTAATCCCCACGCGGCGATCCCGCTGGACGACGGAGTGGCGCGATTCTCGATTCCTGCGGACAACCCCTTCGTCGGTGCGACGAGTTTCAATGGCATTTCCATCGACCCGACGAAAGTCCGCACCGAGTTCTGGGCGGTAGGCCTGCGCAATCCCTGGCGTTTCAGCTTTGACTCCCAAACCAACGAACTTTGGGTCGGTGACGTCGGATCCAACACCTACGAGGAGGTGGACATTATCACCAAGGGCGGCAACTACGGTTGGGCCTTCCGCGAGGGAAATCACGATGGTCCCAAGGCGAAAGATGCACCCGCCGATTTCGATGTACTCTATCACCAGAAGCCCCTCTACGAATACACGCACAGTGGTGGTGATTCTAACTTCATCGGCAAGTCGATTTCCGGCGGCCTCGTCTATCGTGGTTCTAGGATTCCCAACCTGACCGGTGCCTATATCTTTTCCGACTTCGTCTCCGGCCACATCTGGTCGCTGGTCCGCAATGGAAGCCAACCACCGACCGTGACCCGGATCGGAGGAGAGGTGGGGATCGCCGCATTAGGAACCGATCCATCGAATGGCGATCTACTGATGGCCGACTTCGACGGCAATCGCATCCTCCGACTTACGACCGATACCGCCACCAACAGTTTCCCAGCCACGCTCAGTGCGACCGGCCTCTTCACCGATATCACCAAGCTCTCCCCTGCCCCCGGCCTGGTTCCTTATACGATCAACCTCCCTTCTTGGAACGACCACGCCATCACCCGCAACTGGTTCATCATCCCGAATGCCTCCGACAAAATGACCCCAGCTGGCGATGGCTCGTGGAAGTTTCCTGCTGGCCAAATCTGGGTGCAGCACTTCGACATGGAAACCGAGCGGGGCAAGCCAGCGACGAGGAAACGCCTTGAAACCCGATTGTTAGTAAAAAATTCTACCGGCGTTTATGGTGTCAGCTACCGCTGGAATGACGCGGGGACAGATGCCACGCTGGTGCCTGACAGCGGCGCGGATATGGATCTCAAGCTCACCGTCGATGCCGCGCCTATCACCCAGCGCTGGCACGTCCCGAGCCGCTCCGAGTGCATGGCCTGCCACTCACCGCAGGCCGGATATGCGCTATCGTTTGACACCCGCCAACTCAATCGTAACTTTAAGTTCAACGGCTTCTCGGGCAACCAACTCACCTTCCTTAAAAACGTGAACTACATCAGTCAGCCCCCCCCTTCACCGAGTCAACTCCCCCGCTACTTCGCGCTGGATGACAACAAGGCTCCACTCGAAGCCCGCGTCCGCTCTTACCTCGCGGTGAACTGCGCCTACTGCCACAAAGCGGGCGGCATGGTGCCTTACGCCGTCATGGACGGGCGCCCGGAGCTCACGCTTGAGCAAACCGGACTCATCAATGGCAAAGCGATCAACAACGGCGGCAATCCCTTGAACAAACTCATTGTTCCGGGTGATCCCGTCCACTCAATCATCCACAACCGGATTGCCACCACCAACGGCTTTACCCGCATGCCACCATTCGGCTCGATAGAAATCGATCAAAAGGCGGTCGTACTTCTGAAGGAGTGGATCCAACAGACGCCATCTAGAGATCCGTGAGTGGACTCACTTCGAAAGTAAGCGGTTGTCAAGACGCACGTCTTGGGCCCCGGCACCCAACACGAAGGCTGGTCGCGCATCGGACGCGGCAGAGACGATTTTCGCGTCATGAAAGTCAATTCGTCGGGCGTGGCGGATATAGAAACCGAACGCAGGAAGACCTTTGACGCTGAATTGGTGAGCGTCGGGATAGCCCTTTTCGCTTTCTGCTACCGAAGCCTGCATCATCTCGCTGGTGCCTCCGCCCTCCATGCCCACCTTGTAGTTTCGAATCACCACATCCTCGATGGTTCCGTGCTTGATTCCGGATATGAACGAACCCTGCCGGAGGTTGCCGATGCCGGATATATTCTCTATCAAGATTCGCCGGAGCAGACCAATGGGTGCCGCAGGCATCCCCGGCATCAGACGGCCCCGACTTCCGACGCGCAAAAAAACTGGGCACCTTGCACCTTCGATGACCGCGTCGGAAATCAGGATATCTTCCACCGTGCCTCCATCGACAGTGGCGAGTGTGATGCCGGAACTGGCCTGATGACCCGCCGAGCTTTCCATTTCTTTGGGAATACCACCAAGCTTGAGGTTACGGATAAAAATACGGCGGAAGTCGCCCTGGGTATCTGTCCCGATTTTGAAAGCGTTGCAGGTGCTATAAAATGTGGAATTTTCGACGAGCAGATCCTCGGTCGGGCGAAGGCTGGCACCCTTGAGGCAAAAGGCGTCGTCTTCCGAGTTGATCTTGCAGTCGCGGAGGATCACGCGACGGCAGCCGTCTATGTCGATACCATCGTTGTTATAGTTCGCGTGATTGTTAACCGTCATCTTATGAAATATCAGATCCTCACAATTCAGGTAATTCTGCATCCAGCACGCGGAGTTCGTGAGCGTAATGTTTTCGACGACGATTTTTTTCGAATCGATTAACCTCATTCCGAAAGGCCGGCCAGGAGTTTCGCCAATGGTTTGTTTGCCCGGGAAGTTGGATTTCTCGCCTCGGAAATTGATCCTCCCCGGTCCCCGGAGTCCGACACGCTCGACTCCTTCTGCATGAATGAGCGACTGTTTCACCTTCATGTGGGTGTCCATCACCGTTTGTCTGGAAGCGATGTGATCCGGGTAGTCCACGAGATCCGTGCTGCCAAGGATGCTAGAGTTTTCGCAAATCTCCAACATGACTCCGGATTTCAGCAAGAGAGTTCCGGTCACATAGGCACCTTTGGAAAAAAGAACCACGCCACCGCCAGCGGCGGAACACTCATCAATCGTCTTTTGGATGGCGGTCGTGTTGACGGTGACACCATCTGCTACGGCAAAGTGGCTCTCCACTTCAAAGCGGCGGCTGGGCACGTTCCACGGCTTGAGATTCGCTGTCAGGTCAGCAGCCATTTTCGTGAGTTTTTCCCGCAACGGGTTCTCCCATCCAACCGCTTCTTCACCAAGGGCGATGGCGTGGCAAGTCAAGAGCGCAAGGATGACAAGAGATTTCATGGAGAGGAATTGTGGTGAATCCGTTCGGACATGCTGCGGGATCCATGATGTGCTGGGAACATGGAATAGTGATGCGTCAAACGCAGTTATTTCGCATGGTTAGATAGAAAGCGAATCTCTGCTGAAATGTCCGTATCATTGATTCATCGCGGCCACTGGCCTTCATCGGAATTCCTTGGTTCGTCGAGCAGTTGAATGCAGGTGCAAGGACCGAGATCCGGCTTGTCCCATGCCGACAAGGCCCAAACCACCGTCTTATCCGGAGTGACTTCGAATGCTTGAACGGTCGACTTCCATTCCTCGGTATTCTTCACCCCCGCCACCCAGTTGCAAATGACCGTATTTCCATTCGTCAGTCGGTTGGCAGTTTGGGTGTTGTACAGTTTGAACGGGGCGTTCTTCTGGGTAAACTCCCATACCGTCTCTCCTTTGCCATTCACTTCTCTCGTATAGCCCTCGCTGTCTCCTGAAATGAGGGTGTTGCCATTTTCCAATCGGATGACGGACCAGGCAGAAGAGGCGTTGCATGACCAGACCACCTTGCCGTCGAAGTCCATTTCAAGGACTTTCTTTTCGCCCAGCAACCCGACCATGAATGTCTTCTTCCCCGGTGTGATGGTCACATGCCGGAATTGATAGTGCGCGAAGGTTGACTCCGTCGGGATGATGAGTTCCTTTAGTATCGTGTTAGTCGCTGTGTTGATGACCATGACCTTGCCCACCTTGCCGTTCAAGGCCAGCAGCACGATGTCCTTCGCGATGGGTTTGCACGAGTGCGTCTCGGTGCCATACGGGCAGCGGAACTCCCAGATCAGATTCTTTTCTGGCGAAATGATTCCAGCCCCTGACATGCAAGCGAACAGGATGTTGCCATTTGATAGCATGTTCACATCCGAGAATTCCTGAATCGCAAAAGGACAGAGATACAGGGGAATGGAGTATGTCCAAGCCACCTTGCCATCTTGCACTAAGAAAATGGACTGTGCCTCGGGGTGGCGTGTGTCCCATTCCCCGGTGCATAGAAACGGGTGTTTTTCAAGTCCCCTGCTGGCGATTTCAGGAAGTGCGTCCGCCTCCTGAAAGATCAAAAATGAGGACACGAAAAGAATGCTGGCGATCAAGGCGGACTGATTCATTTTCTATTCTAAAGAATCGCGGGGTTGCCAACCCTCCAGTTAGCAACCCCGCTCTAGTTCCGGAGAAAACCCATTAACCCCGGAAAATCTTCATGCCGTGCGGCGGCGGCGCAGCAGACCGGCGGTGATCAAGAGACCGGCAAGCGCACTGGTAGGCTCAGGAACGGCGGTCCATTTTAGATCCTGACCGCTGTTGACGAATGTGAACGCACCTTGAGTGCCAGTGACACCAGCAACGGTTCCAGCTGAGTTCTGATATTCAAAGCTGCTGAAGATCGCTGACATGTCAGACGAGGTAGATTCAGCAAGGTTTTTGAAGATGCCTGCCCAAGTGCGATCGGTGTCCCAGAACGAAGCACTGAAATTTTCGGAACCATTCAGAATGACTCGGAAGGTGGCACCTGAACCGCCCAGAGATGCGGTATTGATCGCATCGTAGTCGGTGCCGCGGGTGCCAACCGCCGTGCTATTCAAGTTCCACTCGAAGATTGATCCGGAGCTGTAAGTAATGCCGGTGGTGAAGATCTGCTTACCAAGAGCGGCAGTGGTATTGGCTGCCGTGACCGAAGAACCTGCTGTTTGGAGGTTACCACTCGTGATCGTAACCGCCGGGGTGATCGTTCCCGTTCCGCTGAGAGTGCCGCCGGTGCTGTTGAAGGAGACACCTTGGCTAAGTGCGGTGGCGGAGTTGTAGTTCAAATTACCCGCGCCAATCGTGATGGCACTGGTACCGTTGATCCTGCCGGTGGAGGCGATGCTGAGTATGCCCGCGTTGACCGCCGTAGAGCCAGCATAAGTGCTTACACCCGACAGAGTCTGCGTGCCGGTGCCGCTCTTGATGATGCTGAAATTGCCGCTCATCACACCGGAGAAGCTTGCGGTAGCATTGTTGTTGCCCAGATTCAGAAAGGCCGTGGCTGCTGTTGAAGTGTAGTTCTGGTTGTTGACCGTGCCGCCACCCACAGTTGTGTTGGACAATCCATTGATCGTCCGGGTTCCACTCGCTCCCAGTCCAAGGGCGACAATGCCCTGAGCATTCACCACAAGGTTACCTTTGCCGGATCCGCTCGGGATATTGGCGATGTTATCAAGCACACCTTGATTAACGATCGTATCGCCCGTGTAGCTGAAAGTACCGCTGCTCATTTTGAAGCCACCCGGGCCGGCCTTGACTAAGCTCACTGCACTACCGTTGTCATAGATTCCGCCGCTGCTACCAATGGTGCTAGAAGCAAATCCATTGTTATAACTAAGCGATGAAACTTGTAATTCGGAAGTCGAGGAAGTGAGTTTAAGGTTT
Organism: Verrucomicrobiaceae bacterium; assembly: GCA_027484055.1. GTDB lineage: Bacteria > Verrucomicrobiota > Verrucomicrobiia > Verrucomicrobiales > Akkermansiaceae > Luteolibacter. The sequence continues at coordinate 2,711 of JAIXQH010000035.1, read as the reverse complement.
GCTGAGGGGTTGGCGAAGGTGCTGTTAAGCGAATATAAAAGCCCACCGGAACCCAAGGTATAGGTCGCCGCAGTATTACCACCGACCGAGCCGTCCACCGCAATATCCAAACTGTTGAGACTTTGGGCCGTACCGCTTCCGTTGAAAAAGTTCCCCGCGCTCGTGGCTCGATAATTGGTTCCACTGACAGTATTAGCACCGAGGGCAGAACTAACGACAGTGGCCGCCGTGTAGCGAACCACATTGTTCGAACCATCGAGAGTGGCAAAGCCAAAAGTGGTTGTGCTGTCCCTAATAGTCGCGTAACTACCAATGATGCCATTCGAGAGTGTCGGCAAGGTCCCCGTCAATGTAAGGGTTTTGGTCCCGGTGACGGAGGAATCCACAAACAAGCTTGAATTGGTTCCTGACGTTCTGGTCCAATTTGCAAGAGATAGCGTGGTCCCGGTACCACTGTTGGGGTTGATGCGAATGGTGCTGCCTCCGGTATTCAGTGTGAAGTTGCTTAAGGTTTGAGACGAAGTGCCAACGTAATTTCTGCCTGTCACTTCGAGGGTACTACCAGAGAGCGCAAGCGCGTTGCTTGAATTTGCGACTCCTGAAGCTGTTGCAACAGCGGACAGATCCAGACGAAGCAGGCCTTGATTGACCGTAATGCCACCGGTGATTCCCTTGACCGTATCAATTAGGAAAAACTGCCCTGCACCCGTCTTGGTGAAGCCGTTGGTGCCGGTGAGGTTTGCGAACATCTGGCTAGTCAAACCGGAAGTTGTGACGTTGATGAATGGGTTGGTACCGTCCAGTTTGACGCTACCTGAGCTAATGCCACCGCTGGTGTTGTTCCAGATGATTCCATTTGCAACAGGCGTCCCGGAAGTACCTGGATTAGCGCCAACAGCTCCGGCGTTGAACTGGGCAATATTGTTCGGGCCATTCGTCGCATCCCAAGCATTGCCAGTGACACCGGTCCACTCGGTGTTGGCGGTAGCATCCCAAAAGCCGTCCCCACCACCGACATTACCGTTCCAAGTGCCAGTTGCGGCAAAGAGTGATGGCGCAGAAAGTGAGATGACTGCAAAGACTGGGAGCAACGTGACGTAGCGAGAATTACGGGGTTTCATAATTGAGGGTAATGGGATTGATTTTTTAAGTGGATTTTTTGCCGGGAGCGATTCTTGGAACGCTGAAGTTATATTGGTTACGTTCGGATTTGGGTATGGCCTGATCAGGCCATTTTTTGGGTCCTTCATTCATCCGGGAGGAAAACAGAGCGAGAATCAGCGACGACTTTCCATCGGCATTCCAGAAGATGTTGGCGACTTACATTCGGGGTGCCTTCGCTGTCGATTTTTTGAGATCCGCCAGTGTGATCGCGCCCACATGGCCATCGTAGTAAATGACAAAGGCCTTGCCACCGTGGCGGAAAGCGATCTTGCCTTCGTTCGAGCCCCCCTTGACGGCGTTTCCATCGTTCCAGAGGTAGTGGCAACTGTGTTGGGCGATCCTGTCGGTGCATATGAAAAAGGCAGCGCTGCGCTCGGGAAATGCGATTTCGTCCACGAAAAACAACTGTTGCGATCCTAGAATCGCCCATCCTCCTCTAGGACCGTCTATTCCTTAAGCGTTCTAGCGGAAACTACCTTCGTAAGTGTCAAAGCCGGGTTTATTCGCCCGGACAGCAGCCGGATCCAGCAGACTGAGAGATACTGTATTCTCTCCCGTTTTGCTCTTGGTGACCGTGCTGTCGCCATTCAAATAGTTCAGGAATGATTGGTTCGTGTATCAGTTCCCGCCAGAAATGCCCTTTTCGTCGAAGCCATAAACCGGCATGTATCGGCCATTGTGATCGGTAGAATAGCTGGTTCTCGCAACGTGTAGCTACGAGCTATTGCGGGTGGGCACCACTTTATCAGCCGAGGATCTCATACGCTTCATGCCCACATAAATCACTGCAGCCAGCGTGATGATGATCGTGATGGTCACCAGCACCTCGACTAGGGTGAATCCCCGCGAGTTCCGAGTTTTTCGAGCAGTATGGATGTTCATGGCTTTTTTCTGAGTGGCTGGTGGAATAATAGAATGGCTAGCAAAGATACATGAGCGGAACCTTATGCAATTCGGCAACCGATGAATCATGTAGTTCCCACGTCTTCGACCTTGAAAAACTTGGAAGAGACGAGTGTCTGGGTGCGGGTGAAGATCGTGGATGCTCCTGACGCATCGATATCGCCAATCGGATTGAAATTCAGAAGATTCTTGGATTGATGGATCTCGTAGAGATGTCCCTGCAACGCTGTCGAGGTCAGGGACAATTGATCAGGATTGATGGCAGTGATAGATGTCACACGGGACGATACCAGGGAGTTGCTGATACTGAGAAATTGGATGTTGTCGAAGCTAAGACTGTTGTTTCCATCGAAACCCGTGCTCCCTAGAGTGGTGTTGGTTTCGAACTGGAATTGGAAAAACTGGATCTTCTCATGGTATTGCTGGAACAGCGCCAATGACACGCCGCTGATCGTGCCCGTGCTGAGCAGACGAGAGATTTTTCCAAAAGTATTGGCAATCGGAAAGCCCACTTGCCCCTCGAAACGAGATTCTATGGCTGGAGCTCAGTGGGAGCAAAGCCTTTGAAAGAGAAATAGGCGTGCTTAGGGTTTTCGTGGGCTACTGCGGGAACACGAAGTCCTCGCAGCCTATCCAACATGTAT
>JAIXQH010000039.1 GCA_027484055.1 Verrucomicrobiaceae bacterium | reverse complement strand
CGTCGCTATGTGTGGGGTGATGGCGCGGATGAACTGATCACCTGGTATGAAGGCAGCGGCACGTCCGATCGCCGATGGGCGGTGCGTGATGAGCGGGGATCAGTGGTGGCCTATGCCGATAACGGCAATGCGGCCATCGCCATTAACCGCTATGACGAATATGGCATCCCGCAGAGCAGCAATATCGGCCGGTTCCAGTACACCGGCCAGGCCTGGCTCCCCGAGATCGGGATGTATTATTACAAGGCGCGCATCTACTCGCCGACGCTGGGCCGGTTCCTGCAGACGGACCCCATTGGCTATGGCGATGGGATGAATATATATGCCTATGTGGGGAATGATCCTGTCAATGTGACCGATCCTACTGGATTGTGCGGCAGTATTGAAGATTGGGAAGAAACCGGCCTAATTGTATGCGGAAGCAATGTGTCATCATCAAGCGAGGTCGCTTTCCGAACCGGCCGCAGTGGCGGTGGCGGCAGTGGTGGCCAAAGTCGGAGCAACTGTCCGCCAAGTTTTGTGTGTGTTTCCAGTTCCAGGCCATCATTGCCACCGCCATTCATTATGGCACAGACTAATGTAGTAATCGGTCCTATTTTCGGCGGCGGAGTTAGCACAGCGTCGTCCCAGCCGCAAAAGACGAACAACTGCACTACGTCAGTCAATGGAACTCCATCCCCGCGCGATGCAGCCCGCTCAACACGAGCCGCTGTTGCTAGCCGTAGTTTGGCAGGGGCTTTAGCTGGATTGCCCGCCGGGCCGGGTGGAGCGTTGATTGGAGCGGTTGTGGGCTATGGCTCGGTCGCAATCCAGCGCGCATATCAACTGTATCCAGGAAGCAGCTGGGACCCTCGAAACGGAGCTGCTGGAAACCGAATCTATGGTGCTGTGACAACGGCGCTCGGCGTTCCTCGCGACCTGTCGCTTCGCATTTCGGGAGCTATCGAACAGCACGGTCGCAATTCAAATGCGCCTTATGATCCCAGCAATGGATCGTTCACAGACCACTCAGGCAATCTTGGAAATTCCGACGCGGCAATTCGGGATATTGATGAAGGAGCAGGGTGTGCGCGTTGAACCCACGGTAATCGGAGCAGTGTTTCTTGCGTTGGCATCTTGCTCTGAAACGCCGCTAGCTACAAAGATCACTGACATAGGTGGAGCGGCCACAGGAGCAGCGTTTTATATATATCGGCCCGGAGGGACTTTGGACGACTATATATCGCTTGAGATCAAGCGTGGAGAAGCTCGAAGGACGGTTCTCTCCATTTCAAGTTGTTCCCTTGTCGCCGCGAGGGCAGGTGATGGTGTAATCGACGCGACAATCTACAGGTCGAACTTCTCTGGAAAGTCTTATCCGGTTAGCACCGGAGCGGCAACCGCTGAACGGTCGTTAACTACGACCATTCGCAGCGTTGACGGGGCCCCTAACGCGAGTGACGTGTCACAACTGAAACGAGATGGCTTCACCGTAATAGGCTGTGATTTGTTAGGTTAGATGTCGCAAAATGATATCGTCGCTATAGCGAGGTCCTTGTCTTCCGGACTGCAGTCGCTCGGCTTAACCGGTTCTCTGAATTCCGCGGACAGTATACTTAATTGCTAAGAGCCTGTTTGGAAATTCACTGATCAGGGATTCCCAAGCGCCGGCGCATATGATTCATCCTGCGGATGTGGACGCAGGAGAGCCGTGGCCGGATGGCCAAGATCGCGAAGCAGACGAAGCGCTATCCGTCGGATCTGACGGATGAGGAGTGGGAGCGGATTGCGCCGCTGATGCCCAAGTGAGCTGCTGCCGGTTTGATGGACACCGAGATAAGGTGTTTTATGGAACCGGAGGGTATGAATGCAACGACGCAAGTTCAGCCGCGAGTTCAAGCTCGAGGCGGTAAAACTGGTCAGGGATCGCGGCGTGACGATGGCGCAGGCGGCCCGCGACCTGGATCTCCACATCAACGTTTTGCGCAAGTGGGTTAGTGACCATGGCGCCGATCCTGGCGGGGCCTTTCCCGGGCACGGCCAGATGCGACCGGAACAGTTGGAGATCGATCGGCTACGCCGTGAGAACGCGAAGCTGAAAGCGGAGCGCGACATCCTAAAAAAAGCCGCGGCCTATTTCGCGAGGGACTCGATATGAAGTTCGGGTTCATCGCGAAGCATCGAGGGGTCTGGCCGGTATCGTGGATTTGCGAGGCTCTCGGTGTCTCGCGCAGCGGCTTTCATGCCTGGTTGGGCCGCGCGCCCAGCGCGCGTGCCCGCAGCGACGAGATGCTTGGCGCCAGGGTCCGCGCCAGCTTCATCGCCAGCTATCGCACATACGGTGCCCGGCGGGTGCGCTATGGTGGACCAGAAGCAACGGTCCTGGTCGGACGATGCTGTTCCAAAGCGATGGCAAGCTTGTCGTCTATGGGCCGACAGGCGCAGTTTGGGCCATCAACCAGCAAAATTGGGGCGCCGAGACGACCTTGCAGAATGACGGTAACCTGGTGATCTGCGCCGAAGATGGCCGTGTCGTTTGGCAAACTGGTACAGGCGGCCACTGAGCAGGGCTCACGGTTATTCGAACAAGTTAACGCGCAGCTCGAACATTTTTTGAAAGCGCCATTTTTGACGAATTGCATCTGATTCCGAACGAAAGCGCCAATCTATTGTTGCGCTGCATCGCCCCGCGTGTAGAACTTGAACACCGTCCCTCATCTGGTTTGAACGCATGGATCCTCAAGGTTCTGGTCCCTTCATCGCCGCTGCACAATGGATACAGGGGACGTTGCTTGGCACGGTTGCAACCGTCGCCGCCGTTGTCGCCGTCGCCGTGGTTGGCATGTTGATGCTTACTGGCCGGATCAACTGGCGGTACGGCATGGTGGTGATCATCGGCTGCTTCATACTGTTTGGCGCCGGCAGCATTGTGGCTGGCATCCAGGCAGCAGCAACCGCCGGCCCTGGATACTGACGGTATGAACGGGATTGCGCGCGATCGGTTGTTCGTGGCGCTGACCCGCCCGCAGATGTTTGCAGGGGTTACCTACAGCTATTTCGTGATCAACGTGATCGTATCGGCTGAGGCGTTCCTGATCTTCAGGTCGCTTTGGGCGCTGGTCCCAGCTTTGATCATCCATGGTTTGGGCATGATCCTTTGCCTGAAGGAGCCGCGTTTCGTTGACCTTTGGCTCGTGCGTCTGCGCCAGTGCCGGCGGGTGCCCAATCATGGTCTGTGGCGCTGCAACAGCTATCGGCCATGATGGCGTCGCCGTTCAGCCGTGATGCAAAGTTCACAGCCCGCGAGGTGCCGGCCGGTACGCATTTGCCTTATGCCAGCCAGATTGATGAGCATACGCTCATCACGCGCGATGGCCTGTTGGTGCAGACCATCGCATTGCGGGGTTTGCTGTTCGAAACAGCCGACAGCGATGAGATCAACTATCGCAAGGCGCTGCGCGATGCCGTGCTGCGCGCGATCGCTTCGCCGCGCATCGCGATCTACCATCACGTGCTGCGCCGAAAGGTGGATCTGTCGTTGGAGCCGCAGTTTGGCGACGAGTTCTCGAGGGCGCTGGATGCCCGCTGGCGCCAACGCCTCGCCAAGCGCGAACTTTATGTCAACGAGCTCTATCTGACCCTCGTGCGCCGGCCGCTTCCGGGCAAGATCGGCGTGGCCGATCGGCTGCGTGGTTTGCTGTCGGGCAATCCAGCCAGCAGCCAGGCAGCGCGCGCTGAGGAGTTGCGGGCCTTGAACGCCACGCGGGAAGCCCTGCTGGCGGCGATGTCTGACTATGAGGCGCGCACGCTGGCGGTTTACGAGAGCGGTGATGCGCTGTGTTCAGAGCCGTTGGAGTTTTTGTCAGCGCTGTTCAATGGCGAGATGCGACCGGTGCAACTGCCATTCGGTGATATTGGGATGCATTTGCCCTATCGGCGGGTGAGCTTCGGGGGCAATGCTATGGAACTAGCTCCTCATGGCGATGCCCGGCGCCGAGTGTCCGCCATCGTGTCCGTTAAGGACTATCCCGGCGCCACTGCGCCCGGCATGTTCGATGAGTTGCTGCGCCTACCGGTCGAGCTCAGCGTCAGCCAAAGTTTCGCGTTTGTCGAGCGTGGCAACGCGCTGGCTGACATGAACCTCGCCATCCGCCGCATGCGCTCTGCCGAAGATGAAGCCGTGAGCCTGCGCGCCGAATTGATGCAGGCCAAGGATGAGGTCGCCGCCGGTCGTGCGGGCTTTGGCGAGCATCATATGACCATTGCGGTGCACGCCGACGATCTGGCCAGCCTGAACCGCTCGGTTGCCGATGTTGTGAGTGCGTTGGCGGATCTTGGCATTATCGCCGTGCGCGAGGATATTGCGCTGGAACCGGCGTTCTGGGCGCAGTTTCCGGGGAACTTCGCCTATATCGCCCGTCGCGGCCTCGTCTCGACCGCCAATTTCGCGGCGCTCGCCAGCGGCCATAACTTCGCGATGGGCAAAGCGCAGGGCAACCATTGGGGCGAGGCGGTCACGCTCATGGAGACCACCGCGGCCGGGCCGTATTTCTTCAACTTCCACCAAGGTGACCTCGGCAACTTCACCGTTATCGGCCCGTCGGGCTCTGGCAAGACGGTGGTGCTCAACTTTCTCCTCGCCCAAGCCCGCAAATTTGATCCCCGCATTGTTTTCTTCGACAAGGATCGCGGCGCCGAGCTGTTCATCCGCGCCGTCGGTGGCCGCTACGACCGGCTCGATCCGTCGCTGCCGTCCGGCCTCAACCCGCTGCAACTCGACGACACGCCGGCCAACCGCCAGTTCCTGATCGACTGGGTGGGCGTGCTGGCTGGCGGCACCAGTGTCGAGGAGCAAGCCCGCATCAAACTCGCTATCGACGCTAATTTTGCGCAACCGCCTGAGTATCGCCGTCTGCGACACCTGGTTGAACTGTTCCGCGGCGCAGCCCGACCAACGTCGGATGATCTGTGGGCGCGGCTGCAGCCGTGGTGGGGCGAGGGCGAACGCGCATGGCTGTTCGACAACGCGCGCGACGAGACCGATCTCGCTGCCCGCACCGTCGGGTTCGACATGACCGCCATTCTGGATGACCCGGTGGCGCGCACGCCGGCCATGATGGTGCTGTTTCACCGGGTTGAAGAGCGGCTGGACGGCACGCCCACCATCATCGTGGTCGATGAAGGCTGGAAAGCGCTGGACGACGCGGTGTTTGTGGCGCGCATCAAGGATTGGCAAAAGACGATCCGCAAGCGCAACGGCATCGTCGGCTTTGCCACCCAGAGCGCCCGCGATGCGCTCGATAGCCAAATTTCGCGGGCCATCATCGAGCAAGCCGCCACCCAGATCTTCATGGTCAACCCAAAGGCCGAGGCGGGCGACTATTGCGATGGGTTCGGGTTGACCGCACACGAGCTGTCGCTGGTCCGCTCGATGCCGGATGCCGCCCACTGCTTCCTGGTCAAGCATGGCAATGAGAGCGTGGTCTGCCGGCTCGATCTATCGGGTGAGCGCGAGCTGTTGACGATCCTGTCAGGACGCGAGCGCACCGTGCGTTTGCTTGACCGACTGCGCGCCGAGACCGGCGATGCCCCAGAACAGTGGCTGCCGCGGCTGCTCGAGGAAGCGCTATGATCAGCGCTTGCCCCATCCCCGGCACCGGCAACAACTTCCTGTCCGGAACGCTGCTGTTCATCGATTGTGCTACCCAGGAACTGGCCGGCGAGGGCTATCGCGCGCTGTCGGGGAGCGGCGCCAGTGGCGGCATTGTGCTGGGCGTGCTGCTAACGTTGTTTGTGGCGACCCAAGGCCTGCGGCTGCTCGGCGGCCAGTCGCCGACCGCCTGGGAGCTGCTGCTGTTAACGCTGAAGCTGGGTGCCGTGTTGACCCTGGCCGGCAGCTGGGACGCCTATCGCGTTCTTGTGCATGACGTGGTGTTGCGCGCACCGGCCGAGATTATCGGCGACATCGCCCAAGGCGCAGGGCTGGGCGGTGGGAATCTCATCAGCCGGCTCCAGCAGGTCGACCAGGGCATGTTGACCTTGACCAAGCTGGGCAGCGGCTATCTCGACGTTGGCAGCGCGCAGGGTGCGCCGCCCCCTGACGGTGACATCGCCCGCACGCCGCTCGCTGACGGCTATGCGCTGGCCGGCGCGCGCATCATCTATCTGGTGGCGGTGATCGCCGTGTTCGGTGCCTTGCGGCTGATCAGCGGGTTACTGCTGGCGCTAGGTCCCCTATTTGCGGGGTTCCTGTTGTTTCATGCGACCCGCGGCCTGTTCTTAGGCTGGGCACGGCTGCTGTTTGGCAGTCTGTTGGGCGCCGTTGTCGTCACGGCGATCCTTGAGGTTGAGCTTGCGCTCCTGCTGCCATGGCTCAGTGAGGTACTCACCCAACGCATCGCCCGCATCGCGACGCCGTCGGCACCGGTAGAACTGCTGGTGCTGGTCGCCGCCTTTGGGTTGGTGTCGTTCATCGGGCTGCGATTGATCTGGTCGCTGTCGCTGGCGCCGGCCCTGGCCAACATGAAGGCCGAACTCTCCGCAGCCGATCTGCGCCAGATGCTGCCGGCGGCGCCCATGATGACCCCGAGCCCGATCCTGTCGGGCGGAGGCGGTATCGTCAGCAACGACGGGATGAGCGCCAACCCGCTTGTACTGGTTGAACGAGCCGAGGGCTTGCCCGGGTCCGGCTCGCGGGTCCCCGATGTGACCCGGACCGCCGAAGCGCGCGGCGAGCCGGCTCCCAGCATCACCCCGCTTGGCCACAGTTACACCCGCCGCATACGAGCGATCTCCGCCGGCCGGCGTCAAGGACCGCGCGTACGATGAGTGAGCAAGACCGCAATCAAGCGGAAAGCTATTTCCGGCAGGCGGGGACCTGGGCCGACACGGCAATGGCGCAAGCGCGCCGCTCGCAGCGCGTCGCCTGGATCGTTGCATTGGCTGCAACCCTCATCGCGGTCATTGAGGCGCTGACCATTTGGGCGATGACCCCGCTGCGCACGGTCGTTCCCTACACGCTGCTGGTCGATCGTCACACCGGCCATGTTGAAGCCTTGAAACCGCTCGAGGTCGGAATGCTGGCACCGGACAAGGCGCTGACCCAGAGCTTCCTGGTCCAATATGTGCTGGCCCGCGAAGGCTTTGATCGCGCCACGATCCGTGATGATTATCGCAAAGTCGCCCTCTGGTCGGCCGAGCCCGCGCGCAGCCAGTATTTGGCCGAGATGGCGAGCACCAACCCCAACAACCCCGCTGCACGGCTGGGTGCGCGGGCGACGCTTGCTGTCCAGGTGCGATCGGTCACCGGCATGCAAGACAACAGCGCCCTGGTGCGGTTCGAAACCCAGGTCATTGACCAGGAACGCGCCGCCGCCATCCGACAATATTGGGTGGCGGTCATCCGGTACCGCTATTCAACAGCGCCGATGGCAACTGAAGATCGCTACATCAATCCGCTCGGGTTCCAAGTGCTGAGCTATCGCCGCTCGCCGGAGACCTTGCCGCAAGCGCTGGAGCCGGCGGCAGGTTCAACCCAGCAGCCGGGTCAGTCGAGCATGTCCAACACGAGCGCTGCCGATGCGCAGCGTTAAGGCGATCATGCGGCGCGCGGCCGTTGGCGCTACACTTGTGTTGTCAGCAATGGCTGGCGCGCAAACCCCGCCGCCGCCCGATCCGCGCATCCAGACCATCCCCTATGATGCCGGGTGCATCTATCCGGTTGAGGTGGCCGCCGGTTACACGCTGATGATCGCGCTGGCCAATGGCGAGCATGTCGAGACCATGGCGGTTGGCGACAACAGCGCCTGGCAGGTCAACGCCAACAAGCGCGGCGATGCGATCTTCATCAAGCGCAATTATTCCGGGATCAACACCAATCTGACCGTGATCACTGACGCGCGCACCTACGTGTTCGAGCTGTTGGGCAACGTGCCGGTCCGGACCACGCCGCTGATCATCCGGTTCGCCTATCCTGATGCGGTCAAGCTCACTGCCATTGTCCCGCCTGACACTGTCGCCGTGGCCTATAAGCTGACCGGTGCACGGTCTCTGCGGCCCACCGTAATTGACGCGCGCAACAACCAGACCACGCTCGCCTGGCCGCCCGGCGCGGCCGTGCCAGCGGTGTTCCAGATCAACGCCGATGGCACAGAGTCGTTGGTCAATGGGACGTTCGTGGACGATCGCATGGTCATCCAGGGCATGCCACAGCGCTTGCTGTTCCGGTCCGGCCGCTTGCTGGCGACCGCCACGCAAGTGATCCCGCGCAAGGGACGCAAGTGATGGACGAGCAAACTCGTTCAGCCGAACTCCCAGATGATGGGCTGCCCATCGTGGGCTCTGACCGCGGTAATGGACCCTTATGGGCGGGCGCTGTCGCTATTGCGCTGCTAGCGGTCGTGCTGTTCGTGGCAATGGAGGGCCGGCGCCAGAAGCAACTGGAGCCCGCGATCGCGCCAACAGTGGCCGACTATGCCAATATCCAGGCCTACCGGCCGCCGACGCTCAAATTGCCGGAAGCGCCCGCTGAACCGCCAGCGCCGAAAGCCGCGCCGGAACCTGCTCCCGCTCAAGCGCCGACGGCTGTGCCCGTCAGCAACCCGCCGCAGACCTATTATCCGCCACCAAACTATCAGCCACCTGCCTACCAACCGCCGCTGCAGGCACCCGCTAACCCGGCCCAAAACGCCCAGGCGTCCGTGATCGTCTATGATGTCAGTGCTGCCGAAGCGGCGCCGGCATCGCCCGGCGCGGCGGCAGCCCCGGCAGGCACGGCACCAAGCAAGACACCGGCCCCAGCCTTTGCCAGCCGTGGTCGGGCATCGCGGCTCACCACAATAGTGCCGCGCGGCACGCTGATCCCTGCCGTGCTTGAGACCGCGCTCGACTCCACGCAGCCCGGCCAGGCCCGGGCGTTGATCAGCGAGGACGTCTATAACCTCAATCGCGACCGAGTGCTGATCCCGCGCGGCAGCCGACTGTTCGGTGAATATCGCGCCGACATCGCCGCCGGCCAGAAGCGCGCGTTCGTGCAGTGGAACGAGTTGATCCGGCCCGACGGCGCGGTCATCGCCATTGAATCGCCCGCCACGGATCCGCTCGGCCGGGCCGGCGTGCGCGGCAAGGTGAACAGTCATTTTGCGTCGCGATTTGGCGGCGCCCTGCTGCAGTCAGCGATCGATTTTGGGGCGGTGGCAGCGACGCGCTCGTTGAGCGGTGGGGCCGTGATTATCGCCAATCCGTTTCAGGCCGGCACTTCGCAACTGGTAGGACCACAGCCCAAGCCCACGCTGTCGGTTCGCCAGGGGGCCAAGATCTCGGTTCTGGTCTCGCGCGATCTGGAGTTTGCGCCGGTGGAGCCGCCGCAATGATCGGTACCATAGCCCAACTGGAGACAGGCGTTTATCTGCGCCAGGCGCTGGCGCCCTTTGCCACCTATCTCGCCCGAACCGACGTGACCGACCTTTACGTCAACCGCCCCGGCGAGCTTTGGCTCGAAACACTGGGCGGTGGCATCGAGAGATTTGAGCGGCCGGAACTCAATGACCGACTTCTGCTGCGCTTGGCTGAGCAGGTTGCCGCGCTGACTTCGCAGGGTATCAATGCCGAACATCCCATCCTGTCGGCCATCTTGCCCGACGGCGCCCGCGTCCAGTTCATCGCCCCGCCTGCAACGCGCGGCGGCATGGCGATGGCCATCCGCAAACACCAATCCGCCCATCTGCGGCTCGACGACTATGCCGCCAACGGCGCCATGCCAGGCGCCGGGCAGGGCCACGCAGCCGATACGTTGCAGGCCCAACTGCGCAACCTGAAAGCGAGGGGCGACCATGTAGGTCTGCTAAGGCTGGCGGTGCAGCAACGACTCAACATCTTGGTCTCTGGTGGCACATCGACCGGCAAGACCACGTTCCTCAATGCCCTCATCCAAGAAATCCCGCAGGAAGAACGGTTGATCCTCATCGAAGACACACCGGAACTCGAGTTGCATCACCCCAATGCTGTCGGTCTGGTCGCGGCGCGCAGCGCGCTGGGGCAGGCGGCGATCACGGCCGAAGACCTGCTCAATGCCTCGCTGCGCATGCGGCCGGACCGCATCATCTTGGGCGAGCTGCGCGGGCCTGAAGCGTTCACGTTCTTGCGCGCGGTCAACACCGGGCACCCGGGCTCCATGACAACGATCCATGCCGATAGCCCGGCACGCGCGATTGAGCAGCTGGCGCTGCTGGTCCTGCAATCCGGTACCAGGCTCGATCGCGACAGCATCGGCCATTATGTGCGCAGCTCGATCGATGTTTATGTCCAGCTTGCCCGTCAAGCAGGTCGACGCCACATCTCCGCCATCGCGCTGCGCGGGGACGTCGGCTCTGCTGGTGGGCTCACATGATGGCGGCGGACCTGGGCACGCCGATGTCGCCTGGGGCATTGGTCACGGCCGCCAACTGGCTGCAGCAGGTGGTGGCGGGCAATGCTGCGATGTTGCTGGGGGTGATCGCGGTCGCAGTCTTAGGGCTGGCGATGTTCAATGGGCAACTGCCGGCCCGCCGCGGCTTGGTGGTAGTGGCGGGGTGTTTTTTGCTGTTTGGTTCGCCGTCGATTGGGAGAGCGCTGATGGGCTTGTCTTATGACCAAGCCGCCAACGTCAGGCCTGCACAAGTTGAGGCAAACGCTCTGTCACACCAGATCCCCAATGTTCCGCCACAGCGAGATCCTTACGCTGGAGCTGGACTGGTCCCTTAATTGGCCAAGGCATCCGGCTTAGTGAAAGGGAAATCACCCAAGCAAAGGCGAGACTGGAGCACGTAGCCAACGAAAAAGACTCTAATTATGGTCGGTTCCGCACAGTCGCCGTGGCGCCGAGCCCGACCGTGCGCTCGCTATGATCTTGCGTCTATCCACTTCTATACCGCCTCGACAACGCCCAGCGACGACCTGATTGCTGACAATTGGGTAGGTCGCGGGACATGGGCGAAACGCGCAATTTTTTTGAGCAAACCTCTTGAACGACTGGATGGTAAGATTATCTTACGGGGTGTAAGGAAGATGTCTATGACCCTAGATGAAGCCAGAGCGGCGATCGT
>JAIXQH010000059.1 GCA_027484055.1 Verrucomicrobiaceae bacterium | reverse complement strand
CGCCCGTGTCTTCCTCCGACGAGTTAAAGGACCCATTCTCGGAAGACACGGGCGGCGGGTTGCTGAAAACGGAAGGCGGGGAGAACATACAAGACGCCAAGAGCGCCAAGTTTTGGGAGGTGGATTAGAGATCGGGGATCGGGGATTGAAAATACTCAGCACTGCTCACTGCTCACTGCTCACTGGGCGCTTCTCTCCCTCCGCGCATCTCTCCGCGACCTCCCAGCCTCCGCGTTTCGTTTCAACCCTCCTCGGCTCATGGGCTTTCCAGTAGCACAGCGGATGGATTCCGCTGCCCCATAAGGGCTTGGGTGGTGAGTTTTCGGGAAAGCGGTTGCAGGTTTCATTCTCACTGTCTTAGGCTCACGGCGTGCCGCACTTGGATATGCAACCTTACGCCGATGGAGTGGTGACGAACCGCGATTTCCTGCGCTCGGTCTTCCACTCGATGCTTCGTGCTCGGATCTTGGAAAATAAGCTCTCCAGCCTTTATAAAGCGGGAAAAATCGTGGGCGGCGTTTACCTCGGACGCGGCCAAGAAGCCGTCAGTGCCAGCCTCGGCACGGCCTTGATTCAGGGCTCGGATTTTTTCGCCCCTCTGATCCGTGACCAAGCGGGGCGGACGGCCTTCGGCGAGCCACTCATCGACTGCACCCGGACTTACCTCGGCTCCGTCGAGGGGCCGATGCGTGGGCGCGACGGGAACATCCACCGCGGCCGCCCGAAAATGGGGATGCCGGCGATGATTTCCCACCTCGGTGCCCAAGTGCCAGTCATTGCGGGGATGCTATTTGCGAAGCGGCTTCAGGGCACGCTTCACGGGCGCGTGGGAGCGACCTGCATCGGTGACGGTGCCACCTCGACCGGGGCCTTTCACGAGGGGTTGAACCTCGCGGCCGTCGAGCGCTTGCCGATGGTGGTCGTCGTCGCGAACAATCAATTTGCCTATTCGACGCCGAATCACCGCCAGTTCGCCTGCGCGGATTTGGTGGAAAAAGCCCGAGGCTACGGCATCGGCGGCTTCTCGGTGGATGGCACGGACTTGATGGCCTGCGCCTCAGTCATCGGCGAGGCCGTCCGCATCGCCCGCGAGGGTGGCGGCCCGCAACTTGTCGTCGCGCGCTTGCTGCGACTTTCCGGTCACGGCGAGCACGATGACGGCTCGTATGTGCCTGCGGAAATCCGCAGCGGTTTCTACGGGCGCGACTGCATCGAGGTGGCAATGCGTCAGCTCGTGGAAAATCAGTTTGCCACGGTGGATGAAATTTTAGCCTGGCAGGAAGAAGTTGCCGAAGAAGTGCAGCGCGCCGTGGCCCAGGCCCAGCAAGAAGCTGTGCCGGACCCGTATCACGAGGATTGGACCGCGCTGGCCACTCGTTTTCCCCTTACCCTTTCCCAAGCCCAGTGAGTGTGACCTACATCGACGCCATCCGCGAGGCGCAAGAAAAACTTCTGCGCGAGGACGACCGCGTGTTCCTTTACGGCCAAGACATCGCGACATTCGGCGGTGCGTTCAAAGCCACCAAGGGACTCGCCGAGCAATTTCCCAACCGCGTGTTCGACGCGCCGATCTCGGAAGACGCCATGATCGGCATGGCCGTGGGAGCCGCCATCGAGGGAATGCGGCCGATCGTGGAAATGCAGTTTGCGGATTTTTCCTCGATCGCTTTCAACCAAATCGTCAACCAAGCGGCCACCCATTTTTACCGCACCGGGGTGCCGATCCCGCTGACGGTGCGCCTGCCCTCCGGTGGCACGCCCGGGTCAGGGCCGTTTCACAGCCAAAGCATGGAGGGGATTTATGCGCAATACCCCGGCCTCGTGGTGCTGACGCCAGCGACCGTTTCGGACGCCTATCACATGCTGCTGGACGGTGTGGCGCTGGATGACCCGGTCATTTACTGCGAGCATAAATTTCTCTACCGCTGGCTCAAAGCGAAGTCGATCAACGGCGACCACCTCCCAATCGGCCAAGCCCGCATCACGCGTCCCGGCAAGCACGCCACAGTGGTGGCCTATAGCGCAATGGTCCACGAGGCGGTGCGCGCGGCAGACCGCTTGGCGCAGGATGGTTGGGAAATCGAAGTGGTGGACTTGCGCTCGGTGAAGCCGCTGGACTTGGACACGATTCTCGCCTCAGTCGCCCGCACCGGTCGGCTTCTCGCCGTGGGCGAGGCTTTCCCATGGGGCGGCGTCACCGCAGAAGTCATCGCCCGGGTCACGGAAGAAGGCTTCCACTTGCTCGATGCTCCACCACAACGGCTCAACGCGCGGGACACCCCAGTGCCTTATCATCCCAAGCTCTGGGCCGCGCATCGCCCGACGCCAGAGTCCATTTGCGAAGCCCTCCGCAAGCTGCTTTCCTTCTAAATCTCACCTTCCAAGATGCCCACTGTCCCCATTCTCATGCCCCAGCTCGGCGAGTCCATCGCGGAGGCCACCGTCATCCGCCTCGGCATCGCGGTGGGAGATTCCGTCCGCACGGACCAGGAAATCATCGAGGTGGAAACGAACAAAGCCGTGATGGGAGTGACCACCTTGTGTGACGGCGTGGTCTCTGAGCTACGCGCGGTGGAAGGCGTTTCTTACTCGGTTGGGACTTTGCTTGGCTTGCTGGAAGTCACTGATGCTGAAGTGCTAAGGACGGGCGTGGAGTCGCTGGAATCCATCGAAGCCAAGCGCAGCGCCACAAATCAGACCAACAGCCCGGCACAAGCGGAGGCAAATCTCCACTTCGCTCTCGATGACGATGCCTACGAAGAAGCGCCCGCCGTCGTGCCCAGCATCAAGGGCCTGCCTGTGCCAACCGGGACCATGGGTGCCCACTACATTTCTCCACGGATGCGTGCTCGGATGAATGATCTCGGCATCCGGGAAGCGGACATCTCCGCCATCGCCGGAACCGGTGCGGGTGGCCGGGTGACGGTGGAAGATTTGGAGCGCTTCCTCGATTATTTAGGCACCTGGCCGAGTTCTAATGCCTCGCCGATGCGCCTCGCCGTGGCAGACGCCATGCGCCGGAGTTGGACCCGGCCACTCGCCACAGTCGGGCTGCCCTTGCTGCTCGACCGGGCCCTCGACCACCGACGTGCCCAGTCTCCTAAGCCAGGCCTCACGCTTTATTTACTCCGTGCCTTCGCGCTGGCACTCACGGAAAACCCGACCACTGCCGGGTACCTCATCGGGGATAAAGTCGTGCATCCACGCTCCTTCGACATCGGCGTGGCGGTGCAAGTCGAGGACGGCGTGGTCGTGCCAGTGGTCCGCAAGGTGGATCAAAAAACCCTCAGCGATCTCGTCGCGGAATACGACGACCTCGTCGATCGCGCCCGCCGCCGCCGCCTCACTGAGCAGGATTGCAGTGGCGGCATCGCCACGGTGACGAATTTCGGGACCTTCGGCCTGACCACTGGCACGCCGATCCCACTGCCCAACGAAACCCTCATCCTCGGCATCGGTGCTGGGGTGAAAAAGCCCGTGTGGAGTGCCCAAGTCGAAGCGTTTCTCCCCGCGATCGAGGCGGACCTGCTGCTCACCTTCGATCACCGCGTGGTCGATGGCGGGGGCGCTGGTGTCCTGCTCAACCGGGTCTCTGAATTGCTCCAAAAACCGGAAGCTCTCTAACTCCGTCCCACCCCCGTGGAAATTCCAGAAAAGACCAGCCGGATCGATATTCCGAAAAAGGCGATTTATCGGCTCTCGATCTATTACCGTTGTTTACAAAAACTCCGGGCAAATGACGTGGACACCGTCAGCTCCACCACGCTCGCCCGCGCCGCCGGGGTCAAGCCAGCCCAGCTCCGCAAGGATCTCGCCTACTTCGGCCAGTTCGGCACCCGTGGTCTTGGCTACCCGGTGGAAATCCTCGCCACGATCATCCGCGACACGCTTGGCCGCGAGCACCTCCAACCGGTCATCCTTGTCGGCGCGGGTAATCTCGGCTCGGCCCTGCTGCGCTACCATGGATTTGAGAAAGAAGGCTTCGAGGTCATCGCCGCCTTCGACGCGAATCCCGAAGCCACCCGTGCCCGCGGGGTCAGCGTCCCAGTTTTTTCAGATTCGGAGCTAGAAAGCTTCATCGACACGCACGCGGTGAAGCTCGCCATCCTCTGCGTCCCGGTCGAGTTCGCCCAAGCCGTGGTCAACCGCCTCGTCGTGGCAGGCATCCAAGGCGTGCTGAATTTCTCACCGATCGTGCTCGAAGTCGGCCCGGAAGTGACCGTGAACAATGTCGATCTCGCCATGGAGCTGGAGCATCTCAGTTACTTCATTCATTGAGATGTCGGACGCTGCGGAAAATTTTTCTAAGGCTCCCGAGCCTTCGTCCGTTGATCCGGTGACTCAAGCAAGCATGCCTTCATGGGAATCCTTCATCGAGCAGGCTTTGAACGACTACGAATCTCCGCTCATCGGCTATGCCACCACCCTCCTTCATGACACCGACCTCGCCCGTGACGTGGTGCAAGACGTCTTCCTCCGGCTCTGCCAGCAAGATCGCGCCAAGGTCGAAGAGAACCTCAAGTCCTGGCTTTTCACCGTCTGCCGGAACCGCGCCTTCGACGTGCTTCGCAAGAACAAGCGCAGCCAACCCATCGACGAGATTCGGTGGAAAAAAGTCGCCGGACCGAATCTCCCGCCCGACGAACTCATCGTGCAGCAAGAGCGCTACGCCAAGGCCATCCGCTATCTCGACCAGCTCCCTGCAAATCAGCGGGAATTGATCATTCTCAAGTTTCAACAAAACCTCAGCTACCTAGAGATTCAACAAATCACCGGCCTCAAACCCGGTAACATCGGCTTCCTCCTCCACACCGCATTGACCCGGTTGCGAAAAATCATCCCCGACGACATGCGCCACTAGCCTGCCCCTTCACCCATGAAATACACTCCAGAAGATCCACGGCTCACCCGCTACCTGCTAGGGGAACTTAGCCCCAAGGAGGCCGAGGCTTTCGAAGACGCCATGGCGAAAAATCCGCAACTCCGGATCGACTTGGTGAATCTGCACGACACCCAGAATTTTCTCGGCACCCATCTCAGCTTGCCAGAGACTAAGCTTCAGCCAGCTCAACGGCAGCAAATCTTACACACGGCCCGGTCCATCTCACAAGCGCTCGATATGCCATCGGTCCCAAGGTTACGCAGCCTTTTACCCTATCTCCTGCCACTCAGTGCGGCGGCGGTTTTTGTGCTGGTCGTGTCGATCAAGCGGCCTAAAGCAAAGGAATTGCTAACAGCTCCGGCCATGGCTCAGACCAGCGCGCCTGCCCTGCCAGCTACGGTAGCTGCCGTAGCACCGCCGCAGGCGAAATCCAGCATCTTAGAAAACCGCTCTGCTCTGGCGAGGGTGCAGCCGTCCCTCGATCTACCAGTTCAGGTGGGAGTCGCGAATTATGATCTAATCAAGCAATCCGTTCATCAGGAACAACGCCTGCCGGAACCCGCCAGTGTCCGCTTGGAGGAAATTCTCAACTCTTTTTCTTACCGACTCAACGGGGTTACCGCCATCGCGCGTAGTGCCAGCTCCTCTTGGCACCCAGACAACCGAGACGCCTCAATCTCACCCCTCAACGCCACACTTTCCACCGAACTCATCACCTGCCCGTGGAAACCTTCATCCACCTTGCTGATCCTCTCGCTGAAGGGAAATGCGAAGAACCCAGTGGAAGCCAAGCTCACCTACCTAGCCAATCCCGATTCCGTATCCCGCTACCAGCTCCTCGGGTTTAACCCCATCCCAGATCAAGTCGCTGCTGCGTCGTCCACTCAGCTCGCCCGAGATGCGACGAGCACCCTTGCGATTGAAATTGAAACCTCCAACGCCGGCACCGAACTCGGCCTCCTTCAGTGGTCCACTGAAGGCAAGCTCGCGCCGTCGATTTCCCTCAGTCGCAAAGCCGATGCCGAGCCCTCCGACGACGCGCGCTTCGCCGCCCTCGTCTGCACCTACTCGCAATGGCTCGCAGGCGAGCAGCCCACCGTCATCGACGCCGACCTCGTTGCCGGGCTAGCCCGAGAAATCGACTCCAGCAGCCTGCCGAAGGATCGCGAGGCTTTCTTGAGACTGGTGGATCGTTCGCTTTACTTAGCCGAGAAAAAGTAGCTCCGTGCCCAGTCATTGGCCATAGAGAGCTGGGTTTCTATGATTTGTCTGAGATTTTTAAGATCAGATTTAAAGTCAACTTTCAAAAAAGGCTGATTGGGGCGGATCGGATCTATCAATCCATGCCCACAATCAGCCGATCACCATGACGCCAATTAGAAATTGAATCGGACGCCTGCGCCGATGCCCCAGTCGTCCAGCGCCACATCGAAAGGATCGTCCAGCCACATGTAACGCATTCCCGCATATCCTTCGAACGCAGGCGTGAACTCATAGATGAGTCCGGCGAAGCCCTGCATCATGAATACCCATTCGTCTTGCGAAGCAGAAGAACCTTGGGCGCTGACCTCCAAATCGCTGTTGGCCGCTCCCAAGCCGCCACCCAGATACATCGAAAGCTCATCGGTAATGGCGAATTCGTAGCTGTAGTTGAGAGTGACTGGAATGATATCAAGATCAGCGCTCACGTTAACGCCTTGGATATTCATATCGTCTTCAGAGCCGACCCATCCCGCCTCGAGGAATAGTGCGGATTCAGGACTGACCTTGAAGCCGACCTGCCCATAGAAATAGAATTCTTCGAGTTCGTCGAACATGTAGTCGGCACCGCCACCGACGAACCAACTCATGGAGTCGCTGGGTGGTAGGCCGGGAGATGTGCCGTATTGCTCGGCGTACAGCGGAGAGATTAAGGCCAATGTGAAACAAGTGCTTATGATTTTTTTCATGACAGTTTTTTGTAAATTATGCCGGATTTTCAGGTCAAACCGTTTCATCAAAAATCTGATTCCGCCGCCATGTACGCTGACGGGAATCGACTTGAGATCGTAGTCGCCAAACGCCGGTCAGCAACTGCGCAGGCTTCGATCTCTAGCAAAATGAACCCAATGCGGAATTCATGGCAGCAGGTGCCTTCGGAGCTAGCCACTCGGCACTGATGCCCCCTTTTTTCCAAGAAAATGGCTCACTCTATCTGTTTGCCAACATCGGCCCTTGCCTAAACAATACCATCGCCCTCGACGTGGCTAAACCCTGATTCCCCTATGCGCTCAAAACTCTTGTCATCCTGTGGAAAAGGCATCGCTCTGCTGTCATTTCTCGCCGAAGGAAATCTCGTTCATACCGCTGACCCGCTGGCCTCTGGATTTTCCCGGCCACCACAGGATTCCCGCCCAGAGACCTGGTTCCATCTCATCGGTGGCAATGTCGCGAAACCCGGTTTAACCGCCGATCTCGAAGCCATCTCCAAGGCTGGTCTGAGCGGTATCCAACTTTTCCACGGCCAATTCGGCGGGCCATGGCCGGGCGTCACCCCACAGATCGCCTGCCTCAGCCCGTCGTGGGATGACATGATTGCCCACACTGCTGACGAGTGCCGCCGCCTCGGCCTGACCTTCACCATGCAGAATTGCCCCGGCTGGGCGATGTCCGGCGGCCCGTGGATCAAGCCGGAAAATGCCATGCGACATCTGATTTCCAGTCGCACGGATTTCGTCGGTGGAGGCCCGGTTTCTCTAGCTCTGCCCACGCCGCAACCGAGCGCGGAGGATTGGCGGGATTACCGCGATGTCGCGGTCGTCGCTTTCCCAACACCTGCTGGCGATGATGGCGTAAGTCTGGTTCCCACATCCGTTCGTGGCAGTGACGACAAGCAGCCATGGGCGGATCTGCTCAATGGCGTAAAAGATGTTTCCATCCGCGTGGAATCGGCGTCATGGGTGGAAGTGAACTTCGCGCAGCCGGTCACGCTGAGATCCTTAGAACTGCCGACCGTGGAAAAGCTCACGATGCGCCGGGGTTTTGATCCCGCCGCCGCAATCCATGTTCAGGCGGTCGGGGCAAATGGCCTCGTAGAAGTTGCCCGTCGTGAAATCCCACGGGGAAATTGGCAGGAAGATCAGCCCCTCATCCTCGCCTTACCGGATGCCTCTGCGAGAACGTTTCGCATTTCCTTTGAAAATAAAACACCGCTCAACCTGTCAACTCTCCGCCTGTCTTCTGCCGCCCGCATCCATGACTGGCGAGGGCAGGCTGGCTATGTGTTGCGAAGTCTCGATCCCAGTCCACCACCGGTGCAGGACAAAGCTGCGTGGATCGCATCAACGAGTGTCATCGACCTAACCCAGCAGATGAATTCCAGTGGCAAGCTGGAGTGGCAAGCACCTGCCGGGAAATGGACCGTCCTGCGCTTCGGCCACGTCAACACCGGCGCGAAGAACGCCCCGGCGCCGAAGGAAGCCACTGGATTTGAGTGTGACAAGCTCTCGAAAAACGGTGCCGGCGCCCATTTCGCCGGATACATCGGACGCATCTCCGCAGTGGGCGGCCCAGCCGATAAGGGGCGCTTGCAAGGCATGGTGATCGATAGCTGGGAATGCCACACTCAGACGTGGACACCGGCCATGGAGAGCGAGTTTTTCAGTCTCCAAGGCTACGCGCTCCGCCCATGGTTGCCTGCCTTGGCGGGCTATGTGATAGGGGATCATCTAACGAGCGAACGCTTTCTCCGCGACTGGCGTGCGACGCTCAATGATCTGCTAGTCACCAATTACTACGGACGTCTGGCCACCCTAGGTCATGAGCATGGCATGAAACTTTCCTTTGAATCCGGCCCCGGCGACGTGCCGACGGGAGATATCTTGCAATACTACGGCAAGGCGGACATCCCGATGTGCGAGTTCTGGCATCTCAACGACCCGCACTGGGGCGGCCTCGAATGCAAGCCCATGCTGCCTGCCGTCTCAGCTGCCCACATTTACGGGAAAAAACGCATCGCGGCGGAGTCATTTACCAATATCGACATCAAGTGGAATGAGCATCCTTTCATGTTGAAACATCTAGCCGACCGGCATTTTGCGCAGGGCCTCAATCACCTCGTTTTTCACACCTACACTCACAATCCACGGCTGGATGTCGTGCCCGGCACTTCGTTCGGCGCACAGATTGGCACACCCTTCATCCGCGGCCAGACCTGGTGGTCCTACATGCCAGAATGGACGGGCTACTTAGCGCGCTGTCAGTTCATGCTAGAGCAAGGGCGAGCCGTGGCCGATGTGCTCTGGTATCTCGGTGATGGGCTCGATCACAAGCCTCGCCAAGATCCGGCTTTCCCACAAGGAGTGAAATTCGACTATCTGAATCAAGACGCGCTGATCCAGCGCATCAGCGTCGCGGACGGACTGCTGAAAACCCCGGAAGGTGTCACTTGGAAAGCGCTGTGGCTGCCCGAAGGAACCAGACTCACCCTCCCATCGCTAGTCCGCCTGCGCGATCTTTTGCAACAAGGAGCAACCGTCATCGGCATCCCTGCCACTCAGAACGTCTCACTGACCGGCGGTGAGACCGACGAAAAGAAATTTCAACAGCTGACTCGGGAACTTTGGATCGGAAACGATGGCGACCGAAAAATCGGCCAAGGTCGCCTGCTCTGGGGTGAACCACTCGCATCCGCATTGAAAAAAGTGGCGATCGGCCCCGATGTCTCCGGCGCAGGTGCGGCCATGTGGTGTCATCGCCGCACGGACGACTCTGAGATCTATTTCATCGCCGCCGACCGCCGCTTTCCGCTCGATGCAAATCTTCGCTTCAACAGCACGGGTGTTCCAGAATTGTGGAGTCCACTCACCGGCACCGGCAAGGCCGCTCAATTCCATCAATCTGCTGGAAACCAAACCACCGTTCATGTTGATCTACCGGCAGCGGGTTCGGTGTTTGTGATTTTCCGCAAGGGTGCGAGCAAAGCCAGCTTCACCCGGATGGATCGCAACGGCGAAACACTTGTCGATCTGATGGATCCAAATCGCGTGGACAAAAATCCGCCACAATCGGTGCAAGGACTCAAGCCTCCGGAAATTTTGCAACCCTTTGTCGAAGATACTCCGCTGTCAGCCGAGTTGATAGACGATTGCCAGCACTTGCTCGCCTGGCAGAGTGGCACCTATCAACTGCGCCGCTCAGACCAATCAAAGGTCCAAGTCACCGTCCCAGATCTGCCGTCCATCCCACTTGCCGGCCCGTGGAAACTCTCCTTTCCGCCTGGCTGGGACACACCCGAATCCATCGACTTGCCCGCGCTTACACCGTGGTCTGCCCTGACCGATCCAGCGACACGGGCCTTCTCTGGCTCAGCGATTTACACCTGCGCCTTCCAGCTTGAAAAACGGGCAGCCGATGCTCGGTTCATGCTGGATCTCGGTCGTGTCGCAACGATCGCCGAAGTCGCGGTAAACGGAAAACCTGCCGCCACCCTGTGGGGGCCGCCATTCCGCACCGACATCACGCCGCTTCTGGTTAGCGGGGAAAATACCATCTCCATCAAGGTTACTAACACCTGGTTCAACCGCCTCGCCTATGATGCCTCGCTCCCGGAAACACAGCGCAAGACCTGGACCATCAAGGGACCACCGGCCGGAACACGACTGGAAACCGCCGGCTTAGTCGGGCCAGTCAGGATCCAGCTTGGCCGCGTGGTTGAGCTATCCCGTTAATGTCTAACGTCTGAATTCTTGAATATGAAACAAACACCCATAATCCATTTGAAGCTCCTCGCCCGATTGATCCGCTCATGCTGCGGCCTAGGAATCTTGGCCCTTGCATTTCCATCTATTGCCAGCGCCGGTCATCCCTGCGCCCACGTGCTCATTTGCTGCCGGGGTCACAACAACGGCACCACCTTCGAGGTGAACGGTAAGATGATTCCCAATCACGACTACTCGGACATCGAACAGACCCGCGATATTCTGCAAAAGATCAAGGATGCCGGTATCCAGACGGTTATCATCGACATGACCAACGCCTCCCAGTGGACCGATTTTTGGAAAACGTACGAACCAAAGGTTAATAACATTCGCAAAGTCACTTTAGAGAAAGGAATGACTTACTTTGTTTTTATAGGGGCACAATTCACTTCAGATGATGTGAAAAAACGCATGGTTCCCGGCGGGCCGATTGGGTTCTGGAACACCATCGCGGGGAAGGTCTATGACACGTGGGCCAAGGATTCTAACTATCAGCATTACGGCCATGGCGATGATCGACCGATTCTTTTGACCTTCAACGACGGTGCCAGCTTTTATAAAAGAATGAACCAAGCCCTGCCGGAACATAAAGCCTACTTTGCCAAGTTTCACATCGGCAACACCCAGATCAATACGGTGATCAAGTCCCCCCAGGAGTCTGATGGCTGGGGCTACCGCAACCAATGGCAGAACAAGTCTGGGTCAGTCCGCTTCGTTTCACCGAACGGCGGAGTCGCCCCCGAGACGTGGCATAAAATCAGCGGTGAGGAATGGCAAAAACAAGTCCACTGGGCCAAACAAGCCAGCGAATATAGCGTTTATGGCTCTTACGATGACACCTGTGACTCGATTTTCTGGGGCATCGCCGATGTTTCAAAATCGAAATCCCCTCACCACCTTTCTCCCGACACGACGAATCCGCGTTTCTATTACGACATCGTCAAGAAAGAGCTCACCGGTAAATGAAGTGTGTCCGCTTGGTCCTGCAATGGATCGCCACCCTCGTCGGCACCATGCTCCACGGCAAGCGGGCCGACCAATTGTGGGGCCGTTTCTGGTGCTGTTATCCCAAGCAAAATGGCGCACTGCACATCGTCATTTGGAGCGCTATCTTACTTCACGCCCGCTGGGGCGGCATGATTAGCCAAGTCATCATCATTGCCCTCGGGCTCATCCGCGAGAGTGCAGTGTGGGCCGGTGACGATTCATTCACCGCAAAGCCGGACGAAGCGTAAATTTAGAATAGCAGGCCAGATCTTCTCTTCACCACTTCGACTTCAGTTTCTCGGCTGGAAATTCCTCTTTATCCCGTTGGACTAATGTGAGGGTGGATCTACGATCAAGGGCGGTTGCTCGGGAAGGCTAGTGCTGAATTACTGATTATGGATTCCGTGCTTTTACCTCCTGTATTACCATGGAGAGTGTGAGTTTGATTTCCATGTGTGCTGCACTTCTTGCAAGTGAGGACTGCCCGGATGTGATGGATCGGCTAGCTTCGGATTCGAGCCAAAGGCAAAATCACTCCAGTTAGAGTCGTCATAGCCATCAGCAAACTGTATCCCACCGATCTACTCCCCATCACTTTCATTTACTTTTCCTTGTATCTTCTGATTCAAAATTTTCAATTCGCTTACGGTCGTAACGATCTTCTGGTCGTACTTGATTGCCTGCGAGGGCTAAGAGACTGTCTTAAAAATATCTAGTTCGCGATTCTGGCGAGCATTCGCTTGCTCATCGACAGGTAGATCATGGCTTCCGAGTGTTCAATCTTCACTTCATGATCCCGGATCAGTCGCCGTGACTGGATGAGCCAGCCGAAAGTGCGTTCAACGAT
>JAIXQH010000004.1 GCA_027484055.1 Verrucomicrobiaceae bacterium | reverse complement strand
ATCAACTGGGAGGAAGGTGGGGACGACGTCAGGTCAGTATGGCCCTTACGCCTTGGGCTGCACACGTACTACAATGCCCAGCACAATGAGAACCGAGACCGCGAGGTGGAGGAAATCTGTAAAACTGGGCTCAGTTCGGATTGGAGGCTGCAACTCGCCTCCATGAAGTTGGAATCGCTAGTAATGGGGCATCATCTACGGCCCCGTGAATACGTTCCCGGGTCTTGTACACACCGCCCGTCACATCATGGAAGCCGGTCGCACCCGAAGTGCTCGTACCAACCGCAAGGGGGTAGAGTCCTAAGGTGTAGCTGGTAACTGGGATGAAGTCGTAACAAGGTAGCCGTAGGGGAACCTGCGGCTGGATCACCTCCTTTCTACGGAGAAATTCACAAACCATTCTCATGGTCCCTGTGAAAGGTCGAGCCCCGGACTCGTTAAACAGTCTTGGGGTTGTAAGTCCGCAAGGGCTTACACCTAAAACGCTTATTAAAAGGAGTGCCTGCAACGGCGCTCAAAGCCATAGCAATCGTTTAGACACGCAGGGTACAATTTAGTCTTTCTTCCTCTTATAAAAATCGCGCCCTCAGTACAAAGGGGGTTTAGCTCAGTTGGTAGAGCGTCTGCTTTGCAAGCAGAATGTCAACGGTTCGAATCCGTTAACCTCCACCATCTTTTAAGACACGTCTCGAGCTTAGGGTTCACCCCCGAATGCAAGCGAGTCTTAGAAAAACAATTGGGCCTGTAGCTCAGTTGGTTAGAGCACCGCCTTGATAAGGCGGGGGTCATAGGTTCGAGTCCTATCAGGCCCACCATTTTTCATACATGACGCGATTTTAGTTCTATACTGACAAAACGGTCCGCTCTTTGACATCTACATGGAGAAAATATAATTTTTTGACTGCAATAAATATTGATGACTCGAATAGACGACAATTTTGTCGTCATGAGCCATTCTTAGCGGTCCTTGAATATATTCTAATTCCCAAATACATCAATTTTTACGGCAAAGTTGGCCACTACGGTGGTCAACAGTAGGTAAGTCGAAAGACTTACAAAGCGTGGAAACCAACTCTGCAAGGAGAACAGGTCCGCGTGGCTGATTTCAATTAGGAATCAAGCTTTAAAGGGCACACAGTGAATGCCTTGGTGCTAACAGGCGATGAAGGACGTGATAAGCTGCGATAAGCTTCGGGGAGCGGCAAGTACGCGTTGATCCGGAGATTTCCGAATGGGGTAACCTGGTGGTGTTAATACGCCATCGTTCTTTTCTGAAGCCCATTAACTCACGATCATTCGTGATCATGAGGGGAAGTTAGGAAAAGAGACGCGATACCCGGTGAAGTGAAACATCTCAGTAACCGGAGGAAAAGAAAGAGAATCGATTCCGTCAGTAGTGGCGAGCGAAAGCGGAATAGCCCAAACCGAGGACTTGTCCTCGGGGTTGTAGGACCCCGTCATGGGACCTCAATGGATAGGAGAAGGAACTGGAAAGTTCCGGCAAAGAGGGTGATACCCCCGTAACCGAAATCCAACGAGGCCTTAGGGAGTTCCTGAGTAATACGGCACACGTGAAACGCCGTATGAATCTGTGCGGACCACCGCATAAGGCTAAATACTAGTTAGCGACCGATAGTGAACAAGTACCGTGAGGGAAAGGTGAAAAGAACCGCTGTGAGCGGAGTGAAATAGAACCTGAAACCGTGTGCCTACAAGGTGTCAGAGTCCCTTCGGGGATGATGGCGTGCCTTTTGCTTAATGAGTCTGCGAGTTAGTATGTGTGGCAAGCTTAAGTTCTTAGGGAACGGAGGCGAAGCGAAAGCGAGTCCGAATAGGGCGCTTAGTTGCACGTGCTAGACCCGAAGCGGAGGTGATCTACCCTTGGCCAGGTTGAAGCGCAGGTGATACTGCGTGAAGGACCGAACAGGTGAATGTTGAAAAATTCTCTGATGAGCTGAGGGTAGGAGTGAAAGGCTAATCAAACCCCGTGATAGCTGGTTCTCTTCGAAATGCATTGAGGTGCAGCGTCGCGTGTTTATGAATGGGGGTAGAGCACTGAAAGGGCTAGGGGGCATACCCGTCTACCAACCCCTATCAAACTCCGAATACCATTCAACAGAGCGCGGCAGTGAGACGGTGGGGGATAAGCTTCATCGTCAAAAGGGAAACAACCCAGATCAGCAGCTAAGGTGCCTAAATACTGCTAAGTGGAAAGGATGTGGAATTTCACAGACAGTGAGGATGTTGGCTTAGAAGCAGCCACCATTTAAAAAGTGCGTAATAGCTTACTCATCGAGAGATTCTGCGCCGAAAATGATTGGCGATTAAGCAGTATACCGAAGCTCTGGGCTTTAGTCCTTGGGGACTGGAGCGGTAGAAGAGCATTCTTGACGGCGTAGAAGCGCGATGGCGACTGACCGTGGAGCGTCAAGAAGAGAGGATGCAGACATGAGTAACGATAAGACGGGTGAAATCCCCGTCCGCCGTAAACCCAAGGTTTCCCGGGCTACGATTTTCGTCCCGGGGTTAGTCAGGACCTAAGGCGAGGCCGATAGGCGTAGCCGATGGACAGCAGGTTAATATTCCTGCACTTCCGACCCTTAACCCGGATTGACGCATTTTTGGAGGTAACTAAGTGATTGAATTCTGAGGTGCGGCTACGGCCAATCCGTATTACCAAAGAAGGTGCCGAGAAAAGATCCGGTGTATGCTAAGGAACCTGTACCGTAAACCGACACAGGTGGGTGGGTAGAATATACCAAGGCGTAAGAGTGAACCCTGGTTAAGGAACTCGGCAAATTGGCCCCGTAACTTCGGGAGAAGGGGTGCCTGGATTTATCCAGGCCGCAGTGAAATGGCCCAACCGACTGTTTAGCAAAAACACAGCATTCTGCCAAGTCGTAAGACCAAGTATAGGATGTGACACGTGACCAATGCGGAAAGATTAAGGCAAGATGTTAGTCGCAAGGCGAAGCTTTGAACCCAAGTCCCCGTGAATGTCGGCCGTAACTATAACGGTCCTAAGGTAGCGAAATTCCTTGTCGGGTAAGTTCCGACCTGCACGAATCGTGAAACGAGTTGGGCGCTGTCTCAACCAGGTGCTCAGTGAAATTGTAATGGCGGTGAAGATGCCGCCTACCCGCAGAAGGACGGAAAGACCCTATAGACCTTAACTGTAAGCTGTCATTGGTTTTTCGATTTTCATGCTCAGCATAAGTGGGAGACTTTGATACCGTTCTTTAGGGAACGGTGGAGTCGCCAGTGAGATACCACCCTTGGGTGTTGGAAGATCTAACCTCGACCCGTGAATCCGGGCGAGAGACATTGTCAGCCGGTCAGTTTTACTGGGGCGGTATCCTCCTAAAGAGTAACGGAGGAGCGCGAAGGTGGGCTCAGCACGGTCGGTAACCGTGTGTTGAGTGCATAGGCATAAGCCCGCCTAACTGTGAGACCTACAAGTCGAGCAGATACGAAAGTAGGCCTAAGTGATCCGGCGGTTGAATGTGGAATTGCCGTCGCTCAACGGATAAAAGGTACCTTAGGGATAACAGGCTGATTTCATCCAAGAGTTCATATCGACGATGAAGTTTGGCACCTCGATGTCGGCTCGTCGCATCCTGGGGCTGGAGAAGGTCCCAAGGGTCCGGCTGTTCGCCGGTTAAAGCGGCACGCGAGCTGGGTTCAGAACGTCGCGAGACAGTT
>JAIXQH010000062.1 GCA_027484055.1 Verrucomicrobiaceae bacterium | reverse complement strand
TATCTCCAAGGCAACTCTTCTGGGGCCACCACCCAGACGCTCGGTGTTCCCACGGTAAACGCCGGTGGTGGCAATATCGTCGTGGACGCCAATGGCGGCTCCGGCACCACCTTGACTCTTGGTAACCTGGCAACGAACCTTACCGCAGGCGGCTCTCTGGATATCAGGCTCATCGGCGCGGGGAATTCCGTCAATGTCGGCACCAGTCCATCTACCAATTTCCTATTAGGCAACGGCCGTGTGACCTTCCGCGACAGCTCCGGCAACATCAATTTTGCTGATCGGAGTGGCTCCACGCTCGTCGGCGCCGGTGCCACCGCCGGTCTGCCTAGCTCGGGATCGACAGCCACGGTGAACTACAGCCATATTAACAATGCTTCCGTCACCGTGACCGAATCCGTCAACTCCCTCAAGCTGACGACCAGCACCACCAGCCAGTCCCTCGCCATCACCGCCGGCCAGACGCTCACGCTCACCAGCGGCGGCCTGCTCTTTACCGGCGCTGACGCCTACTCCATCACCGGCGGCACGCTGAAAAGCAACACGGCCACCAACTCTGACCTGATCGTCCATCAATACGGTGCGGGCGCGTTGACGATTAGCTCGGAGATTGCGAACGGTAACGGTAACTCAACACTGACTAAAGCTGGCACCGGCACCTTGGTTCTGGGTTCGGCCAACACCTACACCGGCCAGACCTACATCAACGGTGGCACCTTGAGCATTTCCTCCGACAGCAATATCGGCGGCACCAATGGCACACTCACCAATGCGACGGCCACCACCAGTTCAGCTACAGTGAATTCCACAGCTGCCTCGCTACCCGTCGGCTTGGTCGTAGGTTCACAGATGTTGGGCAGGCAGGTGTCCGCCATAAGCGGAACTTCAGGTGCCTACGTCATCACCCTAAGCGCCAATGCTCTCACTGCTGTGACTAACCAAACAGCTGGCTGGAGTTTTGCCAACCAAACTCTCAATCTCAATGGCGG
The DNA here is from genome assembly GCA_027484055.1 of Verrucomicrobiaceae bacterium. Taxonomy (GTDB): domain Bacteria; phylum Verrucomicrobiota; class Verrucomicrobiia; order Verrucomicrobiales; family Akkermansiaceae; genus Luteolibacter. The sequence goes on along the minus strand of JAIXQH010000062.1, from coordinate 170,701 downwards.
CGGTGTGCTTCAAGCCACCGGCACCTTCTCGCTCCAGCAGGCCAATGGCGTCGGCTTGGGCAACTCCACTACCGTCAGGCCCGTCACGATCGGCGGTGGCGGCGGCGGCTTCGATGTGACCTCCTCCAACACGCTCACCATCACCGGCGCGATCACCGCTTTCGGTGAACTCAAGAAGACCGGCACCGGCACGCTGACGCTCGGCGCCGCCAATACCTTAAATGGTGGCGTGCGCATCGAGGATGGCGCTCTGAGATTGACTGCCGCTAACTCATTAAACTCCGGCAATGGTCCGACCAGCGCGTTGGTCTTCGGCAGTGGCAGCACCGCCAAACTCCAACTCAACGGACAAGCGGCTTCCGTAACCAGCTTGGTTGCGTCCAACACGAGCGCAGTCGTTGAAAACACACACGCGTCCACCGCTTCCACCCTCACCGTGCAAAACGGCGCAGACAACACCTTCGCGGGCGTTATCCGGAACGGCGCCGCCGGCACTCTCGCGCTGACCAAATCCGGTGGCGGCACGCTCACGCTGTCCAACACCAACACCTACACGGGTGCCACCACCATCAGTAACGGCAAGCTCACGATCGCCTCAGGCGGAACCATCAACGGCACCAGCGGCATCTCGATCTCCGGTGGCGAGTTGAATTACAACTCCTCCACGGCCCTATCCAAAACGGCTAGCTTCGCTGCGAGTTCCACCGGAGGCACCCTCAGCGGCACCGGCACGATCACCAATGCGGTCACGGTGACTTCCGGCAACACCTACACCCCGGGAGCAAAGGGTGCGGCAGGAACCCAAACATTGACTGGCGGTATTACATTTAGCACCGGATCCATCTTCGACTGGGACATCACAACAAGTGGTGCCACCGAGATCGGTCGCGATACGGTCACCAACACCGGCGGATTGGCCGGTAGTGGGGCAGTTTTCAATGTGGTGCTGGGCACCGGCGCTTATGCGGATACATTCTGGAACACAGCCAAGACCTGGAGTAATGTTTTCAGCGTCGGGACCATGGCATCCGTCTTTAGTTCGATCACCGGAACGGGTGTAATTTGGGATTCAGGAACTTCGAGAGGAATTGTCGCCGATCAAGGTCACTTCTCGATAGCCTCCAACACCCTCTCATGGACCCCCGTGCCTGAGCCCACGAGCGCACTGGCCGGCCTGTTGCTTGGTGCCGGAATGCTGCGCCGCCGCCGGAATAACTGATTTCTGTCGCGACCAGCCACAGAGGGATGGCCGTTGCAGAATTCGGGTTTTTCTCAACGGCCATCCTACCTCTCATCCTTGAAAGTAACACATCTTGAGTTGTTGGAATTTTAACACCGCCTACAGCGACGTTGAAAAATCCTACAACCGCCTCCAGCGGAAAAAGCACGGAGTTTGCTCCGCGTGTGATTTTGGCGGGTAATCGGATTGCTTCGCGTCTTCCCTGATTCGAGTCATGGCCCCTCCGCACATCCGCTTCCATCGGCACCTCACTTTAACAGCTTTTCCCGAGCTCTCCATTACTCTCGCCAGTCTGCTGCGCCGCCGTAGCAGGGCCGTATAAAAATTTTCCGAAGTTAATGGGTTTTCTCCGGAATCAAGGGGCCGCCGACTGGAGGGTCGGCAGCCCCGCATCTCTTTACTCGCCTTACGTCAAATCTGCATCCTTCCCGGGCTTTTATGACTCGACAAATTTCCTACAGGCAAATCTCCACCTTCCACGAAGACCCCAGCGTGCGGCTTCCCGGACGAGATCCCGTGTGGATGGGCATTCGTCAGGACTTGGTATCCAGCAGCGAAGAGTCCCCCAGAGCATTGAACTTCGGGATCTGGAATCAGGATGCAAACCTCCCGGCCACCAGGCGTTACCTGAAGGCAGAGTGGCACTTGCCGTCATCCCTCGTCTGCTCTAGGCGCTGGAAGGCGTAGCGAACGTATCGCGGAAATAACAATCATATGCAGCCTGTGACACCTCAGAATTTTCCGGAGTTATTGGGTTTTCTCCGCAATGTGAGGGGGGTCGTCGGCTGGAGGGCCGTCGGCCCCCTATTTGCGGAGAACTTTCCACTTTGATTCCGTCTCATTTCACCGATCCTCTCAGTATGTCCAAACGAAAAAGATTCCACCGCCCCACGGTCCTCTTGGCGATGGGTTGGTTTGTTCACGAAATCAACGTCGGTGTGGCGCGCTACGCCCGCAGTGCCGGGTGGATTCTTGAGGATCTCGCATCCCACTCGGGTGTGGTGGATCCCGATTGGTCTGGCGACGGCATCATCACGCTCGTGGAGGACATTCGTTCACCGCTCGTCGGTTTCCTGGAGCGAGCGAAAGTCCCGGTGGTGAATCTGACCGGCCATTTTCCTGAACTGCCGTATCCCCGTGTGCTCCAGGACAACCACGCGATCGGGCGGACAGCGGCGGATGAGCTGATTGGCAGAGGATTCAAAAACCTCGCATTTTTCACCATCGACCGTGACGTGCCGGTGGTGACGGAGCGGATGGCTGGTTTCCGCGAGGCAGCCTTGGCCGCCGGTTGCACTTATCATCTGATCGATTACACGCTGGAGATGAGCAAGAGTAAGGAACGGCAGTCGATGATTCGCTGGCTGGCGGCCAAGCTCCTCAAGCTGCCCAAACCGCTGGGGACCATGGCGCAGTTTGATGCCGAGGCAAACATCATCGTGCAGGCGTGCCTGCTTGTGGAGCTACAAGTTCCGGAAGACGTCGCCGTCGTCGGGGTGGACAATGACCCGATTTACAGCGAACTGGGTCCCATCCCGCTCACCAGTGTCAACAGCAACCGTGAACTGCTGGGCTATCGGGGAGCGGAGTTGCTGGATCAACTGATGCGCGGAGGCACCTCTCCCGAGCAGGCTGTCCGGGTGCCTTCAGGCGGCATCACCGTGCGCCAGAGCACCAATATATTTGCGACGTCGGACGTGGCATTGTCCAAGGCACTGCGTTTCATCAAGGAAAACGCCACCAAGACGATTTGTGTGGATGATGTGGCCAAGGCTTCCGGGATCTCACGACGCGCGCTCTACCAGAAATTTGACGGGCAGGTGGGTCGTTCGATCAATGTGGAAATCATTCGCCAACGACTGAACCTCGCCAAGGACTTGCTGGTCTCCTCCGACATGAAATTGGATGCCCTCGCCTATGAGTGCGGCTTCCAGGGAGCGACTTCGTTGAGCAATGCCTTCCGCTGTCACTTAGGCATGGGGCCCTCGGCCTACCGCGAGAGAGCCCGCTCAAAATCGTGAACTCCGATCAATGAACCCGAAAACCGAAATTGAACCACGGATTGCACGGAGGATCATGGATAGAATTTTGAGCTTAAATCGTTTACCTTCAAGCCATCATCGCGCATTCGGCCCTCGAAACGATCCAAAATCACCCATCCGAATCCCTGTTCATCCATGCCATCCGTGTCATTTGACGAAGGATTTCAAATAGCGAGTTCGTCCAAGTCCTCTATCGCTCCCTTTGTGGCCAAAATACCATGAAAAACAAAATCGGTCTTTTCCTATTCCCTATCGTCCTACTCGCCATCGCTGGTGCTGAGCCCGTGCCTAGCTCGGACAGCTTACTGAAGCCCGCCCCCACGGACCAAGTGGCCTTGCTGATCCATCATCGCTTGAATGATGTTATGAAGTCGGAGATCCAACAGTACAAAACGGATGTCGAAGCCCGGTTCCCCGTGCGACTTGGCATCCTGGAAGGTGCTTGGGAAAAACCTGCCGAGCTGCGCGCCACTCTCAAGAGCCTTCATGACAAGCATGGAATCACCGGCGCGGTTCTGGTAGGCGCGTTGCCGATGCATCGCTTTTTCATGCACGAGAATGCTAATCCCAATCCGCTTTATTACGAGGACTTCGACCTTGAATTCGTCGATCGTAACAAGGACGGCGTGGACGATGCCTATAAAGGCAAACCCGCGCTTAAAATCTGGGTCGCAAACATCCGCGCCAGTGACAAAGCACGGGAAGACGACACCCCCGGACTGCGCCGATTCTTCGCAAAAACCCACAACTACTACACCGACAAGGCGGTCCCGGAACTCCGGGCACTCTTCTTCAGCGCGGAACCCCCCTCGGTAGAGTGGGCCGGGGCGGGGGACTGGTTCAAGCGGCGCGGTGGTGCCCGGTTTTCCGCACCGGAAAACGTGACGATCCTAGAGGGCAAAGGCTGCACGCACAAGGCCGCGCTTGAGGCTTTCAGGAAACACAGCTACTCGCTCACCTGCGTCGCCCTCCATTCGGATGAAACGGGTCACGCGTTGTATGACGGGGATCTCATGGCTCATGAAATTGCCGACTTTAAGACCGGATCGCTCATCACCATCAGCCATGGCTGCTTCGCGGCGAACTGGACTAAAACCGAACACGACAACAACGGCCCGAATTGCGGACTGAGTTGGGTGTTTGGCAAGCATCTCGGGCAGGCGGTAGTCGGCCAGGTCCGCAGCGGCGGGATAGGCTTCGACAATCTCATTTACGAGCGCCTGCGTGCCGGTGACTATCTGGGGAAAGCCTATCTGCCCTCGAAGCAGGCTCACGAAACGGAAGCCTTACTAGACGCCTCAATAGGCGACTATGCTCCGGGTGAGGTCGTCTCAGGTAATCTACTGATCGGAAACCCCTTTCTGGAACTCAAGCCCGTGAAGCGCATTAACGATAATAGGCTGGTGATCCGGAATGCGGTTTATGGCGATCTCGCCAACAATACCGTAGTCAACGTAACGCGGACAGTGACCGATTGGATCGAAGACTCGTTGCCGGTCCTAGCGACCGCCGAATATTTCGGAGACCCCGCTGTCGGGATCGAAAAGCAATTGAAGGTGGATTACACGCTCGCCGGTGTGGACGGGACCGAAATCATCGATGAAAACGAGATTCTGAAGGTTTCCCAATCGCAGCTCCGGAAATAGGATTGATCGGGCGGGAATGCGCTGTTTCGGACCGTCTAGCGGGATGGCACGGAAGGGTGCGGCGCGATGGGGATCGCATTGGGATTCTAGGGGGCGGTGGGCGCTTTGACCGTCGGCTCGGTGGGGATTGGCAAGGGAGGGCGACGGGGGAGCGGGGATGTTTGCTCGAAGATGTTTTGGATATCCGGCTCTTCAGTCGGAAACAGCGGGTCCGGGTTGACTTGGGGGCGGACCAGCGCGAAGCACCGGTAATGGCTTGCGGTGACCAAGTTCGTACCCACAAGGACCCGCCATTTTCCCTTTTCGTTCACCGCAACCTCGATCCTGAGGCGCCCGGGATCAAAGGGGCTGATAAGATCGCCCCGAACGGGCAGGAGTGCTTTTTTCTTGCCCAAGCTGATTCCCAAGGGGACGCCGGTTAAATTGATCACCCGCATCGAGTGTTCCGGGTGAAGCTCGAACGAATCCGGCATCATCACAAGCTTGCCTCGTGGCGCGGTGGCGCTCCCCTCCGGTAAAAGGAAACCGATCGCGCGTCGGGACTGTTCCGGCCATACGCCCGTGGCGTAGAGGATCTTGCGGACGGGACCAGCAACCGGCTCTTCCAGTGGAGCGATAGAAGAGGCCTCGGGACCAGTGGGCGCTCCATTGCCGCCGGCCGCCGGCGGACTTTTTTTGGGAGGGGGCTGTCCTTTGGGGTCCGGCACCTCGGCAAAAATCTCCACTGTATTTCCACGTGGCACCTGTTTGCCTTTGATCACGGTGAATTGGTCCGTGCTCAGCGCCACGGTAACGGCTTCATCTCCCGACCCTAGGGAAAAGGGAATCTCCGTAGGTGCCCAGGCGAGAAGCCGGAGTTCGCGTCCGTTCGGATCCTCCTCTTCTTGGGAGAAGACGGGAAAAGAGGAAAAACCAGCGGCACAAATGAGAAATAGGCGGTACAGGTGCATGTGAGTAGGAACTTAGAGTTCGTTGGGGTTGAGCCAGCGGAAAGAAACCAAGGTGAAGCGGCGGCCGAAGCGCTCGTTGATGGAACCGGCAGCTGGTATGGCCTCCGGCGCAGTGGACGGGTCCACATAATCCGGCGTTCGCTGGACGACCGCTTCACAATAGGCTTTGGCTGTGACGGTGCCGCCGTTTCTTGCTTCCCCGTACGTCCGAATGACAAACGTGTCCGAACGCGCGCTGATGACCGAGCCGATGCGGGAGAGCACGTCCGCTTGGGTGACATAGCCCGGACCAAAGGAATTGCGGGAGGATGTGGGGGCTTTGCCAGCGTTGGTGACCCCCGGTACGCCCGCCCACTCCTCACGGCGCTCGCCAAACCCTCTTCCATATATGTCGGTCATATAGGGAGCTATCGTATTGATCTGCTTTGTAGGAGACGAATCCCAGTCTGCGTTGTCGATGGCCGCCTGGAGGGCACCCTTCAAGCCGGAGGCGGGATCGGGACCGGTGGAAGCAACCAGACGGCGGTTGACGAAATCGGACAATGAACGGAATGGCCCTCGTTTTTTGACTTCTTCAACCATCTTCGCGGCCAGGGAGGCGATTTGTGCTTCGGTAAGCTGTCGGTAACCACGATAGCGGTCGTCGGAATCACCCAAGGGTTTCGAAAACCGGGAAAAAGGGCTCAGCAGCGGGCTGCTGGGAGCCAAGGCCCCGGTAACGGGATCGTATTTGAGATTCTGGGCCGCACCGAGCACGGCACGCCAAGCCTGCTCGGAGGTGGAATTGATGTTGAAGCCCCCCAGTACCATCAGATTGGCAGCGGTCGTGGTGGGGTTGTTCAGCGAAGCCACACTGGCGGAGGCGAGAGGTTGGAGCCGGGCGTTGGGCAGCGGCGTGACAAGATTGGCAGCGGTGAAATTCGGAACGGTGGAGAAAAAATATTCGTCCCACAGTGCTTGATTAAGCAGATACGAGCTGTCGTATAAGGGCGTAAGGCGCCGAGTATCACTTGTGATAGACGGGATAATATAATTCGTGGCCTCGCGGGGTATCCGTGGGTTTACCAAGCTATTACCCACGGCATTGAGCGGACCGCTTCCCGTGTCGTTTACCGGGGCATGCTGAAGTTGGGCGATCGATTGATAAAGCCCGGCATCCGGTTGGCGCGGTTCGCGTAAAACAAGGTTGCCGGGGCTGGGTGTGGCTAATAATTTTGTGGTGATCGTGACATCCCCATTGGCGGTGCTGGGCAAGGTATTATTAGCATTACTTACAACGGAACTGCGAAAAAAGGGGCTACTTTGATCGTTAGGATGGGTACTGAGGACCACTGCGATATTGTTGTTGTTGGCCAGCCAGCGAAAATATACGGCGATATTGTTTATTTCCGTTAAATTCACCACGCGCAAATGAGGTTGGGTAGCCACGGCACCCACGCTTGGCAGGTCAATCTTAGTGCTTGCACCCGTGATACTTGCTTGGCTGGTCCCATTAGGGCCAGCCCATTGATATACATTGGTGTAACTGGGAGAACCAGGCGCGCTGACCGCACGTAGATAAAAGGTAGTGCTTCCCCCTAATTTGTTGGGTGCGGGAGGGGGGGTGGAAGAATTGTCAATCCGATAGGGAGGCGGCACTCTGGTGTCTTTGTAATCGATGTTCGGTAAAGTATTCAAAATCGTGTAATTTCCGGGGAAATCCCCTTCCTTGAGCGTGGTGTCGCCCGTGGTGTTGAAGGAAAAAACCCGGGCTTGGCCGGGAGCCAGTTGCGGCACGGTCACGGTGAAGCGCAAATCTCTGGGGGCTGCGCCCGAGTCGAATCCGTATCTTTTAAGGGAGAAGGAACCAATTGCTGTGCCAGCTGTATTCTCCAAGTCAACGGGTCCCGAATTGCCGATAAAGCCCAGCTCGTAGGTCCCTCCGGCCATGGGCACGGTATAGGGATTCCAAATGATCGCACGGGGAAACGCCTGGACGCGGATGCGATAGCCAGCGCCAGGAGGGCTGGCGGTGCTGAGATCCTCGGCAAAAAACGCCAGGCCGAGCTCGGCCCACATCACCACTGGGGCGATCGACGGAGTGGTTGACGTGCGCAAGGCAGGCGTGAGCGAACCGCTCCTCGGATCGATGGGGTTTTGCCACCAATACCTAAGCCGCCCCCAAGTAGGCGGGAGGCACTGGATTTCGGTGGGTGCTGCACCTGCAGCAACGGCGGGGAAGATTGGCGCCGTGTCGGCCGGGCCCTTGGTCGGGTCGGCCAATATTCGGGTCAGGTCCTGTCGCAAGCCTCCATTAACGGTATTGGTCAAAACAGAGGACGAATGGGCAGTGAGATCGTGAAAACGCGCTTTGGCAGCGGTTTGTGCGGCGGTTTGGTTGCCCGCCGTGGCGTAGAGCGGGAGCTGGCCGGTGGAGACGAGCTTGGGAGCGGTTTCCGCGATATAAGGATAGAGATTGTCGGAGTCAGGGGAGCGCTTGTTGATCCATGCGGAGGAAACGACGCCGGTGGGCGGGGCGACCCCTCTCTCCATGGTTTCGATCGCGGCCCGGGGAGCTCCCGCAAAGGCGTATGAAGCCTCCTTGGGCGTGGCAGCCGCCCGGTATCCGGGTGAATCCAGGTTGACGCGGGCCTTGACGCCTTCGTCTCCGACCCAATACGCGAAGCCACCGTTGGACTGGTTTCCGGCGGTGAACGCGATTTTTTGCAGCGGGACGATGATCTCGTTTCCGACCGCGCTCGTGTCAACCGATCCGGCGCCGATCAAACGGGCCGCGAGGCCATCGTTGATGTCCGACTGCTTTAATGCGGCATCCGTATGAATAGGTGCGGAATTGCCTGAGTTTGAAACCAGCCAGGTAGGGGTAATGGCGGCACCGGCGGAGGAAATCGGCTTGTCCGGAGTTGTAGCGAGACTTGAGACATCCCAAACCCCCGTCCAGTTGCGTTTACTGGGATCAGTCTCTGGCAAGATATCAGCCCGGGCGGTCACTCGCTGGTCGGGGCCGGCGTACTTTTGGAGATCTCCAATGGCCAACATCATGGCCAACCGGGCATTGGCTTGTGCCGCTGCCTTGGCGGCCCCTTGGCTAGATGACCGGAGAGCGATAGTGGAAAGCGTCAGTAAGCCCACCGCGACCACCGTGAGCAGGATCATCAGCGATAGGGTGACAACCAGCGCGAAGCCGCGTGATTGACGGCACAAGGAGACCGTGAAACGGCATCTCCTTGAGTTACATATGACAGGACGCGAGGTTGATATTGTTTTCACGGGGTTACGTGTCCAGTTTTGCTCCAGAGTTGCGATTCACTCCTACTTTAGGGAGCACCCGTCTTCGGCGACGGTTGCTCCGACTGCGGTGGATCAGGGAGGTTTTTCGTTTCATCTGGAACACTTGTTTTCACGGGTTGTGGAGCAGGTCTTGGAATTTCCGGTGGTAGAGGGGAGATCTGGTCCAACACCTCAAGTAAATAGGGCCAGTTCGGATCTTCTCCGGGTAGAGGGTTCGGGTTCGGTCTCAGGATCACCAAACTGCGGTAATGTCGGGCGGTAGTCAGGGAGGTAGTGAGCACTTGTTTCCAGCCCTTTTCCTGATCGGGCATGGATACAGCAAGTTTTAGGCTTTTGTGATCGGAGTGATAGGGTACGACGAACTCGCCTCTGCTTGAGAGCTTGGTCTCCTTGTCCCCAACCTTTACGGTAAGCGCCCCTGGGGTTAAATTCAAAACCCTAGCGCTATGCTCAGGATACAGTTTAAGGGAGTCAGGCATGAGAAACAATTTCCCACGCGGGTTTTTTTCATCAGCACCCGGTCCAAGCACGCCAAGGACACGTGACCCCGTATCGGGCCACGGGGCTGCGGCATATAGCAGGTTCTGAATCTTCCCGTCGGCCGCCTCCACCGGAGTGAATATCTCCAAATTATCGCCAGGTGATTCCTCCTTGTATGAGCTCAATTGCGTCGTACTCAGGCTCAATGCCGGAGCCGCAGGGCTTGCTCCGCAAGTCAGTGGCCGCTCGATAGGTGCCCATGCAATCATGCGGATTTCTCGGCCTTTGGCTTTAATTTCGGCAGGGGGCTGGGCACACGCCAGCGACGGTGCAAACATCCATCCGACACTCACAAACAACGTTTGAAGAAGGTTTTTCATAAAAAATCAAAGATCATTGGCTCCGAGCCAACGGAAAGAGATTACTTTGAAGTGTCGGCCGAAGTTAGTGTTGGTGGAATTAAGCGCGGTGCTGCCGTCAGCATTATAGACCGGGGTGGCGGCACCCAAGGGGGAGAGTTTGGTATCGGCCTGATCGACGAACTCCGGCATTCGCTGCACCACGGCCTCGGCCCATGCTCGGCCCGTCACCTCTTGGGTCGCAGGATTGCGAGCCTCTCCGTAGGTCCTGATCACAAAGGTGTCGGAACGCGCTGAAATCGCGGAACCGATGCGGGAAAGCACGTCGGCCTGCGTGAGGTATCCAGGTCCGAACGCAGACCGGCTGGAAACCGGAGCGGTGGCAACGCCGCTCACCATGCCCAACTCGGCCTGCTTTTCACGGGTGGTCAAGGTGCCGCTGAGCGAGTTTGGCAGCGTGCTTGAATAAGGCGCGATGTTATTGATAGGGGCGTTGCCAGCCAAATCAACTGCATCGATGGCAGCTTGCAGCGCCCCCTTCAAGCCTGTGGGTGCCGCGGCATCGGTATTCTTGACGAGGCGCCGATTCACGAAATCACCCAAGGAGCGGAACGGTCCACGTGTTTTCACTTCAGCCACGATGGCGGCGGCCAATGCCGCGATTTGAATATCAGAAAGCTCGCGGTAACCTTGATAGCTCAGATTGTCGCTGGCGGCATTGACCGGATCGCCAAGGGGTGCAAGGAATCGGGAAAACGGGGATTTTAAGATTTTGGACCGATTACGAACGCCGCTCCTGGGGTCGAAATTCAGCTTCTGAGCCGACGCCAAAACAGCTCTCCAAGCCTGCTCCGAGGTGGAGTTGATATTAAACCCCCCGAGCAACAGCAACTCGCTTGCGACCGTGTCATATCTTTTCAAGCTGGCGACAGCGGCTGTGTTGAGCGGCTGCAGTCGAGCGTTCGGCAGAGGCTTTGCAAGGTCAGCGCTGGTCAGAGTGACGGGCACCGTTGAAAAGAAGTATTTGTCCCAAAGCGCTTGGTTGAGCAAATAGGAGGTATCAAACACGCTTCGCACTGTTCCCGAGACCGTAACATTCGCATGAGTTTTTTCCCGGGCGAGGATGCGCGGACTCTGCAAGCTGTTCCCCACCGCATAGAGCGGGCTGTTCGCATTATCGCTTAGCGGTGCGTGCTGAAATTGTGCAATGGATTGGTAGTGACCGGGATCTACCAGCCGGGGTTCCCTCAGAACGAGTGGCTTTACACCGCTGCGAGCGGACTCCAAATGGGTGGTCACCATGGGATCCGTCGGGAGTAGAAAGCTTCCATCGTAATGGGGATTCCTGGAACCAGTATCTGTCCCTTCAAATCGTTCTTGCTGACGCCCCAGAATATTGTTCACAGCCAGCCAGCGTTGGGTGCTGAGATTAATTCCGGATCCCATACGGGCGATATGGCCCGGCACGTTAGGATTTGCCAGCTGCTGGGGTCTCGGCTGGGCCTGTCGGATATACCGAGTTTCGGCGACGGTCGGTGGGTTCGTCGTCGTATTGTCGATTTTAAAATCCCCCTTCAAGCCATAGAGAGTGGTTGCTTGAAATGTTTTGATCCCTGCCGAGTCCTTCAATTGCACCAACCGATTGAAATTCGAATTGGTGTTTTGGATGAATTTGAATCTATATGCTGTATTAGGATCACCGTTAGGTACGTCGGGTGTATCGAAGATTTCATTGGCAGCGTTTAGATAGACATAGTTGTTTTGGTTATAGTCCGTGGAGCCCCCCGCTTCGGTCAGCGTGGTGGAGCCATCCACAAAAGCCATGTTGGAGCTGCTGAGCGCGAAGATTTTTGTCTCGCCCGGGGCAAGTGCAGGCGCGTTTAGTTTAAAGCGAAGGTTCCTCAAGGGCCAGGTGCTTTTGGAGTTAAATGTTAGACTCGCAAAAGAAAAAGTGGTTGGGGTGGCCAGATTAAGCTGCACGACGCAGCCATAGGGAGCTTGAAGCACCGCTTCATATGAAGCTTCCTGAAACGGGACGGTATAGGGGTTCCAAAGTGCTACTCGTGGAAACAACTGGACTCTGAATCGATAGCGGTTGGGCATGGCGCTTGGACCGAGATCTTCATAAAAAATTTCCGTGCCAAGTTCTGACCAGACCATGATCGGTGCCACCACGGGGGTGATATAGTCCGTGGCCGGATCGGTAGGCGCACTCAGCGAAAGGCTGCTCCCAGAGGTGCTATCGACGGGGTTGTTCCACCAGGAACGCAAACGTCCCCAGACAGGCAGCCGGTGGTGGGAGTTAGAGCCTTCACTCGCCCCAGGCGGAACAGGTGCGATCCGGTCCGCATTACCCGGCCCCTGGGTCGGATCAGCCAATACACGGGTAAGATCTTGGCGCAGCCCGCCATCGGCGGTGTTGGACAGCACGGAGGACGAGTAGGCGGTGAGGTCGTGGAAGCGGGCCTTGGTGGCATCTCGCGCTGAGGCTTGTTTGCCCGCCGAGGCGTAGAGCGGCAGCTGGCCGGTGGTGACCAGTTTGGAAACGGTATCCGCTTGGTAGTCGTAGAGATCGACTCCCCAAGGCGAAGCGAGCGATCCGGTGGCAGGGTTGGGGGCGGTTTCCAGTAGTTCGATCGCCGAGCGCGGAGAACCGGAAAAGGCATACGAAGCATCCTTGGGCGTGGCGGCCGCCCGGTAGCCGGGGGAGTCGAGATTGATGCGGGCTTTCACTCCTTCGTCACCCACCCAATAAGCGTAGGCACCGTTGGGTTGGCCTGTGGCGGAGGACTGCATCTTTTGCAGCGGAACCATGACATCATTCCCGGCTGGATTCGCCCCCGAACCGACTAGGCGCACGGCGGTGCGCGCGGTAATATCAGACGGTCCCAAACCGGGAGCCGTGTGAGTTGGGACAGAGAGTCCAGATTTCGAAACCAGCCAGAAAGGGGTGATTTTTGATTTGCTGTTGTCAGAAGAGACAATCGGCTCAGCCGGACTTATTAGTCGGGGATTGTGAGCGGGATCTACATCCCAAACCCCCGTCCAGTTGCGTTTACTGGGATCAGTCTCTGCCAAGATATCAGCCCGGGCGGTCACTCGCTGGTCGGGGCCGGCGTACTTTTGAAGATCTCCAATGGCCAACATCATGGCCAACCGGGCATTGGCTTGTGCCGCTGCCTCGGCGGCCCCTTGGCTAGATGACCGGAGAGCGATAGTGCAAAGCGTCAGTAAGCCCACCGCGATCACCGTGAGCAGGATCATCAGCGATAGGGTGACAACCAGCGCGAAGCCGCGTGATTGACGGGGTAAGATGTGCTCGTACCAGTTTCCCAACAGATTTCGCGAGACTGGGCGGGACGTTAAGGACGTTTTCATTGGGGACGATGTGAAAATGAACCCTCCCAGCTCGGTTTCTTGGGTTCATGATTTAACATGCAGGTCCTAGATTCGATTTCCAGTGCTGGGCGTTCGGTATCAGACTGCCCGGTGCCTATGGTTTCGGAGTTTCGTTTTTCGGTGGGGTCTGCTGCGTCTGCGTCGGATCGAATTCAACTTTAGGCTTTGCCGAGGCTGCGGCGGAGGCCAATGGAGGAGGAAGGGGCTGCGGCGGTGGCGTGATAGTTGTCCGATCGTAGAGCATGGTTATTTCGGGCACGCTGGCAGCTTCGGTATCCAATTGGAGTTGCGCAATCTCGCTGCGCGAGAGGGAACGCAGCACCGCGAAGGCACGGTGGTTACGCACAGGAGCCACGTTGGTCGAATACACCAAGCGCCAAGCGTCCTTTGCAGTCGGCACAGCCAAACCAAGGAGGATGTTGTCTTGGTTGGGATCGTAGGGCGCGACCATTGCCTCGCCAGGAGCTAAAGCCACTTGGGCTTTCCCGACTCTCATGGCCACCTTGCCCTTGCTTCCGTTAATCACCCGCATCGAGTGCTGGGGATGCAGTTGCTTTGAATCGGGAAAGAGCACCAAGTGGCCCGCTTCCGCTCCGCCGCGCTCAGGCGCGGCGACAAGTGCTACGACATCGTCTTTGCCAGCAGGCAATGACGCCGAGGCGTAGGGTTTGTAAACCGTCTTTCCCTTCGCATCCTGGGATTCGGTATACAGCTCTAGCGTGCGATTGGCACGGGGCATCGTCACGTCGATAAAGCTGGCTGTGCTCAGCTCCAGTTCGTGGTAAACGTCGCCTTCTTTCAAACGCAAGGAGGCGGGAACTGAAGTGGCGGCGATGAAATGCAGCGTCACATTGGTTTCTTTGTCCTGGGCGGTCGGCGAGGTTTGGGCAAAGCCATTAGCTAATAAACCAAGGGAAAAAACGAAATACAGTCGAAGGATTTTCATAAGAATTCAATTAGATTTCGTTCGGACTCAGCCAGCGGAAGGACACAATCTTGAAGCGGCGCCCAAACTTGTGATTTTCGGCATGGGTCAGTGAGGCGGTCGGGGTCTCGGCCGGATCTGCAGGATTCATGTATTCGGGCTGGCGCTGCACGACTGCCTCGCACCAAGCCTTGGCCTCCAGGGCGCCTGTAGCGGGGTTGGTGCTTTCGCCATAGGTGCGGATCACGAAGGTGTCGGAGCGGGCTGATATGACCGAGCCAATCCGGCATAGCAGGTCGGCCTGTGTGACGTAACCCGGGCCAAAGGCGTTTTTGGAGGTGACTGGCAGGGAGCTGGTCATCGTGTTTCCGCTGTTGGTCTTGCTGGTCCCTGCAATACCCGTCCAAGCTTCCGGGTCGAAACCGTTCAAGCTGGTGTTACTTACGGTTACGGGATCGATCATATAGGGCGATGCATTGTTTATCCTAGCAGAGGAATCTGTGGAAAGGTCCACCGTATCAAGAGCCTCTTGGAGCGCGCCCTTGAGTCCCTTCTTGTCGGCGACCAAGCGCCGGTTGACAAAATCGGCAAGCGAACGGAAGGGGCCGCGCTCGCGCACCTGCTTCACGATCTCACCCGCCAAGGCCGCGATTTGTTTTTCGGTAGGCTCGGCAAAACCGCCAAACTTGTCGGTGGAGTCCCCACGGGGACGGGCAAAGCGTGAAAACGAAGCCTTGAGCGTCTTGCCGTTACCCGTGGTCACGGGATCATAACGCAAGCCATAGGCGGCGGCTAACAACGCCCGCCAAGCCTGCTCCGAAGTGGAATTGACATTAAAGCCTCCCTGAACCATTAGCTCGCTAGCGGCTCTTTGATAATTGAGCAAAGAGGACAGCGTTTTGGTGTTCTGGGTATCGCCCAGTACCTGCATGCGTGAGTTAGGCAAATTGCCCGTGCCGTTCCAGCCCTGAGGGATGGTGGAAAAATAGTAGCGATCCCATAGCCGAAGATTCAGGAGGTAAGAGTAATCGTAAAGATACAGAACATTCGAGAAGCGTAGGTCCACGCTGACTTCGCGGGCACTGAGGCCAGCTTGGGCCGTGAGTCGCGGGTTCTGCAAGCTGTTGCCAATGGCGTTAAGCGGAGAGGTTACCGTGTCATTTACCTGAGCACCTTGTAAATGGGCGATGGATTGATACAGACCTGAATCTGATAGGCGCGGTTCGCAGAGAACCAAAGGCGGATTCGCCCCAAGGGCCATCAAGTTGGTTGTTACAACAGGAGGAGCAGACAGAGCAGGCACTCCATAAGCGGAACTGACTCCATTAAATGGATGGCCAGTTCCATCCGGTGCACTTCTTGGATAATAGACCGCATTTGGATTCTGGTTAGCAAGCCATCGGTTGGTAGCGCCATTGAAGCTGGAACGGTACGTAAATGTCATCATGGGGGCCACCTCCGGGCCTTGAGACACTGTCTTGGCCGCGTTGACACTACTGTTATAGCCAGTTCTGCTCACCACCCGGTAAATACTTTGGGTTATCACATTGAGTGATAAGGGCGACGGAGCACCCGGAATGGCGTCTCTTAAATAGAAACCACTTTCTCCAGAAGTGTCACCAGAGCCCCTAAAAGAAGCGGGTAGTGAGGTCACGTCTTTGTAATCGGCCGAGCTGGAATTAAAAACCGTATAAGTTTGGGAACGGTCTCCATCTTTCAGGGCAGTAAGTCCCGCTGAAAATGGCTGCCCGCTATCTGCATTTGAGATAGAAAGCGTCTTGGATTCACCAGGTGCCAAATCCGGAACTACAAGCTTGAATCGCAGGTGATTGACCTTTGTGCCGTCGAACGTGAATCTTGAAAAATTAAAGGACGCCAAGACTGGATTATTCGTGTCAGTATCGATGCGAAAATCAATTTGATGCCCACTCCCTGGGTTCAGTCCCAGTTCATACTCTTTGCCAGAAAGGCTGGCGGTGTAGGGGTTCCACACCACCACGCGCGGGAATGCTTGCCACCGCAGGCGAAAACCAGCAGCACCCAAGTTTTCATAAAAAAATGCCAAGCCCAAATAAGCGCCGGCGACCACCGGAGCGATCACCGGACTGCTGTCGGAAGGTAAACGCGGAGTGATCGAGTCCGAGGTCCGGTTGGAGATGGTGGTGTCCCACCAGCCTCGCAGCTTGCCCCAGGTGGGGAGCTTTTCGAAATACTGCTTTGTTGGTAACAGGGTGCCTGTGGAAGGCACGCAATCCGACAATTCAAATAAGTTGTTTGTATTACCGTGGTTAGGAATAGAAGAATCGCTCAAAATTCGGGTCAAATCCAAGCGCAACCCACCTTTGGTGGTATCGGAGATCACAGAGGTCGAATGAGCGGTGAGATCGTGATAGCGCGCTTTGGCAGCGGTTTGTGCGGCGGTTTGGTTGCCTGCCGTGGCGTAGAGCGGGAGCTGGCCGGTGGAGACGAGCTTGGGAGCGGTTTCCGCGATATAAGGATAGAGATTGTCGGTGTCAGGGGATTGCTTGTTGATCCATGGGGAGGAAACGACGCCGGTGGGCGGGGCGGCCCCTCTCTCCATGGTTTCGATCGCGGCCCGGGGAGCTCCCGCAAAGGCGTATGAAGCATCCTTGGGTGTGGCAGCCGCCCGGTATCCGGGTGAATCCAGGTTGACGCGGGCCTTGACGCCTTCGTCTCCGACCCAATACGCGAAGCCGCCGTTGGGCCGATTTCCGGAGGTGAACTCGATTTTTTGCAGTGGAACGATGATCTCATTTCCGACCGCGCTCGTGTCAACCGATCCGGCGCCGATCAAACGGGCCGCGAGGCCATTGTTGATGTCCGACTGCTTTAATGCGGCATCCGTATGGATAGGTGCGGAATTGCCTGAGTTTGAAACCAGCCAGGTAGGGGTAATGGCAGCACCGGCGGAGGAAATCGGCTTGTCAGGAGTTGTGGCGAGATTTGAGACATCCCAAACCCCAGTCCAGTTGCGCTTGCCGGGATCGGTAGCGGCTAAAATATCGGCGCGGGCGGTCACGCGCTGGTCAGGGCCGGCGTATTTTTGAAGATCTCCAAGGGCTAACATCATGGCCAACCGGGCATTGGCTTGTGCCGCCGACTTGGCGATCCCTTGGCTAGATGACCGGAGAGCGATGCTGGAAAGCGTCAGTAAGCCCACCGCGATCACCGTGAGCAGGATCATCAGCGATAAGGTGACAACCAGCGCGAAGCCACGTGGTTTGCGATTCAGTTTGGGTTTGAACAAGCTTCCCAAATGCTTGGTAGAAGCTGAACACGAATGAGAAAAAGGTTTCATTTCAGTCTTTAGGGAAGAACCATCTCAGCTCCACCATTCATGGATGGTGGTATTTACTTGGTGAATACTATCTAGGAATTCCGTGTCTTGCAAGCCTCGTTCCATACCTCTCCGTGCATATCGGCAGTCTCGGAGTGCATTCCGGCGGGTCTCCGGCTAGATATGCTGTTAAGGGACGATTCTTGGTGTGAGGTAGAGGTTGATTTGAATCATACTTCTGTCCATTGCTAGGGACCGATGGTGCGGCCTCTCACCCGTGCAGAGATGGCTCAGGGATGCCGGCGGCGCGTGCTTCTGTCGCACATCCGCGGATCAAACTCCGGGCGATCGGTATGGAGAGAAGCTGAATGGCACCAATGATGAGAAGCGCATACCGAAGTGCGAACGTGTTGGAGACTTGGTAGGCGAGCAGCAGGAATAGCGCACAGCCGGCGAAGCGCCCGATGTAGAACCCGAACTCCTGGCTGAAAATGTAGGTATACTTGTTGCGGTTCTCCAAAGTGGAGACCGTGTCGATCACTAACATCTGAATGGTAAAATAGGCGATGTCCTGCAATGGCCTGCCCAGCACGATGCACAACATGAAGATGAGCACACCTGTTGCATTATAAAACATGGCATTCGGGACCGCTCCGATCACAAAGAGTGCAAGCCCAGCGGCAAAGATATAGATGCGGTGGCGTGGTTGTGCGGTCCGGCCGAGGATATATAACAGAATCGCTGACAACACGCCCCCGGCTGTCTGGAGCAAGCCGAGCGATCCTTCCTTGCCGAGCAGCGTCATCACCAGCATGGCAGGAGCGGTGACGATGTATCCCTGGCCGATGCCTTTAAGCACCGCGAGGAACTGCATGCGGTTCCACAGCCAGTGGAAGCGGAAGTGAATGAAAGGCGTGGGAGGCGGGTTCTCGAATTTCCCCCGGTGGACGACCCACGAAGCGGCGATCGCTAAGATGAAGACTAGGCCAGTGACGATCTGATAAGCCTGGTTCGCCTGGGACCCGAATGAGCTGATAAAAGCGCCGATGCTGACCGGGATGACGATGCCGATGTTCGTCGCGAAGAACGTTTCCAAGCCGTAGTAGTAATTCCGGTTGGAGTCCTTGGTGCTGGAAAGTGCAAGGAAGTCGCGGTTCGACCAATAGAGACCGAACGACATGCCCATCAGCAGACCGGTCGCTACCAGCCCGTAGAGACTCAGCTCCTTGAGAGACATCATGCACACCATCGACACGCCACTGAGCAGCATGCCGAGCGAGTAAAGCCGCGTGATATTGACATACTTCAGGAGCCAGCCGTTGACGAGGAAGGTGAAGGGGATTCCGGTGTAAACGGCGAGCTGATAGGCGATGACCATTTTAACGTCATTGGAATTCCGCATGACGTAAGCCCCGATGAAAATCTCGATCACCGGCAGGACGAAGGCATAGATAAGATTCGTAATGAGTAGCACCCGCATGCTGTGCGGGTAAGACTGGAAAACGCGATATTCGTGCAGTGGGTTTTTCATGAATTTTAGACGCCTAGGGATTGTAGGATTTCAGCGATCGAAAAACGGGCACCGCAGATAACGCTGTCTGAGGCTCCATAATACAGGGTGATTTGATCGCCATCCACAAGGTGTCCGTTGGTGAAGACCACATTGCCGAAGAATCCAATCTTTTCATAGTCTGCTAGGGGTTCCATGATCGGACTTTCCGAGCGGGCGAGAACTTTCCATGGTTCATTCAAGTCCAGAAGAAGAGCGCCGAGGCAGTAGCGGTTGTTGGCGTCCGCTCCATGATAGATTTCGAGCCACCCAGCCGCGGTGCGGATCGGTGCGGCACCGGCACCGACACGCTGGCTGTCCCACATCCCAGGTCGGGTAAGAGCAATGCAGCGGTGATTTCCCCAGTGCAGCAAATCGGGCGATTCGGCAGTCCAAATGTAGTTTCCGCCGATTTCCTTGCTGCTTGGGCGATGCAGTGCATAATACATGCCGTTGATTTTTTCATCGAAGATGGCACAGTCCTTATTGTGCGCAGTAAAGATCATGCCGTGGTTCTTCAAACTGCGCCAGTCCGTCGTGCTACGCAGTCCGACACCGACCCCGTTGGATGACGCAGCAGTGTAAGTTAGAAGGTATTCCTTGCCGATTTGAGTGACGCGGCAGTCCTCAATGCCGTATGCTTCTTGATTTCCTTCTCCAGTTAGAAGTGGAAAATCGGTTTCTTCGCGAAAGTTCACGCCATCGCTACTGCTTACCAAACGGAGGTGCGAGAGGGTGGTGAGGTAATCTTCTCCATCGAAATTGATCACGCGTGGGTCTGAGGCATCCAGACGCGGGTCGCTCTTGTCAAACTCCATGACACGCACCTTGCCATCTTCGAGAATGGGGAAGCTGATCTTGCCCGGAGTTTGCTTTGGGCGCTCGGCCACTCGCAGCAGCAACCATGTGCGACCTTCGAACGAGAACACGCCTGGATTGAGCAAACATTCAATCATCACGCCGGGGGCGCTTGGGCGGATGTCCCGCGGATGCAAGATCGGATTTTCCGGGAACCGATCCGCTAGATCGGCGCGAATTGGGGCTTCGAGTTGGATGGGATTCATTTGGTGGATATGGAAGGGATATTAAATGTTTGCGGACGACCGCTGTCGCAGCGCACTTGGTTCAGGAGCCAAGTGAAATCGATGATGTTCAAGGCAGTGAATAGGGAAGGCTTGACGCCATCGAGCACGGGAAGGTTGTCCTTACCTGATACGAGGCACTCCGTGAACTCGCCGACCCGGATCGAGTCGCGGAGAATGGCTTCGATGAATGGGCGGGCCTCAGAGCGACCGCGGTCCAACATGCCGAGGGCGACAAACTGGTTGTCGGGATACTTGGTGTAGTTGAATCCGGCATTGGCGAGTTCGGGACGAACCTGCTGCTTGAGCAGCGCGATAAGCCGGGTGGACATGTCATCCGGCAGCGAGCGAAGCCAAAGCGCGGTCAGCGTCATGATCGGCCGCTCGCTGGAACGCTCGGGTGTCGAGTGTGCCTTCCGCTCGATGAAGTAGAGTTGGTGCAGGCGCTCGGGATCGTTGAAGAACCACTCACGCATCTGGACGATGGCCGGGGCTTCCTTGGATTTCCACATGGCAGCATCGTCCGGAAGCCCGAGTTCCTTCGCGATTTGTGCGGCGAAGCCGAGGTCGTAGAGCCATGAGACGACGAATTCCAAGTCTCGCTCATCGGCAGCCTTGTTATTTCCCCAGATCCATCGCGGGTTGGCCTCACGCCAAATGAGGTAGCGTTTGATGGCCGGATAGACTTCCGCGAGGCGCTTGCGGTCGGGTGCCTGCTGGTAGATCCACCAAGCGGTTTCCGCCTTGCGGGAGGGGAGCGACTCACCACCGAGCAGCCCCTTTTCATCCACGAGAGACATGATGCCCATATAGACATCCCATGCAGTTGCGGAATCGACAAGCGACAGCCATTGAATACCCATCAAGCTCTCCCAAGCGCAGGTGGCGGGCGCGCGCATTTCTCCGTCCGCCCAGAGCGACGCCTTACCGAGACTCATTTGTGGGAAGGGGTGTTTCGGGTTTTCGGTCAGCGCGTTGACGAGGCTTTGGTGTAGGAACGCCCACGCCATGTAATACGCCTGTCGGTGCTGTTCTGGAGTGACCCCAGCGGCCAGCTGCGGATCTAGCCCCCAGACGCTTGGCACGGGAACTTTGCGCAAAAACGCCTCCATAGTGGCTCGGCTGTTAGCAAGTGATACGCTCGCTGGGCGTGAGATCGTGCCCTGAGCTCTTTCGATGGCTTTTGCTGAACTTTCGCTTCGTGTGGCAAATCCGAATCCCATGGCGTAGCGGCCAATGCCGCCTTCAAGAGGCAGTGTGATTCTCCAGCCATCGACGTTGGAGTCCGGGCTGAAACTTAGGGTGTTTGGAACGTCCTCCGCGCCTGTTAATTGGGCGAAGCAGACCGAGAAATAGTAAGTCTCCGCTGTGACGAGCAGTGCCTTTTTCTCCGCTAGCCATTTCAAGCTCGCCTTGTCAGGCGTGGCTCCAGAGAGCTGGAGTTGTTGAGTTCCGGCATTGCGGACATCGATCACCCGCAGCAGCGAGGAATCCGCATCCACAAAAAAATCGTCTGCGGACACCAATGCTCCACCGGCGTGCTGCGAATGCACGGTAAGCTTATGCGGGAACCAGTCGGTTCGTTGGCTGGCAGGCGTTAGTTTGTTTCCTTTGCTGTCAAGCAGTGACATGCTCACCACCTTGGGCAGGCGAAGGACTCCAGAGCCCACATATCCGCCCAGATCTAGAGCGAGATCTGCTGGAGTTGGGTCACATACAAATGTTTTGGCGGCTGATGGATTCAGGCTGAGTCGCCCGCCCGGAAAACTGTGCCAGCGTCGTTCGGGGCCCTTGGTCTGCGCGATGCTGTCGGCGAAAAAGTCGGAATCTCCACTCATATTCATGGTGCCAAGGGTCTGCGCGCAAAGCTGGGCTGCCGAGCCCGCCACACAGAATGCCACCATTCGTAAAATCAAATTTAGGCATTGGGACAGTGCGGAATCTCGCTTCATTTGCCAAAACCTACTCGGTCCTAGGTAGGTGCGCCATGACAGGGCGTGCAAATTAGTACTAATTTCGTGCAGTCGTCGATGTGCCCCGACAGGCAGCGCTTGAACAGATCGGTTTCAATGATGGCGAAGATGTTGGAGAAGGTTTGGGCACCGGGAACCACGTTGGGCACTTTGATCCATTTGCGCAACCCGTCGATTTTAAGGTCGCAGAAGTCTACGATGTCGGAAAATGAGGCGATGTCGGCGGGCAAGCCGCCATGCGTTCAGTGGTCCAGCTTCAGCTTCTTGAGCTTCGGCTCGATGACGTAGCGACAATACGAGTTCTTGGACTTGTTCTCGTTGTAGTAGTTCTGGTGGTAGTTTTCCGCCGGGTAGAAGGTGTCTGCCGGGGTGATTTCGGTGACGATAGGCTGCTTGAAATGGGCTTGGGCTGCGGTCTTGGAAGCGGTCGCGGTGGTGATCTGCTCGGGGCTGTGGGTGAAAATGGCGGAGCGGTACTGGGTGCCGGAGTCGTTCCCTTGGCGATTCAAGGTGGTGGGGTCGTGGAGCTCCCAAAACCAAGCGAGCACTTTCTCGTAGGAGATTTTTTTCGGATCGAAGACGACCTGGACGACTTCAGCATGGCCGGAATCCCCGTCGCAGATCTGGGCGTAGGTCGGATTTTCCACCGAGCCGCCCATGTAGCCGGAAGTCGCGGAGTAAACCCCGTCGAACTGGCGGTAAGCGGCCTCGATGCACCAAAAGCAGCCCGCACCAAGTGTGGCGACTTCCGCGCCGGCGGGGATTTCTGGGAGCGGGGCGGCTTGTTGGTCGGCGGCGGTCATGGCTTTATCGGGTTGGCAGGAGGTGAATAGAGGGGTGAAAAGGGGGAGGCAGCAGAGAAGGGAGAGAAGGCAGCGGCGGTTCATACGAGTGGGAGGAGCGGCGCGGTGATTTGTTCCCAGAAAAAAACGACTCACCACTCGATGCCGACTCCCTCTTCTGGGATCAGGATCCGGTCGCTGATGCCGAGACGATCGGCCTCGGTGAGGAGTCGCTCAACCGGCTCGTGGTGAGGCTCATTTCCAAGTGGGAAGGTGCCGTAATGCATGGGGATGAGGGCCTTAGCCCCGAGATCTGCGAACGCACGCACGGCCTCTTCTGGATTCATGTGGACGTCCCGCCCGCTCGGTGACTCGTAGGCGCCGATGGGCATGAGCGCGATGTCGATGTCGTAGCGCTGGCCAATTTCGGTGAAACCGTCAAAATACGCGCTATCCCCGCAGTGGAAAACACTCTTCCCACCAGTGCGCACGATGTAGCCGCCGTAGTCGCGGTGGGTGTCGTGAATGAAGCGTGCGCCCCAGTGGTGGGAGGGGGTGTGGATGATTTCGAGCTCGTCGAAGCTGAGGGTGTCCCAAACTTTCATTTCATGGGTGGCAGGGAAGCCGAGCTTCTTGACGAGTGAGCCACTGCCGATGGGCACCACGATGCCTTCGCGGGCTTTGAGGATTTTCAGACTCGGTTTGTGCAGGTGGTCGAAATGGGCGTGTGTGACGAGGACGAGATCGACTTCCGGCACGCCGTGGAGGTCGAGACCGGGCTTGCGTTGGCGCTTCACAGGGCCATGCCATTTCGCCCAATTTGGATCGACGATGACGGAGTGCCCCGCGAATTGCAGGAAAAACGAGGCATGGCCGATCCAGGTGATCCGCACCTTCCCCTCTGCTGGTGGATCGAGCACGGGCTCGAGCACATCCCCGTGGCGTTTCTGGAACATCCCGGGGACGATGCGGTGGCGGAGGAACTGAAGGTTCCGAGCCGGCCAGCCTTTTTGCGGGAGCAAGCCGGAATACCGCGCGGGTAGTGGCTTCATGGGTGAGGGCGAGTTGACATGCTCTAGGGGACTAACGTCGCGAGGTAAGTGGGCATTGCACGGGAAACTTGAGAAATCACCTCGCGTAGGCCGCTGAGATTTTTTCCGCCCATTTCTGTGCCCGGGCCGCATAGCTGAGATCATCCCCAGCATAAAGGATGCCGCGTGAGACATTGATCACGTCGGGAGCGCTGCGAGCGGCAGCTGCAAGGGCGGCCAAGTCCCCGCCTTGGGCACCGAGACCGGGCACCAGTAGTGGGGAATCCGGCATTTTTTCCAAGACCTCCGCCGCATTGGTGAGACCGACGACGTAACCCACTTCCGTCACCCGGCCCTCTTCTTTGGCGCGTTCCCCGAGGGCGGTGACCAGCTCGAAAACGGAGCGTCCGTCTGCGAGCCTCTGCCGCTGGAAATCTGCGGAGCCGGCGTTGGACGTCACAGCAAGTAGGTAAATGGCTTTTTCCTCCCAATCGAGAAATGGCTCGATGGAGTCGTAGCCGAGGAAGGGATTCAGGGTCACCGCATCGACATTCCAACCGGTGAAGTAGCCTTGCGCGTAGTATTTCTGGGTCTCGCCGATGTCGCTGCGCTTCGCGTCCAAGATGACGGGGATGTCCTCTGGCATGCCGCCGAGCAGCTCTTCGAGTAAGCGAATCCCCTCGATCCCCATGGCTTCGAAGTAGGCCATATTCGGCTTATAGGCCGCCGCCCACTCACTGCATTCCGCGACCACTTGCGTGAGCATCTCACGCGCGGCTGCCACTCCGCCAGCCCCGGGCCGGGGATCGAGACCTACGCAGAGGCGGGATCCCGTTTTTTCGATTCGAAGCTGGAGACGTTCAGCATAGCGCATGCCGGGACAATGGCCCCAAGTTGCCGTTCTGGAAGTCAAAAATCTCCCCGTTACCGCTCATTCGCGCGTTTGACTTCAGCAGGTCGCCTTCTAGCATGACGGCATGGAAAAGCCGCCGAATTCCCCTCCCCCCCTCCCCCTCCAACCTGCGGTCGGCGCGGTTCAAGTCATTCTCAGTCTGGCGCTCGTGCTCTTCTTGGCCGATGGGCTGCTGTGCCTAGCGGATGAGTCTCTGAAGCTCGTTTTCCAAGCCTCATGGCTCACCCCCGTCCGTGGCCTTGTCGGGTTGGCGGCCTTTTTCGGTGGACTCAGCGTGTATGCCCTCAGCGGCCTGACGCCGCTGGTGCCGAAGCGCTATTTCCTACCACTGACACTCCTTCCATTTGCCGTCGCGCTTTGCCAGTTTCCACTGCTGGTCATCTATTACCGCAAGTCGCAGGAAATCGCTTGGGGGATTTCGCTCGCTCAGATCCTGTTCACCCTCTGCGTCATTTTCCGACTCCAGCGGCATGACCAGTTCCATTGGCCGCTGGTGCCAAGTCACAAGCTTGGTAAAAAGGTCTTCAGCGTCTGGAATCTTTGCGGCTTTATCGGTTTCACACTTTTCCTTTTAGTTCCCGCCGGGATCGCCATCGCGGTGAGTTCCACCTGTTGGGTCATCTCGCATGTGTCGGAGGGCTTCGTCAGCGTTCGGCCCGCCGGTGTCGTCATGCAGGCCAGGACTTACCACCGTGAAAGTGACGGCGCGACGATCCGTCTCGTGCCCATGTCCCACATCGCCGATGGCTCTTTCTATACCCAATTGGTCAACTCGCTGCCCGAGGACGCACTCATCCTTGCAGAAGGTGTCTCTGACCGGAAAAACGAGCTTAAATCGAAGATCAGCTACAGTCAGATGGCCACTAACCTGGGTCTCGCGGAACAGCACAGTGTCTTCAAGCCCAAGGCGAAATCGCTCCCCGCAGACGTGGATCTCTCGGAACTGAGCCCGCCCACGCTGACCTACCTCCGCGAGATCATGACCCTTCACAGCAAGGGCATCACTGCGGAAAATCTTCCCGCGCTGCTCGAAAGCACACCCCCGCACCTTGTCGAAAGCCTACTCGAAGACATCCTCTACTCGCGGAACCGCCATCTGCTCCAAGTCCTCGAAACCCAGCTCGCCAGCTCCAAAAACATCATCATCCCCTGGGGAGCCGCCCACATGCCGGGGATTTCCGCAGGCATTCGGAAAATCGGCTTCGTCCAGGTCGGCTCTGAAGAGCACATCGCCATACCCTTTTCCCCCTAACCTCAGCCGAAAAACTCGAGCTGCTGTTGCGCGTCCTCTTCTTTGGGATCTTCAAACCGCACGCCCACACCGAGCAGCCTCACCCCACGATTGCTCCCACGCCGCCACGCCTCAGCCACCAATTCCTCGAAAATCCCCATCTCCAGCTGATGGCCGGCCCGCTCCGCCGTGGTTCGGTGAAAATCGGTAAACTTCAGCTTCACCACCAGCGAGCGGACCACCCGGTCCGCATGCGATTTTCCCAAATCCTCGACCAAGCCATCCACCATCTCCCGCAGCGGCGGAAACAGCCCTGACAAGTCCTCCACATTCTCCGAAAAGGTGGACTCACTGCTCACGGACTTCCGCGTCCGCTCTGGCGTCACGGCCCGCTCGTCCTCGCCCCGGCAGAGATGCCATAGCTCAAGCCCCCATTTCCCAAAGCGCCGCGACATCTCGATTTGATCCAAGCGCTGCATGTCTCCACAAGTCTGAATGCCCAGCCCCGCCAGCTTCTCTCGCATTTTCTGTCCCACTCCCCACAACCGCCCGACCGGTAGCTGAGCCATGAACTCGGGGATCTCCTCCACGGTAACTTCTCTCTGACCATTCGGCTTATGCCAATCTGACGCGATCTTCGCGATCAACTTGTTCGTGGAAATCCCAGCCGATGCCGTCAACCCCGTCTCCTCACGAATCTGCGCCCGCAGCTCACGTGCGATCACTGCCCCGCGCGTCGCCAAGTGCGTCACATCCAGATACGCCTCATCCAGCGACAAGGGCTCGATCAAATCGGTAAAGCGCCCGAAAATCGCCCGGATCTGCGCACTCACCGACCGATATAAATCGAAACGCACCGGCACTAGCACCAAGTGCGGGCAAAGTTCGAGAGCCTTGTAAACCGGCATCGCCGAGCGGCAGCCATACTTCCGGGCCTCATAATTTGCCGTCGTCAAGACACTGCGCCGGTCCGTCCCCGCCACCCCCACCGGACGGTTCCGCAAGGCCGGATTTTCCCGTTCTTCGATGGCTGCGTAGAAGCAATCCATGTCGATATGAATGATTTTCCTCACCATGGCTGAAGCGCCGCAAACTTTCACCAGCGATCTTGAAACAGCAAGCCTCCGCCCCGCGTATTCTGTCCCATGGCGAAACGAACCCAGCTGATTCTGACACATGCGGCCCTCTTCAGCATCGGCGCAGCCACTGCGTTCATGAGCCAGAACCGGGATCCAGTCACGCCCAAGACTTCCACCACGGCGCAAAGCGGAGCCTCAGCGAGACATCACAATGACTCTGGAAACACTAGCGAACTCTCCACTCCTAGCGCCTATTCAAAATCCAGCCGCAGCTCAGATTCTAAAAAAATCTCACTCAGTCCCGCGCAGCGCTTAACCGAAATCGCCAAGCTTGACGACCCCTTCGAGCAACAACGCGCCCTCATGGACCTTGTCGAGACCCTCGGCGCCCAAGAATTCCAAAACCTAGCCGAGCATTATCGGAACGCCGAACACCTCCGAGGTGCCCGCAGCGGCCTAGACATCATCCTCAACGCCTGGGCCAAGGCAGATCCCCTCGCCGCACTCGAATACGCCTCCACCCAAGTCGGAAGTCGCGACGCCACCAGCACGGTCATTTCCACCTGGGCGATTCGCGATCCCGCCGCTGCGGAAGCATGGGCGCTCAGCCACCATCAGGGAGACGAGGCCAACCCCTATCTCCCCGGCCTCATCCGAGGCATCGCAGGTAAAGATCTAGAAAGCGCGACCCGCCTCGTCCAGACCATGCCGAGAAGTAATGAACGCAACGACGCCATCGACACCATCACCCGCGCGCTCTTCGTGCAGGGCAGTGACGTCGCACTCGCCTACGCGGACGGCATCAAGGATGTGACCCTTCGAGGGAGTTTCGTCGCCTCCATCACCGAGCGACTTTTGCGGAAAGATCCCACCCAAGCTGCCGCTTACGTCAGCTCGCAGAAGGACGGAGCCATCCAAAGCCGCGCCACCAAGGAGGTGGCTGAGGCGCTCGTCAGAATCGATCTCACGCAAGCCACCGCCTGGTGCAAGACCCTCCAGCCCGAGGCCCAGGCCCAAGCGGCCTCGGCCATCATCCCTAAAATGTCGGAAAAAGACATCCCCGCCACCGCCGTCTGGGTCAGCGGCCTCGCTGGCACCCCGGACTATGACCGTGCCGTGGAGACCTTCATTTGGAGCTGTGACAACCGTGCACCCGAGCAATCCGCCGCATGGATTCGAGGCATTTCCAATCCGAAACAACAGCTCAAGGTTTACTACAAAATGCTCGGCGACTGGTCCAAGAAAGACTCCGCCGCTGTCAAAAACTGGGTCGCCACCAATCCCGTCCCACCGGAAGTCAGCAAGCGCTTTCTCACCCCGTAGGAGGCTTATCTTCTGACTACCGCTTACTGAATTTCCATCGGCTGCTTGGAGCGCTTGGTGAAACGGACGCAAACTTGGTAGTTCGCCCCGTCTTTTGAAGCGCCGAGAAGGACCGCTCCTCCTCCTTCGAGTTTCCAGAGGTGGGAGGGCATGTAAGATCCGTCTACAAGACTCTTTAAGGGCGGGAAGCCGCTGCTCTGGACTGGCTCGCCGTAAAGGGAGCTCAGGAGCTCGATGAATTCCTTCCAACTGGGCTCCAAACTCGTGAGGTAGGCTGCTTCCGGACGATCTTCCGTCTGGAGGGTCAGCTCCTTGAGGGTTCCAGACTCCATCCAGTCGAAGTAAAGCAGCGCATTGAGATTGCCGATTTTCTGACGTGTGCGGAAGGCTCCGTTCATGCCTGAGCGGCCTAAGAACGTCTCGTCCGACGTCATTTCCACGATTTTACTCACCTTGAGCTTGGCCAGCGCCGTCTCGCGAGTGTCGGCGAAGGTCAGGGCGTCAAATACAGCGCTAGAATCGATCAGTGGCTGGTGAAGGTCGAGCCAACGGGTCTCATCCGGGTGGAGCTTGGTCAGCGGGAAGGTGAGTTCTTTGCCATTTTCTCCTCGGAGGGTCACGGTGGTCTCGTCTCGTTTGACGAAGCTCGCCTTGAAGCCAGTCGCGCCATCCGCATTTTTCCAAGAGCGAACCTCAGCCGCCAGCGAAGCGCCAGTCACGAAGGAACAGGCGATGATGAGTGAAAAAAAACGTGAGGAGCTCATAGGCGGGGGATGAAATACCATGAGTTCTAAAATTGTCGAATCCTGTGAAGAAAATTTATACCGGTTCGATCCATTGATTCTCCTAGAGTTACGAAAAGCCTCCCCCGATGAGGGGAGACTTTTCGCAGATCTAAAAAACGCTCGGGCGATTCAGCCTGAAGGTCTTAGGACGCCCGCTCCTCCTACCTGAGGAAGAGCGGGTGTCACAAGATGCCATCAGATTCTAAACTGCCAGAGGGCTTCTGTTTCACGGTCACGCCATGCGGGACGGCGGGACATCGGGTCTTGGAGCGTGCGGATCGCCTTGCGGCCACCCGTGCTGAGGAAGGACTCGCAGTCAACCATGACGACGTCGAGTCCCATGTAATACGTGCCGTGAAGCGTCACGACGGATTCTTCACCGAAGGACTCGGCAAGGTGCTCCTTGAGTAGGGTCGCTTCCTTTCTCCCTAAAAATAGGAAGGCCGGAGTCTCTCCATGGTCACATTTGGAACGGATGAGTTCCGATACTGCTTCGCCGTCCCAGACGCCCTCGAAGGACAGCTCGGACGGCACGGTACTGATATCTGGGTAGATGCTATGTTGGTGTTCTGTAGTATTCATTGGGTGTCGTTGTTATGGACATATTAATCTTAGCAGCCACCGTGCCAGCACCGCCCAAGTCCAAGAAACTGCCTAGGGTCTGAGGGCACTAGCGACGTTGGCTCTACTATTGGCTCGCCGCCCATCCCATCACAACCCACGGGGTAGCAATGATTTGGCCGACGGCCGGAAACTACCCCACCCCGGCTCAACTGCAACTGCCACTGGGTGACTTTTTTGGGACATAGCCACTGCCACAGGCCCACGTATTTCGGCGGCCGAATTTGATTAGTTTTGCCAACTCGTGGTTTTTTCAGTCATTTAGCGGCTCGACACGGTATCTGCTGATCTGCTTGGGCGGAAATCAGCGTTTAGATTGCATTTTTAACTGAATGTCCCACGAAAAACGACAACTCATCCAGACGACGTGGCGCCGCTTTCAAGCCGCTTTGAAGGAGTTCGTTCAGTCACCGCAAGGACCCAAGGCGATCATGTTCGCCATCACACTGATGCTGCTGATGGTGGCGATCAATGTGCTCAATGTGCTCAACAGCTACGTCGGACGGGACTTCATGTCGGCGATCGAGAACCGGAAGATCGACGTCTTTAAATTCCAGTCCATGCTCTACATCGGCGTATTCATGGCATCGACCGCGGTGTTGGTCTTCTACCGCTTCACGGAAGAGCGGCTGGGGATTCTCTGGCGCGAGCAACTCACCCGGAAGCTGACAGATGCTTATCTCCACGACCGCACCTACTACCGCCTCGACTCTTCCACCGGCGTCGCCAATCCAGACCAGAGGATCTCCGAAGATGTCCGCGCCTTCACCAGCACGACCCTTTCATTCACCTTACTGATCATCAATGGCACTCTCACGGCGATTTCCTTTTCCAGCGTGCTCTGGAGCATCAACCCACCGTTGTTTGCCCTAGCAGTGGCTTATGCGGTCGTCGGCTCGGTGCTGACGATCTACCTCGGCAAGCCATTGATCCGGCTGAATTATGACCAATTGGACATGGAGGCCAATTTCCGCTCGGACCTGATTCATATCCGTGAAAACGCCGAGTCCATCGCCCTAGCCCACCGGGAAGGCCGCTTCGCCGTGCGCTTGAACCGCAGGCTGGACGCACTGACCAACAACTTCCGTCGCCTAATCCGGATCAATCGCAACCTCGGCTTTTTCACCAACGGCTACAACTACTTCATCCAGATCATCCCCGCCCTAGTGATTGCTCCGATGTTCATCGCCGGTGAAACCAAGGAATTCGGCGTCATCACGCAGTCCACCATGGCCTTCGCCACCTTGCTTGGGGCGTTTTCCCTCATCATCACCCAGTTTCAATCCATTTCCGCCTTCACCGCAGTCACCGCTCGGCTGCACACCCTGAACGAGGCGATTGATCGGGCACAGCGCACCAAGCTCTGCATGATCATGGTGGACGAATCTCCCGACCGGGTGTCCTACGAAAATGTGACCATCCACACCGCTGACTGGAGCCGACTCCTCATCGGTGACCTCAATCTGGAAATCCCCCGTGGTCAGCGCTGGCTCGTCGTCGGGAAAGACGATGCCCAGAAAGTCGCCCTCCTCCGCGCCACCGCCGGCGTCTGGGGCTGCGGGGCTGGGGTCATCATCCGTCCCGGGCTGGATGACATCCTATTCCTCCCAGAGCGCCCCTACGTGCCACCCGGCACCCTGCGGGATGTTCTATTGCGGACGGGCATGGAACTCGTCATCGAGACCTCAGAAATCATGGCGGTGATCCGCAAGGTCGGCCTAGAGGAGGTGGTGAAACGAGCTGGTGGCCTGGACGTGGATCAAGACTGGGATGACATGTTGTCGATCGGTGAGCAGCACTTGATTTCCGTCGCCCGGATCTTCCTCGCCAAGCCAGCCTTCGTCTTCCTCGACCGCCCCGGCAGCGCTCTCGCGCAGAATCAAATTTCCAGCATCCTAGAAATGCTCTCCGAGCAAAACATCGGCACCGTGGTGTTTTCAAAAAATGGTGAAAGCCACCTCCGCTACGACGCCATCCTCGAGCTCAAGCCCGACGGCAGCTGGGAACTACGCCGTGAATTAGCCACGATGGACGACTCGGAGCTGCATGATCTCAACTGCTAGGCGCCCACCTCAAGCCCCCAGCGTGACTCGCACTCGGTGCACGGCTCCGTCATCGACGATGCTCCAGCGCGCGCTGCCGTTTTGAGGTTGGATTTCTTGAGAGTCCACGCTCACCGCGACGACCTGTTTCGCGTGACCGTCTGGGATGACGATTTCGATTTGGTAGAGCGTTTTCCCGGAAATCGTGCGGTAATCCATGGAGTAGCCTGGCCACGAATCTGGAACGCTGGGCGTGAGCACGAGGGTGTCGCCACCTTCCGTGCGCAGTCCTAACACAGACTCCACTGCCACCCGGAACATCCAGCCAGCAGAACCCGTGTACCAGGTCCAGCCACCGCGACCGACGTGGGGGTCGGCTCCGTAAATGTCAGCGGCTACCACATAAGGCTCCACTTGATAGCGGGCGATGGCTTCGGGATTTCTCGAATGCCAAATCGGGCTGAGGCGTTGCAACATGCTCGCCGCCTCATCCCGGCGGCCAGCTTCGGCCAGCGCGCGGATGACCCAGCAGGCCGCGTGAGTGTATTGCCCGCCATTTTCCCGGACACCGGCGACGTAGCCTTTGATGTAGCCCGGGTCGTGGGGGGTATTGACGAAGGGAGGATGGAGCAGCCGGACGATGTCGAACTCAGGATCGACGAGTTCACGCTGCAAGGAATCCAGCGAAATCTTAGCGCGCTCTGGAGATGCCGCGCCGGAAATGACGGCCCAGGCTTGCGCGAGCGCATCGATGCGGCATTCGTCATCGGTGTGGGTGCCGAGCGGTGTGCCGTCATCATAGTAAGCGCGCCGGTACCAATTTCCGTCCCAGCCGCTGTCGTTCACGGCGAGCAAGAGATCGTCCAGATACTGGGTGTAGGTTTTCGCGCGGGCCTCGTGACCATGTGCCTCGCAAAGCGGAATCCAGCGCTTGAGGATGGTGATGAGGAAAAATCCCATCCACACGCTCTCGCCCTTCCCTTCCCGGCCGATCCGGCTCATGCCGTCGTTCCAATCGCCGATTCCCATCAAGGGCAGGCCGTGGATGCCCTTCGTCAGGGACTTGTCGAGCGCGAGGCAGCAGTGTTCGAAGACCGTTGCCGAGGTCTCAGAAATCCGGGGTTTCATGTATTCCTCGTCCTCCCCTTGTTTTAACAAAGGCCCTTCGATGAATGGGCAATTTTCCGAAAGCACGCTCTCGTCTCCCGTGACTTGGAGGTAGTGATCCGTCAGGTACGGCAACCACAGTAAATCATCGGCAAACAAGGTTCTCATGCCACTGCCCATCGGTGCGGGATGCCACCAGTGGGTCACATCGCCTTCGGGAAATTGCTGGGCGGCATGGAGCAGGATTTGCGAGCGCATCAACTCGGGATGGAATGCGGCGACGGCTCCTGAGTCTTGCAATTGATCGCGGAAGCCGTAGGCACCCCCGGACTGATAGAAAGCACTGCGGCCCCAAATCCGGCAGGCGAGGTTTTGGTAAAGCAGCCAGCCGTTCACCAGCAAGTCCACTTCGATCAATGGCGTTTTGATGGTCAGACCACCCAACATTTTCTGCCAGTAGCGGCCGGTCTGTCCGAGGGTTTCGGCGAAGGAATTTACCGATTGATAGACCGATAAGAGGCGATTTTCCTCGGCTTCCGACATCACCTCCCCGAGTCCCACGACGATCTCAACCTCGGCTCCGGGGGCGAGTGTGAAGCTGATCTTACTCGCGAAGCACGCATCGCGCCCCAGGCCCTTTCCACCCTCCCATGCGGCGTCCGCGCGTAAGGCCGACGGCGCAGCCAGTCCACCAGTCCCGAGGAAAGCCGTGGCGGAATGCTGATTTTCCCGGACCACATCGCTCGCACCGTGAGTCGCGACGAAGCCAAACACCCGCCCGCCAGCGAAATCTCCGGCGCGTGGGTTTTCCGCGTGTTGCACGCCTTGCGCATCCGTCCAAGCCAGCGTCGCGTGGTGGCGATCTGGCGAAGAACACAACAGCAGGCGCTGAAATGAAGCAAAGACGAGGCTCTTGGCCGCCGCGGAATCATTTTTCAAGCGCACTGAAACCAGCTTGATCGAGTCCTCCGACGGCACCAGAAACTCGACTGCCTGGGAAATCCCGGCGACAGAGGAAAGAAAGCGCGTGCGCCCAAAACCATGCCGCACCACGAAGGCGGACTTGGCCGGGCAGGGTCCGGGCAGCGGCGACCAGCACTCACCGGTCACTGCGTCTTTCAGGTAAAAGGCCTCGCCATGAGGATCGCTGATCGGGTCATTCGACCACGGCGTAAGGCGGTTTGCCTGACTGTTCCGCGACCAAGTGTAGCCTGCTCCGCGTTCACTAACGATGCAGCCAAAATTCGGGTTCGCCAGCACGTTGACCCACGGCATCGGCGGCAGTGAGAGGCGGCCACTCACCAGCGGTAGCGGGATGATGTATTCGCGACCATCAGCGGAGAATCCACCGTGGCCATTGAAGCACTGAAGCTCTTCGGCGAGCACGGGCGACTCGTCTGCCGGGTGCGTCGGCCTACAGTCGTCGGGCTTGGCCAGCTCCAGCACAGGTGCTGAGAAAAGTGAATCGCCCACCACCAACTGAGCGGATGCCAGCCACCAGGAGAGTTCCTCAGCGCTGAACGTCGCAGGGTCCACCAGGACAACGCCACCCGGCACCTGTGCTCCAGAGCCATCCATAACAAACACCCGCACCTGCATGCCAAGAGAATGCCAAAATTTCAACGCTGTCAGCAGATCCTGAGTGCCAGCGCTCGCCAAGCCCCCCGTCGCGACCACTCGGAATTCCTCCCACGAAAGCGGGTGGCGGTGGACCACTCCAGAACCTGCCAGCGAATCCGGCACCACTCGTTGCGGGTTTCCAAACATCATTTGTGCCGCCATGACCTCGTAGCGAGCGGCATCTGCAGGTGAAAGATTCAAACTAACCAACCGATCGGTATCCGATGCCATGCTGCTTCCGAGAAGTGCCTCGGCAGCTCTGGCCGACTGGTGATTTGAAATGAGTTGGGTCGCGCCAGCCTCGTCAGCAGCGGCACCCGTGAGCAGCCAAAAGGTCTTGGAAGTCTTTGCCGCGAGCTGAAATGGACTGCGCCAGGCCATGACCGAATCCAGCATATTCCCGGTTTGGCAAGGCAGTGGGCCGGGTTGATCCATGGCCACGGGATCGACCACGCTGCGACCACGCCCAAGGAAGGTGGCGCGATTCGTTTCCCAGGAGAGAGCACTATCTCCGCCGATCAAAGTCTGCGCCATCCACGGCCAGTTTTCATTCATGCCACGGGGACGGCGGCGGGCGAGCAGGATGGGCGAGTCTCCGACCACAGAGGTTTGCACAAAAAGCTTCGAAAACGCCGGATGCCCCGCATCGCCGAGGGGGTGGTTCAGCGCGATTTCGGTGTAGCTCGTCAGTTCGAGATTGCGGACGCTCGCCGAGTGATTCGTCACGGTGATTTTCCGCACCTCGATTGCCACGCCGGGTGCAATGCCGGTGGCGATTTCCACACTCAAGTCCTCGGAGGCCGGAGCGCCGCCTTCGTGGAGATAGATCATCGGTCCGTTGGCCGAAGGAGCGGCCTCGGAGAAGCGGGTGAGGGCGACCCATTCGTAAAACAAAGCGCCTTGGCCGCTTGGAGTGACGAAGCTGCGCAGCTTGTCGTGCGCGTGGATGTGGAGCGTGGTAGGTAGGTTTTTCATCGTGAGGCAAGTATTGGTGATTCGGAAATTTTCCCCAAACGCAGCGTCGCGCTGATCGGGAGGGCTAGCACGGCGACGGAGGCTCCGCCGCTATGGATTTCAAGGGCTGGGTGAGAGGTCGAGAGGATTTCAAATCCCGGCGGTAATGGCGGTGTCAGCACCAAGCCACCCGGTGGGAGGGTGAGACTTTCGCCCACCCGGAAGTCGATCTGGTCAGGTGAGCTGGCCTTGATTTCAAAATCCAGCCGCCCGTAGCGAGTCATCAAGCCCCGCACCGCAAAGCCATTTTCCTCGGCGATCCATGCCCAGGGTAAACCCGAGGCGAGAACGATTTGGCAGGATGCCTCTCGTTCACTGGCCACCATCGCCGCCAGTGCGAGTAAATACTCCGCAGCGATCCAAGTGTGCGGCACGTCCCCGAGATGCCCCGGTGAGCGCGGGTCACGCCAAGTGATTTCCGGCCACTGGTTCCATTCCAGCGGGCGGCGGTCGGATAGGAAAAAGTTCAGTAACTCATTCGCCTCCTCGCGTTTTCCGATTCTCACAAAGGCCCCGATGATGCGGATTTCGTAGGCGGTGTAATTCAGCCACGGGATCTCGCCACGGTGCTTTTTCCGAAACCCTTCCAAGTAAGTTCGCAGCATTTGGTGCAGCGGGCCTTGGGGTAGATCATCCGCGAAGTCCAACTGCGCGATGGCATTTGACGTCGCGGTGGGATCGAAATCCGCCCACTCCACCGAGCCGGGGATGTAGTCGATTTTCCGGTCCGTGATCACCTTGTCGAGCGACTGCTTCACATCCGCTAGAAACGCACGGGACTCCACCGCCCACGAATCCGCCTGGTCTTGAAAGCCAAGTGCCGACGCGATTTCCGTCGCCGCATCCAGCCCACGAATGCCCCAGAAATCATCCCAGTAGGAATGCACGGGATGCGCCAGATACCCCTCGTGACTGGCGGATTCCGGGAGCAAGCCATAACTCGCCGAGCGCTGTGGCTCGCTGTATTCTGGCGTCATTCGCTGCGCCCGCAGACTCAGCAAATAGCCAGCCGCCCGGGAAACGGCAGGCCACATGGCGCGTAAAAACTCCAAATCTCCGCCATGGCGGAAAACCTCGCAGATCCCCCAAATCAATTGCCCGTGGCTATCGTGCTCCACCAACCAGTCGATGCCATCCCGGTCCACCACACAGGGCACAAAGCCGTCCTCGCGCTGGAACTGCACATACCAATTCACAAACTCGCGCAGCGCATGCGGGCAGTCCGCCTTGGCCAGTGCCGCGCCCATGATCACGCAGTCCCGGACCCACGAGCGGGTGTAGCGGCGCGGGCCCGGCTGGATCGCTGGGCCGTCACGGTTGATGAGGATGTGCGTGGCCGCCGTGCGGAAACAGGCCACGGCATCCTTCGCCATCGCCGGCACTCGCCACTCGACCGGGGCAAGCATCTCCCGCCACCGGGCGATGGCGTTTTCGCGCGCGCCAGCCGCCAGCGGCACCGCCGTTTCGTAAAATGGCACCGAGACAGTCACTTCCAGATTGGCCCCCACTTGCCACTGCATCGCGGCGGAGGCGAGGCCGGAGGGGTCTGAAATGGTCTTCTGCGCCGGAAGCTTACCATCGGCCATGAAGGCCACCACCCCACCTTGCTCAAACGCCGCAGCTCCAGAGGCGACGGGGCTGACACTGGTTTCTACCCGCCGTTGATCCACGCGGAGTCCGCCAGGATCACAGGAAATTTCATGAATCGGACTGCGCCCCCCGAGATTGCGGAATGCCTGCCATGGTGGATTCACCTGATAGGGCCGCACGGCCACCATCAGTTGAAGGTCATGCCCGGCCGGGTTACTTACCTGATAGGTCACACGCAGCACCAAGCTTTCCCCGCAGCCTTCCACCCACGGCATGACTCTAACGACGACTTCCCCGACCGTCCAATGCACCTCTGGAAATGGCGCACCGTCGTCCGCGAGTGCGAGCCGGATCTCTGCGTCTGCCCAAGTCACTAACTTGCCCGCCACCCATAAAAAAGGCTCTAGCGAGAACCCGGCTTCATCCACTTCCACCAGCCCCTCTTCATTCACCAGCCCACGCCGCTTGCCCTCTGGGCTGCCGACCGGCGTCCAGTAGGATTGTTCGCGATACCAATACCGAGGGAACCACCCGCGTGGGAAATCCACCACCACGGCATGGATGAACTCGTTGGGCGTATGGGAAAAAGCATCTGGTCGCAGGCGGAGCGAGGAAATGGCGGCGGAGCGTGCGTTGTCGAAGCGGAATCGCAGCATCCGAGACTCCGCATACGGTGCCGGAATGTGGCTGCGAAATCCGAGCGCTTGAGTCGCTTTGTAGAGCACCGTCCAGGTTTCGCCGTCCGCAGAACAGTCGATTTGATAGCCCCGGCTTAAATCCGCTTCAGGCCAGTCGATGACCAATCCACCAAAACGAATCATCTGCCCGAAGTCCACCTCCCACCACGGATGCTCATCATCCGGTGCGGCACGCCATAGATCCGCCGTTTCCGAGCTGAAAACATCCGCCGGATTGCTATCCACCGTATGACTCGAGGCCCGGACATCATTGAAAAGATGGAGCGATTGGTCCTCTAACGCGAGTTCCGTGAAGCAAACCCAGCCACTGCCGCCCGGACCTGCGGCGATGACCAATTCGATGGCACCCACCGCTGGTGGCCCACCGCCGCCGGCCGGTCCCCAGGCGAAGGGCAAGTCGCGCTCGCGGATGCGGACGGTCTGCCAGTCTTCTGGCAGTTGAAATTCCGATTTAAGAAAGCGCCACGCATTCGAGCCACCGGGATCGGCGACCTTGAATTCAAAGTGATTTCTCAATCCATCCCCTCGCAGGCCGAGGCTGAATTCAAAGGTCTCAGGTAGCGTGAAATGCACCTCCTTCCGCATCACCACGAAGCCGCCACCGCCGTGAAAGTCATAATCCAAACGCAATCCTGGCTTACCATCCGGTCCTTTTACCTCGGTGAGTTTCCCCTCAGCCTGGCCGGAAGCGACGACTAACCAGGAAGCAGGATCGACAAAAAAATCACCAAGGAGCGTAGAAGGCATAAGGGTTTTTTAAATGGGTTGCAGCAAAGCCTAACGAGTCGAATGAATGATACCAGAAGAGAGTTCAGCGAGTTTTCCACCCGGACAATCCCGCCGTCCTACTAAATTTCGTTGAAATTAGGGCCTGGTGACGCTTGTTTGGTGTCCCTCCACTTACTTCGCCGTGCCCCATCCCTCCATCACCACTCCATTACGTTGTCTCGTCGGCACGGCGTTATTCGCCACTGCCGCCGCCACGATCGCGCAGACGAGTGCGCCGCGGGTGGTCGTGCCCACAGGGACCAAGTCGAAGGCACCGGTGAGCCAACCGCAGTCTTTCACGACCAATCAATACTACCCATGGAAGTTGAATGTGACCTGCACGATTTTTTGGACCGGTGAGCAACCCACCGCGCGGAATCCGACGCCGAACTGCAAATCCTCGTGGGACCAACAGTGGGCCATCAATTTTGGAGGTTATGACAATCCCGACCCGACCTGTCGCATCGCCAACCACACGACCGGCGAGTTCCGGCCGAAGGGATTTATCCCGAAGCTCAATCCATTTTACATCGCCCTACCCTACAACGACGTGCTCGGCTACGGTCGCCACAAACCGGAAGCATCACGCGTCATCCCATGGTTCGGCCGGATGAAGCCAGATCCGGGGCAATCGGTCTGCAAAGGACGCTGGGTGCAAATTTATAACGGCGTCCGCATCTGCTATGCCCAGTGGGAAGACTGCGGGCCGTGGGTGACGGATGATAGCGATTACGTCTTCGGCACCAAGCCACCCAAGACCAAGGAAAATGGCGGCGCAGGCATCGACCTCTCACCCGCCATCCGCGACTACCTCGGTCTCATGTCCGGCCAGCGCGTCCACTGGCGCTTCGTAGAGGCCGGAGTGGTGCCTTACGGGCCTTGGAAAAAATACGGCCAAGAGCCCGTGGGCAATGATCCAGACCTCGTCGCCAAGCAGCGCTACATGGAATATTTGCGGAAACTCCGCGACGAGGAGCACCAGAAAAAGTCCATCTACGAGCGCCAGCAGTATTAAACGGCAAGCCCGCCTTTATGGCTGGATGCCGGTGACGATGTCGCAAGCTGGGAGCTTGGCTTTGAGCGCCTCAATGGCTGCGGGGGTCACTGCCGTTTTCCAGAGATAGAGGTGCTTAAGATTCGGCAAATTCGCCAAGCTGGAGATGCCGGCATCCGTCACACGGGTGCCGTAAAGGTTGATGGATTCCAGCGCCGTGAGTTTGACCAAGGTGGTGAAAACCGCATCTGTCACCCCCGTCTCGGCCAAGCGGATGAGTTGTAAATTCTCAGCCTTGGCGAGCTGAGCGACGGCTTGGTCCGTGATCTTCGTGGCGCTCAGATCCACGCTGACGAGATGCTGGGTCACGGGCATGAGCTTCTGGAAGCTGGCGTCGTCCAGATTTCCGCGTCGGGAAACAGCGGTGAATACCAGTCCGCTGGAGGCTTGCGACTCGAAGCTGAGTGCCCCCGGAAATTCTTTCGCCAAGGCCGCAACAGCCGCTTTTAAGGCAGGGTCCGGGGCGCTCTGCGCGGATTTTACAGCTTGCACCTCAGGCGCAGCACCGGCGGGCTGGAGCTTGGAAATCGCCTCTTTAATAGGCGCGGGGAGGACGAACTCGGAAAGGGCTTTCTTCGGATCGGCTCCGTTGTCGATCCACCATTTCAAGACGGCGATCTCAGGGGCCTCGATGTCAGATTTGCCCTCGGGCGGCATGTGCTCATCGTCATCCTTGGGTAGCTCGATGCGGACGACGATATTGCTGTCTGCGGATTTCCCGGGTTCAAGACCCGAGCCTTCTTTACCGCCTTTGACCAGTAGTTCGTAGGTATCCATGCGGAACTTGCCCTTGGACTTGCTCTCCTTATGGCACTGCACACAGCGGCGCTCGAGGATGGGAGCCACAATGTCGGTATAGACGACTGGGTCGGCAGAGACCGCGGCGAGAGTCTTCGAGTCTTTTGCCGGGGCGGGAGCCGGGGCTTTTTCCTTTTTCTCCGGAAGCCCCATGACTTTACGGATCGGCTCGGGGGCAAAAATGGTCAGGTAATCACTGCCGTGGGTCATGGAAGCACCATCATGACTCGTGAAGCCCATCACTCCGACACTGCCAAATAACAGGAGCCGGTAAAACAACTGATTCCCACCCGAGGAGACCGTCCACGCCTTGATGACAAAGGTGCTGATGGCCGCAATCGCAAATGCCAGCCCACCCCAGAGGTGACGCTCCGCGATGGGGTTCGCCCCGTATTCGTCGCCATGGCCGTGATAGAGTAGGAACCCAGCGAGCACGGCGACGATGGCACTCGCCACCCCGAAAAACAGTGGAAACAAGGAGTTCTGTTGGCGTTCATCGCCACGCTTAAAGAAAATCGCGCCTAATTCTTGAATCACGATCAGGGTGAAAATCCCGATGGGAAGGTGCAAAACGAGCGGGTGAAAATGACCGATGAACCTCACCACATCCGGCATTTTATCACTCGGTGGTCCTGCGATGAACGGCATCGCCGCAAGGCCGCCTGCTGCGAGCACTGCGAAAACGGTAAGAAGCCAAGGCTTCTTGGGGGATATAGTGGAGGAAACGCTATCTTGCATACGGGAGGGTCTACGCGGAAAGTAATCACCAACTTACTCCATACCAGCATTTTTCTGCTCGAAGGAGAGGCGAAGGAAGAGTCTTGATTCCGCCACGATCCTGCGGAGACTCACGCCACTGCTTATGAACCTATTATTGCTCCAGACCCTTCACGTCGCCGGCGTCATCGCGCTTTTCAGCTCTCTCGGAGCCATTTTACTCGGAAACTCAAACCATAAAGGGGCCTCCATGCTCCACGGGATTTCCTTGATTTTCATCCTGCTCATTGGCTTCGCCATGCTCAAAAAACCACCCATGGGCCAATATTGGTGGATGGCCAAAATCGGTCTCTGGCTCTTCATCGGTGTCGCCCCGGTTTTTGCGAAGCGTAAACTGCTGCCCGCGCCTGTCGTGCTGGTTCTCTGCATCGCCGCCGCCACTTTCTCGGCTTGGCTTGGCATCACGAAGCCATTTTAAGCGATGGGTTGACACTCGGGCACCGACGTCGCCACGTTTCGGCATGTCACGTTTTGCAAATAAAGTCGCCGTCGTCACAGGAGCAGGGCGCGGAATCGGTCAGGAAATCGCCCGCACTCTCGCCGCAGAAGGTGCCAAGGTCGCCGTCGTGAGCCGTAGCGCCTCAAGCTGTGGCGCTGCAGCGGATGAGATCAATGCCCTCTACCCCGGCTCCGCCACCGCATATGCCGTGGACGTCGCGGACCATGGCGCCGTGCAGGAACTTGCGAAAAAAATCGGGGAGGATCTCGGCCCCGTGAACATCCTCATCAACAACGCCGGAGTCACCCGCGACGGACTTCTCATGCGGATGAAAGAAGAAGATTGGGACACCGTGCTCGACACCAATCTCAAAGGCGCTTTCAACACCGTCAAAGCCTTCATGCGCGTCCTCATGAAAGCCGAG
This sequence comes from Verrucomicrobiaceae bacterium, assembly GCA_027484055.1. Taxonomy (GTDB): domain Bacteria; phylum Verrucomicrobiota; class Verrucomicrobiia; order Verrucomicrobiales; family Akkermansiaceae; genus Luteolibacter. Next base: position 128,371 of record JAIXQH010000062.1, on the reverse strand, counting down.
GACCCTCGCATCATCAACATCGCCTCCGTCATCGGCATCATCGGGAATGCTGGCCAGGTGAACTACTCCGCCAGCAAGGCCGGACTCATCGGCTTCACCAAGGCGGTGGCCCGCGAGCTTGCCGGTCGCAGTGTGACTTGCAACGCGGTCGCCCCCGGCTTCATCACCACCGACATGACCGACGAACTGCCCCAAGCGGTCAAAGACGCCGTGATCGGGAAAATCCCCCTCGCCAGCTTCGGCGAGACCAAGGACATCGCAGAAATGGTCGCCTTCCTCGCCAGCCCGGCAGCCCGCTACATCACCGGCCAAGTCATCGCCGTGGATGGCGGCATGACCATGTGATTTGCCCCCTCGCCTGCTACCGATGCAACTGACCCTCCTCCGCCACGGCAAGGCCGAAGACTCCAGCATGGATGGTGATTTTTCCCGGGCACTTGTGGAAAAAGGCCGCGAACAATCGCGCAGCGCGGCTCGCCTGCTCAAGGCTGCGGGAGCCCTGCCGGACATCGTGCTCACCAGCCCCCTGCTGCGTGCCCGCCAAACCGCGGATGAATTTTGCACCGCCGCCGCCATGCCCGGCCCGCTCATTCAAAGCTGGCTGGCCTGCGGCATGGTCGCGGAGGATGCGCTGACGCAGCTCTGCGCTTTTAAGGATTTCAAGCATGTCGCCATCGTCGGCCACGAGCCGGATTTGTCAGACCTGATTGAGTCACTCCTCGGCGTGAACTGCGGCGCGGTGATGATGAAAAAAGGCTCAATCGCGTGCGTGGAATGGAGCCCGGATCACGGCCATGGCACCTTGTTGTATTTGATCCCCCCGAAGTTAGCCGCGGGCTGGAGTGAGGATTGAAAAAAGTGACCCAATTCTTGGCAAAGATCGGCACCACCCGACTGGGTCAATCACCCCACTTCCAATTTCCCAAACATCGGTTAGTCTGGCCCGATGAAGCCCCTCGTCGCCCTTCTCGTCAGCATCACTGCCGCCTTCGCAGATCCCATCCAAGATTTCTGGTTCAACGGTGCGGAAATCAGCTCCTTCAAGCTCGACCAGTCGCGCTACGGGAAAAATCACCCAGGCCATGCCGAGCTGGTTTTTGTGACTGAGCCCTTCCTCACTGACAAGCAGGTGAAAAATGAAAGCGGCCAGTCAAACTCGACCCCGGTGCTGAAGCTCAACGCACTCACCACCTTCAACACCGGCATCTACTCCTACCGGACGATGACCAGCACCTTTCGGCCCATCGATTTAGGGAAATTCCCTCACGCGCTGAAATCCACCACCTCCGTCCAGGATTGGTGCGGGCAGGCATTTCAGCAGTTCAACTACCGGAAGAGCTCGTGGAACGTCGAGCTCAGATCCTACTTTGAGGCCGCCGGCGACGCGAATGAGCCCCTGGGGAACGGCTTCCTCGAAGACGAGCTCTGGCTCACCCTCCGCCTCGATCCGAAACGGCTACCCACCGGGGAAATCTCAATCATCCCCGGTGCCGTCTTCACCCGTTTCCTTCACCAGCCGGTGCAGTTCGCCAAGGCGACAGCGTCCATTTCCCAAGCGGATGGGATCACCACCTACTCGCTGAGCTACCCCGCCCTCCAGCGCAACCTCACGATCCATTTCGACACCGCTTTCCCACACATCATCCGGAAATGGACGGAAAAAACCACCTCTGGAACGACCACCGCCACCCTTGAGAAGCGTCTCATGAACGTCGCCTACTGGAACCTACACGATCCGCAAGACGCCGCGAAACGAAAGGAACTCGGCTTGGACCCGATTGCCAACTGACGCGCAGTAACCCCACAAAAAAGCCCCCAAGCGCCGAGGTGCTTGAGGGCGGTGAATGGGCGGCGCTGCTTAGGCCCGTGGCTGAATGTTCGGGACCGATGGACCAGTCGCTTGAGCGAAGCGGGTGCTGGCGCGGAGGCGGAGCGTGCCGAGGCAGAAATCGGCGATCGGCAGGACCACGTTGAAATTCTTGTGCATGTAGCGGTGATGCAGCAAGTGGTGACCGTTCAATTTACGGAACCACCAAGGCTTTTCGACGCGGCGAGCTTTTGGCAAGTGCATGCACCAGTGAATGTATTCGTAGAAGCAGTAGTAAAAGGTGAAGGCGCTGAAGCCGCCAACCGCGAAGGCCCATTGGCCGGTGAACCAGGACAAAATCGCAAATGGAGTCGCGCCGATGATCACCAGCACCGGGCCATTCCACCAAGCCATGGGGATGGTTTCTTTATCCTTCGGGTCGATGAGGTGGTAGGTGTGGTCTGCCTTGAAAGTCTTATGATGAACGATGGCGTGTGCTTGGAAGGCGTAGCGGAAATTCCAAACCGGGCGATGCATGACGTATTTGTGAAGGGTCCATTCGAAAAACGAGGCAAATACAAGGCCGACGACTAGGCCTGCAAGGCACCAGAGAATATACAAAGTCATGAGTGATGGTGGTAGTAATGGATGGTTTTAGAACGCGCGCGGAGAAATAGGGCCGCGCTAGGAAAATCACAAGGGTCATTCTTCACAAGGTTTTTCGCAGCTGGCCGGGCCATGCGGATGCCTTGCAGGCTGGATCTCGCGGGCTATGTTCGCCGCAGCGCACCATGCCATTGATTCAGAATTCCAGCTACCACGCCCCGCCATGGCTTCCCGGTGGGCACGTGCAGACGATCTTCCCGGCCTTGTTCCGCAAGGTGCCGCTGGCCACGCAGCGGCGGGAGCGACTGGAGCTGGCAGACGGGGATTTCATCGACTTGGCATGGGCCAGCCAAGGTCGCTCGAAGCTGGCGATCCTCTCCCACGGGCTGGAGGCAAATGCGGAGACCGGCTACATCCAGGGCATGGCGCGGGCCTTGATCCGCCGGGGCTGGGACGTGCTGGCTTGGAATTTCCGGGGCTGCAGCCATGAGCCGAATCGACTCCTGCGGATGTATCACAGCGGCGAGACCGAGGATCTGCACCGGGTGATTTCTCACGCGCTGAAGACCCATCCTGCGACATCGCTCGACCTACTCGGCTTCAGTCTGGGCGGAAATCTCACGCTGAAATACCTAGGCGAGTGCCCAGCCCGACTCTCGCCGCGCTTGCACCGGGCGGTGGTATTTTCTGTGCCATGTGACTTGGCCTGCTCGTCGCAGCAGCTCTCACTGGCGAAAAACCGGATCTACATGGAGCGTTTTCTGGTGGCCATGCGGGCGAAGCTACGGGCCAAAAAGCGGCTTTTCCCCGATCTTCTGGATCTGACCGGTTTGGAAAAAATCCGCACTTTCCAGGACTTTGATGACCGCTACACCGCGCCGATTCATGGATTCCGAGATGCGGCGGATTACTGGCAGCGCAATAGCTGCCGCCAGTTCCTCCCCGCCATCCGCCTGCCGAGCTTGCTGATGAGCGCAGAAAATGACCCATTTTTAGGAAAAAGCTGCTACCCCCGTGAGGAGGCAGCAGCCAGTGAGTGGTTTCATTTTGAGGCACCCAAAACCGGGGGGCATGTCGGATTCTCCAGCTTCGGTCAGCGCGGGGAGTATGGTTCTGAGAGCCGAGCACTGGAGTTCCTTGAGTCGCCTAACGTCTTTGAGGCGGGCGCTGTTGTTTGAAAATCACTTGGTGGACTTTCTGAGTGCTGGTAGGCTCGGCGGTGCCGGTGGTGGGGTCGTAGGTCGAGCGGTGCATGGGCAGACTCATGGTGCCGGTGCTGTTTGGATCGAATGAGGGGTCTCCGTTAGGCACAGGGATGTTAAAGGCCGTGCTACCGGTCGAAGTGAGTCCTAAATCATGGTCGATGAATTGACCCCACCCATAGACCCAGCTCGACATGGCGCGGTCGTTTGAATACGGCGTTGTTAGGACTGCCACGCTGTTAATGATTTCCCGTGCGTTCGGACGTTGGGCACCACTGGGACTGGAAATCCCGTCCTCGTAGGCAGCTGGGGCGAAGCGGAGCAAATCAGCACCTGCGGCTCCCCAACTGAAATGGAAACGATTGTGATCTGTCCCATCGAGACTTGCTGGTGGCATGGGAGATCTTGGGCCTTGTACGAGATCCATAGGAAGTGAACCGGTCTTCGCGGTTAGACCTGCGAGGGTGGTTTCGGGATTGTAGAAAAAGACGTTGTCTTGGAGCTTCGTGATCGTCGTATTCCGGCGGATGATATCGGAGAGACGAGTCGCTTGAAGGGCGGCGAGCTGACGGCCGAAGAAGACCCGCTCATACCATTGACTATCACCATCCCGAGTGCGCTCAAACTGCTGGGCGATGATGCGCTGGAACGTAGGCCCCACGCTGGACCCGGGCACATGATCTTCGGCGAGGCCAGCGACCCAGAGGTCGATGTCGGATAGATTTCCATACAAGGCGAGCAGCTTGGCTTGCAGGGCAGCGTTGCGGGTGATCTGGCTGAACTGACTGACTCGTGGCAGACCATAGGCGCTGCGGATGGTGTTGTAATCGGCAAGCCCATGGTCACGTCCGCGCTGGATATTGAGCGATGCCAGATCAAGGCCACCGGCACCGGGAGGGCCGAAGAGGAAGTCCCGCAAGCCGGTGACGAGCTGGGTGTCCACTTCTTGAGCGTTGTCGGTGGCGAGGTATTTCAAGACGGAATCTGGCCCGACTTCCTTGATGGGACCGGGGTTGAAGAAGGCGAAGGCGAGCGGCAGACCTTCGCGGATTTCATCAGCATCGTTGTCCAGGAATTCGACGTCGTCATTGATCAAGGTGTGACCGATGCGGAAGGCAGCGGTTGAAAACTCGGTGGCGAGTCCGGGATTCACATCGGGCTTATAGCCGCTGTAGGGCCGCAAGGGATTGGGTCCGAGCATGGCGGGGAGAAACTCGCGGTAGGTAATGACTTGCACTTCTGCGATGACCAGCGCCCGCGCTTGTTGATAGAGCTGCTCATCGGTGAGCTGGGGATTCCTCACTGCGAGTGCTGCGGCGAGGGTGTTGTGCTCGCGGACGAATAGGGTCTGAATGGCGGTGAGTTCTAAATTCTCATTGGCGCGGATGTCACCCCCGAGGAACAATTGGTCGGCCGGGAAGATGCGTGAGTCATTCGCATTTTCGAGGCCAGCGGTGTTGAGCGGCATCAGATTTCCCGCACTGGTTTTCAAGGCCCCGCCTTTGAAACTGCGAAGGGCATTGGCACGGGTGGCGTCGGAGCCATAGATCATGGAGCCATCGACAAAGGTGGAGACTTCCGTCGTTTGCTGGCGCGGATTGGGCGTGGTGGCACGGAGGGTGATGGCGTTATCTCCGGGCTTGAGTTTCACCGGCACGGCAAAATTTCCCCGTGAATCCAGCTTCAAGGGAGCCCCGTTGAGCGTGGCGGTGATGAGTGCGGCGGGATAGATGTCATGGGAGACGGTGCCCCGCAGAATCGTCTGCGGCGTACTGACGCTAGCACCACCGAAGGGGCTGAGATTGAGAAACGACGCAGCTGGTGCGGCATTGAGGACCGAAGTGACCAGCAGCGGACTGCTGGCAAGAATCAGATTTTTTAGATAGGGTTTCATGGAGTTGGGTAGGTTTTTAACTACAACTAACACTCAACGCTCCCTTCGTTAACGCTGTGTGTGGAGACGTGGGGAAAATTGTTAAATTTCGGTAAAAAACACTCTCCAGCGAGCGTTTTCCCGCTGGCGGTGGCCGCAGCGATGAGTGCGTCCGATGCTGCCTGCGCCGATGATTCCGAATTTCTTGTGTCGCTTGGGTGAGGAAAGAAGCGAATCAAGGCAACAGGAAATCTCTGACGACGGCCATGTGCTGCATATTGGGTGCAGCGCTGTCGATTTTCTGCACCGGTGGCAGATCGCTCAGCGGCTCGTAGCTGCGACTGTCAAACACCAGCCCATGGGGGAATGCGGCGCTGCCGATTTTCACGGGGATTTTGGATTGCTCGAGTTGAGGACTCGCCAAAACCCAGTCATACGGTCGATTTCGCGGGGAATTGGTGGAAATGTCTCCGAGCGAGTCGGCAGGCGGATTCGCTGGGATGGTGAGCACAGAGGCGAGTTCCTTAAAGCAGGATTCATCGGTGCTGCGGGTGTTGAGATCGCCGCCGACAAGCAGCAACGCCTCTTTCGGCACGGTTTTCTGGATGAATTCGGCAAGCGCCTTCGCCTGGGTGGCGCGGGAGGATTCCCCCTTCGAATGCAGGTGGAGGCTCACGACCCACAGGTCTTTGTCCCCAGGCAGCCGGATCTGCGCCCAGACGAATTCACGATCGTGGAGGACCGGATCATCCCACACCCCGGAGCGGAGGATTGGAAAACGGCTGATGATGCCGTTCGGGATGGACACGCCTTTTTCCGTCATGAACTGGTAATTTTCGCCGAGGGTTTGATTCAGCCACGATCTCACGGGGCCGGAAATGTTGAACTCTTGGATCATGACGATGTCGGGCTTGAGCGCCTTGATGATCCTGGCCCCGGCTCCTTCCGGGTTGCTGTGGTTGCCATTGTCCGGCGAGTAGGACTGCTTGTTTCCAGAAGTCAGATTCGCCGCCATGGCACGGATGGCGAGTGGCTCGGCGTGGAGGAGGCCGAGGTGGAGGAAAAAAATTGGGAGAAGTCGCTGAATCACGTGTGAGCCATGCAGTTCCGGGGCCAGCCGACGAGCTAATTTCCACCCGCACGGGCATTTTGAATTCCACGGTTGGCGAAGCGGGCGGCTCGCATTACGCTCCTTGCACGTGCCCGACGATCCGTCATTTCCCAATCACTCCATCCAGCTTGCCGGGCAGCTGTTGCTCGCCGACCCAGCGCTGCGCTGCACGACTTTCCGCCGCTCGGTGATCCTACTCGCGGAACACGATCTGGAAAAAGGTGCCTTCGGCCTGATCCTCAATCACCCCACGGGTAAGACAGTGGGCGAGTTCTTGCCCGACGAATTTTTCACCCCACTGCACCAGCTCGCCGTCCACCACGGCGGGCCAGTCGAGCCGAACCAACTGACTTTTTCGTCCTTCTGGTGGAGCCCGAAGCGTGGTCTGCGCTGGGCCTTGCGGATTTCCGCAGAGGACGCCGCCGCCCACTCCCAACGCCCCGGCCGGATCGTGCGGGCCTTCATCGGCTACTCTGGTTGGTCGGCGGGGCAATTGGAAACTGAGCTCCGGAGTGCTTCCTGGATCGCCGCGAAGCCCAAGCCCACTCTCATCCGTCACTCACATGACCGCAGCCTATGGACGTCCCTCCTGCGGTCCATTTCACCACTCCACACCATCCTCGCCGAGGCTCCGGATGATCCTTCGCTGAACTGAGGATTCCTATTTTCTACCCATTTATCATGATCGACTCGCCACTCGTCTTCAGTCCCATCCCAGAAATCATCGCCGAATTCGCCGCCGGTCGCCTCGTCATCATCGCGGACGATCCATCTCGTGAAAACGAAGCCGATCTCGCCGGTGCCGCCGCGCTCTGCACCCCTGAAATGGTGAATTTCATGGCCGTCCACGCCCGTGGCCTCATCTGCACGCCACTCACCGCCGAGCGCGCCGAAGAACTCGTCCTGCCCCAGATGACTCGTAGAAATCGCGAGGGTCACAAAACCGCCTTCACCGTCACGGTGGATGCCGCAGAAGGCATCACCACCGGGATTTCCGCTGCCGACCGAGCACTCACCATCCGCCTGCTCGCCGATCCTGCCGTGGGGCCAGACGCCTTCGTCCAGCCGGGTCACGTTTTCCCGTTGCAAGGCGTGCCAGAGGGCGTGCTGCGCCGGACCGGACATACGGAAGCTGCCTTGGATTTAGCCGGACTCGCCGGGCTTGCCCGCGCGGCAGTGATTTGCGAAATCATGAACGACGACGGCACGATGGCCCGCGTCGGCCAACTCGGTGACTACCAAAAACGCCACGGCCTCAAAGCCTGCACCATCGCCCAACTCATCGAGCACCGCAGACATTCTGAGAAGCTCGTGTTCTGTGAAAACATCGTGAAAATGCCGACTGATTTCGGCGAATTTGACTGCCACCTCTACCGCATCACTACCGACGGCACCCACCACTTGGCCCTGACCAAGGGCAGCATCACCGCCGAGAAACCCACCCTCGTCCGCGTCCACTCCGAGTGCCTCACCGGCGACGTTTTCCAATCCCAACGCTGCGACTGCGGTGGCCAGCTCGCCGCCGCGTTAGAGCATCTCTCCAACGAAGGCGGCGTCCTACTTTACCTCCGCCAAGAGGGACGCGGCATCGGCCTTCCGGCGAAAATCCACGCCTACAAGCTGCAAGAAGAAGGCTTGGATACCATCGAGGCGAACGAAAAACTCGGCTTCGCCTCAGACCTCCGCGACTACGGCATGGGTGCCCAGATTCTCTACGATCTCGGTGTGCGGAAAATGCGCCTGCTGACCAACAACCCGAAAAAAGTCATCGGCCTCGAAGGCTACGGCTTGGAAATCGTCGAACAGGTCCCGATCCGCCTACCCGCGAACCCCCACAATCTCAAATACTTGGAAACCAAGCGCCTGCGAATGGGACACACCTTGTGAGGTAAAAAAAACCATCTCGTGGTTCCGAGCCGAGGCAGTGCTTTCCAAGCACCAAGCCCATGCACCGCGAAGCACTCTGAGCCACGCGAAGCCGGACCTCTTCCAAATAACGCTTAACAAATAACTTCTACCTCTGCCTCCCCTCTACAAAATGCGCCCAAGCGTCCAGCCCGCCTTTCACATCAAGACAACTGCCCAATGTTTGATATTTGGGACTGGTACCATTTCCACGCCCAGAAAAAAAATCTGTCGATTTCAAACATCGACTTCCAATGTTGTGGATCGTAACTGACTGATAATCAGCTTAAATCGCCAAAATATTTCAGAAATCCGAACCTTTTTATGGCAATGACCTCACGATGTCGACAAACTTTCTATTGTTTTCTTGTACCATTTTCTGTTTTAACTCCTGACGTCGTTTCTGCGTGTCACAACGGAATATATTCCTATTGTCGTTTGACGCTCCCCAGAATCAACACTAGATCGTGCTTAGAGCCGCATCCACATGAGCCAAAAAGAATCTCAACTACTGCAGACACCATTCAAATCCGAACCCGAAATTTCGGCCTCCGGTAAAGGGCAGTGCGATGGTTCAAGCTCCGAAGAGCCAAATTACGAGCATGAGCCGGCAATAAGTGTGCAAGACGTTTTCTCTAAGCCTGTGGGCGTCCGTTTCGGCCTCGAGTTCTTCAGAAAGCTAAACGGTGTTTCTGTGGCATCATAGTTCTTCTTATTTCAACGCTTAATCAAAGGCTGTTCAGTGGCGTGGTGTTGCAATGTCCTTTTTAGCATTAATGAGGCTAGAAGATTTCCCGCACTAGGGAGAGAACTCCATGATCTCGTCACGCAATCTAAGGAGGTATTCCGAGAGCATTGGCTTGCTTTGGGGCGTTACGACCATATCTGCATCACTCTTGCTCACGATAAAGAGGAGCTCTTAAAAGCCGAGCGGACCGTTCAAGAATCAAGTTTTGCAAGCTCTCACTGGTCCTGCTATGGACGGGTGCTGGCAACTTCTTGGGATTTGAATAAGAGTTCGTTTCCAGAAAACAAAGCTGGCCTTTTGGGGATTTGCGGTATAAAGCTAACCGGTCGAGTCAGAGCGAAGATTGGAACTTTGGACGCATTTGCGACAGCTCTTCAAAAAGAACTCTCAAAAATTCGAGGGCATTGGCTGATTTCTAGTACGACCGGTTGGGAGGATGCAACTCTGCTATTTTGGAGCAACTCATTTGCACACATTTCGTCTGCCGCCAGTATGGTCAGGCGACTTCCGTTATCAAGTATCAGCGGATGTGAATCCTTACTGGGAATTCACTCCGCGCTCACGACTTGTACGATCCCAGGCATTGAAATACCGGAAGGATTTCTAGCCGCGGATAATACGATAAGAAGTGAACGATGGCTTCAGAATTTGCTGCCGAAAATTGCAGCGGATGGAGGAATGGACTGGGTCACTCGGTTTGAACTTAGGCCAGGGCATTTGAATCCTTTTGTCTCGTCGCTCAAAATGGAGATGAAAAAGGCTTTGCCGACGGTCGATTATCAATTAGCAAAAATTTTTGGACAATATGATCTCCGGATCCAGTGCCAAGACAACTCGCACGCTGAATGGCTTAAATTTGTGATTGGCGTAGCAATGCCATTAGCCACTCGGGAAGGATCGTTAGTTCGGGCAATGGAAACGCTTCCTCAAATCAAACTCCAAGATGACTTGGCCGATCCGACCTTCAGCGAAGGAGAAGCGAATTCGTCTGTTGTAGCGGATACTACCCCTCCGTCCGAAGTGCTGAAGAGCGAGATGGAAATCATCGAATCGCGGTGCCAAAATTCGGGAGTCGCCCCGCATACTATCGAGGTTCTTTGTTCTACAAGGTCTCGTTTAGCGTCGCTGAGCGACGACGATCTCCTTAGGGGAACATTTAAGTCCGTGGAACGAATTTTTGGAGCTTTCTCAGAGGGGCTATCATGTCTACCAGAGGAGCACCCTCCCCCTCTGTGCGAAAGGCACATATCCCAGTGGTTATACTGCGTGGAGCGATGTTTGGCCGACCGCTATCGCGGAACCTATCCCATTGGTGACGTTCTCGTTCCACGGCTTGGCAGCTACCAAGCCTCGCATCATGGGTTTCTTCAAGCTGCCGATACCTTGGCTCAATGTGCCTGCGACATGGCGATCGAAGAAATACAACGTCATCTGGATCGAATTTCAGCGGACGAAACACTCCAGCACCAACCTTCGACACTTCCTAAAGTCGCCATCTGTTGCCAGATCGGCAATTCCCCTTCGCCAAACGCAATCAGTTTGATCGAACCGATGCGATGTGGATTTATCGAGCTGCCTTCAGCTATGATCTTCCAGATGCGGGATCTTGCTAGCCTTCTTCACGAGGTAGGCCACGTTGTGGCGAATACGTTTGCCCGCAGTCATCCCGACATTCTTAATCGTAACAATAGTTCTATCAGTAAGCAAATATCTGAAATTCTCGCCGAGTTGTTTTCACAGAGTTTCTGCTTTGGGGGTAATGGGGACTTACATGCTTCCTGTATGGAGAAGATTCTTGAAACCTATCTTCCAGATCCCGAAAACCGCCTTACCGAAAGTACTAATCTTGTTTACTTCACTCGGCTGACCGCGGTTGGCTGGCTTGCTGACCGCAAATGGGATAGTGCTCATCAGCGAAGCCAGATTTCCAAAGCGTTTTTCAGTTTGGTTTGGGATCTGGTGCGTGAGGATATCCCTCAAGATGAAGAGGAGGGTGTATCGAAAACCTTGAAGGAAATTGCCGATGCTATCAGCATTCTGGCGAAATCCTATGATACGAATGCCGTCTTCAAGGCCTATGTGGACGCCATCCAAGCTATCACCCAACCAGAATATTTGAAGGAGATTCCCGGCGGGCCACTTATCCTGAAATTTCGCAATTTTCTGTCCGAAAAGGAAAGCGGCGATTCGGTTTCGACTCTGTCAGACGATTTTCAGATGTTGGAGAAACTAGTTCACGGATGACTGGCACGGGCCGAGAACGTGGAGAACGGGGTCCGTGCATCGCGACAAATGAGTTTTGACGTGGAAGCGGAAAAGGTAGAGAAACTGGCGTGACCATTAAGATTCCAGTATTCGGCAGCGGTCACTGAGATCAGCCCGCACCTTTTTCTCGATCCTCCACCGCTCTTCTTGCCAATTTTAAGAGCCCCTTACACAGAGTCCTGCCTTCATTCATTACGGCACGCGGAGGCAATTTCGCAGCCTTCTTGGGAAAACAGATTCCGTTCAAATCTTGACAGAACTGCGATCAAGTCACGCCACCGTGGGCTTTTCCCGATTCATCCGCTTGCTGCCGTCGAGGCCCTCTGCCATGGTCGAGGAAATCCATGAAACTGCTAATCTCTCACCTCACCCTGCTCGCGCTTGCCCTCGGCGCTAGCGCTGCTCCTTTGCGGGTCTTCATCCGTGGCGGCATCAAAACCCACGGGCCAAACGCCCACGAACACGAACGTTTCCTGAATGATTGGAAACCACTCCTCACCCAGCGCGGCATCAGCACCGATGGCGCTAAGGACTGGCCCACCGCGCAACAACTCCAAGCCACCGACGTGCTCGTCATGTATGCTCAAGACGGCGGAAATGCCACTGCGGAGCAAAAGGCGAATCTCGCCGAGTTCACCCAGCGCGGCGGCGGGATCGTCGTGATCCACACGGCTGTGGTCTCGGACGATCCTGCATGGTGGAAATCCGTCATCGGCGGGGCCTGGATCCCGAAGCAAACGAAGTGGAAAGAAGGCCCGATGGATCTCAGTTACGTCAGGAATCAAGACCCTAGCATCCAGCATCCCATCACCCTCAAAGCCGTGGATTTCCACCTCGACGACGAGATTTACTACGACCTCGACCTCTCTCCTGACATCCGAGTCCTCGCCACCAGCGTGCCCCCCAAGGCCCAGACCAGCCAGCCGCAGATGTGGACCTATGAGAAGGACCGCTACCGCGCTTTCGTCTGCATCCCCGGCCATCTTTACGGCACTTTTGAGAAACCTTTCTACCGCGCCATCCTCCTGCGCGGCATCGCCTGGGCCGCTCAACGTCCAAGCTTGGACGAATTTTGCACCCCAGAAGAGCTCACCTCCCTCAGCAAGCCAGAGGAAAAATCCAATTAGCCCGTCTCACCTTCTAGGGCTCCTGTTGGGGAAAATTGCGTGAAAACTCTTTGTTGCACTTTCACCCTGCATCCTCAAGCTATCGCGCATGGAGCTCGACATCCTAGACGTTCAATTCGACCTTCGAAACATCAAACCCCGTGAGCTTGAAGAAGCCTTCGAGGACCCATTTTCCGTCCGCTTTCTGCCGGACAACGAACGCAAAGACGGCGCTTCCCGCTACTACGCGCTCGGCCGCACGGTGGCGGATCGGTATTTATTCCTTTCCTTTTGGACCGACGGTAAAACCACGCGAGTCGTCGCAGCCCGTGAAATGTCCGACACCGAGCAAAAGTTCTACGACCGTAAATACGCCGAGTTCCGCTGAAACCCTTTTCCCACCTCTTTTGATATGAATGCCATCACGCACTGGTCCGAGATTCCCGAATTCACTGATGAGGCTGAGGAAGCCCGTTACTGGGAGACTCATGAATTGGACGGCCGCCTCATGGCCTCTTCGGTCCACCAGACGGACGCCCGGGAATCCACCACCATCACGCTACGTTTCGACCCACGGATGCTTTCCCGCATCAAGCGCATCGCCCGCTCCCGCTACCTTAACTACCAATCCATGATGAAGCAGTGGCTGGCGGAGCGGCTCGAAGAGGAAATGCGCAAGCTCTGAGACATGAAATGGCTCCCACGCCAGCCGAAGTTCTGGCTCACCTGTTTCATTCTCTGGTTCATCGCCCTTTGGACACTCTCCTCATTCGCAGGTCCGGGCCAAGGTCTTCCGCCCATCGTCAACATCGATAAGGTCGCCCACTTCGGCTACTTTTTCGGCGGCAGCGGTCTGCTCAGTGCCTACCTCTTCCGCCGCAGTCCCCTTCAGACCGACTGGAAACGGCTCTTCATCATCGTAGTCACCGTCATCGCCGCGATCGCTGTGCTGGATGAGTTCCACCAATCTTTCACCCCCGGACGCAGTGGAAATGACCCATTTGATGGGTTGGCAGATTTCGCCGGGGCCGCCGTGGGAGTGCTGGTCTTCAAACGGCTTCATCACCTGATGAAATAAGATTCATCCTCTGAGCCTAGGCACAGCTGCTTTTCGGCTTTCCAAGGGAGCATTCCGCGTTTACCCCACTCCAAGCATGAACCAACTCGACCAACTCAAGAAATTCACCACCGTCGTCGCCGATACCGGAGACTTCGAGTCCATGAAGACCTATCAGCCACAAGATGCGACGACGAATCCTTCGTTGATCCTGCAAGCAGCGGCCAAGCCAGAATACCGCCACCTCGTCGAGCAAGCTGTCGCCGCGGGGAAAGCCACTGGCGTCACGGGTGCTGCTTTGACCGAGGCCATCCTCGACCGCATTCTCATCCTCTTCGGCCTGGAAATCCTTAAAATCGTCCCCGGTCGCGTCTCCACGGAGGTGGATGCCCGCCTCTCCTTCGACACTGCCGCCACTGTGGCGAAAGCGCACCAACTCATCGCCGCCTACGAGGCAGAAGGCCACTCGCGCAAGCGCATCCTCATCAAGATCGCCTCCACTTGGGAAGGCATCAAGGCCGCTGAAGCCCTTGAAAAAGAAGGGATTCATTGCAATTTGACCCTGCTCTTCTCCTTTGCCCAAGCCGTGGCCTGCGCCGAGGCTGGCGTGAAACTCATCTCGCCCTTCGTCGGTCGCATCCTAGACTGGCACAAGGCCGCGACGGGCAAGGACTACCAAGGTGATGAAGATCCCGGCGTCATTTCCGTCCGCGCGATTTACAACTACTACAAAAAATTCGGCTACAAGACCGAAGTCATGGGTGCCTCATTCCGCAACAAGGGCGAAATCCTCGCCCTCGCTGGCTGTGACCTCCTCACCATCAGCCCCGGCCTCTTGGGCGAGCTCCAAGCCTCCGAAGAACCCATCACCGCGCGCCTCACCGCCGAGGAAGCCGCCGCCAGCAGCGCCGAGAAAATCTCCCTCAACGAGAGCGATTTCCGCTTCATGCTCAACGACGACGCCATGGCCACCGAGAAGACCGCTCACGGGATTCGCGCGTTTTCTGCGGACATCGTGAAGCTGGAAAAGCTGGTCGAAAGCATGATCTAAGCCTCACCCACCTGAGGATTTCAAAAAGCCACGGATGCTCACGCGTTCGTGGCTTTTTTGGGTTATCCCCCACCGCCTGCCAGCGGGTAATCCGTCACCTGCTCCAATTTCACCTGATACAGCGCCGCGATTTCCGGGGCATCCGAGACTTGGTAAATATCCCGGTAGTAAATTTCCTTAATCCCATAGGCGCACAGCGTCTGCATGCACGCGGTGCAAGGCATCGTCGTGGTCGCCACGATTTTCGCCTCACCCCGGCGGAAAAGGCTGCACAAGTTCACCTCCGCGTGGAGCATGAATTTCTGCCGCGCCTCGCGGTCGTCCCAAAAGCTCGCCGGCGGATTGTAACCCGGAGCCAGCCCATTGTAAGCCGTGCCGATCACGCGATTATCAAAGTCCAGCGCCGCCGCCCCGACCTTCCGGTAAGGATCTTCCGAGCGCAGACTCGCCACGTGGGCAAGGGCCATGGCGTATTGTGGAATGGAAAGACGACCCGCGGACATGCTGCGAGGCTTGCGGGAAATCGCTCGGTAGGGAAGTGCGAATCGGGATGGGATGAGGCATCTTTAACGGACATCTCCAAACGACCGAACACTGGGCTTCTCGGCTCTGAGCGCATGACCACCCCCTTGAATCTTCGATGCAGCCGGTCCAGCAACGCCATCGTTCCCACCAGATCCAAGTCCTTGCTCATGAAAGGCAGGAAATCTGCAAGTTGCTGATTTCCTTTTGAGAAAAAATAAGTGCTCCACAAATTCACCGCATGACCACCGACCAGCACTGGCAAAACGCTACCGTCTGTCGGCCATAATACCTCCGCAAAATCCGAAACCTCCGTCAGACTCCCCGAGTGATCTGGTGGATTCATGGGTCGTAATACCGATTCACCGTTTCACAAAAATCAATCATGCGGACCTCCGCATCCAAAGGGAACAGCGAGTATTCCGCATGAAGCTGCTCAGGCGTCACCAGCCCAAGCCGCAGCCGCCGTGCGTCCTCTTCACGGTCCGCGCGTTTGTCCCGTTGCAGTTCCTCGTAGCTGACAAACCTCGTTTCCACCGCTGTTTACTACTCCCCAGTTCCCCTCAGGTCAAGCGCCCGGCATTCGCAGTCCGGGCCTCCCTGCTGCCTCCACCGAATCACCCACCCTCATGAAAGACCTTGCCGCGCTGCGCGGGGCCGTTTACCCCATGGCCATGCAAGATGATGTGCGCGCGTTGTTAATTCTCCAAGATCGTGACCGCCGACTGATGGCTCTGGCCAAGGACTTGGAAAAACTCCCGCAGGACGAGGCCCGCGCGAAATCGAAGCTCGCCGCCGATGAAGCCGCTGTCGCCAAGGCGCACCAAGCTCTACTCGACTGCGAACTGCGCGTTAAAAAAATCGAGCTCGATGCCGAGACCCGCCGCACCACCATCAAACGGCTGAAATTGCAGCAATTTGAAACCCGCAAAAACGAAGAATTCGTCGCCCTTGGTCATGAAATCGTCCGTTACGAAAAAGACCTCGATCAATACGAAACCCTGGAACTCGAAGCTATGGAAGAGGTGGACGGCTTCCGCAAAGCCCAGAAAGCCGCCGAAGCCGCCCGGGAAAACACCCGCAAGCTCGTGGCAGAAGACTTGGCCTCCATCACCGAACGTCACGAGCGCCTGAAATCAACTCGCCAAGAAGTCAGCGTCGAGCGCGACAAAGCATTCGCCAATGTCGCCGAGTCCCTGATCCCACTCTACAACCGCCTGATGAAGTCCAAGGACGGCATCGCCGTCGCCCCGCTCCACGACGGGAAATGCCAAGGCTGCCACATGAAAGTCATCGCCTCCACCATCATGAAAGCCACCACTGGCAAGGAAATCACCCAGTGCGAAGACTGCGGCCGCATCCTCTACGTGGAAGACTAACGGGGACTGTCAGCGAGCGAGTTTCACCGATTTGACTTTCCCTTCGCCATCTCGCGAATCTCCCGCTACGCTCTGCCCGATTGATTGAAGTTCGTTTCCAAAGAGGCCTGCATTTGCCCGAGCTGGACCTATGGTTGGACCCATGGGATGCCAAGCCATGGGCCTTCGTTTCCCACGCGCATGCCGACCATTTTGCTCGGCACGAGTCGGCCTTATGCTCGGAGACCACCGCCTCGCTGGTGCATGAGCGCTTCCACCTCGCGGAAAAACGCATTGAAGCTCTCCCCTTCCAAGTCCCGCTCACTCGCGACGGCTTCCGCTTACGATTGCTCCCCGCTGGCCACATTTCTGGCTCGGCGATGCTGCACCTCACCCGCCTCAAAGACGGCGCGACCCTGCTCTACACCGGTGACTTTAAAACCCGCCGCGGCCGCACCGCAGAGCTGGTGAACTTCGTGGCCGCAGACACGCTCATTTTAGAAAGCACCTTCGGCCTGCCCTGCTTCGAGTTCCCGAATCCCATGGAAATCGAGGCGAGCCTGCTCCGTTTCGTGCAAGATGCCTTCACCGACGGCGAGACTCCGGTGCTGCTCGGCTACTCCTTGGGGAAAGCCCAAGAAGCGCTCGCCCTTCTCACCGAGCATGGCATCCCCGCCCTGCTCCACCCCGCCGTGGCGGCCATGACCCAAGCCTGCCGGGCCTGTGGCGTAGAGACACTGCCCGAACCCGTCGAATTCTTCGGCCACGCCCCTCCGGGCTACGCCGTCATCGCCCCGCCGAATGCCGCCCGCTCGAAATTGATGCGCGGCTTGAAAAGTAAACGCACCGCCATGCTCACCGGCTGGGCACTTCAGTCGGGTGCAAAATACCGCTACCGGGTCGATGAAGTCATTCCCCTTTCCGACCACGCCGACCATCCCGGCCTGCTCGACTGCATCAAGCGCGTGCGGCCCAAGCGGATTTTGACCGTCCATGGATTCGCCAAGGAATTTGCCGCCGAGCTACGCACCAAGGGCATGGACGCTTGGTGCGCCATGGGCGGCGATCAATTGGAACTCTCCATCTCTCAAGCCGCCCAGCGTAGCGCCGGGGCGAACACGCCTCGCCACAGCCGGGCCATTTGTGCGCTCGCCGACTTCGGCGACCTCTGTCGTCTCGTCGCAGAAACAAGCAGCCGCGTGGCAAAAACCGATTTCCTCGCCACCTACCTGCGCTCCCTCACCACGGAAGCCGACCTCAAACTCGCCGCCGTCTGGCTCACCGGAGAAGCCCTGCCACGCCTTGCCGGGCGGCAACAACTCCACGTTGGCAGCGCCACCATCCGCCGCGCCTTGATCGCTCTGCCCAACGTGCGCGAGGAACGCTACCGGGAAATTTCACTCAGCCAGAACGACACGGCCCGCACCGCCCGCTTGCTCCTTCAAGAAATCTATTTAAAACCCGAGCCTCTGGATTTACTCGGCTTGGCACACTTTTTCGAGAGCCTCGTCGAGGCCAAGGGCTCCCTAAAACGCATCGAACTCCTCAGCGCCCGGCTCGCCACTCTGCACCCAGTCGAAGGGGAAACCGTGGTCAAACTACTCACCGGCGATCTCCGGATCGGGCTGAAAGAAGGCCTCGTCGAAGACGCGATCGCCACCGCCTTCAAGGCAGATCCCGCCGACGTCCGCCACGCCCACATGCTGACCGGAAATTTAGGAGAAACGGCGTGGCTCGCCCGCCATGGCAAGCTCGCAGAAGCTGCGCTGCGCCCATCCGTGCCCATCAAGTGCATGCTCGCCGCCCCCCTGGAGCGCGATGCAGATAGCGATCGCCCCCTATTCGACGCACTGCCATTCGCCCCGCCCTTCTGGCTGGAACCGAAGTATGACGGCATCCGCGCTCAGCTCCACAAATGGGGGGAAAACGTAGCCCTCTTCTCACGGGATCTCCGCCCACTCGACGAAGAATTCCCCGACCTCATCCTCGCCGCTCGCCAGATTCCCGGAGATTTCATCCTCGATGGCGAACTCATCGCCTTCGCCGAGGGACGCAAACTCGGCTTCGCAGATTTACAGAAACGTCTCGGTCGGCGCATGGGCGATGGGGATCTATTTCTCACCGACGAGGGGCAAGACAGCTCCGTGCCGCTGCGCTACATCGCCTTCGATCTACTCTGGCGCGATGGTGAAGATCTGCTCGAAAAATCCCTGCTTGAGCGCCGTGAAAAGCTCGACCTACTCCAGCTCAGCCCGCCCTTCGAAGCCATCACCCTTCATTGCGCCGAGACAACGGGCGAAGTGGACAGCCATTTCAAACAAGCCCTGCAAGACGGCCACGAAGGTCTCATCGCCAAAGACCCTCACAGCCACTACAACCTCGGGCGGCGTGGGAAATCCTGGATCAAGCTCAAGGGTGTGATGCCGACCTTGGACTGCGTCGTCGTCATCGCCGAACAAGGCCACGGCAAACGGTCGGATGTCTTGTCGGACTACACCTTCGCCGTCATGGACGAGATCAGCGGCCAGCTCCGCGTGCTCGGCAAGGCATACTCCGGCCTCACCGACGCCGAGATCGAGGAACTCACCGAGCATTTCACCCGCCACACCCTCCGCAAAGAACGGCGGAAGCACCATGTGCTGCCGAACTTGGTTTTAGAAATCGCCTTCGACGCCATCCGCCCATCCCCCCGCCACAACTCGGGACTTGCACTGCGTTTTCCACGCATCAAAGCGATCCGCAGGGATAAAACGCTGGCTGACATCGACACCCTGCAATCCGCCCGGACCTTGGCCGGAGGCTGAAAAATCAGACAAAAACTTGGCGCTCTTGGCGCCTTGGCGGTTCAAAATTATTGGTTCAGCATCAAGAGTTTACCGCAGAGACGCAGAGTCCGCAAAGGGACGCGGAGTAAGATTGAAATTTCAATCGAAACGCAGAGTCGGGGAGAAAGCCACTGTGTCCGGCACGGGCTATCCATTCGCTCGGACTCACTGAAACACGACGAACCCGAATTTCTTAAAAACCTCTGCCGTGGATTTCTCGCTGAGATACGTCAGAAACTTCGCCGCGCCCGCTGCGTGCTGGCTATCTTTGAGCAGGGCCGCGGGATAACGAATCACCGGGCCACGCTTGGCGGGGATTTCTAGGGCGATTTTTATCTTCTTCGAGATCGCGGCGTCGGTTTTGTAAACGATCCCCGCCTCCGCATTTCCTGACGCCACCACGGCGAGGGCGCTGCGGACGTTCTCGGCAGGCACGACTTTGCCTTTTACCGCGTCCCAATAGCCTTCTTTTTCCAACAGCGCCTTGGCGTAAATGCCCGCTGGGACGGCGGCAGGATCGGCGAGAGAGAGGTAGCGAACGGCAGGCAGGGCGAGGTCTGCCACGGTCCGCAGGGCGGGGCCATCTGGGGCGGTGATGACGACGAGGGAATTTCCCAAAAGGTCGCGCCGAGTCTCTGGAACGATGAGGCCCGCCGTGGCGAGGGCGTCCATTTTCGCCTCGTCGGCAGAAAAAAAGAGGTCCGCCGGGGCACCGGCTTGGATCTGCTGGGCGAGGGTGTTGGACGCGGCGAAGTTGAAGCGGATCTTGTCGCCGGAGCTTTTCTCATAAGTCGCCGCGATGTCCTTGAGCGCATCCGTCAAGCTGGCAGCGGCGAAGACGGTGATTTCTTCGGCGTGGGCGAACCCGGCAAGCGCGAGAGCGAGGATGAGCAGGGATTTCATGGCTCATAGGCATCCTCACCCATCCACAAATTCAAAATTTCCACGGCCGCGGCTTGGTCGATGATGGATTTCTGCTGCTTGGCCGTGCGACCGGCCTCGCGTAGTTTGTCCGCTGCAGTGGCGGTGGTGAGCGTTTCATCCACGAAGACGACCGGGACCTCTGGCAGGCGCGCGCGGAGGAGTTTGGCAAATTTCCGGACCTTGATGGCGGATGTCCCCTCGCTGCCATCCATCCGCAGGGGTAGGCCGATTACGAGGGTTTTGGTTTTCCGCGCTGTTACGAGCTGGGCGATGCGTTCGACGGGATCGAGCACCTTGCTACGGTCGATGGTTTCCACCGGGTGAGCAAGGATGCCAAAATCATCGGTCGCTGCGATCCCGATGCGCGCGTCTCCATGGTCGATGCCGAGTGCGGGATGCATCATGCGGGAGGATTAAAGCAGCTCGACCGGGAGCACGTCGGAGAGCTTTTTAATGGAATCCGCTTGGTGGCGATTGGCGATGAGCAGGGCGTCTGGCGTCTGGACGATGATGAGGTCGTCCACGCCGAGAAGGGCGATGCGGGTGCCTTGAGTGGCGTTGAAAATGATGTTATTCCGTGAATCCAGCTCGGTGATGCCTTGGTTGGCACGGTTTTCGGCGCCGTAGGTATCGAGGTATTTCGCGATGGACACCCAGGAGCCGACATCGTCCCAGTCGAAAGTCGCCTCGATGGTGAGGACGCGGTCGGCCGATTCCATGAGCGCGTAGTCGATGGAAATGGGCGTGAGCTTGGGAAATTTCTCGGCAACGGCGGCGTTGATGTCCGGGGCGGCGCAGAGTTCGGAAATGAACAGGGCCAGCTCGGGAGCATGGCTGGCGAGTTGGTTGATGACCGTCGGCAGCGACCAGACGAACATCCCGGCGTTCCAAGAGAAGGTGCCTTGGGCGAGGAATTGCTCGGCGAGTTCGGGATTCGGCTTTTCGCGGAAGCGGGTGACTTCGAGCGGGAAATGGGCGCATTCAAGGCCCGGAATGACCGCTGGCGCACCGCGCTCGATGTAACCGTAGGATGGGCAAGCCCAAGTCGGACGGATGCCGACGGTGACGAGGCCGTCGGATTTCTCCGCTGTGGCAAGTGCATCTCGCATGACGGCATGGTAGGCGGGCACGTCTTGGATGAGTTGGTCAGAGGGCAGGACCATCATGAGCGCCTCAGGGTTCCGCGCGGCGATGAGGCCGATGCCGAGTGCCACGGCGGGCGCGGTGTCTCGCTTGGTCGGCTCGGCGAAGATATTTTCCGCAGGGAGCATGGTGGCGAGGGCGCGCACGGCATCGACTTGGAGGTCGTTGGTGAGGATGAAAATATTTTCATACGGGACCAAGCCATCGAGGCGAGCGATGGTTTGTTCGAGAAGCGTGCCGGTGCCGAAGAGGTCCAACAGCTGCTTGGGTTTGGCGTTCCGGCTGAGCGGCCAAAAGCGAGTGCCGGAGCCTCCGGCGAGAATGAGAGCGTAGGTGTTTTTTAATTCAGGCATCGCAGTCGCAGCGTGAGTGAAATGAGGCGGGTCGGAAAGCGAGAAACCGCGCGATTTTCATTTTCAAGAGTTGTCGTCCGTCAGAGGAAGGAATAGTTCTGACTCATGGCAGACGAGTATTCAGAAACAACGCCGGCTTGGATTGAAAATAGCGCACTCACCGCACCCGCCCTACTAGGAGCGGCGGCGGGCTTGCTGCTGGGAGACCTGATGCACCGCAACGCACGTCGCGGCGTCGGAATCGGCCTAGGGGCGCTTGGAGTCGCCGCGCTCCTCCCCTTCGTGGTCGGCGGTGTGGCAGGCCTCGTCACCGGACCACGCAGTAAATTCGGCGTGCGCCGGAACATTCAACGCATCCGCGATGCCGGAATCGTGGGTGCCGAGTATGAGGATGTGGACGCCGAGCTGCGCGAGCAGGGGCTGATTTAATTTCCGGCAGGGAAGACGATCCGCGCGGTCACGGGGAAATGGTCCGAGACCATTGGCTTGTCCTTTGAAACAATTTCACCGGACTCGATGCGTGCGCCACGACTGACGAGGATGTGATCCACCTTGAGCGAGCCGACTTGAGTGTCCGTCCAGAAATGGAGCGTCCGGCGGTTTTTCTCGGTCGGGTGGCGGGCTTGATAGGTGTCAAGCAGGCCATTTTCCCAGAGTTGAGGCGCGCCTGCTAAGGCCACTCGACGTCCTGTGAGGTATTGCAGCCCCGGATTCGACTCGATTGAGTTAAAATCACCCATGAGCACGACCGGCTCATCAGGGTGTAGACGGGCATCGATGCGCTGCGCGAGAAGCAGGGCAGAGCGCTCGCGAGAAGGCTGATTCCGGTGATCCCAGTGCGTATTAAAAACATAAAATCCACGCCCTGTCGCGCGGTCCACGAGACGCATCCACGCTGCGGTGCGCGGGAATCCATTTCCCCAGTGACGCGAGCCGGGCGTTTCTGGGGTATCGGACAGCCAAAACGTGCCACACTCGGCGGGATTGGATTGGAAACGAGTTCGTTGGTAAAAAATCCCGGAGGTCTCACCTGCGAATTTCCCATCATCACGACCCAACCCATAGAATCCATAATCCGGCAACGAGGCCCACAGATCCGCCGCTTGACCGTGCAGTGCTTCTTGAATCCCGAAAACGGCGGGCTGCTCACGCCGGATCATCCGCACCGCGCCGGGAATCCGCTGGGACCAAGCACGAGAATCAAGGTCTTCGGTCGATTCATAGCGGACATTGAAACTCATCAAAATGAGCCCCAGCGCGGCACCTTCCTGAACGGGAATCGCCTGCGGAGGAGTCGATTCCTGTTTTTTCTCATCACAACTCAAACCCAAGGCCCCCACGCAGAAATAACAAGCCCAGCCGAGAATCCTCATGTGCAATGACGGTAAATTATGACGGGGCATGGACGAAGAAAAGGATCGATCTCGGAAAGATTGTCCATTGGCATCCACAAGATTGCGCCCCTATCTTTGCCGATGGATAAAAACCTAGAAACCGCCTATTCCGAAGTGGATCGCGACCTCTCCACCGAATGGCTCGCCCTCACCGAGCGCGTCCGCAGCCTCACGCATGAAATCCACGCCACTTCACCGTCTGAACACACTGCGCTGCTGAGTGGTGAAGTCACTAAACTCTGCGACCACGTCGAACGCCTCCACCACGACGTTGTCAGGCTTCTCGTGGAGCTGGATGAAAAACTGCCCGAGTTCGATCTACAGCCGACCCATTTGGAATCCTCCGAAATTCAACAGGAGACCCTCCAGATTCACCGCGAGGCCCACGAGCTGCGTGCCGATTTCAAAGATATCATCAAAGCACTTTTCATGTGGCAGGACGACCCGGTGGACCGCTTGCGTGAGAAGAAATCATCGTAAGGCCCACCCACGAAAAAAGCCGCTTCCCATGAGGAAGCGGCTTTTTTGCGTAAAATGAATCCGAGATCGTTTAGTTCACGCAAGCGCTGGCCAACTGAGGCACCACGTTGACGCGGCGACCTTCTTTGTCGAAGAATACCCGGCCATCGACCAAGGCGAAGAGCGTGTGATCCCGTCCGCAACCGACGCCGAGGCC
Source organism: Verrucomicrobiaceae bacterium (assembly GCA_027484055.1). GTDB lineage: Bacteria > Verrucomicrobiota > Verrucomicrobiia > Verrucomicrobiales > Akkermansiaceae > Luteolibacter. Next base: position 104,445 of record JAIXQH010000062.1, on the reverse strand, counting down.
TGGATGGACCTTCGTGCCGCGCTGGCGGATGATGATGTTACCAGCGATGACAGCTTGGCTGCCAAACTTTTTCACGCCGAGGCGCTTGCTGCGTGAGTCGCGACCGTTCTTGACGGAACCTTGTCCTTTTTTATGGGCCATGGAAGTAGGTAGGTATGAGGTAAAAAATTAACCCGCAATCGAGGTGATCTCGAGCGTGGTGAGACTGCGGCGGAAGCCTTTGGTTTTGTGGAAGCCCTTGCGGCGCTTGAACTTGAACGCAACACCCTTGGGTCCGCGGTATTGATTGATGACCTTGGCGGTGACGGAAGCACCTTCCACGAGTGGAGCACCGATTTTCACCGATTCACCTTCGCCGACGATCAGGACGTCAAACTTGATTTCTGAATCGACTTCAACATCGAGCTTCTCGACATCGAATTTGTCGCCTTCTTGAATGCGGTATTGTTTACCGCCTGTTTTGATCACTGCGTAGGCCATGGCCGTGTGGGAATAAAGTTAATCCGTCCTTGTGGGCGGGCGGGGAGAACACCACGGAGGCCCCAAGTGCGCAAGATTTTTTTATGAAGAATCTGAGTTTTCGGCATTTACAGGGAATTCTTGAGGGAGCGGGAGAGTTTTGAGTTTTACGAATCCCCCAGAAAGCAAGCGTATCACGGCCTTTCGGGGAGCGATACAGGCTTCAAGGGGTCACAAAGGACCTATCTCTTGTTTCAACCTCTAATCCGCAGTTGAGATCGAAGATGAGAGGCACAAGTGCTTATCGTAACTGCGTTTGAAGTCGAAAACCAACAATTCACCGGTTCACCCAATGGGTGGAGGAGCACTGGATTTTAAAGTCCTGCCTGCGGGCGGTCAATTTAACCTATACGCCAGCGACGAGGCGCTCACTCCGTATGGCGGATTGGTGGCGTGGGATCACTTTCTCCAACACTGCGGAGTGATCGACGAGCTTGCCGAAAACTACCCCTTGCCTCGCACCAGCCCGAACGCCACGCCCGTGGTCGACATCCTCAAAGCCTTCTCCCTCAACTGCCTGATCGGCGGCACCCGTTTCGCCCATGGCCGCCGTCTTCAAGATGGCGAGGCGGGGGTCAAAATCACCGCAGCACGCCAGCACGATATGGACTGACTCGACAGTCTGCTGTTTGAGCCCGGCGCATTCCACAAGAAAGTGACAGACCCGAATGGCACTGACATCCATGATCCTCGAGTAAAACCTCCGAGACAGACGGCTTTCAGCCAGCAGGTCATCTGCGGATTCACAAGGCCGGCTTCTATCTTAAACTCACGGCTCACCCAGCCAAATCCCTTCTCGAAACGGGTTCAGAAAAATGCTTAACTTGAAAAATGATTCTCGCCCGTCAGAGCCCGACCCTGCTAGTCAATGTCGGCGAGATTATATCAAGTTGAATACTTGAACCCTCTTTCTGATTCGTATGCGACTGCACTTCCTATTTCCCAGTGCTTTATTCATGAGCTCTAGCTTGTTTGGCCCTCAGTCAAATCCTCATGAGCCTAAGGTTCCTGCGAGCATTCGAAACGACTGCCCACCTCAAGCAACGTCTCTAGGAGACCAGAAATGGCAGAATCCGTTCACGCAACCGACCATGCGGAACATCATGGAACGCGCATTAAAAAACAATCCGAACCTTGTGGCAGCGACCTTTCACATCGAGGAAGTCCAGGCTATTTCCAGAGCGACCCGCACGCCGTTGTTCCCATTTCTTAATGGCAGATCGAGGGTGACTGGAAGCTACGGCTCGCAAAACGCTGGGCAAGCCCCGCTGAATGGCAGTCGTCGGTCAGAATCTTACGATTTGACGGCTCTGCTTAGTTGGGAAATCGACCTCTGGCGCGGCAATCAAGCAGCCCTTGACAGAGTCCCCCAGTCTGGCATCCAACAAGACGAGATTAGGACACTCATCGCCGCCGCTCAGTCATTCCGAGCTGCCATGGCCGAGACTGGTGTGGCAATGGCACTCATCGCTTACGAAAAAGCCTCGAAACAAGCATTCCGTGAAGCGGCCGACGCACTCAACGCCCACCGCAAAACGGGGGAAATCATTGCGGAACGGAGTCTCTTCGCCGCTGAACTTGATCTCACCAACTCCCGTCGTGATCGCATCCAAGGCGCAGACCTATCCTACCGCGCACTCGTTGGCAGTTGAAAAAATCTCATCCCATAACCAACCAACAACTCCATGACCCTTCCCATACTCTACGTCAAACGCGGCTGCCCGTGGTGCGATGAAGTCATCCACTACTTCAATAAGCAGAAAATCGAGGTCCAGACCTTCGTCGTCTCCAGCGACCGGGAAGCGATGCAAGAAATGGTCGCCCTTTCTGGCCAATCCAAAGCCCCTACCCTCGATTGGCACGGCCACGTCCTCGCCGACTTTGGGGTGGACGAATTGGTGCCTTTTTTGAAAAAGCACGGCGTCGGCTGAGACGGCGGCATCAAATGTTTTCAGCGATTCGCCGTCACCCTGTAATAGTGACGAAAATTTCCACGTTATGGGAGGTCCGGATCAAATCACGGCCCGTCTCCCTGACATGAAACTGAATCTCACCACCCTCATTGCAACCAGCTTGCTCGGCGCATTACCGGTCCAAGCCGTCAATCCACTGCGGACCGAAAATCTCCTGTCGATTGACAACGGGACTCTTAAAATCGGTATCGATCGCGACAAGGGGGCCTCCATCACCTACATTTCTTGGGCCGGATACCCGAAAAATATGGTGAACTCCTCGGACCCTGGTCGCCTGATTCAGCAATCCTACTACGCCGGCCTCCGCCTCGACCGCAGTGCAGACGGACAAAGCAAAGCTTGGAGTCCATGGACATGGAACCCCATCCAAGGCGGCGGTGTCGGTTCATGGGCACGGGTGACAGAATTCAAGCGCTTGGACGAAAATACCCTCTACGGCGAGACCGTTCCCAAGCTCTGGGACATGCCTAACGAAGAGGCCTCTGCCTTGATGCGCCAGTGGACGGGCTTCGAGGAAAAAATGCCGAATGTCGCGGTCGTCCGTTGCGAAGTGGTTTGCAAACGCGAGGAAAATGACCGCTGGGGCCCTGCCAGACCCGCCCATCAAGAAATCCCCGCCTGCTACTTCACCCGGAATTTCAGCGTCATGAAAAGCTACCTTGGCGATGGAAAATGGCGGGATGAATCCCAAGTCCCCGGACCACCGTGGGGCAAAACCAAGCCCCCACTCAATGCCATGGCTTTCTTCACGCCAGACGGCCAAGGCATCGCGGTTTACAGCCCTTCCGCGACTCAAATCTGGAATTTCGGCCCCCACGGCAGAGGCACTAGCGATGATCCTGCCGCGGGACCCTGCATGCACGTCGCTCCTCTCGACTTGGTGAAACTCGGACCGAAATCCACTTACCAATTTCGCTACTGGCTAGTCGTCGGAAACGAAGCCGAAATCATCGCCAGTCTGACCAAACTGATCCAAGCTCACGCCAGTGAACGCGCCACACTCAGCGATCCCTGATCTCCCAGCCTTCACCCGCCATGCACCACCCCGCACTGCTCGCTTGCATCGGCCTTATCCTCTCTTGGACCAGCCTTCTTGGTAATATCCCACTCACCTTGGAAGCCATCAATGGCCCCAAGGCGAACGTCACCCGATCCGCAGCGGGCGTCTTAGAAATCCATGGCCCAGTCTCCCTCACAGCCTCGCCTGCCTCTCAGGTGAAACCCGGTAAATGGGTGCTTGAAATGGAGGTTTTCTCCGTCGGAGAGATCCAAAAAATCCGCCTCATTCCCGGTCCTCCCTTTGATGGTAGTAAATCCCGCCCCCTTCCAGACATCGGCCACAGTGAGGCTTGGACCCGCTACGCCGCGTCAGTGAACCCACCGAAAAACCCGAGAGTCATCGATTGGCAGCAACTCCGCATCGATCTACCCATTTCCGCCACCGGCGTGCTCCAAATTCGTAACCCCCACCTCCGCCCCGAGCGCCAAGGGGAATTCGACGTGCCTTCAGCCACCTCTCAAAACGCAGCCGAGACCAAAACTCTCGAGTCATACCTCAACCGCACGTTCGATCAGGAGATTTCACACATCTCCGTGCAATCCAACGCCCTCACCATCCGTGGGAAAATCTCAGGGAATACAGAGGGTCTCTTCCTCGCAGAAATCCCCATGGAGTTCATCCTTGGACATTCGAAGCCCTACGAATCACTCACCCCGCTTCCCGTATCAGCAGGGGGCGAATACACCATTTCACTGCCCCGGACCGTCACGCGCGACGCCCGTGCTCTGGACCGGCTCACTTCACGCTGGCAACTTTTCCGCCAAACTCCTAACGGCTACGAACCCGCCAGCCACGCCCGCTATGCCGACGACGTCGTGTGCCGCTCACCAGAGCTACCACCTGCGAAAGTCAGCTCGAAAAAAGGCCTCGGCGGCTGGCGGCCTAGCCGAATCCCTGATGGCACGGACGAAATCAAAGAACTCGGCATCACCGCCGTCACCGTGAACATTTTTTCCCTCCACCAGTTCGTCTCACTCACCCCTGCACCCGACACCACTCCCTTCACTTGGCAAGGCAGGACCTACCACGCCCGCCAGGAAGCCTTCGAGAAATACGACAACACCTTCCGCGAGGCCGAAGCAAAAGGACTCATGGTCTCAACCATTCTCCTCATCGACAATACCACCACCGCCACCAGTCCAGAGGCCAAGCTACTTGGCCACCCAGACACCATAAGAAACTGCCAATACGCCATGCCCAATGTGACCTCTGCGGACGGACTCGCTCTCTACGGCGCCATTCTGAACTTGCTCACTGAGCGCTGGTCTCAGGACCACGGTCCCCATGGCAGAGTCCACCACTGGATTGTCCATAACGAAGTCGATTTCGGCTGGGTATGGACCAATGCTGGAGTGAAATCAGATGTGCAATACATGGATCTCTACCAACGATCCATGCGGATCATCCACCTCATCGCCAGACAGTATGATCCCAACGCCCGTGCCTTCATCACCCTCACCCACCACTGGGCCAGTCCCGGGACCAAGTATGGTTACGGCTCCAAGCGCATGATCGATCTGCTCCTTCAATTCTGCCGCGCAGAAGGAGACTTCCCCTGGGCACTCGCCTACCACCCCTACCCAGAAAGCCTTTTCAATCCTCGGACATGGGAAGACAAACAACCCACTTTCGACTTCAACACCCCGAAAATCACCCCGAAGAATCTCGAAGTTCTCGACGCCTACATGAAGCTACCCGCCCTTCGCTACCAAGGCGAAGTCCGGACAGTCCACCTCTCCGAAAATGGCTTTAACTCAAAGGATTATTCGCCCAAAGCCCTCGAAGACCAAGCCGCCGGCATGGCCCTTGCTTGGAAAAAAATGCAAGGCCTCTCCAGCATCGAGTCATGGCAGTATCACAACTGGATCGACAGCCGCCGCGAGGGTGGACTCAGAATCGGTTTGAGAAAATTCCCAGACGACTCACAAGATCCACTTGGCAAGAAGCCCATCTGGTTCCTTTATCAAGCACTCGGTACATCTCAAGAAGATCAAGTCACCGCCCCCTATCTCAAAACCATCGGGATCTCATCCTGGGACGAAATCATTCATCACGGAATGATTCGCTAATTCTGACGACCTTAAATTTCACAAACGAATCAAACTCTAATTTCGCTAACAAACCCATTCACTATATCAATTCATCACCACTCCATCATCAAATCTCTCACCAGACGCCATAGTCCTGGCTTTCCCAAAGATTATTTACCTACGCTTTTACCTTAGTCATCACACTAACGGTAATTTCTTCGAGTATTTCCCACACCAACGGTGATTCTAGAAAGACGGATGCGAAGGCGGAAAAGAAAGCCAAAAAAAGCAGCCATCTCGTACTATACGGCCCTCATGAAGCGTTATAATTGCTTACCCGAAGATGGTAAGTCGAAGCTTAATGGAGATGGCATGGATTTATATGTAACAGGGACACCCGCTCAGACTCCCATCGAGCCACATTTCCTATATCCCAACAAAGATGGCAAGCCCGTCGCCTCCCCAGTACCCTTAAAAATTCTTGCGAAATCCTCCGAATTACCAAAATGAAATCCAAACTATTTATCACACTTCTGTCGGGTTTAGCCTTTCTGAACCAAACCTCATTCGCCGTTACCACTAAGCCGAACATCGTCTTCATCCTCGCCGATGACCTCGGCTGGGCAGACACGACACTTTACGGTAAAACTAAACTCTACAAAACCCCAAATCTCGAACGCCTCGCCAAACGTGGCGTGACATTTTCTCGTGCTTACTCGGCAAGCCCCCTGTGTTCACCGACTCGCTCAGCCGTGCTGACTGGCCTCAGTCCAGCGCGCACTGGTATCACTACGCCGAACTGCCACCTGCCGAAAGTTGTCCTGAAAGCCACAGAAGGAACCAAGGCTCCTGCTACCTCGCCCTCCATTTCGCCCGATCCAGTCACCCGACTGAACACGACGTATCAGACGCTACCAGAGACCCTCAAGGCAGCGGGCTATGCGACTGGTCACTTCGGAAAATGGCACCTCGGCCCAGAACCGTATTCACCTCTACAACAAGGCTTCGATATGGATCTTCCACATTGGTCTGGTGCTGGACCTGCTGGCAGCTACGTCGCACCATGGAAGTTTAAAGACTTCGATGCCGACCCAGGCGAACCCAATCAACACATTGAGGACCGCATGGCCAAAGAAGCCACCGCTTTCATGGAAAAGCACAAAGACGGCCCGTTTTACCTCAACTACTGGATGTTCAGTGTCCACGCGCCATTTGATGCGAAGAAAGCCCTCATCGACAAATACCGCAGCATCGTCAATCCCTCAGACCCACAACACAGCCCGACCTACGCAGCCATGGTCGAAAGCATGGACGACGCAGTCGGCACTCTTCTTGATACACTCGATCGACTCAAAATCGCTGATCACACCATCATCGTCTTCGCTTCTGACAATGGTGGAAATATGTATAACACCATCGATGACACGACTCCCACCAGCAACACTCCTCTACGTGGTGGTAAAGCAACTGTATTTGAAGGAGGGGTCCGCACACCACTCATCATCGCATGGCCCGGCATCACTGCCGCTGGCACACGAAATGAAACCATCGTGCAAAGTGAGGACTACTACCCGACCTTCCTCGCCGGACTCGGTCTTCCAGCAGCTCCAGATCAGAAATTCGATGGCGTAAGCATCCTGCCTGCCCTTCAAGGTAAGACCCAAGACCGCCCAGCGACTTTCACCTATTTCCCACATGCTCCGGGCGTTCCGGATTGGCTTCCTCCCGCCGTGACTGCACATCAGGGAGATTGGAAGCTCATTCGCATTTTCTTCGCCGGAGAAAACGGAGCTCATCGTTATCAACTCTATAACTTGCACGATGACCTCAGCGAAAAGAACAACCTCGCAGCCAAGGATCCAGAGCGGGTGAAGGCCATGGATTCATTAATTGATAAGTTCCTCGCAGACACCAACGCGGTCATTCCAGTCAAGAACCCAAGTTTCGACCTAAAGAAATATCGAATCGAAGACGAAGGGAAACAAAAAGATAAGAAGAACAAGAAGGCCAAAGACGAATAGCCTATATTCCTGGGTCGATACCAAACGACGCACAGGTGAAAGCCACGGCGAACTGTATCACTTACTGGCTGACATCTCCGAGCAAAACAATGTGGCCGCCCCCCAACCAGAGCCGATGAAATCCATGCGCGCCCGACTCGCCGATTTACTCGTAGGCGCAGTCCCAGCAGGCGAGGAGATGAAACAAAAAAATGATTCACGCCACGGTGTTGCGTCAATACCCTCACTTCATGAAACTCGTTCCTGCACTCGCTTTCACCAGTATGGCGATGTTTTGCTTCGGCCAGACTGCCAAGGCGGCCCAAGCCTCACGCCCTAACATCGTCTGGATCTTCTCGGATGACCATTCCTACCAAACGATCGATGCCTACGGAGGGCACCTAAGAGGCCTCAATATGACGCCCAACATCGACCGTCTCGCAGCTGAGGGCATGCGCTTTGATCGCTGTTATGTCGGAAACTCCATTTGCGGCCCCAGTCGCGCCACACTCCTCACGGGTAAGCACAGTCATCAAAACGGCATGCTAGTGAACGAGGGCGGCGTCTTCGATCATAACCAACCTCAATTTCAAAAAGTCCTTCAAGCCAACGGCTATCAAACCGCACTCATTGGGAAAATCCACCTCGACGGAGCGATGCAGGGATTCGACTACTGGGATGTGCTTCCCGGCCAAGGAGTTTATAACAACCCCAGATTCATCACCGCCGCTGGTAAAAATGAAAACCAAGGCTACGTCACTCACATCATCACCGAGAAGTCCCTCAACTGGCTTAAGAACCAGCGCGATCCCGCCAAGCCTTTCATGCTGATGATTCATCACAAGGCCGCTCACCGCACTTGGATCCCAGCTGCCAAGGACATGGCACGCTATGAAGATATCGAAATCCCCGAACCTCCTAACTTGTTTGACGACTTCGCCACCCGGACTACGGCACCGAGAACACAGGATATGAGCATCGACAAAACCATGTCCCTCGACGCCGACCTCAAAGTAGGAACTCCTAAAAATGACGAGTCCTTCCCCGCCGGACAGTTCGACGCTCGCAAACAGGAGTTCCAAAAGAAATCACTCACTGGTAAGGACCTTGTGCGCTGGAAGTATCAGCAATACATGAAAGACTATCTGCGCTGCATTTGGTCCATGGACGAAGACATCGGCAAGGTGATGGTGACCCTCAAGGAACTGGGCTTAGAGGAAAATACCATCGTGATGTATTCCTCCGACCAAGGTTTTTACATGGGGGAGCACGGTTGGTTCGACAAGCGATTCATGTATGAAGAATCATTCCGCACGCCACTCATCGCCCGCTGGCCGGGGAAAATTAAAGCGGGTTCCGTGAATACCGACCTCGTGCAAAATATCGATTTCGCCGAGACCTTTCTCGATCTTGCAAGCGCCCCCATCCCCGCAGACATGCAGGGCCGCAGCCTCGTTCCGCTATTGAAAGGCAAGACACCCAGCGATTGGCGGAAATCTCTCTACTACCATTACTATGAATTCCCCAAACCCCATCACGTCGCTCCCCATGAAGGTGTATTCGACGGTCAGCGCAAACTCATCCGCTTTTTTGGCGAAGGGATTCCAAACGGCGAAGAATGGGAATACTACGATCTCAAAGACGACCCAGCAGAAATGAACAACCGCTACGGCAGGCCCGAGACTGCACCTGACGTCCTTGTGATGAAAAAAGAACTCAGCCGCTTGAAAACACTCTATCAAGTGCCCAACGAGAAACCCTGATCAAGATATACTTTCCTAGCAAATTGAAATAACCGCCATGAGCCTTCGTTAGGCCGCCTATCAAATTAAAGTCACCCGCAGCAGTGACAATCCCACATAGAATTCCGGCTGAGTGATTTTGAGCAAAGCCACATCGCCCGTAAGCTGCCACGGCACTTGTTTCCAGCACTCCCATCTTTGGCCAGTCCGGGATAAAAAAGAAACAGACGTGATCTCCCCGTGGATGCATCCCGGTGACAATTCATTTTCCTTGCGCCTAAGTGAACGCGGTCACCGCGATCACTCAGAACTCATCGCCTCTATCAACGTTGAATAGGCCCATGGAACGATCACCCACAGCTAAACCGATGAAACCTGGCAAAGCAGCGCTATGGTGATTCGCAACCCATCAAAGACTACTACCCCGCTCTCCGCCTCTACGATGCCGAACAAGAGCCATTGATTCTCTAAAAAATCAAGCACCTCTCATCAACACCGGCAAGCATGGCGTCCGCACCGGATTCCACGGCACCGGGAATCTCCTTCAGAGACTCAACGCCATCGGCCTGCCACAAGAAGCCGGACGGGCGAACCAAAAGATTCCAAAGACGAGACCAAACTACCTTGATCGGAACTCAGTAGGCAAGGTTTCCCCCGAAGTCAGGAGTATTGCCCGCCTTCACATCCTTCGTCCACTGGTCCAGACGTTCGCCGCCCATCTCCCAGAACTTGCGGCAGAGTTCGAAGTATTCAAGCACTGCGTCTTTTCCGCCTTTTTCCAGCAGCGCCTTGGCGAGTATCATGTTAGGGCCGAATGAATTGAGTTGTGGCGAACCTGGAGTCTTCCCGGCCTTCATGAGGTGCTCGGCAGCGAGTTTGAAGTCGCCTTGTTTCAGTGCCACGAGCCCCAGTACGTTGTTTCCGTGGTGGAGTGCGTTTCCATGATTCCAGTCTTTCGGAAAACGCTCCGCTCCTTCGAGCGACTCTTTAGCATATCGTGTGGCCTTTTCGAGATCCTCCGCCTTGATCGCCGCTTTCGCGAGGCTGTCCAAGCGATAGAACCTCGACTTTTCCTGGTGATCAGAGGCTTGGGCCTTTTCATATTCTGCAAGGGATTTCAGGGCGGATTCCTTATCATCCGCCATTGAGTAAAGATGTCCTAAATCGTTCGACCATTCCGGGTTGTCAGGTTCGACTTTTTGAGCGCGTTTCAAGAAGCCCTCCGCCAGATCCCTGTCCGAAATTAGAAAGAAGGCTGCGGCGTGTCCCAGCACCTTGGGATCCTTCGGATAAACTTCCGCCTGTTCCTGCCATAGTTTCTTCGCCTCCACGTATCCTTCAGGATCAAAAAAACCATCCATGCGGCAATAAGGCAACGACGCAAGCTCGGAGCCGGGTTGATTCCTGATGATCCACAAAACGTGCTTCCTCCGGTTCTTGAGTGCCTCGCCCCGTCCGAAACCTTTGCCGAAGTAGTATCCCAGAAGCTTGGTACGGGAAGGCAGGTCATCGGGCTTCGCTTCCAACGCGGTTTCCAACTCCGCAGCTTGAGCCGGGTTCATCTTGCCGCCGTTCATCGCGTCCTGATAGAAATCCGCCGGCTGCGCCGGACACGTTTGTGCGGATAGGAATGATGCGGCCATGACAAGAGACAGGATGATTTTCATAGAATATCTTCTGATAGGTATCGAGAGTTCACGTCTGTGGGGCCAGTACCAAATAACCGATATTGTCTTTATCTGCGGTCTGGGTTCAGAAAACTGGTGGGATGGCGGGATCGGTGGGTGGAGTTTATTTGTGGCGAGCTGGGATTGTTTTGTGGCTTGCGGGAGTGCAATGGGGGTTGCGGCGCTCGTTTTTTGGGTAGATGGAGTTGTTTAGCTGCTTGCGGGTGGCGCTTTGTAGGCAGCAGGGGTTGTTTTCTAGCTTGCAGGCGTTGTTTTGTAGCCAACGGAGGCTTTTTGTCTCCAGCGGTGATTACTTTGTTGCCAGCAGGGGTATTTTTGCAGTTTGCGGCTCCAATTTCATTCCTTGCGGGCAAAATTTTGTTCCTTGCAAAGGAATTTTTGCGAGAAGCCGACGGGTGGTGCGACGCAGTGGGGGAAACGTAGATCGCGGGAGGAGCACTTGGGAGGGTGTTTCTTTTTGCCGCGAATTCGTATTCACTGGATCTGCGTATCCTATGGAAAATGGGCGAGATCCAGCAGAAATTTCCTTGTTAACGTCCTAGGATCAAACAGATCGCGATTACACCGTGATCCACCGCATGGACTGGAATGTCGGTCGCCTCGTCGCGCCCCTCAAGGAGCGCGGTGAACTGGAGAATACCCTCATTTTTTTCTTCTCTGACAACGGAGCCTGCGCCGAGCCCTACACCGACCTCGGCGGCCATAAACAGGATCAAATCAACAACCCCAAAAACTTTGGCGTAGTCTCTTACGGCTCGGGCTGGGCAAACGCCTCCAACACTCCCTTCCGTAAATTTAAATCCACCCTCCACGAAGGCGGCATCTCCACCCCACCCATCATTCACTGGCCCGCCGAATTGAAGGCCAAGCCCGGCTCGCTGGACTCCACTCCCGGCTACCTCACCGACATCATGCCCACCATCCTCCAAGCCAGCGGGGCAACCTACCCCAAGACATTTCAAGGGCAGGACATCACCCCACTCGAAGGCACGAGCCTCGCCTCATCCATGGCTGGATCCCCTCAGCCCGATCCCCAGCGCACCTTTTGCTGGGAACAATACGACTGCAAAGCCGTGCGTCAGGGTGATTTCAAAGCCGTCTTCAACGCGAAAAATGCTTACGACAAGATCGGCAGCGGCCAATGGCTACTCTACAACATCGCCCAATGGCAAGCATGGGCCACCCGCGCTCATCTAGCCCCGTGAGCAAATGATTCATCACTCGCTGAAGTGCATGAAAGTCCCATCATGACTCAGCGGTATGAACGTTCGCCTAAAAAACACTAAATAAGTCACCTCATCGCGTCTCAGGACGACCGATTATGCTCAAAAACCCAACTCTCATTTCACTTAGCGCCTTAGCCCTTATCACAGGCACTGCCCTCGCCGCGCGGGAAAAGCCGAATATCCTCTTCATCGTCGGCGATGACATGGGCTACGCCGATGTCGGATTTCACGGCTGCAAGGACATCCCCACTCCGAATCTCGACGCCCTCGCCGCCTCGGGAGTGAATTTCACCAATGGTTACGTCAGCGGTCCCTACTGCTCCCCGACGCGGGCGGGCTTGCTGACCGGCCGCTACCAAAATCGCTTCGGCCATGAATTCAATCCATCCGGTGCGAATGGCCTGCCAGTTTCCGAAAGCACCCTCGCAGATCACCTCAAGACCGCAGGCTATGCCACCGGAGTGGTGGGTAAATGGCATCTCGGAAGCACGCCAGCCATGCAGCCGCAGAAGCGCGGATTCGACGAATTTTTCGGTTTCCTCGGCGGGGCACACTCCTATTTCAAGTCTGCACTCATTCTGCGCGGCACCGAACCCGTGACGGAAATGGACTACACCACCGACGCCTTTGGCCGCGAGGCGGTCAATTTCATCGACCGCCACCAGAGCGAGCCATGGTTTCTCTACCTCGCCTTCAACGCGGTCCACACGCCAATGGATGCCACGGATGATCGTTTGGCAAAATTTCCTAACATCAAAGACCCACAACGCAAGAAATACGATGCCATGATGTTAGCCATGGATGAAGCCATCGGCAAGGTCCGCCAAAAACTCACCACCTCCGGACTAGAACAAGACACGCTCATCATTTTCATCAGCGACAACGGCGGCCCAACCATGCATGGAGTCACCGTCAACGCCTCCATCAACACCCCGCTCCGTGGCAGCAAGCGCACCACCTTGGAAGGCGGCATCCGTGTGCCATTCATCGTCTCATGGCCCCGACAGGTGAAGCCGGGAGTTTTTGAAAAACCCGCGATCCAGCTCGACTTACACGCCACAGCCCTCGCCGCTGCGGGCGTCACCGCGAAGCCCGAGTGGAAACTCGAAGGCGTGAATTTGCTCCCTTACCTCTCGGGCGAAAACTCCACCGCGCCCCACGACTCTTTATTCTGGCGCTTTGGCGATCAAATGGCCATCCGCTCGGGTGATTTCAAACTCGTCCGCTACGATCTCAATGCGGAAACCCCCACCTCCGGCGGACGCCTCCAAAGGACAAGCCCATTCAAGCTCTACAACCTCCGCGAAGACATCGGCGAGTCCAAGGATCTTGCCGCCACCCAGCCTGAGAAAGTCAAGGAACTGCAAGCCGCTTGGGATCAGTGGAACGCCGGAAACATCGCCCCCAAGTGGGGCGCCGGAGCCTCGGATAACGATGGCGCCGAGCCGGGCGGCTCCGGAAAAAAGAAGGGCAAAAAGTTAAACCTTAACTCTCACCCTTGATCAATTTCCCATGAAACATTCATTTCTCCTCTCTCTGCTCCTCTCGCCATTCATCGCAGCAGCGACACCGCAGAAGCCAAACGTGCTCATCATCGTGGCCGATGATATGGGGTTTTCGGATGCGGGCTGTTACGGCAGTGAAATCAAAACGCCGAATCTCGACCACCTCGCCAGCACCGGCCTCAGATTCACCCAGTTTTATAACACCGCTCGTTGTTGGTCTTCCCGCGCCTCGCTACTCACCGGTTACTACGCCCAAGCCGTCAGGCGGGACAACATCGGTGGGCTCGGCAGCGACGGTGGAGGAACGAAGGGCACCCGCCAACGCTGGGCCATGCTGTTGCCGCATTATCTCAATCCACTCGGTTATCATTCCTACCTTTCTGGCAAATGGCACATCGATGGAACTGGCGCGGCAGGTGGCTTTGAGCATTCTTACATTTCCGAGGGTGGAAATGGCTACTTCGATCCGTCTGGCACCACAGAAGACAACGTCAAGCAAGCACCCGGCAAGGATCGGAAAAACTACTACTCCACGGTCGCCATCGCCGACCACGCGATCAAATACCTCAAGGGCCATGCAGCGAAATATCCGGGCCAGCCGTTTTTCCAATACCTCGCGTTTCATAGCCCGCATTTCCCGCTGCACGCGCTGCCAGAAGACATCGCCCTCTACAAAGACCGCTACAACGCGGGGTGGGATGTATTGCGCGATGAACGCCTGACCAAGCTGAAGCAAAACGGCATCGTCACCTGTGCGCTCGCGCCACTTGAGCCAGCGACGATCCCGAGTTGGAACCTTCCGGAAGCCCAATTGAAAAAAATGATCGGTGAAAACGAAGTCGCTCGCGCCGTCTCATGGGACTCGCTCACCGCTGGGCAAAAGGAGTTCCAAGCCTCTAAAATGGCCGTCCACGCCGCCATGATCCACCGCATGGACCTGGAAATCGGTCGCGTGCTCGATCAAATTCGCTCAATGGGTGGCTTGGAAAACACCCTCGTCCTCTTCGTCTCCGACAACGGTGCCTCTGCCGAACAAATCATCCGCGGCAATGGCGAAGAACCCACCGCACCCGTCGGCTCCGCCAAAAGCTACCTCGGCATCGGCCCCGGCTGGTCCAGTACCGCGAACACCCCCCTCCGGCTGCACAAATCCTGGAATCACGAGGGCGGCATCTCCACCCCACTGATCATGAGCTGGCCTGCCGGGATCAAGTCACATGGCGGACTCCGCACCGATCCAGGCCACTTGATCGACATCGTTCCCACGATTTTGGACATCACCGGCACCAAGCAGCCCACCACCGTTGGCGGTTTGCCCGTGCCACCCATGCAGGGGCTCAGTCTCGTGCCCGCATTCACCAAGAACGGCACCGTGCATCACGAATTCCTGTGGTGGAATCATATCGGCAACCGCGCCGTCCGTGTGGGCGACTGGAAACTCGTCGCGTCCAGAAATGAACCATGGGAACTCTACGATCTCTCAAAAGACCGCTCAGAAACGAAGAACCTCGCTGCGGCCAATCCTAGCAAAGCGAAGGAATTGGAGAAAGTCTGGACCAAAGGAGCCGAGGAATGCCTCGCCCTCGCCAAGCAAGATCCGGAAACCGCCTCCACTAAGAAAAAGAAGGGGAAAGCCGGCAAAAACTCAGAAGAGTGAGCCGCTAGGCCCCATTTCCCCAACTTCAATCCGTAACCGCCCCATCACTATGAAACTCATTCCACTCCTTCTCATACCCCTCTCCTTCCTCGCAGCCGTCTCAGCCGCAGAGCCCCAGAAGCCGAACATCATTCTGATCATTTCAGATGACCAAGGATTTCCCGACTACGGCTTCATGGGGCACCCCTCCGTGAAAACGCCTAACATCGACCGTATCGCCTCCCAAAGCCTTCTCTATACGCGTGGCTACGTCATGCCCGTCTGCTCTCCTTCACTAGCGTGCTTGCTGACCGGCAAACTCCCGCACGCAAATGGCATCACCGGAAATGACCTCGACAAATCGGCCAAACCACCCGGCACTCCCGCGAATTCACGCGACCCCCTCGCCCAGCAGCTGCTCAGCAATTCCCTCACACTCCCCAAGTCACTCACCGAGGCTGGCTACCTGACTTTCCAAAGCGGAAAACTCTGGAACGTGACCTACAAAGAAGTCGGATTCACCCACGGCATGACCGACACTGAAGGCCGCCATGGCGGCGCTGGCCTCGCCATCGGCCGCGAAGGCATGAAGCCAGTTTTCGATTTCATCGACTCCGCCCAATCCGAGAAAAAGCCCTTCTTCGTGTGGTATGCCCCCATGATGCCTCACCAACCGCACAATCCACCGCAGGATCTGCTCGCCCATTTCCAAGGAAAAGGCCTCACCCCCGCTGCCGAGAAATACTACGCCATGATCGAGTGGTTCGACCAAACCTGCGGCGAGCTGGAGGACTACCTCGTGAAAAACAAACTCGCCGAGAACACCGTCATCCTTTACCTCGCGGACAATGGCTGGTCGGCAAATACCGGCCCCGGCCCACGCGCCAAGCTCTCTCCTTTCGAACTCGGCATCCGTACCCCCATGTTCGTCCGTTGGCCCGCCAAGGTGAAACCGATGCGGGATGACGAGACACTCGCCTCCATCGTCGACTTCGCCCCGACCATTCTGAAAATCGCCGGGGCCAAGGCTCCCAGCGACCTCCCAGGACTTGATCTCCTCGAACGCGAAGCCATGACCGCTCGGAAATCCATCACCATCGAGAGCTACACCCACAACATCGCCGACCTAACGGCTCCCACCAAGAGCCTCGTCACAAGAGCCGTGATCGACGGCTGGTCCAAGCTCCTCACCCCCGGGACCGTCGGTCCCGATCAGAAATACACCACCGCCCCTCAGGAAATCCAACTGTTCGACCTCAAGGCGGATCCGATGGAAAAGGTCAACCTCGCCGCGAAGAATCCAGAGGAAGTCACGCGGCTCACCGCCATTCAGGAAAAAGCCTGGAAGCCCTAATCCCGTCGTCACCGTTTCACGACCATGTACCTAAAGCCTCTTTATCTGAGCACCGCCCTCTTGGCACTTTTGTCAATCGTCAGCGGCCCCTTGTGCGCCAAGACCTACCCGAAGCACTGGGGCGAGCCAGCTGCCATCCAGACCCGAGACAGGCGTCCCCTCCCCAGCGGATTCGACATGGGCAGCGGGACGCTCGCGATGTGGATTCAAATCCAGCTCGACCAAGACGCCGCTGCCAAGTCACCCGATGGCGCAGGGATCATGGCCATCACCGGTGTGCTCATGGAATGGCACAAAGTCATACTGAAAAAATGGATATGATACCCGGTCCGATACGACGACTCTTGGGTGCTCTTGCGCTAATACCTTTGGCGCACGCCGCATCTCCACGCCCTAACATCCTTTTCATCTACATCGAGGATTTCGGTTACTACACCAGCGAACGTGGCCTGCGCGAGCCGAACACCCACCTCACCGGACTAAAAACACCCAACCTCGACGCTCTCGCCGCCCAAAGCGTGACCTTCACCCACGCCTTCTGCGGCCAATCGGTCTGCTCGCCGAGCAAAGGCGCCATTTACAGCGGACTTCTTCCCCATGCGAACGGTATTTGGAGAAATGTCGTCAATGCTGCTAAAAACGGCGACAATCCCGACAAATGGATTCCCCTGCCCAGTCCTTTAACCAAAGGCAACGACCCCACCAACCTCGGCGCCGGCGGCATGCATGAATATATCCCGAATCTCATTCAGCGGCTCAAAGCAGGCAGCATCTACTGCGCCCTCTCCGGTAAACTCCACGTCCAGCCCGCACGGAATTTCCCTTACGACGTCTTCGTCGAGCGAGATGACCTCGACGCCGTCATCAAAGCCGCCGGAGACAAGCCTTGGCTCTTCTGGTGCAATCCCGGCGACACCCACGCCCCGTGGTGGAGGCATGTGCAGGACAAGCTCACCGATCCCAAAGATAAAAACTCCGCCCCCACCGACGTCGATCCTGCCACCATCACCATGCCCCCCTGGCTGCCGGACACGCCCGCCTCAGGCATCGACCTCGCACAGTATTACTCCTGCGTCCGGAACATGGACGAATTCGTCGGCACCATGCTCAAGAAGCTCGAAGCCAGTGGTCAAGCCGCCAACACCCTCGTCGTCGTAACCGGTGACCACGGCATCGGCTACGCACGGGGTAAAACGAGCATCTACCCCGCCGGCACACAGATCCCACTTTTCATCAAAGGTCCCGGCATCAAGCCCGGACGTGTCATTAGTGCTCCCGTTTCACAAATGGACTTCAATCCCACCTTCCTCGAAGCCTTCGGACTCCCACCCATCGAGAAAACTCATGCCAAATCCCTCTGGCCCATTTTATCCGGCAAGAGCGATGCGCTTCCCGACCGCAGCACCATCATGACCGAGACTAACAACAGCCTCTCATCACAAATCGGTGCCAAAGGAGACGCCTCCATGGCCCGCGCCGTCTGCGATGGTCGCTTCTACTACATCGCCAACATCATCCAGACCAAGACCCAGCTCCCCGAGGAAAAAGCCATCAACATCGGGACCGGAAATGGCGAATACGGAGATCCCGGCCCCCAGTATGCCATCGACCTCCACGACGAAACCGTCCGCCACAAGACCGACCAACCTCTCCCTTACGAACTCCTCCGCCAACTCTGCATGGGGGACGCGCCCAAAGAAGAACTCTACGACCTCCAAGACGACCCATGGGCTGTGAAAAATCTCATCGCAGATCCACAGCACGCCGACACCCTCACCCGAATGCGGAAGGAAATGACCGACTGGCGACAAGCCTCCAAAGACCCAGACGTCCACCCCAAGACCATCCCACGCCGGGCCGCTAACTGAAAAAAACCCTCATGAAATTATCATCAATTGGGCACTTCTAGTTCACAATTTCCGTCTTCACCTCTTTCACTCAATCCGTAAATCCGTGAAATCCGTGGTAAAAACCCTTCACTCCATCTCCCTCCTCGCTCTGACCTACTCATGGGCCACCCTGCCCACGTTCGCAGAAAGACCGAAGCCTAACATCATCGTCATTTTCACCGACGACCACGGCTACGCAGACCTCAGTTGCCAAGGCATCATGAAAGACGTGAAAACGCCTAACATCGACTCCATCGCCGCCCACGGCGTGCGAATGGCCTCAGGCTACGTCACCGCACCCCAGTGCTCGCCCTCCCGCTGCGGCTTGATGAGCGGCCAGTATCAGGGGAAATTTGGCATGGATAACAACGGCTCATGGGGGGACGTCAGTGGACTGAAAGAAAAGTTCTTCAGTTTAAACAACCTCCCGAAACGCATGAAAAGTGTCGGCTACGCCACCGGCATGGCGGGGAAATCCCACCTCGGTTCGGACGATAGCGCCGACCTCGTCAAACTGGGCTTCGACAAGGCCTTCTTCAAACACAGCGACGGCCCGGGCCACTGGAACATGGACCTCACCGGCAAGGACGTCCCACCCCAAGTGCAGAAGGGCGGTGCCTACCATCTGGAAGCCATCACCACTTTTGCCTGCACCTTTATCGAGCGATTTAAAACCCAGCCCTTCTTCTTCTACCTCGCCTACCGCGGGCCACACGTCCCGCTCGATGCCCCTAAAAAATACCTCGCCCGCTTCCCCGGACCCATGCCCGAGGAACGCCGCAAAGCCCTCGGCGCACTCTCCTGCATCGACGACGGCATCGGCAGAGTCCTCGAAACACTCCGTAAAAATGGCTTGGAGGAAAACACCCTCGTTGTCCTAATCGGTGACAATGGTGCACCGCTCAAGATGATCCCCTTCACCTATGAAACCGGTCCAGACTCGCTCAAAACCCTCAAGCCAGGCACCCCCAGCGGCGGCGGAAATTGGGACGGTTCACTGAACGTGCCGATGAATGGCGAAAAAGGCATGCTCAGCGAAGGCGGCATCCGCACGCCCTTCGTTCTCCAATGGAAAGGCACCATCCCCGGCGGACAGGTTTATTCGAATCCCGTCATCTCCCTCGACGTCGCCGCCACCGCGACCGCCATCTCCGGGCAAGCCACCGACCCGACACTCGATGGGGTTAACTTACTTCCCTTCCTCACCGGAGAAAACAAAGGCCGTCCCCACGAAGCACTCTACTGGCGCTGGATGGGCCAATTCGTCATCCGCAAGGGAGATTCAAAGTATATCTTCAGTGGAGATCGACAATACCTCTTCGACCTCGCCTCAGACCCGGAAGAAAAGCACAACCTCCTGCCCCAACAAGCCGAACTCGGTCGCACCCTCCGCGCTGAATTAGATACTTGGAGTAAGACCTTAATCCCAAGCGGCTTCGGTAACGCCCCCAGCACAAAAGCCGCTTCGCGTTATTTTGATTTTTATTACGACGGTAAAATATCCAAACCAGCACCCGCCACTAACAACCCGAAAGGCAGGGGAAAAGGCAAACCCAAAGTCTCCAAAAATCCCGACAAAAGCCCCGAGTGACCCCAGCGCTCAACTTGAAAATCACCAATGAAAATTTCCTTACTACTCCACTATTTCCTGCTCCTATCAGCCAGCCTCGTCCACGCCACACCTCCGGCGAAGCCGAACATCATCCTCATTTACAGCGATGACCATGGCTTCGCCGACCTCGGTTCCCAAGGCGTGGATAAAGACATCCAAACCCCCAATCTCGACGCACTCGTTCGTGATGGGATTCGCTTTTCCCATGGCTATGTGAGTGCGCCACAATGTGTGCCATCGCGAGCTGGTGTCATCACGGGTCGTTATCAACAACGCTTCGGCGTGGATGACAATGGCAAAGGCCCCTTACCCGTCGCCGAAGTGACCATCGCAGAACGCCTCAAAGCCGCTGGCTACATTTCATGCCAAGTCGGCAAGTGGCACCTGGAGCCACCGCCGACCAAAGGCAAAGAGGCCGATGAATCCGCAGCACCCGCGAAGGGCGGTAAGATGCAGTTCATGCCACTCAACCAAGGCTTCCAAGAATACAACACCGGAGCCATGAACCGCTTCATTTCCTCTCACGATCTAAAAGGAAACAAAGTCCCCGGTGCCCCAAAAATGCTCAGCGACACCCGCTTCCGCTGCCTCTGGCAGGCCGATGCCGCGATCTCATTCGTCGAGCGCCACCCGAAAGACCCCTTCTTTCTCTATCTCGCCTTCTACACCCCGCACGTCCCGCTTGAATCCCCCGAACCTTGGTTTTCCAAAACCCCAACTAGCCTCCCCAAAGAACGCCGCCAGGCACTTGCCATGATCGCCGCCATGGACGACGGCATCGGCCGCCTCCGTGCGAAACTAAAAGAACAAGGCATCGAAAAAAACACCCTCATCTTCTTCATCGGCGATAACGGAGCACCCCTCAAGGCAGGCTCGTGGGACGGCTCGCTGAATCTTCCACTCGTCGGGGAAAAAGGCATGCTCACCGACGGCGGCATCCGCACCCCATTCATCGCCACATGGCCCGGCACCCTCCCAGCCGGGAAGACCTACGATTCCCCCGTCATCAATCTCGATGTCGCCGCCACCGCGAATGCCGTCGCGGGACTTCCGGATGATTCCAAACTCGACGGCGTCAACCTCATGCCCTTCCTGCTCGGCGAGAAAACCGGCGTCCCCCACGATGCCCTCTACTGGCGCTGGCGTAGCCAAGCCGCCATCCGCGCGGACCACTGGAAACTGATCCTATTAGGCAACAAAGAACGCTATCTCTTCGACCTCAGCGCCCCAGACGGCACCTCGGAAACGGTCAATCTCATCGCGAAATTTCCCGAAGTCGCCGCCGATTTAGAAAAGCGTCTCATCGCTTGGGATAGCACCTTGAAAATCCCAGGACTGCCAACAGCTGTCGTCGCACCGGATCAAACGTTTTTCGATGATCACATAAATCAACCCAAAAAGTGAATGCTCGGTAAACCCTATCGATTCACCCTGCTAGGTCTGCTCGTTAGCCTCCTAGCCCACGCGGAAGAACGCCCTAACATCCTCTGGATCACCAGTGAGGATAACGGTCGCTTCCTCGGTTGTTATGGGGATAACAACGCACGCACTCCCGTCCTGGATTCACTGGCTGCTAGCGGCGTGCACTACACCCAGTGCTTCACTCATGCTCCGGTCTGCGCCCTTTCGCGCGCTTCCCTCATCCTCGGACTCCCCGCCTCCAGCGCCGGGCTTCAAGGGATGCGCAGCACCTACCGCGTGCCGGACTCCATCATTCCCTATCCCACCGCGCTGCGGGCCGCCGGATACTATGTCACGAACAACGCGAAAACCGACTACAACACCCGTACCATCACCAAAGAGATTTGGAACGATTGCAGTAAAAACGCGCATTACAAAAACCGTCCTCCCGGCCAGCCATTTTTCGCCGTCTTCAACGTCGAAGTCTCTCACGAAGGCCAAATTTTCGAAGAACACTATCCAAAGCATTACAAGAACCCTAAATCCATCAGTGAGACTCTCGACATCCCGCTCTATCAAGTCAGGACAACAGAAAATTTAATGGATTGGCAGCGAATGTACGACCGCATCCATGACATGGACCAGCGGGTCGGCAAGCTCCTCCAAGACCTCAAAGACCGCGGCGAGGCAGAGAACACCATCGTCGTCTATTGCTCCGATCACGGCGGCATCACGCTCCGCAGCAAGCGCTACCTCTACGACAGCGGCACCCACGTCCCACTCATCGTTTACGTGCCGGAAAAATGGAAATCCTGGAGCGCGGGTCAGCCGGGCAGCACCAACGAACGCCTCGTGGCATTCACCGATTTCCCGAAAACCTTCCTCGCCATCGCACAAGCCAAGGCCCCCGCCACCATGACTGGCAGTGTCTTCCTCGGTGAAAAAACCGAGCCGCCTTCGCCATTTATCTTCCTCTTTTCCGGGCGTTTCGACGAGTCACCCGACCTGCGGCGCGGCATCACGGACGGTCGTTGGAAATACATCCGCAACTACGAGCCAGATCGTCAACGCTTCCAAATGCTCGACTTCCCATGGGGCCAATCCGGCCTCCGCTCGCAGTGGCGCGAGTTCCAAGCCGGTCGCACCACCCCACTTCAGTCCGCCTATTTCCTGCCCCAGCCATCGGAAGAACTTTTCGACGCCCAAGCCGATCCTCATGAGGTAAATTCCCTCGTTTCAGCGGGAAAACTCGACCAACTCCGCGCCGAGCTAGACCGCCAAATTCTCAAGACCCACGACCTCGGCTTCATCCCCGAGCCACTCAGCGAAGCGATCGACCAAGCCGGAAAATCCACCATTTACGACTTCGCCCAGTCGCCAGAAAACTACCCGCTCCCGAAAATCCTCAAACTCGCCAATCTCGCCGCTGCGCGAGATCCGGCGAACCTCCCCACCTTTTCCTCCGGCCTCACCCACCCCAACTCCATCCTCCGCTACTGGGCCGCCCTCGGCCTCCGCGTGCTCGGCAGTGGGGCCAAGCCCGCTGCCGCCTCACTGGAAAAAGCCATGGCAGACCCAGACCCCAGCACCCGGATCACCGCCATGGTCGCCTATGGCCATCTCGGGGGTTCAGAACGCACAACCGCCGTCTCCCAGCTACTCGCTGAAGCGAAATCCGCCTCCCGCGACCTCCATGTACTCTGGGCGCTGGACGGACTCAAACTCCTCAAAGCGAGTGACTCCACCAAGGGCCTAGCCACCAAAGATTTCGCCAAAGGCAACTATTCGAAACGCGCAATACAACTCCTCCAGCTCGGCGGTGTTGAAATGAGCCAATGACCTTCCGCAACACCCCATGAAATCCCTTCTCATTCTCATCACGGGCTCCCTCCTTGCGCTGGCTGTGGCGGAGACCCCCAGCAAGCCAAACCTCATCGTCATCCTCACCGATGACATGGGCTGGGCCGATCTCGGCATTCAGGGCGTTGAGAAAGATCTTAAAACACCCCACCTTGACGCACTGGCAGCGGAAGGTGTTCGCTGCACTTCTGGCTATATCACATCGCCCCAGTGCTCACCCTCGCGAGCCGCCATCATTACCGGTTGCTTCCAACAACGCTATGGCATCGATACCATCCCAGACGTACCACTCCCGAGGGACGCAGTTACCTTGGCTGAACGACTCGGCCCAGCAGGCTACCGCTGCGGTTTTGTCGGAAAGTGGCATCTGGAACCCAACCCCACTTCGGTCAAATGGATGGAAACGAATCTGCCTAACTACCCGGAAGGCTCAAAAGAAAGACCCAAAATCCCTCTCTCACAAATCCTCCGCTATGGCCCCGGCCAACAAGGATTTCATGAGTTCTTCTGGGGAGAAATAACCAAGTATCGGGCAAATTTCGCGCTCGATGGCCGCGACCTCAAACCCGATGGCGAAAGCGTCCCAATGCCGAAAGATTTCAGGATCGACGTGCAAACTCAGGCTGCCGTCACCTTCATCGAGCGAAATCACGCCAAGCCCTTTTACCTGCACATCGGCTACTACGGACCCCACACCCCGCTCGAAGCCACCGAAAAATACCTAGCCCGCTTCCCCGGCCCCATGCCGGAACGCCGCCGCTACGCACTCTCAATGATCGCCGCCATTGATGACGGCGTCGGTGCAATCATGCAAAAACTCCGCGCCCACAGACTGGATCAGAACACCCTTATCATGTTCACCAGTGACAACGGTGCGCCCTTGAAAATCAAAAAAGTCGATAGCCCCATCAAAGGCGATCCTGGCGGTTGGGACGGCTCGCTCAACACACCTTGGGTCGGCGAAAAAGGGATGCTCAGTGAAGGTGGCATCCGCGTGCCGATGATTTACTCATGGCCCGGCACTCTGCCTGCCGGTAAAATTTATTCTAAACCCGTGAGTTCGCTCGATTTTGCAGCCACTGCGAATGCAATGGCTGGCCTGCCAGCAACCCCTTCTCTAGATGGTGTGAACTTGATGCCTTACCTGTCTGGGAAAAACACCGCCGCTCCACACGAGACTTTATGCTGGCGCTTCTGGAACCAGGCGGCAATCCGCGAAGGAGAGTGGAAGTATCTCAGTGCGGGGAAAGACACGGAATTTCTGTTCAACCTTGGCAGTGATGCACATGAAAACAAAAATCGGATCGCATCAGATCCCCAACGTGCTTCTGAAATGCGGAAAAAACTCCAACAGTGGACGGAGCAATTCATACCGCCGGGAATCCCCTCCAAATCTTTAAACGATCAGGAAAAAGGGTGGTTCAGCCATTATTTTTCAACCCAATGATTTTGAAATCGGTCTCGCCCGATGTCACCAAACCGCTTCCACGGGTCCACCTTTTCGCGTCTCCACCCTTGCCACCTGCCAAATCAGTGGGTTGACTCCCTGCCCACACCATTTTCCCACTGTGAAAGCCCACGAACTTTACTCCGCCGTCGATCCCGCCATTGTCACCCAAATCCTCGATTGGTTTCGCGCCAATGACCGGAATGTTTACAAATCCGCCGTGGCCACCCTCGCTGGGAACCGCAAGCTGCGTCCTGTTTTCATCCAGAAAAAGTCCATGGCCGAGCAATACGCATGGATTCATAAAACGCTGAAGATCAACGCTTGCGACACCATCGGCGAGCATTTACTGCAAGCTTATCTGATGGCCGGTCAGCAATCGCTACTCGCCATGTTCTGCGACGGCATGGGCATCCCTCACGACGGCAAAGGCTCCGTCGTTGGGGACCTTCCCAAGAAACTCGATCCCGAGCGCCTCAACACCACCATCGATCGCCTCGTGGACATTTTCGAGCCGAAGCTTTTCACCGTTTACCTTCACTGCTTCAACATGCAGACCCCGGGTGGCTGGCCAGAACTCAGCGCCAAGCTCGAGTCCGACGAGCGTCTGGTGCTCGCGTGAGCGGCTTTTTCTGATCACTGATCGCTCGTTCCCATGCCCAAAGTTTACTTCAAAACCTACGGCTGCCAGATGAATGAACGGGACTCCGAGCAAGTCGCCCGGATGTTCAGTGAAGGCGGTTACACGGTCACGGCGGATGAAAATGAGGCCGACGCCGTCCTTATCAACACCTGCTCCGTCCGCGACCAAGCCGAGCAAAAAGCCCTCGGGAAAATGGGCAACCTGATCCACAAGGGACGCGACCGTAAACACGTCGTTTACGGATTCATGGGCTGCATGGCCCAGTCGCGTGGTGAAGAACTCTTCAAAACGCTGCCCAATCTGGACGTCGTCGTCGGCACCCAGAAATACCATAAAGTCTTTGAATACGTGGACCGCATCCTCCAACGCCGGCTCGAAGCCCGCATGGACGACCCCACCTACTCGCTCCGTGGCACCTCCGTCTGCGACACCGCCGAGGAAGAGGGCTCGCAAAATACCATTCGCGACCACGTCCCGAAAGCTCACGAATCCTCAGCCTTCGTCTCCATCATGCAGGGCTGCAATATGCGCTGCTCCTTCTGCATCGTCCCAGACACACGGGGCAAAGAACGTGGCCGCCCGATTTCAGAAATCGTCGCAGAAGTCCGCCAGCTCGCCAGCTACGGCGTGAAGGAAATCACCCTTCTCGGCCAAATCGTCAATCTCTACGGCCGCACCGAGTTCCCGAAAGTCGATGGCAAGTCGCCCTTCGTCCAACTCCTTGAAGCCGTGCACCAAGTCGAGGGCATCCAGCGCATTCGTTTTACCTCGCCCCACCCCATCGGCTATCGGGACGATCTCGTCGCCGCGTTCACCTATTTGCCGAAACTTTGCTCACACATCCATTTCCCCATGCAGAGCGGCTCGGACCGCATCCTTCGCGAGATGCGTCGACCCTACAAAAACGAAAAATTTGTCGAAATCTGTGAAAAAATGAAGGCCGCCCGCCCCGGCATCGCCATCACCACCGACATCATCGTCGGATTCCCAGGTGAGACAGAGGACGATTTCCAAGCCACCATCGACACCGTGGAGCGCCTAAAATTCGACAACGCCTTCGTCTTCCGCTACTCAAAACGTCGCAACACGCCTGCTGCCGAAATGGACGGCCAGCTCGAAGATTCCGTCAAAGAAGAGCGCAACCAGCGCCTGCTCGCCGTGGTCGACCGTCTCGCCATCGCCAGCAATGCCGCCATCGTCGGCACCCGTCAGCAAATCCTCTGCGAAGGACCTTCGAAGAATAACGCCGCCCGCCTCACCGGCCGGACGACTCAAAACAAAATCGTCATCTTCGACGGCGACCCCGCTCGACTTACCGGTCAGCTTCTCGACATTCAAATCGAAGAATCCACCGGCTTTACCCTCTTTGGCAGCGCCTGCTTGGAGGGCTAAGTCACCTGCCACATAGGTCGGCTCCACGAAGAAGTCGTCGCAGAAAACGTCGCCTTTTCCTCGCAAGAGACTGAATTGAAAGTCGATTTCCCGGCCCCCATTGTCGAAAAGATGTTTCACAGGCATCAGCACGACCTTGGTGAGCAATCACAAGAGTGGAAATTTCACGCAGTATCGCCAAAAGTTTGGCCCATCCTTGTAAGTCCCCCAAAAAAACAAACACTCCCGTCACTTAAACCTGCGCCAAGTCACCCATCTCTTGCATCACACTCATCATCCACCTAGGTTTCCCACCGCTTCACTTCTCTGGGACCAACCCATACACCCATGCGCATCATCCTATTTCCACTCCTCATGCTCCTTGTCGGAAATGTCCATGCCTATGGGCCCGCTGGCCACGAAGTCGTAGGCACCATCGCTGAGCGCTATCTCGAAGGCACCCGTGCGCTCAAAGAGGTCCGCACCCTGCTTTATAAAGGCGAGACCCTCGCCCGCGCCAGCACCTGGGCAGACCGCGCGAAGTTTCCCGAAAAATACCTGAGCGCGGAAATGAAGGAGTTCGTGAAGAACAATCCTCAACATCACAGCTTCCATTACTGCGATGTCCCCTTCCAAGAAACCGCCTATCGTCTGGGCCTCATCGGCACTCACCAGCAGGACATCGTCCATATTTTGGAAATCTGCATTCACGTCCTCCAAGCCCCGGCAGACATCAGAGATAACTCACTTAAAATCAACAAGCGTATCGCCCTCATGCTCATCACTCACCTCGTGGGGGATCTTCATCAACCGCTGCATGTCGGTTGCAGCTACATCGACGCAGACGACAAATTCGTCAATCCCGAGACTGGCGCGAAAGGCCAAGAGGATGCAGGGGCGAACTACCTCCATGTCAAAACCCGCAGCGGCACCCCGCTCCACGGCTATTGGGACACCCAGACCGTGAAGCTCGCACGCGACCATCTCGGCACCGAAGATTTCCCCACTGCCATCACTCAAAAAACCCCTTCCAAACCTGAATGGGACGCCACCGGCCCCATCGACACTTGGCCGACACAGTGGGCCACCGACACACTGGGTTTTTCTAAACGCTGCTTCCAAGACATCACCCCACGCGACCGTTTTCTGGTGCCGAAAAACGAAAAACATGACGAGCATTTCGAGTGGATCGTCACCCTTTCACCCACCTACCCAGAACACTCACGCGACATTGTGGAAGTGGAACTCTCCAAGGCAGGCTATCGACTCGCCGCCCTGCTGAAAGCCATCTGGCCAGAGGTGAAATAACCCGCCGCCTCAGATGCCACGTATCATCATCACCCTCGGCGACCCCGCTGGCATTGGCCCGGAAGTCATCGACCAAGCACTCGCCGCCATCGATCTACCGCGTGGGGTCGAAGTCGAAGTCCTCGGCGACCGCAGCGCCGGAAGCCCCGGCAAACCGGACCGACGCTCCGCCATCGCGGCCCTCACCGCTCTCCACCAAGCCGTCGAGCAACTGAAAAATGGCAGTGCCGATGCCGTTGTCACAGGCCCAGTCTCCAAGGAAGGCCTACAGGCCGTGGGCTTTCCCTTTCCCGGGCAGACGGAATTCTTCGCCGACGCCTTCGGGGTCACGGACTATGGAATGCTACTCACGGGTAACACTCTGACCGTGGGCCTCGCCACGATCCACGAACCCCTCGCCAAGGTCGCCACGCTGCTGACCGAAGACGGCATCATTCGCATGGGCTTACTCATGGCAGGCTTCCTCAAGCGCCGCGGCGTGCATTTTCCTGAAATCGCCGTGGCTGGCCTCAATCCTCATGCGGGGGAACATGGAGCTTTCGGTGACGAAGAAATCCGGATCATCGCCCCCGCGATCGCCCGCTTAAATGCAGCGGCCGTCGCGACATTCAGCGGCCCTTCCGTCCCAGATGCCATTTTCCGCGAGGCGGCGCTGGGGAAGATCGATGCGGTGCTTGCGATGTATCACGACCAGGGCCTCATCCCGCTGAAATTGCTCGATTTCGACACCGCCGTGAACGTGACCTTGGGCTTGCCCAAGCCCCGCACCAGCCCAGATCACGGCACGGCATTTTCCCTTGCTGGTAAAAACTTGGCCAATCCTTCATCCATGATGGCCGCCATCCACTTAGCCTGCGAGCTGGCCTAGCCATTTCGCCGTCCCTGCCCCCGGTAGCACCCGGCGAATAGGATGAAACAAGCGGCAATCATCGCCGCAAGGATGCTCCAAAACTGCATCCACCCTTGTCCGTCAGGCGTGACATAGTGCACTCGAAGCCACTGGCAGAGGAAGGTGCCCAGAAGTGGGCCAAGACCACTGGAAGCCAACGCGAGTAGGCCTTGTGCCTGCCCCTTCAGCCCAGGGTCCACCCGCCGATCCAGAAACACCTGCGCCGTAATGAAGTAAAACGTGTAACACACCCCATGCAGCGCGATACCCCACAAGTGCCATGAAATGGAATGGCTCTGCCCCGCATAAGCGCTCAGCGAGAACCGGATCACCGACAAGCCCAGCGCCCATAGCAGCACGGTCTTCACGCGGAACTTCACCATCACCGAACCCACCAGCAGCATGGCGATGATTTCCGAAACCTGCGCGAGCGTCATCGTGGCCGTGGAATGCCCATCCCCCAGGACTTTCAGGAGTTCTGGCGCATACATGTAGAAGGCCGTCAGCGGGATGGAAAAGAGCATGGTCACCAAGAAAAACACCGCATGGTCGCGGTTTTTCAGAAGCGAAAACGCATCCAAGCCCAAGCGACTTTTCCAAGAACTCGCCGTGCCGAGCGGTGGAGTGCGTGGCAGCAAAAAGGCCAAACCAGCCCCAAGCAAGCGAGTCCCGGCAGACGCGTAGCCCGCTGTCGGACTGGTATCCGCACGGAATAGATAACTCGTCATCACCCCGGCGACCATCCACCCCAGCGTCGCCCCGAGACGGACCAAGGGGAAACGACGCTCACCATCCGTCAAATGCGTCAGCGCGATGGTGCCTAACAAGCCCCACGCCGGTCCCGAGCAGAGCGAGTAAATGAACAACAAGCCCACAAACCACCACGGACTCCAAGCCGCGTGCAGCGTGGCAAAGGCGGCTCCTAAAGCTGCAGCACCGAACAAGGATGAATAGGCGTAAAGACGGTCCGCCGATAGGCGTTGATCCGCCAGAGCCCCAGCGAGTAGGGGAGAAATCAAGGCACCCAAGGGAGGCACCAAAAAGGCGATTTTCACCCACGAGCCAAGTCCCTGCGCGTTTAGGATATTGGTTAGAGCCGGCAACCAGAAGCCCGGCACCATGCCTTGCAAAAAAAACACCACCCAGATCCCTCCAAAGATACGCCGCTGCCCACTTCGCTCCCTATCTTCCACAACTCGCACGCCCATCATCTAGTGGCACACCTCGAAGATAGCGAGCGGGATTTAATACTCTAACGCTCAGCCGCTCTGAAAAATTTCTCTTGCTCATAGGGCGATTCTTCGGTTTGTTCCCACGAACACTGTTCATAAATTATGCATTCAGAACTCACGAACCGCCAACAAGAAATCCTCGACTACCTCAGGAAATCACAGCGCCAAACGGGCATCATGCCTTCGACCCGTGAAATCCAGCACGCCTTTGGATTCGCCAGCCAGACAGCCGCCATGAGCCATTTGCGAGCGCTCGAGCGAAAGGGCGTGATCCAGCGCCTCCCCGGCAAGGCGCGGGCCGTTATTTTTCCTGACGAACTGGACCGCGGAGAGATTCTCGACATTCCCGTTTATGGCAGTATCGCCGCCGGCATGGCCCAAGACGTGGAACAGGAGCGCCAAGGCTGCATCTCACTGGACATCACCGCCCTCGGCATCCCACGGCACGCACGCACCTTCGCCCTAAAAGTCCGTGGCGACTCGATGATCAAGGCCCACATTTGTAACGGCGATACGGTGATCCTAGAATTCCGTGAACCGCGTAAAGGCGATATCGTCGCCGCGCTCATCGATGGAGAAACGACCTTAAAACGATACCTTGTCGAAAAAGGCAGGCCATTTCTGCGTGCTGAAAACGAAAATTTCCCCGATCTGATCCCCGCTCAAGAACTCATCATCCAAGGCGTTCTCATCGCCTTGCTGCGCCACGCGGCCTGATTAGTGAATCTTCCTAGATAGTGAACCCATCGAAAGCATTGACTCTCAAGTCGATGCTGCCTACCGATTGTGTCTCGAATGGTGGCAGAAACTTTTATCATCTCCTGTCCAGCGTGCAGATATCAGCTGACGCTACCGACAAGCTATGCGGGCATGACCGGTCCATGCCCTGCTTGTAAAACCTTATTCCAGGTACCTTACCCCACTCCTCGACCGATTCAGGGCGGCCACGAGACTCAGCCGTATTATCCATACCAGCAACTGGCGCAGTACGGACCTCCAAATGGCTATAGCAGCCCAGTGCTGCAATCTGCGCCTCCAGGGACTTATTACATGACGCCGGAAGGTCTTTGTTACCTGCCAAATGTCATGCATCCGGCCCAAGCGCCTCATCCAGCCGCTTACCCACACCCCTATCAACCAACGCCTCCGGCTAGGCCAGCCCCGGCACCTGCACCTGCTCCTGGCCCAGCTCCTGTTGACCGCAAAGTTTCGCCAAATCGGTCAACCTTTCATGGCAAGCCTGCGGCCAGATTCATTCGCGAATCCGCCAATACGGCGGACTCCTATTCGGATTCTCCAAATCAGCAGCGTAAAGCACGCCGCGCGGCAGGTGCCAAGCGGCCGATCTTACCGCTCGTCTTCTTCGTGAGCGTGCTCTGCATCATCTTCGGAATTTATAAAACCCTCAAAAAAGACAAGTCCGATTCAAAGCTTGGCAGCTCGCTCAATGCTAAGGCTCAGGCTGCGCCAAAGGGAATCGCTGACACCCTTGGAAATCCAGGAAATGGAAATCCAACCAATCGGAATCCAGCCAACGGGAATCCCGATTTAGCTCCGCTTGAGCCACCACCGAGTCTGCCAGACGGGATGCCCGCCGTCGCGCAAGGGAAGGCCGCTATCGATTTGCTCGAAAAGTTCTTTGCCACTAAGTCCCTTGCCGAGCGCCTGCCACTGATCGAAACCGAAACGCCTGCAACGGAGCTTGCCGCCTCTGTATTGGCTGGGCCGCTGCCCACCGTCATTTTCTTAGAACTCGACACGACTGAATCAAACCCCATCGAACAGCTGACGGACTACTATCACAGCGTAAACTTCCAGCTAGAAAACGGACAAGTCGTTCAGCAAACGATTCTTGTTCGTTCACGGGGTGGCTCAGAACCCAAAGTGATCGTAGATCCATTCCTCGATACCTTTGGCGGAAGACTAGCCGCTTACGCCAAAGCACCTGTAGAAAAGGCCGGAGTCTTCCGAGTCATCGTCTCGCCCATCGCCTCCTGCAATGACGAGAATATCCCTTCCCCGGAGAAAAAAATGACCATGAAGCTCTTAGCGCGGGACGGCACCAAGGAAATTTCTCGGGCGTATTTTTCCCGCCAATCGAAGATCGCGCAAATGCTCGAAGATGGCACCTACGACTTCAATTTCAGCTCCTCCAAGGCCTGCACGGTGATGCTTCGTTGGAATACGGAGGAGAATTCAGACATGCCATATCTCGAAGCGCTGAGCCTCAAGGCGCTGAACTGGAATCCCTAACGTGGAATCGCGAGACCCGCCTCGCTCAAGGCGCGCCAGCCTCCACGTAGCACGGACACCTCGGCTCCGAGCTGTAGATTTCGTATCCGCGCGGCCACTTGGCGGCTAATCCCGCAATTTTCATCGCCACAATAGACGATGACCCTCGGGGTCTCCATGATTCTCAGGGCGGTCTCCGATTCAAAGGCCAGCAGGTCTTCCGCAGGGTCGAGATTCCAAAGCACTGATCCCGGCATCCCGTTGCGCTGCCAATCCTTACGCAGGCGAGCATCCACCCACAAGATCTTGGCCGTGGGGGAAATCTGCTGGAGACAGACTTCATCCGCTTTCAAGCTCGCAGGATCACAGACAAGTGCTCGCGTCGGTGGGCCTTTGACCCCATAGGTGCCCAAGGCCGCGACGGACGAAATCACGCCAATCCATGCGAGCTGCGCGAGAGTCTTCATGGCACGGGGGCCGGTTTCACGATCTGGGTGAATGCTTGCTGCACTTGATAACGCGGGATTTTACTATCCGTCTCGATGCGGATGACGCCGATGGATGGCGCGTTCATGAGGACAGGGGTGACGATGAGTTCGTATTTCCTACCCGCTTCGACGGTTTTTAGCTGGTAGGTGACGGCTTCTGCCGTGGACTTGACTCCAGTGACATGGATGGTCTGCCCCTCGGAAATTAGAATTTGAATCGACTTGGGCTCAGGTTTTCCATCTAGGTCCCAGCGTAAAGTCTTAGGCTCAAGTGTGATCAAGCTCGGGATGTGCACTTGGAGCGTCAGGAAAATGGAGGGTTTTTCTGGGGGATCATTTTCGAGAAAAACTGCCAAATCCTTATCAACCGTGCCTGAGAAATTTCCCATTTCGAAGGTGACGCGGATCACTCCAGACTCCCCGGGCGCATACTTGAGCTTACCGCCCGAGATCTGAACCTGCAGACACGAGCAGCTCGGGTCCGCCTTGGCGATGCTCACTGGGCCGTTGGTCTTATTGGTGAAATGAAAGTCACTCGTGACCGAGGCCACGTCCATCGGTGCATTGACCTCATTGTGCGTGCTGGCAAATTCCAAACCCGCAGCACTCGCCGCCACAGCGAGGGCCAGCCAATTCACGATGAGCATTTTCATAGCCGGAAGATGCACCCATTTAGGACTTCGGCGCAA
Source organism: Verrucomicrobiaceae bacterium (assembly GCA_027484055.1). Taxonomy (GTDB): domain Bacteria; phylum Verrucomicrobiota; class Verrucomicrobiia; order Verrucomicrobiales; family Akkermansiaceae; genus Luteolibacter. The sequence goes on along the minus strand of JAIXQH010000062.1, from coordinate 70,651 downwards.
GGGAAACACCGATAATAAGCCTCCCGCCCCGCCACTCTGGGCCGAGTACGAATAGGGGTTGATTTCCCCGTAGCTGGGCGTCGGTCTTGAGAATTTTTTTACGACTGAGCCAGAGTTCCAAATCCAGTCCTGTCATCGCTTCCGTCGGGGCAGATCGCGCTTCGAATCGCACCAAGACTTCCGAAGATGGCTTGAGCGGCTGGGCCCAGCTTTCATAACTTCTCAACAAGGGCTGGTTGTCTTGCCCGAGCACACCGTAGTGCGTGAATCGTAAGCGCTCTTCCGCGCCGAGTGACTTTTCTTGATCCGCCGACGTCGGACTCAACTTTGGCCCTGCTGCTTTCAGGTCACCATTCGTCGCATAATAGACAATCACGTGGACTTGGCCAATGACAGCTCGGCCTGGATCTTCTTGCGCGGAGCTCTGCCCCAAGCTCAGCAAAGCCACCAGCGCGCTCAGGATCGCCGTTCGCCGATTCATCAAAAACCAACCTCCCTTTGATGATGCTGGTCGTTGTATGCCGTGGAATCGACGTCACTTTCTAGGGGTTCATAGGCCGTTTCCGTTAAATCAAAGCTATCAGGAATGGCGGCCACGCCTTTGAGGATAATGACGGAAGCGTTTGCGTTCTGGCTTGAGACCCACTCCGCTTCGACGCCATTTTCTGGAGTGTAGAGCGCAGGCTCCACAATAATCGCGCGGGGGATCGCCGCATACTCGTCCATCACGGGCGAATTGACCCTCGTGCCTGCCCAAAAGGTCAAGGCCATGCCTGCACAAGCAGCGATTGGCATGAACCAAGATTTCCAGCTCCACCCAACTTTCGGCGCAGACTCCGGCTGCGGTGTGGCATCCACGATGGCTTGGCGCACACGACTGTTAAAGAAATCAGGAAATGGCGGTTCTTCCGAGGCGGGCAGCGCCGCAGCCATCATTCCCCGCCATTTTCGGATCGCCTCGCGGGCTTCCATTTGCTCCGGCTGGGTCTTTGCCCACGACTCCACACCGGCGAGAGCTTCACCGGTGAGTTCATCGTCCAACCATAGGGCTAGCGTGGCTTCATCTGGATTCGTATTCATCTTTTAACAAGGTTTGGAGTTTCTGACGCGCGTAAAATAACCGACTCATCACGGTCCCGAGGGTGCTCGACATCGCCTCGGCGATTTCCTTATACGAGAGTCCTTGCACGTCCTTGAGCAGCACCACCTCGCGGTGTTCCGGGGAAAGTTTGTTGAGCGCCACTTGGATTTTCATCCGCAGTTCACCTTGTGCCATGCTCACATCCGGCGCTTCTCCGCCAGACGGCGTGGTGCTGGAGGCCGAGTCAATCCGCTCACGGTCGAAAATTTCATCATTCCACTCCCCCGCGCTTTCGATTTTCCGCTTCCTCGCCCAATCATACACTGCGTTATGGGCGATTCGGTAGAGCCACGTAGAAAACCGCGCCCGCGCCTCGAAGCGTGGCAGCGCGTGCCATGCCTTGATGAAGACCTCTTGAGAGAGATCCCAGGCATCGGCCTCTTGGTGAATCATGTTGCGGATCATGGCGTAAATTTTCCCCCGGTGCCGGGTCACTAACGCATCGTAGGCACTCATGTCCCCCTGCTGCGCCAGCGCCACCAGTCGGAAATCCTCGTCTGGATCGTTCAATAAGACATCCGGTTCGAGCGAGCCGACAGGCCCCTGCGCACTTTTGGACGGATCACCATGGGACTTATTCATCATGGAGTAAAAAATCTTGTCGAAGGTGATCGCACGCTGCGAAGCCTGCCTTTGCCATACCGCTCGCGCAATCCAGAAAAGAGTTAAGCCCGAAATCCACGACGGAGCCCATCCCCTCGCGCCGCGTCGCCGAAAATGATCCAACTTCGGATTTCGGGTTCAAACGTTCACCAGCAGCCCGTTACTTGGATCAGCGGCGGTTCATCGGAAATGAGCGCTTGGAGAAGTTCCTGAACGCTGAGGAAATGACCGGGAAGAATGAGCTGAGACCGGATTTCTGCCAGCGGCTGGAGCACAAAACGACGCAAGTGAAGTCGTGGGTGTGGCAGAACCAGCGCCGTGTGGCAGATGGATTGATCGCCGAAGTAGAGCAGGTCGATGTCGATGACGCGCGGAGCATTCCTGACGGGGCTGGTGGCGCGGCCGAGCGTTTTCTCTAAATCTTGGGTGAGGCGGAGGAGATCGAGCGGCTGGCCTTCAAAGTCGAGTTCGACGACGGTGTTATAAAATGGCGGTGAGCCCGGCGGGCAGAGCAAGGGCTCAGTCTGGTAGATGGATGCTTGAAGATGGGTGGTCGCTGGCGCGGCGAGTTCCAGCAAGGCGCTGCGGGCGGCTTGCAGGTGGCTGAGGCGCTCACCGAGATTGGAGCCGAGGGCGAAGCCGACGCGGGCCATGGCTTAGTCCTTCAAATTAACGAGTTGAGTGATGCCGTTTTCCTTCATGCGCTCGTCGGCCTCGGCGATCTTCGCAGCGGGGATGATGATGGGACGCTCGGCGTCGAAGAGCTCGATGACGAAGAACTCAGGTACTTCAGGAGGATGGAGGAGCTGGTTCGCATGGGCGAGATCGCGGACTGGCGTGCCGTTGATTTTCGAGACGACATAACCGGTGAAATCGCCGAGCTGGGAAGTCACGGGATCGCTCTCGACGCGGGTGAGCACGACGATGTCGGGGTGAGTCTGGAAGAGTCCCTTGGAGACGTAGTCGGCGTAGAAACGGCGGAGGGTGACATTTTCAAACTTGGAGGCGGCGTAGAGATTCGTGTCGAGTGGCTGGAAAACGAGTCCAGCGAAGACGAGGTAGCGAGGCTTTTTCTCGTAGGAAATGGCGTAGAGGCGTGATTGCACGAGGCTCTTGAGGGTGACGTCCACGTCATTCCAAGCACCGGCTCGGAGGAAGCGCACGGCGAGATGGTCACCCGCGTATTTCCGCTCGACGATCTCGTTAAGGTTCACAGTTTCCCCGTCGATGGTGATCATGCCAGCGCTGTCCACGGGGTGGCCGTCGAGAGAGATGAGGATGTCGCCGGGCTGGAGGATGCCGTCGCTGGAGCTGGTGGGGATGACGTTGGTGATGAGGACGCCCTTGCCGTCGTTGGGCAAGTTGAGGGCTTGGCGCATGGCGGGATTATGCAGTGGGAACTCGTTGATTCCGAGGTCGGCGTATGGATCGTAGGTGCCATCTTCGATGTCTTTGAGAAAGCGCCGGATGACGGGGGTGGGGATGATGTAGCCGGTGTTGTCCGCTTGACGGAGGCCTTGGAAGGCGACGCCGACGACTTTCCCATCTTGAACGACGGGGCCGCCGGAATTTCCGGGATTGATCGCCGCATCGATCTGGACGACGAGGTGAGAATCCGCGCGGGAGTGGGAGTAGGGTTGAAAGTCGATGCGTGAAACGACTCCCCGGGTGACGGAAAGGCGCTCGCCACCGACGGGGTAGCCGATGACGCGGACTTGCGATTCCAGGCTTGGAACGGGGCCGAATTCAAAAACGGGGAATTTTTCGAAGTCGGTGAAATCGTCCACCGAGAGCAGGGCGAGATCGCAATCGTGGGCGATGAAATTGACCGTGGCAGGGTATTTTTTCGGGCTACCGTAGATGGTGATGAGAATGCGGCGTGCGTTCGAGACGACGTGGGCGTTGGTGAGAATTTTGTTTTTCCCGATGAGGAAACCGCTGCCGATGCCACCGCTGAAGCGCCCGGAGTTCCATGGGGTTTCGTAATCAGGCAGTTGCGTCGCGACTTCCACCCGCAGGACGGATTGGTAAATGTCTGAGGGGAGCTGGGCGCTAAGCCGGGGCAGTGCCAGTAAGAGAAAGAGGAGGAACAAGCGAATCATGGTGCTGTGATGAACCTAGGAGCAGTGGCTGGGGCCGCCAATGAAATTTAGGAGTGATTATTTCGGTAAAAACGGACGGACGGCCTCGGCCATGAGTTGATAACCCGCAGCACTGAAATGAAGCTGGTCGCCGACGAACAACTCTGGACGGGCTTGGCCATCTGGACCGAGTGAGATCTTGCTGGCGTCCACGAAATGGAGGTTTTTTTCACTTTTGACGTAGTCGGCGATCATGTCGTTCAGCGCGTCGCCAGCTTCGCGTTCGTGCCAGCGGGCGATGGATGGGCTGAGAGCGATGTAGGCGATGGGCACTTCGGGAAGTTTCGTGCGGACCTTAGCGACGAAGTCTTTGAAGTCGGCAAAGACCTTGGCTGGGGAATGGCCCACGTGAATGTCATTTCCGCCGGCGCGGAGGAAAATCATCTTCGGCGCGTAGGGAAAAATGATCTGGTCCGCGTAATGCGTGGAATCGACGATTTCATTGCCGCCGAAGCCCCGATTTAGCAGCGCAACACCCGGGAAATCCGTGGCGAGGGACTGCCAGCGGACGATGGATGAGGCTCCGACGAAGAGCACCGGATTCTTAGGTGGCGGGGTTCCGGCATCCGCCTTGGCGAAGGCCGCGACCGCAGTTTCCCAGCGTTTAAAATCGTGTGGAATGGGGACAGGCAGGCGTTCCAGCGAGTCCAGTTCCGGGGCCCCACCGCGAGCGCCGCTGCCGGAAGCGATGTACAGTGCGCCTCGATCCAAAATCAGCCCAGAGCCATGACGGCCACGGGCGAGCGAGGGCAGTGCATCCCATTTCCCGGAGCCGGGGTCGTATCGCTCGACCTGAGAGTGGGCGAGTGCCTGAGCGCCAGTCTCACCGCCGACGATGACAAGCCTCCCCGCAAGATTGATCGAAGCCGTGCCCGCTCGTGGCGTGGGAAGGGGTGCAGCGGTGCTGGTCCATTTCCCGGATTTCACGTCGAAGGCATCCACCTCGCCGACGACGAGATTGAAGACTTCATTCGTCGCCCCCGAGGTCCGGCGGCCACCCGCCGTGTAGATCGTGTCGCCGATGACCGCTGCTTGGAAATGATCGCGGGCGTGAGGCGCATCGGGGAGCTGGCTCCAGAGTCCGGTTTTGAAATCATAAACATCGAGCCAAGAGACATTGCCATCCCAGTGGCCATTGATGATGCCGCAGACGACGTAGAGTTTTCCGCCATGGACGACCGCGCCTGCGCCACCTCGGCGGCGGTCCGCAGGAAGTGATGGGCCGCGCGACCAGTTATCTGCCACCGGATCATAAATCGGGATGTGGTCCAGTGCCGTTTCGTGCGGGTATTTCCCAGTCATCGCCCCGACTAGCCAAATTTTCCCCTCCCAGATGACAGGTTGGAAATGATGCACCTCCACGGTTGGCGGAGTGCCCTCTGTCCAAGTCTTCGTCGCCGGATCATAGAGGTCCACCGGCTGAATCCGCCGCCCGCCTAATAGATAGAATTTCCCGCCAATGCCGACAAACGCAGCCTCATGACGTGGGTGCGGCTTACCATGGGTCTCGCAGGTCTCCCATTTTGCGGGCAATTCTTGTGCGAAGAGGCAGGGCGAGATGACCGCGGCGAAGAGCAGCGCGATGGTGCGATGGAGGTTCATGGAGCTTGGCTTTTACGGGATGAGTCTTGCAGATTGCGCAACATAGTTGTCAGAATAAACGATTGGCTAGCTTAGAGTGCCCCCTGTCCACTTTGACCGACGGCTTCACTCAAGGGCTCGTCGCAATGCACCTATGGTCTTTCTCTCTCGCTGCCAATTTCCAATCCTAGCGGCTTGCCCTCGTGCCACTTTTATCGTGGATGCAACATCTTCGGGCATCGCCGCCGCTTTATTCCCCACCGGTACCAGTCTGAACATCCAATCGGCCATTGATCGGCATCGGCGGCGTAGTGAAAACTCTCCGAGCCGCAAAAGACCTAAACTTGGCCCGGCTCGCTTGGCTCGACCTCACCACCGGCTGCAACAAAGGCCAAATCGCCCAACGTTGGCCTAGCGGCGGCCGAGCACGGTCCCCTCCTACCCCTCGCCCGAGCATCCCGATTCAGGCCGTGATACGGTAGAAAATGACACGTAAAATGGTAATTTTACGCGGAATCGAGTGCATTAAAATCAAATGTTCATTTTTGTTTGAACAAACCAAACCGGCTACCTAGGCTCGCGTCATGGCAGATCAGCTTCATGGCGATCCTGATAAAGTGGACACCTTGGAAAAACAAGTCGTGTCCTTCTTTGTGGACGGCGTGAAGGTTCTGGGCCTACCGCGATCCATCGGTGAAATTTATGGCCTACTGTTTATTTCCCAAAGCGCACTTTCCTTAGACGATCTCGTGGAACGCCTTAAAATCAGTAAAGGTTCAGCCAGCCAAGGCCTGAAAATGCTCAAAAGCCTCGGCGCCGTGCGTGAGGCCAGCTCATCCACGGATGGTGGAGCAGAACGCAGAACTTACTACGAGCCAGCGATGGAGCTTAAGCGCCTGGTTGGCGGCTTCATTGGCAAACAAGTCCGTCCTCACCTCGACAGCGGAAAAAGTAAAATCAAGGCTCTCAGCGCCCTCACTCTAGAGGTCGAAGATCCTGAGCGAAAAGCGTTTCTCGACGAGCGCCTAGCTCGCCTAGATCAATGGTTGCGCAGTGGTGGGAGAGTGCTTCCGGTGCTACAAAAAATTCTCGGTCAATGAGTCCTTCGTCCACTACTTATTCTCAGTGGTTTGTCGTCCGTTGCCAGACGAAACGCGAACACATCGCTGCCGCGAATCTGCGTAATTTGCCTGAGGTAGAAGCTTTTTGCCCTCGCTTGCGCTACCGCAAAGCCACTCGTAGAGGGAAAATTTGGTGGGTCGAACCGATGTTTCCAGGCTATGTCATGGCGAAATTCACCATCGCTGAAATGGAGCGCGCGGTGACGTTCTGCCAAGGTGTCCGGGGACTGGTCCGTTTCGGCTCAGAAATCCCACCCGTGCCAGACTCCTTCGTAGAAAGCATCAAACAGGAGATTCGCAATCACAAAGGCGGCATGGACGAAGAGGTCATCAGCCTAAGCCCGACGATCGAAATCGGAGATGAGGTGGAAATCGCACACGGCCCCTTCCAAGGGATGCAGGGCACCATCGTCGCGGTTCCAGACGGCACGGAGCGGGTGAAAGTGCTGCTCGAATTTCTCGGAAGCCCACATGCGGTTGACATGGACTTATTTTCCCTACTCCTACCTAGACGCCCAAGCAGTTAACCTTCCGGTCTGGTTCACATCACCCCTATTCACTGCTCTGGTTTCTCTCCGTCATTGGCGAGATTGACCAGTGGCGGAAGCGTAAAGTGCAGCAACTATGGCTATCGTCAAATACCCCAAATCCACTAAAGAACCATGAAAAAAATCTTCATCGCAGGCCACCGCGGCATGGTTGGTAAAGCTCTTGTCCGAGCCGCGTCCAACGATTTCCAGCTTCTAACCACCACCCGTGATCAGCTCGACCTATGTGCTCAAACAGCGGTTTTTGATTACTTGGCTCAAGAAAAACCAGACATCGTCATCATCGCAGCAGCGAAAGTGGGCGGAATCCATGCGAATTCGACCTACCCTGCCGATTTCATTTACGAAAACTTAGCCATCGCTTCAAATCTCGTCGAAGGCAGCCGCCGGGCGGAAGTCCCACGGGTGCTGTTTCTTGGGTCGACCTGCATTTACCCCAAACTGGCCCCTCAACCCATGCCGGAAGACTGCCTGCTAACCAGTCCACTCGAAGTGACCAACGAGGCCTACGCCGTCGCCAAAATCGCCGGACTCAAGCTTTGCCAACACTACCGCGCACAACATGGTCTGATGTATCATAGCGCCATGCCCACCAACCTCTACGGGCCGGGCGACAATTACCATCCTGAGAACTCACACGTCATCCCCGCTCTCATTCGCCGCTTCCATGAAGCCAAAGAACGCGGCGACTCCACCGTCACCATCTGGGGCAGCGGCACCCCTCGCCGAGAATTCCTCCACGTGGACGATCTCGCAGCGGCGTGCTTTCACCTTCTCGCGCTCGAATCCCCTCCAGACTGGGTTAATGTCGGTGTCGGTGACGACGTGACAATCTTCGAACTCGCTACTCTGGTTGCAAAAACCGTCGGCTTCACCGGCCTCATCCTCACAGACCCTAGCAAGCCGGACGGCACTCCCCGAAAACTAGTCGATATCACAAAAATCAAAGAAACAGGCTGGTCGCCTCAAGTCTCATTCGAGATCGGCCTAGCCAATGCTTACCAAGACTTCCTTTCCACGCTTGAAAGCGGATCAGCACGTCTCTGACTCCACATCCCGAATACTCCATTAAATCACTATGAAACGCGCCCTAATCACCGGTATCACTGGCCAAGATGGTTCTTATCTCGCTGAGTTTCTTCTCGAGAAAGGCTATGAAGTCCACGGCATCAAACGCCGTGCCTCGTTATTCAACACTCAGCGGATCGATCATATTTATGAAGACCCACAAGTTGAAAATTCGAGATTTCGTCTCCACTATGGTGATTTAACCGACTCGTCCAATCTCACTCGCATCATCAGTGAAGTTCAGCCAGATGAAGTCTATAACCTCGGAGCTCAATCTCATGTCGCCGTCTCATTTGAAGCACCTGAATACACCGCAGACGTTGACGCCATCGGCACACTGCGACTCTTAGAAGCCATACGTTTCCTCGGACTCGAAAAAAAGACCCGCTTCTATCAAGCATCCACCTCCGAGCTCTATGGGCTAGTCCAAGAAATACCCCAGAAAGAAACCACGCCCTTCCATCCACGCTCACCGTATGCCGTTGCTAAAATGTATGCATACTGGATCACGGTGAACTATCGTGAGGCTTACGGCATGTATGCGTGCAATGGTATTCTCTTCAATCACGAATCCCCACGTCGTGGAGAGACTTTCGTGACGCGTAAAATCACTCGTGCCATCGCGAACATCGCCCAAGGACTCGAGTCTTGCCTCTTCCTCGGAAACATCGACTCACTCCGAGATTGGGGCCACGCGAAGGACTACGTCCGGATGCAGTGGATGATGCTTCAACAAGAAACTGCTGACGATTTCGTGATTGCCACCGGCAAGCAGATTTCAGTCCGGGAATTCGTCACGCTTTCCGCACGAGAAGCGGGTATCGAGCTCACCTTCACCGGGGAAGGTGTGAATGAAATTGGCACCGTCACAGCCGCAGATCCGTCGAAAGCGCCTGAAGTATCCGTCGGTGATGTGATCGTCCGGGTAGATCCACGCTACTTCCGTCCCGCAGAAGTGGAGACACTTCTTGGAGATCCAACCAAAGCCAAAGAAAAACTCGGCTGGGTCCCAGAAATCACAGTCGAAGAAATGTGCGCCGAAATGGTGGCCAACGACTTGGACGTCGCACGACGTCACTCACTGCTGAAGTCACACGGTCACCACGTTTCCGTGTCCAAGGAGTGATTCCGCTTACTTTAGCCTGTGGAACGATCCGGTGTGATTCACCCATTGTTGAGCCATCTTGAAAATCATTTCGATCATCGGTCTTCCCGTCGCTGCAACCACCTATGCCGGGGCAGTGCAGTGGATACGAAATCGCGCTTTGAAGGCCGACCGTGCCTATGCAGTAGAAGCCGCGAACACACACGTCGCCGCACTTGCCAGAGTGGATGCAGTGTTTGGACAGGCCATGCAAGAGTTCGATTTGATCTGCCCAGATGGCATGCCACTTATCTGGGCTCTCAATGCCCAACTTCCAGAAACCGAGAAACTCACGGACCGTGTCTATGGCCCAACTTTAATGCTAGAAACGTTAAAAGCCACGGCAGATGAAAACGCGTTCAAGCACTTTCTTCTCGGAGGGAAACAATCAACGCTTGACCGCCTAACTGAAAATTTTCGGCAACAGTTTCCGAATCTTCAAATCACTGGCAGCCACTCGCCGCCATTTGGTGAATGGCCAAGTCATGAGTTCGACACCATTTGTCAAAAAATCGTCGAGTCAGGAGCAAATTTGATCTGGGTCGGCCTAGGCTGCCCTAAACAAGAACGGTGGATTGCAAGCCATAAAGCCCAACTCCCACCCGGTATCTACTTTGGCATTGGTGCTGCTTTCGCATTCCACGCGGGCGAAGTGCGGCAAGCACCACCTCTTATCCAACGCTTCGGTCTTGAGTGGGCCTATCGAGTCGCCATGGAGCCCAAAAGACTCTTTAAACGATACTTCACTTATAACTCACTCTTCATTTACCACCTCTTAAGAGATCACCTTAAAAATTAATCATTAAGTAACGCATAATCTCCTCGAAATCAAATATACATCATGAAAATTAAATCTATCTGCTGTTTAGGAGCTGGCTACGTCGGTGGTCCAACTATGGCCATGATTGCCGCAAAGTGCCCTCACATTCAGGTAACCGTCTGTGATTTCAACCAACACCGCATCGACGCCTGGAACTCCGACACACTTCCAGTTTACGAGCCCGGCCTCCAAGAAGTCGTTGAGTCAGCACGCGGCAAGAACCTTCACTTCACCACCGACATCAAGCCCGCCATCGCGGCCGCAGATTTGATCTTCGTCTGCGTCGGCACCCCCACCAAATCCTACGGCATTGGTGCAGGCCGCGCCGCAGACCTGCGCTACATCGAGTCTGCTGCGCGCCTCATCGCCGAAGTGTCGGAAGGCAACAAGATCATCGTCGAGAAATCCACCATCCCTGTCAAAACAGCCACCGCCATCCAGTCAATTCTCGCGGCGAATTGCATCACCAACGCGACGTTCCAGGTCTTGTCAAACCCTGAATTCCTCGCCGAAGGAACTGCCGTCTCCGACATGGAAAATCCCGACCGTATCCTCATCGGCGGCGAAAGCACCTCCGAGGGCCAGGCCGCTCTCGAAGCGCTTGTGTCGGTCTATGCCAACTGGGTGCCTCGCGAGAAGATCATCACCACGAACCTCTGGTCGTCCGAACTCTCCAAACTCGTCGCTAACGCATTCCTAGCGCAGCGCATTTCCTCGATCAACTCCATCTCCGCGCTCTGCGAGGCAACCGGAGCCGATGTAGATGAGGTTGCCCGAGCCATCGGAAGCGACTCCCGAATAGGTTCGAAGTTCCTCAAATCATCCGTGGGTTTCGGCGGTTCCTGCTTCCAGAAAGACATTCTCAACCTCGTCTACCTTTGCGAATCCTTCAACCTTCCTGAAGCCGCCGCCTACTGGCGCTCCGTCGTGACCATGAACGACTGGCAGAAATCACGATTTGTCGAACGAATCGTCCGAACCCTCTACAACACAGTCAACGGCAAGCGCATCGCCATACTCGGATTCGCCTTCAAGAAGGATACCAATGACACGCGAGAATCCGCTGCGATCAACATCGTGCGGGATCTCGTCGCAGAGAACGCCCACGTCGTCATCTACGACCCACGAGTGGAGAAAGAAACGATTTACCGTGATCTCTTAGAAGTCGGCGTACCTCAGGACATCATCAACTTCAACATCGAGATCGCTGCCGATCCATACGCCGCCGTGACAGGTGCCCACGCACTTGCCACCCTCACCGAATGGGATGAATTCCGTACACTCGATTTACCCAGAGTATATGACCTCATGCTGAAACCAGCCTTCGTATTTGATGGCCGGGCTATCTTGCCAATGGATTCGCTAAAAGCCCACGGATTTGAAGCGTTTATGATTGGTAAAGGTATTTAATGACGACAAGCGACCGTTGAAGGCTATTGTTCAAGGTAATCGTCAAGAAACCGTGCCATTTTAACCACCATGAACATTCACCCAGAATTCCATCGCTTCTTACAACGCCAAGATAAAGAAAATCTCCTAGGCCAGAGAGGAATTGTTGTCTGGTTATGCGGGCTATCCGGTTCTGGGAAATCTACCATCGCAAACGCTGCAGAGCGGATTCTACACCAACAAGGACGATTCACCACTATTTTAGATGGTGATAATCTACGTACGGGACTGAACGCAAACCTCAGCTTTTCTGATGTGGATCGCCTAGAAAATATCCGCCGTATTACAGAAGTCGCTAAGGTCTTCGTTTCACAGGGAATCATCACTTTTGTATCCGCTATCACCCCGCGTGGGGAGCACCGCGACCTAGCGCGTGGACTGCTCGGGGAAGATCTTTTCGAGGTTTACGTAAAAGCGAGTTACGAAGAATGCGAAAAAAGGGATGTCAAAGGCCTTTACGCAAAAGCTGCGCGAAATGAGATTGCCCACTTCACGGGTAAGGATGGTTCATTCGAGCCACCTGCCCAGCCGGATCTCACAATCGATACCGAGATCATTAGCATCGAAGACGCCGCATTTGAACTACTTGAGGCGATTCGACTTAAAATAGTGACGACCCGACCGTTCTGAGCTCACAAGATACATTACTACTTTGCTAAACTTAGTAAGTATTTGTTGACTCCAGAAAGCAGCAGCTGTAATACCCCCCCACCGAAGGGGCTATAGTGCTAACCCTAAGCGGTATCAAGAAAACCAGCATCCACCGATCAATGCCCAATTACCAACTCAGCCAACTTGACCAACTCGAAGCTGAAGCAATTTTCATCCTAAGGGAAACAGCCGCCCAATTTGACAATCCCGCTCTACTATTTTCAGGCGGAAAAGACTCTATTGTAATGGCGTGGCTCGCCAGAAAAGCTTTTTGGCCTGCCCGCATGCCCTTCCCACTCGTTCACATTGATACCGGACATAATTTCCACGAGACTATGACCTATCGGGATGAATTCGTTGAACTAATCCGGGCCACGCTGGTTGTTGGATCCGTGCAAGAATCAATTGATCTCGGCAAAGTCGTAGAAGAAAAGGGACCAAATGCTTCGCGTAACAAACTTCAAACCGTCACGCTACTTGAAACCATAGAACGCAACAAATACGACGCATGCTTAGGTGGTGGTCGCCGAGACGAAGAAAAGGCTCGTGCTAAAGAGCGTTTTTTCTCACACCGTGATGATTTCGGACAATGGGACCCAAAAAATCAACGTCCCGAGCTTTGGAACCTTTTCAATGGACGGAAAAATCCTGGCGAACATTTTCGTGTATTCCCTCTGTCAAATTTCACAGAGATGGATATCTGGATGTATATCCAACGTGAGCAAATCCCTCTTCCATCGATCTACTTCTCCCATGAGCGGGATGTATTCGAACGTAACGGCTCATTGCTGGCAGTCACAGAATTTTTACAAGCTCAGGACCACGAACCAGTAACCCGACAAATTGTTCGCTTCCGAACCATAGGTGATGCGACTTGCACAGGGGCTGTCGTCTCCAATGCTTCCAATCTTGACGAAGTAATCTCAGAAGTTGCCGCCGCCCGCCAAACGGAACGAGGTACTCGCTCAGATGATAAACGCTCCGAAACGGCCATGGAGGATCGGAAAAAAGAAGGCTATTTTTGAGATATACCCCAATAGGTAATCAAGCCTTCTGTTAATTACAGTAATTATTATTGAACTGACCATGGATTTACTCCGTTTCACCACCGCCGGATCCGTCGACGACGGAAAATCAACACTCATTGGAAGACTGCTTTATGACTCAAAGTCCATCTTCGAAGATCAACTCGAAGCAATGGAAGAATCCTCTCGTAGAAGAGGTGATGAAAATGTTAATTTAGCCCTACTGACAGATGGGTTGAAAGCCGAACGTGAGCAAGGGATCACGATTGATGTTGCTTATCGTTATTTCGCCACTCCGAAGCGTAAGTTCATCATCGCAGATACACCCGGACATATTCAATACACCCGTAACATGGTGACCGGTGCATCTACGGCGAACGTGGCAATTATTCTCATCGATGCGCGTAAAGGGGTTATCGAACAAACGAAACGACACAGTTTCATCGCAAATCTTCTTCGGATACAACACCTAGTGGTTGCGGTTAACAAGATGGATCTCGTTGATTATTCAGAAGAAGTCTACAATCAAATCGTTAAAGACTTCCGCGAATTCGCATCACGCCTCGACAATATTGTAGAAATTACGGATATTCCAATCTCCGCACTTAACGGAGATAACGTGGTCGATAAATCAAAGAACATGCCATGGTATCAAGGATCTACATTCCTTTATCACTTAGAAAATGTTTACGTGGGTGGCGAGGAAAATCACGTCGATGCACGCTTCCCAGTGCAATGGGTCATCCGTCCAATGAGTGACGAATGGCACGATTTCCGAGGTTATGCAGGAAGAGTGGCTGGGGGCGTGTTTAAGCCAGGAGACGAAGTGACCGTTCTACCATCGGGATTCACAACCAAAGTTAAAGCTATCCACAGCCCTGATGGAGAACTTGAAGAAGCATTCGCTCCTCAGTCCGTGTGCATAACCCTAGAGGAAGAAATCGACATCTCAAGAGGTGATACTCTTGTGAAAACTAACAATCCACCAAATGTTTCACAAGACATCGAAGCAATGATTTGTTGGTTCTCCAACAAACCTATGCCCACTAATGCAAAATTAATCGTGAGACATACCACTCAAGAGACAAAAGCCATCATCCAAGAGGTAAAGTATCACGTCGATATCAATACTCTCCATAAAATAGAAGGGGTCACAGGCTTCTCAATGAATGACATAGGAAGAATATCCCTAAGAACTGCTTTGCCATTGATCCACGATTCATATCGCCGCAACAGAAATACCGGCTCATTCATCCTAATTGATCCAGGAACTAATGAAACGGTTGCTGCAGGCATGATCATTTGAAGTGGTTGTTCCTGATATCCTCTATAGGTGGCTTACTTCAAGACTTGTCTTACTCGAATTTAGACTAATGACGGTGAACTCCACAATTTTTACGTTTCGTCAGCCACTCACGAATCAAATAGGTAAGTAAGGCACTTAAAGCAATAAAGGATAAACCCGAGATTGCAGGCATTAGCTTTCCATCACCTATGCCCACCCCACTGAGAACCATGCCGACGCCAAAAACTCCATTGCTTAGCATCGAAACCACTAGAAAAAGTCGGAACGGCGCTCTAAAGAACCCGGAGAGATAATTTTGAATAAAAAATGGGATTCCTGGAGTTAGCTTGAGAATTAATACAAGCTTCATTTGATCATCATGAGGTAGCACAGGAATTCGATACGATGTCGCTGCTAATAGCTTCTCAACCAATCTCCTTGCTGGACCAGCCGCTATCCAATAGGTCAGGCTGAGATTCATCATCATCGCTACCAAACAAAGCGAGCAAGCCATTAAAGGCTGATCTCTCCAAATGATTCCAGCCGTCAACTGCAACGCGCTCGTTGGAACGGGTAAAGCGGGTAAAATCACCATGGCGATGAAAAAAACGGCAGGGTGCTCGATCAAAAATGTGTTTATCGATTTCCACAAGGTTAGCGCCAGCTGAACATCAACTCTCAGCAGCCAAGCAGAAACTAAAACGGCACAACCCACGAAAAGGGCACCAACAAGTCCAAATCGAACAGGCAGACGCTTTAAAATTGATATTAGTTGATTCATAAAAAATTCGAGGTCTCAGAGGTATTACTCGCAGGCAAGGCTCAGCACACCTTCAGAGAAATCGTCGAATGTGCAAGATAATGACTTAAAAATAAATGGATTGCTATGATTGGCTAACTTTTAAAAAGACTTCATTCCATATTATCTTGAATGTTAATTAAGATTAATGACTATATACGCAGTCCACTCTCAATGGTTTAAACAATCATCGGCAGCTCTATGCACCAAGGGCGGTAGCGTGATGATCGCTTTAATCAAGATGCAAAAACGACCGAATTTTGAATGAATTTTGCATCTTACGACTTTTGGAGCCTATTAATGGCATGCTTTATCGGGTCACAACTGGTCATTGGCTTAACGAAATTTTTCAAACCAGATACCAGCCAGTTAACTGGAAAACTATGCCTTGCTGCGACAGGCTTAATTTTACTGGGTGCCGAGAGTTGGCTTACTTTAGGAGCCTTCTTATGGGTAGTCAGTTTGAGCTGGATCGGCGTGCTTATAGCAAGTGCTAAGAATTTCGATAAACACGCTCTCAAATCACGAATTGCATTTGTAATTCTTCTCGCTGGCCAACTTGCACCGCTCTTATATTACAAATATTGGACATTTTTATTAAAAGACTGCCTTGGGATAGCTGTGAAAACCCCTTCCGTAATCATACCGATGGGATTATCTTTTTATACATTCCAGAAAATTGGATTCTGGATTGATACGATTAAAAACCCTACAAGCCGACCTAAGTTACTAGATTACTTGAATTTTTGTGCTTTCTTTCCGCAGATCGTCGCCGGTCCCATCGAGAAAAAGGCATCGCTTCTTCCGCAAATTGAGACGATCCGATACAAAATCCATCGTGCAAATATTGAGCCTGCCTTGAAGTGGATCGTCCTCGGACTCGCCTACAAGCTGATCATCGCTGACAACATCGGCGCCCTGTCCGGTAAATTCAGAATCGACTCCGCCAACGCATGGCAAGTCTGGTTTGAGTGTTTCGCTTTTGCCATTCGAATCTATTTCGACTTCGCCGGTTATAGCTTCATTGCCATTGGTCTTGGTCTTCTCCTTGGCGTCCAGCTCACCTTGAATTTCCGCTGCCCCTACTGGTCCAGCGACCTGCGGGAGTTTTGGAGAAACTGGCACATCACCCTAGGCACTTGGCTGCGTGATTACATTTACCTACCGCTTGGAGGCAGGCGGGCAAAATGGTGGGTGGCCAATACCGTCATCGTCTTCCTAGTCTCCGGCATCTGGCACGGGGCCGGCTGGGGATTTCTCATCTGGGGCTTGCTCCACGGCATCGGCGTCGTTTTTTGCGGTTTAGGAAAACCCTGGACTCGGTTCGGCCTCTTACGCTGGGCGGTCACATTTGCCTACACCACTGCTGCATGGTTGTTCTTCTTCGAGAACGATCCCCAAGCCCTTCAAATCAAGGCCATCTCACTCTGCAATCCTAAGGCATACGGCCTAGGTTTCCTCAACAATATGCCTGACGTTTTCACCGAGATCTCCGATGCCTTTACTCTGGCGCTCATCTTCTTTCTCGCCATCGCATTTCTCGCCATGGAAGCATACGGCATCAGAAAGAACCTCGAACCCTATCAGTTCTCCCGTAAGCCTGCTATTTGTCTTCTTCTGGTGTTTCTTACGGTGCTACTCGCACCAATGGAGGAATCACCGTTCATTTACTTTAATTTTTGAGTCTGATCAAAGCCCGCGCGCTAACTCTCTCGCTACCTAGCGCCTTCAAACTCACGCACCCATGCGCTTCCTCGCAGCTACCATTGCCACTTCGCTTGCCGCTTACGCATTCGGCTTTTGGCTGTCCGTTCCTGCCAACCCTGAGACCCAATTTTGGCAGCACGTTATCGGCCTCCGCAACGCGGAAATCTCTCAAGTCCGGAAGGAAGATCCTAACTCTCCGATCATCTTCTTCACCGGGGGGTCCACTTGCGCGTTTTCGATTGATCCCAACATCATCGAGCAAACCTGCGGCCTCCCGTCCTTCAACCTCGGCCTTCCTGTGTCCGCCGGAGCAAAATTTCTGCTCCACCAGGCTCTCGAAAAATGCCGGAAGAATGATGTCCTCATCGTCTGCCTAGAACCCGACCTCCTCGCCTTCGAATCCGATTTCGAGCCCACCACCCTATCCTTTGGACTGGCAGTGATGGCGGGGGACCAATCTGCTGCGGTCGGCGGCACCTCTTTCGGGGAACGTTTGTCCTTACGGCAGTATTTCAACCTCATGAGACCCGGTCCAGGCTATACTTCCACAAGAATTGCCAAGGCTGCGGCAGGGAGAGGATATCGCTACGAGATTCGAGACATCCGCTACCACGGTCGGATCGAGACATCGGTAAAAAAACCTTCACTTCCTCTGGCAGGAGAAGGATCCAATACCACGCTAGCCCCCTCGGGTAGAACATTACTGGAAACGTTCCAACGGGCGGCATCCAAAAAAGGTGTCACTGTCTTCTATGCCATGCCTTGGTTACTAACCGCAGAAAGCTCCGCTGAGAACAACCGCACTAACAACCTGCAGATACTCTCTTCCATCCAATCCATCATCCCCACTATCGACGATGGTTATCAGGGTGTAGCCACTGATCCCCTTCTCTTCGCAGACTCCGCCCAACACCTCGACGCCGCCGGATCAGCCATCCGCACGCAAGCTCTAGCCGGGGCGCTGCGCTCGATTCTGAATCGTTAACCTATAAATTGAAGGGGTCTCATATGCGGTGCCAGCACCTCTACGAAGTCCATTTGCGCCTTTCTCATTCAGAGTTCCTAGGCGTCACTATAGGTCCATCGACGGTTCAAGATTCTCCCTATCCCGTCGAAGAGTCCCTTCCCTTTCATGAACTTCGCCTCCTTTGATTTCTGGCGCCTGCTTGCGCTCTGCTTCGTCGGCTCCCAATTGCTGATGGCGCTGGCGAAGACTGTTTCGGCCGATCTCGAGAATCTGGTGGGCAAGCTATGCCTCGCGGCCACCGGCCTGATCCTGCTTGGCTCCGAGAGTTGGCTGACACTGGCCGTCTTCCTGTGGGTCGTCAGCCTGAGTTGGATCGGCATACTCGTCGCGTGCCGTCCAAGATTCAACAAAAGCTCACTGGTAAGCAGGCTGATCTTTATCGTTCTGCTCATCGGTCAGTTGGCACCTCTATTCTACTACAAATACTGGACATTCGTGCTAAACGACTTGCTGGGCCTAGGGGTGAAGCAGCCCTCAGTGTTTATCCCGATGGGGCTCTCCTTCTACACCTTCCAGAAAATTGGGTTCTGGATCGACACCGTCCGTAATCCCGGTTCACGCCCAAAGCTCCTCGACTACCTGAATTTCTGCTCGTTTTTCCCTCAAATCGTCGCCGGTCCTATCGAGAAAAAAGCCTCGCTCCTGCCACAGATCCAAACCGTCAATTTCAAGATCCACCGCGCCAATATAGATCCTGCGCTCCGATGGATCGTGCTCGGCTTGGCCTACAAGATGGTCATCGCCGACAACCTAGGTGCCATCCCTCATCATGTTCAAATCAACCCCTCCAACCCCTACCACATCTGGCTTGAAATCTTTACGTTCAGCATGCGTATCTATTTTGATTTCGCAGGCTACAGCTTCATCGCCGTCGGTCTCGGTCTTATCCTCGGAGTGCGACTCACCCTGAATTTCCGGTGCCCCTACTGGTCTGCCAGCGTACGCGAATACTGGAGAACATGGCACGTTACCTTGGGTGCTTGGCTTCGCGAGTATATCTACCTCCCGCTTGGTGGCCGTAAACCCGGACGATGGATGATCAACACGCTCATTGTGCTCCTCGTATCCGGCATTTGGCACGGTGCCGGCTGGGGTTTCCTCATCTGGGGGTTGCTCCACGGTATTGCGATCATCTGTTGCAGCCCAGCTAAGGAAAAAAAGTTGCCTTGGGCCGTCCGCTGGTTCGTCACCTTCATCTTTATCACGATTACCAGACTGTTTTTCATGGAGACCAATAACTCCCGTCTCTTTGAAAAAACCCTCACTTTCTTCAATCCCCTCTCTTACAATCTCTCCAATCTCAAATCATTACCATCCGCATTCAACGCCCCCATAAATGCCCTCAGCCTCTCTCTAATCCTCGCCATCTCTTTCGTTGCTCTTCTTGCAGAAGGCCTAGGCATCCGAAAAAACAAGGAACCCTACCACTACTGCAGGGTCACTGCCGCCACCATCTTCATGGTCTTCCTTATTGTGTTCCTCGCACCCATGGAGGAATCCCGCTTTATCTATTTCAATTTTTGATCACCCACGAAATTGAAGCTCTTAATCACACTCCTTTTCTCTCTCATCGCCGCATACGCTATTTCCTGCGTTCTCACCATCTTCGTCAACCCGGAAGTTACTTTCTGGAACGAAGCCATCTCGCAGCGACTGGAAGCTATCGCCTCCATCAGGGAGAAGAAGCCCGGCGAACCGATCCTCTTTTTTACCGGCGGCTCCAGTTGTGCCTTCTCCATCGATCCTGAGATCATCGAGAAGATCACCGACCGCCCTGCTATCAACATGGGCCTTCCCGTAGCCGCCGGTGCCCATTACATCATCCATCACGCCCTACGCCAGTCCAGACCCGGTGATACCATTGTTTACACAACTGCGGCCGATATTCTCGCTTTTCCGGACCAGGAATTCAGCCCCGCGAAAATCAGCTTTGCGCTTGAAACCCGCCGCGGCATCCCGACCGAATACGCAGGTGGCTCCACCTTCGAAAATTCACTGACGATCCCGCAATCCCTTACACTCTCCCGTCCTGGTGTTGATTACTTAATCGTCCTTGCAGGCCGCATGGCAAGTGGCAAAGGTTACCGTTATAAACTCTCCGATATCCGCTACCGCGGGCTCATACAAACTCCCATCCATGACTCGTCATTAAAACCCGCAGGTCCGAGGACTATAGTCACTCTGAGCCCCGGAGGTCGTCAACTCCTCGAAACACTCGCCGCTGCTGCAAAGCAAAAAGGCGTCCACGTTGTTTATTCTATGCCGTTGACTTACACTGCGACCACTGATCTTGCAGCAAGCCGCATCAAAAATCGGGAATTCCTCGCGGAAATCGAAAAAATAATGCCCGTGATTGAAGACGGCTACTCTGGAGCTATCGACCAGATCGAGAACTTTGCCGATAGCCACCGGCATTTGAGCGATAAGGGTTCGGGAATCCGTTCGGAGGCGCTTGCCAAAGCTTTGCAACGCTACCTTGCTGAGCGTTAGAATGCTGCTAACTGTTAAGGTTTTGGACTTACGATCATCAAAAGTTCACATTCAAAGGCATTTCGAAGAGTCACATAGTCTGAAAGCCTTAGTATCCGGAAAGCTCTATACCGCAGCCGCCTGCCAGATTAACAACTCTTCAACCTTTGGATCTTTCCACCTTTGACTCCCCATGAACGCTTCCGCCAGCATCCGTAACATCATTATTGTCGTAGGTGCCTTGGCTCTGTCGATTTGGCTGGGGATCAGCATTGTCACCGATCAAACGGAAACGATCATCAATGGTGCCGGAGTCGCCCTCTTGATTACCTGCATCTTCCTCGGCAGGCGGATCTGGCTGCTTCTCATCTTCTTCTCCGCACTCAATGTCCCCGTCATCCGCGGTTTCGGAACCACCGAAATCGGGCAGATGTTATTCATCGGCTTCACTGTGATTATCACGTTAATGCGTCGCCAGCCTTTCAAGTTTAAATTCGGCGAAAAG
Source organism: Verrucomicrobiaceae bacterium (assembly GCA_027484055.1). Lineage (GTDB taxonomy): Bacteria > Verrucomicrobiota > Verrucomicrobiia > Verrucomicrobiales > Akkermansiaceae > Luteolibacter. Next base: position 49,567 of record JAIXQH010000062.1, on the reverse strand, counting down.
GAGTTGTGGATGCTAATGTTTGCTGGCTCCGTCCTACAAGTTTATCTCCGCAACCCTGTCGGACTGAACATATTTGGCGCAGGTAACGTGGGTGCCAGACCCTACTTTATGGTTACCATCACTTTCTTGGCCTCCATGCTACTCGGCAATATCGTCGTATCACCCAGCGAAATCCGCTGGGCCTTCCGCCTCTCCATCATCGGATCGCTATTGGGCGTATTCCTTGGCCATTTAAGGTCAGGCATCGGGGGGGGGGCTGTCGCCTTTGAACAAGGAAGTCAGCTCGATGATGGAAGCGGGCCGGCTCGGATCGCTATTCTCTCGGTACTGACGGTGGAGATTGCAAGGATAAGCGCTTCATTCATCTCACCGTTGCGTGCACTGCTTCATCCGTTCTGGGTGCTCATCATGCTATTTTGCTTCGTAGCTGCGCCGATGAGCGGATACCGCACTACGGTGGCGACCGTCGGCCTGATACTGATCTTGGGAATCGCCTATCGCAGTGGAGGATTGGCCATGTTCAGCTCCCTACTAGCCGGAGCGACGGGCCTGGGTCTTCTCGCATTTGTAAACCTTGTGAATCCGCTGCCCGGCAACATCCAACGTGCTTTATCCCCCTTCCCCGGCACTTGGGAGAAAAAGCATACCGAAGGGGCAGATGAATCCACTAAATGGCGGGTCGATATGTGGAAAGAGGCACTATTCACTGACTACTGGATCAAGAACAAAATCCTCGGCGACGGACTCGGCTTTACCCGCGCGGAACTGACCATGATGGAAGATCTCAAATCCGGTGCGGGTGGTGGCAATCTGGACAGTCGGAACTCCGGCATGACCCGACAGCAGGAAGCCATGATGGTTACCGGAGGCTACCACAGCGGTCCAGTTCAAACGGTGCGCATCGTGGGTTATGTCGGATTACTCGTCCTCGTTCTCTTCATGATCCGCATGGCCATTCATGCCCACCGACAGATTCTCCGCTGCCGCGGCACCGAGTGGTTCCCTATCTCTCTTTACTGCGGCATCCCGGTGATTGCCCTGCCGCCCGTCTTCATCTTAGTATTCGGCGACTTCGCGCGAGATGCTTCCGCAGTGTTATTCTCCTACGGCATGATCAGCCTGCTAGAGAAAAACCTGCCGTTGCCGCCATACGTGAAACCACGTCGAACACCCTATCTGTTGATCAAACAGTCTCCGAATCAGCTGACCGACAAAAATGCGTTCGCACAGTAGTTCGGCAGCTATTCCTAGTGCCATTTCATCAAATCACCGTTCATGAACAACGCAAAAGCATTCGGTTTTCATGCAATCGCATTCGATTTCGACGGAACGTTAGTGGACACTCTGCACCTTCACTACGAGGCCTATCGACAAGTGTTCGATTCGATGGGGCTGAGCCTCAGCGAGGAACAGTTCTACTCCAACATTGGAGGCAAGGCGACGGAAGCGATCCCGTTATTCCTCGCCGGACGAGGAGCGCCGCTTACGGTCGATGAGATCCATCAACGAAAAAAGACCGTGATCGCTGGCCTGTTCCTCGACGCGCCGCTTCACGTTCTCCCTGCCGCCAATTTTCTGCCCCTGCTTGCAGGTCGTTTGCCTTTGGCACTGGTGAGCTCCGGATCGAGGCCTGGTATCGAACAACTGCTAGGCCGTTTGGGGTGGTTTGATTACTTCAAAGTGATCGTGACCGGAGAAGACACCCCACTCAGCAAACCTTCCCCGCTGCCATACCTGCACGCTGCGAAAAAACTAGGAATCGATCCCACTCGCATCGCCGCCTTCGAAGACACTTCGGCCGGCATCGCATCCGCCAAGAGCGCAGGCATGTCCGTTTTTGACGTTAGTGGCAACGCTAGCACACTTTGGCAGCTATGATGCACCATACCCAGCTGAGCGGTCTATCTGGAGCCACGCTCCAGATAATTTCCGACTGCGGACACGCTATCGTCCGCAAGAAATCTTCGTCCGAACAGGGCAACCCGCGACTGCACCGGCAAATGGAGAAACAGCAGGCCTTCTCTCGGCTGGATGGTCCGATCAAGACTCCTGAGATCCTCAATGCAGGAACCACCAGCGAGGGGATTTTCTATTTTGACATGAAGTTTGTATACGGCTTGGACGGCCACCGCTTCCTTGAACAAGGCGGTCCCGCGGAGATGCGAGCATTCGCCGCGAAGTTGACCGACCACCTTTACCGAATCGACACCCTCCCGTGCATCGGCAAAACAAGCGCCTACGCCTCGATTTACGATTCATGCATCTACAAATTGATCGAAGTTCATCGGCAGAACGTTGGCCTGAGTGACGAACTCGCAGGAAAAATTCTCGGCGGCCTGGAACGGGTTCGACAGATGAATATTGATACCCAAGGATTCTGTCATGGGGATTTCACGTTGGAGAACATGATAATCGATTCGAAAGGTGACCTGTTTTTTGTGGATTTCCTCGATTCCGCCTTTGAGCATCCCATCCAAGATTTTATCAAGCTTTCACAGGACATCCATGGCGGGTGGTTCCAGACCCGCGGCAGGAGGATCAGCGCATCTTATATCTCGTATTTGGAAAGGATCATGGACTTCGCGGTGGAAAAGGCTGCTCCAGAATATGCACCGGCGAGATTCATACTTCAATCTCTCAACTTTTGTCGCATTCTGCCTTACGTGCGGGACGAAATCCAGCGAAAGTTCGTCATTGATCGCATCACCCAATTCGTTAATCAAACCTCATGAAAGTCATCATACCCTGTTGTGGAAGCTCGAGCCGGTTTCCCGATCTGCCACCGAAATGGATGTTGCCTGACCACACCGGTCGGCCCATGATCCAGGAAGCGATTTCACTTCTGGAAGTAAACGAGTCCGACATTATCGTGACCGCACTCTCGGAGCACGAGAGAAAATTCCAGATCGTGCGTGGCCTGAAAAAATCGCTGGGTGAAGATATCCGTGTCGTCTTGCTGGACGAAAAGACGACGAGCCAGTCTGAGACAGTTTACAAGACCTTGGAAGTAACCGGACTCAACGAACCTTTCCTAGTGAAGGACTCCGACAACTGCTTCAAAATTAGTGATCTTAAAAGTGATGAAAACTACGTTTGTTATGATTCGCTGAACAACCATTCCTTGATCAATCCTAGGAACAAGTCGTATCTGCAGATGGATGGGCAAGGCACCATAATCAACATCAAGGAAAAGCTGGTAATCTCGGATACTTTCAGCGTGGGTGGCTACCACTTCGCCGACCCTGCCTACTTTAAGGAAACCTACCTGAAGCTTCACAATCTTACCGCCGTGGATCTAAAGGAACTCTATCTATCGGACGTGATTCTCTCGATGTTGATGGAAGGAGCACTGTTCAAGGGCAATCCAGTCACCGCTTACCAGGACTGGGGCACGGTGCAGGACTGGAAACGATTCCTTCTGAGTAAAAAAACCTATTTTGTTGCCCTTGACGGCTATATTTTCGAGCGGGGGTCTGATTATTTTGAACCGACTTTCGAAAATGCGAAACCTTACGAAACATCCGTCACGAACATTAAGAATCTGATCGACCTTGGCCATAAGGTGATCCTGATGTCTATCCGGCCGGGAAAATACGCACAGTTGACCAACAAGCATCTGGCGGAACTGGGTCTTGGCAACTTGGCAGTCGTTTACGATTGCCCGTTGTCCAAATGGGAGCTCATCACACCGCCCTATCAAGGCATCGGTTTCCGTACTTGCGATTCCCACGAAATTGACCCGTTGGCCCCTGACTCCATGGATCGCCTGATCCAATAGCCACTCTCATTTCGACGCGCCACGTCACTCATTCTAACCATAAGCTTATAAAAAAATGCAAGATTCGCATAAGACCTCTATTCTGCAAAAAATCATTCAAGTCACACTCCCGGTTAGACAGAGCATAGGTTTGACCCGAAAACAACTTGTCCACCGCTGGCGGAAAAACGTGACCTACTCACATCCACAGCTTATGACAACGGATTTATTTCCGGAGGAAACTCGTATGCTGCTGGATGCATTCGAAAACACACGCCCAGCAATCTACCTAGAAGTCGGCGTGTTTTGGGGAGGCACCTTCCGAAACGTAATCAAACGCCGCGATGAATTGTCGCTGACCACCAAGTGCTACGCGATCGACATCTGGGATGAGCTTTACGACCCAGCAGACACGACACACGGCACCGGCCAACCGATCAAAGAGGTCGTAAGACGCGCACTTGTGAAAGAAGGACTTGAAGGCTTCGACCTACTTACCGGGCTGAGCGTGGACGTTCAAAAACTCATTAAGGAAAAAATCGACCTCGCGTTCCACGACGCGAATCATACGTACGCGGCCGTCATTGAGGATCTAAATTTGCTTTATCCTCTACTCTCGGATGGGGCCACGGTCCTTGTGCACAATGCAGGCAAGGAATACGAGCCGGATAAAATGTATTTTGAAACCGATGGAGGACCTTATCAGGCAGTCATGGATCTGGTGAAACAGGGTAAATGGAAGCTGATCGCCCTGGAATACCGCATGGCCGTCCTGAAAAAAATCCCCTGACTTACGAAGTGATATCGTTCGACTCACGCCCTGAGTCCTCAATCATTCTCCAGCCGGTCATTTCGTCGTCAGAATTCGTCCACTTCAACGATAAACTGTCATATCATGATCCTAATCAGCCTATTAGTTCATGAAAAGCCAGAAGTCGTCCTGGATCAGATCGCGAATTTCAAAAAATACGCCCCGGAAGCGGGAATAGTCATTCATCCAGCCCGGCAATTCTTAGAGTCTTCCGACATCCTCGATGAATTGAAGGGAGTCGAGAACGTATGGGTGAACCCGCAGCCATTCTACACAGGCTTCGGGCTGGTCCTAAAATGCCATGTCTCCAATTTCCTTTTCGCACAGAAGGCAGGCATCCCTTTTACCCATTACTGTCTCCACGCGAGCAACGACATGTTCGTGCGCCCCGGTATGGAGGATTACGTGCGCCAGCACGACTTCGGTTTTTTCCAGCATGACCTGTCCTCCGACTCAGATCTGTTCAGCCAATGGATTCCAGACTTTCATCAGGACCGCGCCTACCGGAAAATCATGCGGGACATAAGTGCCACTCCGACTAACTTCGCCTCCCAGGTCGAAGGTACTTTTTATCCCAATGAAGCCTTCGATCAGTTTGCTCAGTTGGTGATGCGTCATGCATGGCGCGAGTCCCTCTTGCTCCCCGGTTATGTCCATGGAACAAATCTCAACCTTATCGACTTTGTCAATAAGCTGGGCCAGACTCGTGGTAGAAGGAAATACATGGGTAAGTATTCATACCCTCGGGAAGAATTCTATCAACCGAATTTTTTCTCAGTAATTTGTCCCTCGCCGGCAGCACCCTATTGTTTCATGAACTGGGAAGCTGAATTGAAAGTCACAACGCAAGACATCGACGACATTCGCAATGGCTTAGTCCCGCTAGAAGGCTATCAAGAACTTTTCGCAGTGAAGCGGGTGGCTCGCGATCTCGATGATCCGCTACGGAAAATAATCCAATCTTTCGATCCGTAAATCAGGAGAAACGCCTCGACTCAAACCAAGAAGTCTAAGGTGGATCACAGATCGTTACGGCATTCAGGTAGCATCGTAATCATGAGCCAATCCATTGCAAAGGAAGAAGATAACCGGGGCTACCGTGATTCCTTCAAGGCATCCGCCGTCTTGGGAGGAAGCCAAGGCGTAAGTTATCTGCTCAGCCTGCTCAGGACGAAGGCCTTGGCCTATCTTCTAGGTCCCGCGGGCATCGGTCTCGTCGGTCTATACACTTCAATCGCAGCCACCGTGGGAACGGTTTCAGGCTTCGGCATTGGCGAGAGCGGGATTCGCGAAATCGCCGCCGCCCATGGCAATGGGGATCAGGAAAAGCTCTCGCGGACCATGACCGTCCTCAGGCGTGCCAGTCTCATTTCCGGAATATTCGGACTAATCCTCTGTGCCGCTTTGGCCATTCCCCTTAGCAACCAAGTCTTCGGCAACTCTGATCACACACTGCCCATCGCGATTCTCGGATTCACCTTGCTTCTTGGCACGGTCAACAGCGGTGAAACCGCTCTCATCCAAGGGACTGGGCGAGTCACCGAACTCGCGAAACTCAACATCCTCTCATCCATCGCCGGGATACTCCCGGTCATTCTTATATACATTTGGTTCCGGGAAAAAGGCATCGTCCCAGCCCTGTTGTTGAGCTCGATCCTGACTCTCGGCATCACCTGTTTTTTTTCACGCGCGATCCACCTACCCATCGTGAAAGTCACTTGGCGGGAGATGGTTCCGGAAACGAAACTCCTGCTAGCTCTAGGCTTTGCGTTCATGGCAACCGGCCTTCTCGGCACAGGTAAAGACATGGTCGTCCGCACTATGATCACCCAAAACCATGGTTTAGTCGCAACCGGACTCTACCAGTCCGCATGGGCCGTTTCCGGCCTTTTCGCCAATTTCGTACTGAGAGCGATGGGGATGGATTTCTACCCGAGACTCACTTCAATGATTGATGACCATGAAGCGATGATCCGGGCGGTGAACCAACAGATCGAAGTCGGTATTCTACTGGTTCTTCCCGGTGTCATTGCCACGATCACCTGCGCACCGCTGGTTCTATCGCTGTTATATTCGTCTAAGTTCAATGGAGCCTCGGGCATGCTTGCGGTTCTGGCCAGCGGCGTGTTCCTCAAGATGGCGTCCTATCCCATCAACACGATTCAACTCGCCAAGGGCGATGCCCGCGGTTTTGCATCCATCGCAATTCTTTGCTCATTACTCGAATTGGCTATGACGGTCGCATTACTCCTGCAATTCGGATTGATCGGAGCGGCAATCGCCTATCCAATCTCATGCCTGTTCCATGTCTTGATTATGGCATGGGTCGGCAAAAGAATGATCGGATTTCGACCACAAGGGAAATCGCTGGCTCTGTTGGGGCAGGGAATTGTTTTAGTTTTAATGGCATTGCTGGTTGCCTTCCTTGTGCAGGGATACACTGCATTTGGATGCGGTTTAATCCTTTCGTTTTTTTCATTCCTTTACTGTGCCCGCGAGCTGACCCGGCGATTGGGAAGAGAACATCGCATCACAAAAATGATCTCAAAATTGCCACTCTTGAAGTCGCTGCTTCCTCAAAATGAATAAACTCGCCCGCCACAGAAATGCATAATTTTTTCCCACCCGACCTATGATTGAAAAAATATTCCAACTCACTGGACGTCTCGTTCAGATTGTCATCCAAAATCCAAGTGATCTCCAACATGTGATCGGCACTGCGAACTGGGCAGCCGGTGAAATCTTCGATCCCGTGGCTGATACCCGAACCTTCAAGCACGTGAATGTACTGGATATCTGCGAGGGGACACAACGCTGGACATTACAATCATTCCCCAGCGTGGGAGCCTCGGTTTCCCCGATGGAATGCGCCGCGCTTGCCGCGCTTGCGCATTTGGTAAATGCAAAGGCAATTTTTGAGTTCGGTACATACAAGGGCGTGTCTACGACCCAACTTGCCCTCAACGTGGCAGAAGGCGGGATGGTATACACTCTGGATCTCCCAGAAGACCACCCAGCCTATACTCTGCCGATTCCCAAACCTGAGGAACGGGCTATCGCCGCAGAAGGTGGAAAAGGAATCCTGATTCCCCGTGACTTGCTTAACAAGGTCACCTTTCTCAGTGCCGATTCTGCGACGTTCGACGAAGCTCCATACTTGGAGAGTATGGATTTGGTATTCGTAGATGCAGCACACAGCTACGAGTATGTGAAAAACGACAGTGAAAAAGGATGGAAGATGTTACGGCCAGGAGGGGTGATCGCTTGGCATGATTGTGTGGCCAGCCACCGCGACGTGGTGAAATACCTCAAGGAATGCGGTCATGACATCAAACTTGTAGGCGGAACCGCTTTGGCTTACTCAATCAAACCATGACTATTACTTCCGCCGTCTATCTGTGGGTGTTGAGCTCGCGAAATGAATCTGGCAAGAAAATTGGAAAGAATTGCTGATTAGAAAGTCACATTAAGATTTTTCTCGATGATGCGATCAACGATGGCGTAGTAACCTCCCCCGAAACCGCAGTCCGTGGCACCATACCTCCCAATACTATTTGGGGTGCAGTGACTGCCAAATCCATCAAAAACAGGAAGTGAGAGTCCTCATCATTTCATTCACCTTTCCGCCAAACAAGGACGGGGTCTCGGAAGCCGCAGTCGCGATGACGAAAGGGTTCCTTAGTTGCGGATGGGGCGTGTCTGTATTAACAATGGGAACAAGCCCTGCGCGTGAATGTTTGACTTGGGAAGGCGCAAATCTTACCGAGTTCAATTGTGGAGGTACCGCATACAAACCGTTAGTTTTTCCTTTAATAACAGGGAATGACTATAAAAGTTTTCTTCAGAGTCAACCCTGGGATGCTATACTTTTCCACAGTTATGATTCATTCCTGCATTGTGCCTTGCCTTTCCTCAATGAGATACTCTGCCCCAAAATTCTAATCAGCCACGGCTATGGGGTGTTGGTCTGGGAGAAAAGCCCAATGTTTCCCTACGGCCTCTCTGGCGTATGCCGCCGCTTCCTCAGGAGCGTGGCGATGGTCTTCTGGATGCGGCGGTTTGACCGGATCGTTTATCTGAGCGAACAAGCCGATTTCCTCGGCTTCTATGACCACCTCATCGCAAAGGCCACCAGATACAAGGGACGCAGGGTGATACCAAACGGAATCGACTTGGCCGAGCGAGGCGACCCGGACTCCGACTTCCGGCATACGCATGGAATTCCCAAAGAAGCGTTCATGCTCTTGTGCGTCGCGAATTACAGCCCGCGCAAGGATCAGGCATACGGGATGCGCGCGTTCCGCGAGGCAGCCGTTCCTGGCTCCGTTTTGGTTTTCATCGGTAGCGAATTCAATGAGCATTCATGGAAATTCCAAGAAGAAGACCGCTTGCACGCATTGCCCCACTCATCGGTAAAAATCATTTGGCTGGAGAAGCAAAGTCGTGATTCCACCCTTGATGCCTACGCAGCTTGCAACGCTTTCCTTCTCTCTGCCTACCACGAGGCGCAACCAATTTCCTTGCTGGAGGCTATGCGTGAATCAAAACCATGGATCGCCCGAAAGGCGGGTTGCATCGCCCGCATGGAAGGCGGGATCTGCGTAAGGTCGGAGAAAGAGATGGCGTCGGCGATCCGCCGCCTTGCAGACGACGTTGGATTATGTGAGCGCCTTGGTCAGAAAGGCTCTCACGCAGTCGCCACTCGCTACAACCGCGAAGCTTACATCGAATCCTACCGCAAGCTCGTCGAGGAGTTGATCTAGCTGACCACTTAACTATTAATTCTTACCTTCCTATTACATGTCCAAATACTTCCACCCGGGTCCATTGCTTCGCTCAGCCTACTACGGCAATCGCTGGCGGCTGAAGCAACTGCTAGGAATCAAGGACAAACCCCACACGGATGTTCTCAGCTCCGGTATGTCGAGCGCCGTTGCGCGCTATCGTCGCATTTGCCAGACCCTATTGAACAATCTGCCGGATCGTGAATTCATGCGAAAGGCGGTCGTCAGCGAGATCGGCTGCGGCGATTGCCTCGCGGCTGCTGATATGATGCTCGCACTCGGTGCGAAACATGTCCATCTCGTTGAGTTCATCCCCATGATTGTTCGCGAGCAACACCGCGAGGCGCTGGAATCCCTAATTGCCGATGAATCCTTGCCCAACCGTGGGGACGTGCTGGCCGACGGCGACCCACCCCGCCTGAATGCAGATCAAGTGACCTTTCACGAAGGACTACTGGAAAACGTCAGACTCCCAGAACCCGTCGATTTTCTTTATTCATTCGATGTCTTGGAGCACGTCGAGGATCTTGATGGCTTCTTCGCGTATTGCGGTGAGGTTGTGCGTCCAGGCGGCCTCATGATGCATAAGTTTGATTTAAGTGGACATGGTCAATTCGAAGATCCGATGCCGCCTCTCGATTTCCAAACGATGCCACGCTGGCTTTACGAGTGTGCCTTTCCCAAATACAACCGCGCGGTTGGAAACTTCGCGGATCAATTCCTTGCCTCAATGAAGAAACATGGATTCATCGATTTAAATATCATTCCGATTCGGGTGGCCGAGGAACGGTATCTTGATGAAGTCTGGCCGCATCTCCGCACCGAAGCGCACCGACGTGACAAGCAGACTGTCGCACTTCTCGATCTGGTGGTGACCGCGAAAAAGGCATAGAGGTCTAGAGGTCAGTTGTATCGTCCGCTGGGAGTCGCCCTTTAGATGAAAATCGTCCAAATTACCACCGACAATCGCACCCATTTTGGCGACTACGGAAAGACGACCCCTTACTTCGGCACCGCGCCCGATGCACTACTCCAAGGATTTGCCGCACTCCCGAATGATGCGAATGTCCATGTGATCTCGGTTGCACGGGAAAAAATGACCGTTCCACACCATCTGGCCCCAAACATCTGGTTTCACCAGCCAGTGATTCCCTCGTGGGGCATGGGGCGCTCGCTTTTTCTTGGGGCGGTGATGGCGATTCGTCGATTAATCAAGGACATCCAGCCGGACATCGTCCATGGTCAGGGCACCGAGCGCGATTGTGCCCTTGCCGCCGTGTTTTCAGGCTACCCCAATGTCCTTACCCTGCACGGCAATATGCGTGTCCACGCCAAGCGGGGTGAAAACAAGGGCAAGGCCTATTACCGCCTCGCGGCAGTTCTAGAAGGAATCGCACTTCGAAAAACCGATGGCGTCATCAGCATCTCTTCCTATACCGATGATTTGGTAAAGCCCTTGGCAAAACAAACGTGGCTGCTGCCGAACGCTGCCGAATCGAGTTATTTCGACGCGATCCACCAACCCGTAAAACCTCCCGTCGTCCTCTTCGTGGGAGCCTTGGACGAGAGGAAGAATCCCGTCGGTTTCATCAAAGCCTGTGCTCCGCTGTTCGCGAACAGCGGTTGGAAATTCCGGCTATGTGGAACCGGTTACACGGGCAGTCCGTATTTGGAGGAGCTGGAGGCACTCGCCGCGAAACATGAATGGATTGAACTCGCGGGCTGGAAATCGCGTGGGGAATTGCTGGCAGAAATGGAGCAAGCCAGTCTCCTTGTCCTGCCCACCTTCGAGGATAACTGTCCTATGGTCGTGCTCGAAGCCATGGCTGTAGGCCTTCCGGTGATCGCCTCAAAAGTCGGCGGCATCCCGGATTTGATCTCCGAAGGTTGCACTGGAATGATGTTCGATCCGACTGATCGCGAGTCGATGCGTTCTGTCACAGGCACCATGATCAGCGACTCCGGACTTCGGACTCGCATCGGACAAGCGGCGAAACAGGAAGCGATCAATCGATTCCATCCCAAAGTGGTGGCGGAAGCGCATTTGAGAATTTACCAAGAGGTGCTCGAAGCAGATCTACGTTAACCGGAGGTGATTTTGAGTTCTGGATGTGGTCGGCGCACCTCTTTGGAAAACTCCATTGTTATTTACTCGGTTCGATGATCACAGATCTAAGTTATAGGTACAAGCCATAAAGCACCTCTGCTGTGAGTGCCGAACTTCACATTGTTCCACCGGAATCAATTTGTTCTCTTTGACCTTCGACTTTCTATCAGCCACATGAAACCATCCCGCCCATACCTCTGGACGTGGCTCTTCTGCCTGGTAGCCTCGCAAACTATCTGGGCGGCGACACCGATCAAAATAGGGTTTCCACTTGAAGTCGCATTGGGAGTAAAAAGTTCGGTCGAGCTCCAATTCTCCACCGAAGTCGGCAAGATCTATCAAGTTGAAGTTTCCAGCGACCTGAAAACTTGGGCAAACGACGGTTACGCGATGGTGGGAAAAGGCGTTCCACAGACTTTTGTGACCTCGACGTGGAACCTCCCAAACCTATTCTTCCGTGTCCGCGATAACGGGGATCCCGGCCGTGTCCTTGCGGGAAACACCCCAGGACCACCCGGGCCGCAAGGTCCAGCAGGACCACCCGGGCAGATTCCTACCGACTACGCCACTTCGGCTCAAGGAGCGAAAGCAGACACTGCACTGCAAGCCGATGACCTAGGAGCTGCGGGAGCTAGACTTCTCGCAACCGAAACCATCCCCGATGTCAGGGATATCCTCGCCGGGAAGCTGTCCCTTACACGCACAACCTCGCGTATCCTGCGCGACAAGCAAACCACTTACGCCCCTTACAAGATCACTGTCATTGCGGCGGGTGACAGCTTTGCGCCGGACTTGGGCGCGCAGATCCATCTCCGCATCGCGCCACTAGCTGCGGACGGGATGGATTACATCTTCATTAGATATCTTACGGAAAGAGGTGCGACAGCCATTTCGGAAGCGTTTCAATACTCTCCCAATGGTCAACATTGTTTACTCAATAATCCGGGAGATGCTCTAATTTTTCCAAAAGAAGCAATCAATGCCTACCGATTTCATGTCTTCTATACCACGGAGACCGATGTCTCTGGAACTTTTACAATTCAGGCGAGAACTCGCGGAGGTGAATGGGCCGACCTTCCCGGAGGTGTAGATATCCAAACTAACGTGCTCAACCCAAACGGTGTTCCGGTCGGGGCCGGGGTATTTACCTACAGCTTCCCCACCACCATGGCGAGACAGATCCGCGCCGTTTGCACCTCGGGAACCGTAAGAATCCTGGGAATGACCCGATCCGATATCTGGGAAACTTCAAGCCCCAAGGGTGGGCTTGCATCTTATAATCTAGGCTTCACCAGCCAAACCGTCAAAAACGCCTCCCGCTGCCCGCAAGCCGTTTTTAACACGATCATTGGCACGCTGAAACCAGATATCGCTAGCTTCAAAGTAGACGATAATGTCGAGCAGCTGGGCTACTTGCAGACCTACATCGACAAGTGGAACACGGCCTGGCCTACGGATTGGATACTGTTTTCGTCGCACCCCACCCGCACAACGCCGACACGGGATCTCACGCCAGAAGATCGGGTTGTCCAAGCCGTTGCCGAAACCAACGGCTACACGTTTATCAATTGCCGAAAAATATTTGGCTCACTGAGCGAGATGACCGCCCGAGGATTTCTGAATCCAGATGAGTATCACCTGTCTCCCTACGGCGATTGGGTGATGCAGCGCTATACACATGAGATTCTCGAAAATTCGATTAGGCCGCAGGCAGACTACCTTGCCCCAACTTATTTCGAAGGAAACGCAGATAGCGAAGTGCTATCATATACGAATGCGATGGGCACGGGAGGCGTCCCAGCGCGCGTTTGGTCAGCCCAGTACAACGCCACAAATGGTAGCTTCCAGTTCAATATCGGTCCCGCTGGCAGCGGGCGTTTCGGCTGGGGGCCGGCTGGAAATCTTTTCATTACCGGCGGAAACTATGGCTGGGGCTACTCCAACCCTCCAAGTAAAGCACTCAGGGCACCGCGCGCAACGGCGGAGATTTTCGCCGATGACTGGAACACAAATCCTGTATTGACCCTGAGCGCGAAAAGCAACCACCAATCCGATGCCCTGGAGATCGTGAACTCCGCCACTCAGGCTTCCGCAGGATCAAGGACCGCTGGCATCAAACCCAGTGGTGCCGCAGACTTCACCGCTCTGAAAGTGTCTATCAACCAGTACCCCAACCATGCGTCCGCAGACTCCGACGGCACCTTATCCAGCGGCCAATTCTACAAGCTGCAAGGAGAACGCACGGTCTATCAAAAGCCTTAAATGATTTTTGGTTAGCGGACGGCGCGTCGCAATTCTAATTTGCACCGCCCTGCTGCGGGTCATTGCCTTTATGATTCTGGATAGCAGATAAAAATTTAATTTTCATTATTTCCCTCACCCATGCTTAGAAAAACCTTATTTGTCGTGATGGCATCAGGTTGGCTTCTTTTTCTAATTCTTGCCTGGTTCTCACGCGACAGGATCATGAACAAGGTGGGAATTTCGTTCGGCAGCGAGCAACTCCAAATGATGGTTCGCTCCCGAACCAAATGGTTTGCGAACGATCTAGCGTCAAATCCATGGCTGGGTAAATGCCCTCCGGTGCTGCTCCTAGGAGACAGTCACCTCGAACTTGGGAAATGGTACACACTTTTTCGCGGAAGATTCCCGATCAGAAACCTAGGCATATCCATGTCGCGTATCCCGGATGCGATTGAAATCGCCGAACAAATCGACCCTGACAAAGCCTCCGCGCTGGTGATTCTCAGCGGAAGTAACGACCTAACGGCGGGAGACTCTGTCGATGAATGTCTGGCCTCTTTCCGCAAGCTGTTCGAGGTGATTACAACCCGATTTCCCCAACGCCCCGTGATTGTTCTATCATTGCCTCCGGCCGGTCGCGGTCTCGGCGGACAAAGCCTTTCCTCCATCAACGCAAAGATCAGTGATCTCAACAACCACTTGGCCAAAGAGACCCAACGCAATGGCTTCACATTCCTCGATATCACAACTCCTGTGACGAAAGGTGATGTCCTCAATCCGGCCTTAACTTTCGATGGCCAGCACCTCAACGATCTGGGCTACGCGACGATCGCCGACCCCCTCTTCCAAACCCTTTCCAAAGTATGTCCGGAAAACCGTTGACGAACCAGAAAGCGGCGAAAAAAGATTGGCTGGAAAGCTGGCACGTGACACCCGCAGGTTCGCAGATCTATGGCTATCTCGACGGCATACGCGGGATCGCGATTCTTCTAGTCCTCGCTTGTCATCTCCTCTACGTAAACCCGCAAGCATCGCCGACCACGCTCTTCATTTTCGGGATTTTTGGAGCCGGCACCTACGGCGTCACCATCTTCTTCGCGCTTTCGGGTTTCTTGATCTCGCTGCCGTTTTGGAAAGGTAAACTCAGAGGAACTCCTCTGGAGCTCAAGCGCTACACTTGGAGGCGGTTCTGGAAAATTGCGCCGCCGCTCGTGCTTTCGCTACTGATCCTCACTCCAATCTATGTGCTGTTCTACGGTGACAGTGGTATCTATATCAAAACAACATTACAATGGCTTTGTGGCTACTCTTTCTTCTTTCCTGTATCCGGTCGTTTGAATCCAGTGATGTGGAGCCTCATCGTTGAAGTCCATTTCTACATCCTTCTTCCGCTTCTGTTCCTGCTCCTGAAGAAGACAAGTTACCGCAACTCGCTGATCATCCTTTGTCTCGGTTTTTTTCTCATTCCTATCATCACAAGACAAATCTACGAGGTGACCGGAAACGGATTCTCCCTAAACCCACTCATCAAGGTAAGCTTCCCGTCAAAGCTCGATGCCTTTTCCGTCGGCATCCTGATCGCAGGGCTTCACGCCCGCAACACCCTTCCAGCGATCCTTACCCGCCTAGCACCTCTGGGGCTAATTGGAATCGCCATCGCACTGGTCTGGAAAAGCCACCTCGGTCTCACTCCGGGATCACCCAAGGCGCTTACGGAAATTAACAACCTCATCATTCTCGTTTCCTGCGGATTCCTCCTCGCCTTCATTGGCAACCCGTCCGCCGCAGGCAAGTGGTTCCTCGACAACAGGTTATTGCGATGGTTCGGACTGGTTAGCTACGAGTGGTATCTGTTCCATCAGGCAGCGTTTTTCTTCACAGGAGCGCTGCTGGGCAATGCGGGCGGCGATCCGAAAATCTACGCTGCGCGCGTTCTGATCCCTGCAATCACGAGTCTATTATTGGCGGCACTAGTGTATCGATACTTTTCCCTGCCCATCCTAAGGGGGACCCGTGGCGAAACGTCCGTAATCTGACCTGATTCACAAAGACTCTACTGGTCCTCCTTTGCCCTTCCACCTCACATCTTACGCCACCGCAAAATACCGGCATCGGCAACTGGTATTAGGCGCGAGCGCCCTCGCCAACGGGGTTGTGGAAACTGCTGTTTCTTGGAATCCGAGAAAACTCGATGTTGCCGGCTTCACAAGGATGGCACCAGGCATCTCACTCGCCGAGCGAGGTTCGGGCTTCTGGGCTTGGAAACCCTTTATCATTCTCAAAGCCCTCGAATCGATCGCAGAAGGCGAGACCGTCCTCTACTGCGACACCGGGCGGAAATATCCCTACATTCTACTCAACACCCCGCTGGACCCGTTCGTTTCCTGGCTGGAGGAACATAAGCAGGACATCATGCCGGGAATCTCTATCCCTTGGAACGGCCCCATGTCGGTCTGGACCAAACACGATGCCTTCGCTGGAACTGGAGTTGATAGAGAAACCATCCGCCGGGCCGCCCCCATTCAAGCCAGCTTTTCTCTCTGGAGAAACAAGGAGGCCACTCGGGAATTCGTCCGCGAGTGGCTATCGTGGTGCTTACAACGCCAACTCATCAGCGACGATCCCAGTATCTGTGTGAAAAACGAAGCTCCGGATTTCAAAGGCCATCGCCACGACCAGAGCCTACTCAATCTCTGCTGTCTCAAGCATGGCATCAAAGGCATCGAGATTGGCACCTGTGAGCCAACATGGAACGAGCGCGATCCATCGCAGGTTCTGAAGCAGGTATTCAATACGAAGTCCCGCACTACGACGGTCGGAAAAGTCATCGAGCTCGCCGCAAGACCCATGCAAGCGGTGGAGCAGACCCTCCGGGAACGAATCACCTTCGGAAAAAAATATGAGGAGCGCTGAAATGCTGTTAGCTAGGTAGCAGGAAATTCTGTCCACCGCACCCACCATTGTCACAGTTCCCAGAGCCAACAGCGCTCGGAATGAACGCGCTTCCTCTACACCCCTACTGCTCACCCTTGTCTATCAAATCCATCACACTCGAGTCGCTGCGCTTCGCCCACGCTGTCGCCGGGTATTTGCCATCCGTGGGAAATTTTCGTCCCTTGCGCGGGGAATTTTCCGCCTACCAGCGGCTGGCTGAGGGCGAAATCAAGGGCAGCATCATCATGGACCGGCAGGAACCCGGGGTGTGCCCGCCGGGCAGTATGACGGAGCGGGCCGCGTTTCGACAGCACGATCACCAGCCATGGCCCATTTTCTGGACGGAGAGCACCGATGCTCGCTTGGTTGGCAAGATGCTCCATTGGCGAGATCCGTACGACCGGATCTGCTCAGAAGGGGTTTATCATTTGCCGACCCGCAGACGACTGTCCGAGGACAAGTGGAGCGCCCAGATGATATCAAGTGACCCTGTAAAGCTCGCCGGCGAATGGACTAGCATCCTCTCAAACTGGAATGACGGTCGAAATTATTTCCATTGGCTGCTAGACGGCCTCACCCGGCTCGCCGTACGCGATCGTTTGCCCGAAACCACGAAGATCCTCATCCCCGCCAATCCTTCCAGATTTGTTACGGAAACGATTCGCCTGCTCGGTCTGGAAGATCAGGCCATACCCGCCCCGGCAGAATGCGTCCAACCGGAGCGGTTCTATTTCTGCTCGCCCACAGCAATGACCGGCGTATGGAATCCCCACGGTTACGAATGGCTTCGGAGAAAATTCTCACCCCATTTCGCCGATGCTGGCAGCGGCCCGCCTGTCTTCCTGACTCGCAGAGGCGCATCTCGGCTTCCCAGTAACCTCGAAGAGATCGAGGGACATTTTTCATCGAAAGGCTTCCACATCATCGACTGCGGCTCTCTGACCGTCTTAGAACAGATCCGCGCACTGAGCGCAGCTCCTGCGGTCGCTGGACTCCACGGCGCGGCAATGACCAATCTCCTATGGGCAAGATCTGGAACCCCCGTCCTAGAAATCTTCCAACCCGGCTACCTAAACGCGTGCTACGAGCAGATCGCTTATCAAGGTGGTCTTTCCTATCAGTATGATATCCTTAATGCTACATCTTCACTTCAAGATCTCATACAATGGTGCGATCAAGCTTGTTCCTAGAATGAAGAACTCTGCCATTGTCCGTCCCACGGCCCTGCCTTCATGAAACTCTGTCTCGTTATTGTCTTCAACCACCGCTTTGACAAAAACCTGCCGCCGCTCCGCGAGTATTACGCAGGAAAATTCACAGCGATTCGGTTTCTAATGCCTTTCGCCGACGATTTGGAAGAGAAGGAAACGGATGTCATCTCGGTTCACTTCAGCTCCTACCTCTATCAAGGATTTTTTGGCGAAGCACGCAAGCGACTCGAGCAAATCGAATGCGACGGCTACGTGGTGGTGGGTGATGACTTGCTGCTGAATCCCTCGCTGGATCAAAGCAACCTCCATCAGAAAATGGGACTTCCATTGGAAGATGCTTACACCAAAGGCCTCGCCTCGCTTTTCGATGCCCCCCTTTCATGGTCCCGCGCCCGCACGACTTACCGTGCCCTGTTTGCCGACGGTCTCGAGTGGCATCGCCTCCTCCCAAATCGCGATGAAGCCTTGGAACGAAGCAAGCCATACGGAATCGAGCACCGCCCTTTGGGTTTGAGAAATCTCTCGCCTTTTTGGACCAAAATCGGGCTTTCCAGCTTGGGGACCGCTATCGCTTGGTTCGCGGAAAGACAACATCCTCGTCGGCTATTCTCAAGCTTCACGAAAAACGTCCCCTACCCGCTCTTTTACGGTTATTCGGATTTCCTCGTCCTACCCAAGGCAGGCTGGGATCAGTTCGCGCGTTACTGTGAAGCTACCGCAGCGATGCAGCTTTTTGTTGAAGCGGCCATTCCGCTGGCGATGGTGCTTGCGTACGACCGGGTCCAGACCGAGCTCGAATACGGCGAACTTTTCGATGCTCCGCATCCCAAACGGCGCATGCGCATGCGCGGCATCGAACTCCAGTGGCAGGATAGCGACCGCATCGACTTCGAGAATCAACACGGGTTCAA
The DNA here is from genome assembly GCA_027484055.1 of Verrucomicrobiaceae bacterium. Lineage (GTDB taxonomy): Bacteria > Verrucomicrobiota > Verrucomicrobiia > Verrucomicrobiales > Akkermansiaceae > Luteolibacter. The sequence continues at coordinate 30,808 of JAIXQH010000062.1, read as the reverse complement.
CCTAACCCGCCTAATCAGGGAGTTTCCAGAGGACGTTCTATATTTCCATCCGGTGAAGCTCTCGAAGTGGAAACAAGAATCCTGAAATAACCATTTGCCTAACAAACCACATTATCACCTCCATGCAATCACCCGAAGCCATTCCCTTTTCCGCAGGCGCACTCGTCGTCACTAGCATCTCCGCCCCCAATCCCGTTTTACGTAGCCTCGCCGAAGGCTGCTTAAAGCATGGTGCCCGCTTCATTGTCACTGGGGATACCAAAAGCCCTTCTGACTTTTCCTTGGAAGGATGCGAATATCTCGGCATTGAAGATCAAAAAAAACTCCCGTTCTCCTATGCAACTCTCTGCCCTGAGCGCTCCTACACCCGCAAGAACATCGCGTATCTGAGCGCCATCACCAGCAAGGCCGCCTTCATCGTGGAGACCGATGACGACAACTTTCCCCGCGAAGCATTCTGGAGCGCACGCAATCCGCAGATGGATGGCGACCTCACACGGACGGAAGGCTGGACCAACGCCTACTCTTGGTTCACGGACGATTTCATTTATCCCCGCGGATTCCCCTTGCGCGACGCCCGCGCGGAAACTGCGAACCGGCGCGACCGCCTACCGGGCGGATCCAATCTCTGCCCTATCCAACAAGGACTGGCCGACGAGAATCCGGACGTTGATGCGGTTTACCGGATGCTCTATCCGCTCCCCTTCAATTTCAAGGGAGCACGTCCACTGCTACTAGGCAAGGGCCAGTGGTGCCCTTTTAACAGCCAGAATACCACCTTCTTCCCCGCGGCCTATCCGCTGCTCTACCTGCCCGCGCACTGCAGTTTTCGGATGACGGATATCTGGCGCAGCTTTGTCGCCCAACGGATCGCTTGGGAGTATGGCTGGCGCGTCGCCTTCCATTCCGCGACAGTCTATCAGGAACGCAACGAACACAACCTCCTCAAAGACTTTGAAGATGAAATCCCGGGCTATCTTGAGAATGAACGGATCATCACAACCCTCGATACCCTGCTGCTGTCCGCAGACCCGGCACAGATCGGCGCAAACCTCCGCAAGTGTTACGAGGCGCTCATCGGAATCGGCGTAGTTGGCGCGGCGGAACTCGCCTTGATCGACGCTTGGCTTACCGATCTGAAAACGCTGAAGGCACTCTGACCGTTGCATTCGTTTGCATAAGCACTTCCATGCCAGTCCCTAACGCCAGCACCGCCCCGCCGAACCACCTGCCATGGCTGGATTGGTGCCGTTTTCTTGCTGCCTTCGTGGTGATGATGGTACATGCACGGGCCTTCGCCTTCACGAGTTATGGATTGATCGACGCCGACCAGCAGCATGGGATCACGGCAGCGTTTTACATGGCCACGCGCATCGGCACACAGGGAGTTTTGGTCTTTTTTGTCCTGAGCGGATTTCTGGTTGGCGGAAAGGCAATCGAACGTTTCAGGGATGGAAGCTTCAGCGTGGGTGATTATGCCATTGATCGCTGCTGCCGGATCCTGGTCCCCTTCATCCCAGCACTCTTAGTAACAGTCATTATCGCCCACGCCAGCGGCCTTCAAAAAACAGATCCGCAAGCTTTTCTTGGTAATCTGTTCTTTCTCCAGGGCATCGCGGTGGAAGCCTACCCAGGAAATGACCCGCTCTGGTCGCTTTCCTACGAAGTTTGGTTTTATGTCCTCGCGGGTTCTGCTGCGGTCCTCGGGATGCGAGGTAAAGCGGGAGCAACCTCGTTGCTGCTCACGACGGTGTCACTGCTGCTGTTCACCATTCTGAAGCCGGTCTATCTGTTTTGCTGGATCATCGGAGCCCTTGCATGGGCGGGACGTCCCCGGCAGAGGAGTTGGAGCGGACTGTGCGCCGGGATCCTTTTGCTGATCTACGGCATGATGGGAGTGCAGGTGTTTTCCGAAGCGCAGACAGCGAGCATCAATGCTGTCTTCTCCAAGTATAGTGCCTTGTTCATTTCCTACGAAGCAGCCCAGCTCGTCTTTTGCGCAGGAGGCGCGCTTCTCGTCCAGCAGCTTATCCTTCGTCCGTCATCAAGCCCTGAAATGATCAGCCTTGAAAAGCTCGGCACTGCGCTAGCAGCATTCTCATACACGCTCTATCTTACTCACAATCCCATGCTCCATCTTTTCAAATCATTGGGACTGCAACGCGCTACCCGATTTACGCCGGGCTCGGTCTGTCTGTTCATCGGAGTGATCGCGGCCTGCATGATCGTTTCATATCTATCATACTTATTATTCGAAAGACAAACCAGGCAAGTACGGCGCTGGCTTAGAAACACACTACGTTAACGCAAACTATGTCCGTATTCTGTATTACCTTAGCGGATCTTCTCCAGTAAACGATTTATTGCGAATTCCGCTCAGTCTCCACCACTGATGAGTGGTCCGATTCATCATAGCTTCATCCACAGCTCCCAACACTAAATACCAATGAAACAATTAATCCGTTTGATGCATCTGGAAGTTGCCGCAGTTGCTTTGAAACATAAGATAAGATTCCTACTTCGAAAACTTATAGGGAAAGACCGCAGGATAATCAGCAACTACCTTATCGACAACACTGCACCGAAGCTTCAGTTGGCTTGCGGATCTAATCATCCAAAAGGCTGGTTGAATACGGACTACTATCATCCATCGTCAGAGGTAGCGTGCCTTGATGTAACAGAGCGCTTCCCTTTCCAGGAAAATACATTTACCGCGATTCTAGCGGAACATGTGATTGAACACTTCACCTACCTCGATGGAAAGACCATGATGGCTGAGTGCCTGCGAACACTGAAGCCCGGAGGGATCCTTCGTTTGTCCACTCCAAATATTTGTTTCTACACGGATTTGTTTAATCCTGAGAAGTTTGTAAAGTTTGTGGATTCCTACGTCATTCCCCATCAAAACTTATGGGTGCCGTACGCTGACGAAGCGAGGGCGACATTCGTATTGAATAATCTCGTGAGAAACTGGCGCCATCTTTTCATTTATGACTACGAGACTATCGAGTCTCTATTAACTTCGGTCGGATTTGTGAATGTCGCCTTCAAGGAAATTGGCCAAAGCGAGCATGCGCATCTTTGCGGTGTGGACCGCCTAGCACGTGATCAGCGTGATTTCGAATGGCAGAGCAACATGGTCCTTGAGGCTATGAAGCCGGGTATCTGACACTCCAAATCGAATCACTTAGCCCTACTGCTAACGAACGTAGGGACCCAACTCTACTCCATCGACATGCAAAACGATTCGATACAGAATCAGTACCAGTTCGAATTCCCGAATAATGTCGTCAACAAGGACGGCGAGCCTCCCATTATACACGGAGAGCGTCTTTTTCTTACAAGGGTGTTCTGCGAACTTAAAGAACAAATGGGGCCAGCCTTTGATGGATGGAGCTTCACTCTACACTATCGCCATTTCAGCGAGAAAAAAGGCAGTGAGATCAAACTCCATCGTGCCCCTGAGCGGCGAAACGCGCTCGTCCTGCTAGCAGACGAATACGGGCGTTTTCCCATCGAAGCAATGGATGGATTCGACATCATTTTCCGGCAGTATCTTAACGAATCCAAAGCCGGTTCGAAGATTTATCCCTTTCCCGTGGGCTACCACGAAGCTTGTGGTCTTGAAGCTCCGGTTCCATTCGATCAACGAAAAATCCGTTTATTTTTCTCAGGCTACCTGAACCGCAACCGGGTGGATCTTTACAAGCAGTTCCGCAGGATACAATGGCTTCCCAGTCGCAACCTTAGGGGACGCTACGTCCGTGAACTGGCCCGAAGGGCGGTCGAAAAGCTTACCGTCGAGCGAGATTTCAGCAACCGATATTCGGACTCGATTATCCGGTTCACCGAGTGGTTCGCCAAGGGCATGCCACCTGCCGAATATGCCAAAGTGCTCGCCAACACGAAGATTGCATTTTGTCCGACGGGATTCATTAGCGCGGAAACCATCCGTCACTGGGAAGCCATGCGCCTCGGCTGCGTGATTATTACCGATCCATTGCCGGCGAACTGTTTCTACAAGGACAGTCCTATGATTGTTATGACGGACTGGTCACAACTTCACCAGACACTCGCCGACCTGATGGAAGATCCGGATAAACTGCAGCGGATTCACAAGGCAATGGCATCTTGGTGGAATGAAGTCTGTTGTGAAAAAGCCACGGCCTTATACATGGCTAATCTCATGACATCTGACATCTGACATCTGTCTCCCCTCCATCATGCTTTTCAATTCCTGGGAATTCCTGATCCTGCTGGTTGCCACCTTCGCGCTCTACTACGCGCCTTGGTCGAGGGGGCGTCATGGCAAGGCCTTGCAGGTAACTGTCGCATTGGTGGCCAGCGTGGTTTTTTATGGCTGGGAGGATCCGAAACTCATCGGACTGCTAGCCATTTCCTGCGTTGGCAACAGCATTGCCACTGGGCGCATCATCCAGCACAAGGTGGCGGGCGATGACTTATTGGTAAAACGCTGGACACGGCGGGCGGTCTTCATGAACCTAGCACTGCTTGGTATCTTCAAGTATCTGCCCTTTCTCATCGGTATGGTTCCGTTCCTCCCACCGCACTGGGTCGATGCGGTCAAGGCCATACCCCTGCCGATTGGCATTTCATTTTATACGTTTCACGGCATCAGCATGATTGTGGATGTGGCCCGCGGAGAGGTGACGCGGGAGGGGGGCGCATTGGTCTCTGAAGGATCAAAAAGCGGGCGCTTCGCCAAAGGGGTGAGAGACATCGGCTTCTATTTACTGTTCTTTCCGCAGCTCGTCGCCGGTCCCATCGTCAAGGCTAAGGAATTCTGGCCACAGATCGGGGCCAAACGCATCGAAGACATTCCTTGGAAGGGAGTGTTCCGCGCCCTGATCACCGGCTATTTCCTCAAGATCTTTGTGGCGGACAACTTGTCTGAGCAGACTGCATTTCTTTCTCGTGGAAGCGACTACCTGGCTGCCTTACCACCCTTGAATCTGATACCACTACTATACGGTTACACACTCCAGATCTTCGCCGACTTCGCCGGCTATTCTCTCATCGCCATCGGCCTAGCAGCGATGTTCGGCTACCGCTTCCCGCTCAACTTCAATTTCCCCTACCTCTCCACCAGCATCACCGAGTTCTGGAAACGCTGGCACATGTCGCTCTCGGGCTGGCTGCGTGACTACCTTTATATACCGCTGGGCGGAAATAGGAAGGGAGTGGTGCGGACTTACATCAATCTATTTCTTGTTATGTTCCTCGGCGGACTATGGCATGGTGCGGAATGGAAGTTCGCGCTATGGGGGAGTCTTCATGGTTTGTTTCTGGCAGGGGAAAGACTTGTGTCGAGGAACCAGAATCAAGTGTCCAAAATCAAGAAAACTTCAGCATTGCTCTCCTCTTCATCCTCCGGCTTCTGGTCTCTTGCCTCAGCCCTCTCAATTGCCCGCTGGTTCATCACCTTCCACCTCGTCACCTTTCTCTGGCTGACCTTCCTGATGCCTGACATAGCGAGCATCTTCGCGTTTTTCAAGGGGGTGTGCAGTAGCAAGACCGGCTTCTCGGGTCCGCCGATTTTCTCGCTGGTCTTTTACGGCACAGCAGTGGTTCTCTATCACGTATGGGGCTGGCTCAAAGAGCACCGGGAACATTTCGCGAGCCACCTCGCCCGCTCGCCGCTTGAGCCGATGCTGCATGGAATCATGATTTTCCTGATCTTTACCAATCCAGGTGCGCCGAGAGGTTTTATTTATTTTCAGTTTTAATTAGTGATGACTAAGTCGCACCATAACCCGCGCTGCGCTGGAGTATGGAAAACAGAGTAACTTCGGCTGCACCATGGAGCCATTAGGCCAGATCCGTCGGAATCCTTCGATAGCATCATCAATCCATACATTGCATGCCAATCGCACCATGTCCTGGAAATTTGACTACCTTATCGTCGGCGCAGGATTCGCCGGACTCACAGCTGCCGAGCGACTATGTACCCAATTCGGCAAACGGTGCCTCATCGTAGAGAAACGCAATCACATTGGTGGCAATGCCTATGATTGTTATGATGATCATGGGGTGCTCATCCACAACTATGGGCCACACTATTTTCGGACTAACTCACCTCGCATCAAAGAATACTTATCCCAATTCACCGAGTGGCATCCGGTAGATTATGCAATCCTATCCTATACCGAAGGACGTTTTTGGAATTTCCCGATCAATCTGAACACGTTCGAGCAGATCATCGGTCGTGAATCTACCAGCGAAGAGATGGAAAAATGGCTTGAAGAGCATCGTGTTACGATCAATAACCCTAAAAATTCAGAAGAAGTTATTATTTCCCAAGTCGGTTGGGAACTATATGAAAAGTTCTTCAAAGGATACACCCTGAAGCAATGGAAGCGCCACCCAAAGGATCTAGATGCCAGTGTGTGCGGTCGTATCCCGATCCGAACTAACCGCGACGATCGTTATTTAAAAGAGGATTTCCAAGCGCTTCCAAAAGCGGGTTATACCCGTATGTTTGAACGGATGATCGATGCCTGCGGTGATAAGCTACACCTATTGCTAAAGACAAACTATCGTGACGTAATGCCTCACCTAGAATTCGACCACATGATTTATACGGGGCCGATCGATGAATATTTTGATGACTGTTACGGTCAACTTCCTTATCGTTCGTTAAGATTTGAAAACGAGTCATTCACACCTGAGGAGCTCGTAGAGCGAGAAACAATCTCAGGAAAACCCGGGTTTTGGCAGCCTGCGATGCAAGTGAATTACCCGAATGAGGAGGAGTTCACACGTATTGTGGAGGTCAAACATGCAACCGGCCAACTTTGTGGCAATACGACTATTGTTCGCGAGTATCCTGACGATTTTGGACCCGGCAAAGAAGCCTACTACCCAATACCAGCACCAGACGCCGCGGCGCTCTACAAGCGCTACAAGGAAAAAGCAGACGGGGAGAGCGGGGTTTCTTTTATAGGGCGTCTAGCCACTTATCGCTATTACAACATGGATCAGGTTGTAGGGATGGCGCTGGCAGAAGTGAGTAAAATAACCGGGACTTACGATTGATGAAATACAGCCTCATCTTATGCTCCACGTTTGCCTTGTGTCTCGTTCTGCAAGCATTCGCACTGCGTGCGGTGGGAGGTAGAACTGCGAAGAGCGAATCCAACTTCTTTTCCTCGCTCGGCCGGATCCAAGCCGGGGCTCAGGGCAAGCCGGAGTTGATGATCCTTGGTTCCTCCATCACAGGACGCCTGCCGGACCGGGCGCAGGGTTTTCCCAGGGTGGCAAACATGGGCTGCGACGGCGGCAGCGCGGTGGATGCCTTGCGTGCGATGGATGAGGGCATCCTGCCAAGCGCACCGTTGCTGGTGATCGAGGCCAACACCCTGCAACTCGCTCTGAAGGAAGAGCCGACCGAGATCGGCCAAGCGATGCGAGCTCCTTGGTTCAAAGTGGGATTGCGAGTGGCGGCCCTGTCCGCCTATGCACGACCGGCGGCATTTTTTTACAGTAAGCTGCTGGCCCGCAGGATCGGCGACTTCTCCGTGGGCGGATCGGAGGCCGACCTCGGCGTGGAGAGTCGGCCCCGCGAGGTGACGAACTCTCCGCAAGTCACCGTCACTGATCGCGAGGAGGAATTAATCGACGAAATGGCCGCGATCATCAAACGACTTCAGGCCAAGGGCTCGCGGGCGGTGATCGTCTGGCTGCCTCCAGCTCGCGGTGATCAATCAGCCCCACCGCTGTGGATTTTGGAATTGGCCCAACGCAGCGGATCTCCCTACTGGGATCTCGGCCAGGAAGCAGCTCCAGGCACGGTGACCCTGACCGATGGCGTTCACATGGCAGCCCCTAGCGCGACAAGGACGATGGTCAGCCTGATGAAGGTAATGCATCGGTAGGGCGGGCAGCCTCTCCCCTCCCACGTAATCCCCGAAGATGAACTCCAACAGAACCGAGAGAGCCGCGCACTTTTCTTTTAAAGACCTCCACCGCAAGCTCATTTTTGTGAAATTCGCAATTTGAAAAATGAAAAGAACAGCGCCAGTTAAATCATCTCCCGGCGTCTAAATATTCATTCCTATGATCCGCCGTATACAATTCGTTTGTATTTTCCTTTTGGAAATCCTCCATGCCCAGCAAATCTCAATCAAGCCGGGCATAGAAATCATGCCCGTGGTCGCGCCGTCAATCCGTCTTGAGTTCGAGTCCGCCAGCGACCGGTACTACCAGATTGAGAGTTCTCAGGATCTCGCCGTTTGGAAGAAAGAAGGATTCGCATTCCTAGGGAATGGACAGCGTATGGCAGTGATGGTTTCCAACCACGGACTTCCGCAATTGTATTATCGGATCGGGAACAACGCCAGTGTGGCGGATCTCCCTCCGGTGAATCCTTATGGAGGTTTCGCCTATTCGAGCCCAGCACCCGTCACGCCCGCCGCTCTACCAACTCTGACGGCATCCGGCTTTAATCCGGCAAATCATCGCCTGATGGTGATGGATTCCAGTAGTGGTAAACAGACAATGCGGGAAATCTCCATCGCAGAGCTTCGTAAAGTGCCCGGCATGGGCATCCAGTGGGGCGACATTGCAGGCAATCTCGCCAACCAACCGGATCTTCAATCCGCGCTGGGCGCCAAGTTCTCGAGCACCAATCCACCAGGCTGGAGCCTCATCAGTGGCAAACCGAACGATCTACTCGGCTATGGAATCACCGACGCAGTCAGCACTTCGACGGTCGGATTTATGGATCGCTTTTCCCGTTACCCGGAGGGGGCAGTGCTTTTGAACAACAAGACACGACCCGAAGTCGGAAACGCCTGGCGCTACAGCGTAACTGGCAAGAACCGAATTGGGATCAACACCATTTCAGTTTCAGCGGCCGATTCTTCATTCAATGATTCCGCCAACGGCTTCCTTGCCAACAACGTTATCGTTGGAGACGTTTTTTCAACTTGGGGTTTCGCAAACTCGGCTAACGAAGGATTTAAGTTTCGCGTCGCCGCCGTGACCGCCGGAAAAATCATCGTCACAAGCGAAACCGGTAATCCTGTGACCCTTGTCGATGAGCCAGCCGGGCGTTCAGTTCTTCTTGAAGGTTCCTACCCTCCTTACATATCGGGCGGCGCTCTCCGTGCGGCAAATAACTCCCTGATTTATATCGGCGGGGCACCGACCCCAACCCAGAACGGTAAATTTTCGATCACTTTCGAAGTGGAATTGAAACCGTCAATTTACCCCACAGAAACGAGACAAGCTACCCTGACGATTGGAATCAAAGCCTCGGACATCATCGAGGAGCGCGGCTTTCTCATTCTTGATGACATGATCCATTGTCAAATGACCGGATCCAACATTCAAAACAACGACTTATTTAAATTTGCAGGCCCGATTGCAACCCGTCAAGGGCCCCACCCTATCGCGTTCAAAGCTGGTGTTTCTGCACCCACTAACACCAAGTTTCTGATGACCCTCTCAGTGGACGGGGACGAGATGAAAGTTTCTGCTTTGGGAGGGACGGTCCTTTACAAAGACCCCCGTCTGCCAGCTTACATCGGCAATCCCAACACTCAATGGTTTTACGAGACGGCGGGCGACTCGCTTGGCACTGACCTAAAATACACCAATGTCTTCCATCTACACCGGGTGTGGGCGAATGCGCCCGAACTTGATCGCACGCCAGGCTGGGGAGCCCCGTCCACGAACTTGGGTGGCACTAATCCGGATGGGAGCAATCTCGCTATCAATCCTCTCGTCAGAGGAAGCACCCTCCAAGGCTCGGTGACAGGAACAGCGGGCAACCGGACACCGCTCATCTCGGTGAACGGTCACGAGCTTAGTAAGCCTGGCGACTACGAACGGGCAACCATTCACGGCAGTTTTCCGAATGGAAACGCTAAAACCCTAACCCTTCATGCCCAAGGACAAGAGATTTGGAGTTCTGGCAGCCTCAGTAATACCGGCGAATGGACCTTGTCGATTGATCGAGTCGCCCAAACGGTCAATTCCTACCAACTTCACATCCGATATGAGTCAGAAACGACCCGGAAATTTGGGTTTTATCAGGGAACCGGAAACGGTGGGCCGGGCTTCGCCACCGAACTGCGCGGCACCTCCAGCCGGAATGGCGATGTGCTGGTGAGAACCGCACTAACTAACGTCTCGCGCCAGTAGTTATCACGCTTAAGTTGAAGCACCTTTCGCTTGGATGAATGCGGAGGATACTATTTCTCATCACAGGTAGCGTGATACCTCTGGGAGCGTAAAGCGGTTAGCTAAGTGGAGTCAAGAGATCATTTACAGGGTCTTTCTTCCCCTTCCCGTTGTCGTGCTGCCTAAGTGGTGCAGCACTACCTTTTCACCTATGAAAATACTCGTCTGCGGATATGCGTGCGACCCCTTCGGAGGGTCTGAGCCGGGTGTAGGATGGACAGCGGTGACGCGGATCGCGAAGCTGCATGATGTCTGCGTTCTGACTGACATTCACAACAAGAAGGGATGGGAGCGGGGCTTTGCGGAAGGAATCGTGCCGACGAATGTAAAGGTGCGTTTCCTGCGAGACAAGAGCGCATGCAGTGAGAACCGACTCATCGCCCACCTCCAGAGCTGGCTCAATTACCGCGACTTCACCAAGCGTGTGCTGGCCGCAGCGCGGGAATGGCATGCGGAGGAAAACTTCGATCTCTGCCATCAGGTGACCATCGCGGGCTGGCGGATGCCTTCTCCACTGTGGAAACTACCCATCCCGTTTGTCTGGGGTCCAATCGGAGGGGCTGGGTACATCCCGCCCGCTTTCAGGGGAATGCTTAGCCCCTCGGCGCGCCTATTTGAGTCGGCCCGGGATCTGAACTCGTGGTGGGCATCACGGTCGAGAGCATTCCGGGACTGCATCCGGCAGACGGCTGTTGTCTTCGCGGCCAATGAAGAGACGGAAGTTTTCCTCACCCCCTTTCGGGGCGACAAACCCATGGTGCGCCTGCCCATCGTATCGATCTCAGAGGAGAAAGCTATGGCCTTCCGCCGCCCAGAGGGAAAGGAAGCGAACGATGGCCCGCTGCGGCTTTTCGCAGGCGGAAACATGGAGGGGCGAAAAGGAGTGAGTATCGCCTTGCGCACACTCGCCAAAGCGGGGGCGCGAGGGCTGAGTTACCGCTACACCATCGCGGGCGGCGGGCCGGAGATCCCTTCGCTGCGTAAACTAGCGGATGAGTTGGGGATCGCTTCAAATGTGGATTTCCACCAAGGATTCCAGGGGCCGGACTACATCGCCGCGCTCCAGGATCACCACATCTATTTCCTGCCCAGCTTCCGCGAGAGCACTCCGGTCACTTTGCTAGAAGCCTACCTCGCGGGTTGTTACCCGGTCGTAGCGGACACTAGCGCACAGGGCGAAATCGTCAGACTCGCTGGAGGCACTGCGGTTCCTCTCACGGACATTGATGGCCTAGTGGATGGCTTGGCGGATGCCCTCCTGGAATGCGATGCCAACCGTGTTGGTCTACGGGCGGAAAACGAAAAAAGCCTCGTAATCCTCGCGGAGTACTTTCATTCCGAACGCTATGACCGCGAAATCGCTGCCGCATACTCAGTAAGCGGGAAGAAGTAGCGCATAACACAAAAGCGGCAATACCGACCGCGCTCTACCATTTTTAGTTAGAATGAAGTTCTCCATCATCACCCCGAGTTTCAACCAGGGACGCTTTCTACCGGATTGTGTGGAAAGCGTTCTTTCGCAATCCGGCGTGGAGTTCGAACACATCGTGGTTGACGCAGGCTCGACGGATGAAACGCTTGATGTACTCAAGCGCTATCCGCATCTCCTATGGACCAGCGAACCAGATCAAGGAATGAGCGATGGCATCAACAAGGGATTCCTCAAAGCCACCGGGGACTGGCTGATGTGGCTCAACTGTGACGACTATCTGTTACCCGGTGTCTTGCAGAAGGTCGCGGACCACATCGCACTCCATCCGGAAGACGACGTGGTGCACGGCGACTGCCTTTTCGTTAACGAGGACAAGTCACTGATCCGTCGGAAGTATGATCATCCCGTGGACGAGGAGATGCTGCTGTTCGTGGGTTGTTACATACCCTCGACCTCGACGTTCTTTAGGAGATCCGTCATCGGTTCGGGAAACCTATTAGACGTGAAGTATCGTGTATGCATGGACTGGGAATACTATCTGAGGCTGATGCGGAACGGTTTCCGGTTCGGCTATCTGCCAGAGGCGATTGCCGGATTCCGCTGGCATGGAAGCAACACGAGCGTTGTCCAAGTCCAGCGCAGGCTGGAAGAGGCGATGATGCTGCAACGCGAGCACATCAGCATCCGGAAAATGCCATCATGGCTTGGCAACCGTCATGTCCTCCAGCTCCTGCGCAAGATCTTTCAGGTCCGCCGGATTGCGCGGCGCAAGAGAATCCACGGCCGCTGGCATTGATAATCTCGTCAATTTTTAATCCACCATACCCTTGAAGATCCTGCAACTCTGGGCTCCCTACCGCGAACGCGGTGGCGAGGAGTTTGTCGTCAATTTGGTCACCCAGTTACTCGGGAAGGACCATCAGGTAGAGACGTGTATTTTCGAACTGGACCCGCTGCTTGACAAGAAGCTCGGCCCGCTTTTAGCGCTGACTTCATTCTACTACAACGGGTATTCGTTAAAAATCCTAGCTGACAAGATCGAGGCTTTCCAACCGGATATTGTGCTGTCCCACAATATCATGCCGGCGGGTTCCTACGCGGTCTATCAGTGGCTAGCCCGGAGACAAATTCCTGTGGCCTACTACGTGCATAATTTTCGCCCGTATTCTGTGAACGGATATTGTTGGGCGAACGGCAAGCTGACTGAAGGCGGGCTCGAGCTGAACTACATTCAGGAGATCCTTCATGGGGCCTGGCAGAATTCAGTCATGCGAACTGCCTGGTATGCCACCGCGCTTTGGTTCTCGCATCTAGCCGGAGTGTGGCAGGGTATCGACCGCTGGATCATGATCTCCAGCTTCATGGAAAAAAAGATGACTCGCAGCGGCGTTCCTGCCGGAAAGGTGGTGACCCTAAGACATCCGTGGGTTGACTCGACCTCAGGGCAGCCAGTGACACTCCCGCCCGAGCCGCCGACGCTTCTTTTCATCGGGCGGATTTCGGAGGAAAAAGGAATTCGAGTACTAATCGATGCCTGGCGGCAGGTCGAACAGTCCGGCAGTCCCGGCCGGTTGGTCATCGCCGGTGGAGGGCCGCTGGCACCTTGGCTCGAAGAGCAGTGCAAGTCGCTGCGCAACGCGAGCTTCTGCGGCTACGCAGATGCCGAGATGAAAGAAGTCCTTCTAAGCGAGGCCTGGGCACTGGTGGTCCCCTCGGTCTGGTGGGAGCCGCTGGGATTGGTTGTATATGAATCCTACGAAAGAGCCCGGCCAGTTCTGGCTGCGAGGTCCGGCGGACTAACGGAAACGGTCGCCGACGGGGTCACCGGATGGCTTCACGAGCCCGGTGATTCCGGCGCACTGGCCGGACAGATTCTCGAAGTTTTTTCCGACCCCACTGAGACTCAACGGCGCGGTAAAAATGGGCTGGCGTGGCTGCGAGAGAACACCCACTCGGACCTGTGGGTCCAGCGGATGGAGGAAATCCTACTTGATTGCGCTCATTCAAAGCGTACTTCCAGCAAAAATCGCCAATTGGACTCCACTAGGCCGCTGAACATGGTCGTCTATCTGGCGGACCAGAATCCGGGCCACGACCGTAGCTTCGGGATTTCACGAATGTCCGAAGCTATTCTAGCCGTGCTGGCCGCACGCGATGACACCCGCATCCACGTGCTAGCTTCCCGCAGTTCCCAGCAGGGACCTGCGACTGTTGATTCACGATTGATCCTTCCCTTCCAGACCCGTGGAAAACTCTCCCGACTAGCAGCCGATCACCTTCACCCGCTCTTCGCGAAACAACGGTTTAGTCCAGACATCTGGTATTATCCGAAGGGCTTCTTGCCTTTCAGCGACCGCTCCTGCCGCCCATCTGTCATTACCATTCACGATACAATCATTCAGTATTACCGTGATCACTATCCGAAATGGCGAAGTCGCGGGGAATACGCCTACTGGTCGATGATGCTCAAAGATACGTTACGCAGGGCTGATAGGGTGATGACGGTTTCCGAGTCCTCAAAGATGCAGATCATATCATTTATGGCTCGTCACCAGATCCCCGAGAAAGAGATTATAGTGACCTATGAGCCATGTTTTTACGAATCGGTGCCACAACCGAACGCTCCGAAAAAGGAAAACTATGTCATTCATCTGGCATCCTGCGAGCCTCACAAACGGACAGCCCACCTGATTCGTTGGTGGCATGAGGCGGAATTGCTGGGACGTCATCTGCCGAAGTTACACCTGATCGGATCAGTCCCTAACGAAGTGGCCGAGCTCATGGAGAGTGCGCAGAGTATCATGAAACAGCCCTTTCTGGAAGACGCCGCACTCAAGGCCGCCTATCTGGGAGCTAAAGCGTTGATTCTTCCATCGGAGATCGAAGGCTTTGGCCTGCCAGCGCTGGAAGCCTACTATCTTGGAACTCCCGTCTGCTTTACTAAAGGCACCTCTGTCGAAGAAGTCTTGGGCGTCGCGACGACCAAAGGAGGATTCTCACTGAATAGTAGCCAATCGTTTTTCGATGCTCTTGACGAAGTGATGTTCATGGGATCAGAGGAAATCAGATATTGCGGCCTCACATTGAGAGAAGCCTATGCGGCGAAGAAAGTCGCTGGGCACATGATAGACGTGTTTCTTGAACTAAAATCCCGATCATGATTCGTGTGATTTTAAGAAATGCAGGGATTAACCCCCGCAGACTGGCCGCAGCATGGCGTGGTTGGAGGCGATATACCCAAGAAAGGGACTCGTTTCGCATACTGGCGGCGAACCATGAAATTGTTTGGGGAAAGGAACTCCCCATTCTAACTGAGTGGGAAGAGTCATCTGGTACTCTCGGTGCCTACTTTCTCCAAGACCAACTGGTCGCCCGCTGGATTCACGAATCGAATCCGGTTCGTCACGTAGACATCGGCTCAAGAATCGATGGCTTTATCGGCAGTCTATCAGTTTTCCGCAAGGTCGATGTCGTCGACATCCGCCCACAACCCATACCCGTGCACAATGTGAGCTTCCATCAAATGGATCTTATGAATGAATTGTCTGAAGATTGGCGGGTATGCACCGACTCCCTCTCCTGTCTTCACACGATCGAGCACTTCGGACTCGGTCGCTACGGAGATCCCCTCGACCCGTTAGGGCATCTCAAGGGACTAGCACAATTGAAGCGCATGGCCAAACCCGGTGGCATGTTCTATCTCTCAGCCCCGATCGGGCCCGAGCGCGTCGAGTTCAATGCCCACCGGGTCTTTTCCCCTCAATCGATGATCCAATGGTTTGAAAAGGGATGGAGGATCGAAAAATGTGGAGTGATCGATGATTCAAACCGCATCATGGAAGACGGTGGTGCAGACTTGTTAGCGAGCTTCAAAGGGAATCTCGGGGTGGGAATTATTGCGGCTCGAAAATCGCCCTAAAATGCCAACAGCCATTGCATTTTCCCTTCCATGATCCGCATCGTTCTCCTTGGTCGCACAGGAAATCACTTGTTCCAATACGCTCTGGGAAGAGTGCTTGCCGAGAAGCACGATGTTCCTCTGGTTCTGGATGCCTCATGGTTCAATCAAAAGGGCTGGCGCGAAGTTTCCCATTTTCTCAGCCTTCCTTTGAGGGCAAAAGTGGTGAGACGATTCTCATTGGCCTCGAGGGCTCTGCGAAATCTAGCAGGGAAACACCATTGGGAATATCTGGGCATTTCTAATTTATGGGAGTCCACTTCTGATCAATCATTCGACGCACGGTTTTTGGATTCTCCAGCCGATTGTATGCTGTTTGGATATTTTCAATCTCCACTCTATTTTCAAGGTATTGCACATCCCCTGCGGATAGAGCTGAATACATTGCTCATCAATGCTGTAAAACCACTGGAACCGATTCGGCACCTACTCGACAGCCCAACATCCGTTGCAGTTCATGTGCGGCGAAGGGACTATCTGGATCATCCCGTGCTGCAAGTCTGTGACCGACCTTATTATCAGAATGCCATTCAACAAATGCGCGAGCGCCTAACATCAGCGAGATTTTTCATTTTCTCCGATGACCCAGAATGGTGCCGTGCCGAGTTTCAGGACGAAGACCAGACAGTGGTCGATTCCGGTGAAGCGGCTAAAAACCCCCTGCATGACCTTTACCTAATGAGCCTTGCCTCGCACCATATCATAGCCAATAGCACGTATTCATGGTGGGCGGCATGGCTGGGTGAGAAGACCGGGCAACAGGTCATCCTGCCGGCTCGGTGGCATACTTGCGGCGCAATCGTTCCAATCGAGGAAAAGCGCCTCGCCCACTGGACTATCGTCTGACAGAAATCCGTTTATCGTTTCATGTCAAAATCCATTGCCATCATCATTCCCGCTTACAACGAGGAAATGACCATTGTCGAAACTCTGAAGGACTTTCATCGGGTCTGTCCAGAAGCGGAGTTCTACGTCGTAGACAACGCCTCGCAGGATCGGACTCATGAATTGGCGCTAGCCGCCTATCGGGAGCTCGGCTGCAAGGGAATCATTTTGACGCAGTCGCGCAAGGGCAAGGCCGCAGCGGTGCGGAAGGCGTTCATGGAGATCAATGCCGACATCTATGTGATGGTCGATGCCGACATGACCTATCCAGCGAGCGATCTTCCCGAACTACTCAAGCCAGTGTTAGAATGTCGCGCCGATATGGTCTGCGGAAACCGCCACAGCGCCGGCGCTTACCAACGGGAAAATAAACGTCCGATGCATCATTTCGGCAACAAGCTTGTGAGACTCTTGATCAACTTTTTTTTCAACGGGAACCTTGAGGACGTTTTTACCGGATATCGCGTGATGTCGAAGCGCTTCGTGAAGAATTACCCGATCCTAGCCGATGGCTTCGAACTTGAAACTGAGATGAGCATTCACGCGCTCGACAAAGGTTATTCGATCATCGAACTGCCTACCGCCTATCGCGACCGGCCTGCGGGATCCTTCTCGAAACTCAACACCGTGACCGATGGAGTTCTTGTCCTGCAAACCATCTTCTCGATCTTCGTCAACTACCGACCGTTGCTCTTTTTCAGCCTCTGCTCCCTCGCATTTGCGGCGACCGCGCTGGCCACCGGGGCGGTACCCGTGATGGAATTCATCCAGACCTCCAAGATCCTTCACATCCCGCTGGCGATACTCGCAACAGGGCTCTCGATCTTATCAATGTTAAGTTTTTCGGTGGCGGTCATCCTTGACGGATTGGCCAAAGGTCGACGCTTTGATCACGCCCTCAGAGTATTGCACTGGAACGAGCGTTAGGTTTTCACCGATCAAATGAAAAGATCCATTTCCAAAAATCATAGGGATGGTCTCGTCGGATTCATCCATATCAATTCGAAACCGGAAATCTCCGCTCCTCTCGCTGGCGTCACTTTCCATCATTTTGCTTTAAGCTTTGAGCGTGACGGATCGGAATATCCAACATCCCGGATGAAATGAATCCCAACTTCACGGTGATCACCCCCTCCCTCAATTATGGGAGATTTCTAGCGGATTGTTTGTCCAGTGTCGCCGCACAGGAAGGTGTGACTTTTGAACATCTCGTCATGGATGGTGGCTCCCGAGACGACAGCGAGGCCGTAGCGGCAGGGTTTCCCCACGCGAGTTGGTCGCAAGATACTGACAACGGCATGTCGGACGCGATCAACAAAGGCTTCCGTCGCGCGAGGGGCGAGTGGGTGATGTGGTTGAATGCAGACGACCGACTCAAGCCGAGAGCGCTGATGGACATATTGGTTTTTCTAAAAAAATCAAAGGCGGATGTCGTCTACGGTGATTGGAACTTCATCGACGAAGCTGGAAATTTCACCCGGCATGTGACCTCTCTCAGGTGGTCCGTCTTCGTCAACACACACCATCATTGCTTTGTAGGCTCGACTGCAGCGTTTTATCGACGAAAGACGGTGATCGACGAAGGGAATCGCCTGAGAGAAGATTTTCGCTACGTAATGGACGGAGAATTTTATGCGCGACTCGCCGTAGCGGGGAAACGCTTTGAACATGTGCCCGTGACCGTAGCGGATTTTCGCCTGCACGGAGCAAATGCCTCGCAACGCCATCTCGGAAAATCCCGGGATATGGACACGATCCTCGCGGCAGAACGTCAACATGTTGAATCGCGGGCGATTCGTAGGGCTTATGGAATCACACTGTTTATCGATCCCTATTTGAATGGGCTTGTTGATGGAGTGTTATGGATAATAGCCAAATCTTGGAAATTTATCAAAAGAACTATCAAATTATAGATGCTAACGGATGTAACATCTTCAGAACTTAAAACGCTTCAAAACGGATTAATTGGTAGCTTGGAAGAACTAGACACTAGAACTGATTCTAAAGAACCAATCATCGCAGTAGTATTTGCAACCATGAACCGACGTGAGACAGCAGCCAGCTGTATCCATGCGCTTATGAAGCAAACTCGCTTACCAGATCTTGTTCTGGTGGCCGACAACTGCTCAATTGATGAAACCGCTCAATTCTTAGAAGCGATCCAAAATTTACCCTTTCGATTAATTATTCATCCAATGATCGAAAATCGGGGAAATGCTGGTGGCGTCGAGGAAGTCATGGAAATGGCCTTCGGCCTAGGTGCGGATGCGGTTTGGATTCTTGACGACGATTCGTGGCCACGTGCAGACGCGCTTCGTGCGATGGTCGAGGGTGGGCTAGACTCAAATGTTGTTCGCCACGCGTTGCAAATCGACCCCAAAACCGGCCGATTTACTTGGCCATTACAAGTTTATACAGATAATCGCGGGTGGCATCTAATTTGGGAGATGAGTTCTCTACCTATTGGTGAAAGAATACTGAGCCGTATTTCTTGGACTGGCGCTTTACTGCCTAGACATGTGAGAGAAGTGATCGGACCAGTCAATGGAAACTTATTTATCCGTGGTGAAGATGAGGAGTATCCATGGCGGATTGAAAAAGCAGGGTTCAAACAAGAAGCCGTTCGTCATGCGATTTTGGATCACCCTGGCCCCGAGCATGTTATCCACTTTCAGTTACTTGGGAAAAACTTTTTCTATGAACACGGATTGGCGGACTGGAAGTATTATTATAAGGTCAGGAACATGGTTTGGTTAAAACGTCAAAAATCTGGCCATCTCCAAGCACTTACCACCTCTTTTGTTTACTTTGTTTTTACGTGCATCTTCGACGGACACCAACGATTGCCTCTTTTACGGAGGGCTGTTATAGATGGCTTTTATTCTAGACTCGGTAAGTTCACAACTCCTCTTTAGGCACATATCTCATAAAATCCTAGCGATCTAATTTACGCCAGTCATTCTATTGATATGGCGTTTTTTATTGTACACTTTTGAGTCTCACGAAGAGCGACGATTTCGTTGTGCCGGTGAGGGTTGCAGTCACTTCGATGAGATCACTAGCAAGTGCCGCATTGTCTTCTATCGTCGCAGTTCCGATTGTGACTGTAGTTCCAGAAACCGTTGCCGCTGAGGGATACCATCCATTTAAATCCGTGGACCATTCATATACGCCCGTCAGATCGGTTGCACGATTGTTGGAGCGTCTATGACGGAATTTCAACACACTCGATGACGAGGAGACCATCATCAATCCTGGACTTGATGCGTTTGGTAGACTGCCCATGAGGTTCTCAACACCATTGGGAACTCCATCGAAATCAGGGTCATCAGTCAGTCCATTTAGTAGGCCAACGGAATACCCGCTGATCCAGGTACTAAATGTTTCACCAATCCCACCACCTAGAGTGAGAGTATAAGTCTGTGACACAGAATCACCGAGTGTGTTGTAACGTTCGATCACAATGACATAGTCTCCATTCGGATTACTTGGATCGATAAGCCCACTTAGAACACCGGTCGTCGAGTCGAGAGTCAGACCTGCCGGAATTATAGCTCCCACGCCTAGTCGGAAGAGTGCAGGGCTGTTTAGGCTGCCATTTCGCAGAGCTGTTACGAAGAGTTGGTTTGCAGGGTTATTTGCCGCAGCTGGGGTGACGCCATCTACTGATGGCTCATTATCGGTGACCGTGAGGATTCTGGTGGCATTGGCATATCCTGTTGCCGTAGCAGTGATGGTGACTGACTGACTGCCATCTGCATCCAAGTCGTCAATCGCAGCAATTGGGAACGTTGGACTGTTTGTCTGTCCTGTTGCGATCGTGACGGTTTGAGGAACTGTTGCCTCACTGCTATCCGATGAAGTGAGAGTCACTTCGAGAGGAGAGGATAGCGAAGTGTTGATACTCACCGTGCCAGTGGCGGCAGTTGTACCAATATTTTCAGCGAAGGTGGTGGGAGTGATCGTGAGTGTGAGTCCTGTGGGAGTAGGACCAGCCCCGTAGCTACCCAAGTCCGAAAGCGTGTCGACGTTGAACACATCCCATTCTAAAGATGGGTTAAATACATCTGTCGCGGTCACGTCGCCTTGAGTAACCGTATTTTTACGGCGAAGTGTTTTATCTGCTGTACTGGTTGTGCCGCTAACCCAAGCTGTCCCTGGATTAAAGCCAACTTGCCCGATACTATCCACAACGGTCGTACCCTTCTTGAGCACTATAGCGTCGTTGCCGTTAAAAGTCATATTGCCGCTGCTTTGCTGAGCAATCACGGCTGCTATGGCTCCAGTCGTAGAGTTGTTTTTTATCACAAAAGTGGAATTTGCATTTATAGTGCCTGTCAGAGAAGTCGTACTTTGTAGCGTAGCGTTACCGTTGGCATAAATTTCTATTTTATAGCCTAATGCCGCCAAATCGACTGCTGAAGCTGTAGGATTATAAAGTTCGAGCGCCTTATTATTAAGCGTTCCTTCAACATACTCTGAGAAATACGGGTCTCCGAGTGCGCGGGTGACTTTAAGGTTACGAGAAATGAGACTGGTTGTCGTTTTCCAATTCGCGGCAAGATTGGCTCCCGCGTCTGTGTCGCCTGCAAAATACGCAGATTTACCGCTACCTACAGTGCCTACGTTAGGAGTGGTGGTGGTGCTATTTCCGTATGCGACAGAGTGCACTGGGTCTTGTAAGGCATCACTTAGGAAAATTGAATCTCCGCTGTTTCCTAGAGGTAGCCAAGCATCGTACGTATTATCAAAATAGGCGGCATTCGTGCTACTGACAACCATCCGTCCATCACTGGGGTCAAGATCATCCGCAGGGAGTAGTGGGTCTTTTGAAGCGCCATTGTAGATTACGATGAGAGTTCCTGCTGGGATGTCGTCCCAGACCGGGTCATCTAGGAAAACCAATAGATTTCCAGATGCATCGCTCAGATCCCAGAAGGCAAGGCTTCCAGATTTAAGGGTGAGAATCTCGATCCACTCAGCTGAGCCACCTGCCGGGCCTTGGCTAAACTCATGGATCAACGCTTGGCGAGAGAGCTGTGAGTCTGTTCCGTTTAAGACTAGACCACTGGTGTAGGAGTAATCGCTTCCTTGGTTGGCAGTGGTATTCGGCGGATTCAGAAGATTCACAGCGGCGGTCGTGAAGGGAGCGCTGCTTGATGAGCCGTCTGAAGCGGTGATGACACAGCGAAGTAGGTTCCCCGACAAGGCTGGAGCCGTCTGAGTCGTGGCGCCATCTAGATCGGTATAGACGGTCAAATTATTACTCGCTTGCCATTGATAGCTATATGTCAGCACTGAACCTTCTGGGTCGCTTGCTGAAATTGATGAAACGGTAAGTGGTGTATTTGTATAGCTTTGCCCAGATGCGGAGAGAGTGGCAGCGGTGATGACTGGACTCTGATTGGCTACTGAAATCGTAATCGACACCGAACTGCCAACCGCCCCCTCGCTATCAGTTGCTTTTGCTACCAATAGGTGACTGCCTTGTACAGGCGTGTAGGTGAATGAGTATGGGGCGGTTACGTCTGTGCCAACGGAGACCTCATTGTCAAAAAGCTCAACCTGACTGATCGCGCCGGTGCCACCGCTGATGGTGAGATCACTGGCATTCACACTGACATTGACGGGAGTTCCAATACTGAAGACTTGTCCGTCGGTAGGGGCTGTGATTTGAACGAGTGGGGCTGGATTCACAGGAGTGGCGGGGCTGCCAAAAATTTTCAACTCAGCAGCCGTTAAGGTTCCTCCAGTGGAGTTGCCTGTGGAGCTGAGGTCGGCGACTTTGAGCGTCCATGTTCCTGCGGAGTTTTCCCCCCAATTCCGGACGGAGCTGAACGTCCAGTTCGAGTAGTTATCATTCGTGTCGGCACGGACTTCGGCCAGCGTGCTTACCATACCGCTGGGCGAGGTAAGGGTAATTTGAAGATTTCCACGTGCGGTGTGGGTGGCGGAAAGCCTGAGGGTGACTTGCTCCACGCGAATGTTTGAGGCGCTGAGGTCGAAGGTGCGAGTGACTCCAGAGGCGAGATTATTGGGGATGGTCGCTGTGAGACCGGTCTGAGTGGAAGTGGCGGAGGTCTGCGCAGGGAGATTGGTCCATGTGGTGGCTAGATTGACTGCGCCTGTTGCATTGATCAGACCCGCGCCGAAATCGTGATTGAATGGAATACCGGCCCCGTTTGTGACCCATCCAGCGTCGGTGGGCTTAAATTTGGTGGCAGATCTGATGAGAATTTCCTGAACGTCTCGCCAGCCTAAGTTGGGATTTTTTTCTAGAATGAGCGCGACAATGCCTGCGGCCGTAGGGGTGGCAGAGGAGGTGCCGCCGAAGGAGTTGGTATAGTTAAGATCTGCTGGCTCGCCAGAACCAGCACCTGAGGTGTTATAACCATCGGCACCAGTCCGATCTACAGTGGTGATACCGACTGCGGTGCCATCTCCGCTGGAGGGCGCTGAGACGACGATATTAGCGCCTGGCTCGCTGTAGTAGGCCCGAGTTCCTTTGGAGTCTGTCGCACCGATGGCGATGGTGTAAATCGAATTGGCGTATCCGTCATAGTTTGAGTTATCGCTAACATCTCCGCCATTTCCTCCTGCCCAGAGGATGATGCTACCTTTTCCTCCTCGGCCCGTGGTGGCAGCGGTTTGGAACGCTGCAGTTGCGAGTGGGCCGGGTGCCTCGAGGGCTGTACCTGTATCATTCGGTCCCCAGCTATTTGATTTAATTTGAATGAGATCTGGAAGGTAGGTCATGGCCTCGCCTTCTTGAGCGTCTGTGACAGCGGCTGCGATCAAACGCATTCCTACGAGGGTGGCTTCGGGAGCAGTGCCAGTGACGCCGATGCTATTGTTTCCTCTGGCAGCCGCATTTCCGGCGCAGGCAGTGCCGTGATCGTCGCCAGTGCCAGGATTTGGATCCGCATCATTGCCGTTCCAGTCCTTATCATTTACGGAGTCAACATTGGGAGAGAGATCTGGATGACCCGTCTGTAGGCCATCATCTACGATACCGATGCGGACTCCATTTCCCCGGATACCGGTGGGAGATGGGTAGTTCCATACTGAGTCGATTTTCACATCAGACCCAGCGACGACGGGACTTACGGGAGTGGGATTAAGATGCCACTGACTGGCGGCCAAGGGATCATTTGGCAGAGCCCGAAGACTGTGTTGAGTGGCGAGCAGGACGTCAGCCGAAGCGACGTATTCGGCGGCCCTAAGATCGATCATGGCATCGAGTGCGGCGAAAGCGTTTTTCGCGCTCATGATGACCCAGCCTGGTGCGTACGAAGGACGATCCTTGATGGTGAGCTGGTTTTTAGAGGCGATGTTTGCCGCATGAGCGTCATCCAATTGAACCCTTAGATCGGGGGTGACAAGGCGGCGGGTGGCGACTGAACGCTCTTCTCCAGCCAAGTAGGCGACGGGGAATACTCCGCCGGGTGCCTGCAATTCTGCAAGACGGGCAGGAAGCGTTTCTTGGGTGGCGGGAGGCGTGAGATAAACGATTGTGTCCTTGCCGTCAGCATCGCGGAGATTTGCTTGGTCGAGGGCAAGTTTGATGGAACATGGCGTCCCTTGGAGATTGAAGTCCCATGTTTCTTCCGAGTCCAAAATATTTTGGGAGCGCTGGACTTTAGCGGGTTTCGTAGCGCGGAGGGTCGCCGATGGCAGAGACGTGTCCGGGAGAGTGGTCACTTTGGAGTACGCCACAGATGATTCAGAGGGTGAACGATGGTCTCGCACCCAGAATAGCGAAGCTAGGGTTGCGAAAATGACGACAAGAAGTGCCGTGACTGAAAAACGATTGAGTGAATGTCGGGACATGAGGAGTTTGAGCAGTGAGATGGTGACCGGGGGATTTCACCGAGCCATGAGGTTTTTGTGGCAGTTTAGTAACGCTGAGTGGTTTAAAGCGGAATTCGTGCAAATTTCTCAAAGATTTTCAATCGAGGGTCTCCAGGTTGACAGGAAGGCAGGCGCAACGTTGGATGTCGGGCATCTCTGAATCAAATATGTCGCATTCATCATTGGTAGCCCCTCGTCCAGTTGGCCATGTCTTGCTTGCGGGTGGCACGATCGGGCTGCTGTCGTTATTTTTGTGCGTGGGCCTGAGCCTTTTAGGGATCAACACTCGCATGAACACTGCTCTGAAGGGCCTTGTGGCAGACCAAGGGATTGTCCATTCTTTGCCACCATGGACGATTTGGCTGGGTGTGATGGTTTTCGCATTCGGGATCCCTTGGATTCTTTTAAAGGTCCCGCAGGCCTGGCGGCGCTTGGCCTTGTGGTTAACCATGGTGGTCGTGATTTGCGGCTGGGTGCCGGTCTTAGGACTGGCGGCTTATGCGCCAGATCTTGCGGCTCCAATCGTCGCCGCCGTTTGGTCCGGCATTTGTGCGATGATTTACTCCGTCAATCACCGGATGCCCTGCGATTCTTTTCAAACCTCAGATTCACATGAAGCGCGCTGATTTCCCTGAGCCAGTCATCGCACTCATTTCCGAGTTGAAACGTTTGCCTGGGGTGGGTCCACGCAGCGCTGAGCGAATCGCTGTGTGGTTACTGCAGAGTCCGAAGTCGAATGTTTCGCCACTCGCAGATTCGTTGGTATTTGCCAAACAAGTTGTCCATGCATGCTCGGTATGCGGATTTTTCGCGACCGATGGTGGCTGCGATCTTTGTGACGATATCACACGGGATAACGGGATTCTGTGCGTGGTCGAGCAAGCCACGGATGTCCTACCCTTGGAGCGTTCCGGGGCGTATCGGGGAAGATACCACTGTCTAGGGGGCAAGCTGTCGCCTCTGGACCGCGTGTCGCCCGATGACTTGAGAATCCCCTCGTTGGTGCGGAGAGTTGAGACTTCAGCAGACGGAGTGGAAGTGATTTTAGCATTGGGCTCGGATGTCGAAGGTGAAGCGACGGCAAACTATTTAGCGGAGATTTTGCGAGGTCGAAATTGTCAATTGACCCGTATCGCTCAAGGACTCCCAGCAGGAGGCGGACTGGAGCATGCGGATGAATTGACTCTGATGCGTGCGATGCAGGGTCGCCGTAGCATTTAAGTTAGCGCGGTTACTGAGAAATCCAGGTTGTCATTCGTTGGGGAGCTTGGTAACGCTCTAGAACATCTTGTCGTTGTTTCAGAAATGAGTTTTTTCTTACGGTCAATCGCTGTGCTGGGTTTTCTTGGGCTTTCCTACAGCTCCATTTCCGCGCAGGCATCTTCTACTAGCACATGGGAAATTGAAAAAATTGAGGGGCAGGAGTACGTATCCATCGACAGCATCAAGCGATTTTACGCCTTCGACACCATGAGCCGGTCCGGTGGTTCGATCGTCCTCACCAAAGGGAATCGGACGGAGAAAAACAAGTTGCTGACGGTGAGTTTCAGAGTTGGGAGTAATGAATGCTTGATGAATAATGTGAAATTCATCTTCAGCCACGATATTTCGACGATCGCGGAGAAAGCCTACGTTTCGAGAATTGATCTAGGGAAATTGATCGATCCCGTGCTGCGCCCGAACATCATCATCAACGCAGGAGACTTTAAGACCGTCATCCTAGATCCAGGTCACGGCGGGAAAGATCCTGGCGCGGTGAATTCCCTGGGCAGCGAATCCAGTTACAATTTGAAAGTGGCAAATCTCGTAAAAGCCCAGCTCCAAGCCACAGGCTTCAAAGTCATTATGACGCGCACCGATGACCGCTACCAATCGCTTCAAGAGCGCGTTGATTTTGCCAACTCCGTTAAAGAAAACGCCATTTACATCAGCATTCATTTCAATTCTGGCAGCCAAACTGCCCGTGGCATCGAGACATTTACCCTCTCACCTCCTGGCATCTCGCATTATGGAAGTGATGTAAAATCGTCTGACAGCCATCTATTTGCCGGCAATGAGCATGACTCCGCGAATATTGCACTCGCCACGGCCGTTCACGGCTGGACGCTTTTTAAACTAGGTACACGCACCTTTGACCGTGGTATCAAGAGGGCGCGCTTCAGTGTTCTCTCCGGTGTCCGCCATCCTGCAATCCTCCTTGAGGGTGGATTCATGAGTCATTCGCAAGAAGCGAAAATGATCAATACTGAAGGCTACCAGCATGCGATTGCCGATGGAATCGTCTTCGCGATCAAACGTTACCGTCTCAATGTGGGCGGCAGCCAAGCGCCGACGTCCGCCAAGTAAGACCCACCTCGCCTTGAATCAGTCACCGAGTATCGCCTCGGTCATTCGCAGGGCTTGGACCGCAGGTTTGACCGAATGAACCCGGTGCAAAAGAACCCCTTGTTCACGAGCCATGGCGGTCAGAGCTACGGTAGGCCACTCGCGGACCGTCAATTCCGAGTTCCCCAAAATTTCCCCGATGAACGATTTACGAGATAAGCCTAGGAGCATGGGCCGCTCGAATTTTGAAAAATGAGTCAAATTTCGCAGCAGTTCCAAGTTATGCTCCAAGCGTTTACCAAAGCCGATTCCCGGGTCAAAGCACAGCGCCTCCTTCGCGATTCCCTGGGCGGTTAAGTCCACCAGTCGCTGCGAAAAAAAGGCATCCACCTCCGCGACGACATCCTGGTAATGGGGATCGCACTGCATGGTCTCAGGAGTCCCCTGCATGTGCATGACCACCACTCCGCAGCCGCTCGCGGCGCAGACGCTTGCCATGGCAGGGTCGCCAAGCAAGCCAGTCACATCATTCACCATATCAGCTCCTGCCTGAAGCGCGGCAGCCGCGACAGCGGCTTTGCTCGTATCGATTGAAATCAATCCGTCCCATTCCTGCCTCAGCGCCGTGAGGATCGGCACCGTTCTTGAAATTTCCTCGGTCGCCGAAATTCTGACGGCTCCAGGACGTGTCGATTCTCCACCGATGTCGATGATTTCAGCACCATCGGCGATCATCACACGGGCCTGTGCCAATGCCGCCCCCACTCCAGTCCAGCTTCCCCCGTCCGAAAAGGAATCCGGCGTGACATTTAAAATCCCCATGACCCGTGCTCGGGTTCCAAGCGTGAGAGTGCCTCGTCGTGTTTTCCAAATCATCCTTTCAAAATTGGCAGCTTGCAGCATTCCTCAGTCGTGGATACTCTGTCCCCTATGAAGCTTCTGGCAACTTTGAAAATCATGGTAAGCGCCATCTGTCTGCTCTTATGCGTGCCCACCCATGCCAGCGAACTGGACGAAGTGGATGGCCCGAATGTCCGCTGCATGAAAATGGATGATGGCAGCAAGACCTACTTCATTCGCAGCCCAGACGGTCGCACGCTGACGAAAAAAACCTATCTAAATGGCACCCTCACCATGGTCATCATTTACAAAATGGACTCCAACGGGAACCCGCTCGGCTGCAAAATCCGCGACGGTCAAAATCAAGAACTCTTCAAAGTCAGCTACGGCTACCACCGCGTCACCGGACTTGTGGTAGAAGAACTCATGTTCGACTCCCGGGTCAAACGCATCAACAAAGACACCGGCAAAGAAATGCCAGTACGCCGCCTCGTTTACCTCTACGATGCAGAAGGCAAACGCAGTGCCCCCATTGCTTACAATTTCCTTCCCGGAAAGACCTACCAAGAAGTCTTCGGCCTGAAATCCAGCGTGCTTGACTCGAATCCCTTCGACCAGAAACCACCCACTCCCTGACTCGTTTCCCCATCCGCATGTTCGCTAAAAAAGTGGTGTTCCATGGCCGCGTGCAAGGAGTCGGATTCCGCTACGCCGTCAAAGATCTTGCCCGTGGTTTCGACGTTTGCGGCTGGGTGAAAAATCTCGCTGATGGATCCGTCGAACTTCAAGTCATGGGGCAGAAGGCAGAAGTTGATTCCTTGATTCAAGAAATCACCGTTGAATCCAGCGTAGCCCACCACATCCAATCCGTTGTGACCGAGTCGATTCCTCCACTCGAAAACTGCAAAAGCTTTTTCATCAATCGGGATCCCGTCACTTGATGCTTCTAAAACGGAGAAGCATCCTCATAACCAAGCCACGTAGCGACAACGGCTGAAGTCTTAAGATTTCCCCCGAGTCCAAGATTTTTTCTTGCATACTCCTACCCACCCCCCTATCCCGTGCGTCCCTCGTGACGCCGCCTTATCACCAACGAAGACCTGAGGGACCCTGACGCGGCCTGTTTTCAAGAATCGCTCGACCTGTTTTAAGGCGGGCAACCTACAACTCCATGATTAACGAACTCATCAACGAAATGGTGGACGCCGGCGTCCACTACGGTCACCAAACCAAAAAATGGAATCCACGCATGAAGCCCTTCCTCATGAAGGACAAAGGCGGGATCTACATCATCAACCTCGAAAAGACCGTCCAGCAGCTCGATAAAGCTTCTGACTTCCTCGCCGACCTCGTCGGAAAAGGCAAAAAAGTCCTCTTCGTCGGCTGCAAGCGCCAGGCACAAGACGCCATCCGCGAAGCCGCTGAGGCCACTGGCCAACACTACGTCAATCACCGCTGGTTGGGCGGCATGCTCACCAACAGCCTCACCGTTCGCAAATCGGTCGAGCGCCTCAAGTATCTCGAAAACATCGAGAAACAGCCTGAGTTCAAGGCCATGTCCAAGAAGGAACTCGCCGCCCTCGGCCGCGAGCGCGAAAAACTCCTCCGCAACCTTCGTGGCGTGCGCGACATGGACAAAAAGCCTGACGCCGTCGTCATCGTGGACTCCGCTCGCGAGACCATCGCCGTCGCCGAAGCCCGCCGCTTGAACATCCCAATCATCGCCCTCGTTGATACGAATGCCGACCCAGCACTCGTGCAATTCCCGATCCCCGGGAACGACGACGCCATCCGCTCGATCCGCATCATTCTCCAGAATCTGGTCGATGCCATGGTCGCAGCTCGCAAAAACTGATCAAACTGTCACACGGGCGTCCTGTCATCCGACGGGGCGCCCGTTTTTCCTCTCCACCACTCACACCATTTTTCCCTATGATCACCGCATCAATCGTTAAAGAACTTCGCGACAAAACCAACGCACCGATGATGGACTGCAAAAAAGTCCTCACCGAAACCAACGGCGACATCGAAGCCTCCATCAAGCTCCTCCGCGAGCGGGGCATCATGAAGTCCAGCAAAATGGCCGACCGTGCCGCCAACGAAGGCGTCATCACCGCCCGCGTCAACGCGGAAGCCAATTCAGGCCTCCTGCTTGAACTCAACTGCGAAACTGACTTCGTTTCGAAAAACGAAAGCTTCCAAGCCTTCGTCGGCGACATCGCAGACGCACTTGCCCTCTCCACCGCTGCGGATCTCGACGCCGCTCTTGCTCACCGACACGGCGAGCAATCCTTGGATGACACGATCAAAGCCAAAGTCGGCGAAGTCGGGGAAAACCTCCAGTTTCGCAAGTATGTCCGCTACGACGCAGCACCAGGCGGCGTAGTCGCCTCCTACATCCACTTGGGCGGCAAGGTCGGCGTGCTCATCGAAGTCGGCACGACTCAGCCCGCATCTGCTGGCACCGAATCCTTCAAGGAACTCATCAAGGACCTCACCCTCCACATCGCCGCCTGCGCGCCTAAAGGCCTCTCCCGCGAAGACATCCCCCAATCCGTGGTGGACAACGAACTCGACATCTTCCGCACCCGCCTTATCGCAGAAGGCAAGCCAGCGAACATCATCGAGAACATCCTCAAGGGGCAAATCGGTAAATTCTTCGCAGAAAGCTGCTTCCTTGAACAAGGATTCGTCAAAGACTCGGATGTCAAAATCTCCGCGCTTCTCGAAGCAAAGGGCAAGGAACTTGGCGACACCCTCACCGTGACCCGCTTCGTGCGCTTTGGCCTAGGCGAGTAAATCCCACCATTTCATAAAAACGCCTGACCCAACTCTTGGGTTCAGGCGTTTTTTTGTGATCTGCCATGGGCCTGCGCGAATTCAAAACAAGACGCGGGCAGAGCGACTCTAGGATGAGTTAAATCAAACTTCATCCTTGCCATCCACGCAGAATTGCGGCTTTTAGCGAGTGTCCGTTCTAGCGGACGAGGACTTCAAAATCCTCATAACAAGCGGTCGGCATCGACCGCAACGATGCCGCCAACCCGACCCAAAGGCCGGGGAGGTGGTGGCGCATGTTCAGGCCACTCCTTCGGGAATGGCTAAAGGCCGCTGCGGTCGACTTGTTACGACTTTTGAACTCCCCGTCCACTAGGAAGGACAGCATCTTTTCCCCCATGAAATCGCACTGCTTCCTCCTCATCGCGACCGTTTGCCACCTCGGCTCCCCCGCATTCGCAGCCGAAGCCCCGGCTACCCCAGCCCGCGCCCACCTAGCCAGCCCGCTTGCAGACGGCACACCGCCTCCACCT